>CAVWHZ010000016.1:0-1112533 GCA_963754915.1 uncultured delta proteobacterium | reverse complement strand
AAGGCCCACGGGGCCGCGGCAGTCCCGCGTTGTCCCTGTGCTACCATCCCTTACGCGAACCCCGTAGAGCGGGCCTCCGCGCCGGAGGCCCGCTCTACATTCTCATGCCCATGCCCGCGCCCGCCCGCATCGCCGCGTTCGACATCCTCCGCAAGGTGGAAGCGGGCGGCTACGCCTCCGATCTGCTGCTGGAGCGCACGCGCGGCGCTCGATTCGCGCGATGCCGGCCTGGCCTCGGAGATCGTCTTCGGCGTGCTGCGCTATCGCGCGCAGCTCGACTTCCTGATCGAGCACTACTCCGGCCGGCCGCGCAAGCTCGACGCCGAAGTGCGCACCGCGCTGCGCATGGGCATCTACCAGCTTCGCTACCTGGAGCGCATCCCGGCGCACGCGGCGGTGACGGATGCGGTGGAGCTGGTGAAGCGCGCGCGCAAGCGCTCCGCCGCGGGGTTCGTGAACGCCATGCTGCGCAAGGTGGACCGCGAGCCGGTCGCGTGGCCCAACCGCGAGGTCGAGCTCTCCTGCCCGGAGTGGCTGCTGGCGCGCTGGGAGCGCGCGCTACGGGCGCCGAAGCCGCCGCGCGGCATCGCGCGGGCGGCGCTTGCGCGAAGCCGGAGAAGTACGTCCGCGACGGGGCCGCGGGCGCAGCCGGTTCCAGGATATCGGCTCGCAGTCCATCGTGCCGCTGCTGCGCCTGGAGCCGGGCGCAGTGCGTTTCTCGACCTGTGCGCGGCGCCGGGCAACAAGACCGCGCAGGCGCTGGAAGCCGGCGTGCGCGCCGTGGCCTGCGACCTGCACCTGCACCGCCTGGCGCAGCTCAAGGGCTGGGCGCGGACCTGGTGGTGCTGGACGGCACGCGGCCGCTGCCGTTCGCGCGGCGCTTCGACCGCATCCTGGTGGATGCGCCCTGCTCCGGGCACCGGCACGCTGGGGCGCAATCCGGAGATCAAGTGGCGGCTGCGCCCGGAGGACCTCGACGACCTGCGCCGGCGCCAGGCGGCGCTGCTGGCCAACGCGCGCGCGGCGCTCGCGCCCGGCGGCCTGCTGGTCTATTCCACCTGCTCGCTGGAACCCGAGGAAAACGAAGAGCGTGGTGGCCGCGCGTGTCCGCCGGAGCTGGTCGTCGGAGACCATGCGGCGCATTCCCGGGCGCGACGCCGGGGACGGTTTCTACGCCGCTGTGATAAAATCGGAAGAACCCGCAAATGGTTGAAATCGTTCCCTCAATCCTGTCGGCGGACTTCGCCCGGCTGGCCGAGGAAATCGCTCGGTCGAGCGCGGCGGAGCCTCCATGCTGCATCTCGACGTGATGGACGGCCACTTCGTGCCGAATATGACCATCGGGCCGCCGGTGGTGGAATCGATCCGCAAAGCCACGCGGCTGCATCTGGACGTTCACCTGATGATCGAGCAACCCGGAGCGCTATGCGCAGCGATTTGTCGAGCGCCGGGCGCCAACTCGGTTTCGGTGCACTACGAAGCCTGCCGGCACCTGGACGCGCACGCTGGCGATGATCCGCGAGGCGGGCGCGATGGCGGGTGTGGTGCTGAATCCGGCCACGCCGGTTGCGATGCTGGAAGATGTGCTGGAAGTGGCCGACTACGTGCTTCTGATGAGCGTGAATCCGGGGTTCGGCGGCCAGAAGCTGATTCCCTACGTGCTCGAAAAGGCGCGCAAGCTGGTCGGATGCGGCGGGAGAAGGACTTAGCGTTGCCGATCGAGATCGATGGCGGAGTGCACCGCGAGAACCTGGCGGAAGTGGTGCGCGCCGGGTGTGATTGGATCGTCACAGGGTCGGCCGTGTTTCACAGTCCGGACCCGGAAGCCGCGGTGCGCGAGTTGCGCGAGATCGCGGCCGGCGCCACCGCGATCCGGTGCTGAAATTCGATTTGGGGTGAGTTGAGTCATTATGGTTCGAAACGCGATTCGTTACGCCGCGCTGGTGGCGGCGGCCGCTGGTTCTGCTGACGTGCCTGTTCGCGCAAGCAAGTACGAGAACCCGATCACCAAGGACACCCAGCAGCCCGACAAGGTGCTGTTCGACAAGGCGATCAACGACATCGAGCACAGCCGTTACGAAGTCGCGCGCTGCACGCTGCAACACCCTGATCAACACCTACGACACCAGCGAGTTTCTGGCCAAGGCCAAGCTGGCCATGGCCGACAGTTGGTATCGCGAGGGCGGCTGCGCACGGCCTGGCGCAGGCCGAAGCCGAATACAAGGACTTCATCCTGTTCTACCCCGCCATGGAGGAAGCCGCCGAGGCGCAGGCGAAAGTCTGCGACATCCACTACCAGCAGATGGACAAGGCCGACCGCGACCCGATGCACGCGCTGCGCGCCGAGGACGAGTGCCGGCAGCTGCTGGTGCAGTTTAGAGGGAAGTGCGCTCACCTTCGGTCCGGTCGCAAGCACGAGGGCCATGTGTCCGCCCGGGTCGATCTCCGACCAGTACCTGCAGCAGCTCGGGTTCGTCGCCTCGCACCTCGTGCGCGACGGTCACCTCTTCCTCACCACCCGGGCAGACGGGGCCATCCTGGAGTTCCAGCCGGCACCCTGACCGAGGGGGCTACCGGGCGAGGAGTTGCTCGACGCTGGCGAGCGTGCCTTCGAAGTCCTCCAGCATGAGCGCGTGGCCGGCGCCGGCCACCAGTTCCAGTCGCGCGCCGGGGATGGCCCGCGCGATCGACTCGCCGGCCTGGGGCCGCGTGAGCGCGTCCTCCGCGCCCACGCGCACCACGGTGTGGCACGCGACGGCGGGCAGGCGGCGGCGGAGATCTGGCAGGCGCGCGAACTCCTCCAGCTCCCGCGCGAGCTGCTCGCGGGCCACGTGGTGGGCGCGCGCGTGGACGCGGGCCACGACCTCGGCGTGCGCCGCCGCCCAGCCTCCGCCAAAGCACCGGGCAACGAAGGAAGCGGCGTACTCCGAGCGCCCTGAGCGCACGTTCTCGGCGTGCACCGCCATGGCAGCCCGGGACGCCTCGTCCAGCCCCGCGGCCACCGGGCCGATGAGATGGAGACGGCCGACCTTGACGCGGCCGAGGAGGACGAGCAGCAGCGCGTGGTAGGCCCCGTACCCGTAGCCAACGATGTCCAGGCCAGGCGCGCCCCGCGCCATCAGCATCTTCTCGACGACCTCGCGCACTCCGTCGAACGAGTACAGGCGCAGCGGCGGCGAGCGTCCGTGGCCAGGAAGGTCGGGCACGAGCACGCGGCGGGTGGCGGCGAGCCTGGCCGCCATTGCGTCGAAGTCGTCGCTGTCCCCCAGGCAGCCGTGCAGGAGCAGCACCGTGCGCCGCGACCGGTTGCCGAGATCGCGAACGTGCAGCGAGGCTGCCGCGGGCGGCCCACGCCGGCCGGACGAAGCGGGGTCGGGGTCTTGCCGGAGCACGTGTGTCCGGTCAGCTCCGGTAGTCCGCGTTCTCGGTGATGTACTCGTGGCTCCGGTCCGCCCCAAGCACCTCGCAAGAAGCGCCTCCGAGCCCGAGCGCCACCTCGATCTCGACGGCGCGCTCGTGTGGCGGGAAGTCGACCGGCGGCCGGAAGCTCAGCCCGTCCGCGGGCGGCACGCTGGCGTAGAGCTCGGCTTCCTTCAGGTGGCGATGGAGCCTCTGCTCGATGCCGGCATCGAGCCGCATGGCGCCTCCTTCGAAGATCGTCTCGCCGCCCATGCGCAGGCGAACCCGGGAGGTGTCGAGCGGCACCCCGCCCCTGCCGGCGCACTTGCCGACCGCGCACAGCAGGCGGCCCACGTTCGGATCGTTGCCGTTCACCGCGCACTGCACGAGAGGCGAGTTAGCTACGGACTTCCCGATCTCGCGCGCCACCCGGACGTCGGGACCCTCGCGCACCACCACGTGGACCACGTGATGCACTCCCTCGCCGTTTCGCACCACGTCCTCGGCCAGGTCCCGGCACACGGTCGCGAGGGCCTCCCGAAAGTGCCGCCGCTCGGGCGCCGGCCGCTGCATCGAGGACAGGAGCACCACGGTGTCGGAAGTACTCGTATCCGAGTCCACGGTGATGTTCTGGAAGCTCGCCTCGACGGCCTCGTCGAGAGCAGCGCGCAGCTCCGCGCGGGGCACGGCGACGTCGGTGAGGAGGTAGACGAGCATCGTCGCCAGATCGGGCTCGATCATTCCCGCGCCCTTTGCGATCCCCACGACGGAGCCCTGCCCCACGGCGATGCGGCGCACCTTCGGGTAGAGGTCGGTCGTCATGATTCCCTCGGCGGCAGGCAGGACCGAGGCCGGCTGGAGGGTCGCCACCGCGCTCGGGAGCGCCGCCTCCATGGCAGCCACCGGGAGCCGCCAGCCGATGACGCCGGTCGACGAGGGCAGTACCTCGCGCGGCTCTACGCGGAGCAGCCTGGCCGCAGCGGCCACGACGCGCTCTGCGGCCTCCACGCCGCCCGGTGCACACACGTTCGATACCTTGTTGTTCACCACCACCGCGGCGAGCCGCGGCTCCGCGAGCCGTTCGCGGCCGATCAGGACGGGCGCCCCCGGGAAGGCATTCCGGGTGAACTTGGCCGCGAACGCGGGGGTGGGGCGGTCGAGGGCAATGAGCGTGAGAGCCATCCGCGCCGTCTTCGCTACTTCCGCGGGAGTGAACTCGAAGCGGGCCGTGCCCACCCGGAACCCGACCGGCAGGCGAGCCTGCGTCTCCAGCCAGGAGCGGTGCTGGTCGCGAGTCGCGAAGGTGAGGAGCGTGCTCGCCACGGGAGAGCCGCATTCCACCGCTCTCCCCGTGGCGACGTCAACGCCAACGAGCGCGCGACCCATACCTATGGGTGATGGCCGGGTCCGGATTGCCCCCTGCCGCTGGCCCAGGTCCCGCGAGCTCGTGCGCCTTGGCGGGCCTTTCGGCCCCCCCAGGATCCCGGACCCCCGATGTCCCCTGTACTCCGGTTGGCAATCTGTGGCACCGGTTGCGGCCTTTCCCGGCGCCGGGGCATGACGCGCCGTCACCAAACCGGAGGTTGCCTTGAAGAAGATCGTGCGCACTTTCCTCGCCGTCATCGCCGCTGGTCCGCTCGCGAGCCTCGCGCAGACCCCGTCCCTCCCGTCCTCCGTCGACGTCCAGAAGGCCGCCGACTCTGCCAAGACGCAGGGCAGCGCCGCGGGCAACCAGGCCACCGACTCCGCCAAGACCCAGGCCAGCAGCGTGGGGAAGCAGGCCGCCGACAAGGCGAAGACCGAGGGCAAGAACCAGGTGAAGAAGGGCGGCGACACGGCGTCCAAGAAGGTCGGCAGCTCGGCGGCCACCGTGGTCCCGCCCGCGCAGAAGGCCGGCGAAGGCGGCGTGGACAGGGGAGTGGACAAGGCAGCCGAGAAGATGGGCGTGAAGTAGCCCGCCCCTCACCGGAGGAGCCGCCGGCCGCGGCCCCGCGCCGCGGCCGGCGGCCTTCGTTCGGGAGCCTCGCTGGGCCTGGTCCGGGCCCACCTCCCGGTTTTCCCATGGTGGATGCGCCCCCTCGGGGTAGGCGTATGCCATCCGGCGCAGCGGTACCCTCTTCCAATGGCCATCGAGGGTGCGGCCGCGGCGGCTCCCGCCGAGCTCCACGTGCGCCGCGAGGCCGACTCGACGCTGGTCCTCCGGCTCGGCGGGGCCTGGCGCCTCGCCTCCGACACGCCGAGCCTGGCCGCGGTCGAGAGTGAGCTCGCGAAGGGCCCCGTCCTGTCCGTTGCCGTTAACGCCACCGCGGTCTCGAACTGGGACAGCGCGCTCGTGGTGTTCCTCGCGCGCCTCATCGAAACGTGCGCGGCGCGCGGAATCCGCGTCGAACGGACCGGCCTTCCCGGCGGGCTGCAGCGCTTGCTCGACCTGGTGCAGGAGCCGGAGCTGAAGAATGCCGCCCCTCCGATGCCGGTCGGGCCGCTCGAGCGCGTCGGTCGCCGTGCGCTCCTCATGCGCGACCGCTTCGGCGACGTAAGTGCCTTCGTGGGCTGGACCACGGTCGCGCTAGGCCGCTTCGCCACGCGACGCGCCCGCTACCGTGGGGTCGACCTGGGCCTCCTCCTGCAGGGCGCCGGCCCCGACGCCCTTCCCATCGTCGCGCTCGTCAACTTCCTCGTCGGGATCATCCTCGCCTTTGTGGGCATCACGCAGCTGCGCCGATTCGGCGCCGAGCACTACGTCGCCGACATCGTCGGCATCGCGGTGGTCCGCGACATGGCAGCGCTCATCACCGGGGTCGTGCTCGCAGGGCGCAGCGGCGCGGCGTACGCGGCGCAGATCGCCACCATGAACGTGACCCAGGAGATCGACGCTCTCCGGACGCTCGGCATCTCGCCGGTGGAGTTCCTGGTCGTCCCCCGCATCATCGCACTCACCGCGATGATGCCCTTCCTCACGCTCTTCGCCGACCTGATGGGAGTCCTGGGCGGAGCCGCGGTGGGCACCACCATGATGCACCAGCCGCTGGCCTCGTACCTGCGCCAGACGGCGGAGACGGTGACCACCACGGACATCCGCGGAGGCCTCGTCAAGGCCGCCACGTACGGCGCCCTGGTCGCGATCGCCGGGACCCTGCGCGGCATGGAGGCGCAGCGGAGCTCCGAGCGGGTGGGGGAGGCGGCCACCCAGGCGGTGGTGAGCGGGATCGTCCTCATTATCGCCGCCTGCGGAGTCTACCAGTACGTCTTCTTCCTCTTCGGCTGGTGACCGTGAGCGACGACGTCATCACCGTTCGTGGAATGACGATGGCCTTCGGGGACCGGGTGGTCATCCGCGACCTCGACTTCGCCATCCAGCGCGGGGAGGTGTTCGTGGTCATGGGCGGCAGCGGCTGCGGGAAGAGCACGCTGCTTCGCCACCTTCTCGGCCTGCAGGAGCCGGCCGCCGGCGAGGTCCTGTACGGGAAGGAGAGCTTCACGGGCGCTTCGCTCGCGGAACGTGGTCAGATCCTGCGCCGGGTGGGCGTCCTCTACCAAGGTTCGGCCCTGTGGACCTCGATGACGCTCGCCGAGAACGTGGCCCTGCCGCTGCAGCAATTCACCCGGCTCGCGCCAGAGCGGGTCCGAGAGGTGGTCGAGCTCAAGCTCTCGCTCGTTGGCCTCCACGGATTCGAGGAGTACTACCCGTGGGAGCTGTCCGGCGGCATGCAGAAGAGGGCCGGGCTCGCGCGGGCCATCGCCCTCGACCCCGAGATCCTCTTCATCGACGAGCCGTCGGCGAGCCTCGACCCCCCCACCGGGAGGCACCTCGACCGGCTCATCCTGCAACTCCAGCGGGCACTCGGGACGACCGTGGTAGTGGTAACTCACGACGTCGCGAGCATCCTGGGCATAGGGACCCGAGCGCTCTTCCTCGACGCGGAGAGCCAGCGAGCCATCGCGGAGGGCCCGCCCTCGGAGCTGAGGGACCGCGGCCCGCCCAAGGTTCAAGCATTCTTCGGACGCGGCGAGGCGAGCACTTAGGGAGGTGTCATGGCGCGGAAGTTCAACCCCAGGCTCGTCGGCGCGTTCGTCCTCGCGGCCATCGCGCTCGGCACGGCGGCCGCCGTGTACCTCGGCAGCGCCCGGATCTTCCAGCACAAAGTCCGGTTCGTCGTGGTCTTCGCACAAGACCTCGCCGGACTCGAGGTCGACGCCCCGGTGAAATTCCGCGGCGTCCCGGTGGGGCGGGTGGCGAGCATCCACCTCTCCATCGGTTCTCCCAGGGAGCCGCTGAGGGAGCTCTACATGCCGGTGGTCATCGAGCTCAACACTTCGCGCATCGAGGAGATGGGGGAGAAGACCGACCTCGCCGATCCCGAGGATCGTGAAGACCCTCATCGACCACGGTCTGCGGGCCCGCCTGGCCCTCGAGAGCTACCTCTCGAACCGGCGCTATGTCGACCTGGACATCGTTCCGAACGCCCCGGAGGCTCCTCCGCCGCCGATCGCGTTCCCCTACCCGGTCATCCCCGTCAACGTGGAGCCGGGCCTCTCGGCGCTTCAGGCGGATGCCTCCAAGGTGCTCATCAAGCTCCAGGCCCTCGACCTCGAGGGCCTGGTCGCCGACCTGCGCCGCGCCGCGGTCGGCGTCGAGCGGGCCACGGGCACCATCGACCGGGCAGCCGCCGCCGTGGGCCGCGCGGGGGAGTCGGTGCCCGCCGCGCTTCAACGCATGGACGAGGCGCTCGTCGCCGTGCGGGACGCGGCCCGCGCCTTGGAGAGCCAGGTCCCACCTCTCGCCGCGGACGCGCGCGCGGCACTGCGGCGACTCGGGGACTCGCTGCAGCGCATCGAAGAGGCGGCGGGCGAGGTGAAGCAGTCGCTCGATCCGGGTGCGCCGGTCCCGGCGCGGCTCGACGAGATGCTGCGCGAGGTGACGAGGGCGGCTCGATCGATCCGGATCCTCGCGGACAGCATCGAGCGAAACCCCGGAGAGTTGGTGCGCGGCCGCAGCGAGGCGAAGCCATGAGGCTCTCGAGCGCCGCCCTTCTTCTCTTCCTGGCAGCGGGCGCGGGGGGCTGCCTCTTCGAGCCGCGGCCGGACAACAATCGCTACTACACGCTCGCGCCGGACGCAGCCTTGCCCGGGACCGTTCCCGCCGCGCCCTCGCTCGGCCTCCTACCGGTCGCCTTGCCACCGTACCTCGACCGGCCAGAGCTCGCGACCCGCCTCGGGCCAGACCAGATCGGCTACTCGTCCGTGGACCGATGGGCGGCGCCGCTTGCCGAGATCTTCCCCCGCGCGCTCGCGGAGGACCTCCGGGCCCGGGTCCCGGCGCGCGAGGTCGTCACCTGGCCGTGGAGCCGCCTTGGCCCGCCCGAACTTGCGGTCTCGGTGGACGTGCTCAGGTTCGAGGCGGAGGCAGGGGGCGATGTCGTTCTGGACGCCCGATGGACGCTGCAGGGCAGCGGCGGGGGCCCCGTGCTCGCGAGCGGGGAGACGCGGTTCCGCGAGGGGCTCTCGCAGAAGGACGCATCGGCAGTGGTCGCGGCGCTCGGCCGGGGGATTGGAGCCCTCGCACGCGACGTGGCCGCAGGTGTTCAGCAGCTTCCCAAGCGTTGATCGAGCGTTGACTCGAGCCCTGGCCCGCCGAAGGGCGCCCCGGGACCCGCCGCTGAGGCTATAAGTGAGCGATGCCGGCGCGCGCGTCCCTCCTCGCCCCCCCGGTCGCCCTCCTGGCGCTTGCCGCCTGCGGCCCGCTCCACCACGCGGCCGTCCGCCCCGAGTTGCTTGACCCGAGGACCGGACGGGCGAGCGGACCGCTTCCGGCGAGCGGCGGCGACAGGCTCCGCGTCGCCGTGTACGGCGACGCCCAGGGGAACCGGCCTGTCCACCGCGCGGTGGTGGCCGCCATCGCTCGCGAGCACCCGGACCTGGTCTTGTTCATGGGCGACGCCATCGACTGCCTGCCCGTGGGCCACATGCCCGATCTCGGCGGGTGGCAGTACCTCGTCCCCTTCTGGCCGCAGTATGTGCGCGACTACCCGGCGGTGTCGCTCGCCAGCATCGTCCCGTTCCCGGCGGCGATCCACGAGACCCTGCTCGGGCCCATCGCACCTCCTCGCGATGCCGCCGGTCTGAACGGGTTCCTGGAGGACTCGGGGCCGCTGAGGCAGTCCGTCCCGTACCTCTTCGCGCCCGGCAACCACGACCAGTACCACCGCGTCGACCGCGACGACTTCGTTCGGTACTTCGGGCCGCCGCCGGGGCCCGGGCGCTCGCCCGGCGACCTCTGGTACTCGGTGGACCTCTCCGGTTGGAGGTTCGTCGTCCTCGACACCGGAAACGAGCTGCTCGGCGATCGCGACCCCATGTCGGCGGGCGGTCCCCAGCTCGCCTGGCTCGATGCCCAGCTCGAGGAGGCGGCCCGGATCGGGCTGCGCGTCATCGTCATGCTGCACATCCCCCCCTTCTCGTCGGGGCGAGAGGAGGGTGGCGCGCGCTGGGTCGAGGAGCGGGTCGTCGAGGGCGTGCTCGACAAGCACCCGGTCGCGCTCGTGCTCTCCGGCCACGTGCACGCCTACGAGCGGCTCGAGCGGCCGGGCCACGGGGCGCGACCTCTCACCTACGTCGTGTCGGGGGGAGGCGGGGGCCGCTTCTTCCACGAGAAGGCGCCTCCCGACCCTCGCTCGATCGTCTTCGTGGAGGGGGTGCGCCACTTCGTTCTGCTCGAGCTCTCCCCGGACCGAGTCGAGGGCGTGATGGTCCCGGTGAGCGTGCCCACCCCAAAGGCGTCGGCGGACGGGGAGGTGGAAACGACGAGCGGGGCTCCGGGCGACCGGTTCACGGTCGAGCTGCAGTGACGCGGGGCGCGACTCAGTGGAAGTGGACGAAGTCCCATCGGCCGGTGAGGCCGACTTCCCACATGGACTGGAAGATGCCGGTGAGTGGCATCTGCAGCGCCACCATCCGGGCCTCGACGCCCAGCGCGAACGGCTCGGGCCTCCAGACGAGCGCCGACGCGCCGGCCAGGAATCCCACGTCGACCTGGCTGATGGTGTTCGTCACTCCGGCGACGGTGGTGCGCACGACCACGTCGTAGAGACCCAGGCCGACCCGGAACCGGAACCAGTCGATGTCCCAACCTGGACCGACGACGAGGCCCCAGGCCCAGCTCGAGTTGCTCGCGAACTCCGTCACCGAGCCGCCCGGTGTGAAGATGTTCACGTACCGCCCGCTTCCGAGGATCGGGACGTACGACAGCTCGAAGAAGGGGTGGGTGAAGTGCGGTCCCCGGTACGCGAAGGTCAGCGCAAACGCCGGCCCGCCGTTCGACCAGCCGAGGTTCGTCGTGTCCTGCGTGGGCCAGGCGAGCTGTCCATAGCCCGCGAACAGGTCGACCTCCCAGACCTGCAGCGGCTTCTCCTCCGCCCCGCCGGCAGGCGGTGCCTGTGTCTCGGCGCGGGCGGCCGACGCTGCGACGAGCGCAAGGGCGAGGGCGAGGCGTCTCACGGAGTGGTCGTCCGATAGGGGGTGTACGGGGGCGGGGTTCCCACGGCCTCGAAGCGCTGGTTCAGGAGGCCAAGGTAATTCGTCAGGATCCCGTTCGGGACCGCGGTGGTGAGGAAGGCGTCGATGGTGGCCTGGTCGTTGATGGTCCAGAAGCCGACGAAGTAGCCGCCCTGCTGCAGCGAAAGAACGTCGCTCGTCATCGGTCCTCGGGTGTAGCGGGGCATCCACGCGACGCAGGGTCCCGACGCCGGGCTCGTCACGTCGGAGACGGCCTCCTCGACGAGGCAGTGCTGGTTCGAGCTGAACTGCTTCGCGGCGAGCTCCTGCTGGTAGGTGCTGACGGAGTCCGAGTCCGGCAGCCCGATCACGCCGCGCTGCCACACCGGTCCGCTGCCGGGGAAGAGGCAGCGCTTGCCGGGCGGCGGCCAGGGCGTGGGATGGCTCGGCGGCGGCGGGCTGCAGCGCACGTAGCCGTTGTTGTTCGAGTCGTTCAGGTTGTCCGGGTACTCGCCGGGGTTCAGTCCGAGCTCCCCATCGAGCGCGGTGAGGATGTTCGCCACCGGGAGGATGACGTCGGTGGTCTTGCTATCGAGGTACAGAGGCAGCGTGGTACGCGCGAGGATGTAGTCGATCATGTCGACCACCCGCGGGATGACCTCCCCGTTGCGGAGCCGGCAGTCGGCGAGCAGCTGGTCGTAAGTGTAGTCCTCGACCTTGCCCTGGCAGAACGCCCCCTGGACCACTCCGGGGTTGAGGCTCAGGTGGAAGAAGACGGGGACGTTGTCCTTCGTGAGCCGCGTGTCGACCTCCAGGTAATCCCCGCCGAGCTGGGTGGCGAGGATCGCGGTCTCCGGCGTGTTCTCGGAAATGCCGCAGTTGTCGGTCGTCTGGCAGCCGCCGTGGTGCACGCCCACGAGGAAGGTAGGAGTGCCGTCCGGGCCGTTGCGGCTCTTGCGGGGCTTCACCCACGTCACCGTGAGCGGGTCGCCGGGCTGGTTCGGGCCCTGGCCGGTGGAGCCCTTGAGGACGAGGTTCGCCTTCCCCGGCGGCGGGCGCGGGTCACCAGGCGGCTGGGTCGAGTTCCAGGCCGGCGCGCCGCACACGTAGTCCACGACTGCCTGCGGCTCGACCAAGAGCCGGACGAGGCCAGTGCTGGAGGAGTCCGGCTCGGCCACGTCGAGGTACCGCCAGTAGCCCTCGAGGACGAGCTGAGTCGTCGTGAAGGCCGGCAAGGTGAGCGGCGACATGCACCCGGCCTGCATGATCGCGAAGCCGTCGTGGTCCTCGGCGAGGATCGCGACCGACGCCTGCACCTCGGTCGAGAGCGAGCCCCACTGGCTCGCGTGGACCACCACTCCCGAGCCGAACAGGCTCGAGGTGTCGTAGACGCCCTCGAGCGCGTTCACGAGCGAGTACGGGTTCGGCGGGGGCGTCGAGAGCGCGAGCAGGCCGCCCGCCTGGAAGGTCGGCGGCTCCGGGCTCGTCCGCGACAGGCAAGCCGCGGAAGTGAGCGCCGAGAGCGCGAGCGCCATGAGTCGACGATCAGAATTCATAGCCTGCCAAGAGCCCCAGGTACCAGATCATCTGCGCGCTGACCGGTTCCGAGTCCGGTGTCGCCTCGACGTTGAACCAAAGCGGGTAGTTCGCCGCCGTGTGGTAGATGCTCGCCCCGTAGTAGATGACGCCCTGCATCTTCGGGGCATACTCGACGACGAGCGATGCCCCGAAGCCCTGGTAGGTGGGAGCGTTGGGGCTCAGCACCAGCGTGCCGAGCTTCGAGGCCTGGTACAGCGACAGGTACGCCTCGAACTGCAGGGTGAGCCAGGAGTCTCTCGCGACCTGCAAGCCCGCCTTCGCCCCGGGGTTCAGGTTGACGCCCCAGCCGACGGCGTCGAACGAGGAGGTCTGGACGAACGCCTTGCCGAGCGTCCCGAACCAGCCGTCGAGGTGCGCCATGAGGCCGAGGCTGAACGGGCCCGCCTTGGCCGCCCACTCGGCGCCGACGCCAAGCTGGTTGTAGAGGATGATGGTCTGGACCTCGGCATCGAGCGTGAAGCCGGCCCCGAGGCCGCGCCGGTAATCGGCGGTGAACATGGGCGCGATCTGCCAGATGGCACCGACGGCCCATCGGTCCTTCCCGGCGCCGGGCCCGGCCGGGTAGATGAGGAGGCCGCGCTCCGGGTACTCCCAGGGCGGCGCAGGCTTGGGAGACGCCTCCACGACGACCGTGGTCGTCTTCTCCTCGACCACCTTCTCCTCAACGACGACGGTCGGGGCCTGCGCACCCTGCGACTGCGCTGCATCCGCGGCGCGCGCGGATCGCGGAAGGCCACCGAGGGCCGCGACTGCCGCGGCACCGATCACGAGTCTTTTCAGTTGAGTGTCGGTCAAAGAGGACCCAGCGGGGCGCGATGAACTGTTCGTGTCTAGTGCAAAGCCCTCGTCGGCGTCTATCCAAAATAGGCATAGGCCCCTTTCGGTGCCTGCGCGCCTTCGCGACCGCCGGTCCGCATGCAACGCTCAGTCTACTCAACGGCGATATCGATGAAGGCCCCCGATCCGTGACCCCGCGCTTCCGCTCGCGACGTGCCATCGACCGCGGGTGAACCGCGGCGTCGCTCCGCGAGTGGAGGACCCCTGGCAGCGCAAACCAGCGAGACCGGTGTCGCCTCTCGGGGATCGCGAGCCGCAAGGAGCTTGCCGGGCCAGGCGTTGCGGGGTTCCAGAGCCCCCAGGGAGGGCACGCCCCAAGCGAGGCCCTCCCGGTTACGACGGGAGGGCGTAGACGGACTGCGAAGGGAGCCGCTCATGATCGACCATTTCACGCTCAAGGTGAGCGATGCCTCGAAGAGCAAGGCCTTCTACGCCGCGGCGCTGAAGCCGCTCGGCTATCGGGTCGCGATGGAATTCGGCGCGTACTGCGGCCTGGGCGTCGCTGGAAAGCCCGACTTCTGGCTCACCCAGGACCCGGACAACGTGCGGTCGATGCACTTCGCCTTTCAGTCCAAGGACCGCAAAGCCGTGGACGGGTTCTACGCAGCCGCCGTCTCGGCCGGTGGCCGCGACAACGGTGCCCCCGGGGTTCGCAAGGACTACCACCCCAGCTACTACGCCGCCTTCGTCCTCGATCCTGACGGCCACAACGTCGAGGTGGTGTGTCACGCGCCGCCCGCCGCCGCCCCGAGGCGCAAGGCCGTCAAGGCCCGGGCAAAGCCGAAGAAGGCCCGCGGCACAGCACGACGGGCCCGCCGCTAGGTCTCAACGTCGTCGCCCTCGGCCGGGGATTACCCGCCACCGCGCGACCGCGGACGGTCGTCCTTGCCGTCCGCAGGGGCGTCGCGGGTCGCGGCCTGCTCGTCGTCGTCGAGCATCCTGTACTTCGGCCCCTCGGGGTCGTCGTACTGGCCGCTCTTCACCGACCAGAGGAACCCGAGCCAGGCCGCGACGCCCAGCGAGAGAGAGATCGCGATGAGGAACCCGAGCGACACGCTTCACCTCTTCCGCGCCGGGAGCGCTCTTCGGATCCGCAGCGAGTTTGCGACCACGAAGGTCGAGCTCGCCGCCATCGCCCCGGCCGCCGCGATGGGATGGAGCGCGCCCGCAACGGCGAGCGGGATCGCCACCGCGTTGTAGAAGAACGCCCAGAACAGGTTCTCGCGAATGATCCGGTAGGTCCGGCGGGAGAGCCGCACCAGGTCCCCGACGAGCCGCAGGTCGTCGCGGACCAGCACGGCCATGGCGCTCTCCATGGTCACGTCGGTCCCGCGGGACATGGCCACGCCCACGTTCGCCTGGGTGAGCGCCGGGGCGTCGTTGACCCCGTCCCCGGCCACGAGCACCCGCCGCCCGCGCTTCTGCATTCCCGCCACCCACGCGCGCTTCTCCACGGGCGTGAGCTCGCTCGCCGCGGCGGTGATGCCGAGGCGCGTCGCGACGGCAAGGGTGGTGCGCCGGTTGTCCCCGGAGAGGAGCGCCGGCTCGAGACCGAGCCGGCAGAGGTCCGCCATGGCCTCCGCGGCCTCGGGGCGAAGCCCGTCCGACACCACGAGCAGCGCGCGCGGCTGCACCCCCGCCGCCAGGAAGGCCACGCTGTCGCCCTGCTCCTCGAACCGGCGCGCTGCCTCCTCGGCCGCGGCCGGGAGCGCCACGCCGGCCTCGGAAAGAAGCGCCCGGCTGCCGACGAGCACGCGCATCCCCTCCACCTCCGCCTGCACGCCGCGCCCCGGGATCGCGCGGAAGTCCCGGACTTCGGGATCCGGGCCGGCGAGTGTCCGCGCGGCCTCGACGATGGCGCGGCCGAGGCTGTGCTCGGAACGCCGCTCCACCGCCGCTGCGAGAGCGAGCGCGTCCGCCGGGGCCCTCCCGTCGAGCGCCGTCACCTCCCGGAGCGAGGGCCTACCGCGCGTGACGGTGCCGGTCTTGTCGAGCAGCACGTCGGTGAGGCGGCTCGCGGACTCGAAGACGTCGCCCCCCTTCACGAGCAGGCCGCGCGCGCTCGCCACCCCGGTGGCGAGCAGCACCGCGAGGGGGGTGGCGAGCCCGAGAGCGCAGGGGCAGGCGATCACGAGCACCGAGACGCCGGTCATGAGCGCCTGCGCGGCGGAAGCACCGCGGAGCAGGTGGCCCGCGGTGGTCGCGAGCGCCAGCACCAGGATGGCCGGGACGAAGACTCCCACCACCCGGTCGGCCACGGCCTGGATGCGGGGCCGCTCCGCCTGGGCCTCCTCGACGGCCCGCATGATCCCGGCGAGCACCGTGTCGGCGCCCGTTCGCGTGACCTCGGCCACGAACGACCCGTGGAGGTTGACGGTGCCCCCGATGACCGGTGCGCCGGGCTCCTTCGGGACGGGCCGGGCCTCGCCGGTGACGAGCGACTCGTCGACCTCGGAGCGACCCTCCCGAACCACGCCGTCGGCCGCGACCCGCTCGCCGGGCACGACCTCGACCCGGTCCCCGGGACGCAGCTCGGTCACCGCCACCCGGCGCCACTGCGGCGGCTCGCCGGGAGCGGAAGAGAGCTTGCGCGCCTCCCGCGGCTGCAGGGCCGCGAGCCGCGCCACCGCCTCCGAGGCGCGCCCCTTGGCCGCCGCCTCGACGTAGCGGCCCACGAGGACGAGCGTCACGATCATGGCGGCGGTGTCGAAGTACACCTCGCCCCCGTGCACCATCTGCCAGGCGCTGTAGCCGAGCGCCGCGCCCGCGCCGAGGGCAATGAGGGCGTCCATGTTGAAGCGCCGGTGGGAGAGCCCGGCCCAGGTGTTCCGGAGGAACGGCGCGCCCGCGTAGAAGTACACCGGAAGCGTGAGGCCAAGGCCCACCCACTCGAGCACGTGGCGAGTGCCGAGGTCGATGCCTTGGAAGTAGCCGGCGTAGAGCGCGATGCTCGTCACCATGAGCTGGGAGGAGAGGAAGCCCGCGGTGCCGAGCCGCACAAGCAGGTCGCGGGTCTCCCGGCGCTGCGCCGCCTGACCTTCGCTCTCGCCGTACGGCTTCGGCAGGTACCCGGCGGCGCGGATGCGGCCGAGGACCGCTTCGAGCGTCGAGCTCGCCGGGTCCCAGCGAACGCGGGCGCGGTGGGTGGCGTAGTTCACCCGGGCGTAGCGCACCCCGGGGGTGCGCGAGAGGATCCGCTCGTTCAGCCAGACGCAGGAGGCGCAGCGGATCCCCTCCACGTAGATGTCGAGCTCGCGGAGTCCACCGTCGGCGACCCTCACCGCCGGCCGGAAGGCCTCGACCTCCACGGCCGCGTCGGGCGGCACGGGCAAGCCGGCCTCATCCCAGCGGCGCCCCGAGTAGAAGGCGTCGAGCCCCTCCTCCCGGATGAGCCGGTAAATGCCCCGGCAGCCGATGCAGCAGAAGATCCTCTCCGCGCTCCCGGCCGGTTCGCGGACCGCCTCCCGCTCCGGAAAGTCGAGGAGGCAATGGTCACAGCGGAGCATGGACGTGCAGGCCCCGGAGAACGAAGAGGACGCCGAGCAGCGCCACGAGCACGCCGCCGAGGCGGTACAGGATCCCGCGGGCGCGCGTCGAGAGGAGCGATGCGGCTAGGCCGGCAAGGAGCAGCGCGGGAAGCGTTCCGACCCCGAAGGCGAGCGCGAAGAGGAGCCCGCTCACCGGGCCGCCCGTCGCCGCCGCCCCGGCAAACGCCGAGTAGGAGAGGCCACACGGCAGGAAGCCAAGCACGAGCCCGAGCGGGTAGGACCGGCCCCCGCCGTCGGACAGGCCGCGCACGGCGCCGAGCACCCGGGCGGCGACGCGTCCCTCGACGGCCCTGGCGAGGGAGGAGGCCCCCGCGGCACCGATCCCCATCGCCACCATGAGGCCCCCAGCGATCACCGCCGCGACGTCCTGGACGCCCGCGAGCCGGCCGGCGACGTTGACGAAGGACCCGGTGAGCCCCATGGCGCCACCGATGAGCGCGTAGGTGGTGACGCGCCCCGCGTGGTAGGCAAGTTGCGGGCGGAGCACCGCGAGCGCGGTGGTGCCAGCCGCGGAGAGGCCGAGGGCGCCGACGAGCGGCCCGCACATCCCGATGCAGTGGCCGAACCCGCCGAGGAAGCCGGTGCCGAACGCGAGCCATAGCCCGGGCCCGTTCACTCGGCGGCCTCGAAGGGAAAGCGAGCCCGGACCTCGGGCCCGCCGGGAAGGCGAGCGACCACATCGGCCACCCAGTCGCGGCGGCCGCTGGCGCAGCGCAGCAACACCACCTTGCCGCCGTAGCGCCCGTTCCCGACCGGCGCGAGCGACGCGCGGTTGTCGCCCATGTACATGCCGGGCATGGAGAGCCCGACCGAGACAGCGGCTCCGTCGACCGGGGCTCCGCCGGAAGAGAGCGCGACCGCCGCGTCGATCTCGTGCAGCGGGCGCAGCGGGCGAGGCGAGAGCTCGAGGCGGACCACCGCAGCGCCCCGCTCCTCGGAGCACGCCCCGGACCCCACGTCGCACCCCTCGCGGCGAGCGCGCTGGCACCCCGCCGCCAAGGCGACGAGCGCGAGGCTCCAGGCCAATGCGAGGCGGCGCAAGCTCACCTTCTCCTCCGGCGCGTCTCTACCGCTCGACCTGTACCCGGCGGTCGAAGGCGAGCCGGTCGGAGCCGCGCGTCGCCCGGACCTGCACGTCCCAGATCCCGGGCTGGGGGAAGTCTACCCGGGCGACGAACCGACCGCCGCCCTCCCCGCGGGCCGCCGCGTTCCGGTCCAGCCGCGAGGTGCCCGGGCGCGACACCTTCACGCTCACCTCCGCACCTTCGAGCGGGGTGCCGTCCTTCCCGGCGAGGGAGAACCGGACGTCCTGCGTGCCAACCCGGAGCGCGGTGGCATCGAGGGACACCCTCCATCCGAGCGCCTCGTCCCGGTGGCGCGCCTCGTCGAATTGCGTGGCGGACGCGTACGGGTCGGACACCACCGTACCCTCAAAGGTCCTCGTCCCCACCACGAGGGCCGCGGCGACGGCGCCGAGAGCCGCGAGGGCCACGAGCACGAGAAGTGCCTTTAGGGTGAAGCTCAAGGCGCCCCCGGCACGATGAAGGGGACGCGGGCGCGGAGCGGCTCGCCCGAATGCGCCCTGGCGGTCAGCACCGCGGGGGCGACGCCTGGCTTCCCGGCGGGGGCCATCGCGACCACGTTCAGCGATCGGTGCTCGCCCGGCGCGAGGTCGACGTGGTCCGGGCGCAGAACCGCCTCGCCCTCGCCGAGCGAAATCGCGAGCCGCACGGCCAGGGGCTCGCGCCCCCGGTTCTCGAGCGCCACCACGTAGGCGTTCACCACTCGGCCGTCGTCGCCGCGACGCGGCCGGTACTGGCTGTTGAGGGCGGCGCTCAGGTCGAGGGCGCTGCGGCCGGTCTCCACCGCGACGGCCACCGTGGCCGCGCTGGCGAGCGCGGCGGCCGCCGAGAGCGCCGCCACCGCCGGGCGCAACCGCCGCCGCGGCGTCCCTGGCTCGCCGAAGAAGTAGCCGACGAGCGTGGGCCGCTGGAGCTTCGCCATGATGGGGCACAGGCGTCCACGCAGGCGGCGCAGTGGATGCAGGCGGCCTGAAGGCCGTCGCGGATGTCGATCCCGGTGGGGCAGACGCGCACGCAGGCCCCGCAGTCGATGCATTCGCCGCCGCGGCGCCGATCGTAGGCCACCACGAGCGTGTTGGCGTCGAAGAGGACCCCCTGGAGCTTCGCGTAGGGACAGGTGGTGGCGCAGAAGCTCGCCCGTACGAAGCCTAGGTCGGCGAAGAGGGCGCCGGCAAGCACCGCCCAGGACCAGGCGAGCACCGGGCCGAGTTCCCCCCGGGCGAGCCGGCCGACGAACTCCTGCGGGGCGACGAAGTACCAGAGCGTGGCGGCGGAGAAGAGGGCCGATACGAGCGCCACGACTCCCCAGGCGGCGGCGAGGCGGAGCGGGCGCGTCGTGCGGCGCGCCCGCTCGCGGGCGAGGGCGCCGGTCAGGTCGGAGAGAAGCGTCTGGGGGCAACTCCAGCCGCACCAGACGCGTCCCCATGCGACGGTGACGAGGAGGAAGAGGAAGACGGCCGCGAGCGTCCCGAGCAGGAGGACGAAGAACTCGCCCATCCACAGGGTGGCGCCGAAGAGGTGGAGGCGCAGCGTTGGGACGTCGAAGCGCAGCGCGCTCTCGCCGCGAACGCGGAGGAGCGGAAGAAGCACGAAGGCGAGCGCCTGCGCCGCGCCGACGCCCCTCCGCCAGGTCCCGATTGGGCTACTCGTCATCATCGAGCATCTTGTACTTAGCCTGCTCGATGCTCTTTTTCCGCTTCCGCGAGTAGTAGTGGACGATGACCCAGACCATCGCGGCCGAGAGGAGGAGGCCCGAGGCGACGTAGATCGCGTCCCCCGGCAGGTGCCCGGTTCCGTCCATCCAGCCTAGCCGCCCTTTCCCGTGCGCTTGCGGCTCACCATGACGAGCAGCAGCACCGCCGCCGTTGTGGCCGCCGCCGTGAAGAAGACGGTGGCGAAGATGCTGGAGCCGGACGTGGCCACGGCGCCGGCCGCGTCGGCGGCTTGGTCGTAGGCGGCGCCCTGCGACCAGCGCGGTGGAGTATAGGCCCAGGCGTAGTACACGCCCCAGATGATGAGCCCCCAGAAGAGCACCACCCATCCCCAAGGCAGCCGCCGGGCGGTGTCCTTCGCCTCCATCGCCTGGATGTCGTCCATCTCTTCGCGAGCCATCGAGCCTCCCTACTTCTGTGCCTGCTTCGAGCGGATGAAGGCGACGACCGACCAGATCTCGTCCTTCGAGAGCTGGTTGCCGAACGGGCTCATGCCTCCTCCCGGGTCGCCCTTGCGCCCGATGATCGACTTGGCCTCCGAACCCCCGCTGATGATGAGGAAGTAGGCGCCGTCGCCCAAGTCGGGATGTTCCGCGAGGAACTCGTCGTGCTCCACCAGGCTGGGGAACGCCCCGGGCATCCCCTTCAGGTCGTCCTGGTGGCACACCGCGCAGTTGTCCGCGTAGATCTTCTGGCCCCGCGCGAGGGCCTCCGGCTTGCCCAGCAGCGGATCCGTCGCGTCGATGGACATCGCCGCGCCCACCTGGGGCCGAGGGACTGCCGTGCCGAGGATCTGCACGTAGGCCACCAGCGCGGCGAGCTCGGTCTTCTGGCCCAGCTCAGCGATCTGCTCGGCCGTGAAGGGCAGGTCGAGCGCCTTCATGTGCTGGCGGGTCGCGTCGGCGTCGACCTTGACGTCGGCGAGCCAGGGGTAGCGGGGCATGTTGGAGCGCGGCACCATCTCCTGGGGGTTCTTGAAGTGCGCGGTGTGCCAGGCGTCGGGGCGCTTGCCGCCCTCGCGCGCCAGGTCGGGACCGGTCCGCTTCGAGCCCCAGAGGAAGGGGTGGTCGTAGTAGAACTCGCCGGCCTTGGAGTAGTCGCCGTACCGCATCACCTCGCTCTTCAGCGGGCGCACGGTCTGGGTGTGGCAGTTGACGCAGCCCTCGCGCTGATAGATGTCGCGCCCTGCGAGCTGCAGCGGCGTGAAGGGCTTGAGGCCCTCCAGCTTGGGGTGCATGTCCGGCCGCATCATCGGGTAGGCCATCATCACGATGGATCCCGCGAGCACCGCCAGTGCCACGAGCAACGTGAAGGCGATGGGCTTCCTGTCGAGTTTTCCCGCCATGGCTCGGTCCCCTTCCCTACGCCGCCGCGGCCGCCGCGGTCCCCGGGCTGGCCTCGAGCTGCCGGCCCTTCTTGATGGTCATGAGGACGTTGAAGACGAAGAGGAGCATTCCCACGATGAAGATCGTCCCGCCCAGCGAGCGTACGTGCCAGTACGGGTAGTTCTTCACCAGGCTCTCCATGAAGGTGTACTTCAGCGTGCCCTCGGCGGTGGTCGCCTTCCACATGGCACCCTGCTGGATCCCGGTGATCCACATGCTGATGGAGAAGATGAGCTGCCCGACGAGCACGAGCCAGAAGTGCGCGTTCGCCACCTTCTCGCTGTAGATCTCGGTGCCGTAGATCTTCGGGATGACGTAGTAGATCGACGCCGTCACCGTGAGCGCAACCCAGCCCATGGTCCCCATGTGGACGTGGCCCGGCACCCAGTCGGTGAAGTGGATGAGCTGCGAGACCACGCGCAGCGCCTGCGTCGGGCCCTGGATGGTCTGGAGTCCGTAGAAGGTGATCCCCAGGACGAAGAACTTGGCGAGATAGTTCGTGCGCATCTTCGACCAGTCCTCGCCGATGGTGAAGTAGCCGTTCACCACCGAGCCCCACGAGGGGGCGATGAGGAAGAGGGTGAAGACGATCCCCACCGTCTGCAGCCAGTCGGGCAGGGGCGTGTAGACGAGATGGTGCGCGCCCGTCCAGAGGTAGCCGAACACGAGCGACCAGAAGGCAATGATCGAGAGCCGGTGGCTCCAGATGGGAAGCCCGGTGGTCTTCGGCATGAAGTAGTAGAACATCGCCAGGATGGGAGTGGTGAAGACGAACCCCACCACGTTGTGCCCGTACCACCACTGCACGTTGGCGGAGTTGACGCCGGCGAAGACGTGGTAGCTCTTCAGCGGCCCGGCGATGATGGGGAGGTTGTTGACGATGTAGAGCACCGCCACGCCCACGACGGTGGCGATGATGAACCACAGCGAGATGTACATCTGCTCCTCGCGGCGGACGATGATCGTGCCGATCACGTTCACCGCGAACATCACCCAGAGGATGACGATGGCGATGTCGAGGGGCCACTCCATCTCGGCGTACTCGTTGGATTGCGTGTAGCCCATCGCGAGGGTGACGAGCGCCGCCAGGATCCCGACGTTGAAGAGCCAGAGCTGGACGCGTGCCAGCTTCGGGAAGAGGAGCGGACGCTTGGTGAGCCGCATGGTGATGTAGAAGCAGAGGCCGAAGATGGCCCCCACGCCGAGGCCGAACCCGAGGATGTTGGTGTGAACCGGGCGCATCCGGCCGAAGCTCGTCCAGGCGTTGAAGTTGAAGGCCGGCGCGAACATCTGGATGGAGATGAGGAGCCCGACCACAAGGCCCACCACCGCCCAGACGATCGCGGAGAGGATGAACCCCTCCACCGTCCGGTAGTCGTACCTGTATTCCTCGTTCATGGAGCCTCCCCAAGCCCTCGCGCCCCCGCCACGCCCAGGTCCAAGCACCGGGCAGCCGGGGGGCAGCCCTCGACGGTTCGCGAGAATACAAGAAGCATTCCCGACCACGACACGGTTCTTTTGCCCTCTGGGCGCGCAATTGACCGCGATCACGTCAGCCTGTCGCGCAACCGTTGCGCGAGCGCGGTTGACGGCTGCGCACCCGCTGCGGCCGGCTCCTGCCCGCTACGGGTCGGCCAGACCGTCGCCGCCGTCGCGATCGACCTGGGCGCCCGCCCCGGCGCCGCTCGCGGCCCCGGCCTCGGCGGGCTCGCCGCGCCCGCGGGCGTCGGCGCCCGGCGCGGGTGGCGCGGCGTCCGGTTTCGCGGCTCGCCCCGCCGTGCCCGCGCGGGCGGAGCCGAGGCGGCGGCGGAGCTGCGCCGGGTAGAGGGGCCAGCGGCGAGTCGCCACGAACGAGACGGCCACGGCGAGCATCATGGGGACGAGCAGGTCGTAGCTGCCGGCCAGTTCCGAGACGATCACCACCGCCGAGAGCGGCGCCCGCGCGATCCCACCGTAGAACGTGCCCATTCCAACGAGCGCGAAGGCCGCAGGCTGGATCTGCCAGGCGGGCAGAAGCAGCGCGGCGGCCTGGCCGAAGGCGTCGCCCACGAGGGCCCCCATCACGAGTGACGGCGCGAAGTCTCCGACCGGCATACCGGAGCCGGCTGCCAGTGCCGTGGCAGCCATCTTCGCCACCAATAGCAGGAGGAGCAGGCCAACGAGCCACCACCCCGCGGGCATGCCCTCGCCGCCGGTGAGGGAAACCTGCGCGAGACCGTAGCCGCCGCCGAAGAGGCCGAGGCCGTTGCCGGGGAGCCCGAGGGACCGGCCGAAGATCGAGACCACGGCGGTGGCCACGAGCCCCATGGCGAGCCCGCCGGCGGCGGGGCGGATCCACACCGGGCCGGGCAGTCGCGCGGCGTGGCCCCGGACCGCGTCGAGCGAGGCCACGAACCCAACCGAGGCGAGCGCCACCGGTAAGGCGAGCAAGGCGAAGAGCGGCAGCTGCCACGGCCGCATGGGGAAATGCGGAAGGGTGCCGAAGAGCGTGGTCTCCCCGAAGAGCGCGATGACCACACCGTAGGCGGTGACGCTCGCCAGGATCGCCGGCACGAGGGCATCCGACTCGAAGTCGTCCCGGTACGGCATCTCCACCGCGAGCAGCGCCGCCCCGAGCGGCGTCCGGAACACGGCCGCGATGCCGGCCGCCACCCCGGCGAGCAAGAGCACACGGCGCTCCCGGCGCGTCGCCGGGACGAGGCCGGAGAGCAGCGTGCCCATCGCGCCACCGATCTGCATGGTGGGCCCCTCGCGGCCGCCGGACCCGCCCGCCCCGAGCGCCAGGATCGCCGCCAGCGCCTTGAGGGGCGCCACCCGGCGCCGGATCTTGCCGCCGTGGTGGAAGGCCTCGACGACCGCATCCCCACCGCCCCCGGCGATCTCCGGAGCCGCGAGCGCGATGAGCCCGGCGACGAGCCCGCCGACAGCAGGGACGAGCACGGCGAGCCAAGGACGGAAGTCGCGCCCTGCCTCGGGCGGAAGGAAACGCTCCCCGCGGGCTCGCATCAGGTCCACGCCGGCGATGCCCTCGATGAGCCAGCGCTGAGCCACCTCCAGGCCGGCGAAGAACGCCGCCCCGGCGATGCCCACGGCGCCCCCGACGACGAGCGCGTGCAGCAGCGTCCGGCTCGCGAAGCGGAGGTCGAGGGGGCGCCTTCGCAGCCCGCCGGGAGCGGTGTCGACCGGCGTCGCCGCCTCCGGTCCCCTCATCGGGCGAGCAGCGCCTCCGCCGTGACGAAGCGCGGCGCGATGTCCACCGGGACGCCGCTGAGCTTGCGGAGCACCTTCTCCACCGGCGGGCGCACCACCGCCATGCGCTCGAGGAAGGCCTTCGCCCCGGCCCGATCACCCGTAGCCTGCAACCGGAGCAGCTCCGCCGCCAGGCTCTCGATCGCGGCGCGGGCCTTCGCGTCGTCCACGGCGAATCGCCCGTCGGGCGCGACGGTCACCCCGCCGTGGTCGAGCATCCAGTTGAGCTGCAGGGCGACGCCGCGCCCGTGCGCCTCGCCGAGGCCGAATCGGACCGAGCGGAAGGCGGAGGCGAGGAAGGTGGCGTACATGGTGCGCTCGAGGTCGCGCGCCAAGACCCCCCGGTCGACGAGGCGCTGCAGGGCGAAGAGCCCGGCCACGTCCGCCTTTGCCTCTTCGAGCGCCGGGTAGGCGTCCTGCAGCTGCTCGCGAACCGTGGTGCGCCGGCCGCCGACGACCGTGTCGTGCGGACCGAGCCCGTGCACCATCTCGTGCATGAGGATGTGCGTGAAGAAGGCCTCGAAGCTCACGCGCTTCTGGTCGGCGGGCGCGAGGGCGAGCCGGGCGATGGGCTCGAGGACCTTGTGGAACTTCGCCTCCTGCACGTTCTTCAGCATGACCCGCTTGGCGCCCTTCTCCCGGAGAACGCGCTCGTCGTTGGGAAGGTTGTAGGCGGCGGTGGTGACGCCGCGGCGCCCGTCTCCGCCGGCGAAGATCTCGTTCACCACCCGGATCGGCGCGAGCGCGCCGAGCTTGGGGTTGCGCCACGAGGGGTCCATCGGCAGGTGGTCCTCGATGTCCTGGAGCTCGGCGGAGAGGCGGGCGAGCTTCTTCGTCTCGACGTCGTCGCGAACGCCCACGAAGGCCTCGAAGGCGGCCTTGGCGTTGAACCAGCCGTCCTCGTAAGTTTCGTACGGGCCGATGGTGAGCTCGACGGGCGAGTCGACCTCCATCCAGGCCACGTCGCTCGCGTAGTAGTCGTCGGTGCCGAAGGCGTCGGCGCGCGCCTGGAGGAAGCGCTTCAGCGTCGCGGCCTCGACAGTGTCCGCCGCCTCGCGCAGCCGGGCGGCCGCGAGGCCGAGGTCGGCCTGGTACTCGACGCTGTAGGGCACCGCGGCGAGCCCCGCCTGCGTGCGCCGGACCACCGTGAAGAACCCGCCCGCCGCCGCCCGCTCCCTCTCGGGCAGCCCGTCCATCCACCGGACGATCTCCTCCCGGGTCGCACCCGGAGGATAGAAGGTCCCCGCGGGCGGCTTCGCTCCAACCCCCGGAAGGAACGGGCGGTCCCCGTCGAGCCGGTCCCACGGGCCCTTGTTGCGCAGGAAGTAGGCGACGCGAGCTCGCCCGGTCAGGGTCGGGTCGTCGAGCAGCCCAAGCAGCAGTGGCTCGTTGCCCGCCCACACCTGGCGCAGGAAGAGCGCGTCCATCACCTCGGCCGCCTCGACCAGCCGGGCGAGCGCCTTTCGGTCTCCCTGCGGGAGGTTGGCGAGGTCGACCCGAAGGTCGACCGGCGCGTACTGGGCATCGAGCCTCTTCAGCTCCGAAAGGCCGGGCACAGGGGCGGCGCCGGCTGCCGGGGCCAGCGCGGCGAGGACGGAGGCGAGGAGAAAGGGCGGTAGGTGGCGCATGGCGCGGCATCTTGGCTCCGGCCGAACGGCCCGGCAAGGCCCGGCGCGGGGCGCCGGCGGACCCCGGAGGGCCCCCATCCCCGTCGAGGACGGGACGGGACGGCGAGACCGCGCTATCGATCGCGGCGGTGCCTCGAACCTTGGGTACCTCGGGCGCGGAGGGCCCCATGTGGAACCAGAACGACCTCACGCGACGGCTGGGCATCGAGTGGCCCATCGTGGTCGCGCCGATGGCGGGTGGCCCGTCCACGCCGGCGCTCGCCGCCGCCGCCTCGAATGCCGGCGCGCTCGGCTCCTTCGCGGCCGGCTACCTCCCGCCCGATGCCGTGCGCGACGCTGTGCGACAGAATCAGGCGACAGACCTCCCGCCCCTTCGCGGTGAACTTCTTCGCCCGGGAGCCGGAGGCGGGCCCCCCGGCGCAACCCGACGTCGAGCGGGCCGAGGCGGCGCTCCGGAACTTCCGGTCCGGGCTCGGCCTCGGCCCGCCTCCTTCGCCCGCGGCCCTGCCTCGGCTCGAGGACCAGCTCGACGCCGCGCTCGCCGAGGGGTTCCCCGTTCTCTCCTTCACCTTCGGCATCCTCCCCCGCACCGCGCTCGCGCGTGCGCGCGCCGCGGGAGCCGCGGTCCTCGGGACCGCCACCACGGAGGGCGAGGCGGTGCTGCTGGAGGCCGAGGGCGTCGACGCGATCGTCGCCCAGGGGGCGGAGGCCGGCGGCCACCGCGGGACGTTTGCCGGCCCGCCCGAGCGGGCACTCGTCGGGACCATGGCGCTCGTCCCGCGCGTGGCGCGGCGGGTGCGCCTTCCCGTGGTGGCCGCCGGAGGGATCGCGGACGGCCAAGGCGTCCTCGCGGCGCTGGCGCTCGGCGCGAGCGCGGTGCAACTCGGGACGGCGTTCCTCGCCGCCGCCGAGAGCGGCGCCGCCGCTCCGTACAAGGCGGCGGTGGTGGCTCCCGCCGACCACGATCGGACGGCGCTGACGAGGGCATTCACCGGGAGGCTCGCGCGGGGGCTGCGGAACCGGTTCATCGACGAGATGGAGGGGCGGCCCGTCCTTCCCTATCCCTTCCAGAACTCGCTGACCCAGGACCTCCGGCAGGCGGCGGCCCGCACCGGCCAGGCCGACCTCCTCTCCATGTGGGCGGGCCAGGGTCCGGCGCCACGAGCCGGCGCCACGGCCGGCGAGATCGTGGCCGAGCTGGTGCGGGAGGCGCAGGCCACTCTCGACGCCCTCCGGTAGGGGCGCGCCATGGCGCACTGCGCCAAGCGTCGCCCCCGTGCCGGCCTGGCGCAGACGGTAAGCATCCGTTAAGGTCACGGCTGGCATTCGCTCGTAGTCACGGGGAGATCTGCCCATGCATGGACTGACCCTGGCGCTCACACTGCTCGCCGCCGGCGCCGGCGGGGAGCCTGTCAAGATCGGCGTCTACGGGCCGTTCACCGGTGGCTCGGCAGGCATGGGTGTCTCGATGCGCAACGGCGTCCGGCTGGCCGCAGACGAGATCAACGCCTCCGGTGGCGTGCTCGGGCGCAAGGTCGAGCTCGTCGAGCGAGACGACGAGGCGAAGAACGAGAAGGGCGGGCAGATCATGCAGGAGCTCCTCGAGAAGGAGCGCGTGGTCGCCGTGCTCGGCCCGATCAACACCGGCGTGGCCGACGCCGCGCTGCGGTACCCCAACGAGAAGAAGGTCCCGGAGCTCATCAACGTCTCGGCCGGGGCCAAGGTGAACGAGCTCTTCGACGTCTACGGCAAGGAGAACTACGTCTTCCGCATCGCCGCCGGGGACGTCATCCAGTCGGAGATGATCGTCGCCGAGGCGCTCGAGAAGCGAAAGCTCGCGAAGCCGGCGCTGCTGTGCGACGACACCAACTACGGCCAGAACGGCCGCGCCAAGATGGAGAAGGCGCTCGAGAGGCGTGGCGTGAAGCCGGTCTACGTCGGCAAGTTCAAGATCAAGGACACCGACATGACCCCGCAGCTGCAGGACGCGCGAAACGCCGCCGCCGACGTGCTGCTCGTCTACGGCATCGGCCCCGAGCTCGCCGCGGTGGCAAACTCGATGGAGCGCATCGGCTGGCGCGTGCCCATGATCGGCAGCTGGACCCTCTCCATGGCCGCCTTCATCAACAACGCCGGCAAGAACGGCGACGGCGCCACCATGCCGCAGACCTTCATCGAGACCGGGGCGTCCACGCCCAAGCAGCTCGCCTTCCTCGACGCCTACTGGAAGAAGTTCAACGAGAAGCCCATCGCCGTGGGCGTGGCCGCCGCGCAGGGCTACGACTCCATGTACCTCATCAAAATGGCCATCGAGCAGGCAGGCTCGACCGACGGGCCGAAGATCAAGGCCGCCCTCGAGAACCTGCTGAAGACCTACGAAGGCGTGACCGGCACCTACGCCAAGCCCTTCTCCGCCACGGACCACGAGGCCGTCAAGGCGAGCAACGTCATGATGGGCGTCGTGAAGGGTGGCGTCGTCACGCCGCCCGCGAAGTAGCGGGCTGGCGGGGCGGCCGCTCCCGCCCCGCCCAGTCACGCCCTACCCCGCCAAGGCCGACGCATGCAGACCCTCCAGCTTCTCTGGGCCGGCATCGCGCAGGGGATGATCTACGCGCTCGTCGCCTTCGGCTACAACATCACCTTCTCGACGTCGAAGATCCTGAACTTCTCGCTCGGCAACGTTCTCATGCTCGGCGGGGTCACCGGCTTCGTCCTCTACATGACGAGGGGCCTGCCGTACCTGGGCGCCCTCGCTGGCGTGCTGGCGGTGGGGGCGCTGGGAGGCGTGCTGGTGCAGAAGCTGGCCGTCGAGCCCTCGCTCCGGAAGAAGTCCCAGTACGCCTGGATCCTCGCCACGCTCGCGGTCGGCATCGTCCTCAAGAACGGCGCAGAGGTGTTCTGGAGCACCGATGACTTCAAGATGCGTTCCCCGCTCGGCGACGCGCCCCTTCGCATCGGTGGCGCCGGCGGAATCGGCATCTACCCCCAGGAGATCCTCGTCATCCTGGTCTCGCTCGCCATCGTTGCCGCGGTCGAGACGCTCAAGTCCCGCACGCTGCTCGGCAAAGCCATCGTCGCCGTCTCGGAGGACAAGGAGACGGCGAGCCTGATGGGCATCGACCAGAAGCGCGTCATCCTCTTCTCCTTCTCGCTCTCCGCGGCCATCGCCGCGGTGGGCGGCCTGCTCGTCGCGCCCATCACGCTCGTGTCTGCCACCATGGGGACGGTGCTCGGGGTGAAGGCCTACTCGGCGTCGATCATCGGCGGCCTCGAGTCCGGCTACGGCACGATCGTCGGCGGCCTCATCATCGGCCTCTCCGAGAGCCTCACCGCGCGGTTCGTGTCGACCGGGTACAAGGACATCCCGGGGTTCGCGTTCCTCATCGTGCTCCTGCTCGTGAAGCCGTCCGGGCTCTTCGGCAGGAGGGCCATCAAGAAGCTATGAGCGGCGAGCAAGCTACCTCCGAGCCGCGAGCCCCCCTCGCCCGGCGGCTCGTGCCGCTCTTGCTCCTCTTGCCGCTCGCCATCCCCCTGGCGGTGGAGAACCAGTACTACGTGCACGGCATCCTGGGACGCATCCTCGTCTACACGCTTCTCGTGGCGTCGCTCGACCTGGTGGTCGGGTACATCGGTGACGTCTCCATCGGCCACGCCGGGTTCTTCGCCATCGGGGCCTACACCGTCGCGGTCCTCACCGCGCCACCGGGCCTGAACGGCGACAGCGCCATCG
Organism: uncultured delta proteobacterium; assembly: GCA_963754915.1. Lineage (GTDB taxonomy): Bacteria > Myxococcota > Myxococcia > Myxococcales > Anaeromyxobacteraceae > DATJZG01. Next base: position 1,082,873 of record CAVWHZ010000016.1, on the reverse strand, counting down.
CCTTCTTCCCGCAGTGGCCCTTCCTCGTGGCACTCGCGCTCGGTGTGGTGCTGGCGGCCGTCGCCGGGTTCGTCTTGGGCTTCCCGGCGCTGCGAGCCTGGGGCCCGTACCTGGCCGTCATCACCATCGCCTACGGGCTCATCATCTACACGTTCATCAACGAGCAGGAGGCGTGGACGAACGGCACGAAGGGCGTGACGCTCGCACCCCTGAGGTTGGGCGAGATCTCGTTCGGCGGGAACAACTACATCTTCGTCGTCTACCCGTTCTTGGTGGTGGTCCTTTGGGCGTTGCGCAACGTGGGCTCGAGCTTCTGGGGGCGCGCCTTCGAGGCCATCAAGAACAGCGCGGTCGCCGCGGCCTGCTCCGGCATCTCGCGCTCCTACTACAAGGTTTCGGCCTTCGTGCTCTCGGCCGGCGTGGCGGGCCTCGCCGGCGGTCTCTTCGCCCAGCTCGACGCGTACGTCGCCCCCAACACCTTCTCCTACAACCTCTCGGTCGAGTTCCTCATCGCCCTCATCTTCGGCGGCACGCGGTCGACGCTCGGCAACCTCATCGGGGTGACCATCTTCGTGTTCCTGCCCGACCTGTTCACCGCCTTCGCCGACGCGCGTCTCATGGTCTACGGCGTGCTGCTGCTCGTGGTGCTCTTCTTCCTTCCCGAGGGCGTTGCCGGGATGCTGCGCAGGGCCTGGGTACGGCTCTTCGGCGAGGCTACCCGGGATCGCGAGCGACGCGCGCTCGCCGCCGCAGCCGGGTCCGTGGACGTCTTCTCGTCCGTGGGCGAGCGCAGCGGGGACGCGCTCGTCCTCGAGGGCGTGACCATGCGCTTCGGCGGCCTCACCGCCGTCAACGACCTCTCGATGACCGTCCCCCGGGGAACGGTCCGCGGCCTCATCGGCCCGAACGGCAGCGGGAAGAGCACCACCGTCAACGTCCTCACCGGGGTCTACCACCCGACGGCCGGACGCATCGTGTCGTTCGGCCACGACCTGGGAGCCCGCACCACCGCGCAGCGGGCCCGGTTCGGCATCGCGCGGACCTTCCAGAACCTGCAGCTCTTCCACGACCTGACCGCCCTGCAGAACGTGCTCGTCGGCCTGCACGAATCCTTCCGGGCGAACCTCTACCAGGTCGCGCTGCGCACGCCGGCCGCCCGGCGCGAGGAGTGGGAGGCCAAGGTGCGCGCCTACGCGCTCTTGCGCTTCGTCGGCCTCGAGGCCCAGGCGTTCGAGAGAGCATCCAACCTCTCCTACGGCCAGGCGCGGCTGCTCGAGAATCGCGCGCGCCCTCGCGGTCGCGCCGGGCCTGCTCCTCCTCGACGAGCCGGCCGCGGGGCTCACCTCGGCGGAGATCCAGGCCATCAACGCCATCGTGCGGCGGATCAAGGCCGCCGGGATCACCGTGCTCCTCATCGAGCACCACATGGAGATGGTGATGGCCATCTCGGACCAGGTCACCGTCCTCGACTTCGGCAAGAAGATTGCGGAGGGGTCGCCGGCAGCTGTCCAGGCCGACCCCGCGGTCATCGAGGCGTACCTCGGCAAGCACCCCACTTCCACCGGGGCCGCGGGGGTCCCCTAGAAAGCCATGGCGCTGCTCGAGATCGAGAACCTCGTCGTCGACTACGGGAAGATCCGGGCGCTGAACGGCGTCTCCATGCACGTGGACCAAGGCGAGTTGGTGGCGGTCATCGGCTCGAACGGCGCCGGCAAGACCACCACGGTGCGGACGGTCTCCGGGCTCTTGCGGCCCACCGCCGGCGACGTCCGCTTCGAGGGGCGCTCGCTGCTTCCGCTCGCCGCGAACCGGATCGCCGCCCTCGGCCTCGTGCAGGTCCCGGAAGGGCGGAAGATCTTCGCCACGCAGTCGGTGGAGGACAACCTGCAGCTCGGCGCCTACCTCCGGCTGCGCCGCGGGGAGCGCCGGGCCGTGGCCGACGACATCGCCGGGATGTACCAGACGTTCCCCCGGCTGGCGGAGCGGAGGGGACAACTCGCCGGGACGCTCTCCGGCGGCGAGCAGCAGATGCTCGCCATCGCCCGCGCGCTCGTGGCGAGGCCCAAGCTCCTGCTCCTCGACGAGCCCTCCATGGGCCTTGCGCCCGTCATCATCGACGAGGTGTTCCGGCTCGTGGAGCGGCTCAAGCGATCGCGCGAGGTGACCATCTTCCTCGTCGAACAACTCGCCTACCGGGCGCTCGAGGTCGCGGACCGCGCCTACGTGATGGAGCAGGGGCAGATTCGCTTCTCGGGGACCGGCGCCGCGCTGATGGGCGACGAGAGCATCCGGCGCGCCTACCTGGGCGCGACCGTCGCGTGAGGGAGCGGCGGTTTGCCCGTCGCGACGGGCCGCTGCTAGACTGCTTCGCCCGGAGGATCGGCGGCGGGGATCCGCTCGTTCCGGCGAGGACATGGAACGCCCCAGCCACGCGCCCGTAGAGGGACGGCGGATCCTCATCCGCGGGACCGTTCAGGGCGTGGGCATGCGCCCGTTCGTGTACCGGCTGGCGCGGGAGAGCGGCGTGTGCGGACGCGTCCGCAACGACACCCGCGGGGTCGCCATCGAGGCGTTCGCGGGCCGCGCGGCCCTCGACGCCTTCGAGTCCCGGCTGCGCGCCGAGCGCCCGCCGGCCGCCCGGGTTCGCGAGGTCCTGGTGGAGGAGATCCCGCCCGAGGAGGCGAGCGGGTTCGTCATCGTCGCGAGCGAGGGGGCCGACGAGCGCCGGGTGACCATCCCTCCCGACCTCGCCACCTGCCCGGCGTGCCTCCTTGAGGTGCGGGATCCGCGCGACCGGCGCCACCGGTACCCGTTCACGAACTGCACCGACTGCGGGCCGCGCTTCACCATCGCCATCGACGTCCCCTACGACCGGGCCGCGACCACCATGGCGCCGTTCCGGATGTGCCCCGCCTGCCAGCGCGAGTACCAGGACCCGTCCGATCGCCGCTTTCACGCCGAGCCCAATGCCTGCCCCCGCTGCGGGCCGATCGCCTTCCTGGCTGGCCCGGACGGCGCCCCCCGCCCGGGACCCGATCCCGTCGGTCGGGCCGGGGCCGCGCTCGCCGCGGGACTGGTGGTTGCCGTCAAGGGCATCGGCGGGTTCCACCTCGCCTGCGACGCCCTCTCTTCCGAAGCCGTGCGGCGCCTGCGGGAGCGCAAGCGGCGCGAGGAGAAGCCCCTCGCGGTCATGGCGCGGAGCGTCGCGGAGGCGGAGGAGACTCGGCGACCTCTCCGACGCCGAGCGCGAGCTGCTCGCCTCCGTGGAGCGTCCCATCGTGCTCGTGCGGCGCCGGCCCGGCTGCGGCCTTGCCGCCGAGGTGGCGCCCGACAGCCCGCTCGTGGGCCTCGTGCTCCCCTACGCCCCCCTCCACCACCTGCTCCTCGAGAGCGCCGGGCGTCCGCTGGTGATGACCTCGGGCAACCTCTCCGAGGAACCCATCGCCTGCGAGAACGCCGAGGCGCTGCGGCGTCTCAGCGGCATCGCCGACCTCTTCCTGCTGCACGACCGGGACATCGTCACGCGGGCCGACGACTCCGTGGCGCGGGTGATCGCGGGCCGAGCCGTGGTGATGCGGCGGTCGCGCGGGTACGTGCCGCGCCCGGTCGCTCTCCTGCGCCCGCTGTCGCGGCCGACGCTCGGGTGCGGTGCCCAGCTCAAGAACACCTTTTGCCTCGCCGCCGGAGACGAGGCCACGCTCGGGCCCCACATCGGCGATCTGGAGAACCTGGAGACGCTCGAGTCCTTCGAGCGGGCGGTGGCGCGGATGGAGCGGTTCCTGCGGCTACGGCCGGAGCGGATCGCCCACGACCTCCACCCGGACTACCTCTCGACCCGCTATGCGCTCGCGCGCGCCGCCGCCGACGGCATCCCGGCCGTCGGCGTGCAGCACCACCACGCCCACGCGGTGGCCGCCATGGCCGAGCACGGCCTGCCCGGGCCCGCGCTCGCGCTCACCTGGGACGGGGTCGGGCTCGGGACCGACGGGACGCCCTGGGGCGGCGAGCTCCTGCTCGCGCACTACCGGGGCTTCGAGCGGGTGGCGACGCTGCGCCCCGTTCCGCTTCCCGGCGGCGACCAGGCCGTGCGCCAACCCTGGCGCATCGCGCTCGCCGCGCTCGATGAGGCCTTCGCCGGCGACCCACCCCTCGGCGTCCTTCGCCGTATTCGGCGGTGTGGCGCCCCGCGACCTGGAGGCGGTCCGACGCATGACCGCCGCCTCGGTCAACACGCCGCGCGCCCACGGCGTCGGTCGGCTCTTCGATGCCGTCGGCGCGCTCGTCCTCGCGCGGCCCGCCTCGCGATACGAGGGGCAGGTCGCCATGGCGCTCGACAACGCCGCCGACGACGGCGCGCCGGGACGGCACCCCTTCAGGCTCGACCTGGAGACGAGTCCCTGGCAGATCGATTGGCGGCCGCTGCTGCGGGCCGTGGCCGGCGAGGTGATCGCCGGCGAGGAGCCCGGGGCCATCTCCGCCCGATTCCACCGGGCTCTCGCCGCGGCCGCCGCGGAGATGGTTCGCGCTGCGGCCGCCCGTCACGGGCGGCTGCCGGTGGTCCTGACCGGCGGCGTCTTCCAGAACGCCCGGCTCGCCGGTCTCGTGGTACAGGAGCTTTCCCCGGACTTCGAGGTATACCTTTCCTCCCAGGTACCGCCGGGGGACGGCGGCGTCGCGCTCGGCCAGGCGCTCGTCGCCGACGCCGCCTCGCGGAGCTGATCAAGGAGCTCGTCCCATGTGCCTCGGCGTTCCCGGCAAGGTTCTCTCCATCTCCGGCGACGGGTTGTCCGCCCAGGTGGACTTCTTCGGCGTCCGCCGCGAGCTGCGCCTCGACATCGTGGACGAGCCGGTGAAACCCGGAGACTACGTGCTGAACCACGTCGGTTTCGCCATCCGCCGGATCCCCCCTGACGAGGTTCAGGAGACGCTCGCGCTCTTCGACCAGATCCTGAAGGAGGCTGCCTCGGACGACCTCATGGCCGCGGACGTCCGCGGCGAGATGGCCGCCGGAAAGGAGGGCGGCGGTGGCTAGCCCCGTGGAGGAACTCAAGTTCCGCGACCCTGCCAAGGCCCGGGCCCTCACCGAGGCGCTCGAGCGCGAGGTTGCGGCCATCGGTCGCTCGCCCGTCTCGGTCATGCACGTGTGCGGCAGCCACGAGCAGGCCATCGCCCGCTTCGGGCTGCGCGCCGCCTTCCCGCGCGCCCTCGACGTGATCATGGGGCCCGGGTGCCCGGTCTGCGTCACCGACACGCCCGAGGTGGACGAGGCGGTGGCGCTCGCGGCCCAGGGCGCGCGGGTCTGCACCTACGGGGACATGCTGCGACTGCCCGGCACCTCGAAGTCGCTCGCCGACGCCCAGGCCGACGGCGGCAAGGTGGAGGTCGTCTACAGCGTCTCGCAGGCGGTGGAGCTCGCGAAGCAGCGCCCGGCCGAGCAGGTGGTCTTCTTCGCGAGCGGCTTCGAGACCACCGCCGTCGCCACGGCCGCCGTGGTGCTCTCCGGCGTCCCCGAGAACTTCTCGGTGCTCTCGTCGCACAAGTACGTCCCGGCAGCCATGGACGTCGTGAGCGAGATGAAGGAGACGAACATCGAGGGGTTCATCGCCGCCGGGCACGCCGCCACCATCACCGGATGGGGCATCTTCGAGCCGTTCGCCCGACGCACCGGCGCGCCGGTCGTCGTCGCCGGGTTCGAGCCCCTCGACGTGCTCGCAGCCGTGGTGGAGCTCGTCCGCCTCATCCGGCTCAAGCGGCCCGAGGTGATGAATTGCTACCCCCGCTGCGTCACCAAGGACGGCAACCGCCCGGCGCTCGAGAAGCTATGGAAGGTCTTCGACGTGGTGAGCGGGAACTGGCGGGGCATCGCACGGGTCCCGCGCGGCAACCTCGACCTCAAGCCCGAGTGGGGCCACCTGAACGCGCGCTGCCGCTTTCGCATCGACACGGCCGCGGTGGGCGGCGCGGCCCGCAACGTGCTCGCCGAGCAGTGCATCTGCGGTTCCATCATGTCGGGCCTCGCCAAGCCCAGCGACTGCAAGCTCTTCGGCAAGGAATGCCGCCCGGAGACCCCAGTGGGCGCTTGCATGGTCTCCTCCGAGGGCGCCTGCAAGATCTGGCACGTCTACGGCGGCCAGCCGGATCTCAAGGAGGTCGCCTAGATGGCCGGGGAGCGGGTGGCGCTGAAGCACGGCGCCGGAGGGCGCGCCATGCGCGCGCTCATCGAGGACGTGTTCCTCCAGCTTGCCTCGCCGGTCGATGGCATTGGACTGTCGGCGCTCGACGACGGCGCCGCCATCCGCGTCGGGGATCGGTGGCTCGTCATCACTACCGACTCGCACGTGGTCCACCCCATCTTCTTTCCCGGCGGGGACATCGGGCGCCTGTCGGTGTCGGGAACGGTGAACGACCTCGCCATGATGGGCGCCACCGAGCCGCTCGCGCTCACTTGCGCGGTCATCCTCGAGGAGGGCTTCCCGCGCGCCGACCTCGAGCGCATTCGGGACTCGATGCTGGCAGCGAGCCGCGAGGCCGGCGCCCCCATCGTCACCGGGGACACCAAGGTGATGGGACGCGGTGAGATCGACGGCGTGGTCCTCAACACCACCGGGGTGGCCATGGCCGACCGGGTGGTGAGCGATGCCGGTCTCCGCGTCGGCGACCGGATCATCATCACCGGCACCGTCGGCGACCACGGGATGGCGGTGATGACGCGGCGGCACCAGCTCGGTCTCGAGGGCGACCTGCGATCGGACGTGGCCCCGCTGAACGGCCTCGTGCGCGAGGCGCTGCGCGCCGGGGGAGACGACGTGGTGGCCATGAAGGACCCGACCCGCGGCGGCCTCGCCTCGGTGCTCCACGAGATGGCCGGCAAGGCGAGGGTCGGCGTCGTCCTCGACGAGCCCGCCGTGCCCGTCACCACCGAGGTGCGCGCGGCGTGCGAGGTGCTGGGCATCGACCCGCTCGTGGTCGCGAACGAGGGGAAGGCCGTCATCGGCGTGCGCCCCGGCGCCGTCGATCGCGTGCTGGCCGCGCTGCGCGGGCACCCCCTCGGGCGCCGCGCCGCCGTCGTGGGAACGGCCATCGCCGAGCGACCCGGACAGGTGATCCTCGACACCGGGCTCGGGCGCAGGCTGCTCGCCGAGCCCGAGGGCGAGCCGCTGCCCCGCATCTGCTGATCGACGGGAAGCCACGGTGCACGAGTACTCCCTCATCCAGTCGCTCGTGACGCGCGTCGAGGCGGAGGCTTCGGCGCGACGCGCGACGGCCGTGCACCGGCTGGTGGTCTCGGTCGGAGAGCTCGCCGGGGTCGACCCGGAGCTCTTCCAGACCGCCTACGACACGTTCCGCGCCGGGACCATCTGCGAGCGCGCGCCGCTCGAGCTCCGAAGGGTGCCGGCGCGATGGGCCTGCCCCGCGTGCGGGCGGGAGATTCCCCCTGGCGCAGTTCTCACCTGCGAGGCCTGCGGAACGCCGGCCCGCGTCGCCCCGGGAGGCGACGAGATCTTGCTCGAGACCATCGAGATGGAGGTGCCCTGATGTGCACGACTTGCGGATGCGGCGACACGAAGCTCATCCCCGTGGATGTCCACGAGAAGATCCTGGCGGGCAACGACCGGGTCGCGCGCCACAACCGCGAGCACTTCGTGGAGCAGGGCGTCCTCGCCGTGAACCTCATGGGGTCCCCGGGGGCCGGCAAGACGGCGCTGCTCGAGGCTACCGCCCTGGCGGCGCGCGGAGCCTGGCGGCTCGGGGCCGTCTCCGGCGACCTCGCCACCGACAACGACGCCCGCCGGCTCGAGGCCGCCGGCATCCCGTCTCGGGCCATCACCACCGGCCAGGGCTGCCACCTCGACGCCGAGCTCGTTCACAACGCGCTCCACGACTTTCCCTGGAAGGCCCTCGACGTCTTCTTCATCGAGAACGTCGGGAACCTCGTCTGCCCGGCCATCTACGACCTTGGCCAGGCAGCGAACGTGGTGGCCCTTTCCGTCACCGAGGGCGAGGACAAGCCCCTCAAGTATCCGGTCATGTTCAAGGCGGCCGACCTCGTGGTGCTCACGAAGTGCGACCTACTGCCCCACCTCGACGTCAAGGTCGAGCGCATCGTGGAAGGCCTCTCGCGCGTCATGCCGCGGCCCCGCGTCATCGAGCTGGCCGCGCGCACCGGACAGGGCATGGCGGAGTGGATGAAGTGGCTCGGCGAGGAGAGGGCGAAGGTGCCGCGGAGCGCGGCGGCGACCGGTCCGTCACACGTCCATTCGCACGACTTCCCTCGCGGCGACGAGCTCAGGAACGTGCAGCGCGGCGGTGGCCGCGGCTCGGGCCTCGGCGGCTAGGCGCTCGGGCCCGCAGGAGCGGCCCGCGGGGCGACGCGCGGATCGCCGCACGGCGTCATCGACTGGCGGCGGCCGGCGCCGGCGCCGACACGTCCACGACGGTGAGGGTTCCCGCCGCCCGAGCGTCCACGCGCTCCCGCGAGGCCTCCTCGTCGCGCTCCGTCTGGACCGGGCGCCGCAAGTGGGCTGTCCGCCAGAGCTTCAGCATGGTGTCGGCTCTCGATGCGCGCATGTCGGAGTTCCTCGCAGGTCGGTCGGACCGCGCCAATCCTTAGACCGGAACCCGGAAGAGCGGCAGGCCCATGGGGCACCTGCACGGAGTTGTTTCGGCCCCGTCACTCGGGCGTCACACACGGCACCCCCTAATGGGGGTCCCCGATCAGGACAACCCCGGGCCCCCGGCCTCGGCGATGAGCTCCTCTAGCCGCCCAAGCGCGGTCTCGAGCGTCGGGAGGCCGGGGCCGAAGGAGAAGCGTACGTAGGAGCGAAACCGGGAGGCTTGCCTGCTGCGGCGGTGACCGGGGTTCACGTCGAAGAACTCGCCGGGCACGCTGATCACCTTCTTTTCGAGCGCGGCGCGGAAGAACCCCATGCCGTCGTTCAGCGGAGGGGGCAGCTGGGAGACGTTTCCCCACACGTAGAAGGTCCCGTCGGGGGCCCGGTCGGTTCGCACGCCGAGCCGCTCGAGCCCGGACAGCAGCCTCCAGCGCTTCTCGCCGAAGACCCGGTGGATGGCGTGGGTCTCGGCCTCCACGACGTCGTCGGAGAGCAGCGGCACGGCGGCGCGCTGCAGGGGCTTCGACCCCCCGCCGTCGAGGAAGGAGCCGGCCGACGACACTGCCTCGATGACGCGCTTCGGGCCGATCGTCCACGTCACGCGCCAGCCCGGGTAGCGCCAGTTCTTGGTGAGCCCATCGAAGATCACCACCGGATCCCGGTTCACGTCCTCGACGTAGCGGGCAGCGCTCTCGACCGGGAGCCTGCCGGGGGCGCCCGTCCAGATGTAGTGGGAGTAGAACTCGTCGACGAGGAGCGCGCAGTCGAGCTCGCGAGCGAGCGAGACCCAGCGCGAAAGCTCCTCCCCCTGGACCAGCTTTCCGGTGGGGTTGCAGGGGTTCGACATGAGGAGCGCAGCGAGCCCCCGGCCGGTGACCTCCTTGCGCAGGTCCTCCACGGTGAAGGCGTAGCCGCGCTCCCCCTCGAGGAGGATGGGGATGGCGGTGAAGGCCTTGAAGATGTCGAGCAGCTCCTCGTAGGCCGTGTAGTCGGGCAGGAAGTGGCCGAGGTTCACGTGCCCGAGGCTAGCGGCGGCGCGCGTGAGGGAGGCGCGCCCTCCCCCGGAGACGCTCACGTTCTCGGCGGTGTACTGCGAGGGCATTCCGCGCCGGTACAGCCGGTTGTAGAGCGCCGCGATCGCCTCGCGGAGCTCCCATAGCCCGGGGACGGGCGCGTACTCCTGGTCGTCCACCTCGATGGACACCTGGTGCACGCGCGGCGGCGCGCCGGCGATGGGACCGGTCTCCGGCTGGCCCTGGCCGAGGTTGCACCAGTCGGGGTCCCGGCCGAACCCCATCTTGGCGGCCTCGGTGGTGACGAAGATGACCCCGGTGCGGGGAACCGCTCGGAATCCGTGGAGGTGGGGCGACGGGAGCTCGGGGGCCATGGCTCGTCGAGGCTAGCACGGCCCCAGCGGGGTCGCCGCTTCGCAGCCTCGGGGAAACTACCAGCCCTCGGCCTCTCGCTCCTGGCGCAGCTCCCCCTCGGCCGCGCCGATGCGCTCACGGACCATCGCAGAGAGGCGCACCACGTCCGACCCGGTCATGCCCGCCGTCGGCACCGGCTCGAGCACGCGGACGAGCAGCAGGGTCGGGCGGATCCACGGGCTCCCCTTGGGCATGCCGTCGGCGCTGCCGCAGACCGCGATGGGCAGAACCGGGACCTGGGCCTCGATGGCGAGGCGGAAGGCACCCGGCTTGAAGGGCAACATCTTCCCGTCGCGGCTCCGCGTGCCCTCGGGGAAGATCATGACGGGCATGCCGCGGTCGAGGTACCGGCGGGCCCGAGCGAGCGCCTCGCCTCCGCTCTCCCGATCTCCTCGATTCACGGAGATGTCGCCGGAGAGCGAGAACATCCAGCCGAACCAGGGGATGCGGAAGAGCTCCTCCTTGGCGATCCACTTCATCTCCCGGGGCATCCTCGAGAGGACGAAGATGTCGAGGAAGGACTGGTGGTTCGACACCGCCACGTAGGCTCCGCGGGCGGGCGGGCGCCCCTCCTTGCGCACGCGCCAGGGCAGGAAGGCATAGGTGGGAAGCGCCCCGACGATGCGGAGGAACCGGCCGGCGATGCGCCGGTTGCGGTCGAACGGCCAGGTGACGGCCACCAGGATCGCGAGCAGCGGCAGCCACGCGATGCACGCCGCGATCACCACCACGTAGGCCAGCACTGCGAGTGGCGGGATGAGGAATCCGGGGAGGCGGGATCGAGCCACGGACGCTTCTTACCACCTCGGCGCGTCCGACGGCCAGCGGCCTCCCCGGGTAGAATGCCACCGTGCCCGAGCTGCCCGACGTCGAGGTCTACGCGGAGGCGCTTCGCACCCGCCTCGTTGGCGAGCCGCTCGAGCGGGTGCGCCTCGCGAGCCCGTTCCTCGTCCGCACCGCCGACCCCCCGCTGTCGGCGGCATACGGCCGGCGCGTGCTCGCCGTGTCGCGGCGGGGAAAGCGCCTCGTCCTGGAACTGGAGGGCGACCTGCTCCTGGCGCTCCACCTCATGATTGCTGGCCGCCTTCACTGGAAGGAACGAGGGGCCAAGCTGCCCGGCAAGGTGGGGCTCGCGGCCTTCGACTTTCCCCGGGGAACACTGACGCTCACCGAGGCGGGGACGAAGAGAAGAGCCGCCCTGCACGTCCTCTCCGGACGCGAGGCCGCGGCCGCGCTCGACCGCGGCGGGATCGAACCGCTCCAGTCGGGCGCGAAGGCCTTCAAAGAGGCGCTCGCCCGGGAGAACCACACCCTCAAGCGCGCCCTCACCGACCCTCGCCTCTTCTCCGGGATCGGCAACGCCTATTCGGACGAGATCTTGCACCGTGCCCGGCTCTCGCCCGTAGCGCTCACCTCGCGGCTCGAGGCAGCCGAGGTGGAGCGACTGCGAGAGGCGACCCGCTCCGTCCTGTCCGAGTGGACCGAGCGCCTGCGCCGCGAGGCCGGCAGCGAGTTCCCCGAGGGGGTCACCGCCTTCCGAGACGGCATGGCCGTCCACGGGCGGTACCGCGAGCCCTGTCCGGATTGCGGCACATCGGTGCAGCGCATCGTCCATGCGGCAAACGAGACCGACTACTGCCCGCGCTGCCAGACCGCCGGCCGCATCCTCTCCGACCGATCGCTCGCGCGCCTGCTCAAGGACGACTGGCCGCGAACCGTCGAGGAGATGGAGGCGCTCGAGGCGCGCCGCACGGGGCGGCGCTGACGTCACCGCGCAGCGACAGGGTCGGCCGAGCGCGCGCCGTCGGCGGGCATCAGTTGAGGGTGGCGGAGAAGGCGAGGCCACCGCCGAGGCTCGTCCAGGTCGGCGGATTCGTTCCGTTGTCCTTGTTGATGCCGAAGTGGAACTGGGCGGCAACGCCCAGGCCCCAGTGATCGCCCACCCACCATTCCTTCCCCACGCAGACCTTGCCCCCGAAGCCTGTCTGGGTGCTGTAGCTCACGCCCTTCACGTTGAGGGCGGTCACCACGACCGACGGCGTCACGGAAACGTACGCGTTGTGAGGCATGAAGTAGTAGGTGAGGTTGAGTCCGATGCCCTCGAGGACGAGGCTCGAGTCAGCAACCGACGGCGCCGACTGGCCACCGGCATTCACCGAAGGCGAAATCGCGACCGAGGCCCAGAGGTCTCCCGCGAGGATGAAGTTCTCGGCCACGGCCCAGCCCACGGCGACTCCTGTGGGTATAGCGAAGCCGGAGATCGAGAGGTCGACCCCGCCCTGGGACGCGGAGGAACCGAGGTAGCCGAGGCCAGAGTCGAGCCTGAGGAAGAACCCCAGGTGCCGGCGCGCCGTGGACTCCGCGGGCGGGGCCAGCTGCGGCGCGTCCGGCGGCGGGTCGGCCTCCGCGAGGGCGGGGCCGATCGCGAGCATGGAAGCGAGAATGATCCTGCGCATCCTCTTTTCTCCCCCTTCGCGACTTCGACGACCCCGGGGCGACCCTATCAATGTGACCATCCGTGTCAACAACGGGAAGGAGAGCTCGGAAGGACATGGTGGCGAGGGTCCGCGCGCGGGCTCTCCCCGCGGCGCTTCGCGATTCGCCGCGGACCGGGCGCACCGCAGCTCTAGCTTGTCGCTCGTCCCGCGGACGCGCCCGCTGCCCTGCGGATGCGCGGCGATGGAGGGCGACCTCACCGGTTCGCTCGCTCGACTGCGCTCGCCCCGAATCCTTGGTCCTCCTCCAGGCGGCGGAGCTGCCGTTCTCATCGACGGCGGTCTGGGCCCTCCCCTGGGCACCCCAGGAGCACGTTTACAAGCTTTACAATGACGCGGCGCGTCCTTTTCTCTTCTTGACGGCGCCTGGGCAGTGGGTTTTTCTGCCTGTTCCCCCAAAGCGATCCGGAGCGTCGATGGCCACAGACTTCTCGCCTCCCAAGAACCTCGAGACCCCGAAGAAGAAGATCCGCAAGGAGGAGGCGCTTGCCTACCACTCCTCGGGGCGGCCCGGAAAGATCGAGGTCATCCCCACCAAGCCCTGCGCGACGGCCCGCGACCTGTCGCTCGCCTACAGCCCTGGCGTCGCCGAGCCCTGCCTCGAGATCGCCGCGAACGAGGACCTGTCCTACACGTACACGGCGCGCGGGAACCTCGTGGCGGTCATCTCGAACGGCACCGCTGTGCTCGGACTCGGCGACATCGGTCCCCATGCCGGCAAGCCGGTGATGGAGGGGAAGGGGGTCCTCTTCAAGAAGTTCGCGGACATCGACGTCTTCGACATCGAGGTCGACGCGAAGGACATCGAGAAGTTCTGCACGGTCGTGAAGGCGCTCGAGCCTACCTTCGGCGGGATCAACCTCGAGGACGTGAAGGCCCCCGAGTGCTTCATCATCGAGGAACGGCTCAAGCGCGAGATGCAGATCCCGGTCTTCCACGACGACCAGCACGGCACCGCCATCATTTCCGGAGCCGCGCTCCTCAACGCGCTCGAGTTCGCCGGGAAGAAGATCGACAAGATCCGCGTGGTGGTCTCCGGCGCCGGTGCCTCCGCGATCGCCTGCACCAAGTTCTACCTGACGCTCGGCGTTCGCCGCGAGAACGTCACGCTCGTCGACACCAAGGGCGTCGTCTTCAAGGGACGGACCGAGGGGATGAACGAGTGGAAGGCGGAGTTCGCCTCCGACACCAAGGCGCGGACGCTGGCCGACGCCATGAAGGGCGCCGACGTCTTCCTCGGCTGCTCGGCGAAGGGCCTCGTCACCCCGGAGATGGTCCAGTCGATGGCCGCCAACCCGGTGGTCTTCGCGCTCGCCAACCCGGACCCGGAGATCAGCTACCCCGACGCCAAGGCCGCGCGTCCGGACGTCATCATGGCCACCGGCCGCTCCGACTACCCGAACCAGGTGAACAACGTCCTCGGCTTCCCCTACATCTTCCGCGGCGCGCTCGACGTCCGCGCCCGGGGCATCACCGAGGACATGAAGATGGCGGCCGCGAAGGCGCTCGCCGCGCTCGCCCGCGAGGACGTGCCCGAGTCGGTGTCCCGGGCCTACGGCGGGGAGCGCTTCAGCTTCGGCCGCGACTACATCATCCCCAAGCCGCTCGACCCGCGGGTGCTGCTCTGGGTCGCCCCGGCGGTGGCGAAGGCAGCCATGGCCGGCGGCGTCGCCCGCCAGCAGGTCGACCTCGACGAGTACCGGGAGCGGCTCCGCAAGCGCCAGAGCCGCGTCCACGGGGTGATGAGCCTCGTCTACGCGAAGGCTCGCAAGAAGGTGGCGCGCATCGTCTTCCCGGAGGGCGACCGGGAGAAGATCCAGCACGCCGCACAGATCCTGCGCGAGGAGGGCCTCGCGGAGCCCATCCTTCTCGGGCCGGTGGACAAGATCCGCGCCTCCATCGAGGAGAAGCGCCTCGACGGGCTCGACGGCATCGTCATCGTCGACCCCGTCGACAGCCCGGACTTCGACCGCTACGTCGCGCGACTCTGGGAGAAGCGCTCGCGCAAGGGCATGACCTTCGAGGAGGCCCGCCGCCGCCTGCGCACGCGCAACTACTTCGGAGCGCTGATGGTCGAGCAGGGCGACGCGGACGGGATGGTCACCGGCCTCGCCACCGGCTACCCGGACGCCATCCGCGCCCCGCTGGAGGTGATCGGGACGCGCCAGGGGCGGCGCGCCGCCGGCGTCTACATCGTGGTGACGAAGAACGACTTCAAGTTCTTCGCCGACTGCACCGTGAACACCGACCCCTCGCCTCAGGAGCTCGCCGAGATCGCGGTGACCACCGCGGACCTGGCCCGCTACTTCGAGCTCACGCCGCGAGTCGCCATGCTCTCGCTACTCGACCTTCGGGGCGGCCAGCGGAGCAAGCCCGAAGAAGGTCCGCGAAGCCACTGCCATCGTGCGCAAGATGCGCCCCGACCTGGAGGTCGACGGCGAGATCCAGGTGGACATCGCCACCTCCGCCGAAGTCGCGGGTTCCGGAGTTCCCGTTCTCCACCCTGAAGGAGGACGCCAACGTCTTCGTCTTCCCCAACCTCGACTCCGCGAACATCTCCTACCAGATGCTGGGCGCGCTCGGCGGCGCCGAGATCATCGGCCCGGTGCTGCTCGGGATGGAGAAGCCCGTGAACGTCCTGCAGATGGGGACGAGCGTGCAGTCCATCGTCAACCTCGCCGCGATCACGGCGCTGCGCGCCCAGGGCGATCAGTTCGTCTTCTGACGGCCCTCGCAAAGGCCGCGGGCTCCGGCTCGGCCCCGCGGCCCTTGCGCCCCGCCCGCCGGGGCGTCGCCCCCGCTCGCCCCGGCACGGGGGCGCGGCGGAGCCATTCAGGTCCCGACGCCGAGCCGCGGGAGCACGTAGCGCTGGAGCGCGATCCAGCAGCCGAGGAGCAGGAGGGGCCCGACGAGGTCGCTCACCGCTCGCCCAGCTTGCCGAGCGCGCGGGACAGCTTCTCGCGCACCTCCGCGGCGATCTCCCGGAGCCGCGGATGCCCGGCCGCGATGGTCGCCATGGGATCGACGGCCGTCACCACCGCCTTGCCATCGTCGCCCTCGTAGACGACGACGTTGCAGGGAAGCATCACGCCGACCTCGAGCTCCGCGGAGAGCGCCCGGTGGGCGAGCGGGGGGTTGCAGGCGCCGAGGATCTGGTAGCGCCGGAAGTCGACGCCGAGCTTCTGCTTCAGGGTCTCCCGGACGTCGATGCGGGTGAGGACGCCGAAGCCCTCTGACTTGAGCGCCTCCTCCACCTTCGCGAGGGCGTCCGGGTAGGAAAGCGCGGTCCTGCATTCGATGCCGAGACTCGCCATGGGGGCCTCCCTCTCCGATGAGAGCCCTGCCGGGACGGAAGGGTTCAGCTCCGTCTTCCGGCGTCACCCGTCGAGGCCGTCCTGGCGCGAAACCCCGACGGCGAACCCGCCCGGCTCCTCCTCCCGGGCCCGGACGAGCCAGGGCCGGCAGCAGACCGGGCAATCCTCCACGTAGCTCTGGTCCTCGCCGCCCGACGGGTCGACGAAGATGGTCGCCCACTCGCCGCAGTACGGGCATTGGACCTCGATGTCCATCGCCTGCGCAGCTATCATCGGCTCCCGTGGCGGACAAGAAGAAGCCCTTCCACAACCCCTTCGGGAGGCTGAAGGAGCTGCGGCCCCCGGAGCCGAAGAGGCCGGTGCCGGCCCCGCTCCCGCTTGCCGCACCGGTCGGCCCGGCGCCCGAGCCCACCGATGCCGACCTGTGGGCGGAGGCCGTCGCGGGGGCCCGCCCGGTCGAGGAGAGGGACAAGGTCGTCGCCCCCCGCCCACCGCGACCCGGCCCCGCCGAGTTCTGGCACCCCGACCTGGACGCGCTTCGCGAGCTCGAGTCGCTCGTCTCCGGCGAGGGCCCCTTCGACATCTCCGACTCGGACGAGTTCATCGAGGGCTCCGTCTCCGGGCTCGACCCGAACCTGGTGCGCAAGCTCCGGCGCGGCGAGTTCTCGGTGCAGGGACACCTCGACCTCCACGGCATGAGCCGCGGCGAGGCCCGCACGGCCGTCGACGGCTTCCTGCGCGATGCGCGGCAGAAGGGGAGGCGCTGCGTCCTGCTCGTCCACGGCCGCGGCCTCCACTCCCGAGACCAGGTCCCGGTCCTGAAGGAGGCGCTGAAGAGCTGGCTCGCCACCGCCCGCTTCGGCCGCCACGTGCTCGCCTTCGCGACGGCCCGCCCCCCGGACGGCGGCGCCGGCGCGGTCTACGTCCTGCTTCGCCGCCTGGGACGCTAAGGGGACCCTACTGCCCGCCCACGGACTTCGCGACCGCCTCCGGTCCGCCCCCGCTCGCCGCCGCCTTCGAGCCGGGCGTCCACGTAGCGGCGCAGCAGGGCTCGCCGCGAGTCGGCTCGGGGACGAGGTCGGCGCGCAGCCGGGCCGTGCCGATGGCGTTGGCCTCGTCGAGGAGCAGCTCCCGGCGCTGGTCGAAGCGCGAGCCCGCCATGCCAAGGGTGAAGGCGAGCATGAGGCCGAGCAGCCCGAGCAGCCCCCGAGGGTGGTTCCGAGCTGCGGGGCGTCCGCGTCGGTCGAGGGGCGCCGGAATCGGCCCAGACGAAGGCCCATGTCGGCGGCCAGCGCAAAGGGCGCCGCGGTCCCCACGTAGACGAGCCAGATGTTGAGCTTGTAGAGCGCGGTCCCCTACCCGGCCGGAACGGGCTCGAAGGAGAACGTCTGCCCCCCGAGCGATGCGTCGGCCATGAGCCCGGCCTTCCCGCGCACGAACACGGCCACGCCGGAGCTGTAGTTCGCGACGGTGGCGGCACCGGCCTTGATGGCATAGGCGGTGGCCTTGGCGGCGAGGCTGGTCTTCCCGGCCTTGAAGGCCTCGAACGCTGCCTTGTCCCCGAAGAAGATGAGCTCGCTGTAGGCCTCGAATCCGAGCTGCAGGCCGAAGCTCGCCTGGCTGATGGTGGCGTTGCCGACGAGCGCTCCTCCGACGTAGACCTTCCCCTTGCCGAAGGCGCCGCCGACGAGGATTCCGCCCTTGTCGACCGTCGGGAAGATGGCGTACCCGTAGGCCTGCGCGAAGTAGACGCCGAGGCCGGGCTGGGCCGCCTTGAACGCCTGGATGGCCTCGTCGACGGCTGCCTTCTCCTTGGCCTCCGCCTCCGGGTCCCATGCCACGGCCCGGCCGGCTGCCGCCCCGAGAAGCACCACCGCCGCCAGCCTCGCCCACCCGTTCTTTGAGAGCACCGGTTCCTCCCTTCGGGGTTCGCTGCCAATTGCCCCCGCGCGCGGCGTCAGGCAAGCAACAGGGCCGCCTCGCCGCGCCCGGGGCCCGGCTCCTACAGGGTGGCCGCGATTCGCCGGGCCGCGGCCGCCGGGTCACTTCCCTCCCGCAGGGGGCGCCCGATGACGAGCACGTCGGCACCGGCCCGCACCGCCTCGGCCGGAGTGGCCACGCGGGCCTGGTCCCCGCGGTCCGCGCCCGCCGGCCGCACGCCCGGGACCACGAGAAGCGGGGACGGCCCGAGGTCGGCGCGGAGCGCGGCGGCCTCCCGCGGCGAGCAGACGAGGCCGGCGGCGCCCGCCGCCACTGCGAGCCGCCCGAGCCGCAGCACCGCCGCCAGCGACGGGCCCCGGAGCCCGATGCCCTCGAGCGCGGCGTCGTCGAGACTCGTGAGCACGGTCACCGCGATCACGCGGAGCCGGCCCGCCGCGCCCCGGACCGCGGCCCGGACCATCTCCGCGCCCCCGGACGCGTGCACGGTGAGCAGGGCGGCACCGCTCTCGGCGGCGCTGCGCGCCGCGCCCTCGACGGTGTTGGGGATGTCGTGGAGCTTGAGATCGAGGAAGACGGGCCGGCCCAGCGCCGCGGCCATTCGCACCGCCGCCGGGCCCTCCGCGGCGAAGAGCTCGAGCCCCACCTTCAGCATCCCCACCTCGGGCGCCACGGCGCGGGCGAACGGCTCCGCCGCGCTCCAGGTGGGGAAGTCCACGGCGGCACAGATCCGGTCCCGGGGCTCCATCAGGCTCTCCCCACCTGCATGCGTCCGACCTCCTGAAGGACCCGGTCGGCGCTCGCCCGCGGCAGGCAGTTCTTGACCTCGAAGAGCGCGAAGGCCAGGAACGATTCGAGCGCCTCGAGCGCACGTGCCCGCGTGGCAGCCCCCTCGCGTCCTCCCTCGGCGCTCACGTTGAGGAGCACCTGCGCCACGTCGAGGTCGCCGTCGGTGCCGAGCCGCACGCCCTTGAAGATCGAGCGCTGCGCGGGCGGCAGGCGGTCGAAGAAGCTCCCGAGCCGGCGCGTGGCGTCGGGCTGGATGCGAGCGAGTTCCTGGAAGATGAAGCGGAAGATGCGCCCGTAGGTCTCGAACGGGCCGCCCGCTCGCGCTGCGGGCGCGAGTGTCGCCACCGTCAGGACCTCCTCCTCTCCGTCCGGCTTCGGCGCGCGCGGGAGGATCGGGTCGACGAGCTTGCGGCGCACGAGCACGGACAGGGCGCGCAGCCCCTCGAAGAGGCCGAGCTGCGTCTCGTCGAACAGGCGGCGCACCGGGCGCACGCCGTCCACGGCCTCGAGCAGCCACCGCTCCTTCTCCTCGAGCTCGCGCGGCACCGCGGCGGTGGTCCGGCGGACCACCGCATCGCGGTCCGGGACGTCGGGACCGATGCGCTCGACCTCCTCGCGCCGCCGCATGCCCTCGAGCAGGAGATCGCGGGTCCGCTCCGGCAGCTTGACGATGTTGCGCTCGTCGGGCTGCCCCTCGACGAAGACAAACTCGCCCTCCTCCTCGAGGAAGGCGGCGAGCACGATCTCCCGCACCTGCAGCGTCATGGCGGCGTAGAGCTGGCCCGAGTCGAGCAGCCCCTCGTCGACGAGCACCTGCCCGAGCGGCCGCCCGGCCTGCACCAGCCGGGAGCAGCGCGAGAGGTCCTCCTTGGTCACGAGCCCGTTGCGCCACAGCACCGCACCGAGGCGGTCGGCGCGCTCGCTGGAGGAGGCGAAGGCGACCTGGCCGTCCCGGAAGCTCACCGTCTTGCGCCGCAGGCCCTCGGGCGTGTCCGGCGCCGCCGACGCCCGCTCGGTGACGAAGGACAGGAGAAGGGTTCCGGTCTTCAGCGCCGTGGAGAGGAAGTGGAAGACTTCGGGGGCGGACAGCGCCTCGAGCGAGCCGGCGAGGTACCCCTGGCCCGGGCCCCCCGGGCGCTCCACCAGCGCGAAGGAGCCCTTCACCACGTGCAGCTCCACCGGGTCGCCGTCAAGGAGCCCGAGCGCCCCGGCGTCCCGCTGGGGCAGGACCACCTTCCCGTCGGGGCCGATGGAGAGCTTGAGGCGCACGCGAGGGTCCCCCCTACTTCAGCTCGGCCGCGAGGACCGAGCGCGCGCGCGCTTCCACGTCGGCGAGCGGCACGAGCTCCACTTCCTTGCCGCGCCGGAGCTTCCACTCCACCTTGCCTTCGGCGAGCCCCTTCTTCCCCACCGCCACCCGGAGCGGGATACCGATCAGGTCCGCGTCCTTGAACTTCACACCGGCCCGGTCCTCGCGGTCGTCGAGCAGGACGTCCATCCCCGCCCGGCCGAGCGCGGCCGCCGCGTCCTCGGCCGCCCGGGCCAGCTCGGGCTCCTTCCCGAGCGTGAGAACGGTGGCCTGGAAGGGCGCGATGGAGAAGGGCCAGACGATGCCATCGGCGTCGTGGTGCAGCTCGACCGCGGCGGCCATGACCCGCTCGACCCCGATGCCGTAGCTGCCCATGACGAGCGGCACCTCCTTGCCGTCGGCGGCGAGCACGTTCGCCCTCATCGCCACCGAGTACTTGGTGCCGAGCTTGAAGATGTGGCCGATCTCGAGCGCCTTGAAGATCTCGAGGGTCCCGTCGCAGCGGGGGCAGCCCTCGCCGGCCTTCACCTTGCGCAGGTCGGCGGTCCGGGCCCGGGCCAG
Source organism: uncultured delta proteobacterium (assembly GCA_963754915.1). Taxonomy (GTDB): domain Bacteria; phylum Myxococcota; class Myxococcia; order Myxococcales; family Anaeromyxobacteraceae; genus DATJZG01. The sequence continues at coordinate 1,062,428 of CAVWHZ010000016.1, read as the reverse complement.
CAGGTCGCGCCCCACGTCCACCCCCTCGAGGTGGAAGTCGTTCGCGTTGGCGCCCGTGACCATGCCCGCGGCGGAGGCGAGCGTCGCGTCGACGAAGATCGGCGCTCCCTCGAAGCCGACCGCGCCGAGCGAGCCGGCGTCCGCCCCCAGGAGGGGCCGGATCTCGTCTGGGCGAGCGGGCCGCACGGCGGTCGCCCCGGTGGCGGTCTGGAGCTTCGCCTCGTTGAGCTCGTCGTCGCCGCGGACGACGGCGAGCACCACCTTGTCGTCGGCCACGTAGACCAGGGTCTTCAGCTGGCGCGCGGCGGGCCGGTGATGCGGGGGGCCCTCGAGCGCCTCGATGGTGCGCACGCCCGGGGTGGCGAACCTGCGCGGCGCCGGGAGCGCAAGGCCGGGGTCGACGGCCACCGCTGGTCCGCGGCTCGTCGCCGTCTCCAAGTTGGCGGCGTAGCGGCAGCGGGGGCAAGCGGCCACGTCGTCCTCGCCGGCGTCGGTCCGGACCATGAACTCCTGGGAGGCGCTTCCGCCCATGGCGCCGGAGTGCGCCTGGACGGCGACGAAGTCGAGCCCGCAACGGGTGAAGATCCTCTCGTAGGCCCGCCGCTCGTCCTCGTAGCTCTTGTCGAGGCCGGCCGCGTCCACGTCGAAGGAGTAGGCGTCCTTCATGGTGAACTGGCGCACCCGCAGGAGCCCGGACTTGGGCCGGGGCTCGTCGCGGAACTTGGTCTGGATCTGGTACCAGACCTGCGGGAGCTGCCGGTAGCTCCGGAGCTCGTCGCGCGCCACCGCGGTGAAGATCTCCTCGTGCGTCATCCCCAGGCAGTAGTCGGCGCCCTTGCGGTCCTTCAGGCGGAACATGTTGTCGCCCATGACGTCCCAGCGGCCGCTCTCCTTCCAGATCTCCGCCGGGTGCAGCGCCGGCAGCTGGAACTCCTGGCCACCGATGGCGTCCATCTCCTCGCGGACGATCCGCTCCACGCGCGCGAGCGCGCGGCGGCCAAGCGGCAGGAAGTCGTAGATGCCCGCCCCGAGCTGCCGGATGAAGCCGCCGCGGACGAGCAGCTTGTGGGAGGCGACCTGGGCGTCGGCCGGGGCCTCCTTGAGGGTGGGGATGAAGAGCTGGCTGAAGCGGGCGAGGTGCATGGTGCGCGGGTTATACCGCAGCCGGCAGCCGCGGTGCTGCTCGCCCTTCGCGCCGGTCGGGCGCCCCTCTATGCAACGGGCTGCGGGTGCTCCTCGGCGACCGTCCCGTAGCGGATCACCCGGCTGTAGAGCGGAGATCGACGGGTCGGTGAGGAAGCGCCACAAAAGCTTGGACCACGACCGGTGGCTGTGGAGGCCGTCGTAGAGCTCCGGCGCCATGCGGTGCAGCTCCGGGAGCCGCGTCCAGGGCACCCGCATGAGGTCGTGGTGCTCGTTGTGGTAGCCGACGTTCAGCGCCACCACGTTCATCGGCCCGTAGTAGGAGAAGGTCTCCTGGCGGCCGGGGAAGGTGAGGAAGTGCTCCTGGATCCAGCGGGCACCGAGCGGGTGGAGCCCGATGGCGAAGGCGCTCGAGAGGAACAGGTAGAGCAGCGCCATCCAGCCGGCGAAGTGGACGACGAGGACGATGAACGCCGCCTGGACCGCCACGTTGGCGACGTACCAGGGTTCCCACAGCTTGATGCGCTTCAGCTGGGTCGCGCGCAGCGCCTGGATGAGGAAGTAGAAGAGCAGCCACACCGACTTCCGCCAGGTCGAGTTCCCGACGAGCCGCGCCTCGGTGGGGCTCGGCAGGTCGGCGTCGATCTCGGGGTCCCCCTGCCAGGCATGGTGCAACAGGTGGTAGCGGCGGAAGGCCACGGCGCCGGGGAAGATCACCGGCAGGTTCGCGACGATGGACGCGACGAGGTTGGCCCAGGGGCGCGGGAAGATGAGGTTGTGGGCCGCCTCGTGGATGAGCACCCACAGCGAGTGGACGGCAACGGCCCCGACGAGCCAGGCCACGGCGAGAACGAGCCAGACGCTCGAGTCTCGGAGCAGCCAGGCGAGGCCGACCTGGAAGGCAACCACCGCCAATACGACTGCCCCCGACGCGGGCACCGGGCCCTGGAGGGCCTTCGCCTCCGGATGGGCAGCGAGCAGCTGCCGGGTCCGCTCGCGATGGGGTTCGGGGCCGTCGTCGACGACGAAGTGGAGCGCGGGATCTGCTTTGCACGGCCCGCTATCCTAGGGGCCTTCCTGGGGCGCGTCGACCGGAAAATCGGAAAGCCGGCCCAGGATCCGTCCGTGCGGCGCTGTGGCCGGCAGGCCATGCCGCGGGAAAAAATAGAGACCCCCGCGGCCACGTGGGCGCGCGGGGGTCATTAGAATCCCTGCGACGGGCGACTAGAAGTAGTACTGGCCCGTGAAGCCGTACTGGTTCGCGCGAATCGCGTAGGTGCCGGTGAGGCTCGCCCGGTTCGTCGTGAAGAAGTTCACGTACTCGAACGACCAGGAGAACCCGCCGACGCGGTACCGCAGCATGAGCGAGTTGTCGACGTTGCGCAGGCGCGCGTAGTCCCAGGCCCTCGCCTCGGTCCAGTTCACGAGCTGGGAGGAGCCGATGAGGTACCAGAGCGAGAGCTCCTTCGTGAAGTTGAAGCCGAGCTGGCCGGTGACGCCCCAGCCGAAGAGGTCGCTGTAGTTCCCGCCGTTCGCGTTGTTGAACTGGACCAGGTTGCCGAGCAGGCCGCCCGTGTTCTTGCCGTACCAGCCGGTCCCGTAGAGGGTGAGGGGTCCGAGGTTGAACCGCAGCCCAGCGCCGCCGGCGAGCACCGTCCGGTTGGAATTCACCGTGCCGTTGATCGGCGTGGCGAGGGTGTTCGGACCGTTCAGGTCGAGCGCGTTCCAGTGACCGGCGACCCAGAAGTTGAACACCTTGCTGTCGAGCTTGTAGCGGGCCTCGACCATCGGAAGACCGGAGGCGCTTGCAGCCGTGTACTGGAAGCCACCGCCGGGGGTCGAGCCGTTGAAGCCGGCGAACGACCAGTTCGCGGCGGCGATCTCGAGGGCAAACTCGCTCTTCACGTCCGCGGACCCGAACCTCTGGAAGAAGAAGAAGCCCGGCGTGCGCCAGCCGATGTTGCCGCCCGCGTAGCCGAGCGGGAAGGCGATGTGCGCGTCGCTCGTCGGCGCCGTGGCGAACATCAGGTGGTTCTGCTGGCCCATCCAGATGGTGGTGTTCTCCCAGTTGAGCTCCGCGTACGCGAAGCGGAGGCGCGGGATGATCGACTGCTCGCCGTAGGCGTTGTAGGCCGCGAGGGCGCCCGTCGTCGTGCAGGCGGCGTTCGTGCACGCCGTCTGCGTGCCGACCGTGACCTGGTAGGCGCCGAAGAAGTCGATCTCGACGACGCCCTTCGGGATGGCGCCCATCACCTCGGGCCCCTTGATCGAGAAGTTGAGGCGGGTCTGGCGAACGTCGCCGTCGAAGACCGGCTTGTCCTGGGTGTACCCCGAAGCCGGGGCACCCGGCGAAGCCGCCCACAGGGCCTGCTGGCCGCCGCTGATCCCGGTGGGGCTGTCCTGCACCCACAGGGTGCCGCCGATGAACCCGTGGAAGGCGAATTCGAAGGCCGGCGGCTTCGGCTCCTCCTTCACCACCACTGTCACCGACTCCAACTTCTTCTCCTCCACGACGACGTTCGTCGTGGGGGTCTGGGCGCGAGCGGCGCCGACAATTCCGAGAAGCAACATACTAAAGAGAGCCTTGAGTCTCACGTGTGTCCTCCGGTTCAAATCCTGAATCGAGGGTCGACGCCCCTCGTCGGGGCGTGACAGCCCCGTGACGAGTGTGCGCGGTTTTCGCACTAACCCTCCGGTGACCGCAAGTTGCATCGCGTCATTGCACCCTCTGGGGACTATCCGACACCTAATCCCTTGACTTGCATCAATCTTTCCTGGCAGCGGCGGGCTGTTTCCGCGATCAGGCACGCCGGGTGGAACCCCGGAAAACGCCCCCCGGGGGCCCGGACGAGCTCCCAACGGGCGCCCAAGTACACCGTCGGTCACCGCTCCGGCCGTGACGCGCTCCGGAGAATGAGGCGCGGCCTTCGCCTTGCCCCGGCGGCGCCCGTGGTGTACGACCCGGGCACTCGGTCACCGGCCTTCCGGAGGAAACATGCGCCTTTCCGTTCGCTGGCTCTCCGCCGCCCTCGCCACGCTCGTCGCCGCCACGTCCCACGCATCGGAGACAGTCAAGATCGGAGCCGTCTTCTCGCTCACTGGCAACGCCGCCGCCTACGGCGCCCAGCAGAAGGCCGGCGTCCAGCTGGCCGTGGACGAGGTCAACAAGAGCGGGAAGCTCCCGGGCGTCACCCTCGAGCTCGTGCTCGAGGACGACGGCACGAACCCCCAGCAGGGGATCAGCGTCTTCGACCGCGTCATCAACATGAACAAGGTGAGCGCCATCATCGGCCCGACGCTCTCGACGCTCGCCGAGGCCGCCGACCCGCGGGCCCAGGCCCAGAAGACCCCCGTGGTCGCCGTGTCCAACACCAAGCCGAACGCCATCACCACCATCGGCGACTACATCTGGCGCGTCTCCCTCACCGAGGCCCAGGTGATCCCGTCCGCCGTCGCCATTGCCCGTCATAAGCTCGGGTTCAAGACCGCGGCGCTGCTCTACGGAAACGACGACGCTTTCACCAAGGCGGGGTTCGACGTGATGAAGTCATCGCTCGAGGCCTCGGGCGTCCAGATCCTCGCCATCCAGACGTTCTCGACCAAGGACCGCGACTTCAACGCGCAGCTCACGGCCCTGAAGGGGCTGAAGCCCGACGTGCTCCTCGTGTCGGCGCTTGTCGAGCAGGCGGGCAGCATCGCCGTCCAGGCCCGCCAGCTCGGATACACCGGCCCGATCATGGGGGGCAACGGCTTCAACAGCACGAAGTTCATCCAGCTCGCCGGCCCTGCCGCCGAGGGCGTGCTCGTCGGCACCGCGTGGAACCGGGCCAGCACCGACCCGGTCAACCAGGCCTTCATCGCCGCCATGAAGGCGCGCGGCACCGACCCCGACCAGTTCGGCGCCCAGGCCTACACCGGGGTGCTCGTCATCGCGGACGCCATCCGCCTGTCCGGCGGCAAGGGCGGTCGGGACGACATCAAGGCCGGGTTCGCGAAGGTGAAGGACCTGCCCACGCCACTCGGTAAGTTTTCGTTCCTCCCGGACCGCGACGGCGACCACGCCGCCGCGGTGCAGATCGTGAAGGGCGGGAAGTTCGAGATCCTGCAGTAGCGCGAGCGCCGGGCGACCCCGCGTGGGCCAGCAAATCGTCAACGGCCTTTTCCTCGGAAGCATCTACGCGCTGTTCGCGCTCGGCTACACGCTGGTCTTCGGCGTGCTCGACATCCTGAACCTCGCGCACCAGGCGGTGTTCATGCTCTGCGCCTACGTGGCGCTCATGCTCGTCGTCCACCTCCACGTTCCCATGCTCGCCGCCTTTCCGATCGCGGTCGCGGCGGGCGGCCTCTTCGGCATCCTCGTCGACCGGGTCGCGTTCCGGCCGCTTCGCGGGCGGAGTGACTCGAACATCTCCGGCCTCATCAGCTCCATCGCGCTCGCCACCATCCTCGAGGCCCTGGCGCTGCAGTTCTTCGGCCCGGACGTGGAGCGGTTCCCCTTCGGCACGGTCCCGGACCGGAGCCTCCGGCTCGGGGACGCGGTCGTCTCCGAGCTCCAGGTGGTCATCATCGCCATCGCGCTCGCGATGCTCGCGGCCCTCACGTGGCTCCTGCGGCGCACGCGCCTCGGCCGCCAGATCCGGGCCGTCGCCGAGAGCCCCCTCGCCGCCCGCATCCTCGGCGTCGACGTCGACCGCGTCATCGCCTCGTCCTTCTTCGTGTCCTCCGCCCTCGGAGGCGCCGCGGGCATCCTCTTCGGGCTGGCCTTCAACAGCGTCTCGCCGGACATGGGCAGGACGGTGGAGCTGAAGGGGCTCGCCGTCATCATCCTGGGGGGCATGGGGAGCATGCCGGGCGCGGCCATCGCCGGCTTCGCGCTCGGGCTCCTCGAGGTCTTCACCGTGGCGAAGCTCGGGTCGTCCTACCGCGACGCGGTCGCCTTCGGGGTCCTCTTCCTCGTGCTGGTCCTCCGGCCGCGGGGCCTGCTCGGGCCTGCGGCGCTCCGGGAGGCCTAGGGCGCCCGTGAACGCGGAGTCGCTCACGGACCTGTGGCTCACCTACCACTCCACGGTGGCGTTCATCGGGCTGAACGGCCTGCTCGCGCTGTCGGTCTACACGACGCTCTCCTGCGGCCAGCTCTCGCTCGCCCAGGCGGGGTTCATGGCGATCGGGGCCTACGCCTCGGCCATCCTCACGCTCCACACGCGGGCTCCCTTCGCGCTGGTGCTCGCCGCCGGCGCGCTCCTCCCGGCGCTCGTGGCAGTGCCGCTCGGCCTCCCCGTCCTTCGCCTGAAGGGCGTGTTCCTCGCCATCGCCACCATCGGCTTCGGCGAGGTGGTGCGCATCTTCTTCGTGAACCTCGACTACACCAACGGGGCGCTCGGGCTCGTCGCCATCCCCCAGCGAACCGAGCTCTGGACCATCTACGCCGCGCTCGCCGCCGCGCTCTTCGTCCTCTGGCGCATCCGCGGCTCGCGCGCCGGGTACGCGCTCGAGGCCATCCGCGAGGACGAGCCGGCCGCCCGAACCATGGGCATCCACGCGAGTGCCTACAAGCTCTCCATGGTGGTGCTCGGCGCCGCCCTGGCGGGGCTCGCCGGAGCGCTCGACGCCCACTTCAACTTCATGGTGGCCCCCGCGAATTACTCGTTCGGCCGCGTGGTCGACATGCTCGTCTACGCGGTGGTCGGCGGCACCACGCTCTTCTACGGGCCGGTGGTGGGGGCGGCCTTCCTGACGCTCCTGCCCGAGGTCCTGCGCGAGGTGGGCAGCCGCGTCGGGCTGGAGCCCGGGCCGCTCCGGCTCTTCGTGAACGGGCTCGTCCTGCTGCTCGTCGTGCTCTTCCTCCCGAACGGCATCTCGTCCCTGCCGCGGCGGGTGCGCCGCTGGCTCGAGGCGCGGAGGGCGGCGGCGCATGCTGCTTAGGCTCGCCGACGTGCGCCGCACCTTCGGCGGCCTGAAGGCGGTGGACGGCGTCGCCTTCGACGTCGAGGCGGGGCGAGGTTCACGGCCTCATCGGCCCGAACGGCGCCGGCAAGACCACGCTGCTCAACCTCGTGTCCGGGCTCATTCGCCCCACGTCCGGGGCCGTGTCGCTCGAGGGCCGGCGCATCGACCGGCTGCCGTCTCACCGCATCGCCGCGCTCGGCATCACCCGCACCTACCAGAACATCCGGCTCTTCCCGGCGCTCTCGGCCGCCGAGAACGTGCTCATCGGCTCCCACCTGCGACGGGTGGATCCCCTCTGGAAGCGCATGCTCTTCTTGCCCGGTCACCGCAGGGAGGAGGCCGACGCCATGCAGTGGGCGCTGTCCCTGCTCTCCCGGGTGGGCCTGGAGGAGCGCGCGGCCGAGCGGGCGAGCAACCTGTCCTACGGCGAGCAGCGCCGGGTGGAGATCGCCCGGGCGCTGGCGTCGAGCCCGCGGGTGCTGCTGCTCGACGAGCCCACCGCCGGCATGAACCCGAGCGAGGTGGCCTCGATCGCCGGCCTCATCAAGGAGGTGGGGCGCTCCGGCCACTCGGTGCTGCTCGTGGAGCACAACGTCAAGCTGGTGATGGACGTGTGCGACCGCATCACCGTCCTCAACTTCGGCAAGGTCATCGCCGACGGGTCGCCGGCCTCCGTCGCGACCGACCCCGCCGGTGATCGCCGCGTACCTGGGGGCGGAGGGATGAGCGACCCGGGCACACCCCTGCTCGAGGTCCGCGACCTGCACGTCGCCTACGGCCACGTCCAGGCGATCCGCGGCCTCTCTTTGCGGGTGGACGCCGGGCTCGTGGTGGCCCTCATCGGCCCGAACGGCGCCGGGAAGACGAGCACCTTGGCCGCCATCGCGGGGCTCGTCGCGCCGCGCCAGGGCCGGGTGCTGCTCGAGGGGCGCGACGTGACGCGCCTGCCGGCGCACCGCGCCGTGGCGGAGGGGATCGTCCTCGTGCCCGAGGGGCGCGCCATCCTCGGGCGGATGTCCATCGAGGAGAACCTGTTGCTCGCGCTCGAGGGGCGGCCCCCCCTGCCGGCGAAGGCCGAGGGGCGCGAGATGGTCGAGGCCCAGTATCGCCGCTTCCCGGTGCTGGGCGAGCGCCGGCGGCTGCCGGCCGGCTCCCTCTCCGGGGGCGAGCAGCAGATGCTCGCCATCGCCCGGGGGCTGCTCATGCGGCCGCGCATCCTGCTGCTCGACGAGCCGTCGATGGGGCTGGCGCCGCTACTCGTTCAGCAGATCTTCTCGATCGTGGAGGCCATCCACCGGGAGGGCACGACCATCCTGCTCGTCGAGCAGAACGCGCGGCTGGCGCTCAAGGTGTCGCAGCGGGCCTACGTGCTGGAGCGCGGCCGAATCGTGCTCGCGGGGGCGTCGCGGGAGCTCGCCGCCGACGCGCGCGTCCAGGCCGCCTACCTGGGCGGCGAGGTCCCGCCGTAGCTCGTGCTACTTGGGCGCCCGCGCGCTCGATATGCGGACGGCCTCCTCGACCAGCGCCTCCTCCAAGTCCTCGGCCTTCATCCGCTTCACGATCTTGCCGCTCTTGAAGAGGAGGCCGACGCCCCCGTGCCCGTAGGCCACGCCGACGTCGGCGGCGGCGGCCTCGCCGGGTCCGTTCACCTCGCAGCCCATCACCGCGACGTTGACCTCGCCCTTCAGCGTCGAGAGCCTCTGCTCCACCCGCTCGGCGATGGGAATCATCGCCACGGAGCAGCGGCCGCAGGTCGGGCAAGCCGTCAGCGTGGCCCCGCCGAACTTGAGCCCGAGCGCCTTGAGGAGCGTCCGGGCCACCTTGACCTCCTCCACCGGGTCGGCCGCGAGCGACACGCGCAGCGTGTCCCCGATGCCGTCGGCGAGAAGGATCCCGAGGCCCGCGGCGCTCTTGATGGTTCCGGAGAGCAGCGTGCCGGCCTCGGTGATGCCGAGGTGCAGCGGGTAGTCGAACTTGCTCGCGAAGAGCCGGTTGGCCGCCACCGTCATCCCGATGTCGTGCGCCTTGAGCGATACCTTGATCTCGGCGTAGCCCTCGTCCTCGAGGACGCGGATGTGGCGCTCCGCGCTCTCCACCATCCCCTCGGCGGTGGGCCACCCGCGCTTCTCGACGATGTCGTCCTCGAGCGACCCGGCGTTGACGCCGATGCGGATGGGGACCCGTCGCTCGCGCGCGGCCTTCACCACCTCGCGCACGCGTTGCTGGCTTCCGATGTTGCCGGGGTTGAGGCGGATGCAGTGGATCCCGGCGTCGAGCGCCTTGAGCGCCAGCCGGTAGTCGAAGTGGATGTCGGCGACGAGCGGCACGGGGGAGGCCCGGACGATGCCTCCGAGCGCCGCCGCCGCCTCCTCGTCCGGCACCGCCAGGCGCACGATGTCCGCCCCGTGCTCCGCCAGCGCGCGGACCTGCCCCAGCGTCGCCGCCTCGTCGGCGGTCTGCGTCGTGGTCATCGACTGCACGGCGATCGGGGCCCCGCCGCCAATGGCGACGGCCCCGACGTGGATCTGCCTCGTCTTCCTCCGCTCGGTGATGGCGGAGATGTTCCCGTGGTCGTAGGCGCCCATGAAAAAGCCCGGCTGCCCTCACCTTAGCGAGGGGCAGCCGGGCGTGCCAGAGGAACGCTACTTCTGGGCGAGCTCGGCGTCGATGATCTCCTTGAAGGCCTCGAAGGGCTGGGCGCCGGAGATGAGCATGCCATTCACGAAGAAAGCCGGGGTCCCGGTGACTCCCAGGTCGCCGCCCGCCTTGTGGTCATCCTCGACGAGCTTGGCCTTCTCGCCGGAGTCGAGGCACTTGTCGAACTTCGCCTGGTCGAGGCTCAGCTCCTTCGCGTAGCCCTTCAGCGCCTTGGCGTCGAGCGCGCGCTGGTTCGCGAAGAGCTTGGCATGCATGTCCCAGTACTTGCCCTGGTCGCCCGCGCACTTCGCCGCCTCGGCGGCCTTGGGGGCGTTCGCGTGCATGGGCAGCGGGAAGTCGCGGTAGACGAGGCGGATCTTGTCGGGGTAGGCGCGGATCACCTCGGCCACGGTCGACTCGGCGCGGCCGCAGTAGGGGCACTCGAAGTCCGAGAACTCGACGATGACGATGGGCGCCTTCTCCGGGCCCTTCGCCGGCCCCTTCGCCTCCACCGTCTGGCGCGGCGGCTTGTAGGCCGCGAGCAGGATCTCGACCTTGGCGTCGCTCTTGAGCTTCTCGTAGAAGGCCTGGAGCGCCTGCTGCGCCTTCTGCTGCTTCAGGTAGCGCACGATGCCGTCGCGGACCTGGTCGAGCGGCGGCAGGTCGCGTCCCTGTGCCTTGGCCGCGTCGTAGACCGTCTTGATCTCGGCGTCGCTCGGCTCGGGGATCTTGTCGATCACCTCGGCGCGCACGTAGTCCTCGAAGGACTTCCCGCTGCCCTTGGCCTTCGCCTCCACGAGCTTCTTCACGACGAGGGTGTCGAGGCTGCCCTTGCGCACCTGGTAGACCTGCTCCTGGTACTGCTGGTCGAGCTTCTTCAGCTCCGACTTGGCGTACTCGTCGAGGTCCTTGTTGGTGATGACCTCGCTGCCGATCTTGGCGGCCGGCGCGTTCGGGTCGACGGCGACGGCGGCGCCGGAGGGCGGCTTCGCCTGCGTGGTGGAGGGCGAGGTGCAGGCGAACGCCCCGAGACCGGCGAACACTGCGAGGAAAAGGCGGTGCGAGAACATGGGACTCCTGGGTTTTGGATTTGGAGTAAGGGGCGGGATTGTTCGGGATAACCGCCGAAACGTCAACGCCATTCCTGGGTCACGGCGGGCCGGGGAATGGTATGGATGGCGATTGGCGGAGCCGGGGGACGCGATGGCGAACGACGCTTGGAATCCCGAGGTGTACGGCCGCTTCCGGGACGAGCGGGCCCAGCCTTTCCGCGACCTCCTCGCGCTCGTCCGACCGCGCCCGGGCATGCGCGTCGTCGACCTCGGCTGCGGAACCGGGGCCCTCACCGCGGAGGCCCATCGCCAGCTCGGCGCGCGGGAGACGACGGGCATCGACGCCTCGCGGGCCATGCTCGAGACGGCTCTTCCACTCGCCGGCAACGGCCTGTCGTTCGTCCCGGGCGACATCGGCGCGTTCGGCCCCCCGGCCCACGCCGGCTACGACCTCATCCTCTCCAACGCTGCCCTGCAGTGGCTGCCCGATCACCGGGCGCTCCTCGCCCGCATCGCTTCCGCGCTGGCACCGCAAGGCCAGCTCGCCGTGCAGGTCCCCGCCAACCAGGACCACCTCTCCCACCGGCTGGCCCACGCCATCGCCGCCGAGGAGCCGTTCGCGTCCGCGCTCCAGGGGTACGTCCGCGGGAAGCCTGTGCTCGACGCGTCCGAGTACGCGGTGGTGCTCCGCCGGCTCGGCTTCCGGGAGCAGCACGTGCGCACCCAGGTCTACCTGCACGAGCTCGCCGCGCCCGCCTTCGTCGTGGACTGGGTTCGGGGCACGCTTCTCACCGATTACGAGAAGCGGCTCCCGGCCGCCCTGTGGAACCGCTATCTCGCCACCTACCGGGAGCGACTCGTCGCCTCCCTGCCCGACGAGCGGCCGTACCTGTACACGTACCCGCGCATCCTCTTCTGGGCCTGCCGCTAGGAGTCGCCAGCCTGGCGAGGCTTGGACCGGGGGAGTCGGGTCCGCCGAACCCGGGGCCGGGGAAACCCCGGGGGCGAGCGACGGCAAGCCCGCGACTTCCGTGGTCGGGCCCCGGTCCCGCGGGTGGCACGCTCCCCGCATTTCCTGGCCCTGTGCTGCCCGTTGGCTCCACCGAGCCCGAGGCGAGCCGTCACCTCGCCCCCTCCGAGGTCACGGAACGCCTCGGGCGTCTTTTTTCCTCGCCCGCGTACCGCCCGCCGATGCTGCCGACGGTGGCGCTCCAGGTGATGGACCTGTCCCGCAAGCCGGACGTGGACTTCGACTCGGTGCTGGCGGTGCTGGAGCGAGACCCCATGCTCGCCGGCCGCGTGCTCGCCATCGCCCAGTCGGCCATGTACGCCGGCTTCTCGCAGGTCAGCTCGCTGCGACAGGGCCTCGTGCGACTCGGCATCAAGACGCTGCGCAACGTGGTGCTCGAGGCCGCGCTCACCCTGCGCGTCTTTCGCGTCCCCGGCTACGAGCCCACCATGGAGCGCCTGCGCCGCCACTCGAGCTGCACGGCCCACCTGGCCGGCCTGGTGGCGACCCAATCCAAGCTCGACGCGGAGACGGCCTTCGTCTGCGGGCTCCTCCACGACGTGGGCATGGCGGCCGCGCTCATGGCCATCGGCGAGGAGTCGAAGGACCGCTCCCCTCCTCCAGTCGAGGACCTCGTCGGGATCCTCGACGCGGTGCACGCCGAGACGTCCGGGCTGCTCGCCGGCGTGTGGAACCTCCCCGCCGACGTGAAGACGACCGTGTCTCGCCACCATTCGCTGAAGGTGGGCGGGCAGCCCGACCGCATGGTGGCGGCGCTCGTGGTGGCGGAGCAGCTCGCCTACGAGAACGACGCGGGAATGGTTCCCGTCCGCTGGCCCGACGAGGGGGCTTCCGAGCCGCTGCCGCCCCCGCCCGACGCGCTCGATGCGAGCCCGGAGGCCCTGGTGCGCGAGGCCCGGGAGGTGCTCGGGCTCGGCGATGCGCGGCTCGACTCGCTCCGCCGCGCCGCCTTCGAGCTCATGCTGCGCGAGGTGGCGCCGCAGGCTGCCAGCGCGGCTAGGGCGGGAACGGGCCGACGAGCGCAAAGAACGACCTGAGCTTCTCGGTCGTCTCGCGCAGACGCCCCGACAGCGTCCGCACCAGGGTCCAGAGAACGGCGTAGGCCATGTCCTTGTCGAGGAACATGAGCCTGTCCAGGTCCTCGCGGCGGATGACGGCCAGCGCGCCGTCGGTATGTGCCACCGCGTCGGCGGAGCGTGGAGCGTCGTCGATCATGGCCATCTCGCCGAAGTAGCTGCCCGGCTCGAGCACCGACAGGGCCTCCTCGCCGCCGCCCGGAAGCCCCTTGGAGATGCGGACCCTGCCGGCGACGACGACGTACATCTCGTCTCCCCGCGAGCCCTCGCGGAAGATGGGCTCCTGCGCCGCCACACAGCGCCGTCGCGCCACCTCGGCCACTCGAGAGAGCTGGTCGAGCGAGAGGCCCTCGAAGAGCGGGCAGTCCCGCAAGAGCAAAGGATCCACGCCGGAAGGGTACTACCACGAAGCCCGGGGCCGACTCGAACCGGTCCGTGACAAGCTGTCTCCGAGGGACTAAACAGATCGCGCCTCGAAACCTGGCCCACCCGGAGGAACCATGTCGCAGCACGAGAAGCTGGTCATCGTGGGGTCCGGCCCGGCCGGTTACACCGCAGCCCTCTACGCCTCGCGCGCTAACCTGGCGCCACTCCTCTTCGAGGGGATGCAGCCCGGCGGCCAGCTCACCATCACCACCGACGTGGAGAACTACCCCGGGTTCCCGGATGGGATCATGGGCCCGGAGCTCATGGAGAAGTTCAAGGCGCAGGCCGAGCGCTTCGGGACGAAGTTCGTCCCGGCAGACGTGACCCGGGTCGACCTCTCCCAGCGCCCGTTCCGGCTCTGGTCCGACGACAACCTCTACACCGCCGACGCCGTCATCGTGGCCACCGGGGCCTCGGCCAAGTGGCTCGGGATCCCGTCGGAGAAGGCCTACATGGGCAAGGGCGTGAGCGCCTGCGCCACCTGCGACGGCTTCTTCTTCCGCGGCGTGGAGGTGGCGGTGGTGGGCGGCGGGGACACCGCCGTGGAGGAGGCCACGTTCCTCACCAAGTACGCGAGCAAGGTGTACCTCGTGCACCGGAGGGGCGAGCTGCGGGCCTCCAAGGTCATGCAGGACCGGGCCCGCAAGAACCCCAAGATTGAGTTCGTGTGGAACTCGGCGGTCGCCGAGGTGCTGGGCGACGGCAAGTCGGTCACGGGGCTCAAGCTCGAGAACACCCAGACCCGCGAGACCTCCGTGCTCCCCGTCCAGGGGTTCTTCCTCGCCATCGGCCACGAGCCCAACACCCGCGTGTTCCGGGGGGCGCTGGAGATGAACGAGGTCGGCTACCTCGTCGTGCAGGCCCCCTCGACGCGCACCAGCGTGGCCGGGGTCTTCGCCGCTGGAGACGTGGCGGACCCGACCTACCGGCAGGCGGTGACCGCGGCCGGCTCCGGGTGCGCGGCCGCCATCGACGCGGAGCGCTGGCTGGGCGAGCACGGCATCCACTGAGCACGCCATGAAGATGATCGACGTCGGCTCCAAGCAGAGGACCGCGCGGGTCGCCGTGGCCCGCGGCTCGGTGTCCATGGCCGCGTCCACGCTCGGCATCCTCCGCCGAGGCGAGGCCGAGAAGGGGGACGTCCTCGCCGCGGCGCGGATCGCCGGCATCCTGGCGGCGAAGCACACCCCCGACATCGTTCCCCTCTGCCACCCCATCGGCCTCTCCGGCGTCGACGTGGTCGCGGTCCCCCGCGCCCGGGGCGTGGAGGTCACCGCCACGGTTCGCACCGTCGACCGCACCGGCGTCGAGATGGAGGCGCTCACGGCGGTGGCCGCGGCCTGCCTCACCGTCTACGACATGTTGAAGCGCTACCAGCGCGGCATGCGCATCGAGCGGATCGAGCTCATGCGGAAGTCGGGCGGGCGGTCCGGGCTCTGGGTGCGGAAGCGAGGTCCCGCACCGCAGACATCTCGAGCTGCAGCACCTCGAGCGCGTTCCGGCCGCAGACGCGCCGGATGACGGCGTCGGAGAGCCCGAGCTTCGCCATCCGGTCGGCCGCCCTCGGCAGGGCGAGGAGGTCGCCGAGCCCCTCGCCGGCGTCCGAGGCGAGCACGAGGCCCTCGGGTCCGAGGGTGCGCACGAGGCGCGCCGCCTCCTCGACCGCGCCGCGACCTCCGGGGCGCCCGGCGCTGAGCGAAAGCACCGCCGCGTAGCCCACCGACCGGATGATACGGACGGTGCTGCCGTCGGCGTGATCCACGAGAACCCGTCGCGGCTCCACCTCCGCCTCGCGGAGGAGCGCGAGCGCGCGGCGGGTGAGGCGCACCTTGTCGCGGACCGGCGTGTGCACGAGCACCGGCAGGCGCAGCTCGCGCGCCATCTCCAGCTGCCGGACGAAGACCATCTCCTCCCGCTCGCTGCCCTGGTCGAGGCCCACCGGCCCGATGGCCACCACCTCCGGCCTGGACAGGAGCTCCGGGAGCTCCGCCAGCAAGGCCTCGAGGCCGCGCCAGGGAATGCAGCGCGGAGGGATCCCCAGCGCGGCCCAGGCGGCGAGCCCGGCGCGGCGCAGCCGAGAGACCCCCGGGCCGGCGAGGTCCTCGAGCGAGCGGCGGAGCCGCGCCGCCGTAGGCGGCGTCACCGCGTCGGTACCGGGGCACAGCGCCCCCTCCACCCCGAAGAAGCGGAGGTCCGCGAGGTCGCGGGGCGCGAGCCCCTGGGCACGCAGGTGCGCGTCGAACAGCACCTCCCAAGCCTAGCACTCCCGCTCCCCCCGGCGCGCCGGGGAGCCCCGGGCCTGCTACGGCGTCGGCACCCGGTGGCGCAGCACTGTCGCGCCCGCGACGTCGAGCCAGTCGGCCTCCACCTCCCGCGCGATTGGGAGCTCCACGGGCCCGAGCACGAGGAGGCCGCCCGGCCGGGTGGCGCCGAGCAGCTTGTAGAGCACCTCGGCGGCGAGGACCGGGTCGAAGTAGATGAGCACGTTGCGGCACACCACCACGTCGAACGCGGCGCCGGGCGGCGGGTCGGCGACCAGGTTGTGGCGGGAGAGCTCCACGAGGTCCCGGACCTCGCGCACCACCTCGGCGCCGGGTGGGTCGCCGCGCAGGTAGCGCTGCCTGAGCTCGCCTGGCAGCCGTCGGAGCGACCGGGAAGCGTAGCGGGCCTCCAGGGACCGTGCCAGCGCCCGGGCCGAGATGTCGGTGGCGAGGATTCGATCGCCCGCGCCGCGCCGGCCCGACTCGAGGAGCGCCATGGCGAGGCTGTAGGGCTCTTCCCCGGAGGCGCACCCCGCCGACCAGATGTGCAGCGGGTCCTGCGCCTGGAAGGCGAGCGAGCGCAGCGCATCCAGCTGCTCCGGGTGGCGCCAGAAGTACGTCTCGCCGACGACTGTGCGTTCCACCAGGGCCGCCACCGCCTCGGGGTCCTCGTCGAGGAGCCGACGCACCAGCGCGCCCGGCGCGTCGGCGATTGTCGCGGCCACGTCCCGAACGGCGGCGGGAAGGTCGCGGCGCATCCCCGGCGACAGCGACATCCCGGAGGCGCGGCGGAGGATGGCCTCGAGCGCGTCCAGCTGGCCGTCGTCCATCCCGATGCGCTCGGCAGCCACCTTCTCCGTCTCCTGGCGGTGAATCCGCCGGCGAGGATACCCCGATCGACCGGGCGGCGCGACGGCAGCGCAAGCGCCGCCCGCCGCTAGGGGACGGCCGGCCGCCCCTCGTACCGCGGCTCGCTCGCCGCCTCGCGCCGCCCGGTGGCGGGGTCGATCCGCACCGCCTGGGGGTTGCCGAAGGGGCGCGCAACGTCCTTGAGGACGTGCCCGCGCGCCTCCAGCGCCCGGCGGGTCTCGGCGTCGAGCCCGAACGGCTCGACCACGACCACGTCCGGCTTCCACTGATTGTGGATGCGGGGCGTGCCGAGCGCCTCGTCGAGCGGCATGTGGTCGTCGATCACGTGGACGATCGCCCAGGCCACGGTGGAGGGGATGGTGGAGCCTCCGGGAGACCCCAGCGCCAGGAGGAAGCCGCCGTCCGGCCGGAAGACGAGGGTGGGCGCCATCGAGGAGAGCGGCCGCTTGCCCGGGGCTGCCAGGTTGGCCCCGCCGCCCTCGAGGCCGAAGGCGTTGGGCACGTTGGGGGCGGCGTCGAAGTCGTCCATCTGGTCGTTGAGGAGGATCCCGGTGCCCGGGACCACCACCCCGGAGCCGAACTCGAGGTTCACGGTGGTGGTGAGCGCGACGGCGTTGCCCTCGGCGTCCACGACGGAGACGTGCGAGGTGTGGCCGGGTGGCGGGGGCTCCCCGACTTCGCCGGCGGGCGTCGCGCGCTCCCCGATGGCGGAGTGGGCCCGCCGGGCCCACTCCGGCGATGCCATCTCCGCGGCGGCGGCGGCGGCCCCGGGCACCTGATCCGGGTCTCCGAGCGCCCCGGCCCGCCGGGCGAACAGCCGCTTCTCCGCCTCCACGAAGACGTGGAGGAGCCGCTCGGATCGGTCCCCGGCCGCGCGCGGGCCGTCTTCCTCGAGCACCCGGAGCAGGCCGATGAGGACCGCGCCCCCGGCGGACGGCGGAGGGAACGAGGCGACGCGGTTGCCGCGGTAGCTGCCCCAGAGGACGTCGCGCTCCCTCG
The DNA here is from genome assembly GCA_963754915.1 of uncultured delta proteobacterium. GTDB lineage: Bacteria > Myxococcota > Myxococcia > Myxococcales > Anaeromyxobacteraceae > DATJZG01. The sequence goes on along the minus strand of CAVWHZ010000016.1, from coordinate 1,044,988 downwards.
TGCGGTATCCGGCGAGGTCGCTGGCGGTGAGGACGCCGCCGTGGGCCTTCACCGCCGCCGCGATGCGGTCCGCGATCGCGCCCCGGTAGAAGGCCTCGGGGTCCCTCCCAAGGATCCGAAGCGTGCGGGCCTGGTCCCTGCCTACGAGCCGCCAGCCCGGCTCCGGGGGCCGGCCTCCGTCTGGCCCGGGCGCGAGCAGGCCCGCCGAGGCGGCCCCGCCCGCCTGCAGGCAGGCGAGTGCGGCCCGGGCGGCTTTGCCGTAGTGGAGGCCGACGCCGAAGCCGCCCTCGGCGGCCCGCGCCGCCGGCTCGACGAGCTCCGAAAGCGGCTTGCTGCCGAAGCGACGCGCGATCTCGGCGTAGCCCTTCACGGCCCCCGGGACCGCGACCGCAAGGCCCCCGCAGCGGGACAGCGCCGGGTCGGGCCGCCCGTCGCGGAGGAACATGTCGGCCCGCGCAGCCGCCGGAGCCGTCTCCCGGAAGTCGATGGCGTGGACCTTCCCCTCCCGCGCCACGTAGACGAGCGCCAAGCCTCCGCCGCCGATGCCGGAGCTCTCGGGCTCCACGACGGATAGCGCGAAGGCCGCCGCCACGGCCGCGTCCGCGGCGTTGCCGCCGGCGCGCAGCACCGCGGCCGCGGCCTCGCTGGCGAGGGGGTGAGCTGTCGCCACCGCCGCCCTCGGGGACACGGCGAGGTACGCCTGGGCCAGGCTCAATACGAGCGTCGCTAGCGCCGCCATGGGACCCTCATCGCGCCGGTCGGGCCGGGCAAGCAAGCCCACCTGCTGGAGCGGCGAGCAGGTGGGCCCGGAGGGGCGTCCCTCCAGGTCGGTTCTTGATCTCCCACGGATAGGGTCCTAGCCTGCCCGGCATGTCGACCGCAAGGAAGCGCCGGAACGGGCGAAAGCTCCCGATGGCAGCGATCGTGCTCGCCGCGGGCAGGGGCACCCGCATGAAGACGCGGCGCGCCAAGGTTCTCCACGAGGTCTGCGGCCGCCCCATCGTCTACTACCCGGTGAAGCGCGCCCTCGAGGCCGGAGCGGACCCGGTGGTCGTGGTGGTCGGGCACGAGGGGGACGTGGTCGAGGCGGCGCTGCGCCGCCTTCTTCCGCTCGCGCCGCTGCGGTTTGCCCGGCAGGAGCGACAGCTCGGGACGGCCCACGCCGTGCTGGCGGCAAAGCCCGCGCTGCGCGGCCACCACGGGCCCGTGATGATCCTCTCCGGCGACACGCCCCTGCTCACGGCCCACACGCTCGAGACCGTGGCAGCGGCGAGGACGAGGCCCGGCTCGCTCGCCTTCGCCACCATGACCCTCGACAACCCGGAGGGCTACGGCCGGGTGGTTCACGCACCGGGGAGGGGGCCGGCGCTCATCGTGGAAGAGAAGGACGCCACCCCCGAGGAGCGCAAGATCACCGAGGTCAACGCGGGCCTGTACGTCTCCGACTCCGACTTCCTGTGGAAGACGCTGGGGCGCGTCGACTCCCGGAACGCGCAGCGGGAGTTCTACCTCACTGACCTCGTGGCGCTCGCCGCCGACGGGCCCGGCGCGGTGGCCGCCCGGGTGTCGGCGGTGGAGGCCGCGGGCGTGAACGACCAGGAGGAGCTCTCGCTCGCCGCCAGGGCGCTCACCCGCCGCCTCGCCCAGTCGCTCCTCGAACAGGGGGTCACGATCGAGGACCCGGAGCGCTTCGACGTCGACGAGGGCGTCGAGGTCGGCGCCGACACCATCATCGAGCCCTGCGTCCGGCTCCGGGGCGCGACCCGCATCGGCAGGGGATGCCGGATCGGACAGGGGGCCATCGTCGACTCGACCGAGATCGGCGACGGCGTCGAGATCCAGCCCTACTGCGTCATCGAGGGGTCCAAGGTGGCGGCCCACTGCGTCGTCGGCCCGTTCGCCCGGATTCGCCCGGAGTCCGTGCTGGCCGAGAGCGCCAAGGTGGGCAACTTCGTCGAACTGAAGAAGACCCGGCTCGGGGCCGGGTCGAAGGCGAACCACCTCACTTACCTCGGCGACGCCACGGTCGGCGACGGGGTCAACGTCGGCTGCGGCACCGTGACCTGCAACTACGACGGGGAGAAGAAGCACCCGACCGTCATCGGCGACGGCGTGTTCGTGGGCTCCGACTCGATCCTGGTCGCCCCGATCCGGATCGGGAAGGGCTCCTACGTGGCCGCCGGCTCCACGCTGACCGAGAACGTCCCGGCGGGCGCCCTCGCCCTCGGCCGGGCCCGGCAGGTGAACAAGCGGGGCTGGGCCAGGAAGCGCGCCAGCGCCCGGACGGCGGGCCGGACCGAGAGGCATTAGGAGCTTCACATGTGTGGAATCGTCGGGTATGTGGGCCCGCGACCCTGCGTGGACCTCATCGTAGGCGGCCTGCGCCGCCTCGAGTACCGGGGCTACGACTCGGCCGGCGTCGCGGTGCTCGGGCCGCACGGGCTCGAGATCCAGCGCAGCAAGGGGAAGCTCGCGAACCTGGTCGAGCGCCTCCAGGCCGAGCCCGCTCGCGGGCACCACCGGCATCGGCCACACCCGCTGGGCCACCCACGGCCGCCCGTCCGACGAGAACGCCCATCCCCACCGCTACGGGGGCGTGGCGGTGGTCCACAACGGCATCATCGAGAACCACCTCGAGCTCAAGGCCGCCCTGCGAGCCCGCGGCCACAAGTTCCCCTCGGAGACGGACACCGAGATCTTCGCTCACCTCATCGCGGCCGCGCTCGAGGGACGCGCACGCGGAGACCTGCCGCAGGCGGTTCGCGAGGCGCTGCGCGCAGGTGCGCGGGACCTACGCCATCGCGGTCGTCTCCGAGAAGTGCCCCGGGATGATCGTGGCGGCCAAGAACGCCAGCCCGCTCGTGGTCGGCTACGGCGAGGGGGAGAGCTTCCTCGCCTCGGACGTGCCCGCCATCCTCGATCACACGCGGCTCGTGAACTACCTCGAGGAGGGCGAGCTGGCGGTGCTCACGGCCCAGGGCCATCCGCATCGAGGACCGGGAGGGACGCCCGGTCGAGCGCAGCCGCCGCGGCGCATCGAGTGGAGCGCGGTGGCGGCCGAGAAGGACGGGCACAAGCACTTCATGCACAAGGAGATCTGCGAGCAGCCCCGGGCGGTGGCCGACACCATCCGCGGCCGCATCTCCCTCGAGGAGGGCGACGTCCTGCTCGACGGGCTCGAGCATCGACGCCGGGTACGCCCGGAACATCGACCGGCTGGTGATCGTCGCCTGCGGGACGAGCTGGCACGCCGGGCTCTCCGGGCGCCTCATGATCGAGGCCTTGGCGCGGCTGCCGGTGGAAGTCGAGCTCGCGAGCGAGTTCCGCCACCGTGACCCCGTGGTGGGAGAGCGCACCATGGTGCTCGCCATCTCCCAGTCGGGCGAGACCGCCGACACGCTCGCGGCGGTGAAGGAGGCGAAGAAGCGCGGCGCACGGACGTTCGCCATCTGCAACGTGGTCGGGCTCGGCCATCCCCCGCGAGTGCGAGGGGACCCTGCACACGCACGCGGGCCCGGAGATCGGCGTCGCTTCCACCAAGGCGTTCACCACCCAGCTCGCCGCCCTGTTCCTGCTGGCGGTGCGGCTCGGCCGGCTGCGCGGCACGCTCACCGCCGAGGCAGGGCGTCGCCAGCTCGAGGCGCTCGTGGAGATCCCGCAGCAGATGGACGCTGTGCTGCGCCAGGAGGCGTCCGTCCTGCCCGTGGCCCGGCGCTGCGTGGGGGCGCGGGACGTGCTCTTCCTCGGGCGCGGGGTCGCAGTACCCGGTGGCCCTCGAAGGGGCCCTGAAGCTGAAGGAGATCTCCTACATCCACGCCGAGGGCTACGCCGCCGGGGAGATGAAGCACGGCCCGATCGCTCTCATCGACGAGTCGCTGCCCGTGGTGGTGCTGGCGGTGAAGGAGCCGAGCTACGAGAAGACGCTCGGGAACATCGAGGAGGTGAGGGCGCGGGGTGGCCAGGTCATCGCGGTGGTGGCGGAAGGGCGACACGCACGCCGCCAGCCTGGCCTCCATGGCCCTCACGGTACCGGAGGCGCCGGCGCTGCTCGCGCCGCTGCTCACCATCCTACCCCTGCAGTTCCTCGCCTATCACGTCGCCGACCTGAAGGGCACCGACGTCGACCAGCCGCGCAACCTGGCGAAGAGCGTGACCGTCGAGTAGCGGAGGCGCGTCCAGTGAACCTGCGCCTCTTCGTGGCGCTCGAGCCGCCCGAGCCGGTGCGTCGGAGGCTCGCCGCCATCCAGGATCGGCTACGGCGGGAGGCGGGACGGCACGCCGAAGAGGTGCGCTGGATCGCGCCCGGCAACATTCACCTCACCCTGCAGTTCCTCGGGGCCGTGCCCGAGGAGCGACTCGACGCGATCCGCCAGGCACTCGCCGAGGTCGCTGCCACCTCGCAGCCCCTCCGGCTCGAGCTGCGCGGCGCCGGAGGGTTCCCGAGCGCCCGTCGCCCGCGGGTGGTCTGGACCGGGGTGGGGGGCGATGCCGATGCGCTGGGCCGCCTCGTCGCCGACCTGGGCAGGCGCCTCGCGCCGCTCGGGTTCGCCCCGGAGGACCGGCCCTTCTCGCCACACCTCACGCACGGGCGGGCGCGCGACGGGCGCGGCGCCCCGGGCCTCGGCGGGGCGCTGGCCGGTGCGACGGCGGACGACGGCTCGCCGTGGCGGGCCGACGAGCTCGTGCTCTTCCGCTCGCATCTCTCGGCCGGCGGCTCCCGGTACGAGCCGCTGGCGCGCTGGCGGCTCGGCGCGCCACCGCCCTGACCTCACTTCGAGGTCACGGGCGACGCGGTCCCCTTTGCGCAGATCTCGTTCGACCTCGGGGACTCGCGCCCCTGCTCGTCCACCGCGGCGACGCGGAAACAGTTGGGCTCCGCCCCAAGCTTGCCCGAGGGCGTGAAGGTGTTAGCGCCGGTGAGGCCCACGCTCCGGTTGCCTTGAGCATAGACGCGGTAGAGCACACCGCGCTGTGCCGAGGGCTCCCACTGCAGGAGCATGCTGGTCGGCGACACCCGGACCACGCGCAAGTCGGACGGGGACTCGAGCTGCGAGGGGTCGGCTGTGGTGGCGCAGGCGGCGGCGGACGGGCCGGACCGGTTTCCGGCCGCGTCGAAGGCGCGTACCGTGTAGCAGTGCTCGGTGTTCGCCGGCAGTCGCATCTCGCGCGCCCGCGTGGACGGGACCTTGGCGACGACGGCGCTCCCCCGGAGCACCTCGTAGCCCGCGACCCCGACGTCGTCGGTGGACGGGTCCCAGGCCACGAAGATTCTGTGACGAGGAGACGGAGACGGCCGCGGGCCGCTCGGGGACCGTCGGGGGAGTGAGGTCGGGGGTGCGCGCGCAGGCCGGCGCGGTCGCGGGCGAGCGGTTCCCGGCCGCATCGACGGCGACGACCGTGTAGCAATATTCCGCGCCGGGGTGGAGGCCGGGCTCGCGCATCGAGGTCTCCTGGGCGCTGCGGACCTCGGCGCGGCTCGCCCGCCGAACCTCGTAGCCCGTCACGCCGACGTTGTCGGTGGCCGCGGTCCAGCGGACCTCCACCTCCCGGTCGCTCATCGCGGACGCCGAAGCGGGGGCCGGCACCGAGGGCGGCGTCAGGTCGGGCGTTGTCGCGCAGGCCGCAGGCGCCGCCGGCGAGCAGTTCCCGGCGGCATCGCAGGCACGGACCGAGTAGCAGTATCGGTTGGCGGCGCCGAGGCCTCGGTCCCGCGCCGTGGTTCCCTCCACGGCCACCGCGACGGGCGGCTCCGCGCCGGGGCCTGCCCGGACCACCTCGTAGCGCGCAACGCCGACGTCGTCGGTCGAGGCGCCCCAGGACAGGACGACCTCGTGCTCCCCGGCGGCACGCGCCGCGACCGAGGGCGGCACCGTAGGTGGCGTCGTGTCCGGCACCGTCACGCAGGCCGGCCCGGCAGCCTCCGAGCGGTTCCCGGCGCGGTCGAGCGCGCGCACCGTGAAGCAGTGCTCCACGGCCGGGGCCACCCCCGCCGCGGTGAAGCTCGTCCCCGTCACGAGGGTCAGCCGCTCCGCGGCGCGGTAGACCTCGTATCCATGACGCCCACGTCGTCCGACGAGGCGCCCCAGGTGATGGCCACCTGGTTCGCCGGGGCGCGGCGCCGCCGCGAGCTGCCCCGGGACGCTGGGCGGCGTGGTGTCGAGCGTGTCCGCGCACGCCGGCGCGGAGCGGGCAGAGAAATGACCCGCGACGTCGTAGGCGCGGACGGCGTAGCAGTACCGCGTCCCGTGGCGGAGCCCCCGGTCGGCCGCCTTGGGCTCGGGGACCTTCGCCGCGAGCGAGTCCCCGCGGTAGACCTCGTACCCGGCCACGGCGACCTCGCCGGCGGAGGCCTCCCAGGTGAGAGCGATCTCGGAATCGGAGCGCGCCGCGGCGTCGACCTTGCCGGGGACGGCCGGCGGATGCGCCTCGGCCCGTGGGGCTTCGCGGGCAGGCTCCTGCGGCGCGGCGACCGGGGCCGGTGGCGGTGGTGGCACCTGTGCCGCGGGTGCCGTGCGACTCTCGACGGGCGCGGGCCTCTGCGGCTCGCCTTGCTGGCAGGCGACGAGCAGGAACGCGGCCGCGGCCGCCGAGCCAGGCGGCGCCGCGAGAGCCTCGGGGCATCTTCCCTCCTCACGGTCCGGCCGCGCGACCCCCCTGAGGGAGCGGTGACGGACTGGGTATACCCCAATGTATGCAATCTTCGCACGCAGGCCCCTGCGGGGCGTCCGATGGGCTAAGTAACTGATTTTAGTTACTTTTACTCAGCGTCGCTGATCCATTTCACCCACTCGAATGGGCGAAACGACGCAATCCAGCGACCCACCGCTCGGGGCGCGTCGAAATACCGGCCGAGCGGCTCCGTAGGGTCGGCAGGAGGCACGCCATGAAGAAGACCATCGCCCTCATCGCTTTCGCCGTCGCCCTGCAGGTCGGCTTCCTCGTCCAGCTCGCCGTGCTGTAGAAGCCAACAGCAGGCGCCCTTCGCGGGTGGGCGCCGACGGGCATTCTCCTTGCCCTCGATACATCCGTTCAGTATCCTTCCGTTCAGGTCCGATGTCAGACGGCCTTGCTACAAGGCCGGCCGTCGGAACGAACGAGGCGAGACGCGGGGGCGCGGCTAGGCGCCCTGACAAGGACAAGGAGCGGGAAGATGCCCGTGGCACCGGAGAAGGAAAAGGCGATCGAGCTGGCGGTCTCCTCCATCGAGAAGGCCTTCGGCAAGGGATCGATCATGCGGCTCGGCAACGAGGAGCCGCTGGTCAAGGACGTGGAGGCGATCTCGACGGGGTCCATCTCCCTCGACATCGCGCTCGGCGTGGGGGGCCTGCCGCGCGGACGCGTGGTCGAGATCTACGGCCCGGAGTCGTCGGGCAAGACCACTCTCGCGCTCCACGCCGTCGCCGAGGCGCAGAAGCGAGGTGGCGTCGCCGCCTTCGTGGACGCCGAGCACGCCCTCGACGTGGGATACGCGCGCAAGCTCGGGGTCCGCACCGACGACCTGCTCATCTCCCAGCCCGACACGGGTGAGCAGGCGCTCGAGATCGTCGAGACGCTGGTGCGCTCCGGGAGCCATCGACGTCCTCGTCATCGACTCCGTGGCCGCGCTCGTTCCACGCGCCGAGCTCGAGGGCGAGATGGGCGACGCCCACATGGGCGTGCAGGCGCGCCTCATGAGCCAGGCGCTGCGCAAGCTCACCGGCACCATCTCCAAGTCGTCCACCATCGTCATCTTCATCAACCAGATCCGGATGAAGATCGGCGTGATGTTCGGCAACCCCGAGACCACCACCGGCGGCAACGCCCTCAAGTTCTACGCCTCCCAGCGCCTCGACATCCGCCGCATCGGCGCCATCAAGGACGGGGAGCAGGTCATCGGCAACCGCACCCGCGTCAAGGTCGTGAAGAACAAGGTCGCGCCTCCCTTCAAGGAGGTCGAGTTCGACATCATGTACGGCGTCGGCATCTCCAAGGAGGGCGACCTGCTCGACCTCGCCGCCCAGGAGAACATCGTCGAGAAGAGCGGCGCCTGGTTCGGCTTCGAGGGCGAGCGCATCGGCCAGGGCCGCGAGCAGGCCAAGGCGTTCCTCAAGGAGCACCCGGAGACGCTGCAGAAGATCGAGGGCAAGGTCCTCGAGAAGTTCGGCGTCCGCCGCGGCCCGGTGGCCGTGCCCGCAGCGCCGAGGAGCCCGCCGAGGAGGGCAAGCGGGCCAAGGTCAAGGCAGTGAAATAGGCGCCGGCGCCGGCGTCTTGCGTCGGCCCGGGCCTTCGCGCACACTCGGGCGCCCGTGCCCGTCGACCTCGACAAGAAGACCTGGCTCGCCGACCTGGTAGACCCTGCAGCTGCAGGGCTACGATCCGGCCGCTGCGCGGATGCGGCTGCCGCGCGAGCTGCGCGACCCGGATCCCGAGGGGCCCGGACCTCGAGTCCCGGGCTCGCATGCTGGTGCTGCGCTCGCTCCGGCGCCGGCCAGTCGAGCCGAGCGCAGACCCGCAGCAGGCCCTCACCGGCACGGTCGACGGCCACGTCGCCCTGCTTCTCGACCTGGCACTGCTCCTCGGCGCGCCGTTCGACCCCGCCCTCCGCCGCAGCGAGGTGGCGAGCATCCTGGCCGCCGGGGCGGGCGAGCTTCTCCGCCGCGCTGAAGGCCGCCCCCTCGTCCGCGCGCCGCGCTCCCCTCCGCGTCCTTCGTCCGCAGCGCGCATTCGCTCCGGGCAGGCGAGGTGCTGCTGCGGGTCCTTTACCCGCCCGGGGACCCTCAGGGCGGCCTCCCGCTCTACGCCGGAACGGTCGCCATCCAGCGCAGGCTTGCTCGGCCGGATCGCGCTGCAGACCTTCCAGAAGGGGGCGCTCGACCCGGACCACGCGGTGGCGCAGCTCGAGCAGGCGCAGGACGAGCTCGTTCTGCTCGTCGAGGCGCTCGCTGGCCTCCTCGGGCGCAGACGTGCCGGTCCAGCTCCACTCCCGGCACGTCATCCATCACCAGCTGGAGCGGCTCGGGCTCGACCGCGAGCGCGGGCAGCGCGCCCGCGCCATGGTGACGTCCCCGCGCCAGCCCGAAGAGATCTGCCAGGATGCGCCGCCGCGGCTGCGCCGCTTCCTCCTCGAGCAGCTCCTGCTCGCCGACCTGGGCCTGCCGGCCGGATCCACCGCCCACGGCGACTACGTCGCCCGCTTCGCCGAGGCCGCCGGGATCGCGCCGGAAGAGCTCGCCGCCATGCAGATCGAGGCGGCCGCCTTCCACGCCGACCACGAGGAGTGGTTCCGGGCATTCGGCCTCCCCGTCTCGCCGGAGTGGAGCGAGCTCGCCGAGGAATGGAACGAGTTCGGCGAGCGCATGGTGGAGAAGGTCGCCGCGGTGGTCGCCGAGAACATGGAGGCCATCGTCACCGAGATCCGGGAGACCGGCGAGCTCGGCACGCTGCTCGCCAAGGCGACGACTGGGCAGAAGCTCTCCGCCACCGAGCGGCGAAAGGTCAAGGATCAGCTCATCGACCTCGCCAAGGCCGTCCCGGCGCTCGCCATCTTCGCCGCCCCGGGGGGGATGGTGCTCCTGCCGCTGCTCGCGAAGCTCCTGCCGTTCGACCTCCTGCCGTCGGCCTTCCAGTCCAAGAAGAAGGGCCCAGGGCCGCGCCAGAGGCTAGGTCCCGCGCGGGCGGGCTCGCGGTCCCCGATGGCCACCCGCTCCTCCTTGCACCAAGGCCTCGAGCGTCTCCATGGCCCCCCGGAGGCCCGGGGCGCCTGCCGAGGCGCTCGCGCATGCGCCGGATCGCGTCCTCCGATGCCGCGGCGTGGCGGACCTCCCGCTCGCGCATCACCGCCACTGCTCTCTGGAACATCTGGAAGAAGTCCTTGAGCTCGTCGCCGCGGCGGAGCGGGCGCATGCGCGGGTAGCGGCCCTGCGCCAGGGCCGAAAGGTAGTGGCTCATCACGTAGATCGGGCCTGCCACGTGGTGGGTCAGGATGAGCCCCACCAGCCCGAGCGCCGCCGACATCGTCACCGCGATGCCGACGAACACGAACAGCAGCTGGCGGTCCCCCGCCTCGAGGACGGCCCGCAGCGTCGGGTCCGTCACCGCCATCTCCAGCGACTGCCGGTGCGCTTGCCAGATCCAGAGGCCGAAGACCAGCGCCACCACCAGTCCTGCGCCCGGCGAGCACCAGCGTGTACTTGAGCTGGAAGCGCCGGTCGACGAGGTACACGCGGCGCTTGGGCCGGGCCGTCGGAGAGGGCGACGCGGGCGCGTCGGCGGGCGGGCTTCTCCATGGTGTCCCCTTTCCCGGGCGCCGGCACCCTCGGTGCGGAGCGGGAGTGGCGGATTCTAGCGCACGCGACCCGTCACGGGGCCGTTCGCTTCGGTGTATACGAGGGCCATGCGCATCGCCTTCCTCGGCACGCCCGGCTTCGCCGTCCCGGCTCTCGAGGCGCTGGCCCGCGCCGGGCACGAGATTCGTGGCCGTCGTCGCCCAGCCCGACCGCCCGGCGGGGCGGGGACAGGCGCTTCGCGAGCCCGCCACCAAGGTCTGGGCGCGAGCGCGCGGCTGCCCGGTCCTCCAGCCGGAGAAGGTTCGCGACGGCCGGCTGGCCGGTCACCTCGCGGCCATGTCGCCCGACCTCCTCGTGGTCGTGGCCTACGGCCGCATCCTTGGCAGCGACTTGCTCGAGCTGGCCCCGCAGGGCGCCGTGAACGTGCACGCGTCGCTGCTACCCCGCTACCGGGGCGCCGCGCCCATCCAGTGGGCGGTTGCCGAGGGCGAGGTCGAGACCGGGGTCACCATCATGCAGATGGACGAGGGCCTCGACACCGGCGACGTCCTCCTGCAGCGAGCCATCGTCATCGGCGCCGATGACGCCGACGCTCTCGCGCTGCGACTCTCGGTCCTCGGTGGCGAGGCGCTCGTCGAGGGCTCGAGCTGCTCGGGGCCAGGCATCGACTCGTCCCGGTGCGCCAGGACCCGGCCCGGGCAACCCTGGCACCGATCCTGACGAAGGAAGACGGGCGGCTCGACTTCTCGCTGCCGGCCCGGCGCCTGGCCAGCCGCGTCCGCGGCTTCCGCCCCTGGCCTGGAACGTTCACCACACTCGCAGGACGGACCCTCAAGGTCCACGCCGCGGCGGCCGCCGGCGACGCGGGGCTGTCGCCCGGGACCGCCCGTGCCGGCGAGTCCGGGCTTGGTGGTCGGGTGCGGGGAGCGGTACGTCCCTCCTCGTCCTCGAGGTCCAGCTGGAGGGGCGAAAGCGGGTGCCGGCCGTGGACTTCGTGATGGGGCATCCCATCCCCGAGGGAACGGTGCTCGGGACATGACGGCACGGGACATCGCCTTCGAGGTGCTGCGGCGCGTGGAGGAGGGCGGCGCCTACGCGTCGCGGGCGCTCGACTCGGCGCTGGCACAGGCCGGGGCCCTCGATCCACGGGAAGCAGCGCTCGCGACGGAGCTCGTCTACGGGACGCTCCGCCGCGCCCTCCTGCTCGACGCCGCCCTCGCCCCCCATTCGCGCCGCCCCCCGGCGGAGGTCGACCCGGCCGCGCGGGTGGCGCTGCGCCTCGGCGCCTACCAGCTGCTCTTCCTGCGCACGCCCGCCCACGCCGCAGTGGGAGAGACGGTCGCCCTCGTGAAGAAGGTGGAGCACGGCCGCGCCGCCGGATACGTGAACGCGGTGCTCCGGGCGCTGGCGCGGGCGCCATCGCCCCCGCTCCCCCCGCCCGCGTCGCTCGACCCCACCGGACACCTGGCAGCCACCGAGTCGCTGCCGCGCTGGATTGCCGAGGAGTGGATCGCCTGGCTCGGCTGGGAGGAGGCCTCTCGCCTCGCCGCGGCCATGAACCAGCCCGCGCCGCTCGTGTTGCGCTCGCCGCGCCGCGGCGAGCTCCTCGATCGGCTCCGCCTCGCCGGGCTGGCGGCACGGCCCACCGACGGCTCGCCGCACGGGATCGCCATCTCCGGGGCATCGGTCGCCCAGGTGGCCGCTGCCGCGGCGGGCGTTCCATTCCAGGTCCAGGACGAGTCGGCGCAGGTCGTCACCCTCTTCGCAATCGGCGACCTCGCCGGGAGGACCGCGGCCGTGCTCGACCTCTGCGCGGCCCCCGGCGGGAAGACCTTTCACCTCGCCGAGGTCCTCGGGCCGGGATCCACGGTGGTGGCCGTGGAGGCCCACCCGCGCAAGGCGGAGGCGCTGCGCCGCGAGGCCGCCGCCCGCGGGCTCACGGGGGTGCAGGTGATCTGCGCAGACGGCGCCGAAGCCCATCCCCGGCATCGAGCCCGCGAGCTTCGACGCGGTCCTGGTGGACGCGCCCTGCGCAGGGCTGGGGACGCTCCGCCGCCATCCTGAGTTGAAGCTTCGCCGCGTCCCTTCCGACCTGCCTCGCTTCTCGACCCTCCAGGAGGCGCTCCTGCGCAATGCCGTCCGCTACGCGCGCCCTGGATCGCCCGTGACCTACTCGGTGTGTTCCCTGTCGCGGGCCGAGGGACCCGACCTCGTCGCCCGGCTCGCCTCCTGCGGGATGCGGCGCGCACCGGCCGGGCCGGTGCCGGCGGGCGGGGTGCTGACGGAGGAGGGCGACCTCCTGCTCCTGCCGCACCGCAGCGGCGGCGACGGGTTCTATGTGGCCCGGATCGTTGGCGCCTGACCGGGCGCCTCGTCTACACTCGCGGCCATGCGCCCGCTCCTCCGCATCGCGCCGTCCCTGTTGTCCGCCGACTTCGGACGCCTGGCCGAGGAGGTCAGGGCCGCAGAGGCGGCCGGCGCCGACTGGATCCACGTCGACGTGATGGACGGGCGCTTCGTTCCCAACATCACCATCGGCCCCTTGATCGTCGAGGCGGTGCGCAAGGTGACCAAGCTTCCGATCGACACCCACCTCATGATCGTCGAGCCGGAAAGGTACGTCGACGCCTTTGCCGGCGCCGGAGCCAGCCTGATCTCGGTCCACGCCGAGGTGTCCCCCCACCTCCATCGCACGCTCCAGGCCATCCGTGCCGCGGGCGCGAGACCGGCGGTGGCGCTCAACCCCTCCACGCCGCTCGACGTGCTCGAATACGTGCTCGGGGACTGCGAGATGGTCCTCGTCATGACCGTGAACCCGGGGTTTGGCGGCCAGAAGTTCATCCCCGCCTGCACCGAGAAGGTCCGCCGGCTCCGCCAGCTGGCCGACGCCCGCGGGATTCCCCTCGACATCGAGGTGGACGGGGGCATCCGCCCGGACACCGTCGGCCCCGTCGCGGCCGCCGGCGCCAACGTCTTCGTGGCCGGCACCGCGGTGTTCGGCGCGCCCGACTACGGTTCGGCCGTACGCGCCATCCGAGAGGGCGCGGAGCGCGCCCGAGGTTGAGGTCCCGCTCGCCGCTCGCGGACGGCGGCGGCGGCCGCCTCGGCGCCCGTCGCAGGTGGCTCGCGCTGTACATCCTCTGCGGGGCTGCCTGCGCGCACGCGCCTCCTCCGCGGGCGCCGCACTCCGAGGTCGGGCTCGCGAGTTATCAGGGGCGCGGGAGCGAGGGCAGGCCCACGGCGAGCGGACGGCCCTACCGCGCCTCCGAGATGTCGTGTGCGCACCCGAGCCAGCCCTTCGGCGCCCTCCTCGAGGTGGTGGACCTCGACACCGGCCGATCGGTGACGGTGCGCGTCATCGACCGAGGACCCTTCGTGGAGGGGCGAGTCGTCGACCTGTCGCTCGCCGCGGCGAAGGCCCTCGGGATGCTGGAGCGCGGCGTGGCGCGCGTCCGGGTGACGCGCGTCGAGTGAGGGGGCGCTCGCCCGATCGTCGCCCGAAGAGGCGGTGAATGGCCGGGTGTCGTCCGAGCAGGCGCAGCGCCTTCGCGAGGAGCGTCGCGCCGGGCTCCATCTTGAACCAGGTCGATGCGCCGCTGGGGTGCGGCAGGCTGATCACATCGACGGCGATCCCATGGTAGCGGACCCGCACCAACCGTCCTACCACGCGGTCAAGCGCGACGCCCTTGCCCAGGACCTGCTCGATGGCGAGTCGGCCCACCGGGATGACGAGGCGGGGACGCAGAATCTCGACCTCTCGCTCGATGAAGCCCCGGCTCGCCTCGATCTCGGAAGGTGAGGGAACCCGGTCTCCCCCTCCGCTCGTCTTGCCCGGGAAGGCCCTCACCACGGCGGCCATGTAGACGCGGCTGCGGAACTCGTCCTCCGTCGCGCCGAAGGACCGGTGCATCCACGCGAAAAGCGTCTTGCCGGCGGTCCAGGCGAAGGGGCGACCGAATCGCGCCTCGTGTGGTCCCGGCGCCTGGCCGATGAGGAGGATGGGCGCGACGACGGGCGGCCCGTGCACGGGGGGACCGACGAGCCCGGGCAGGCGAAGCGCCCGGATGTCGCGCTGCACCGCCTCGAGGGCCGCCCGCCTCTCTGCCGCCCTCAGCCGCGCCACGGCTCCTCGCGCACCGAGTAAATCCAGCCCTCGCTGCGGGGCACGTTGTGCGGGACTTGCTGGTAACCCTCGTCCTGCGCAGCTGCCGCCGCCACCGCGGCCAGGACGGCGTCGAGGCTCTCGCCTTCGCCGTCCTCGACGATCTGCGCCGCTTGCTCCATCTCGAACTCCAGGCGCGCCGCGCCCCGCAACGTCCGCAGCACGGCGGCGCGAACGCTGGGCCGGCTCACGCCGTCGTCGTCGCGGTAACTGGCGATGCCGGCGAGCGCCCGCGGCAAGTGCGGGGGGTACACCTCGACGAGCGTGGGCTTCCCCGCCTGCGGGGGGTCCCAGGGAAGGAACGAGGCGTCGAGGCGCGAGAGGGTCAGGAGCGCGAAGAAGGTCCGGCGGTAGTTTCGGGCTCCCGTGGGCGTCTGTGCCACGGCCCGGTAGCAGTCGGCCAGCCGGGGGCGGTCCTTGCCCAGTTCCGCACGGAACGCATCGGCAGCTGCGCTGGGATCGGCGACGAGCGAGAGGAATCGCTCCTCGAGCCCCTTCCCCAGCGCCGCCGGGCCGCGGAGCGCCTGCCTCAGCAGGCCCAGCTGCCGCAGGTGGGTCTCCGCGAGGCTGAAGGGCGCGTCGAGGCCGATGGTGAGCTTCCCCTCCGCCCAGCGCGCCTTCTCCGTCACCCAGGCGGGGAAGCGGTCCATCACCTCTCTGCGCGCCGGAGTGTTCTGAAAGGGGCGCCAGACCTTGGCGAGGCGCGCCCGCTCCGGCTCGCACTCGACCTCGGCCGCGACGATGCGGGCACCGGCGTCGTCGGCGCCGCTCCAGGAGAAGCCGATGAAGACTCCACGCGGGGGCAGTTTTACCTTGGGTGGTGGGCACCGCCCGTGAGCGGACGAAGATGGGGCGGCCACCTCGCTTTCCTGCACCGGCGCCATCGCACAACACCCTCTATCTGCTGACCGACGGAGGGTCAACGGCGCACGGCCCGCGCGCTCCAAGGGGGGCCGGCCCGAACGGGTCGGGGGCTTTCGCGGGGGCGCGCGCTAGCATCGGGCAGACCCGTCGTTCCGCAACAGGTGGAGGCACCATGAATCGGATCGTGCTTGCGG
This sequence comes from uncultured delta proteobacterium, assembly GCA_963754915.1. GTDB lineage: Bacteria > Myxococcota > Myxococcia > Myxococcales > Anaeromyxobacteraceae > DATJZG01. Next base: position 1,029,503 of record CAVWHZ010000016.1, on the reverse strand, counting down.
CTCTCGGCTTGGCGGTGATGGCCGGCTGCGGGATTCCGGAAGAGAAATTCAACGCCAAGGAGGCCGAGGCCCAGAAGTACCTGAAGCAGTACCAGGACGAGGCCGCCAAGACCGCCGACCTCGAGAAGAAGGTCGCGTCGCAGCAGGCCCAGCTCGCCGACGACCAGAAGCAGATCGCCGACTACAAGGCGCAGCTCGCCGACACCACGGAGGCGAAGGCGAGGCTGGAGGCGGAGAAGCAGGCGATGCTCGCGCAGTACGAGCAGCTGACAGCCGGCCTGAAGAGCCAGATCGAGGCCGGGAACATCCAGGTCGAGAACCTGAAGGGCAAGATGCTCGTGCGCATGTCCGAGAAGGTCCTCTTCCCCTCCGGCTCCGCCCGGATCAACAAGGACGGGCAGGCGGCGCTCGACCAGATCGCCAACTCCTTCAAGAGCCTGTCGGGCAAGAGCGTGGTGGTCTCCGGCTTCACGGACAACGTGCCGGTGAACCCGAAGACCACGGGCTACGCTTCCAACTGGGAGCTCTCGACGGCCCGCGCGCTCTCGGTGGTGAAGTACCTGCAGTCGAAGGGCGTGGATCCGAAGATGCTCGGGGCCGCAGGCTTCGGCGAGTACCACCCGGTCGCGACCAACGACACGCCCGAGGGACGCCAGCAGAACCGCCGCATCGAGATCGTGCTCGCCCCCGCAGAAGCGGTGGCACAGTAGGAGGCTCGCCCGCCTACGTGCTGTCCGGTTCGCGCCGCGCCGGCATGGGCCTCGCCGGCGCGCGCGCTGCCCGGAGCCAGCCGGGGACGCGGGCGACCGCCAAGAGGGCGAAGATGGCGGCGAAGAGGAGCGGCTTGCGGAGGTCTGCCTTGACCCGCCAGACGAAGTGGACGACCGCGAGGACCGCGGCCAGGTACGCGAGGCGGTGAAGCCGCTTCCATCGTCGGAAGCCGAGCCGCCGGACCCAGCCGTCGGTCGATGTCACGGCGAGCGGCGCGAGGACGAGGAGCGTGGCGAACCCCACCATGATGAATGGGCGCTTCGTCAGGTCGGCGGCGATGGTTCGCCAGTCGAAGAACTTGTCGACGCCCACGTAGAACGAAAAGTGTAGCGCGGCGTAGGCGAATGCGAACACCCCCAGCAGGCGGCGCAACCGCACCGGCCATGTGAGGCCCAGGAGGTCCTTCGCCGGAGTGGGGACGAGGGCGAGCGCGAGGAGGGTGATCGCCCAGAAGCCGAGGCGGTTCAACACCGTCTCGATGGGATTGGCGCCGAGGCCGCCAGTGAAGGCGTCGACCGCCACCTTGGCAAGGGGTGAGAGCGCCAGCACGCAGGCCACCGGCTTCAGGAAGCGCAGCGCGCGGGGGCGGGCCTCTGCCCGGATGGGGGCGGCGGGCTTCACGGACTCTGCATCGGGCACGGCAGGGCGGTCCGCTCAGTACAGCTTCTTCGGGTCCATCCCGGCGTACAGGCTCGCGACCTCGGCCGCGTATCCGTTGAACGGCAGGGTGTCGCGCCGGAAGAACTCTCCGATGCGCCGCTCCTTGGCCTGGCTCCAGCGCGGATGGTCCACCGCGGGGTTCACGTTGGCGTAGAAGCCGTATTCCGCCGGCGCCATCCGCTCCCAGGTCGTGCGCGGCTGCTGCTCGACGAAGCGCATCTTCACGATCGACTTGATGCTCTTGAAGCCGTACTTCCAGGGAAGAACGACGCGAACCGGCGCGCCGTCCTGGCTGGGGAGGACCCGCCCGTAGAGCCCGACGACAACGAGCGCGAGCGGGTGTGTCGCCTCGTCGATCCGCAGGCCCTCCGTGTAGGGCCAATCGAGCACCCCGCGCCGCTGCCCCGGCATCTGCTCGGGGTCGAGGAGCGTCTGGAACTCGACGAACTTCGCCCTCGACGTCGGCTCGAGGCGGCGGACCAGGTCCCCGAGGGGAAATCCCACCCACGGGATGACCATCGACCACGCCTCGACGCAGCGAAACCGGCAGATGCGCTCCTGGAGCGGGAACGCCTTCAGAATGCCGTCGATGTCCAGGACCTGCGGCCTCTTCACCTCGCCCTCGACCGCGAGGGCCCACGGGCGCAGCCGCAGCGACCCTGCGTACTTCGCCGGCTCCTCCTTCGAGGTCCCGAACTCGTAGAAGTTGTTGTAGGTGGTGATCGACTCCCACGGCGTGGCCTTCTCGCCGCCGGCCAGGTTCTCGGTCCTGACAGTGGCGAGCGGCTGCCCGACCGGCCCGGCAGGGGTCGCGGCCCAGGCGGGCACGGCCGCACCGACCGCACCGGCTGCACCGAGCTTCAGGAAGTCGCGGCGGCCAAGGTACAGGTCCTCCGCGGTAACTTCCGACTCGCGGGGACCGCTCGTCCTGTGGGGCATATCGTCTCCTCTGGCGTTCAACGATAATGGCGACCGGTTGTTCCCGCTCGACCTCCACCGCGCCCTCGACCGGCTCGCCATGGCCTCCGAGGACCGCGCCTCCCGCGAGCCGCAGCCGTGGCGCGCGGGGCCGGATGGCCTGCTCGACGTGGAGGGATCCCTCGGAGCGTTGCCAGATCCTCCCGGTCGGCCTGGACCGTGGTCGGCCCCGTCGCCGCCGCCGTTCGCCGGCGACCGCCTCCGCCTCCACGTCGCCCCGGCGCGGCGGCCGCGCCGAGGCACCGCCATCCTCGCTCCTCCCTGGAAGATCCGGTCCCGGGGCCTGCTCGACGGGTGGGTTCGCCTCATCACGGGGCGCGGGTTCGACGCCTGGCTCCTCGTGCCCCCGCACCACCTCGAGCGGGCGCTGCCCGGCGAGCGATCGGGGGAGGGATTCGTATCCGCGGACCTCGGGAGCTTCCGGCGCGCGCTTCAGCAGACGGTGCTGGAGGTGCGCCTCTGCTCGGCGATCGCGGCGGCCCGCGGCGAGGTGGCGATCGTCGGGCTCTCGCTCGGGGGCCTGGTCGCGGCCTGGGCGGCCACCGGTCCGGAGCGGGTCGACGCCGCCGCGTTGGTGGCGCCTCCCGCGGACCTCGCAGCCGTCTTTCGCGGCACGCCCATCGGGGCTCGCTATGCCCGTCTCGCGGAGCGGGCCGGTGCGCCGATTCCGGCGCCAGAAGAGCTCGAGGCGCGGCTGCGCCTCCTCTCCCCGCTCGGCCGCAGCCCGACGGCGCGACGCCTCCTCGTCGCCGGCGGCACCCGCGACGTCATCGCGCTCTCGGGCGCGGAGGCGCTCGCAACCGCCTGGGGCTTGCCGCTGCGGTCCTACGCGCGCGGCCACCTGACCCTGCTCTTCGCCTGCGGGGCGCTGCGCCGCGACGTCCGCGACTTCCTCGGCTCGAGCCCCGCGAGGCGCTAGACGTCGCTTCCTGCGCCCTCACTTCTTGGCGGCGCGGATCGAGTCCCGGACCGCCTTGACCTCGTCGAAGAAGGGCGCCGGCACGACCTCTCCGCGCACCACCGGCCACGACTTCTCGGCGAGCGCGCGCCACTCGGCCTCGTTCACCTCGACGACGATCAAGCCCTGCTTCTTCATGGCGGCGATCGCGTCGGCATTGAGCTTCGCCACCTCGGCGTCGACGCGCGCGCCGAGTTCCCGGGCGACCGCCGCCAGCTTGGGCCGGAGGTCGGCCGGGATCTTCTCCCAAGCGTCCTTGCGCACGACGGTGGCGCCGATGAGCACGCCCCAGGGTACGTCGATCATATAGGGCGCCTTCTCGAACAGGCGCGCCGTCAGCACGTACAGCGGCACGTTCGGCACGCAGCTGATCATCCCGGTCTGCAGCGAGGTGATGACGTCGGTGGAGGACAGCACCACCGGGGTAAATCCTGCCGCCTTCCACGCCTTGACACTGCCCGGGTCTCCCTCCCAGGTGAACACCTTGGCACCCGCCGCCTCGGCCGGCGTCTTGTAGGGCTTGGTACAGAAGAGCTTGATGGCGCCCACCACTCCCCAGCTCAGCGCCACGTACCCCTTCTTCTCGAGCTGAGCGTCGAACTTCGGCCCGAGCTGCACGAGCGCCTTCTGCACCTCCTCGGGCGTGTCGAACATGAGCGGGGTGGTGACCGCCTGCGGCTCCGCGATGATGTCGTGGAGACCGACGCTCGTGACCGCGGCGCCCTGCAGCTGGCCCACCGCCATCTTGCGGATCATCTCGCCTTCGCTGCCCTGCGTGCCGCCGGCGTAGACGCGCAGCTTCACGGATCCGCCGGACACCGCGGACCACTTCTCCGCCATCTCCTTGAGGATCTCGTGCCAGGTCGAGCCGTTCGGCGCGAGCGTCCCCAGCTTGATCTGCACCGGTTGCTGGGCCAGCGCCGGGGACGCAGCAGCCACCAACGCGGCCGCCAGGATGGACTTCTTCATGGGTGTCTCCTCCCTCAGGCGAACAAGTCGTCGGCGTGCTCCAGCAGCGCGCGCGCACGTCGCTGTGCCAGCACGTTGGCCAGCCGGTACTGCGGCGCCGCGTTCACGTCCGCGGCGAGCACTCGCTCCAGCATCTTCGTGAACTCGGCGCGGTCCTGCGTCTGGACGAGCACGGTCTCCGCGTAATTCACGAGCGGCCCCAGCTTCTCTCCGGCCGACAGGGCGAGCGCCCGGTCGAGGTGCTCCCGGGCCTTTGCCGGGCCGCCGCCGTCTGCGGTGGTGTGCGAGCCGTCCCAGGTGATGAAGAACTCGTGGAAGGCGCCGTGGTCGAAGGTCTCGTCGAGTGCCAGGCCGCGGCGCATCATCGCCACAGGCGCCGGGAGCTCGGAGACGAGCTGCATGTCCCCCTTGGCGCTGGAGATGGCAAGCGCCCAGGCCGCAGCCGTCCAGTACAGGAGCCCGGCGTCCTCCTTCTCCACCTTGGCGAGCGCCGCCTCCAGGTCCTTTGCCTCCCTCAGCCTCGCGGGGAGGCCGGGGTACTTGAGCTCCAGGCCGCGCAGGCCGTAATCCCGCGCGCGGATGAGGAGCCTGCGCGCGCGCTCGCGCCCCGCCCGGGCCTCGGCGGTCTTTCCGGCGAGCTCGGCCAGGTCGGCGTCCTGGACCACGAACGCATAGGAGTACTGCGTGAAGCCCGAGGTCAGCCCGCGCAGGAGCTCGTCGTTCTCCGGGACGGTCTCCAGGAGGCCCTCCATCGTCTTCAGGCCGAAGGGAGCCGCGGCCTTCACGAGCTCGGGGTCGTCGTCGCGGGCGTAGCTGTCCCCGGACCCGGACACCGCGCCGGCGGCGGCGTTCGCCACCATGGTCTTGCAGCCAGCGAGAAGCAGGCCGGCCGCGGCGGCTGCGAACAGCCTCTTTTTCAAGAAAGTCACGGGATTCGTGGTACTTCTAAGCGTCTCGCTGAGCGCCGTCAATCAACGAATTCCACCCACGGCCCCCTCTCCCCGCGATGACCGGCGATCCGAAAGAGGCCCCCGCTCCAGCGCCCGTCGACGAGACGCCCGAGTGGGTCTGGGCGATCCGCCGCCTGCGCCAGCTCGGGCGCAAGACCTCGGTCGAGGCCGGCAACCTGGCCGTGGTTCTGGTGCTGCTCGCGATGGTGGCACTGCCGGTGGCGGCAGCGCTGTACCGGCGGGTGACCGGCCAGTCGCTCGTGAGCGCAGCGGTGTTGGTGCAGCACCTGACCCTCTGGATCGGGTTCCTCGGGGCCCTGCTCGCCACGCGCGCGGGCAAGCACCTCCACCTCACGACGCTCGACCTCGTGCCGGCCGGGCACGCCAGGAACCTGGTGAAGCTCGGCACCAATTGGGTCTCGGCCGGGGTCACAGCCGTTCTCGCGTACGCCGCCGCGAAGCTCGTGCGCGCCGAGACCGAGGGGTCGCGGCAGATCGTCGCGGGCATCCCGTTCTGGTGGAGCATGACGGTGATGCCGGTGGCCTGCGGCGCCATGTCGCTCGTGTTCGCCTGGCGCGCGGAACCGAGCCGGTGGCGCTGGCTCAAGCGCCTGGGAGGGCTCTCGATCGTCGCCCTGGTGCTCCTCTGGAGCGAGGCCGCCCTCCCGGAGCCGGGCGGGTGGCCCCTGTCGCAGCTCGGCGCCTTCGGCCGCGAGTTCTCCGCCGCGGCCGCCGCGCTGCGATCGCTGCTCGGCCCGCTCGCCACTCCGAGCGCCATCGTCTGGACGTTCGGGGCGGCGGTGGCGGCCGCCTTCCTCCTCGGCGCACCGGTGTTCGTCGGCATGGCCGGCCTCGCCATGGTGCTGTTCGTGAAGGACGGGACGCCGGTGGCGGCCGTGCCCACCCAGACCTTCACGCTCGTCTCCTCGCCCACGCTGGCGGCGGTGCCGCTCCTCACCGTGGCCGGCTACGTGCTCGCCGAAGGCGGCGCAGCGCAGCGGCTGGTGCGCGCCTACCGCGGCCTCCTCGGCTGGATGCCGGGAGGCCTGGCGGTGATGGCAGCGGTGGTGGCGGCGCTCTTCACCACCTTCACCGGGGCGTCCGGTGTCACCATCCTGGCTCTCGGCGGCTTGCTGCTCCCGTCGCTCATCGAGGACAACTACCCCGAGGGCTTCTCGGTTGGACTCGTGACGGCCGCCGGCTCGCTGGGCCTTCTCTTCCCGCCGTCGCTGCCGGTGATTCTCTACGGCGTGGTCGCCGGGACGCCCATCGAGGACCTCTTCTTGGGCGGGCTGCTCCCCGGCGCGCTCATGATCGTGCTCGTGGCCGCCTACGGCGTCTGGGTCGGCGTGAAGCACAAGGCACCCCGCCAGGCGTTCCGCCCCGGTGAGGCGCTCCGGTCGCTCTGGCAGGCGAAGTGGGACCTCGGGCTCCCCACCCTGGTGGTGGTGGCGGTGGTCACGGGCTTCGCCACCATCGTCGAGGCCTCCGCCATGGCGGCCGCCTACGCACTCTTCGTCGAGCTGGTCGTCTTCCGCGAGGTGAAGCCCTTTGGCGAGCTGCCCAAGGTGCTCCTCGACGCGGGCACGCTGGTGGGCGCCGTGCTCATCTTGCTCGGCGTCGCCCTCGGCCTCACGAGCTGGTTCGTCGACGCGGAGATCCCGACCCAGCTCGTCGAGTGGATGACCGCCCACGTGAAGAGCCCCGCCCTCTTCCTGCTGATGCTGAACGTGGTGCTCCTCGTGCTCGGCAGCGTCCTCGAGATCTACTCGGCCATCGTGGTGGTGGCGCCACTTGTGGCCCCGCTCGGGAAGGCCTACGGGATCGACGCCGTCCACCTGGGCGTGGTCTTCCTCGCCAACCTCGAGCTCGGCTTCCTGTTCCCGCCCATGGGCCTGAACCTCTTCCTCTCGGCCCAGCGCTTCGGCAAGCCGCTCCCCTACGTCTACCGCAAGGCCTTTCCGTTCCTCATCATCATGTCGGTGGGCGTTCTGCTCATCACCTACCTCGAGCCCATCACCACCGGCGTGGTCCGCCTGGTGAAGGGCTAGGCCTTCGCCCCTGCCGGCTGCCCCGCGCGCGCCCATCCCTCCCGCAGCACGTAAAGGCTGAAGGTCACGGCCCAGGCGCCCACCACGTCGATGGCGTAGTGGATGTGGGCGAATAGAACCGACGCCACCACCGCCATGTGACCCGCCAGCGCGAGCCACCGCAGCCAGGGGCGGTCCCGGAGGTAGAGGAGGAGAAGAAATGTCGTGGCGGCGTGCCCGGAAAAGAACAGGTCCTTTGTGAGGTACGCGGCGATGGCTCCTCGCTCGAACACCCCCAGGGGCGATAGCAACTCGAGCAACGCCTTCGCGAAGCCACGGGTCCCGATCCCTGGCCCGGCCCGCGCAGGATCCGGGGCGCCGAGGCCAGTGAGCGCGATGGTGACCCCGCGGGCGAGCGACACCAGGCCACCGGTCACCATGTAGCGCACCCATCGGCGGGCATCGGAGAGGAGAAGGGCAGCGGCGAGCGGCAGGTAGGCGAGGAGCCAGACGACGTAGTTGACCCGGTCGACCCACGGCAGGTACGGCAGGTGGGAGAGCACCCGGTCCGGCAGCGTCGGCGCGGGGCGCATCTCCGCCCAGAGGGCGAGCGCCGTCATGGCGGCGTAGGTGGCGTAGCGGAACGCGAGCGCGGCCGCGATCGAGGGCCACGCCTCCCGCAGGGGGCGCAGGGCGCGGGGCAGGCTCCAGCGACCGGCGTCGACGGCCCCGGGGCCCGGGACGACGCTCACGGGAAGCGGCCGGCCGCCGCGAGCAGGTCGACCTTGGCCTGTCGAACCGCGTCCTCGGCGATCACTGCGGTGGTCGCGGCGTCGCGGGCGCGCCGCTCGGCGTCAATGACGTCGAGGTTGCTCGTGGCGCCGGCGGCGTAGGCCTGGGTGGCGAGGTCGAGCGCCGCGACCGCGCTCACCGCGCCCTGCCGTGCCGCGTCGTACCCGGCGACCGCGAAGCGCAGGGTCTCGAACGAGAATCCGCACGTCGGAGCGCGCCTGCAGCAGCGTGCCCTGGAGCTGTGCCTCGCTCTCGCGGGCCATCGCCTCGCGCTGCTTCGCGAGGGCCGGGCGCAGACCCCCCTCGAACAGCGGCACCGTCAGCACCAGCTGGCCGACCCAGCCCTGGGCGGGCGTCGTGGCAGTGGCCGGGCTCTGCAGGAACCCCTGGAAGGTCCCGTTGAGGATGGGCAGCCAGTCGGCCCAGCTGTCCTTCCAGACGCTGGTCGCGACCTGGAGCTGCTCCTTCGCTGCCCGGACGTCCTGGCGACCATCGATCCCCTGCTCGGCCTGGGCCAGGTCCGGGAAGGTTGGCGCGGCCGGCACGCCCGTCGAGTCGAGCGGCAGATTCGCGCCGCAGATGATCCCCAGCGCCTCGCGGCTTCGGGCGAGCGCCGCGTAGGCCGTCTGCAGCTGCACGTCGCTCGCCGACATTTCCTGCTCGGCGCGCTTCACGTCGAGCTCATTGCCGACGCCCCCCTTGCGGCGCGCGAGAGCGTAGTCGTAGTGGGCCCGCGATGTTCCCACGGCCGTCTCGCTCACCTCGACTGCCCGGTGGGCGGCGACTACGGTGAGGTAGGCGTGTGCCGCGGTGATGGCGGCGGTCCGGCGCACGCTGGCGTCGGAGGCAACCGTCGCGTCGACGTTCTGCGCGCCGATGGCCCACGCCACCCACGCCTGGGCCGCCACGAGGGGCACGGCCACAGTGCCGTTTGCGTAGAGGGTGTTTTGTCCCTGGATGAGCGATCCTCCGATGACGCCGCGCTGGTGATCGATGACGGTGTAGCTGCCGGTGAGGGTGACGAAGGGGAGGGCTGCGGATCGGGCCTGTCCCATGAGGCCCTCGGCCCGGACGATCTCCTGCAGCGACACGAGCGAGCTCGTCCCGTAGCGCACCGCGCGCGCCACGGCCTCCTCGAACGTGACGGTTTCCGGGCCCGGCACCGGCGCCTTCAGGACGACCTCGGGGAGCGGCGCCAGCTCGGGAGGCAAGAGCGCCTTGGGGGACGACGACGGAGCGGGCGCCTGGGCAGGGACGGCGGCCGGCGTCGCGAGGGCGAGGATCGCCAGAGCGAGGGGTCTCACGTCGCGGGCTCCATGTTGGCGCCTCCCGCCTCCGCCCCATCGGCGACGACCGGCTTCGAGAGTCGTGCGAACGGGGTCTGGCGGCTCGGCACGAGGAACAGCGTGAGGAACGTGGGCACGGTCAGACCTCCGATGACCGCGCGGGCGAGCGTCTCGCTGCCACTCCCCCACGCCCATCGCCGCGAGACCCCGAGATGCCCACAATCATGGCGAGCTGCCCATGAAGCTGCTCGCGTGGATGGCGGCGTGTAGGCAGCTGTGGACGCGAGGAAGGCGACCGCGGCGGCGCGGGCGACCGTTCTGAAGCCATGGGGGCGAGGCATACCCCGGTGCCGCCTTCCTTGACAAGGCCGGGAGCGATCGTCCGCGCGAGTCGTTGGAGGTCAAAAGGTGAGACTCAGAGCGTCTGTGCGGAGGCGGCGCCCCAGAGATCGCGGACGATCTTGGGCCGCACCCCGGACGCAGCGAGGAGCACCTCGAGTCGGTCCCGGGCGGCGCGGTTCTCGCCTCGCACCTTCCGCCCGAGGAGGAGCTCGTTCTTCAGGGAGTGTTCCCACCCGGCGAGCTCGGTCACGGTCACGTGGTAGCCGAGCGTCTCGAGCGCGAGCGACCGGATCACGTTGGTGAGATGGGACCCGAACTCCCGGCGGTGCCAGGGATGCCGCCAGAGCTCGCCGATCGCCGTGGGCTCGCCGCCACGCTCGTCGAGCTGTCGCGCGACCTCGGCTTGGCAGCAGGGAACAAGGGCAACGTGGTCGGCGTTGTGGCGGGCCGCCACGAGCAGCGCGTCGTCGGTCGCGGTGTCGCAGGCGTGCAACGCCGTCACCAGGTGAACTCGCTCCGGAAGCGGCGCGCGCTCGACCGCGCCGGTCAGGAACCGCATGCGCTCGTACCCGAGCGCTCGCGCGAGCGCCTCCGCCTTCGCCGACAGCTCGGGTCTCGACTCGATCCCGACGATGGTCCCCTTCCCCGCCGGGCCCACGAAGAGCTCGTGCAGGATGAAGCCGAGGTACCCCTTGCCGGCGCCGCAGTCGACGATGACCGGGTCGCCGAACCGGGCCAGGACGTCCTCCACCGCCGGCGCGAGCAGCCGCACGAGATGGTTCACCTGCTTCAGCTTGCGCAGGCTGTCGGCGTTGAGATCTCCGTCGCGCGTGAGGAGGTGCAACGCCTTCAGCAGCGCGGGCGACTGGCCCGGCAAGAGCTCCTTCCCCACCTGTCCGCTCTTCACCTGCCGGCGCATCCGAGGCGACCCCCCGCCGACATCCTAACCGGGCGTCGCCCCCGGCGCGGGGATTCAGGCGAGCGAGAAGCGCAGCTCCCCGAGCTTCTCGATCTCGGTCGAGATCTTGTCGCCCGCCTTGAGCCAGACGCGCTGTGCCTCGGGCTTGCCCTGGATGACGCCCTCCGGAGTACCGGTGAAGATGATGTCACCCGGCTGGAGCGTCATGAGGGTCGAGGCGTAGCTCACCAGGTCGGCGCAGCTGAAGATCATGTCGTCCGTGTTCGACGACTGGCGGACCTCGCCGTTCACGCGACAGGAGAGCTTGAGCTTCTGGGGGTCGCCCACCAGGTCGGCGCCCACGAGCCAAGGGCCGACCGGGGCGAACCCGTCGGAGGTCTTCCCGATCATGAACTGCGTGGTCTTGAACTGGAGGTCGCGCGCGGTGAAGTCGTTCCCGGTGCAGTAGCCGGCGACGAACGAGAGGGCGTCGGCGGCGCTCACGTCCCGTGCGCTCTTGCCCATCACCACGACCAACTCGACCTCGTAGTCGAAGTTCTTGGCCACCTTGGTCGGCAGCCGGATGGTTCCCCCGTGCCCGAGCAGCGCGTTCACGTACTTGTTGAAAAATACGGGCGTCGTGGGGATGGGGATCTTCAGCTCGTTGCAGTGCTTGCGATAGTTGAACCCCATCATGATGATCTTCTGGGGGTCGCTGATGCACGGGCCGAAGGCGAACTCGCCCTCCTGGAGGAGCGCGCCCTTCTTCCCCTCCTGCGCCTGGGCGAGAACCTTGCGCAGGCCGTCCAGGGCGCGTCCGCGGAGGACATCGTCGGGCGTTCCGGGCACGGCTACCCCTGCCGCGGCACCGGCCCGGTCGACGTCCACGATCCCCTGGGCCGTGCGCACGCCGAGCGTGAGCCGTTCGCCCCGCTGGATGCTGCAGAGGGTGAGCCCGCGTGCCATCCCATCCGCGGGCGAGGTGCGCGCGGGCGGAACACCCTCCGCCGCGGCGGCCCGCCGTTCGACGAGCCCGCCGGCCAGCGCGGCCACCCCTGCGGCGCCTGCGGTCTTCAGGAAGGTTCGGCGCGTCGCTCTCATTCGCTCCTCCAGGTCCGCCAGGGTGGCATGGGGGCTCGCGCCGCGGAACCCGCCGCCCCAAGGGGGACCGGCTCCCGTCGTTGCCCCGGCGACCGCGCCTCCTTCCTCGATCCGCGACCGGCTGCCCAAGGGCTCAGCGGGCGAGCCGGATGCCCGTCATCTGCCACCGAGCGTGCGGCGGGAAGAAGTTGCGGTAGGAGGGGCGCAGGTGCGTGCGCGGCGAAAGGCACGACCCGCCGCGCAGGACGATCTGGTTCACCATGAACTTGCCGTTGTACTCGCCCACCGCTCCCGCGGCGGGCTGGAAGCCGGGGTAGGCCACGTAAGGGCTCGCGGTCCACGCCCAGGCGCCTCCGAAGAGCGGCGCCTCGGTTCCGGATGACAGGGCCGCGAAAAGACCGTCCTCGACGAACTGCCCAGAGACCGGCCCGCCGCTGGCGGCGGTTTCCCACTCGGCCTCCGTGGGCAGCCGGGCCCCGGCCCAGCGCGCGTAGGCATCGGCCTCGTAGTAGCTCACGTTCGTCACCGGGGCCCCGGGATCCACGGGAACCTCGCCGTGGAGCGTGAACCGGGCGAAGGAAGGACCTCGCCGCTCCCAGTAGAGCGGAGCGCTCCAGCCCCCCTGCTGGGCGGCGGCCCAGCCGTCGGACAGCCACAGCTCCGGCCGCCTGTAGCCACCGTCCTCGATGAAGTCCGTGTACTCGCCGGCGGCAACGGGCCTCGCGGCGATCGAGAACGGCTCGACGAGAACGCGATGGGCCGGGCGCTCGTTGTCAAAGGCGAATCTTGCGCCGTCGTCCCCGACGATGACGATGCCGCCCGGCCACTCCCTCCACGCCAGAGGCAGCCGCGGCGACGGCCCCGGTAACTGGCGGGCGGAGTACACGGGGAGGAGCGGGTTGCGAGAGAAAGCGTGCTGCAGGTCGGTGAGCAGGAGCTCCTGGTGTTGCTCCTCGTGGTTGATCCCGAGCTCGACGAGGGCGGCGACCTCGGGGCGCTCTGCCGGCGGCGAGCGGAGGAATTCCTGCATCTGGCCGTCGACGGCGGACCGGTACTCCCGGATCTCCCCCACGGTCGGCCGGCTGAGCAGTCCGCGCTCCGGCCGCGCATAACGCGGCCCAACGCCGACGTAGTACGAGTTGAAGAGGTAGGCCCAACCCTCGCGATGGACGCGGAATCCCGGCCGGTGCGGCGCCAGGACGAAGGTCTCGAAGAACCAGCTCGTGTGCCCGAGGTGCCACTTCACCGGGCTCGCGTCGGGCATGGACTGGACGACATAGTCCTCCACCGCCAGGGGCTCGCACAGTCGCTCGGTGGCGGCGCGCACCGCGGCGAGGCGGGCGGCGAGTGACGTCGGGCCAGCAAGACCGCTTCCCCTCAATGGCGCCCCCAATGGCTTCGCTGCCCGGGGGAGGGCGACTCGCAACCGTTCACGGGCACGGCCTCTCGCGCGCGACCTCGGATCGATCGCCCGGGACGCGCCAGAGCACGTCGAGGAACCAGCCCCGCCGGTCGCGGAAGCGGCCGGTCTCCGCGAAACCCGCCAGCCGCCCGAACTCGGTCACGTCCTCTTCCCGGTACTTGCACGAGATCTCGGTGTGGATGCGCTCTCCGGCCCGGAAGGAGAACCTGCTTTCCGCCACGGTCACCACCTGGGTCTTCAGGCTCACGAGCCAGCTCTCCATCGCGGGGCGCGCCGGGTCGAAGGTGGCAAGGTGCTCGAAGGACGAGAGGTCGATGTCGGCACCGAGCTCGCGGTTCATCCGGGCGAGCAGGTTCAGGTTGAAGGCCGCGGTCACTCCCTGGGCGTCGTCGTAGGCACGTCGGAGCACCTCGAGGTCCTTCAGGAGATCGAAACCCACGAGGACGTGATCGCCCGGGCGCAGGGCCCCCCGCAGCTCGCGGAGGAATGCGATCGCTGCGCCCCGCTCGAGGTTTCCGATGTTGCTGCCGAGAAATAGCACGAGAAGGGCGCCACTCGCCTCCCGGGCCGCGAGCCAGCGCAGGCCCTCCGCGTAGTCGCCGGCGAAGGGAGTCACGCGAAGGCCCGGGTACCGTGCGGCCATCCGGGAGGAGGCGTCGCGCAGGGCCGCGAGCGACACGTCGATGGGTGCGTAGGAGAGGCTCGGCGACCTTCGATGGAGGCGGGCGAGGAGCAGGTGCGTCTTCGCGCCGTCCCCGGCGCCCAGGTCCACAACGGTGCCGTGCCGGTCGAGAAGCGGCGCCACAACCTCGTTCCCGCTCCGCCGGAGGATCTCCATCTCGCAGCGGGTCGGGTAGTAGTCCTCGAGCGCCATGATCCTCTGGAAGAGGCGGCTTCCCCAGGCGTCGTAGAAGTACAGGGACGGGAGAGCTCGGGGCGTCCCGGAGAGCCCTCCCAGGACGTCTCTGCGGAACCGATCCCTCGGGGTCTCGTGGCCGGCCGCGGAGAGCGGGGCCGTCGTCGCGTACCTGGCGGCAGTGGCTCGGATGGACATCACGCCTTCCCGCCTCGGGGCACGCCGCGACGCGCGTTCGGAGGCGCCCGCGCCACGCCGGCAATCGCCGGGTGGCACTCGCACCCGGCGAGGACGACACCGCTTCCAGAAACTCGAATCCACGACCGGTTCCATCTAGCGAGCCCGCACCGGGCCTGCCATCGTCGAGACCCTTCGGGGTGCGTGGGCAGGCAGATGGGTGCCCGCGATGCCGGGTCCGTGCCGCGCGGCTATCGAGCGGTCTCACGGCGGGAGGAGGCGAAGGGCTGCCGGATGGTGATGGCAAGGGCGTGCGTCCATGCCGAGAATCGTTGGAGCGACTCCGAGCGGACCCGGTCGCGTCGAGTGCCTCGCTGGACGTGAACGCGGGCGGGGGGGCGCGGGCTCGCCTGCTCAGCGGACGACTCTCTTGACCGGCGGGCGACGGCGCGGCAGATGATCAGGGCTTGGCCGGAGCGCTCGCACGTCGAAGGGTCCTCCGTGCCGCCTCGAAGGAGGATGCGGTGCCCACGCCTCTCGTCAACGAATCCCGGCGAGCCTCATGGACCTGAAGCTGGGGGGCAAGCGCGCCCTCGTCACCGGCTCGACCGCCGGCATCGGTCTCGCCATCGCGACCGGTCTCGCCAGGGAGGGCGCACGGGTGGTCGTGAACGGTCGGTCCCCCGGGCGGGTCTCCACGGCCGTGAGCCAGATCCTCTCCGCGGTCCCGGGCGCTGACGCTGAAGGGGTGGCCGCCGACCTCTCCGGCGCGGCGGGATGCGACGAGGTCGTCCGGCAATTTCCGGACGTCGACATCCTCGTCAACAACCTGGGTATCTTCGAGGCGACGCCCTTCACCGAGATCCGGGACGCCGACTGGCTCCGGTTCCTCGAGGTGAACCTGCTCTCGGGCGTGCGCCTGTCGCGCCACCACCTTCCTCGCATGCTGGCGCGGGGATGGGGCCGGGTGCTCTTCATCTCCAGCGAGAGTGGGCTGCAGATCCCGGTGGAGATGATCCACTACGGCGTCACCAAGACGGCCCAGATCGCGCTCGCCCGGGGGCTCGCCGAGCTGACGCGAGGGACCGCGGTCACGGTGAACTCCATCTTGCCCGGGCCAACCCGAAGCGAGGGCGTCGCGCAGTTCGTCGAGTCGCTCGCCAGTCAGCAGGGGCGCGAGGCCGGGGCGGTGGAGCGCGAGTTCTTCCAGGTCGCGCGCCCGACGTCGCTCCTGCAGCGCTTCGCCACGCCCGATGAGGTCGCGGCGCTTGTCACCTTCGTCTCGAGTGACCGGGCGTCTGCGGTTAACGGCGCGGCCCTGCGCGTGGACGGCGGCGTGGTACGTGCCATTCCCTGAAAGCGGCGCTCTCCCCGAGCCGCGCGAGCGAGGGATCCAGGATGAACGAGAGGCTAGGCAGCGTCCGGGCGGTGGTCTTCGACGCCTACGGGACGCTCTTCGACGTCGGCAGCGCCGCCGAGCGGGCCTCCGGCGACCTCGGCGAGCGGTGGCGGGGGCTCGCAGAGCTGTGGCGGGCGAAGCAGCTCCAGTACACCTGGCTGCGCAGCCTCATGGGCCGCCACGCAGATTTCTGGCAGGTCACGGGCGAAGCGCTCGATTTCGCCCTGGAGAGCATGGGCATCGACGACCCGCCTCTACGCGGCCGGCTCATGGATCTCTACCAGCGGCTCGACGCCTATGGCGACGCTCGGCCGGCCCTGTCCCTCCTGCGCGGTCGTGGGCTGCGCCTCGCGGTCCTCTCCAACGGGAGCCCGGGCATGCTCGAGTCCGCTGCCCGCAGCGCCGGCCTCCACGAGTTCCTCGACGCCATCCTCTCGGTCGAGGAGGTGGGAACCTACAAGCCGCACCCGTCGGTCTACCGACTGGCCGTGGACCGGCTCTCCGTCCCCGCCCAGGGGATCGCCTTCGTTTCCTCGAACGGGTGGGATGCGCACGGTGCCAAGGCCTTTGGCTTCCGGGTGGCGTGGTGCAACCGCGCCCTGCAGCCTCCCGAGCGCGTACCGGGCGCCCCGGATGCCGAGATTCGCTCGCTGTCGGAGCTCCCCGCCTTGCTCGTGGACTGACCTGCTGGCGAGGCGCGCCGCCTGGCACTGGCCGGCGCGTGACTGACCTTCGCGGGAAGCGCCTACCGGTGCTGTGCAGCGAGGTCCGGGTGCTTCTCCAGGTACTCGGCGAACGTCCCGGGAAAGTCGTTGACGGGCTCGCCCGCCCGCAGGTGCCACACCCGGGTGGCCACCTCGTCGACCAGCTGCTGGTCGTGGGTGACGAAGATGGCCGTGCCCTCGAAGCGCTTCAGCCCCTCGGACAGGGCCGCGATCGCCTCTAGGTCGAGGTGGTTGGTTGGCTCGTCGAGGACGAGGACGTTGGGCTTCTCCATCATCAGCTTCGCGAGCAGGAGGCGTACCGTCTCCCCTCCGGAGAGGGTGGCGGTCGGCTTCATTCGCTCCTCCCCGGAGAACAGCATCCGCCCGAGCAACCCCGAGATCTCCTCGTTGGAGAGCTTGTCCTCGAGCTCGCGCAGCCAGCCGAAGGCGGTCGTGCCAGGGCGGATGAGGCCGGCGTGGTCCTGCGGCAGGTAGCCGACCGCGGCCTGGTGGCCCCATTTCGCGGAGCCGGCCGTGGGCTCGAGGTCCCCGGTGATGAGCTTCACGAGCGTGCTCTTGCCGGCGCCGTTCCGCCCGATGACCGCGATCTTCTCTCCGCGGGTCACGAGCCCCGTGAAGGCCTGGATCACCTCGTTGCCGTGGAATCGCTTCTCGACGCCCTCGATCGTCAAGGTCTGCTTGCCGCTCTGCGCCTTCATCTCAAACTTGAGGAAGGGGGCCTGGATGTTCGAGCGCTTCAGGTCCTCGAGCTTGAGCTTTGTCATGTGTCGGACGCGGCTCTGGACTTGGGAGGCGCGCGTGCCGGCCGAGAACCGGGCCACGAACTCCTGAAGCGCCTCGATCTTCTTCTTCTTCTCGGCGTTCTGCGATTCGATGCGGTTGCGCACCTCGCCCTTCTGCCGGACCATGTCGTCGTAGCCGCCGTTGTAGGTGATGATGGTCTCGTAGTCGATGTCGGCGATGTGCGTGCAGATGGAGTTGAGGAAGTGCCGGTCGTGGCTGATGGTCACGAGCACGCCCTCGTAGTCGTGGAGGAAGCCCTCGAGCCAGCGGATCGAGTCGAGGTCCAGGTTGTTGGTGGGCTCGTCGAGGAGCAGCGCTTGGGGCTTGCCGAAGAGCGCCTGGGCGAGCAGCACGCGCAGCTTGATGCCTCCGGCCAGCGACTTCATCGGCTGATCGTGCCACGCGGGCTCGATGCCCAGGCCCTGGAGGAGCGCCCCCGCCTGCGCCTCGGCCTCGTAGCCGTCCTCCTCGGCGATGACCCCCTCGAGCTCGGCGAGCTTGTGCCCGTCCTCCTCGGAGACGTCGGCCTGCGCCAGGATGTCCTCCTTTTCCTTCATCGCCTTCCACAGCCCCGGGTTGCCCATGAGCACGACGTCGACCACGCGGTCATTCTCGTAGCGGAAGTGGTCCTGGCGGAGGATGCCGACGCGCCTGGGCCGGTGGACCGAGCCGGTGTCCGGCTCGTCCTCGCCCGAAAGGATGCGCATGAAGGTGGACTTGCCGGCGCCATTGGGCCCGGTGAGGCCGTAGCGGCGCCCCGGCGGGAAGGCGACGTTCACGTCCTCGAACAGCTTCTTCGGCCCGAAGGCCTTGGTGACGTCCTGTACGCTGATCATGAGAGGCGCGGATCTAGCGCGAAAGGGGCCGTTTTGCGAGTCCCTCGCCGCGCGCCCCGCGCCAGACGAGGGCGCACCGGGCTTTCGCGGGCGACGGCGTCCGCGCCCGGCGCGATCCCGTCGAGAGCGCGACGTCGACTGGCTCTAGCTCGAGCGACGTGACCCGCAGCAGGGTTCGTTGAAGGAGGAACACCGTGAAGAGGTTCACCGACGGGAAGCGCTCGCTTTGGACGTCGCACACGGCTCGCTACCTCGCCGTGCCCGAGGCTCCGGGAAGAGGGGGTGAATCGCGCGACGCAGGCCGCACGCCGCGACGAGGAGGAATCCCGCCCACCGGAACGGGTCGTCGAAGGAAGCGGCGCGAGTGCGATTGCCTGAACATGGACGCACTTTCCAGACCCTCCGTCCGGCATTGCACGGCATCTGGACGGCATCTGTTCAGGGGTTGCACAGCGTGGGGCGAGACCTTAGGCTACCGGCGTGCCTGGGTTCGCCTACGTACTTCGACGCCGGGTCGGCGAGCCGGTGATGCAGCAACTGAGGCAGGGCATCACGCCCTCCCAGCTCGCCCTCTCGCTCGCCCTGGGCCTCGTCATCTCGTCCATGCCGGTGCTCGGCTTCACCGGTGCGGTCTGCATGGTGGTCGCCGCGGCCCTGCGTCTCAACCAGCCCGCCATCTTGGCGGCCAACTACGCCGCCACGCCGCTCCAGCTCCTCCTGTACATCCCCTTCTTCCAGGCGGGCGCGTGGCTCTTCGGCGCGCCCCCCGTCTCGTTCTCGCTCCCCCAGATCCGCGCGGAGCTCGACGCCGGGGTCCTGCAGACCGTCGGCCGGTACTGGGACGCGAACCTCCGGGCCATGGTGGTCTTCGGGGTCGTTGCCCCGGTGGCGGTCGTGGTGCTGTACTTGGTGCTGCGCCAACTCTTGTCACGCCTCCCCTTGCCGCGAGCGGCCGCCGCGCCCACCAATCCGGCGGCCCAACCCCGCGTCGAGTGACGTCGCGTCGACCGAGAGGGGCCTGCGCCCGGTGGTGCATGCCGCGCGGAGAAGCTGGAGTGCGTCCGCCCAGAGCGCTTCGCTGGCAATTCGGCGCCTCAGCCCCCGGAGACTCGCCGAGGATGAACGGGGCGGGGCCCAACCGCCCTCGACCCGTTCACTGCCGGGAGACTGGGATCGCCTGCAACGCGAACCTCGACCCGCGCCGCAAGGAGGCGCTTCGGATCTTCGCGAACACCTGCGGTCGCGACGAGGCCAAGCGTCGCGGCGTCGCGTGGCGAACCTTCGTCGCCTCCGCGCAGATGTGAGGGTTCGGAGGCTTTGACGAGTGGATCGTCTCGAATCACCCCCTCGAGAAGCGCCTGACGGCGCGAGCCCGGGCCCCGTCCAGCGCGTCTTCGCGGCCTGCTCCCCCGGCCTCGAGGCGGGGCTCGCGGAGGAGCTCGCCAAGCTGGGGCTCGAGGCCCGCCCGGTGCCCGGCGGCGTCGACGGGGCCGGCGCGGATGCCGTGGCGCTCGCTTGCCTCGGCTCGCGCATCGCCGACGCGGTGAAACTACGCGCCTGGGAGGGCCCAGCGGAGGAAGCGGCCGCTGCACGGCGCGCGCTGGCCGGGCGCTTTCCGGGCGCCGAGCTGGAGGCCCGGCGCTCCGGCTCCCGGGTCGCGCTCTCCCTCGATGCCGCCGGTGAGCCGCTCTTCAAGCGGGGCTGGCGGGCCCGGGTGGGCGCCGCCCCGCTCCGGGAGAGCCTGGCCGCGGGCCTCCTTCAAAGGCTCGGTTACGACGGGTCCGTCCCCTTCCTCGACCCCATGTGCGGCTCGGGGACCATCGCCATCGAGGCGGCGCTCGTGGCCAGCCGGCGGGCGCCGGGCCTCGCTCGGAGCTTCGCCTTCGAGCACTGGCAGGGCCACGACGCGGCGCGGACCGCCGCCCTGCGCGCGGCCCTCGGGACCGCGGCGCGGGAGCCGCCAGCGGCAGTCCTCGCCTCGGATCGGAACGGCGGCGCCGTGCGACTCGCGAACAAGAACGCCGAGGCGGCGGGCGTCGCTCGGCTTCTTCGCATCGAGCGGCGGGACGCGGCGGAGGCCGCCGTGCCCGAGCGCCCGGGCGTCTGTCTCGTCAACCCACCTTACGGAATTCGCCTCGACGAGGCCGTCGAGGGGTCGTGGCGCGCGCTTTCCCTGCTTCTCGAGCGCCTCGGCGGGTGGACGGTCGGCGTGCTCGTCGGCGCTCCAGGTCTCGCGAGGCTGCTCCCGGGCTCTCCAGTCGATCGTCTCCATGTGCGCAACGGTGGGCTTCGCTGCCAGCTGCTCACCTACCGCCCATGACTCCGACGGGCAGGCCCTGCACGCGGCAGATCGACGTCACATAGGCTTTTCACCGCCGCCATGCGCGCGACCCCGCGTCCCGACAAGATTCCTCTCGTGAGCGACCTCCGCGAGACCGTTGCCCAAGTGGCCCTGACCGCCTCGGCGTCAGGCACCGCAGCGCCCGAGATCCCGGCAGTGCCGGACGTCCCGGAGCGCATGGGCCGGCTCGGGAGGCTCCTCGCAATCGACGAGAGGCTGCTCGTGGCCGCCGCCCGCCTCCACGGACCCTGGCGCACGCGACTCGCGCGCGGGCTTACCCGCGTCGGCGACGCGTCCTCCTGGACGATCGCCGTCCTGGCGTCACTGGCCCTCGGCGGCCCCCTGTTCAGGGTGGGCTTGCGAATGGGCGCCGCCGCGATGCTCGCCACCGGGCTCTCCCAGGTCCTGAAGCGGCGGCTCAACCGGCCCAGGCCAACGCGAGCAATCGACGGGTTCCGGGCACTCGCCGACAACCCCGACGCGTTCTCCTTCCCCTCCGGCCACACCGCCGCGGCCTTCGCGGTTGCCGTCGCCCTGGCCGGGGCCCCGCTAGGCCTGGGCCCGGCAAGCCTGCTGCTCGCAGTGGGCATCGGCGCCTCGCGCGTATATCTCGGCGCCCACTACCCTCTCGACGTGGCCGCCGGTGCTGCCCTCGGCTCGGTCGCGGGCGCCGCGGGCCGCCTCCTCGTTGCGGCACTCGGCGGGTAGAGGCCGCGGGCAAGAGGGATCCTCGCAGGGCCCCCGACCAGGGCCGCGCCGCGCCGAGCTGCTGAGCACCTTCGCGGCGTGGCACGGCCAACTGCGAGCGCCGCGCCGCTGCGACCGATAACGTGACGGCCAACCCTGGGCGTGGTGATCTTCCTCGATGGCGCCGAGCGGCATCGAGTTCCTTCGGGCGCCGACCCCGACTCTCCGCGCGCTCCTCGAGCAGTACCAGCAGCAACTCCCGGATGGGGAGTACCAGGCGTTCGTCGCCTACCTGCGCAACCGCGCCGACGAGTATCGGCGCGAACTCGCCCGGTACCCGGCTGGCCCCGAGCGGGCGCGGGCTGCCCACCGCCTGCTCGACGCGGAGATCTCCGCGATTCGCGGGATCCGCCCGACCTGCGGGCGCGGCTGCACGGCCTGCTGCCATCTCGAGGTCGAGGTGGTGCGGGACGAGGGCGAGCTGCTCGCCGAGATCATCGCGTCGGGCCACCCGATCGACGAGGCGCGGCTCGCTGCCCAGGCGGGCCGCGCTCGACAAGGGCCCGAGTGGTCGACGCCACTTGGGCCGGAGAACCGGTGCGTGTTCCTGGCCGCGGATGGATCCTGCAGCGTGTACGAGGACCGCCCGGGAGCTTGCCGAAAGCACCTCGTCGTGAGCGCCGCCTCCGAGTGCTCGGCGCCTGGCGGCCGGCCGGAATCCCGTGACGGTGCCGCTCGGCGAGCTCGTCCTCAGCGTCGCGCTCGACCTGCCCGGAAACTCGCACGAGTCGCTCGCCAAGTCGGTCACGGGCGCGCTCGCCAGGCGCGCAGCGGCCGCGGCGGAGTGAGGCCCCGTTCCCGCTCTATGGACGGGTGGCGGCGGCGAACCGCGACGCGAGAGCCGCGAGCTCGTCGGGGCTCACGTCCGAGACGAGCGCGTACCCGACGCCCCCCGCCTTCCAAAGGACGACGCTGAAACCCCGTGTGGAGGTGGGAGGCGCGGGCGCGCGCTCGCCGTACGGCCAGGAGAGGCCGTCGGCGCGGAAGGCGAGGAGCGTGACGGCGTGACGCCGCAGCGCGTACTCGACGACCGCCGCCTTGCGGTCGAGCACGTAGCCAACGGCGCCGCCGAGCAGGCGGAGGTCGGGCACCTCGGGAAGGGGGACCGCGGGAGCGAAGTCGAGCTTCCCCTCGAACCACGGCTTGACCTGGTGAGAGCCGCCACTCTCGACCTCGAGCGGATGCTGGCTCGCGAGTACCCGGAGGTGGTCGCTCACGGCCTCCGCCGTCATGGCAGAGAGGACGGCTGCATCCCCGGCGCCGTGGCGCTCCACGAGCAGGATCCCGCAGACGACCGCGAGCCCGGCCGCCAGTACCGGCGGCGCGAGGCGCGCCCACCTTCTCGGTTCGCGCGACGGCTCGCCGGCCGCCAGGCCCGCCAGGCGGCGCCTCAGGCCCGCCGGCGCGGCATGGCGGGGGAGCCGGTGCGCCAAGAGCTCGTCGAGCACCCCCTCCGCCGCATCGGCCCGCGTGCACTCGGGGCAGCCGGCAAGGTGCGCCCGCAGTCCGTCCTCGACTCCCGGCCCCAGTCGCCCCTGCCGAAGAGCGTGAAGAAGGGGGCGCGCCTCCGTGCAGTTCATGGCCCGTCCACCCTGCGATAGTCGGACAGCTTGGCGCGCAGCGCAGCTCGGGCCCGCGATAGGCGCGACTTCACCGTCCCTGGCGCGCACCCGATGACGAGCGCCACCTCCGCCTCGGTCAGGCCCTCGACATCGAGGAGGATGACCGTGCGCTGCTCCTCGCTGAGCGTCATCAATGCCTCCTCGATCTCCTCCGCCACCAGCCGACGCATTCGCTCCAGCTCGAAGTCGCCGCGCAGCCAGGCGTCCTCCTCCGACGGCGGCGGGCCCACCTCCGGCGGGTCCTCGAGGCTCGCCTCCTCCGGGCTCCGCCGCTCGTGACGCCGTCGGTCGAGCCAGGTGTTGCGGAGGATGCGGAACAGCCAGGCCCGGAGGTCCGTCCCGGCCGCGAACAAGTGCCACCCCTTGAGCGCGCGCGCGTAGGTCTCCTGCACCAGGTCCTCGGCGTCGGCCCGCTTGCCGGTGAGGTAGCGCGCCAGGTTGTAGAGCGCGTCCGCGTGGTCCAGCGCCTCGGAGCGCGCTCCGCCGGTGCGGGGATCTGGCACGCGCGCGAGGGCCACCGACCTCAACCTAACCGAGCCTCCTCTCGCCGCCTGGGTTCAGGCGGGGCTTCCTCGCCCTGCCAACGCCCGCTGCACGTGAAAGGTTCCCGCGGGGCGCCCGTGGAACCCTTTCGCCGCCCGGGCGTTGGGACCGGCACGGCGGGTCGACCGCCGAGGAGGAGCCCGCATGAAGACCACGAAGGCAATGGATCGCAGGACCTTCCTTCGAATCGCCGGGATGTCGCTCGGCGCTGGCGCCCTCTACCGGGTGGCGCCGGCCTGGGCGTCGGACGGACCCTCCTTCGACACCGCTCGCCGGCAGGCGGCCCTCAACGGCGAGGCGGTCACGCCGTTTACCTTCGTCCAGCTGAGCGACACGCACGTCGGCTTCTCCGGCCCTCCCAACCCCACCGGGGTCCGAGCCTTCGAGCGGGCGGTGGAGATCGTCAACTCCCTGCCCGCCCAGCCCGACCTCGTCCTTTTCACCGGCGACCTGACCCACGAGAGCGAGGCGCCCGGCGAGCACGCCGCTCGCATGAAGCGCTTCGGCGAGATCGCGGCTCGCATCCGCACTCCGGCAAAGAGGATGGTGCCCGGCGAGCACGATGCAGGGCTCGACGGGGGCGCCCTCTACCGGAGCTTCTTCGGGGAGACGAGCTTTTCCTTCGACCACCGCGGGGTCCACTTCGTGGCGCTCGACAACGTCTCGCGAGCGAAGCCCGAGGTGGGCCCGGCCCAACTCGAGTGGCTGAGGAAGGACCTGTCGCGATTCCCCGCCACGGCGCCCATCGTGGTCTTTACCCACCGCCCCCTATTCGACCTGAAGCCCGAGTGGGAGTGGTTCACGCGGGACGGCGATGCGGTCATGACCCTCCTCGCTCCCTACGAGAACGTCACGGTCCTCTACGGCCACATCCATCGCGAGGACGTCCACGAAGGCGCGCACGCGGTCCACTACGCGGCGCGCTCGCTCATCTTCGCGTTCCCAGACCCGGCGAGGTCCCCGGACAAGAAGGCCGTTCCCTTCGACCCGGACCACCCCTTCCACAACCTCGGCCTGCGCACGGTCCGGGCGGGAAACGCGACCGCGCTCTCGCCGCGATCGGTGAGTTGCGATGAGGTCGAGTTGACCCTGAGCGAGTACTCGGGGACCGAGGGCTTCGCCCAGGTCCTCAGGCCCTCGTCGCTCTGAACTGGCCCCAACCGGAGAAGCCCTATGAACGCCGCCGCCCGTCGCACCTGCACCCTCGCTCTCGCCGCCCTCGTCACGGCCGTCGCTCCGGCCCGGGGCGCCGACCCGCGCGTCGTCGAGATCACCGCCAAGCGCTTCGAGTTCTCGCCCGCGTTCATCACCCTGAAGAAGGGCGAGCCGGTGACGCTCAAGCTGAAGAGCCTCGACGTCACGCACGGGTTCTTTCAGAAGGCGCTCGGCATCGACCTCGAGATCGAGCCCGGCAAGGTCACCGAGATGACGCTCACCCCGCAGGCGGAGGGGCGCTACGTCACCATCTGCGATCACTTCTGCGGGTCGGGTCACGGAAACATGAAGCTCACCATCGTCGTCGAGTGAGCGGAGCCGGCCGTGTCCCTTGCACGCCTGGCCCTGGTCGCCGCGCTGCTCGCGCTGTCGGGGTGCAAAGCCACCCCGCCCGGCCGCCTAGAGCGGGCGCTCGCGGCGCAGGTGAAGCGTCGTCTCACCGTGGGCGGGCGAGCGGATCGAAACCCACTCGCTGCGGACGAGGAAACCATCCGCCGTGGACGCAGGGCCTTCGCGAGCTATTGCGTCGTCTGCCACGGGCTCGACGGACAGAACACCGGGGTTCCCTTCGCGAACGCCATGTCGCCGCCGGTGCCCTCGCTCGGGTCCCTCGAGGTCCAGGCCTACACCGATGGTCAACTCCGCTGGATCATCGAGAACGGCATCTTCCCCTCCGGGATGCCAGCGTCGCGCGGGATCCTCGGCGAGGAGGAGATGTGGCGCATCGTCGTGTTCATCCGCCACCTCCCCGCCGCCGGGAGCCTCGGGGAGCCGCCCGTGTATGCGGGCGGATCCGGAGGCGACGTGGTTCGGTGACGCCCACGCTGGCAGCCTGGGATCCCGTCCCGGCGCCGCGGAGCGGGCTGCTCAGGTGCGGGCTTCGCTCACCAGTCGCGCGAACTCCCGCTCGACCCGCGACTCCTGCAGGGCGAGGCTCCTCACTGCCGCCGCGGTGCCGTTAGTGATCCCCAGGGCACCGGAGATGACCGACAGCTCTCGGAGCTCGGCCTCGCTGAAGGAGTCGTCCGCCGCAGCCAACCGGTACGCGTCGCGCAGCAGGCAGAGCCTCAGGCCCGGGTCGCGGATGCGCTCGACGAGCTTCTCGGTCGGCACCGCAGGGTCCGCGACGATGTTGTGGGCGTTGCGGGCGAGGTCCGGATCGAGGCCCAGGGATGTCGCGAGCCGGTGAATGAAACGCTTCTCAGGCGCGCTGAACCCGTCGATTGCGGCCAGCCGCCGCAACAAGGCCAGGTACGTCGAGACGTCCTCGGTGGTGAGGCCGGTTGCCGTGTCGAGCACGTAGTCTCGCATCTGCAGGCCTTCGCTGACTCTCGTCTCCATCGACACCTCGGGGATCCGCAATCCAGGGCGCATAACCGCGCCTGCCCGCGTCGTCAAACGTCGCGGGACCCTCCAGACGGGTACAGGGGGCCGGCACGCCGGAAGGTCCGCCAGTTCTCCTCCGCGCCCGCGGCCATCTCCCGAGCGAGCGCCAGGAGGTCGCGTCGCCAGCCGGCCCGGGCTCCGAAAGCGATGTACCGGTCCGCGGTCGCCGACCCCTGTCGGCCGCCGCTGCGAAGGTGGCTCCAGGCCGCAACCTCCCCGAGGGTCCGAGCCAGGCCGTCGAGATCCCCTCGGCGGCCCCTCCACCTCTCCAGGTCGACCTTGTCCGCGCTGGGCTGGACTTCCTTCAGGACGAAGGGTTCCTTTCCCAGGCGCACCGCGGCGAGAAATGCAGGCGCGATCGCCTGCGCGCGCCGCTGGACCTCCACGACCCGTTCCGCCTCGGAGCCCCACCGGGGCTGGGGGAGCGTGAGGTGCGCCCGAAGCGGGGACGGGGGCTGCAGCTTCAGGTCGAGGAGCAGGTTCCCCTCGGACGAGCCGCGCCCGCGAACCAGGATCACGTAGCGCTCAAGCCCGAGGCTGCCGGTCCCGGCAATCCGGCGGGCGACGTCGAGTGGCTCGAGCCCCCGGTCGCCGCGTTCCTGGGCGAATCGCCGCATGAAGGCCATGACCCTCTTCCGCTCCGCCGGCGTCGCCGGGAGAGCTCGCTTGCCGTCGGTGCGGAGCCGCCGACGGGCGCCGCTCACGACGGTGCGGCCGTCGAGGAGCTGCCTTCGCCTTCGGAGTCTGGCCCGGTCGAAGAGCGTCCGCACCAGGCCCTCGGCCGTCTCCCGCTCCACCCAGCGGGCCTTCCCGTGCTCGAGCGCCGCGGCGTACGCCTCGACGAGCGACTTCGCCACCCGGCGCCGCTCCCGCCCGCCCAGGCCGAGCGCGCGGCCCACGACGAGGAGGCTCGTCGACAGGCGAAGAACGTCCCAGGTGCATGGCGCCAGCGCACCTTCGTCGAAGTCGTCGACGTCGAAGTAGACCTGCCGGTTGTCGCCCTTGTAGGTCCCGAAGTTCTGGAGGTGCAGGTCGCCGGAGATCCACGCGGCCGGCGCGTCGACCACCACGGGAGCGCGCGGCATCTCGTCGTAGAAGAGGTGGGCCGTGCCGCGCAGGAAGCCGAGCGGGCTGGAGCGCATCGCCTCGTACTTCCGCTCAAGCCCCGCGGGGTCCCGCCCCTGGTTGAAGGCGCGGATTCGATCGATCACGTCTCGGCGGCCCAAGGTCTACCTCCTGTCAGGCACGTCCGCTGCGGCCGTCAGAGCGCCCAGGCAGCGGACTCCTCGATGACACGACCGTCGGCGTCGACCAGGCGGAGCGTAACCCATCTGCGCCCCACGACGTGCGTCGAGCAGGACGGGCAGGGATCGAAGGCGCGAACGCCCGCCTCGACCCGGTTCGGCGGCCCTTCGGTGATGTGTGCCCCGGAGAGGTTGCGGTCGGCGATTTGGCGCGGCAGGCATCGAGGACGGTGCCGACGGGCGTCGCGGTGACGGGGCGACCATCGATCAGAAGGTGCGTCACGCCTCTCCGGGGCCGGATTCTACTGCCGTCCGGCACCCAGAGGCGCGCGAGAGCAAGATTCTCCAACCCGCCCCCCGCGCGCTCCAGGTTCGACACCTTGGACGCCTATAACTGGGATGAGGGATTTGAAGGGAATCCGAGTGCTTCGCACAGCCGCCCACATCTCCGACCTCCACCTGGGACGGGACGACGCCACCGACGAGGCGGCGCGTCACCTCGTCGAGGCGTTGCTAGCCGCCCGGGTGGACGACGTGCTCGTCACCGGCGACGTGACCCACCGGGGCCGACGCGAGGAACTGGCGCGCTTCGAGCGAGTGTTCGCCCCCCTGCTCGAACGGGGATGCGTCTCGGTGGTTCCCGGGAACCACGACCGCATGGGCGACGACGCCGCCCGCGGCATGATGCGCGGCGGTCGCGTGGCAGTGCGCTCTCGGCCCGGCCTGCACGCGGTCTGCCTCGACTCGACCGCGCCGCACAACCGCTCGCTCATCGACGGCCACGGCGAGGTTACCTCCCAGGACGTGGCCGACGCGGAGCTGGCGCTCTCCGACGCGCCCGCGGGCTCGCTCCCCCTTCTCATGCTTCACCACCACGTGCTGCCGCTCCCAGTCGAGGACCTGGC
Organism: uncultured delta proteobacterium; assembly: GCA_963754915.1. GTDB lineage: Bacteria > Myxococcota > Myxococcia > Myxococcales > Anaeromyxobacteraceae > DATJZG01. The sequence continues at coordinate 1,001,566 of CAVWHZ010000016.1, read as the reverse complement.
CGAGAAGCTCGCTACCTTCATCGGCCTTCCGAGCGCGGACGAGCTGCCGCTCGGCGAGGATCTTCTCGGCCGGGTCGCTGGCCGGTGCCGGCTCGTCCTGCACGGCCACCGGCACGTGCCCGCCGAGTTCCGTGTCGCGGTGCCGCACGCGGCTCCCCTGCGCGTGCTCAACGCCGGCAGCACCACCCAGCTCGGCCGGGCGCGCCTCCTCGCCCATACAGCAGGCGAGATCGTCTGGGAGGGCTGGCTCGCCACCGAGCGGGTTCCCCTCCGGGCGTGGAGCCCGGCAGTCCGCCCCGCGGCCGTCGCCGTGGCCTAGCGACCCCGGGAGCCGGCCAGCGCGGCTTGCCGGGAGGCTCGACCCCGCGGCCGTCAGGGCTCCGTCGCCAGGCGCTGGCCTTCCACCTCGGGGGCCGGGCGCTCGAGGACCGAGCCGCGGAGCACGCGCAGTCGGTTGCCGCGCCACTCGACGGTGCTCTCCACGAGCCCTCTCGCCCAGGCCAGGGCGAAGAGCAGGTCCTTGGCGGGGACGAGCGGCAGACGCCTCCAGCCGAACCCGGTTCCCCGGAGCGTCCGTGCCGAGGCATCGTCGAGGAGCGCCTTGCACAGGCAGATGCCGACGAGCGCGGCGAGCGACGCCGCCGTGGGCGAGAGGGCGAGGGCCCATGCCGCGAACGCGACGGGGTTGAGCAGGACCTGCGAAGCGTAAACCAGCCGGCCCGCGATGTTTCTCTGCATGACACACCAGCGGGTGTAGCGGCCGAGGAACTCCCCGACCGCCCGCTCCTGGTTCACGTTCTCGACGGGGGAGGACGCCACCGCCACGCGCTTGCCCAGCTGGGTTGAGATCTTCACGCCGAGGACGTAGTCCTCCGCGAGGACGTCCTTCACGCACTCGAAGCCGCCGAGCGCCTCGAGGTCGGCACGGCGCAGGGCCATCGATTTTCCGACCACCACGTCGCGGTTGGCGAGTCGCTTCGCAGCCACCATCCCCGGGGCCACGACCGCGGCCATGTGGAGGTTGTCGAAGAACGCGCCGAGCGACCTCTCCCCGACCCCGACGATGGGGTGGGTGACGAGGCCGACGTCCTCGGAGCGAAGGTGCCAGGCGACCTCGCGAAGGTAGTCGCGCCGCACCCGCACGTTGGAGTCGCTCACCACGAGGAGGTGATGGCGCGCCGCCCGCGCCAAGGAGATGAGCTGGTTCACCTTGGGGTTCAGGCCCGGCTCGCCCATCTGAAGGACCAGCCGGAAGCGATCGGGCCACCGCGCGGCGGCGGCCACGGCGATTGGCCAGGCCGCGTCCCGAACGTCGCGAACGCCGAGCAGGACCTCGTAGCGCGGGTAGTCGAGCGAGGCGAAGACCTCCAGGTTGTTCCAGAGACCCTCGTCGACGCCGCACAGGGGCTTCAAGACCGAGACGGGCGGGAGCTCCGCCGAGCCGATCCGCGCCGACGCCGAGTGGGAGTGCAGGACGAGGAACTGCAACCCGACAAGGAAGAGGCCGAGAAGCGCCAGGCCGAACAGGAGGAGGCTCGCGGTCACGTCTTCCGTCCTTTCCCCGAGCGGGAGACCTCCCACGGAGAGTACGGAGGCGGCGTCTCGAAGGAGTGAGCCCGAGGAAACGAGTTCGTGACGGCCTGCCGGCTGCTCCCCGTGTCGGGTGCGAGGCGCCTGTGTAGGAGGAGGCCACTCCTTCCGCAGCGGCAGGGCCCCGGAGCAGGGAACCGGAATCTCGTCGACCGCTCGCTACCCGGACCACGCCAGAGCGGCTCCTCGGCCCCCTGGCCTGCACCCGGCGTCGACGCGATCGCGCATGCCGAGGCGGAGCAGGAGGTGGGGGACCTCCGCGAGCGACCGGTCGAACTGGGCCCTGGTGCGCATCGGGGTCCCGTTCGTCGCGTCGTCCCGGGCGAACTCGGCGATGGCCCGCTCCATGGACGACCGCCAGACGCCGCGGCGCTGGCCGCCGGGGCGGGACCCGCCATCCTCGGCTGCGAAGTGGGACGACTCCGAGTAGACGTCGACGTAGAGAGCGTAGAGTTCCTGGTCGATCACGCGAGGCCTCCGTCCTGGGCAACCCGGCCCCGCCACCCGCGCCCCATGCACCCGCCAGCAGCCCGAGGCCATCCTGCCCCCGGTCTTTGGCCGTCCCGTGTCGGCCGCGTGCCGATTTCAGCCGGATCGGGCGGGAGCGCGCCCGGATCCGCGCCTTTGCGCCCGGGCATCGGCTCGGCAGGCGAATTCCGGTACAGTGAGGCCCGATGCAGAACCTGCTCCTCCAGTTCTCGGGCCTTCCGGGATGGCAGATCGGGCTTGCCGCCACCTGGCTCTTGCTCCAGGCGTGCATCCTGCCGTCCGTGCCGGAGGAGATTGTCACGGCCACGCTCGGAATGCTCTGGAGCCAGGGCCGCATCGGGTTCGCGACTGCGCTCTTCTCGGTGCTCCTCGGCCTGTTGCCAGCGAACTCCGCGGCCGTCTTCATCGGGAGCCGCCTCGCGCGCGGGATGTCGCGCTTTGGACCCTTCCGGAGGGCCTTCGAGTCCGCGGCGGTGCAGGAAGCTCTCGCCTCGGTTCGCCGGCACGGGCGCGGGCTCGTCTTCGCGACCCGCTTCACGCCGCTCGTGCGGGGCCCCATCTACCTGGCCTGCGGCGCTGCCGAGATGGGCGTTCCCAGGTTCTTCGCAGTGGATGCGTTGGCGGCGTGCGTGCAAGTGCCGCTCATCCTCTGGATCGGCGCCCGGATGGGCGCGGGGCCGGGTCGATCGCCCAGGCCTGGCAGCGGATCGGGCTCTTCGCGGCTGGCCTCCTGGGAGTCGCGCTGGCGATTCACCTCCTGCGCCGGGCGCGTCGCGCGTGGGCCACCTGAGGCGCGGTTCCGGCCACCGGTAAGCGGTCATCGAGGGCGGTACCGGGCGCGAACCCGGAAGCGGGCACGCCCCCGAGCGACACCGGCCGCACTCGCTTGAGCGGCTCGAGCCACTTGTCGCCACGAGGGGCTCGACCTTGTCCGCGCCGAGACGACGTGAAGTTCGCCCGCGGCGGGATTCTCCGCGGGGACCCGTGTCGGCAACGTGAAACCTGCGTGACCGCCACCGCCGACTGCCTGGACTCCCACGGCCGCGCCTGCGGAGGCGGCGAGGCCGGTGCCCGGCGGAGGGACCCTGCCGCGGCGGTCGGAAAGTCGTCGCCGCCCGCTGCGCGGGCTGTAGAATGAGCGCCCCCGCCGTTCCGCGGGTTCACACATCTCACCGTGAGAGGGCAGACATGATTGAGTTCGGGAAGCGCATCCTGTTCGTCGGCTACGGCGCGGTGGCGCAGTGCACGCTTCCCATCCTGGCGAAGCACCTGAAGGTGCCCCAGAAGAACATCACCGTCATGGACTTCGAGGACCGCCGCGCGGCGCTCGGGCCGTGGATCAAGCGCGGGGTGCGGTTCGTGCGCAAGCGCGTTACCCGCGAGAACATGGGCGCGGTGCTCGGCAAGTACCTCGGGCCCGGCGACGTCCTCGTCGACCTCGCCTGGAACATCGACGCCTGCGAGATTCCTTCAGTGGTGCCATGACCACGGCGTCCTCTACGTGAACACCTCGGTCGAGGTGTGGGATCCCTACGAGGGCGCGGAGAACAAGCCGCCGCAGCAGCGGACTCTCTACTGGCGCCACATGAACGTCCGCCGCATGGTCGCCAAGTGGTCCGAGCCGGGCCCCACCGCGGTTCTGGAGCACGGCGCCAACCCGGGGCTCATCTCGCACTTCACCAAGCAGGGGCTCATCGACATCGCCCAGCGTCTCGTGAAGGACGGCAAGGTCGCCGGGGCCGAGGCAGACGAGCTGCGCAGGCTCGTGCAGGACCGCTCCTTCAACCTCCTCGCCATGAAGATCGGCGTGAAGGTGATCCACTGCAGCGAGCGCGACACCCAGATCACCGACCGCCCGAAGGAGGTCGACGAGTTCGTCAACACCTGGAGCATCGAGGGCTTCCGCGAGGAGGGGACCACCACCGCCGAGCTCGGCTGGGGCACGCACGAGAAGGAGCTCCCCCCGCTCGCCTGCCAGCACGAGGAGGGCCCGCGCAACCAGATCTGCCTGGCGCGCATGGGCATCAACACCTGGGTGGTCTCCTGGGTCCCGAACTACCGCATCCATGGGATGGTGGTGCGCCACGGCGAGGCATTCACCATCTCGGACAGGCTGACGGTGTGGGAGAACGGCAAGGCCATCTACCGCCCCACCGTCCACTACGCCTACTGCCCGGCCGACGTGGCCATCGCATCCTTGAACGAGCTGCGCGGGTACGACTACGAGCTCCAGAAGAAGCAGCGCATCCTGAACGACGAGATCACGAGCGGCTCGGACATCCTCGGCTCGCTGCTCATGGGTCACGCCTACAACTCATGGTGGATCGGGAGCGACCTGAGCATCGAGGAGTCGCGCCGGCTTGTCCCGCACCAGAACGCCACCACCATGCAGGTGGCGATCTCGGTGGTCGCCGCGGTCTCATGGATGATCGAGAACCCCGGAAAGGGCGTCGTCGTCCCCGACGACATTCCCCACGAGTACGTTCTCAAGATCGCGAAACCCTACCTGGGCCGCTTCATCTCCAAGCCCTCCGACTGGACTCCGCTCAAGCACTACACGAACGCGTTCGAGGGGCACAACAACCCCTCCATCGACCGCACCGATCCCTGGCAGTTCAAGAACTTCCTCGTCACGGACGGCGACTAGGGCGCAGGCGCGAGGGGCCACGTGATCACCCAGGCAAATCTGCTCAAGCTGGCGAAGGAGCACGGCACGCCTCTGTTCGTGGTGGACCACGACGAGCTTCGCCGCAACTACGCCGCCTTCCGGAAGTACCTCCCCCGCGTCCAGGCGTACTACGCCGTCAAGGCGAACTCCGACCCGGCCATCGTGAAGACGCTCTACCAGGCCGGGGCGAGCTTCGACGTGGCCTCCATGCCGGAGTTCATGATCGTCTACGACAACATCAAGGACATGCCCGACAAGCAGCGCCAGGACTGGATCTGGGACAAGATCATCTACGCCAACCCCATCAAGGCCAACGAGACGTTGCAGGCGCTCGACCCCTACAAGCCGCTCGTCACCTACGACAACGTGGAGGAGATCAAGAAGATCAAGAAGCACGCTCCTCGCGCGGGCGTGGCGCTGCGGCTGCGGGTCCCCAACACCGGGGCGATGGTGGAGCTCTCCTCCAAGTTCGGCGCCGCGCCCGGCGAGGCCGTCGACCTCATCCTCGCGGCCGCGGCGGAGGGCCTCGTGGTCGAGGGGCTGAGCTTCCACGTCGGCAGCCAGACCACCAACTTCCAGAACTACGTCCAGGCGATCAGCCTCGCGGCCAACGTGTTCCAGGAGGCCCGCGACCGCGGCTACTCCAAGATGAACCTGCTCGACATCGGCGGCGGGTTCCCGGCGCCGTACGATGCGAGCGTGAAGCCCTTCCGCGAGCTGGCGCGGATCCTCAACCGCGAGCTGGACCGGCTCTTCCCCAAGAATGTGCAGATCCTCGCCGAGCCGGGCCGGTTCCTGGTGGCGACGGCCGGCACGGCCGTCTCCAAGATCATCGGCAGGGCCGTTCGCGACGGGAAGCTCTGCTACTACGTCGACGACGGCGTCTACCACACGTTCTCCGGCGTCATCTTCGACCACTGCCAGTACCACTTCGGCTCGTTCAAGAAGGGGCCGACGGAGATCTGCTCGGTCTTCGGCCCGACCTGCGACGCGCTCGACGTCGTCTCCATGGCGGAGCAGCTTCCCTCCGACCTGCGGCTCGGCGACATGCTCTTTAGCCGGAACATCGGCGCCTACAGCCACGCCTCGGCCACCCATTTCAACGGCTTCCCCCCTGCGAAGGTGGTCCACGTCAACCAATGACGCGGGCCGTGCGGCCCCCGGCGTCGGCCGGGGCCTCGGGAGATGCGTTGTTCACGAGTTCGTTACACGCGGGCCACGGGATGTGCTTCCCTTGCGATCCACCCCTTCGGAGGGCCCCGTGACAACGACGCAGGAGCTCTCCTGGCTCCACTTCAACCGCCGCGTCCTCGCCCAGACGAGCCGCCGGGACTTTCCGATGCTGGAGCGGCTGCGGTTTCTCGCCATCTGGGCGTCGAACATGGACGAGTTCTTCGCCGCGCGCATCTCGCGGCCGTTCCTGGAGGAGCGCGGCGACGAGTCCTACCGGGCGCTGCTCGTGGAGGCGCGGGCGCAGACCGACCTCGCGAGCGAGAGGTACCGCACCTTCCTGCCAGCCCTCGAGGACCTGGGCATTCGCGTGGTCCCGGCGACGAGCCTGGCACGCGAGGAGCTCGACTTCTTTGGGGCCTTCCTCGCCGAGGAGGTGGCCCCTCGCACAGACGTCATCCGCGCCGAGGCGGTCCGGGAGGTTCGCAGCCAGGCCCTCTACTTCGCCACGGGCGCGGGGGTGCTCGAGCATCTGGTGCGGCTGCCCGACGGAGTGCCACGCCTCCTCGAGATCCCGGGCCGGGAGGGCACCTACGTCCGCGTGGGCGAGCTCCTCCGCCTGCGCGGCGACCTCTTCCTCGAGAGCAAGGCTCCCGAGCTATACGAGCTGCGGGTGGTGCGGCTCGCCGCCATCGACCAGCTCGGCCTCGACTGGGAGGACCTGCCGGCCGCGCTCGAGACCCGCCTCGACGGCCGGGTGAGCCACCTGGAGGTCGAGGACACCTTCCCGAACCACTGGAGCGAGTCGATTCGGCTGGCGCTCGGGCTCGAGGCCAACGAGGTCTTCCTGGTCCAGCCGCCGCTCGACCTGCGATTCGTCAGCACGATCATCGACGGGGCCGCGGACCGCCACAAGTACGCCCCGCTCAAGGCGTGGCGCGTACCGGGGTTCCGGGAAAACCCGTTCGCCCGCATCGACCGCGGCGACGTGCTGCTCTTTCACCCCTACCAGAGCTACGAGGCCGTCGAGGAATTCGCCCGGGCCGCGGCGGAGGACCCCGAGGTCACCTCGGTCCGCGCCACCCTCTACCGGGTCGGAGACGACAACGTGCTCGCCTCATCGCTCATCGCAGCAGCGCGGGCCGGCAAGGACGTCGCGGTGCTCCTCGAGGCCCGGGCGCGCTTCGACGAGCTGCAGAACCTGGAGTGGGGGCTTCGGTTCCAGAACTCGGGAGTCCGCGTCCTCCCCCTGCCGAAGAAGAAGGTGCATGCGAAGGCGGTCTGGGTCCGGCGCGGCACGCGCGAGTACCTCCACGTCGGCACCGGCAACTACAACACCCGCAATGCGCGGCTCTACACGGACTTCTCGCTCTTCACGGCCGACCGCCGCCTCACGCGAGACGCCAAGAGCTTCTTCGACGCCCTCGAGCGCGGCCGGGCGCCCCGCCTTCGCCACATGCGGACGGGCGCTGCCATCCGGACCCTGCTCCTCGAGCAGATCAGGGCCGAGGCGCATCCGCGTGGCCACATCATCTTGAAGTTCAACCACGTCACCGACCCGAGGGTGCTCCGGGCGCTCGCCCTGGCAGCGCGCGCCGGCGCCCGCGTCGACGTCCTCGTGAGAACCACCCTCACGGAGGTCGGGGAGGGGATTCGGGCGATCAGCATCGTGGGGCGCTTCCTCGAGCACGCACGCGTCGCGGCCTTCCGGGCCCGGGGCCGGTGGCAGGTGTTTGCCGGGAGCCTCGACGCCATGCCCCGGAACTTCGATCGCCGCTACGAGCTCTTCTTCCCGGTGACCGATCCCAAGGCGAAGCGCGCCGTGCTGAAGGAGCTCCGCACCCAGCTTGCCGACGACGTCAACGCCTTCGAGCTCCTTGCCGACGGTACCGAGGAACCGCGCTGGGGAGGAACCGTGAGCGCGCAGGTCCCGGACGGCCACAGGCCGGGACGACGCTCCCTCTGAGCACCGGACGGCGGTGTGGACTACGCCGGCGCCCGCCGCGCCGACATGGCCCGGCGTGAAGGTCAGGCCCTCGCCGAGGCAGCTCGCCACCGCTTCCGGAGCCCCGCGAACGACTGCGCGTTGACGAGCCCCGGGACCGGTTCCGTCCTGCCGCCCCCCACCCTACGCTGGACCCTGGATGTCCCTGCTGTGCGGGTGGCGGACGTCGGTGCCGCGCACCATGTAAACGACCATCTCTGCCAGGTTGATGGCGTGATCGCCGAAGCGCTCGAGCTGCTTCGCCGCGAACATGACGTTGGTGGCGCGCCGGATATAGCGCGAGTCCTCCATCATGTAAGTGAGCAGTTCGTTGAAGAGCTTCTGGTAGAGCGCGTCGAGGAGGTCGTCGCCCTGGATGACCTCTTCGGCCAGCTGCACGTCCTTCTCGACGAAGGCGTCGAGCGCCTTCTTGAGCTGGGCCTCGCTCAAGTCGGCGAGCGTGACGAGATCGTGGAACGGCTTGACGGGAGGCGACTGGTTGAGCTGGATGGCCCGCTCGGCGATGTTGACGGCCAGATCGCCCATGCGCTCGAGGTCGACCACGATCTTGAGGGCCGTGGTGATGAAGCGGAGGTCGCTCGCCGCCGGCTGCCGGAGCGCCAGCAGGCGGCGGCACATGTCGTCGATGTCCACCTCGAGACGGTTGATCTCGCGGTCCTGCGCCTTCACCTTCGCCGCGAGCTCGCTGTCTCGCTCGATGAGGGACCGGACGCTGCCGGCGATGGCGGCCTCGACCTTTCCGCCCATCTCGAGCAGCTTGTCGCGGAGGGCGGTCAGCTCGACGTCGAATACCTTGTCGGTGTGGGTGTCGGGGGCCATGCTTACCCGAACTTTCCGGTGACGTAGTCGTTGGTCTGCTGCTTGTCGGGGTTGGTGAAGATCTTCTCGGTCTGGCCGACCTCCACGAGCTCCCCCATGTAGAAGAACGCCGTCTGGTCCGAGACGCGGGCCGCCTGCTGCATGTTATGGGTCACGATGACGATGGTGTACTGCTGCTTGAGCTCGTGGATCAAATCCTCGACCTTGGCCGTCGCGATGGGGTCGAGCGCGCTGGCGGGCTCGTCCATGAGGAGCACCTCCGGCTCCACGGCGAGCGCGCGGGCGATGCAGAGGCGCTGCTGCTGCCCTCCGGATAGGCCGAGCGCGCTTTCGTCGAGGCGGTCCTTCACCTCGTCCCAGAGCGCCGCCTGCTTCAGCGTCCGCTCCACGACCTCGTCGTGGCTCCCCCGAAGCCCGTTCAGCTTCAGGCCGGCGGCGACGTTGTCCCGCACCGACATGGTCGGGAAGGGGTTGGGGCGCTGAAAGACCATGCCCACCCGTCGGCGGAGCACCACCGGGTCGACCTGGCGGCTCAGGAGATCCTCCCCGTCGAGGAGCAGCGTCCCCTCGGCGCGGGCGCCGGGGATGAGCTCGTGCATCCGGTTGAGGCAGCGGAGGAACGTCGACTTGCCGCAGCCCGAGGGCCCGATGGCAGCCATCACGCTCTGGGGCGGTACGACGAGGTCCACCCCCTTCAACGCAAGCGTTTCGCCGTACCATGCCCTGAGGTTGCTCACCTTGAGCTTGGGCCGCTCCTCGCGCGCGCCGCTCGGCGGCCGCGGGGACGGGGCGCCCGGTGTCGGGCGCGGGACCGCGACCGGAACTCCCTTCGGCTCGTGGGCCCGGGCCGTCTCGGTCATCGTTGCGGCCTCCTGTGCCGGCGTCATCGGGCGACCTCCATCCGGTTGCGCGAGAGGACCCGCGCGAGCAGGTTCAAGAGCCCCACGAGCAGGAAGAGCACCAGCGCCGCGGTCCAGGCCTTGGCGTGCCAGTCCTCGTAGGGGCTGATGGCGTAGTTGAAGATCTGGACCGTGAGCGAGGCGGTCGGCTGGTCCGGACGCGACGTTCCAGTACTGGTTGTTGAGCGAGGTGAAGAGCAGCGGAGCCGTCTCTCCCGCGGCGCGCGCCACCGCGAGCAGCACGGCGGTGATGATCCCGCCGGCGGCCGTCCTCAGGATGACGAGCAGGCTCGTCTTCCACTTCGGCACGCCGAGCGCGAGAGAGGCCTCGCGCAGCGCTCCCGGCACGAGGCGCACGAACTCCTCGGTGGAGCGCGCCAGCGTCGGGACCATGATGAGCGCCAGCGCGAGCCCTCCGGCGAGCGCCGAAAAGCGCTTCATGCGGTCGACCACGAGCCCGTAGGCGACGATCCCGATCACGATGGAAGGGACGCCCGACAGCACCTCGGTCACGAAGCGGACGACCCCTCCGGCGCGCCCGTTTCCTCTCTCGGCCAGGAAGACGCCCGCGCCGATCCCCACGGGCAGGGCGATGGCGCTCGCGATGGCCACGAGGAGGAAGGTCCCGGCGATTCCGTTGCCCACCCCGCCCCCGGGCTCGCCGACCGGCGCGGGAAGGTTCGTGAAGAAGCTCCACGAGAGGCCGGCAGCCCCCTGCGAGATGACGAGCCACAAGAGCGAGGCGAGCGGCACGACCGCCAGCACCACGCCGGCACCGCTCATCGCGGTCCAGAACGCGTTCACGAACTTCCGCCACCGGAGCGACGTCATGCCGGCCTCCGCTGGAAGCCCCGGCTGACGGCCTTGAGGAGCAGCTGGGCGAAGGCGTTCAGGAGCACCGTGATGCCGAACAGCACGAGGCCGAGCGCGGCGAGCGCGCTCACGTGCAGGTCGCCGGTCGCCTCGGCGAACTCGTTCGCGATGACCGCAGGCAGCGAGTAGCCCGGTGCGAAGAGCGAGGCGTGGATCTCGGGGGAGTTCCCGATCACCATGGTCACAGCCATGGTCTCGCCGAGCGCCCTGCCGAGACCGAGGAGCGCCGCCCCGACGATCCCCGGGCGGGCGTACGGGAGAACGGTCATCCGGATGGCCTCCCAGCGGGTGGCTCCCAGCGCGAGTGCTCCTTCCTTGAGGGCGAGCGGGACGGTCTTCAGCACCTCGATGGTCACCGAGGCAATGGTGGGCAGGATCATGATCGCCAGGATCAGGCCCGCCGCGAGGTAGCCGAGCCCGATCGTGGGTCCCTTGAAGAGCGGCAGGAAGCCGAGCACCTTCTGCAACGCCGGCTCGACGCTCGTCCGGAGCCACGGAACCATGACGAAGAGTCCCCAGAGCCCGAAGATGACGCTCGGGATGGCCGCGAGCACCTCGATGGAGAAGGCGACCGGGCGGCGCAGCTGCTTCGGGCCCATCTCCGCGAGGAAGAGGGCGAGGCCGACCGAAACGGGCACGGCGATGAGGATCGCAACGGCGCTCGTCACCAGCGTCCCGTAGATGAAGGGAAGCGCTCCGAACTTGTCCTGGACCGGGTCCCAGTCACTGCTCGCGAGAAAGCGCAGGAGCCCGAGCCGCTTCCACGCCAGTACGGACTCGCCGCCGAGCTCGAGAAGGATGAGCCCGGCGACGACGAGGATGCTTCCGCCGAGCACGGAGACGCCCACCGCCCAGGCCCTGTCTCCCCCCGGGGAGGGGCGGACCTGAGCGAGCGGGCTAGACCGCGCTACGGCGACGCTCTCACTTTGCGGAGGCAAGGGGGACCGGCTTGCCCTGCACCTGGAGGCCCTGGATGGTCTTCTCGACCATCGACACCACCGGCTTCGGCAGCTGCGCGTAGTCGAGCGGAGGGGCGAGGGCCTGGCCACCCTGGTGGACGGCCCACCAAAGGAACTTCACGATGGCGTCGCCCTTCGGCTGGTCCTTCATGTCCTTGTGGATGAGCAGGTAGGTGAACGACGCGATGGGGTAGGCGTTCGCCCCGGCGGCGTCCGTGAGGGAGACCCGGTAGTCGGCCGGGATGGCGACACCAGCGGCGGCCGCCGAGGTGCTCTCGAGCGTGGGCGCGACGAACTTGCCGTCGTGGTTCTGGAGGACGGTGAGCGGGAGCTTGTTCTGGTTCGCGTAGGCGAGCTCGACGTAGCCGATGGACCCGGGCGTCTGCTTGATGAGCCCGGTCACGCCCTCGTTGCCCTTGCCACCGAGACCCACCGGCCAGCTGACGCTCTTGCCGGTGCCGGCCTTGTCCTTCCACTCCTTGGACACCTTGCTCAGGTAGTCCGTGAAGACGTAGGTCGTCCCGGAACCGTCGGACCGCCGCACGACGGTGATGGGGACGTCGGGAAACTGGACGCCCGGGTTCACCTTGGCAAGGGCCGGGTCGTTCCACCTCGTGATCTTGCCGAGGTAGATGGACGAGAGCAGGTCTGGGGTCAGCTTCAGGCCCGGGAACGGCGCGTTGTAGGTGACGACCACGGCCCCGAGCACCGTCGGGATGTGAACGACGTCCGGCGCCTTCGCCATCTCCTCCGACGTCATCGGAGCGTCGGTCGCGCCGAACTCCACGGTCCCGTTCGTGAACTGCTGGATGCCGCCCCCGGAGCCGATCGACTGGTAGTTGAAGCGGATGTCTGGGTAGAGCTTGTTGTACTCGGAGAACCACTTGGAATAGAGCGGGAAGGGGAAGGTCGCGCCGGCTCCGGTGATGAGTATCGGAGCGGCCCGCGCGGTACCGGCGAGGAACAGGAGCGCACACAGGGCAAGTCTCTTCATGGATGGCCTTCCTTCAGGTCTGTCGTTCGTTTTTCGTTGTCCCCGATGTAGCCGGAACCGGTGACGGGCGCGTGACGGCGACGTGAACAAGCAGCGCCGGGGGCCCGAAGGCTGCCCGGGACCCGCGGGCCGACCCGCGAATTCGCGAGGTGCCACCACCCCCCGGGGACGTGCTAGACCCTACCCGGGAGTAGTGGCGCCCGCGGGGGCGCACCGTCACGAGTGCGTGACAGCCTGTCCGGCGAGCGAAGCGGGCTGCCCTGCGGCCGCCGCGCGCGACAGCCGGACCCAGAACCGGGTCCCTCCGGAGCCGCTCTCGACGCCCACCTCCCCGCCCTGAGCCTGCACGAGGTGCTTCACGATGGCGAGCCCAAGCCCGGTGCCCCCGGAGTCGCGCGAGCGGCCCGGGTCGACCCGGTAGAACCGCTCGAAGAGGCGGGGCAGATGGTGGCGCTCGATCCCCGGCCCGGTGTCGGCGACCGCGAGGGTGACCTGGTCGCCCGCCACCTGGGCGGTCACCGTCGCGCTGCCTCCCTCGGGCGTGTACTTCACGGCGTTGTCGAGGAGGTTCACGAGCACGTGCTCGAGGGCTCGCACGTCGGCCCGGACCGAGACCTCGCCCGGGATGTCGCTGCGCAGGTCGACGTGCTTGCGGCGCGCCGGCTCGGCGCAGACGTCGATGGCGCGGCTCACGACCGCGGCCGCGGACACCGGCTCGAGGCGGATGACCCACTGGCGCGACTCGATCCGGGAGAGGTCGAGTAGGTCCCGGGTGAGCTGCGCGAGCCGGTCGGCATTGCGCGCGATGATGTCGATGAACTGGCGGGCCTGGGCCGGGTCGTTCATGGCGCCGGAGAGCAGCGTTTCGGCGGCACCGGAGATCGCCGTCACCGGGGTTCGCAGCTCGTGGCTCGCGTTGGCGACGAAGTCGCGGCGGGTGGCGTCGACGAGCCTCTGCTCGGTGACGTCCCTCAGCAGGGCAAGCACCTCGCCCCGCACCAGCGGCACCAGGTGGGCGAGGAAGCTCCGCCGCCCGAGATGCACCTCGAGACGCTTGGCGGACCCCTCGAGCGCCCGCCGCGCCGCCTCGGCGAGCTCGCCGCAGCGGGTGATCTCGAGGATGGTGAGGCCGATGGCGCGGCCACCCGGAGCCAGGCTCTCGAGCTGCGTGTTGGCGGCCCGGACAGCGCCGTCGCGGGAGATGAGGCCGGCCGCGTCCGGGATGGCGGCGAGGAGCTCGCGCTCGGGCTGCTCCCGCTCGAGCGCCCGCAGGCGCGCTTCCCGCTCGAGCAGCAGCGCCCCGAGCGTCTCCACGGCCGGCGGCAGGTCGGCGCGCGGACCCCCGGCGAGCTCGCCCTCGAGGTCCTTCAGTGCCGCCAGGATTGGGTCGCGGAAGACCGACACCGCTAGGCCTCGTCGGCCGGGTCGACGAGCCGGTAGCCCACGCCGCGGACCGTCTCGAGGAGGTCTCGCGCCGGCCCCAGCTTCTCGCGCAGCCGCTTCACGTGGGTGTCGACCGTGCGCGTCTCGAGCTCGCTCGACATCTCCCACACGTCGGTGAGGAGCCGCTCCCGGGACTGGACCCTGCCGGCGCGGGACATGAGCGTCGCGAGCAGCCGGAACTCGAGCGGAGTGAGCTCGATCTCGTCGCCGGCGACGTAGCAGCGGTGGGCGTCGACGTCGAGCCGGATGGGGCCGAGCTCGCTGCGCGGGCGGTCGCCGCCCTGCTGGGCGGCGCGACGGAGCACGGCCTTCACCCTCAACATGAGCTCGCGCATGCTGAACGGCTTCACCACGTAGTCGTCGGCCCCGAGCTCGAAGCCGACGACGCGATCGAGCTCCTCGCCCCTGGCGGTGAGCATGATGACCGGCAGGGACTTCGTGCGCGGGTCGGACTTGAGCTGGCGGCACACGTCCGTTCCGGAGAGGTCCGGGAGCATGAGGTCGAGGAGCACGAGGTCCGGCACGCGCCGGCGCGCCGCCTGCAGCGCCTGCTCGCCGCTGCTCGCGAGGGTCGTCTCGAAGCCCGCCTGCCGGAGGTTGAAGTCGAGCAGGTTTACGAGGTCCCGCTCGTCGTCCACTACAAGGATGTTTGCCACGATGCAGCCATAATCCATTTAGATGTGAAGTTCCCGTGTCGAACCCGAGACGGGTACGTGAAAAGGGGGAGTTGTCGGATGGTGTCGGCGCAGCCCTTCTGTGACCTCGAATCGAGGAAACGGCCGGGTTCCGCGTTACGATGAGCGAGAATGCGCCTCGCCGTCGCCGCACTCGCGGCCGCCCTCTCGGGCGTTTCCGCTGCCCCCTCGCCCCCCGTCGGGGGGGAGGCCGGACCCGCCGTGCGCGTCCGCTGCCTCCTCGTCGCCCCGCTCGAGAACGCCTCCGACCTGCCCGAGGCCGCCAGGGCCGCCAACGACGTCCTCTTCGCAAGCCCGGGCGCCGCGCGCGGCCGGGCCCTCCCGGAGGCCGCGCTCCGCGCCGTGTTCGCCGGGTCAAGCCTGGAGCTTCCTCAAGGCGTCCCCCCGAGCATAGCGCTCGGCCTCGCCGAGGTGCTCGGAGCGGACGGCGTGCTCTACGGTGCGATCGAGGGCAGCGGCAGGGACTCGCCGCCGTCGCTCACGGTGACGCTGAGGCTGGCGCTTTCGGGGACGCGCGACCTCCTCCGCACGGCGAGCGCCCCGGCCGCGCCCCGGTTGGGCGAGCCCCTCGTCGCGGCCCTTCGTCGCGCGGTGGCAGAAACGGGGCGCGACGCCACGGGCTTCGTCGGCGGCCCGCCGCTGCCCGGCTGCTTCGACCCCTCGCGCCTCGCCCACGTTCGCGAGCTCGCGCTCTCGGCTGCGGCGCCGCCTCCCGCTCCGGTCGCACCCGCCGACGAAAGGGCGCTGGCAGCGCCCGCGAGCGCGCGGCAGGCGGAGTGGTCCTGGCGGCTCGGTGCAGGGGAGCGCTTCGTCGTGGAGGGCGTCTCGTTCGCCGGGCGAAGCGCGCGGATGGTCCACGACCAGGGACTCGAGGAGCTGGCCGGCGCCCTCCGCTCCACTCCGGGCGCGCGGGTTCGCATCGAGGGATTCGTCGATTCCACCGGACGGACGGCCGACGACGTGCGCCTGTCGCTCGCCATGGCCGAAGCCGCGATCGACCGGCTCGTGGCGCTCGGCGTCCCGCGCGACCGCGTCGCTGGCCTCGGGCGCGGCGGGGAGGCGCCCCTGCTCCCCAACTTCACCGCGCGCGGCCGCGCCCGAAACCGGCGCGTCGAGGTGGTGGGGCTGCCGGCGACGGCCGCCCGCCGCTGACCTGGGGCCGACCCCGCTCGGGGCGCGGGACGCCCTTGACGGAGCGCCCGGGCGGCGTTCTGGTGTAGGGGTCCCCGCGATGCCGGGGCGGAGGGTCGGGCCACGGCTTCGGGACGCGACGGCGGCGGGGACGGGCGGCCGGCACAGCCGAGTGCCGTGCACGAGTTGCGCCGCGAGGTGAAGGAGTGGTTCCACGGATTCTCCCCTGGCGGGGCCACGGCCATCGCCGCGGGCCTGATCGCGTGCGTCGGCGCGGCGGACGTCTACGTCGGTCCCGGGGTCGAGCTCACGCTGCTCTACCTGGGGCCCATCAGCTTCGGAACCGTCTTCGCCGGCCTGCGCGCCGGCGCGGCGCTCTCGGTGGTCGCGACGGCGGCATCCCTCGGGGCCTCGCGCCTCTCCGGCGAGCGCTTCCCGGGCGCGGTGCTCGCGTGGAACGCCGCCCAGCAGCTCGGGGTCTTCCTGCTCCTTGCCGCCGTTCTCGACGCCTTCAAGAAGCGACTCCTCCACGAGCAGCATGCTGCCCGCACCGATCCCCTCACCGGCGTGTCCAATCGCCGCGCCTTCGTGGAGGCGGCGTCCCTGGAGATGGAGAGGGCGCGCCGCCACGGGCGGCCCCTGTCGCTGCTCTACCTCGACTGCGACGACTTCAAGGCCGTGAACGACCGCCTCGGCCACGTCGGCGGAGACGAGGTCCTCGCGTCCGTCGGGAGCGCGGTGCGGGAGGCCGTTCGAGTGCACGACACCGTGGCCCGGCTCGGCGGCGACGAGTTCGGGGTGCTGCTCCCCGAAATCGACGGCCCGGGAGCGACGGCGCTCGCCGACAGGCTCCGCGCGCGCCTGCGCGACACCCTCGCCGGCCGCCAGGGGATCACCTTCAGCACCGGCGTGGTCACGTTCCTCTCGCCGCCCGAGTCGGTGGACGAGATGATCCTGCGCGCCGACCACCTCATGTACGACGCCAAGCGATCCGGAAAAGATGCCTGGCGCGCCGACGTCGTCGGCGAGCCTTCTGCCCTCCTCGGGACGCGCCGGTGAGGCTCGTCGCCACCTGCGCCCGAGGGACCGAGGGAGCGCTCCGGCGCGAGCTCGTGGCGCTCGGGCTCAAGCACGTGAAGGGAGAGCGCGGCGCCGCCTCGTTCGAGGGAGAACTCGAGGCGGGGATCCGGGCCTGCCTCTGGTCCCGGACCGCCATGCGAGTGCTGCTGCCGCTCGCCCGCTTTCCGGCGCCCGACGCCGCCGCGCTCTACGAGGGCACGCGCTCGGTGGACTGGACGGAGTGGCTCACGGACCGGACAACGCTGGCCGTGGACGCGACCGGAACCTCGCCGGGAATCACCCACTCCGGGTACGCGGCGCTCAAGGTGAAGGACGCCGTGGTGGACGTGCTGCGCGAGAGGCTTGGCGCGCGCCCGGACGTCGACGCGCACGACCCCGACATCCGCATCGTCCTCCACCTTGCCCGGGGCGAGGCCGAATCTCGCTCGACCTCGCCGGCGAGCCGCTGCACCGCCGCGGGTACCGCACGGCGGTGAGCGAGGCACCCCTCAAGGAGACGCTGGCGGCGTCGGTGCTCCTGCTCGGGGGAGTTGCGGCGGATCGCCCCTTCTTCGACCCGATGTGCGGATCCGGGACCCTCGCCATCGAGCACGCGCTCGCGGCCCGCAACGTGGCGCCGGGCCTGCGGCGGGCCTTCGGCTTCCAGCGCTGGCCGCGCTACCGGGGCGAGCTGCAGTCCGCCTGGGATCGCATGAAGGAGGAGGCGCGCAGCTGCGCGCTGCCCCGGGCGCCCGCCCCCGTGTGGGCGCGCGACCGGTCCGGGGAGGCGCTCGAGGCGGCCCGGCGGAACGCCCGGACGGCGGGCGTCGAGGCCGACGTCGCCTTCGCCGAGGCCGACGCCCGCGACATGGCCCCGCCCGCGGCGTCCGGGACGGTCTGTGCGAACCCGCCGTACGGAGAGCGCCTCGGCGCCCGGCCGCTCCAGCTCGCGGGCTTCTATCGGGGCTTCGGCGCGTCTCTCCGTCGCTTCTCGGGGTGGGAGGCGATCCTGCTGTCCGGCAACCCCCTGCTGGAGCGCGAGATCGGGCTCAAGCCCGAGTGGACGCACCGGCTCTGGAACGGACCACTCGAGGTGAAGCTCGTGCGCTACCGCATTCCGTAGGCACGGCGCCCGCCGGCGCGGCCGGTGCCCTACCCTACGGAGGGTGAGCGCCGGCCCTGGAGCCGCCCCCCAGATGAGACTCGAAAGGGTCGGAAGCGTGGTGTACAACACCTCCGCCTTGCGATCCGCACCTGCGAAAGGAACTGCCATGAAGCGTCTGCTCCGCAGCACCGCGCTGGCCGCCGCCACGCTCGCCATCACCTCTTGCGCCACCACCAACATGGTCCAGGTTTGGCGCGACCCGAACTACCGGCCCGCGCCGGTGAACCGCATCTTCGTCGTCGCCATCATCCCGAACGAGCAGTACCGGGTGACGTTCGAGAACGCCATCGCGCAGGCCCTCATCGCGAAGGGCTTCGACTCCGCAACCGCCTCGTCCGTCTTCCCTCCCGGCCAGCTCGACAAGGAGAAGGTCGTCGCCTACGTGAAGGAGAAGGGCGTCGACCTGGTGGTCGTGCAGCGGCTGGCCAAGAAGACCCAGACCGAGTACGTGCCGCCGAGCGTCGCCTACGTCCCGCCGGCGCCCTACTACGGGGGCTGGTACGGGTACTACGGGTACGGCTACGGCGCGGTCTACTCACCCGGCTACTACGCGGAGAACACCACCGTCCAGGCGGAGACCAACGTCTACGCCGCCAAGACCAACCCCGAGTCGCTCGTCTGGAGCGGGAACTCCGACACCTTCAACTTCAACAGCTCCCAGGGAGCCGCGACCTCCGTGGCTGCCTCGCTCGTGAACGACCTCGCCAAGGCCGGCATCCTCGTCCACTAGTCTCGCCGGCTCGCCCCGCGGTTCCCGGGCCCCCACCCCGCGGCGGGGGCCCGCTTTCGCTCGAGGGCCCGGTGGCGGCGACCCGGGCCCCTCGCCGAGGAGCCCATGTCTCGAATGCCTCGCGCGATCGCCGCCCCGCTGCTCGCCGCCGCGCTCCTCGTCGCATGGCCGCGCGCCGCCTGGGGGTGAGGGGTCTCCTCGCCCGTGGGTCCCACGGCGATCGCCAAGGACTACTGCAGCCTGACAGGGGAGGACGAGTCGCCGTGGCGGGTGGCGGCTTCGTTCGGCTGGCTCTCCTCGGAGCTTCGCTTCGGCAGCACCGACGCGCCGTTCTACCAGCGAAGCGTGGCGGCCTCGCTCACCCGCCAGCTCGGCGAGCGCTTCACCGTGCAGGCCGGCGCGGGGGCCGTGCTCGGGGGCGGGATCGACGCGCAGGGGAGCGACTACCAGATGCAGGCGGGCTGGCTGGCCCGCCTCGGGGCGACCTGGCTCGCCCTCGAAGGGCGCGGAGACTGGCCCTACGTCGCCGTTTCGGCGAGCCTTGCGGCCTCCGGGGTCACCACCACCGCGCCGGGACAGCCCGCCGAGCCGCTCACGGCACTCGACGTCGGCCTGTCGGCCGCCGTCGGCAAGGCGTTCTTCGGGACCGTGGCGCCCTACGCGGGCGCGAAGGTCTTCGGCGGGCCGGTCTTCTGGAAGCTCTCCGGGGCCGCCGTCACCGGCACGGACGTCCACCACTGGCAGGTCGCCCTCGGGCTCGCGGCCGCGCTCCCGCTGGGCCTCGACGCGCTCGTGGAGTGGGCTCCGCTCGGCGAGAAGTCCTTCGTGGCGCAGGGGGGCTGGGCCTTCTAGCGTCAGGCGACCTTCACGCCCATTGCCAGGCCCTCACCGGTCGGAAGCATGGTGGCGCGAAAGCGACCTCCGCCCGCCAGCCGCTCCGAGAAGCGCCGCAGCGGCTCCATCGCCGCGGCGTCCGCGCCTCGGTAGTTGCGCTCGTGCACGTGGCCGAACCCGAAGGCGTTGTCGGCGAGCACCAGGCCACCGACGCGCAGGTGCCGCTCTGCCCAAGCGAGATAGTCCGGGTACCCGCCCTTGTCGGCATCGACGAAGACGAGGTCGAATGGGCCCTGCCCTTCCACGCCGCGCAGCATCTCCAGGGCGGGCCCCACGTGGATGCGGACCTGGTGGGCTTGCCCGGCCCGCGCGAAGGACGCCCGCGCCACCTCGGCGTGCCGGGGCTCCTTCTCGAACGTGTCGAGCCGCCCCTCCGGGCCCATCCCCCGCAGCAGGCAGATGCCAGAGAGGCCCGCCAAGGTGCCGATCTCGACAGCCTTCCGCGCCCCGCACGCCCGCGCCAGCACCTCGAGGTGAAGGCCGTCCATCGGTCCGACGTGAATGGCAGGCAGGCCCGCCTCCTCGGAGCGCCGCCGCACCTCCCTCAGGACGTCGTCCTCGGCCGCGTAGACCTCGGTCGCCCATCGCCCGAGAGCCGGGTCGCCCTGGCCAAAGCCTTTGTCGAGGGGGGACGGCACCTCACTTGCTCCCGAGCTTTTCCAGCCGTGCCTGGAGCCGCTCCAGGAGTCGCGGGCTCTGCTGGGCGACGGGAAGGGTCGCGGAGAAGGCGATGGCATCCTCGACGACGCGCCGCGCCTCCGGCAGCCGCCCCATCTCCTCGAGAATGGTCGCCCGCTGGCCGAGCACCCGCAGCTTGCGCGGGCCGTAGGCGAGCTCGAGCGCACGCGTCGACGCAGCGAGCGCCTCGTCGTACCGGTGCATTTCCAGGTAGAGGGCGGCGAGCCGGTAGGGCGGGTTGTAGTCCCCCGGCGCCACCTTCATGGAGGCCTTGAGGAGCGGGACCGCGCGCCCCGGGTCGTCGAGGGCCAGCGCCGCGCTCACGATCCAGGAGTCGAGCATGACCCTGGCAGCCGCGGTCTTGCCCGCGGCCCGCTCGGCGACGAGGAAGCGCCACCACTCCTCGGCCACCCTGCGGGCGCCCGCGTCGTCCTTCGCCTCCTTGCGCGCCTCGACGAGGCCTTCGTAGAGGCCGGCCCGGTCGTCCGCGAGCACCCCTCGCTGCCTCACCGCCTCCAGCGCCAGCGGCTCCAGGGCCGCCACTGCCTTCGGCGCCCAGCTCGCGTCCTCGGCCGAGGTCGCGCAGGAGAGACCGATAGAGACCACGTTGGCGAACGACTGCGTGCGCGCCATCCCCGGCGCCTCGCCGACGGCCAGTTCGGCGCACGCCTGCGGCTTTGAGGACTGCAGGGCCATGGCGAGCGACTCGAGCACGCGCGCTCGCCGCTCCCATCCGGGCCCGCCCTTCTCCATGGCCTCGCGCCAGAGCGCGATGGCCTCCTCTACCTTGCCGGCACCGTTCGCCCGGTCCGCCCTCGCGAGCAGCCCCGCCGGCGTCTCCGCCTCCCCGCCCCTCACGGCCAGCTCCCCGTCGGCGAGCAGCTTCGCGAGGTCGGGGGACGTGGCGGTGCCGAGCCACTTCAGGACCACTCGCTCGGTCGCGGGATCCACCACCAGGAACGTCGGCCACACCTCGATGGGGAACGCCTCGAGGAACGCGGCGTTTCCAGGCTTCTCGGTGTCGATCTCGAGCCGGACGAACCGCCCGGCCAACTTCACGAGCGCCGGGTCCTTGAGGACCGTGGCGCGCATGAAGTTGCACGTCTTTCACCAGGGAGCCCAGGCATCCACGAAGAGCGGCACGTGCCGGGCCCTCGCCTGGGCGAGCGCCTTCGGGTAGTCGTCGGAGATCCATCCCGCCCCGGATGCCAGGGCCGGGCTCGCCGCCAGGGCCGCGACGAGGACGCTTCGAGCGAGTCGCATCTCGCGAATCTAACGTGGACGCGGGATGGCGGCCACGGCCAGGACCGCCCGGCCCAGGTCGAAGGCCCGAGGCGGCCGCGACTGGAGCAGCGCCTCACCGCCGCTTCATGGTCAACCCCATGGTGAATCGCGCCACCGGCTCCTCGCCGTACCTGGCGGGCACGGTGGCGACGACCTCCACCGGGAGGGTGACGCGCTCGCCCGTCTCCCGCGTGCGGGCCACGGCCTCGGCCACCATGGCTCCCTGGGACGAGCGGAAGTGCACGTCGCCGTCGGCCCGCTTCAGGAAGTCGGCGTGGAGGTCCTTGAAGAGCAGGTCGATGCGGTCCGGGCCCCCGAAGATGTGGCGGGCCGCGCCCATGCCGGCAGCGAGGTCCGCCCCCGCGCAGAGCGCTCCCACATACATCACGCGGAGGTGGTTCCGGGTGCGCCAGGTGAGGGGGATGAGGATCTCCGCCACGTCGTCGTCGACGCGCACGATCCGCGGGCCCAGGAACCAGAGCACGGGGATCTTGAGCTTGAGGAACCGGAGGATGCCCTTTTCGGTCATCATGGCGCTCCTACCTACACGAGAATCTCAAGCCGCCCGAGCAGGAAATCGCGGGCCACGACCATCTGGTGAATCTCGTCGGGCCCGTCGCCGATGCGGGCTCCCCGGGCGGTCCGGTACCAGGACGCGAACGGAAGGTCCTCGCTGTAGCCCAGGGCACCGTGCATCTGGATGGCGTCGTCGAGCACGCTGCAGAGCGCGCGCGCAACGTGGTTCTTCGCCATCGAGGAGTAGGGCCGGGCCTCCTTGGCCCGTCCCTGCGCGAGCAGCCAGGCGCAGTGGAAGGTCATGAGGTTTCCCGCGTGGATGGCGGTGGCCCCGTCGGCGATCATCCGCTGGATGGCCTGGTGACGGGCGAGGACCTTGCCGAAGCTCTCGCGGGACGCCACGTACGCCTTGCACATGTCCAGAGTGCGGGCGGCGAGCCCGAGCCAGCGCATGCAGTGGGTGAGGCGCGCCGGCACGAGCCGCAATTGGGCCAGGCGGAAGCCTTCCCCGACCTTCCCCAGGATGGCGTCGGGGCCGACGGAGACCCCCCGGAAGCGGAACTCCGCCTCCCGCAGGTCGAGGAGCGGGATGCCCATGGTGGGGACGTCCCGCACGTGCTCGACGCCCGGCGCGTGGCGGTCGACGACGAACATGCTCGCGCCGGTCTTGGGGTCGTCGCTCGTCCTCGCCATGACGACCAGGAACGCCGCCTGCCCTCCGCCGCTCGAGAACCACTTGTGGCCATCGATGACCCAGCGATCTCCGTCGCGCGTGGCCCGGGTGCGCAGGTTCGACGGGTCGGCGCCAGCCCCCGGGGCGGGCTCGGTCATGCAGAACCCACTCGTCACCTCGCCTCGGCACAGGGGCCCGAGGTAGCGCTCCCGGATCTCCGGGCCCCCGGCAGCGAGGAGCAGGTCCATGTTGCCCTGGTTCGGAGCGTCGCAATTGAAGACCTTGGCCCCGACCGGCGACCGCCCCATCTCGCGAAAGAGGGCGCACATCCCCATGATGCCGAGGCC
Source organism: uncultured delta proteobacterium (assembly GCA_963754915.1). Lineage (GTDB taxonomy): Bacteria > Myxococcota > Myxococcia > Myxococcales > Anaeromyxobacteraceae > DATJZG01. The sequence continues at coordinate 978,485 of CAVWHZ010000016.1, read as the reverse complement.
GCGCCCGCCGAGGTCCGCGGGGAGGTGCGGCGTCCACAGGCCCGCGCGCCGGGCCTCGACTTGAAGGGCGCGAAGCGTGTCCCAGCTGCCCGCCTGGTCCTCGGCGACCACCCGTCCCTCGACCGGGATGATCCGCTCGTCCACGAAATCCCTCACCTCTCGCCGCAACGCCGCCAACCCCGGTTCCAGGACGAAGTTCACTCGACCTCCGCGGACGTGTCGAAGCGTGGGTTCACGAAGGCGAGCGCCTCCGCGAGGCCTTGGCGAACTTGGGACCGCGCGCGCTGCAGCTCGTCCGCGGTGAGCCGGCCGGTGCGAAGGCGAGCCACCAGCTCCGCCTCGAGCGCGCGGATGGCGCGAACGCGCTCCGAGGTCGTCATCCGGGTCGCGTCGCCCCTCTCGATCCCCGGCAGCAGCTCCTGCCAGCGCCGCAGCTCGGTCACCGCCCGCTCCTCGCCGGTTCGCAGCTCGGCGGCGACGGTCGTGGCCAGATTCGCCGCAATGAGCAGCCGGAAGCCGAGCCGCCGATCGGTGACCTGGGGCTGGAGCTCCTCGAGGAGGAAGCGGGCAATGGCGTCGAGCAGCGCCGGAGGGTCCGGGCGGTCGGTCATGGTCGCTCCTTCTCGACGAGTCGCAGCGCCTCGAACTCCATCTCCACGGCGCGGCGAGCGATGGCGACGAGCTCCAGGTCGCTCTCCTCGCCCGAGAGGTAGCGCTCCCCCTGGAAGAGGCTGCCCGCGGCCCACCGCGCGTTGCCGAGCACCTCCCACCACCGGACCACGTCGCGCTGCACCGGTCGCCCGCTCGCCTTCTCGTACGCGCCGTAGAAGACCTCCCGGGTGGCAAGTCCCCCGGCGGGCTTGTCGAGCTCGCCGAAGCGCCAGTCGCGCACGCACAGCCAGGCGATGTCCTCCATCGGGTTCCCGAAGTGAGAGAACTCCCAGTCGAGGACGGCACGGAGTCCCTCGGGCCCGACGAGGAAGTTGCCGGTGCGAAAGTCGCCGTGAACCAGGGTCCGCTCCTCCCGGGCCGGCGCCTCGTCGACGAGCCAGCGGAGGACGAGCTCGAGAGCCGGCCTGGGCTGGGGCAGCCGCTCGAGCATATCGGCGAGGAAGGTCACGGCCGCCTCGGCCGGGGACCTCGCGCCCGCGGCGCCGGGAAGCCCGAGCGCCGGGATGTGCGCCGGGGAGAGCGAGTGGATGCGGGAGAGGGCCTCTGCGAGCTCGAGCGGGAGCCGAAGGCGAGCGGCGGCCAGCTCCGGTCGCTTCACGACGCGGCGCCCGATCGCCTCGCCGTCGACCCAGTCCATGAAGTACGCGGCCGCGCCTTCCCGGACCAGCCCCGAGCCGAGCCAGCGGACCGCGGGCGTCGGGACGCCGGCCGCCCGCGCCGCCCCCATCACCGCGAACTCGTCCCGGCGATCCAGGCTTCCGGGAAGGCGTCGCACCGCGTCGCTGCGCAGCACCATGCGTCTTCGTCCGGCCACCTCGCCGCTCGAGATCTCGAGGTCGACCGCGAAGAGCTCCTGGCAAGCGCCGCCGGCGAGCCTCTCGATCCCGTGAACCCCCACGGGCCCGCCGGTCCTTGCGGAGAGATCCCTCTCGATCCTCTCCTGGAGCGGGCCGGTGTCCACGCGGCCATGATACGGGTTCCGCGCCGGCCCGGAGCACCCCCCGAGGGGCCTCTTTGGCCCCCCGGGGCGGACGTCGCAGGCGGAGGCTATAACGCCGGGAGATGCTCACCGGCTTTCACCCTCTCGTCGCGGGGTGGTTCACGCGGCGCTTCGGTACGCCCACCGAGCCCCAGGCGCTTGGCTGGCCCGCGATCCAGGCCGGCCGCGACGTCCTCCTCTCCGCGCCCACCGGATCCGGCAAGACCTTCGCGGCGTTCCTCCACGGCCTCGACGCTCTGCTGCGGGAGGCCCTCGCGGGCGGGCTGCCCGACGAGACCCGCATCGTCTACGTGTCGCCGCTCAAGGCTCTCTCCAACGACATCGAGAAGAACCTGCGCGAGCCGCTCGCCGCGCTGCGCGAGGCGGCTGCGGATGCGGGGCTGGCAATGCCCAGCATCCGCGCGGGCGTCCGGACGGGCGACACGCCCGCCTCCCGGCGCGCGGCCATGCTGAAGCGACCCCCACACGTGCTCGTCACCACCCCGGAATCGCTCTACCTCCTCCTCACGAGCGACCGGGGGAGGCGGTCGCTCGCCAGCGTCCGCGAGGTCATCGTGGACGAGATCCACGCCGTCGCCCGGGACAAGCGCGGCGCCCATCTCGCGCTGTCGCTCGAGCGGCTCGACGCGGTCGCCACCCGCCGGCCGCAGCGCATCGGGCTGTCCGCGACCGTGAGCCCGGTCGAGGAGATGGCGCGCTTCCTCGTGGGCACCGGCCGCGTGGGACCGTCGGGCACGCCCGACTGCGCGGTCGTCGAGGTGGGGCGGGTGCGCGAACTCGATCTCGCCATCGAGATCCCCCGCGACGAGCTGTCGTCGGTTGCGTCGAACGAGCAGTGGACGGAGACCTACGATCGCCTGGCGGAGCTGGTGCGCGAGCACCGCACGACGCTGGTCTTCGTCAACACGCGTCGCCTGGCCGAGCGGGCGAGCCACGCCCTCGCGGAGCGGCTCGGCGCGGAGGCGGTGGCCGCCCACCACGGCAGCCTGTCGCGGGCCCGGCGCCTCGACGCCGAGGAGCGCCTGAAGGGCGGCGCGCTGCGCGCCGTCGTGGCCACCGCCTCCCTGGAGCTCGGCATCGACATCGGGACCGTCGATCTCGTGGTCCAGCTCGGCATCGCCCCGCTCGTTCGCACGTGGCACTGCAGCGGGTCGGGCCGGTCCGGCCACTGGCGCGGGGCCACCCCCCGGGCGCGGCTCTTCCCCATGAGCCGCGACGAGCTCGTCGAGTGCGCCGCGCTCGTGCGCGGCCTTCGCCGCGCGCGGCTCGAGCGGACGCTCCCTCCCCGCCACCCGCTCGACGTGCTGGCCCAGCAGCTGGTCGCCGAGGCGGCGAGCCAAGCAGACGGGTCGACGAGGATCGAGCTCTTCGCGCTGGTCCGGGGCGCCTGGCCCTACCGCGACCTCCCGCGCGCCGACTTCGATGCGGTCGTGACCATGCTGTCCGAGGGCGTCGCCACCCGCAGCGGGGTCGCGCAGCGGCGCTCCTCCACCGCGACGGGGTCCACCGCCGCGTCCGCGGCCGGCGCGGGGCCCGCATCGCCGCGCTCACCGGCGCCGGCGCCATCCCGGACACCGCTCAGTACCAGGTGGTCGCCGAGCCCGAGGGGGCCGTGGTCGGGCATGCTCGACGAGGACTTCGCCGTCGAGAGCCTGGCCGGGGACGTCTTCCTGCTCGGCAACACCTCCTGGCGCATCCGGCGCATCGAGGCGGGGGTGGTCCGGGTCGAGGACGCCCGAGGGGCGCCGCCGGGCCTTCCGTTCTGGCTCGGCGAGGCGCCGGGTCGGAGCGCGGAGCTCTCCGCAGAGGTCGGGAGCCTGCGCGCCGAGATCGAGCGCCGCCTGCCGCGACCGGGACGGCGCCATCGCCTGGCTCGCCGGCGAGGCGCTCGATGCCGCGAGGCCGGCGCCCGGCAGGCGGTCGACTACCTCGCCGCCGGCCGGGCCGGCGCTGGCCGTGCTCCCCACGCAGGACACGCTCGTCGCCGAGCGCTTCTTCGACGAGGCCGGCGGCATGCAGGTCGTCGTGCACGCCCCGTTCGGCGCCCGCGTCAACCGGGCCATGGGCCTGGCGCTCCGCAAGCGCTTCTGCCGCACCTTCGACTTCGAGCTGCAGGCCGCCGCCACCGACGACGGGCGTCCTGCTCTCGCTCGGGCCGCAGCACAGCTTCCCGCTCGAGTCGATCTTCGGCTTCCTCTCCGAGGAGCGCGTCGAGGAGGTGCTCGACCCAGGCGGCCCTCCAGTCTCCCATGTTCCCGGTTCGGTGGCGCTGGGACGCGACCCGCGCGCTCGCCCTCCCGCGGATGCTCGGCGGGCGGAGGGTGCCGCCCAACATCGCGCGCATGCGCGCCGACGACCTCCTCGCCGCGGTCTTCCCGCTCGCCGGTGGGCTGCCAGGACAACGCCGACCTGCGCGCCGGCCCGGTCGAGCCGCCCGACCACCCGCTCGTGAACGAGGCCGCTGCGCGACTGCCTACCGAGGCGATGGACCTCGACGGGCTCCGCGCGCCTGCTCGGCCGCATCGCCCGCTCCGAGGTCCGCCTCGTCGCCCGCGACCTCCCCGAGCCGTCGGCGCTCGCGCACGAGATCCTGGGCGCCCGCCCCTGGGCCTACCTCGACGACGCGCCCCTCGAGGAGCGGCGGGCGCGCGCCGTGGCCCTGCGCCGCGCGCTGCCGCCCGACGAGGCCCAGGGCCTCGGAGCGCTCGACCCCGAGGCGGTGCGCCTCGTGGCCGAGCAGGCCTGGCCAGAGGTCCGCGAGCGCCGACGAGCTGCACGACCTCCTCCTCGACGTCGGATTCCTGCCCGCCGCGGAGGGCGAGGCGTGGCGTGGCGTTCCACCGCGGAGCTCGTCGCCGCCGGCCGCGCCGCGCGCGGCGCGGCTCGCCGGGCGCGAGGCCTGGGTGGCGGCCGAGCGCGCCGGCGCGTGGCGCGTCCTCGCCGGCGGCCTCGGCCACGCGCGCTCGGCGCTCGAGCCCCGGCTCGACCCGCTGCCCGGCGAGGACCGTCCCCGGCTCGCCCGACGAGGCGGCGCCCGGGCGCTCCGCGGCTGGATGCCCCGGCTCGGCCCGGTGACCGCGCGCGGGCCTGGCGGAGCGGCTGGGCCTTCCCGGCGCGCGCTCGTCGAGGTCGGGCTCCACCGGCTCGAGTCGGAGGGGCTCGTCCTGCGCGGGGCCTTCCTCGCCGGCGAGCCCTTCTCGCGCCGAGGCGCCCCACTGGTGCGAGCGCAGCCTGCTCGCCCGCATCCACCGCCTGACCCTCGGGCGCCTGCGCCGGGAGATCGAGCCGGTCTCCGCCGCGGACCTCGTCCGCTTCTACCTCCGCTGGCAGCACGTCGCGCCCGGGCTCGCGGCTCCACGGCGTCCGCGGGCGTCGCCGAGGTGGTGGGCCAGCTGCAGGGCTTCCACGCCGCGGCCGGCGCCTGGGAGCGCGGAGATCCTCCCGGCCCGGGTCGCCGCCTACGAGCCCGGCGCTCCTCGACCAGCTCTGCCTCTCGGGCGAGGTGGCCTGGGGAAGGCTCGCTCGTCGCGCCGAGACCCGGACGACCGGCCTCGGCGGCGCGCGGCCCCGACGCGGCACGCGCCCATCACGCTGGCGCTCCGGACCGACCTGCCGTGGCTCCTCGAGTCGCCGGCGGGCGCCGCCGGCCGGCGCTCGGCGCCGCGGCGCGCAGGCTCGTCGGGGTCCTCGAGCGCTGCGGCGCGTGCTTCCTCCCCGACCTGGCCGCCATGACCGGGCCGGCTCCCCGGGGAGGTGGAGCAGGGGCTGTGGGAGCTCGTCTCGGCGGGGCTCGTGACCTGCGACGGCTTCGCCGGGCTGCGCTCGCTCGTCGACCCAGCGCCCCGGCACGGCCCGCGCCGGCCGGGCCACGGCGGCGGCCGCTGGGCCCTCTTGCGCCGCCCTCGCGTCCCCGCAGGCGGAGGGAGCGGCGGGGCCTCCCGCGCCACCGCCCCCGGCGTCCCCGCTGGAGGAGCCGGCGCGGCAGCTCCTCCGCCGCTGGGGCGTCGTCCTGCGGGACGTCCTCGGCGCGCGAGCCGGGCTCGCCGCCCTGGCGCGAGCTGCTTGCCCGTCTACCGCGCCATGGAGGCGCGGGGGAGCTGCGCGGCGGCCGCTTCGTCGCCGGCTTCTCCGGCGAGCAGTTCGCCCTCCCCGAGGCCGTGGAGGCGCTGCGGGCCGTGCGCCGCGCGTCCCCCGGGACGGGGAGCGGGTGGAGCTCTCCGCGGCCGACCCGCTGAACCTCGTCGGCGTCCTCACCCCGGGCCCGCGGGTCCCGGCCGACGCTCGGCGCACGCATCGCCTACGCGGACGGCGTGCCCCTGCCCGGGCCGCGGCGGCCGCGACGCGCCGGCCGGTAGGAGCGCGCCACCCTCGCGGAACGCGAGCGCCGCGAGCGAGCATGAGCCCCGCGAAGAAGCGCGAAGTACCCGGCCCCCTGGAAGCGGTTCAGCTGGCTCACCAGCGCGGTGAGCAGGTTCCCCGCGGCGATGGCGAGGAACCAGATGCTCATGATGGTGCTCTTCATCCTCGCCGGCGCCTGGCGGTAGGCGAACTCGAGCCCGGTGACCGACACCATCACCTCGCCCGCCGTGAGGAGCAGGTACGGGATCGCCTGCCAGAGCGCGTGCGGCTTCGCCCGCAGTCGAGGAGCGCCTGCAGCGCGGCCACGGCCGACGAAGGAAGCGGCGGTGAGGAACATGCCCGCTGTGATCTTCCCGAGAGCGAGTGACCCGCACGCCGCGCCGCTCGAGCCACGGGTAGAGGCCGTCCTGGAAGGCCGGGATGAGGGCGAGCACCATGACCGGGTTGAGCGCGGCGAGCTGGGACGGACGGAGTTCGACGCCCGCCACCCGCAGGTCCATCTGGCTCGCCTGGAGCACCCATGAGGCGCCGTGCTGGTCGAACAGCGCCCAGAACCCGGTGACGGCCGCGAACACCCCCACGATCCGGACGACGGCCCGCGCCCCGTCGACCGCCTCGTCGGGGTGCGCGCCGCGGGCCGCTTCGAGCCAGCCGGCGCCCCGGGGCGCCAGCTCGGCGCCGGCGGAGCGCGGTGGCCACCACGCGCAGGAAGGAGTGCGGGTTCGGGCCGGTGGGCGGGACGTCGACGTAGCGTCGCCGGCCGGCGACGAAGATGCCGAGCGCCAGCCGCCATGAGCACGCCGGGGACGGCGAAGGCCACCGCTCGGCCCGAACCGGGCGAGCAGCTCCGGGATGAGGAGCGTGGCCGCGAAGCTTCCCAGGTTCACCATCCAGTAGAAGAGCCCGTAGACCTTGCCGAGCAGCCTCGCCTGCGCCCGCGGCGAACTGGTCCCCGACGTAGGCGGACACGCAGGGCTTGATCCCGCCCGAGCCGACGGCGATGAGGGCGAGGCCGAGGGCGAGGCCCGCTCGCGTCTCCAGCGAGCGCGATCGCCGCGTGGCCGGCGACGTAGCCGAGCGACAGCCACAGGATGACCCGGTAGCGCCCCCAGAACCGGTCAGCCAGCCACCCGCCCGACGAGCGGGGTCAGGTAGCAGGCCATCACGAAGTAGTGGTAGCTCGCCTCGGCCTCGTGGCGCTCGAGGAGGAGGAACTGCGCCATGTACACGGTCAGGATGGAGCGCATCCCGTAGAACGAGAAGCGCTCGGCGCCCTCGCTGCCGACGATGAAGGCGATCTGCGGCGGGTAGCGGTCGGGACGCGTCGCCGGCCATGGCGCGAGCTCTACACGCGCGCGGCCGGCGCGCGGGTCAGCGCGGCCCGGCAACGCCGCAGGCCGGTAGCGCCTCGCCACCCAGGAGAAGGCGAAGGCGCCGAGCAGCATCAGCACGGCGAAGAAGCCGAAGTACCAGAGCCCGTGGAAGCGGTTCAGCTTCGCCACCGCGGCGGTGAGCAGGCTCCCGGCCGCGATGGTCACGTACCAGAGGCTCATGATGACGCTCTTCATCGACGCCGGGGCCTGGGTGTAGGCGAACTCCAGCGCCGTCACCGAGACCAGCACCTCCCCGACCGAGAGCAGGAGGTAGGCCGGCACCTGCCAGGCCACGTGGGGATGCAGGCCGGCGTCGAGCGCGGCCTGGATCCCCATGATCCATACGAAGGAGAGCACGGTGACGAACATGCCGGCGCGCATCTTCCTCAGCGGCTCCACCTTGACGCCCGCGGCGTGCCAGCAGCGGATAGAGCCAGCCGGCGAAGATGGGGATGGTGAGGAGCACGAAGATGGCGTTCAGGGACGACATCTGCGACGCCTTCACCTCGTAGCCGAGGACGTCGCGGTTCATCCGGTCGGCCTGCAGGACCCAGGACGAGCCGTACTGGAAGAAGAGCGACCAGAACGGCGCGATCGGAGCGAAGACCCCGACGATGCGGAAGACCGCCTTCGCCCCCTCCACCGCCTCCGCCGAGAAGCGCTTGCGGGCCACGTCGAGCCAGTGCTCGCCCGGTCGCCCGGTGCCGATCCGGTCGAGGGCGTACCGGACCACGCGGAAGAAGCCGTTCGGGTTCGGGCCCGTGGGCGGCAGGTTCACGTAGCGGCGACGCCCCCACCAGAAGACGAGCAGCGCGAACGCCATGAGGAGGCCGGGGACGGCGAAGGCGACGCGAGGGCCTAGGCGCGCCAGGAGTTCGGGGATGAGGAGCGTGGAGGCGAACGAGCCCAGGTTGATCATCCAGTAGTACAGGTCGTACACCTTCTGGATGAGGTGCCGCTTCTCCGTGGTGAACTGGTCGCCGACGTAGGCCGCCGCGCACGGCTTGATGCCCCCGGCTCCCGGCCGCGATGAGCGACAGGCCGAGCAGCAGGCCCCAGTCGCTCTCGAAGAGCGCGATGGATGCGTGGCCAAACACGTAGCCGAGCGAGAGCCAGAGGATCACCCGGTAGCGGCCGAAGAAGCGATCGGCGAGCCAGGCGCCTACGAGCGGCGTCAGGTAGACGGCGAAGACGAAGAGGTGGAAGTTCGCCTCGGCGTCGGAATCGCGCAGCCCGAGGAAGCTCACCATGTAGATGGTGAGGATCGAGCTCATCCCGTAGAAGGAGAAGCGCTCGCAGCCCTCGTTCCAGGCGAGGAACGCGATTTGGGGCGGGAAGCGGTCCTTCGCCGGCGGCTCGGCTCATGTCTGCGGGCGCGAGTCTAGCCCGGACCGTTCGCTCGCCCCAGTTTCGAGACGTGGCGGACAGCGCCCGTCCCGGTTAATCATGGCACCATGCCCGTGGTGCGCGTCTCTCCCAAGGAAGCGAGCCACCTCCTTGCCGAGGGAGACTTCGATCTGGTGGACGTCCGCGAGCCGGACGAGTGGGCCCAGGGCCACATGCCCGGGGCACGGCACGTCCCGCTGGGACAGTTGATGCGCGAGCCGGCGCGCCACCTCAGGCACGACCGGGTCATCTTCGTGTGTGGCCACGGTGTGCGCAGCCTCACCGCCGCCCACGTGGCTGCCAACCGGGGCTTCGAGAAGGTCTTCAGCCTAGACGGCGGGATCGTCGGGTGGCACTCGGCCGGATTCCCCGTCGAGCGAACCTAGTCGAGACCTAGCCGCGCAGCGCCGCCCAGGCGAGCGCCAGCCACCCTCCCAGGAAAGCGAGCCCCCCGAGCGGCGTCACTGCTCCGAGCCATCGCGCCCCGGTGAGCGCGAGCACGTAGAGGCTCCCGGAGAAGACGACGGTGCCCGACACGAAGAGCCAGCCCGCCCACGTGGCGGCGGGCCCCGGCCACCTCTCCGCGGCCCACGCCGCCGCGAGCAGCGCGAGCGCATGGTACATCTGGTAGCGCGCTCCCGTGTCGAAGGTGGCGAGCAGGTCGGGCGTCAGCCGCGACCGAAGGGCGTGGGCCCCGAAGGCACCGGCAGCGACGGCGACCAGGGCGGAGACGGCGCCCAGGGCGAAAAACGTCCTTTGCACGCCCGGGAGCATAGCCCTCGGCCACGGCGCGCGCTCCCCGATCGGTGCTCGCGCGGCCCCACCCCTTCACCTTAAGGCCCATGCCATGGACCTGACGCGAAGGAAGTGCGTGCCCTGCGAAGGAGGCGTCCCCAAGCTCGCCGGGCGGGAACTCGAGGCGATGCTCCGTTCGGTGGAGGGCTGGGATCTCCGCGACGAACGCATCCACAAGCACTTCCGCTTCCGCGACTTCCGGGAGGCGATGGTGTTCGTGAACGCCATGGCGGACCTCGCCGAGGCCGAGGGGCACCACCCCGACTTCTCCGTCCACTACAGCAACGTCGACGTGACGGTGTGGACGCACGCCGTAGGCGGGCTCTCCGAGAACGACTTCATCCTGGCCGCAAAGGTCGACCGCCTGCCTGCGGCAACGGCGGCCGGGGGTGGGTAGGACCGCTTCCCCGCGGTGGCTCCCGCCCGCCTCCGTCGCCCTGGCGCCGCTCGCCCGGCGATGGCCACCCGGTCGCCGGGGGAGGCCGCTCCGCGCTCGACTGCCGCTCCGCAGCGGTGGCCCCTGCGTGGCGTGGCGGGCTCGCGGCCGTTAACGTGAGCCGGTGCCGCGCATCGCCCAATTCGCCATCTTTCTGCTCATCCTGGTCGCCGTACTCGGCGGCATGCACTTCTACCTCTGGACGCGCCTGGTGAGGGACCCGGGCCTCGTCGATCCCTGGCGGCGCATCCTCGGGTTCGCTCTCGTCGCCGCAGCCGTCGGGGTGCCCGCCTCGATGTTCCTCATCCGGGCGCGCCCTTCCCAGCTCGGAGCGGTGGCCGCGTTCTTCGGAATGACCTGGCTCGGCGTATCCTTCCTGCTCTTCTCCGCGCTGCTCGCCGTGGACGTCCTGCGCCTCGCCGCCGCTGGCGCCTCGGGCCTCTGGGACTGGCTCCGGCAAGCTCCCGAGGCACCCGCCGACCCCGAGCGGCGGACGGTCCTCGCCCGCGCCGTGGCCGGAGGGGTCGTGCTGGCGGTCGGGGGCGCGAGCGCCTGGGCGATGCGGAGCGCGCTCTCCGAGCCGGAGATCCACGAGGTCCCGGTCAAGCTGGAGCGCCTCCCCCGGCAGCTCTCGGGCTTCACCATCGCGCAGATCAGCGACCTCCACGTCGGCCCGACCATCGGCGAGGGAGAGGTGCAGAGGGTGGTGCGGCTCACGAACGACCTCAAGCCCGACCTCATCGCCATCACCGGCGACCTCGTGGACGGAACCGTAGACGGGCTCGGGCGCTCCGTGGCACAGCTCGGGGCGCTGCGGGCCCGCTACGGGGTCTACTTCGTCACCGGCAACCACGAGTACTACTCGGGTGCCGACGCCTGGATCGCGTTCGTCCGCAAGCTCGGCATGCGGGTTCTTCGCAACGAGCGGGTCGCCGTCGGCGACGGCGACGCTACCTTCGACCTCGCCGGGATCGACGACTGGCGCTCCCGGGGGCTCGCCCCGGGGCACGGCCCCAACCTTCCGCTCGCGCTTGGCGGGGCGCGACCCCGACCGGTCGTTGGTCCTGCTCGCACACCAGCCGAAGGGCGTCGAGGAGGCGGTGCGCTCCGGGGTCGAGCTCCAGCTCTCGGGGCACACCCACGGCGGCCAGATCTTCCCGTTCAACTTCATCGCGGGCCTCGCCTACCCATACCTGCGGGGGCTCTACCAGCACGAGGAGGACGGGCGGCGCGGGCAGGTCTTCGTCTCGCGCGGCACCGGATACTGGGGCCCGCCGATGCGCCTCGGCAACCCACCCGAGATCGCCCGCATCGTGCTCGGCTGAGGAGTGGCACGCATGACCTCCCCGCTCAACGTCGTCGGCAAGGCCCACGAGGCAACCGGGTCCGGCGACTTCGTCTGGTTCGTCTACGGCTCCTCGCTGGACGTGGACGCCTTTGGCGCCTGGGCTGAGCAGCACGGCTACCGCGTCCCCGACCTCGCGGGCGGGCGGCGCTCGCGCCTGGTCGGCTATCGGCTCGCCTTCGACGCGCCGAGCCGGACCTGGGGCGGCGCGGTGGCGAGCCTGCTCGAGTCGCCGGGCGATTCCGTGGAGGGCCTTGCCGTGCGGATGCCCGGCGAGGCCCGCGGCCTCGTGGATCACAAGGAAGGGGCCATCTCCGGCCTCTACGCGCCCTTCGAGGTGTCGCTCGACCCGCTCGACGGAACCGGCCCGTTGCGCGCGGTGGCCTACCGGACGGCGCCGGGGCGGGCGCTGAGGGCCGAGGAGGCGCCGTCGCCCACCTACCTCGAGGTCCTGCTCAAGGGCGCTCGCGCCGCGGGACTCTCGTCCGAGTGGGTGGCTCACCTCGAGTCGCTGCGGCGGTGACGTCGGGCCGCTATCCCGCGAGCGCCTTCACGATCTCCGGAAGGCGCTCGGTGGCGGACCCGCGGGCGAAGAACCCTCGGGCGCTGCGCGCGGCCAGCTCCGAGAACGGGTTCTCCTCGGGGTTCACGTCGACGACGGCCGCGCCGGTCGAGAAGCAGATCTGGCCCACCTGCATGGGAAGGTTGGTGGCGCCGCTCGTTCCCACGACGAGCAGGAGGTCTGCCTGACGGGCGGCCTCGACGGTCGACTCGAAGCGGTAGTTCTCCTCGTCGTAGTACTCGTCGAACCAGAGCACGTGCGGTCGCAGCCAGTTGCCGCATCTCGGGCAGGACAGCTTCTTGCGGTCGGCGGCCGTGAAGGGCATGGCCGCGTCGCGGACGCCCATGTCGGGCAGCGGCAGGCGGCCCGCGCCGCAGTCGTAGTTGCACCGGACCCAGGCCGCGTCCCCGTGGATGCAGTAGGTGCGCGCTTCCGAGGATCCGGCCCGTCGATGGAGACCGTCGATGTTCTGGGTGACGAGCGTGAAGCGGCCCCCGAGGGCGGCTTCCAGGTCTACGAGCGCCTTGTGCCCGGCGTTGGGCTCCGCGTGGCGCACCACCCCGAAGCGGTACAGGTACCAGCGCCAGACTTCCTCCGGCTGGATGGTGAACATGGCGTGGGTCGCCATGTCCTGGGGCATGTAGTTCCTCGAGCCGACGACCCAGTAGCCCTCCTTGCCGCGGAAGGTGGGGATGCCGCTCTCCGCCGAGATCCCGGCCCCGGTGAGCGCCACCACCTTGCCCTTGCGGGCGCGGACCGCGCCCAGGATCTCGAGGAGCCGGCTCTCCAGCGGCATGCGTGCATTGTCGCACGCTGCCGCCCGCGCCGATATCGGCCGCGGTGGCGCGCGCCACCCCCCTGTGGTAACGACGGGGCGTGCCCGGGACATTGGCCACCTCTCCTGCCTCGAGGCCGCGAGAACGCTGGTCGGCGGGCCCTTCCGGCGCCGCGCACCTGACGCCGCGCGCGCCAGCCGGGGCGTTCCCCCCCGCGAGCCTCGCGCCCAGGCGGTCTCGCGACGGCTGTGCAGGCGCGCCGCCGGGCAGCGCCTCGCCGAGCGGGCCTGGCGTTCCTTCCCGCCCCGGGCAGCGGGGCTTGTAGCGCCGTGGTCACCCAAGGCATCAACGTGACGGTGCGCAGCGAGTTTCGCGCCGATCGGTCGCTACCGGCACAAGGCCGCTACCTGTTCACCTACACCGTCCGCATCGCCAACGAGGGGGCGATCGGAACGAAGCTCCTCTCCCGGCACTGGGTCATCACGGACGCCCAGGGCGAGAAGGAGGAGGTCATCGGCGACGGGGTCGTCGGCAAGCAGCCGCACCTGGAGCCCGGGGAGTCCTTCGAGTACACGAGCTTCTGCGTCCTGCGGACGCCCATCGGCCAGATGCGAGGCACCTACACCATGCTGCGCGACGACGGGGCGACGTTCCTCGCGGACATCGCTCCCTTCTCGCTGGCGGTCCCCTCGGCGCTCAACTAAGGTCCTCGCTCCGGGGACGGGGCGGCACCTCCGCGCCGGGTATCGACAGTCCGGGGATCCGACGCGTGGCGCCCCGCAATCCGCGTTGCGCCTCCCCGCGGGGCCAGCCATCCTGTCGGGGCACCCACCCCCTTCCACTCTCCGGAGTCCTCGTGCTCAAGACCAAGGCCTACGCCACCCAGTCCCCGACCTCGCCTCTCGCCCCGTTCGAGATCTCCCGCAGGGAGCCCGGCGACCACGACGTCCTCATCGAGATCGCCTTCTGCGGGGTGTGCCACTCCGACATCCACCAGGCCCGCGACGAGTGGGGCGGGTCCGTCTTCCCGATGGTCCCCGGTCACGAGATCGTGGGGCGGGTGGCCCGGGTGGGGAGCAAGGTCTCCAAGCTGAAGGTGGGCGACCGCGCCGGCGTCGGCTGCATGGTCGACTCCTGCAGGACCTGCGAGAGCTGCAAGCGCGACCTCGAGCAATTCTGCCAGCGCGGCGCGGCCATGACCTACAACGGCACCGAGATGGACCGGAAGACGGCCACCTACGGTGGGTACTCCTCGCAGGTCGTGGTCGACGAGCGCTTCACCCTGAAGATCCCGGAGAGTCTCGACCTCGCCGGGGCTGCGCCGCTGTTGTGCGCGGGCATCACGACGTACTCGCCGCTGCGCCACTGGAAGGTGGGGAAGGGACAGCGCGTCGGCGTCGTGGGCCTCGGCGGGCTCGGGCACGTGGCGGTCAAGATCGCCGCCTCGATGGGGGCCGAGGTGACCATGCTGAGCACGTCGCGGGGCAAGGAAGCGGACGCGAGGCGCCTGGGCGCGCACGCCTTCGGCCTCACCTCCGACGAAGCCACCTTCAAGAGGCTGGCCGGCCACTTCGACATCCTCCTCGACACCGTCTCCGCTCCACACGACCTCAACAAGTACCTGGGCATGCTGCGGGTGGATGGCACCATGGTCATGCTCGGGGTGTCCCCCACGCCGCCGCCCGTGCACGCCTTCTCCCTGATCTTCGGGCGCCGGAGCCTCGCCGGATCGCTCATCGGCGGGATTGCCGAGACGCAGGAGATGCTCGACCACTGCGCCCGGCACCGCATCGTCGCGGACGCCGAGGTGATCCCGATCCGCCAGATCAACGAGGCCTACGAGCGCATGATTCGCGGGGACGTCCGCTACCGCTTCGTCATCGATCTCGCGACGCTGTAGGCCGCCGGCGGACTCACTTGCGAACGAGCTCGGCGATGAGCTCGGCCTCGGTGATGACGCCCTTGCGCAGGAGGAGTCTCACGAGAGCCGCGGACACCCGGGAGATGCGGGCGAGCTCGGGAGTGGTCGATGCGCCGCGCGCCGCCCGCTCCATCGCCTCGAGAAGCGCCTGGAGCCGCGGCGACAGGTCCGGCACGTCGGCGTCCCGGGGGACCGCCGCCGCCGTTGGCAGCTCGACGACGGAGACAGGGTCGGCGCTCGGCAGGGGCGTGAGGTCGCGGGTCGGCGCCGGAGCGGTCGGCGGCGCGGGAGGACCCGCCACGACCTCGAGCGGGGGGCGTCCCGCCATCGTCCGCGAAGCCGTGGTCTCGTCCTCGAGCTTCAGCTTGCGCACGGCCTCGGCGAGCCGCGCCTCGGCCCCGGCCTGGGGGATGGCCTGGGTGGCGCGGTTCGGCGACGCCGCTTGCTCCGGGGCGATCGGCGGGGAGGGAGCCGGCGGCGCCGGCTTGCGCGAGAAGAACTCGTCGAGCGCCTGGGTGCTTCCGCCCTCGAACGAGCCGACCATCTCGACGGGCTGCTCGGCCTCCTCGTCGAGGGCGATGGCGTCGATGGCGCGCTTCTCCATCAAGTAGAGCCGGCGCACGGCCTCGGCGATCTCCTGATCTCCCGCGAGCGAGACCTTGACCCTGCGCCCGGTGCGGAAGGCCACCTCGTCGACGACTGCGACGTTCGTCGGGTCGGCCATGGCCACCCAGATGGTGCCCATGTCGGCGGCATAGGGAAGCAGGAGGCTTCGCTGGGCGAATTCGTACGGGACGAGCCGGAGCGCCAACTCCAGCGACGGGCCGTGCTCCACGGCCGCGAGCCGGATCGAGTCGTAGCCGAGCTTGCGCGAGAGCGCGTCGACGATCTGGGCCTCGGTGACGATCTTCAGGTCGACGAGAGCCTGGCCCAGCCTCCCGCCCCAGCGTCGCTGGTGCCCGAGCGCGGACTGAAGCTGCGCCGGATCGATCATCCCCGACTCGAGCAGCATCTCCCCGAGCCGCTTTCGCACCGCAGTGGCCACGGGGCCAATGTAGCCCGGCCACGAAGCGCGGTCGAGAAGCGGTCCCGGCGGGCCCGGAGCGTCCGGGAAGGTGCTCTAGGGGCTGTCGGCCCGGGTGGCGATGGCGAGCCGCGGCAGCCCCTGGCGGCGCGCCAGGTCCATGACGGCGACCACGCGCCCGTGGATCACGCCCTCGTCGGCCTGCACGAGGACGAGGGTGTCCGGGTTCTCCGCGTGGGCCTTGGCGAGGACCTCCCTCAGGGCGGCCTCGTCGATCACCTTGCCCTGCACCACCGTCCGCCCGTCGGAGAGGACCGCGATGGCGAGGTCGTGGACCTCCTTCACGGCGTTGGCCTGGCCTCCCTTGGGCAGCTGAACCTTGATGCCCCCGTTCTGGCCGCCGGCCTCGGCGATGGCGGTGGTGGTCACCATGAAGATGATGAGCAGAACGAGGAAGATGTCGGTGAGCGGCGTGATGTTGATGTCGGAGAAGATCCCTCCGCCGTGTCCCTCGCCGCCCTCGTCGTCGGGGAGTCCCGTCATGGCCATGGTCAGGCTCCCTCGGCGCTCTCGGCTCCGCGCCGCGCCGGGAGTTCGTTCACGATCTCCAGGTACTCCTCGGCGAGGAGCTTCAGCTGGAGGGTGAGCTTCTGCACCCGGACGTTTAGGAAGTTGTAGATGACGACGGCCTCGATTGCCACCGCGATTCCGCCGGCGGTGGTGATGAGCGCCTCCGAAATGCCGGCCGCCACCACGCTGAAGCCCCCCTGGCCGGTAGCGGCCATCTGGTGGAAGGCGCGCATGATTCCCACGACGGTCCCGAACAGGCCGATGAACGGCGCGGTGGCCCCGATGGTACCGAGGATCCACAGGTTCTGGCGCATCTTGAGGTTCGCCTCCTGCCTCTGCCGCTCCACTGCGGCGGTGAGCTTCTCCTCCGACGGAGCGGGCCTCCCGGCTGCGCCCGGGACGAGCGCGGCGAGGAAGATATCGGCCGCGGGGGAGCTCGCGCGCTCCGCCTGGGCGCGGGCGTCCTCGAGGTCCCCGCGGTACAGCGCGCGCGTGACCGCGTCGGCCAGGCTCTTGGCCTTCTCGCCGTAGCGCCAAAGGGTCAAAAGCCGCTCGAGCCCGACGGCGATCGCAACGACCGAGCAGCCGGCGATGATCCACATCGCCACGCCACCGGTCTTGAGCAGGCTCCACAGTTCTGTTTCCAAGTGACCTTCCTTTTCCCAGGGAAAGCGGAAACCTAGCGCATCCAGGGGCGTATTCAAGGCGATCCGACCCGCCCCCCACCGACCGGACGCTGCGCCCCGTGTCAACCGCCGGGACGGTCGTCTTCTGCCCGACGGATCGGGAGGTCGATGGCGGGCGGCAGCCCGGACCCGACGTCGACCACGCGCGCGCCGCGAGGCGGCTCGAGCCGGAACGGCGCCGGGTCGGGGGCCGGGTTGACCTCGAGGTCGCGCTTCCAGTGAAGCGCGACCCGCGCCTTCGCGCCCCGAAGGTCCGCGTCCGCGGGGAAGAGCGCGCCTCCCCTCTCCGCGAAGCCGTCGAACGCCACGTGCCAGGCCCGAAGCGCCGAGCCGGTGCGCGGCTCCAGCAGCGCCGAGCGCACCGACGCCCCGGTCCCGATCCAGAGCACCTCGTGCCCGTCCTGGCCGTCGAGCTCGAGCCGCATCGCGTCGCCATCGGGCCCGACCGCGCCCCCCTCGCCCTCGATGAGCGGCGCCGTCCCGCACAAGAGCGTGGCCAGGTCGGCGGCCGGCAGGGGCAGCGGGACGAGGCGGGCCAAGTTCTCGGGCGTGGCCTCGCCGCGGTAGAAGACACCGGCGCGGGCGTCGTAGAGCGCGAAGCGGCCGTCGTCCGCCACCAGCACTGCCGCGGGGTTTCCGAAGAAGTCGAGGACCTCGATGCGAACTCGCCCGGGCTTCTCGGCTGCAAGCCAGGCGTCGAGGGAGCCGGTGAGCGCCTCGGAGGTCACGGCCAGGCGGGCCGAGCCGCGCACGCCTCGCACGGAGGACTGTCGCTCCCGAACCTGCGCGAGCAGCCCGGCCGCGTCCCGCGACAGGTCAGGGGGCGGCGTCCGGAGGCAGCCGGGGAGAAGAGCGAGCGCCAGGACCGCCGCTCGCCTCCTCACGCCTTCTCCAGGGCCTGCAGGAGGTCGGCGACGATGTCGTCCGCGTCCTCCAGGCCCACCGACACCCGGATGGTGCCGCGGTCGATCCCCTGGGCGCGGAGCTCCTCCTCGGTGGCGTTGCGGTGCGAGGAGATGACCGGGATGGAGGCGAGGCTTTCCACTCCGCCGAGCGACGTGGCGCGCGCCACGAGACGCATCGCGTCGTGCATGCGAGCGACCGCCTCGAACCCACCCTTCACGCTGAAGGAGAGCACGCCGCCGCCGCCGCCCAGCTGCCGGACGGCCAGCGCGTGGTCCGGATGCGACTCCAGCATCGGGTAGCTGACCCACGCGACCTTGGGGTGGCCCTCGAGCGCCCGGGCCACGCGGAGGGCCGTCTCGTTCTGGCGCCGCACGCGCACCTCGAGCGTCTTCATTCCGCGAATGAGGTCGTAGGCGGCGCCCGGGTCGAGGCTCCCGCCGGTCGACTTGCGGACGGCGACGATGGGGTCCACGAGCGCCTTGCTGCCGGCGACGGCGCCACCGAGGTGATCGGAGTGGCCGTTCAGGTACTTGGTGGTGCTGTGCACCACCAGGTCGACTCCGAGGGGCAGCGAGCGCAGGTTGACGGGCGTCGCGAACGTGGCATCGAGGATGGAGAGGAGACCGCGCCGGCGGCAGGCCGACGCCACCGCCGCCACGTCCACCACGCGAAGCGTCGGATTGGTGGGTGTTTCGAAGTGGAGGGCGCGCGCGTGGGCCGGCGCCGCCGCAACCGCGTCGGCGAGACCGTCGAGGGGCACGGTCCGCACCTCGACACCGAAGCGGGCCAGGATGTCACGCGCCAGCCGCGTGGTCTGGCCGTACACGGTGTCGCAGAGCAGGAGCGCATCGCCGGCGCGAAGGACCGCGAGGTGGGTCGCCGCGATGGCCGCCATTCCGCTTGCGAAGCAGGCGGCCGCCTCGGCGCCCTCGAGCGCGGCGATCTTGCGCTCCGCGGCGATGACCGTGGGATTCTCGAGGCGGGAGTACAGCCAGCGCCCCTCAGGCTCCCGCAGGTATGCGGCGGCCTCGGCCGCGTCCGGGAAGCGGTAGGTCGTGGCGAGGTAGACGGGCGTCGTGGTGGAAGGGACGGAGAGGGTCTCCCCCTCTCCCGCGTGGACCGCCAGCGTCCCGAGCTTGGGTTCGCTCATGGGCGGCCACCATAGCCCAGCGGCGGGGCCGGTGCGACGCCGGCCTGCCGCGTCGCATCACCCGAGCACGGCTCCGAGGATGGCGCCGAGGACGAGCGGCGCCACGTTCGCGGCCACGAGCGCGCCCGCGCCCAGGCCGGCCAACGCCCCGAGCAGGGGGACGCCGGTGAGGGCCGTGCCGAGGAAGAAGAGCATCACGGCGGCGAGGACGGCGGGGAGCAGCGCTGCCACGAGGGCCCGCCATACGACCTTTGCCTTTCGCCCGCCCACCACTCCGGCGATGAGCGGCCCGAGCAACGGGAGCCAGAAGAGGAGCAGCGAGAGGATCGCCATCCACGCGGCCGCCCGGACGATGCTCCCCGGTTTGCCCGCCGCCTCCGCACCCACTGACGCCTTCGCCTCGTCGACCATGTTCGACCTCTCCCGGCGATCCTCTAGAACAGCCGATCCTTGCGCCCGAGGAGATCCCGGGCCGCGCGGCGAGCCGCGTCGTTCTCCGGACCCCACTCGGGATCTCGGATCTCCGGGCGCCAGCGCCTCGCCGAGCGCGGCCTCGAAGGCCCTGCGGTCCTGCACGAGCACAAAGAGCGTCTCCGCCTCGCGCACCCGGTTCCACTGGCAGCGAGGACCGATCGCGAGGGCCTTCTCGAAATGACCGCGCGAGCGCTCGGCGCCGCCCCCCACCGCAGCCGGCAGCGCCGCCCGCCAGGCACCGAGGGCTCGGTGGGGGCCACCGCAGTCGATGCGCGCATCGAGCAGGGCGACTTGCTCCATCGATGCGAGCGCCACGTCCTTGACCGCCAGGACGGCGGCGAAACCCTTCGCCTGCGCGCCGGACCAGGCAGCGAGCGCGAGCCAGTAGAGCGGCTCCGCGGCCGCGACCTCGACCCTGGACGCCGCGGACGCCGGCGCGCCGGCGTCAACGGCAGCTGCCCAGGCGGGCGCGAGGCGCCGCAGGGCCCGCTCGGCAGCGCGGCCGGCGAGAGGCCACGCCTCGGCCGCGTCCGCCGGGCTCTGGAGGGCGCGAAACGCCTCGGCGCGCGCGAGGCGCACCTCTGCCTCCGGGTTGCCGGGGTCGAGCGCGGCGGCGCGCCGGTACGCGTCGAGGGCCTCGGCGAGGTGGGGCGGGTCGCCGCGCCTGGCGAAGGCCGCGTCACCGCGGGCGATGACATCGGGGAGGGCCGGGCCGCCGTCAGGTGCGAGGGCCACGAGGCCCAGGGCGAGGGCCAGGGGAACGGACATCAGCGCCGCTTGCCGTGCTTGCCTGCCGGGCGGGCGTGCCTGCGGGCGGCCGCTCGCAGCGGCGCCTTCCGGGCGGCGGGCTTCTTCGCCTGGACCTTCCGAGGGGCGGCCTTCTTCGGAGCGGCCCTCTTCGGAGCGGCCTTCTTCGGAGCCGCCTTGTGCGATACCGCTGCGGACGGCCTCGGGGCGGCGGGCGGGCGAGCAGCGGGCACAAGAGCCGGGCGTGGCGAGGCCGCGATCGGCCGCAGCGGCAGCGGCGCTGCGGGACGGACCGGGGCAGGAGCCCGGGCGGCGGGGAGCGGGGGCCGGGCGGGCCCGACCGCGGGGCGGGCGGGCGCGCTGCCTCGCGAGAGCCGGGCCAGGCGCTCCTCCTCCTCGGCCTGCGTCACCACGAGTGGCGGCTGCCCCGCCCGCTGTCTCGCCTCGTCCTCGGCGCTGTAGAAGAGCTGCGCGGTGACCACGCCTCGAACCACCAGCTCGCCCCGCTGGTTCTCAGCCCAGACCTCGATGTCGACCGCGTACCTCCCGCCATCCTCGAAGCGACGATCGGCGACGCGCCCGCGCGCCGTGATGACGTCGCCCGGCCAGATGATCTTGACGAAGCGGGCGGAGAAGCGCCGCAGACGCGCCCCGCGGAGCCATTCGACGGCGAGCTCGCCGAGGAATCCCATGGCGAGCATTCCCGGCACGAGAACGCTCGGGAAACCGGCGTTCCGGGCGAAGGGCTCGTCCACGTGCAGCGGGCCGTAGTCGCCGGTGGCACCGGCGTATCGGGCGATCTGCACCCGGTCCACCGGCGGCTTCACGAGCGGCGGCAGCTCGTCGCCGACCTTGACCGCCTCGAAGTAGACCTGTCGCGCCAAGAGCACCATTCCCGTCCCCTAGCCGCGCCGGAGGATGAAGGTCTCCCTCGAGCGGAAGACGACCTCTCCCTCGACCCCGCGGCCCTCGGTCTCGATCACCAGCACGTCCATGGCTCCGCTCGTGCCCGCTCGCTCCTGCACGTCGGCAACCTTGCTCTTCACCGAGATGCGGTCCCCGGCCACGATGGGCCGGCCGCGGTCGATGGCCTGCTCGCCGAGCAGCAGCGAGCGGGTGCCGAGGTCGAGCGAGTGCCGAAAGCGCTCGTTCAGCGCCAGCACCGCCGGGAAGGTCGGCGGGGCCACGAGCCCCGCGAAGCCGGCGGCGCGGGCGGCCACCTCGTCCGTGTAGATGGGGTTCGCGTCCCCGAGGGCCTCGGCGAAGCGCCGGATGACGCCCTTCTCCACCTCGACGACGGTGGGTTCGCTCTCGCGGCCGATGAGGGTCTTGTCGAGCATTCGCGCCTCGCTAGGAGCGCCCCGAGGGAAGGTCGAGGATGGTGATGAGGCCGCGCAGCATCGGCAGGGCCCTGGCGGCGTGGACCATTGCCCAGGCGGTGGCTGCCTCCCCCGGGATCCCCCCCGGCACGACCAGGCGGAGCGGCGGGTCCGCGTCGATGCGCACCTCGTCGCGCGGGTCCTCCGCCCCGACCGCGAGCAGAAGCTCGAGGCGGACGACCTCGCGGCCGTCGGCCCAGCCGCGGGCCACGTGCTTCACCCCGGCCACCTGGCCCTTCGCCACAGGGGTCGGCCCGCCGAGGTCCCTGGCTGCCACCACGGGCTCCGACTCGTCTTCGACCTCGTCGAGCTCGAGGCCGCTGCCGAGCGCCGCAAGGGCAGCCGACTCCGCAAGGCCAACGTGGCCGAGCTCGTCGGCATCGAGAGCCTTGTGGAACTGATCGGGCGAGAGCCCCACTCCGACCTTGCGAAGGAGCGCCGGGCGCCGCCGGGACAAGTCGACCACCCGGTGCGCCTCCAGGTGCCGCACGGGCCCCGTGGCCTGCGACAGCAGGGCCGGCAGGCGATCCAGCGCGAAACCGGGGTTCACCCCGGTCGCCACGACTGCGACGTCGTGGCGCTCGCAGAGCGCGTCGAGGGCGTCCGCTTCCTCCTCGTGTGCGAGCCAGGGATAGGCGAGCTCCTCGCAGGTGGACGCCACCGAGAGCCCTGCCTTCACCGCCTGCTCGACCTGGGGGAGGACGTCACCCAGGAAGGACGAGGTCGCTTGCAAGAGCACGCCCCCCGCGGCGGAGGCGAGCGCGCGCGAGGGGTCTGCGGCGACGACGAGCTGCGGCCCGGCCGAGCCGAGCACCGCCCCGAGCGGTTTGCCCGCGCTCGTCGGATCCACGGCGCCGACGAGCCTCAGGTCCGGCGACGACAGAACTGCCGCGGCGATGGCCCGGCCGACGTAGCCGAGGCCAGCCACGACCACCGGGATGCCACTGCCACGCTCTGCCACGCTCCCTCCGGCCCTTCGCCTCGCGGCGAATCCGTAAGGTTCCCAGGGAATTATGGGCAGTTATATGGCATCCCCTCGAAATCCTTCAAGACAAAATGGGCGCTTGCCGAGAGAAGGGGGGCAGGCGGGATGCCGCATTTAGCTTTCAATATCAGTAGCTTATGCGGAGAATCTGGCCGTGCGCCGTTGCTGGCGATCGGCTGGGCCGCCCGTCCTCGTCCCGGCCGATCGCAGGCGGGAGGTGCCCGCTTGGCGGGTGGTTATGCCGTCCTTGCCGCCGTCCCAGGCCGAGCGGCCGGCGGCGCCGAATCGCGAACGTCGATGGGCGGCCTCCCGAAGAGACCCGCAGCGGGTCGCTCGGGCAGCTGGGCGGGCGAGGCGCGCTTCGGGCCCCGCCCCTTTGGCGGGGAGGCTCGCCGCGCCTGCCGTCAGCGCAGCAGTTTCTCGAGAAAGCGCCGCGCCGCGGGGTCGTTCCAGTCTCGGGGGCCGACCACGTAGGCGACGAGCCTGCCCGAGGCGTCGACGATGTAGGTCTCGGGGAACTTGAACTCGGTGCACTGGCCATTGCGAGCCGCGCAGTAGTAGTCCCTCGTGACCTGCTGGTTCGGGTCGAGCACGACCTGGACGCCTGTCGGCAGGCGGCCGACGAAGAACTGCCGTACCGCGTCCCACCCCTCGTCCACGGAGACGGCCACCATGCGGAATTTCCCCGGGTAGCTCTCGGAAAGCTCGCGCCCGAGCTGCAGCATGGACGGCATCTCGTCGCGGCAGGGCGGGCACCAGGTGGCCCAGAAGTTGAGGAAGAGCACCTGTCCCTTGGCGTCGGCGAGCGTGAAGGACTTGCCACCGGGCACCTGCGCCTGGAACGACGGGGCCTGCCGGGGCGGCGCGACCGGGGTGATGTCAAAGGCCTGGTCGGCGCTCACCGCCTCGCCACCTCCGAGCACCCTCGTCGCGCCCCAGGTCAGCCCGGCGAGGATCGCGAGCAGCGCGATGGCCACCGCGGCGCGGCGGCCGGCCCGCGAGGGGGCCGCCATGTCCCCACCCCTCCAGACTCTTCCCAGGCCGGCCCGGAGGTCTCGCGAGCCGCTCTCGTCGTCTCCGGGGTCGCCCTGCATGGCGGGCCGTTTCTTACACGACCCGCGTTCTTGCCGCCAGCCGTCTTTCCAGCGACACTCGCCGCGTGCGGGGCTTGGCCGGCAGCTTTGGGCTCATGCCGCTCGGCGAGCTGGTCGAGTTCCTGGCGCGGCGACGGCTTACGGGCTCGCTCACCTGCGAGCGCGGCACGGTCCGCAAGACCGTCCACCTGCGCGAAGGTGCGGCGGTGGGGGCCGCGTCCACGGACGCCCGCGAGTTCTTGGGCCAGCTCCTCATCAACTTCGGCCACCTCGACGAGGAGCAGCTCGCCAAGGCGTTTCGGACGCAGCAGGAGACGAGGGTCCGGCTCGGAAAGGTCCTCGCCATGGTGGGGCTCGTCCCCCCGGCCACCGTCCGAGAGGTGCTCGGCATCAAGATCCGCGAGACCCTCCTCGACGTGTTCCGCTGGGACTCGGGCGTGTTCCGGGTGGACGACGAGGCCCCGCCTCCCGCCGATGACGAGCTCGCGGTGGCGGTGCCGCTGACCGACATCCTCAAGGAGGCGGAGTTCCGGGCCACTGCCTGGGAGGCCTTTCGGGCCCAGTTCCCGAGCGGTGCGGCCTCGCTCGTCATCGACGAGGAGCGGATCCCGGCGTCGGCACGCGAGGACACGGTCGACGGAAAGCTCCTCATGCTCGCGGTCCAGGGCAAGAGCATCGACGAGATCGGGCTCGCGCTGCACGCGACCGAGTTCCACCTCTACCAGCGGCTCTACGCGCTCGCGCGCCAGGGCGTGCTCCGCGCCGCGCCCGCTCCAGCCGGCTCGCCCGAGGCGCCGGCCGAGATGCTCGCGGCGGCCGAGCTCGTCGACCGCGCCCGCCAGCTCCTCGCCGAGGGCAAGGCCGAGGAGGCCGAGCAGGCCGCCGCGCGGGCCCTCGCGCTCGCGCCCGGAGCCGAGGCCGCGCGGCAGGCGCTCTACGACGCGCGGCAGGCCCTCTCCGTCTCGCTGCGCTCGTTCCTGGAGCGCCACTGGGTCCCGGTGCTCAAGCTTTCGGCCCAGGAGATCGCGTCGCTCAAGCTCGACTCGGCGGAGAAGTACCTGCTGTCGCGCTGCGACGGCCGCCGCGACCTTGGGCAGATCGCACAGGTAGCCCCGCTCGACGAGCTCGAGGTGCTGAAGGCCTTTCGGCGGTTCCTCCTCGCGGGCGTCGTCGAGCTCCGCGCCAGCTAAGGAGCGCGCCGGCTCGCCGTGCCTAGCGCGCGAAGGAGGCGACCGGGGCCGCGGAGGCCTGCATGCGCCCCCACTCCCAGTCGGCCCACGCGCTCAGCGCCTCGCGGGCCACGTAGGGAGCCTTGACGCGCCAGGCGCGGTCGTTCATCACCACGACCGCGAAGGCCACCTGGGGGTGCTCCACCGGGGCGAATCCCACGAACCAGGAGTAGTCGCGAAACGGGTTCGTCTCCGACAGCGAGCCGGTCTTCCCCGCCACGGTGAGCGATTGCAGGGAGGAGTGGCGGTTGCGCCGCACCCGGAAGA
Source organism: uncultured delta proteobacterium (assembly GCA_963754915.1). GTDB lineage: Bacteria > Myxococcota > Myxococcia > Myxococcales > Anaeromyxobacteraceae > DATJZG01. Next base: position 953,349 of record CAVWHZ010000016.1, on the reverse strand, counting down.
ACTGCCGCGCCGTGCCCTCGGTGACGGTGGTCCGCATCATCGAGGCGAGGGACGCGGCGACGTGTTCGTCGAGAACCCGGCGCGGATTGGCGCGCGGTGCCTCGACCGCGCCGTCCACCGAGGCGATCACGTCGGGCGGGACGAAGACGCCTCCGTTCGCGACGATGGCGGCGAGCAGCGCGCCGTGCAGCGGCGAGAGACGGACGGGCCCGAAGCCGGCGGCGGTGGTGGCGAGAGCGAAGGGGTCGGCGGGGATGTCCGCCCGCGACATCTCCACGGCCTGGGGGAACGGGATGGAGGTGTTGAAGAGCAGGCTCTCCGCCGAGGTGCGCAGGAGCTCCGCGTTGAGCGCCCGGTCGGCGAGCTTCGCGAACACCACGTTGGCGCTGTGGCCGAGGGCGGACGCGAGCGACAGGCAGCTCCGGTCGCGCCGCGGGTCGTCGGCGAGGTTGTTGCGCTGCACGCGGTGGTGGCCGCCGTGGTAGCAGACCTCGGCGTCCGGCTCGAAACCGCGCTGCAGGAGGGCCGCGCTCGTCACGATCTTGAAGACGCTCGCCGCCGGGGCGCGCGCCTGCAGCGAGAGCCCGCGGGACCCGGGCTCCCGCTGGGAGTGCTCCGCCATCGCCAGCACGCGCCCGGTGGCGGGCTCGATGAGCACGGCGGCGGCCCACGGCACCCGGTAGTCGGTGAGCAGCTTCTCGATGCGCTCCTGGACCTTCGGGACCATCGTCAGCACGGCACGCCCCGAGCCCATGGGAGCGACGTACCGGTCCGACTCGGGGTCGAGACACAGCTCCCCCAGCCGAAGCTCGTCGTGTTTCGTCGCGGGCGCCCTCGCCTGCTCCGGCCGGGGGGCCGCGTCGCCGGAAGCCGCGAGCGGCCACGGCAACGCCAGGAAGACGAAGAGGGCTCCACATGCAACGAGGAGCCAGGGGGCGTGGCGGCGGCGATTCATCCCGGTATCGCCATCCTGCCCGATTGGGGGTGGCTCGTCAAAAAACGACCGGAGGCACCCCTTCACCCGAGGTGGTCCCTGAGTGGGACAACCTCGCCCCTTTCCCGCTCCCGGCGCCCTAGCGCGCTCGCTTGGCGCGCCGCGGCAGCGCCCCCTTGCGCGCTCGCGCCTTCGCCGCCACCGGCGGGCGCCTCGCCGCCTTCCTCCGCGGCGTGCCGAGGGCCTTCGCGATCTGCTTCACGCCGCGCTCCACGCGCCTCTCGAGGCGGCGGACCCCCTTCTCGACCCGCCTCTCGAGCGTCCGGACGCCCTGCTCCAGCTGTCCGACCACGCCCTCCACCTTCTTGCGCGCGGCCTGGGCCGTGGCCTGACCCTGGCGAAGCACGGCCTGGGCGGCGGCCAGCCGCGCGATGGGCAGCCGGTACGGCGAGGCCGAAACGTAGTCGAGCCCGATCTCGTTGCAGAACTCCACCGAGCTCGGGTCGCCGCCGTGCTCCCCGCAGATGCCCATCTTCATGCGGGGCCGGGTGGAGCGGCCGCCGGCCACCGCGATGCGCATCAGGACGCCCACGCCGTCGCGGTCGATGGTGACGAACGGGTCGCCCGGGTAGATCTCCTTCTCGAGGTAGCTCGCGAGAACGGTCCCCACGTCGTCGCGCGACAGCCCGAAGGTGGTCTGGGTGAGGTCGTTCGTCCCGAAGGAGAAGAACTCCGCGGTCCGCGCGATCTCCGCCGCGGCGAGGGCTCCGCGGGGCACCTCGATCATGGTGCCGACGGAGTAGCTCACCTTCTCGCCGCGCTCCGCGAAGACCTTGGCGGCGATGTCGTGCACCACCTTGGCCTGGTCGTCGATCTCCCTCTTGGTGCCGACGAGCGGGATCATCACCTCCGGGTGCACGTCGATGCCCTCGGAGTGGACGTCGACGGCCGCCTCGAAGATGGCGCGGGCCTGCATCTCGCTGATCTCGGGGTAGGTGATGCCGAGGCGGCAACCGCGGTGGCCCAGCATGGGGTTCGACTCGTGCAGGTCGTGGATGCGCGCGCGGATGCGCGCCACGTCCTTGCCGGTCGCGCGGGAGACCTCGAGGATGCCCGGGTCGTCCTGGGGGAGGAACTCGTGGAGGGGCGGGTCGATGGTCCGAATCGTCACCGGCCGCGACCCCATGGCCCGGAACAGGCCGGCGAAGTCCGCCCGCTGCAGCGGCAGGAGCTTCCCGAGGGCGGCGCGACGCTCGACCTCGTTCTCGGCCACGATCATCTCGCGCATCGGCTCGATCTTGCCCGCCCCGAAGAACATGTGCTCGGTGCGGCACAGGCCGATGCCCTGCGCGCCGAAGGCAACCGCCACCTCGGCCTGGTCGGGCTGGTCCGCGTTGGCCCGCACCTGGAGCCGGCGGACCTTGTCGGCCCAGCCGAGCAGCTTGGCGTACTGTTGGTAGATGGGCGCTTCCTCGGGCTTGCGGGTCTTCTCGATGAGGACCTGCATCACCTCGGACGGCGTCGTCTTTACTTCGCCCGCGACCACCTCGCCGGTGGAGCCATCGACCGAGATCCAGTCGCCCTCGTTCAGGACCCTCGCCCCCTGGGGCGTCTCGACCTTCATCGTGCGCGCCTTGTAGTCGAAGGTGAGCGCATCGCAGCCCACCACCGCCACCTTGCCCATCTGCCGCGCCACGAGCGCCGCGTGGGAGGTCATGCCGCCGAAGGCGGTGAGAAAGCCCACCGCCGCGTTCATGCCCCGGATGTCCTCGGGGCTCGTCTCGTGGCGAACGAGCACCACGGTCTCTCCGCGCTTCTTCCACTGCCTCGGCGTCGCCGGCGAAGAAGACGATGCGCCCGGTGGCGGCGCCGGGGCCGGCCGGAAGCCCCTTCGCCAGGTACTGCCCGCCCTTCACCGCCTGCTTCCATTGGGCGGAGTCGAAGATGGGGCGGAGCAGCTGGTTGAGCGCCATCGGCTCGACGCGAAGCAGCGCCTCATCGATGGTGATGAGCTTGTCGGTGGCCATGTCCACCGCGATGCGGACGGCGGCCAGGCCGGTCCGCTTTCCGGTGCGCGTCTGCAGCACGTACAGCTTGCCCTGCTCGATGGTGAACTCGATGTCCTGCATGTCCCGGTTGTGGCGCTCGAGACGGTGGCGGACGCGCTCGAGTTCGGCCGCCATCTGCGGAAAGCGCGACGCGAGCTCGGCGATCTTCTGCGGCGTCCGGATGCCGGCCACCACGTCCTCGCCCTGGGCGTTGACGAGGAACTCGCCGTAGAACTCGTTCTCGCCGGTGGCGGGGTTTCGCGTGAATGCCACGCCGGTGCCGGAGTCATCGCCCATGTTGCCGAAGACCATCGACTGGACGCTCACCGCGGTGCCCCAGTCCCCGGGGATCCCGTTCATCCGGCGGTAGGCGTTGGCGCGGTCGTTCTCCCAGGACCGGAACACCGCGTCGATCGCCATGAGCAGCTGCTCCATGGGGTCGTCGGGGAACGAGATGCCTTTCCTGCGGAGGATCTCCGCCTTGAACTCGCCCACGAGCTCGAGCAGCGCCGCCACCGGCAGGTCCGAGTCGAGCTTGACGCCGAGCTGATGCTTCTTCGCCTCCAGGATGAGCTCGAAGGGGTCGCGGTCCTCCTTGTGCTCGGGCTTCATCCCCAGCACCACGTCCCCGAACATCGCCACGAAGCGTCGGTAGCTGTCCCAGGCGAACCGCTCGTCCCCCCGCGACGTGCGAGGCCGTGCACGGTGCGGTCGTCGAGGCCGAGGTTCAGCACCGTGTCCATCATGCCCGGCATGGACACGCGGGCGCCGGAGCGCACGGAGACGAGCAGCGGGTTCTCCGGGTCGCCGAACTTCTTGCCGACGAGCGCCTCGACCTTGGCGAGGGCAGCGCGGATCTCCGGGACGAGGTCCTTCGGCAGCTGCTTTCCGCGCCGGTAGAACTCGGTGCACACCTCGGTGGTGATGGTGAATCCGGGCGGGACCGGGATCCCGATGTTGCTCATCTCCGCGAGGCCGGCGCCCTTGCCGCCGAGCAACTCCTTCATGTCCTTGTTGCCCTCGGCCTTGCCACCGCCGAAGGAGTAGACCCGCTTCGCCGACTTGGTGGTTGCCATCTTGCCCTCGTCGGGCCGCGGCCCACGGCCCCGCGGCGCGAGAAACAGACGCTGCCCGAGCACTGTAGCGCCGGCCGGGCGCTCTCACTCGTGCCTTGAGAGGTATCGGTTTGGCGCCGCGCTGGGCTTGAGCCCCGTCAAGGACGTGCGCTTCCGGCCTGTCAAACGGCCGTACCCTGGCGGGGTTGGCGATGAAAACCTTGTCAAGGTCCGGCCGCCGCGAGCGGGCTCTGACGACCTCAGACCCGCAGCGACTCGATGCGGGCCTCGTCGCGCTCCGGCTCGACCTCGTAAGTCTCGGCGACGCCCTCTTCCTGCCACTGTACCGCCACGAGGGGAAGGTCCTTTCCCTTGCCGTAGCGCGCGACGATGCGCGCCGCGAGGACCCGCTCCTCCCAGGTGGCCTCGCCCTCGACGAGTGCCACCGGGCCGGTGGTGTCGCGGGCCTCGAGCCGCGCGCGACCTCCTCCGTAGCCGTCGAGCGTCGCGTTCTCGGCCTCCGTACGACCGACGATGAGCTTCGCGCGGGGCGAGAGCCGGAAGTGGCGGCCCGTGGAAAGGAGCACGATGTCGTCCTTGCGGATGATCCGCTCCTCGCCGCCCTCCGCGCGCGCGTCGAGGATGTCGAAGAACTTCCGCGAGAAAGCCTCGTCGGTGAGGTAGCAGCAGCCGCCTGCAGGCTGCGGCCAGTCGGAGACCCCGAGCTCGCGCGCGAGCTCGATCTGCGCTGAGCCGCGAGCGCCCGTGGATGTCGAGCAGCTGCGGCCCGGTCGATGAGCCCCTCCTGCTCGGGGAGGGTCGGCTCGAGGAGCCGCGCCGACAGCGGGCGGAGCAGCCTCCCCTCGAGCCCGCTCTGGCGCTCGATGATCCGCAGCGTGTCGCGGCGCTGGCTCTTCGGGCGCTGACCCAGCACCTCGCCGGTGAAGACGAAGGCGGCGCCCTCCGCCTCCATCACCTCCCGGGCCCGACGCATCATGAAGATCCGGCAGTCGACGCAGGGGTTGGCGTTCGCCCCGTACCCGTAGCGCGGGTTGACGATGACGTCGAGATAGCCGGAGTCGGAGACGTCGATGTACTCGATCTCCACCTCGAGGTCCGCCGCGGCGCGCAGGGCCTCGTTGCGCGGCATGGTGCCGTCGGGCCGCCCGCCCTTGCGTCGCTGCGTCTCGGTGACGCAGAAGCCGGTGTAGAAGTTGACGGCCTTGACCTCGATTCCCTGCCGCTTCACGAGCGCGAGAGCGAGCGTCGAGTCGAGCCCGCCCGAGATCATGCCGATCGCCTTCACCTTGCCCGTGGACATCCCGCCTTTCCGAGCGCCTGTTGGGGGGGCGCGCCGTGCATTTAGCTCACTCCGGCCGCTTGCGCACGTAGCTCTTCCAGGCGCTGCCGAATCGAAAGGTCCCGAGGTGCTCGTTGCGCGTGGCGCGGCACCACATGGGCATGTCGGTCTGGATCCCGGCGTCGGTCGCGACCACGCAGAGCACGGCCCCGGGGGGCAGGCGCCTCATGACCCGGGCCGTCTCGACGATGGGATAGGGGCAGAGCGTCCCGGAGGTGTCCAGGGTGTGGTCCGGTGTGGGCAGCGGCGGGGAGGCCATCCGCGGGACCCCTTTATCGCGCCCGGCGGGAAGGGAGCAACCGCTCGCGCCGTTTCTTGCGGCAGGGGGGGCAGGGCGATACCCTCGAAACCCCTTGCACCCCCCGTACCTGGTGAGCCGACCGACCCGACGGTTCCTGCCGATCGCTGCCCTGGCCCTCCTGGCCGCGGCCCCCTGTCCCACACGCGCCGACCCCGCGGCGGACGGCCAGCGGCACCCGCTCGGCTTCACGGTCTCCGCCGACCTGGGGGGCGGCGGCCAGCTCGGGGTCGGGTCCAAGTACGAGCCCCCGAGCCTCTTCGAGCTCGAGGTGACGGCCGGCTATTACTTCGCCCTCGGCCTCTCGCCGGAATTCTCGCTCGTCCTCGGCATGGCGCCCGGGACCTACTTCGCCATGCGGCCCGGCCTGCACTGGGCCATCCCGGGCACGCCCTTCTACCTTCGCGCCGCGGTGGACGTCGCCACCCAGATCGGTTACCTGGAATGGCGCTGGTTCCTGCTCGGCGGCGGGTTCGAGCTGCGCGTCTCCGACACGCTGGGGTTCTTCGCCGAGGGCGACACCGGCATCCCGCTCGTCGCGGGCGCCGGAGTCCCGCTGATGGTCCGCGCGGGCGCCTTCTTCAGCTTCTAGACAAGGAGCCGCTCCGTCGAGCGGCCGCATCACCGCGGGAGCACAAATCATGAAGCACACGAGCTGGATCGTCGCATTCATCGTGGGCCTCGTCCTCGGCATCGCGGGCGACCGCATGTCGGGCGGCGGCGGGCCGGTCGGCAAGAAGCCCTCCGACCTCCCGGGAGGCTCGGTCCGCGAGACCGACCTGCCCCCGGGCACCCTCGCCGGCCTGAGCGACAGCCTGAAGTACCAGGTGCTGAAGGGGGTCTCCGAGCGCTACGGCCGCCAGCAGCCTCAGCCGCAGCAGCGCCCGCAGCAGGAGGACCCGAAGGCGATCTACAAGGTCCCGGTCGACGACTCCCCGACGAAGGGCCCGTCCGACGCCCTCATCACCATCGTCGAGTCGTCGGACTTCGAGTGCCCGTTCTGCAAGCGGGTCGGGCCGACGATCAAGCAGCTCGAGGAGGCCTACCCCGGCAAGCTTCGCTTCGTCTTCAAGCACAACCCGCTTCCGTTCCACCCCAAGGCCATGCCGTCGGCGGTGGCGGCGGAGGAGGCGCGGGCCCAGGGCGGCGCGGCCAAGTTCTGGGCGATGCACGACAAGCTCTTCGACTCGAACCCGAACCTCGACCGGCCCGCGCTCGAGAAGGCCGCCCAGGACCTGGGCCTCGACATGGCAGCGTTCCGCAAGGCGCTCGACGAGCAGCGCTACGAGCAGCGCATCAAGCGCGACCAGGCGCTCGTGAACGGCGTGGGCGCGAGCGGCACTCCCGCCTTCTTCATCAACGGGCGCAAGGTGGTAGGCGCGGTCCCCCTGGAGGTATTCAAGGCGGTCGTGGACGAGGAGCTGAAGAAGGCCGAGGAGATGGTGAAGTCCGGCGTACCGGCCCAGGACCTCTACGTCCGCATCATCGAGAAGGGCGCGAGCGCCCCGGTGATGCTGCCCGGCGGCCAGGCCGCGCCCCAGCCTCCCCCGCCTCCGCCCCCACCGGCCGCCTCCAAGGTGGACTTCCGGCCCGACGATCCCGTGAAGGGCGCGAAGCACGCCAAGGTCACGGTGGTCGAGTTCTCCGACTTCCAGTGCCCGTTCTGCAGCCGGGTCAACCCGACGCTGAAGCAGCTCGAGACCGCCTACCCCAACGACGTCCGCGTCGTCTGGAAGCACCAGCCGCTCCCCTTCCACCCGCAGGCCATGCCGGCGGCGGCCGCCGCCGAGGCGGCTCGCGAGCAGGGGAAGTTCTGGCAGATGCACGACCTCCTCTTCGAGAACCAGCAGACGCTCTCCCCGTCCCAGTACGACCAGTGGGCCGCGAAGATCGGGCTCGACCCGAAGAAGTTCCAGGCGTCCGCCTCGGCCGAGAAGACGCGCGCGCGCATCGAGGAGGACTCGCGCCTCGGCGCCAGGGTGGGCGCCAACGGGACCCCGACGCTCTTCGTGAACTGCCGGCAGATCGTCGGCGCGCAGCCCTACGAGAACTTCAAGAAGATGGTGGACGAGGAGCTCGCCAAGGCCGACCAGCTGCAGAAGCAGGGGGTGAAGGTCGACGGGGCCTTCTACGACCGCATCTGCGAGGCGAACGTCAAGGCGGCCGGGCACTGACCGCGCGGCGGCGCTCGCGCATCAGGGAGCGCCCGGGCCTCCGGCCCGGGCGCTGCCAAGCCAGCGCTCCCGCATCGCCCGGAAGAGCGCCGCCGGCGCCCCGACGTCCGCGGCGAGCTCCCAAACCGGGACCTCGCCGAGCCCCTTGAACCAGGCGCGGCCGACGCGGCGGAACAGCTCGGCCGGCCGCCCGTCGAGGTGGAAGGTGACGACCAGGCTCTCCGGGCCGGCGCCGAACCAGTGGCGACGGGCGAGCTCCTCGGGGATGTCGCGCGCCTCGAGCTCGACCCTGCGCACCGTGCGCGTCCGCGACACGGCCTCCAGGAAGGCGGCGAGGGCCTCCTCCGACAGCGCCGCTCCCGCGTTGTAGACATCGCCCGTGCCCTCGTCCCCGGCGCGCGCCGCCGCCTCGAGCGCCTCCCGCACCGGAACCGCCAAGGCCCGCATCGCGCCGGCGATGTCGCCTTCCCGGGCCGCGCGCAGGGCCGCGGCCTCGGCGCCAGGCTGGATGGAGAGGGAGAGCGGCTGGCCGATGAAGACGCTCCAGGCGTGCTGTAGGTCCGGGATCCCGCGCGCGGCGCGCTCCGCCTCGAGCATGCGGTCCGCGCGCGCTCGCGCCGCGGGTGCCCGCGCGGTTCCCCGGGCCGACTCGTTGATCTTCTCGGCGATGGCGACGCGGTTCCGGCCGAACACCTCGTCCTCGATGGTCACGACGAGCGGCGCCGGGCCGAAGCTGACGAACACACCGGCCTCGAGCCCCTCGCCCTGGGCCCGCGCCACGGCGCGCTCGCGCTCCGCGTCGAGGCGGGCCTCGGCGGCGGCGTGGAACGCCGCCCGCTGCTGGGCGTCCGCGCGCCTCGCGCTTCCGGGCAGGGCGGCCCCGAGCTCGGCCTCGGCCTCCACCCGCCCCCGGCGGGCCCGGTCGATCTGCACGCGAAAGCCCTGCTCGAGCGCGGCCACCCGGCCCACCACCGCCTCCCCGCTCACCTCGCGCGCCAGCCGCATCTCGTAGGCGACGAGCAGCCTCCGGATCTCCATGGCGAGCGCCACCAGCGCCTCGATCTCGCCGGAGAGCGAGATGGCGTCGCCGAGGAGGTTGTTCACCGTGACGCCGCCCCGGTCGGAGAGGTGCTGCATCCCGCCGAAGCGTTCCTTCGCGGCGGCGAGGATGGGCACGTAGAACTCGCGCCGGAGGAACTCCGCCATGGCCGCCTGCCCGAGCAGGCCCGTTCGCCGGGTGAAGTCCTTCACGTCGGCGAAGAGGTGCGCGATGGGGCGCTCCCGCCTCGACCCCAGGACGGGCCCGGAACGGGCGGAGACCCGGTAGAGCCGACCGGCCTCCCACTCGGCCTCCGCGCCGCCCTCGGCCTCCTCGCCGGTCCGGACCGTGATGGCGCGGCGGGCCGGCTGGAAGAGCCGCTCGAGCGCCATGTCGGCGAGCAGGGCGGCCGCCGCAGCCGCGTACTCGGCCCGCGCCTGCTCCCGCCGCAACCCGAATCCGGCGGCGGGCTCGCGGGGGCGCCAGGAGCGCAGGCCGCGCACCGCGACCTCGAGAGCCGCGGCCGCCTCCCCGGATGCGGTGCGGGCGAGCGCCTGCTGCGCTCGGGCCGCCAGCGCACGGCGGCCCTCCTCCTCGCCCACGGCGCCGGCGAGCGCGCCCGGGGCCGCGAGCAGCCCGCGGAGGTCCGCGGCGGCATCGCCCTGGCGCGCCGCCTCTGCTCCCTCCACCGCCGCCGCGAGCGCCTCGCGCAGCCGGCCCACCGCCACCGCCACCTCGGCGCGCCTCGAGGTCTCGTCGTCGGTCGCGAGCGATGCGGCCAGGTCGGCGACGGCCGCGTCCGGGTCGGCGCCGGCGGCCAGCCGCGCCGCGATCTCGTCCGCCCGCGGCAGTCCTGCGGAGAGCTCGAGCCCGTAGAGGGTCGAGCCTCCTCCCAGCACGGCCCCGCGCCCGCCCGCGAGCGTCCCCGGGTTGAGGGCCGCGTCGAGGCGCAGCGCCAGGCCGTCATCGGGACCGAGGCCGGCGTCCCGGACGGCCCGCGCCAGGCCGGTCCTGGCGGCGATCCAGAGCGCGGTCAGGGCCGCCGTCCGGAGGTAGCGGTCGTGAGGCGCCCCGGGCAGAACCTCCCGCAGGCCGGGGGCCGCCGCCTGAATCGCTCCGAAGAGCGCCAGTACCGCGACGAGCGGCGTCTCGTCCCCCTCCAGGGGGACGGACCTCTCGGCGAAGGCCGCGCGGAGCACCGCGATGCAGAGGGCCGTCAGCGAGCGCCCCTTGCCCCCGGGGCCCATCCAGGCACAGGTCACGCCGCCGGGAAGCGCCGGGTGCGCCTGGGCCGCGAGGCGCACCGCAGCGCGGAGGTCGGGCCCGCCGAGGACCGCACCGAGAGCGTCCTCGACGCGCGGCAGCGCCGCGAAGTCCTCGCGGAGGTAGAGCCGGTCGAGCTCGTCGCCGGAGACGAAATGCTTGTGGTGGGTGGAGAGCAGCAGCCCGATCTGGTCGGCCGCCGCGCGGACGATCGCGGACGCGTCGGGGGCCACCTGCACCGGGACACGGAGGTCCGCGAGCGAGGTCCCGAGGTGGAAGCGCAGCCGCGCCGGGTCGATGCGCGCGAAGGCCGGGCCGGCGACCCGGGCCGAAGCCAGGATCGCGAGGCGCCGGGCGGCGTGCGCCGACGGCACTACTTCCGCTCCCCGAGGACCACGGTGGCGGTCCTGCGGTCGGCCCCGTGGGACCAGACGACCTCGACCGGGTCGCCTGGGCGGAAGGAGCGAAGCGCGTAGGTGAGGTCCTGCAGGTTCAGGATCCTGCGGCCGCCCACCTGGAGGACGACGTCGCCCGACCCGATGCCAGCCTTCTCCGCCGGGCTTCCCGGGCGAACGCCGGTGAGCAGCACCCCCGGCTCGGTGCGCTCGCCGAAGTCCGGGATGGTGCCGAGGTAGGCGCCGTAGCCGCGGCCCTCCCCGCTGCCCCCGCCCTGCCCCGGCGGTGGCGGCGCCTTCACCACCTCGATGCGGTAGGGCGCGTCGGCCGCCGACTCGACGGCGCGCCTCGCCAGGCGCGCCACCGCCGCGAGCCCCGCCGGATCGATCTTGTCGGCCGTGTCGGTCGGCCGGTGGTAGTCGGTGTGCGCCCCGGTGAAGAGGTAGAGGACCGGCACCCCCCTGGCATAGAAGCTCGTGTGGTCGGACGGCCCGTAGCCGTCGCCGACGAACGCGAGGGTGAGCGGGAGCGACGGCGGGCGCGCGTCGAGCGCCGCAACCCAGGCGCGAAAGCCGCGGGCGGTGTCCACGCCCTCGACGAACACCCTTCCCTGCTGCGGCCGGCCCACCATGTCGAGGTTCACCATGAGCTGCGTCCGCTCTGGCGGGCAGGCCGGCGCCGGAGCCTTGACGAACTGCGCCGAGCCGAGCAGGCCCATCTCCTCGCCGGTGAAGGCGGCGAAGACCACCGTTCTCCGGAGCGGCGGCCCGGAGGCGAGGGCCTTCGCGACGCCGAGCAGGGCAGCGACGCCGCTCGCGTTGTCGTCGGCGCCCGGGTGCACGACAACCTGGTCGGGCGCGAGCGAGTTCTCTCCCCCGAACCCCAGGTGATCGTAGTGGGCGCCGACGACCACGCACTCCTCGGCGAGCGCGGGGTCGCTGCCCCGGATGAGCCCCACCACGTTGGCGGTGCGGGCCCGCTCCTGCTCGATGCCGACCTGGAGACGCGCCGGTACGCCCAGGGCGCGCGGGTGCGGCTTGCCGTCCTCCTGGCCGGGCCGGGCGAGCGCCGCGGCGTCGACGCCTGCCGTCGCCAGCGCGGTTGCCAGCACGCGCGCGGCCAGGATCCCGGCGGCCGAGGACGCCGAGCCGCCGAAGGGCCTGAGCGCGTCCGACGCGTCGTGTTGCCAATCGTCGCGCACCTCCAGCACGGCCACCGCCCCGTGGTCGCGGGCGTTCATGGCCTTGTAACGCCACTCCCCGTACTGGAAGGCGCGCGGGGACCGGAACGGGGAGCCAGGGTCGGACTCGCGCGGGAAGTGCCCGGCGACGAGCACCACCTTCCCCTTCACGTCCACCCCGGCGTAGTCGTCGTACGAGAGCTCGGGCGCGGTGATGCCGTAGCCGACCCAGACCACGTCGGCGCTCGCGGCCCCGCTGTCACTAAACGTAAATGGTTGCCAGGCCTGCCCGAGCGGGAGCACCTTGCCCCGCAGCGCGAGCTCGTTGTTGCCCTTGAGGGCCACGCCAACCGGCGCCTGGAAGGGCTGCAGGTACCCGTCGGGGAACGCCGGTGCGAGACCGAGCGCCCTCATCCTCTCGGCGATGAACCCGGCCGCCGCCTCGTTGCCCGGGGTCCCGACTCCCCGGCCGGTGCGCTCGGGGGCGGAGAGCCACACCACGTCCGCCCGGAGCTCGTCCGGACGGATGGCCGCCTCGCTGTCCCCTGGTGCCGGGACGGGGGGTGCCGAGGCGCAGGCAGCGAGCGTCAGGGCCAGGGCTGCGGTCGGCAGGGGGCGCGTCATGGGGGGGCTCCGCGGACATCGGGAGGAGGGGTAGGTCGGGGACTCCTTGATCCCCGCCTGGGGAGCGGATATTTATCATCAGATGCGCCGGACATTCTTCAAGTCCAAGGTCCACCGGGCCACGGTGACGCACGCCGACCTCGACTACGAGGGGTCGATCACCATCGACGAGGACCTCATGGACGCCGCCGGCATCTGGGAATACGAGGCGGTCCACGTCTGGAACATCACCCGGGGGACCCGGCTGCAGACCTACGCCATCAAGGGCAAGCGCGGCAGCGGCGAGATCTGCATCAACGGGGCAGCGGCCCACCTGAACAAGCCCGGCGACATGGTGATCCTGGCGACCTTCGCGGAGATGGAGGAGTCGGAGGCGAAGACCCATCGACCGTCCGTCGTCCTCGTCGACGCGCGCAACCGCATCGTGGCAAAGGACGTCGAGGAGGTCGCCGGCCCCTCCCGGCGGATCGTCGCATGACGGTGCTTCTTTGGCGCTAGCCAGCTGACCGCGCAGCCCGACCTCGACACCTTCCAGAAGCTCTGCCGGCCCGGCCGGGCTGTCCCTGTCCGCGTCGAGGTCGAGGCGGACACGGAGACGCCGGTCTCCGCCTTCCTCAAGATCTCCCGCGGCCAGCGCCACGCGTTCCTTCTCGAGTCGGTGGAGGGGGGCGAGCGCTCGGCGCGCTTCTCGTTCCTGGGGGCCGGGCCACGGAGCGTTCTGACCTGGCGCCACGGACAACCGGGCGACCCCGTCGAGCGGGTTCGGCGCGAGCTCTCCACCCACCAGGCGGTCCGGGTGCCCGGCACGCCGCGGCTCGCCGGCGGTCTCGTGGGCTACCTCTCCTACGACGCGGTGCAGCTCTTCGAGCCGAGGGTCCCCATCGCCCGGCCGGACGAGCTCGGATTCCCCGACGCGCTCTTCATGGACTTCGACGAGGTGGTCGCCTTCGACAACCTGCGCCACTCGCTGCACGTCATGGTGGAGGCGCGGTGCGAGCCCGGCGACGACCCGCGGGCCCTCTACCACGGGGCGCTGGTGCGCATTGGCGCCACTCTCAGCGCCCTGGGCCGACCCCTGCGGGACCGCCGCACGCCACCCGCGGGGCACCCCGCCGACCTGCGGCCCCGCACGAGCCGGCGCGAGTTCGAGGCCCGCGTTCGCCAGGCGCAGGAATACGTGAAGGCCGGCGACTGCCAGCAGATCGTGCTCTCGCAGCGCTTCGACGCGAACGTGAGCGTGCCGCCCTTCGAGGTCTACCGGGCACTGCGCCGCGTGAACCCGTCGCCGTACCTGTTCTACCTCCAGTCCGGGTCGCGGGCGCTCGTCGGCAGCTCCCCGGAGACGCTCGTGAAGCTGGAGGACGGCGAGGTCACGCTGCGGCCCATCGCCGGCACCCGCAAGCGCGGCAAGGACCCCGCCGAGGACCTCCGACTGGAGCAGGAACTGCGGGCCGACCCGAAGGAGAACGCCGAGCACGTCATGCTCGTGGACCTTGGCCGAAACGACGTCGGGCGGGTGAGCGAGATCGGCACCGTCCGGGTCACTCAGCTCAAGACCGTCGAGCGCTACTCGCACGTGATGCACCTCGTCTCCGAGGTGAAGGGGCGCCTCAAGGAGGGCCTCTCCGCGGTCGACGTGCTCCGGGCGTCCTTCCCGGCGGGCACCGTCACGGGCTCGCCCAAGGTTCGCGCCATGGAGATCATCGACGAGCTCGAGCCGGCGCGCCGCGGGCCGTACGCGGGCGCGGTCGGCTACTTCGACCGCGGCGGCGACATGGAGATGTGCATCGCCATCCGCACGCTGATGCAGTCCGGCCGGCGGATCTCCGTCCAGGCGGGCGCAGGGCTCGTCTACGACTCGAAGCCGGCGGCGGAGTACCAGGAGACGGTGAACAAGGCCCGGGCGCTCTTCACGGCCGTGGCGCAGGCCGAGTCGAAGACCCTGGACGGGGTGGCGAGGCCCGTGGGCAGGGCGCGGCGGACGCGCCGCCGGGGAGGGCACCGATGAAGGCCCGCCTCGCCCTCGTCGACAACTACGACTCGTTCACCTTCAACCTGGTGCAGTACCTGGGCGAGCTGGGGGCCGAGGTGGACGTCTTCCGCAACGACCAGATCGACGTAGCAGGAATCCGGGAGCTCCGCCCGGACGGGCTCGTCATCTCGCCCGGCCCCTGCACGCCCTCCGAGGCCGGCGTGAGCCTGGCCGCGATCCGGGAGCTCTCCGCCGAGATTCCCGTGCTCGGAGTGTGCCTCGGCCACCAGGCCATCGGCCAGGCCTTCGGCGGGCGGGTCGTGCGCAACGCCCGGATCGTCCACGGAAAGGCGAGCGCGGTCCTGCACCGCGGGCGCGGCATCTACGCCGGCCTCCCGTCGCCGTTCATGGCTGGCCGCTACCACTCGCTGGTGGTGGAGCGCGGGAGCCTCCCGGCAGTGCTCCGCATCACGGCCTGGACCCGGGAGGGGGAGATCATGGGCCTCGCCCATCGGCGGCTCGACGTGGAGGGCGTCCAGTTCCACCCCGAGTCGGTGCTGACCGAGCACGGCAAGGCGCTGCTCGCCAACTGGCTGCAGCGCCTGGAATCCCGGCGAGCCAGGACGGGCTCGCCAGAGCGCCGGCCCGGGCGCGCCGCCAGCCGGGCGCGGGGGGCGAGGTGATCCAGCAGGCCATCGCGGCGCTCGTCGACCGCCGAGACCTCTCCCGCGCCGAGATGGCGGCGGTGATGGAGGAGGTCGCCGACGGGGGCACCACCCCAGCCCAGGTGGGAGCCTTCCTCGCGGCGCTCCGGCTCAAGGGGGAGACCATCGATGAGATCGCGGGCGCAGCCCAGGTGATGCGAGCCCGCGCCGACCACGTGCGCGTCGACCGCGAGGTGTTCGTCGATACCTGCGGGACCGGCGGCGACGGGCGCAACACCTTCAACATCAGCACCACCGCTGCGTTCGCGGTGGCGGGTGCCGGGGTGACCGTCGCCAAGCACGGGAACCGGTCGGTCTCGTCCCGTTGCGGCTCCGCGGACGTCCTCGCCGCCCTCGGGGTCGAGGTCGAGGCGCCCAAGGA
Organism: uncultured delta proteobacterium; assembly: GCA_963754915.1. GTDB lineage: Bacteria > Myxococcota > Myxococcia > Myxococcales > Anaeromyxobacteraceae > DATJZG01. The sequence goes on along the minus strand of CAVWHZ010000016.1, from coordinate 937,920 downwards.
GCGGGTGGAGCGGTGCATCGCGGAGGTGGGCATCGGCTTCCTCTTCGCGCCGAGGCTTCACCCGGCCTTCAAGGCCGTGGCGGGCATGCGCCGCGAGCTCGCCATCCGCACCGTGTTCAACCTTCTCGGGCCGCTCGCGAACCCGGCCGGCGCCCGGCACCAGGTGATGGGCGTCTACGAACCGCGCTGGGTCCCGGTCATCGGGGGCGTGCTCGCCGCCCTGGGCGCGGCGCGTGCCTTCGTCGTCCACGGCGAGGGGCTCGACGAGATCGCCGTCACCGGGACCACGAACGTCGCCGACGTTCGCGACGGGCGGGTCGAGCTGTTCACCATCACGCCGGAGGAGCTCGGGCTCTCCCGCTGGCCAGAGAGCGCCATCGCCGGAGGCGACGCCGCCCACAACGCCGCGGTCGCCCGCGACGTCCTCGGGGGTCAGAAGGGAGGCCCGCGAGACGCCGTCCTGGCGAACGCCGCCGCCGCCCTGGTGGCCGCCGGGGCCGTCCCCGACCTCCGCTCCGGAACCCGGCTCGCCGCGGATGCCATCGACCGCGGCGCAGCGCGAGAGAAGCTCGATCTCCTCGTGGTAGCGAGCCGGGCGCCGTGACCGTTCTCGCCGGGATCCTGGAGCGCAAGGCCCGCGAGGTCGCGGCGAGCCGCGCGGCGCTCGCGGAGCCGGAGCTCGCCGCGCGCGCTCTCGCCACCCCGCCCCCGCGGAGCCTCGCCGCGGCGCTCTCGCCGAGGGGCGGCCCGGTGCGGATCGTCGCCGAGGTCAAGCGGGCGAGCCCGTCAGCCGGCGCCATCTCCGCCGCCCTCGACGCGCCGGCCCAGGCGGCCCGCTACGCCGCCGGCGGCGCTGCGGCCGTGTCGGTGCTGACGGACGGGCCGGGGTTCGGCGGCTCGCTGGCCGACCTGGCCGAGGTGCGTGCGGCGGTCGGCGTGCCGGTGCTCCGCAAGGACTTCATCCTGGAGCGCTATCAGCTCCTCGAGGCGCGCGCCTTCGGCGCCGACGCCGCCCTGCTCATCGTCGCGGCCCTCCCGGGGGACGCGCTCCGAAGGCGGCTCGCCGACTGCGCCGACCTCGGGCTCTCCGCGCTGGTGGAGGTCCACGGTGAGGCGGAGGCGGAGGTGGCGCTCGCCGCCGGGGCCCGGATCGTGGGAGTCAACAACCGGGACCTGCGCACCTTCTGCGTCGACCTGGCGGCGAGCGAGCGGGTCCTCCCGGGGCTGCCCGCGGGCGTCATCGGGGTCTCGGAGAGCGGCATCCGCGGCCCGGACGAGGTGCGGCGCCTGCGGGCAACCGGCGCCGCCAACTTCCTCGTGGGCGAGGCCCTGGTGCGCGCGACGGACCCCGGCGCGCTCCTGCGAGCGCTCGTCGCTGCCGGATGAGGGGATCGCCGGATGGGTGTACAGTTCCGGCGGGGCGGCTCACCGCCCGGAGGAATCCGTTGAGCCAGGTTCGGATCAAGATCTGCGGCATCACCCGCGCGGAGGACGCGCTCGAGGCGGTACGCCTCGGGGCCGACGCGCTCGGCTTCAACTTCTGGCGGGACTCGAAGCGCTACATCACGCCGGTGGCGGCCGCTGCGATCATCGCCCAGCTGCGCCCGTTCGTGACCACGGTCGGCGTCTTCGTCAACCAGTCGGAAGCCGAGCTGCGGGCCATCGCCGCCGAGTCAGGCATCCAGGTCTTCCAGCTCCACGGCGACGAGTCGCCCGAGCTCTGCGCGCGCCTCCCCCTCCCGGTCGTGAAGGCCATCGCCGTCGACCAGGTGAGGACCTTGTCGAGCCTGCTCTCCTACGAGGTTTCGGCCTTCCTGCTCGACACGCCCTCGCGGGGGTTCGGCGGGACCGGCGTGCCGTTCGACTGGTCGCTCGCCGAGGGGGTCTCTGAGGTGGCGCCAGTGATCCTCGCCGGCGGCCTCACGCCGGAGAACGTCGCCGAGGCCATCGCCGCCTTGCACCCCTACGCCGTCGACGTGGCGAGCGGGGTCGAGTCAGCACCGGGCGAGAAGGATCCCGTCCGCATGGCGCGCTTCGTCGCCGCCGCGCGGGGGGCCGCCTGAACATGGGACTCCCCGACGCCCGGGGCCACTTCGGCCCCTACGGCGGCCGCTTCGTGCCGGAGACCCTGGTACCCGCCCTCGACGAGCTCGAGGCCGCCTGGCTCGAGGCCCGGGAGGACGGCCGCTTCCGCGAGGAGCTGACCGGCCTGCTCACTCGCTTCGCGGGCCGCCCCACCCCGCTCGGGGACGCGCCGCGGATGTCCGCGGACGTGGGCGGGTGCCGCGTCCTCCTGAAGCGCGAGGACCTCTGCCACACCGGCGCCCACAAGATCAACAACACCCTCGGCCAGGTGCTGCTCGCCCGGCGAATGGGGAAGGGGCGCATCATCGCAGAGACCGGGGCAGGGCAGCACGGCGTCGCCACCGCCACCGCTGCCGCGATCTTCGGGCTCCCCTGCGACGTCTACATGGGCGCGCTCGACGTGGAGCGCCAGGCGCTGAACGTCTTTCGCATGCAGCTCATGGGCGCCCGGGTGGTCGCCGTGGAGGCCGGATCCCGGACGCTGAAGGACGCGATGAACGAGGCCATCCGCGACTGGGTGACGAACGTCCGCGACACCCACTACATCATCGGATCGGTGGCCGGCCCGCACCCGTACCCGGCCATGGTGCGCGACTTCCAATCGGTCATCGGGGGGGAGGCCCGGTCCCAGGTGCTGGCGCTCGCGGGCCGGCTGCCCGACGCGGTGGTGGCGTGCGTCGGCGGTGGCTCCAACGCCATGGGGATCTTCAGCGCCTTCCTCGACGACGCCTCGGTGGCACTCGTGGGCGTCGAGGCGGCCGGGCTCGGGCTCGACACCGGGAAGCACGGGGCTCCGCTCGCGCGCGGTCGACCCGGCGTGCTCCACGGTTCCCTGAGCTACGTGCTCCAGACCCCGGACGGGCAGATCGCCGAGGCCCATTCCATCAGCGCCGGCCTCGACTACCCCGGGGTGGGGCCGGAGCTGTCCTGGCTGAAGGACGAGGGGCGGCTCACCCTCATGCAGGCCACCGACGGGGAGGCGCTCGAGGCGCTGCAGTACCTGGCGCGGACCGAGGGCATCATCCCGGCCCTGGAGACGGCGCACGCCGTCTCGGCCGCGCTGGCGCTCGGCCGCGACCTGGGGCCGGACGGCCTCATGATCGTGAACGTCTCCGGCCGCGGCGACAAGGACGTGGAGCACGTGAGGCGAGCGCTCGCGGCCCGCGCGCCGGCGGCGAAGGCGCGCAGGGCGGCTCCCGCCCGCCCCGCGCCCAAGCGGCCCCGCGGACCGAAGGCCGCGCGCCTCGCCCGCCGGGGGAAGCGGTGAGCACGGGGGTCGACCGCATCCAGGAGGCGTTCCGGGCCGCCCGCGGGCGCGGCCACGCGGCGCTCGTGACCTACGTCATGGCCGGGGACCCGGACCTCGCCACCTCGCGCGCCGCGGCTCTCGCCTGCGCGGAGGGAGGCGCCGACGTGCTCGAGATCGGGATGCCCTTCTCCGACCCCATCGCCGACGGCAAGACCATCCAGGCGGCCGGCGAGAGGGCGCTGCGGGCCGGCACCGGCGTGGCGCAGTGCCTCGAGCTCGCCGCCTCGTTGCGCCGCCAGACCACCGCGGCCATCGCGCTCATGGGCTACCTGAACCCCGTCCTCGCCTATGGCGAGGCGCGCTTCCTCGCGGGCTGCGCCGCCGCCGGGGTGGACGCCGTCATCCTCCCGGACCTGCCACCGGAGGAGGCGGGCGAGTTCCGCCGGCTGGCCGCGCTGCACGGCGTGGGCACGGTGTTCCTGCTCGCTCCCACGTCCACCGAGGGACGCGTGGCCGGCGCCTGCGAGGCGTCCACCGGATTCGTCTACTTCGTGTCGGTCACCGGCGTCACCGGGGCGCGAAGCTCGCTGCCCGACGACCTCGGCCGCAAGGTGGCCGCCGTCCGCGCCCGCAGCGCCGTGCCGGTGGTGGTCGGCTTCGGCGTGGCAACGCCCGCGATGGCGCGTGAGGTCGGGCGGATCGCCGACGGAGTGGTGGTGGGCAGCGCCATCGTCGAGCGGATCGCGCGCGGCGGCACGCGCCGGGCCCGGGCCGCCCGGGTCCGCAGCTTCGTGGCGTCGCTGCGAAGGGCCCTCCGGCGCTGAACCTCACATCACCGGGCGGCCGATGGCGAGGGCGATGACGCGGACCTGCCTCATCAGCTCCTCGAACTCCGGGAAGTCGAGCGACTGGTGGCCGTCGGAGAGCGCCTTCTCCGGCTTCGGGTGGACCTCGATGATGATGCCGTCGGCGCCGGCGGCGACGGCGGCCCGCGCGATGGCCGGCACGTGCTTGCGAAGCCCGATTCCATGGGAAGGGTCGACGATGACGGGGAGGTGGGACAGCGCCTTCACCACCGGGATGGCGTTGATGTCGAGCGTGTTGCGCGTCATGGTCTCGAAGGTGCGGATGCCGCGCTCGCACAGCATGACGTTGGGATTGCCCTTCGACACGATGTACTCCGCCGCCATGAGCCACTCGCGGATGGTGCCGGACAGGCCGCGCTTCAGCATCACCGGGACCTTCACCTGCCCGAGACGCTCCAGGAGCGCGTAGTTCTGCATGTTGCGGGCACCGACCTGGAGCACGTCGGCGTACTCGGCCACGAGCGGCACCGTCTCGGTGCTCATCACCTCGGTGATCACCTTGAGACCGGTGCGCTCGCGCGCGAGGGCCAGCAGCTTCAAGCCCTTCCTCGCGCAGACCCTGGAACTCGTAGGGGCTGGTGCGCGGCTTGTAGGCGCCGCCGCGGAGGAACGAGGCGCCCGCCCTCTTCACCGCCTCGGCGGTGGCGAGGATCTGCTCCTCCGACTCCACCGAGCAAGGTCCGGCCATCACCACGATGCCCTTGCCGCCCACCCGGGTGCCGCCGACGTCGAGGACGGTATCCTCGTCCTTCACCTCTCGCGAGACGAGCTTGAAGGGCTGGGAGACGCGCAGCGCCTCGGCCACGCCGGGCAACATGGCGAAGTCGTCGGGGTCGACGCTGCCGGTGTTGCCGACGACGGCGACCACCCTGCGCTCGGTGCCGGCGATCGGGTGCGGGGTGAGCCCCATCGACTTGACCCTGTCGACCACCGCCTCGAACTCGGCCTCGGTGGCGTGGGGCTTCATTGCGATGAACATCGGGTCTCCTCGTCTCTCGCGATGGGAAAGGGCGTCGGGACTAGAAGGGGCGGCCGACCGCTCCGGCGATCACCCTCACCTGGTCCATGAGGCCCGCGAACTCGGCCGGGGTCAGCGACTGCTGCCCGTCGGAGAGCGCCTTCTCCGGGCAGGGGTGGACCTCGACGATGAGGCCGTCGGCTCCGGCCGCGATGCCGGCCCGGGCCATCGCCGGGACGAAGGCGCGAAGCCCGATGCCGTGCGACGGGTCCACGATCACGGGGAGGTGGGTGAGCGACTTGAGAAGCGGCACCGCGTTCAGGTCGAGGGTATTGCGGGTGGCGGTCTCGAACGTGCGGATGCCTCGCTCGCACAGCGCGACGCGCAGGTTGCCGTGGGCCACCACGTACTCCGCCGCCATCAGGAACTCGCGCACGGTCGCCGCCGGGCCGCGCTTGAGGAGCACGGGCTTCGCGACACGGCCGAGCTGCTTCAGCAGCGAGAAGTTCTGCATGTTGCGGGCGCCGATCTGCACGACGTCGGCGTACTCCGCCACCATCTGCAGCGTCTCGGCGTCCATCGCCTCGGTGACGATCTTGAGGCCGGTGCGCTCTCGGGCCAGCGCGAGCAGCTTCAGTCCCTCCTCGCCGAGCCCCTGGAACTCGTATGGGCTGGTGCGGGGCTTGTAGGCGCCACCGCGCAGGAAGGTCGCGCCGGCGCGCTTCACCGCCTCGGCCGCCTCGAGGACCTGCTCCTCCGACTCGACCGAGCAGGGCCCGGCGATCACGGCGATGCGGGGCCCTCCGATCGAGGCGCCGCCGACGTCGATGACGGTGTCCTCGGTCTTGACCTCGCGGGAGACGAGCTTGAACGGCTGCGACACGCGAATGGCGTCGCGCACGCCAGGTAGGCCCTCGAACAGCGCCGGGTCGAGCGCTCCCCTGTTGCCGGTGATGCCGATGGCGACGCGCTGTGCCCCGGGGATGGCGTGCGGGACGAGCCCGAGCGAGCGGATCTTGGCGACGACCGCGTCGACTTCCGACTGCGACGCGTTGGGCTTCATCACGACCAGCATGCGGCGCTCCTGCGTCTCCCCGGGAAGGCGCGAAGGATACCCTACTGCCTGGGGTCATGACAGCCGCAGGGTGGTCATTGGCAGAGCGCCTGCCCGCCGGTCGCGTAGTACGCCTTGGAGCGCGCCACGAAGTTCCCGTTGTCGGTGGTGGGCGTGGCCTGGCCCGCCGCTCCGGCGCCGAACGCCAGTCCCACCCCGTGAGCCGCCGCGACCTCGCCGGCGTGGGTCAGCAGGTAGTCCACCCGGTTGTCCTGGTTGGCGGGGGCGAGCGACGGATTGCCGAGCGGGATCTGCCACCAGAGGACCGGCCTCCCCACCGCCTCGGCGACCCCTTTCGCCCAGGCGAAGGCCTGGTGGAAGTTCGGCAGCGTGGCGTTGGTGGGGTCGTACCAGTTGTTCCGGGTCCCGGCGTCTCGATCGCTCATGTCGGCAGCCACGAAGTCGCCGCCGTCGGCACCGCAGGCCTTGAGGAACGCGCCCAGCTTCGCGGCCTGGCCGGCCACGTCGAGGGACGGGTCCTTGTTGTCGAGGACGTCGACCTTCGTCCCCCAACCGGACGCATGAAGGCCGACCTTGGCGTTGGGCGCGTAGGTGCGGGCCATCGCGATCATGCAGCGGCCCAGGCCAGCGATGCTGTCCTCCGCGGCGGCGCAGTCGGTCGGGTTGGCCTTCGCCACCGCCGCCGGCAGCGCGTGCGGGTCGTCCCCCGCCTGCTCGGCGTACCCCCAGAAGTCGGGCTCGATGTGCAGGAAGGCGACGGAGGTCCCCACCTTTTGCAGGAGGAAGCGCCAGTCGGCGAGGTACCGCGCCATGAACGCCTGGCTCGTGGCTGCCGACGTGACCTCGGCCGCCCCCTCCGGCACGCCGCTCGCCTGGAGCAGCTCGTAGTAGGTGAACATCGGGATCTCGTGGGCCGCCCGGGCCGTGGAGGCGAAGCCAACCGCGTACTGTCCGGGGGGGTCCTGGTCGTACTGCCAGCAGCCCCACCAGCTGCAGCCGGGGCCGCTGTTGGCGCACGAGGTCCCGGCGGCGGTACATCCCGTTGCGCAGGAGGTGCAGGGAGCTGACCCGTCGAAGACCCCGCCGGAGATGTAGACGTAGCGGAGGTCGAACGGCGCCTGGCTCGCGACCGAATCGTCGCCGGAGAATCCCACCATCACCCGCGCCTTCGAGAGCGACGCGAGGAGCTCGGACCCGAGGCATGGGCCACCGCCTCCGCCCGCGGGAGGGCGGCTCGGATCGACGCCGCCGCAGCCCACCAGGGCGAGGCTCGCGGAGAGGAGGAGTCGGGCGGGAGCGCGCATGGCGGCCAATCTACCGGTCCGGGAGCCGAATAGAAGGCACCGCTGTGCGCCCGCCTCCCACCGGGCCGCGGCCCGCGAGGGGTCCTCGCGGGCGGCGCCGCCTCGTCTAGAATCCGCTGGTGCGCGATCGCCGCTGGGACTTCCTCTACGACCGGCAGAAGGAGCCGGTGCGGGACGTCGTCGTGGCGCGCTTCGCCGAGGAGCTCGCGCGCGAGCTCGGGTCGTGGCCGCCGCCCTTCGCCGACTGGGTCACCGACGAGCTGAGGCGCCGCTGGGCGCGGGGGATGGAGGAGCGACCCCGCGAGGAGGTGCTGCGCCTCGCGCTCGAGCTGGCCCGGCTCGACCTCGTCCGGGAGCACGAGGCCTTCGAGGACCGCATGCGCAACGAGGCGGCGGTGGTCTGCCGGGACGACCGCGAGCGGGACTCGCTGCAGCTGCTCGTCTTCTTCGTCACCGAGCAGTGCCTCTCGCTGAAGGAGTGGGCGGAGGGCGCCCGGCTCTCCCGGGCCGACCTGGCGCGGGCAGTGGAGCTCGCGGAGCGAGGGCTGTTCCGGGTGACGCTCGGCTGACGCCGCTACTTCGGCTTCGGCACCTTCTCCCAGTCGGAGAGGAACTTCTTCAGCCCGGCGTCCGTGAGCGGGTGGTGGGCCAGCTGGCCCAGCACCGAGAAGGGGATGGTGGCCACGTCGGCGCCCATGCGGGCGGCCTGGACCACGTGGAGGGGGTTGCGCACGGACGCCACCAGCACCTGGGTGTCGAAGTCGTAGTTCCGGTAGATCTCCAGGATCTGGGCGATGAGCGCCATCCCGTCCTCGGAGATGTCGTCGAGGCGCCCCACGAACGGGGAGACGTAGGTGGCGCCGGCCTTCGCGGCGAGCAGTGCCTGGTTCGGCGAGAAGCACAGGGTGACGTTCGTTCGAACGCCCTCGGCGGTGAGGGTCTTCACCGCCTTCAGTCCCTCGACGATGAGCGGGATCTTGACGACGACGTTGTCGGCGAACTTCGCGTAGTAGCGCGCCTCCTTCAGCATCCCCTCGGAGTCGACCGCCGTCACCTCCGCCGAGACGGGGCCCTTCACGATGCCGACGATCTCCCGGAGCACGTCGTCGAAGGCGCGACCGGTCTTGGCGACGAGCGACGGATTGGTGGTCACGCCGTCGCACAGGCCCATGTCGAGGGCCTTGCGGATCTCGCCGACGTCTGCGGTGTCGATGAAGAACTTCATGGCGGCTCCTCCTAGAGTCGGGCGACCCCTGCGTTCCGCGTCCGTGGCTGGGGCACGGGATCCATATCGAACCGGTCTGACGATCCGCAACCTCCGCGAAGGTGCTATACGGACCCGGCATGGCGAGCCGGAAAGCGTCCGCTGACGCCCACCGCGGGCCAGGGAAGAAGGTCGCCCCGCGGGCGCCGGCCCGCGCCCGCGCGATGCTGGAGTACGGGCGGGTGGTGCTCGAGACCGAGGCACGGGCCATCGGCAACCTCCGCCTGGACGGGGACTTCGCCACCGCCGTCGAGTGGATCCTGGCGTGCAAGGGGCAGGTGATCCTGACGGGGATTGGCAAGCCGGGCTTCGTGGCGCAGAAGATCTCGGCCACCCTGGCCTCCACGGGCACCCACTCCATCTACCTCCATCCGGCCGAGGGAGCGCACGGCGACCTGGGGCGAGTCTCCCGGCGCGATTCTCTTCGTGGCGCTCTCCAACAGCGGCGAGACCGAGGAGATCCTGCGCCTCCTGCCGGCGGTGAAGCGCATCGGCGCCCGGGTCCTGGCGATGACGAAGGACAGGCGGAACCCCCTCGCGCGCGCCGCCGACCTGGTGCTCGCCATCGGGGACATCGAGGAGGCCTGCCCCATGGGGCTCGCTCCGACGGCCAGCACGGCGGCGCTTCTCGCCATCGGGGACGCGCTCGCCATGACGGTCCTCGAGAACCGACCGTTCGGCCAGGAGGACTACGCCCTCTACCATCCCGGGGGGAAGCTCGGCCGCCACCTCATGAAGGTGAGCGAGCTCATGCGCGACGGGGATGGGAACCCGCTCATTCGCGACGACGCGCCGCTGCGCAAGGCGGTGGCGGTGATGACGGTCACGCCCGGCCGCCCGGGGGCGTGCACGGTGATCGACCGCCGGGGCAAGCTCGTGGGAATCTTCACCGACGGCGACCTTCGCCGCCTCGTGGAGCGGGAGGCGGTCGACTTCCGTGCGCCGGTCTCGACCGTGATGACCCGAAACCCCCGCACCGTTCGCCCCGAGGACCGCCTGGTGGCGGCCGCGCGCGTGCTCCGCAGCGCCCAGATCGACCAGGTCCCGGTCGTGGACCGCAGCGGGCGCGCGGTCGGCATCCTCGACGTCCAGGACCTCCTCGCGGCGCGCGTCCTCTGACGGACCCGGGGCCCCCCGATGCCCACCCCGCTCGAATCCCGGCTCCGTCGCGACCTCGTCGAGGTCTGCCGCCGCCTCCACGAGCGCAACCTCATCGGCGCCGGCGAGGGCAACGTCTCCTGCAGGCTGGGCAGGAACCGGCTCCTCGTCACGCCCTCGGGAGTCCACAAGGGGTTCCTGCGGCCCGCCGATCTGCTCGTCGTCGGCCTCGACGGGGCAAGGGTCCGGGGCCGTGGACGCCCGTCGACCGAGCTCCGGATGCACCTCGCGGCCTACGCGGCCCGCCCGGACGTGGGAGCCGTGGTGCACGCCCACCCCATCACCGCGGTCGCCTTCACCGTGGCCGGCGTGGAGCCGCCGAACGACCTCCTCCCCGAGGCCGTGCTCGTGCTCGGGAAGGTCGCGGTCGCGCCGTTCGCGACGCCGGGCACCGACGAGGTCCCCCGGTCGCTCGCGCCCCTCTGGGCCCACCACCAGGTGCTGCTCCTCGAGCGACACGGAGCGCTCTCGCTGGGTGGCGACCTGTTCCAGGCGCTCGACCGCCTCGAGACGCTCGAGCGGGTCTGCCAGGTCGCTCTCGCGGCGCGTCTGCTCGGCAGCTGCAAGCCTCTCGGGGCAGAGGCAGTCGAGAAGGTCGTCGCGAGCGCCATGCGGTAGGCGTCCCGGGGAGGGCTCCCCGGGCAGGAGCGGCGCCTCGGCGCTCGCTACCAGCCGAAGAGCACCCCGACCGCGATGCCGAGGCCGATCTCCACGGCGACGGCGACGGTCAGGGCGAATCCAACCGCCTTCTCGATCGACTCGCGCACGCTCCGCCTCCTTCTGCCCGGAGAGACGGCGGTCGCCTGCCCAAGCCGCAGGCGGGGAAGCGGTGGCCGTCCGAGAATCAGGGCCGAACTCCCCGGCGTCCGCCTTTGACTGCAAGCAGCGGGCCGATGGTCCTCCCTCCCAGCGCCCCGGGCGGAGAGCACGCCGCGGCTGCCGCGCGCTCCCCAACCGGGGCGGGCTTGCGCCCGTCGACCCCGGTAGGGAGGCGCGATGAGTCTCGAGAAGATCGGCATCCTCGGATTGGGAGACGTCGGGCAGGTGCTCGGGGCGGGCTTCTCCGCCGTCGGGCACGACGTGAAGATCGGCTCCAGGGAACCCGGCAGCGCGAGGCTCAAGGAGTGGCTCACCCGGGTCGGGGCACGCGGCTCGACCGGCACGTTCGCGGACGCGGCCCGCTTCGGCGACGTCGTGATTGTCGCCACTCACTGGGCCGGGACCGAGAACGCGCTGCGGCTCGCCGGAGCGGACAGCTTCGCCGGCAAGACCGTCATCGACACCACCAACCCGCTCGACTTCTCGACGGGAGTGCCGACACTGGCGGTCGGCCACACCGACTCCGCCGGCGAGCGCGTCCAGCGCTGGCTGCCCGGGGCGAGGGTGGTGAAGGCGTTCAACATCGTCGGCAACCCGCACATGGTGAAGCCCTCCTTCCCGGGCGGCCCCCCGGACATGTTCATCGCCGGCAACGACGCCGGAGCGAAGAAGACCGTGAGCGCGCTGTGCGAGGAGCTCGGCTGGCCGACCATCGACCTCGGCAGCATCGAGGCGAGCCGCTACCTCGAGCCGCTCGCCATGGTCTGGATCACGCACTTCTCCCGGACCAAGAGCGGGAACCACGCCTTCAAGCTCCTGCGGAAGTAGCCGGCCCGGTTTCAGGCCGGGTAGAGGCCGGCGAGGCGGAGCTCGAGGGGTGGAGCCCGGGAGAGCAGCTCGGCCACGGTCGAGCCGGTGCCCGGGACCTCGCGGCCCGGGCAGAGCTCCGAGAGCGGGAGGAGCACGAATCGCCTCCGCGCAAGCTCCGGGTGCGGAACCGTGAGCGTCGGCGTGCGGAGCACGGCGTCGCCGTGGAGGAGCAGGTCGAGGTCGAGCGTCCGCGCTCCCCAGCGGACCTCCGACGCGCGGCGCCGTCCGGCCGCCCGCTCGGCCTCCTGGAGGACCCGGTGGAGTGCCGCGGGCGTGGAAAGGGTCTCGAGCTCCAGCACGGCGTTCAGGTAGCGCGGCTGGGGCGGCCCGACGGGCTCGGTGTCCCACACCCGCGAGGCCTTCACGATCGCCACGCCCGGCGCGGCGCGGAGCGCGCGCGCCGCGAGCGCCAGGCTCGCCCACCGATCGCCCAGGTTGGAGCCGACGGCGACGTAGGCGCGCACGGTCTCGGACCCTTAGGCCGCCTACACGACCGGGTTCCGCAGCACGCCCACGCCGCTCACCTCGACCTCGACCCAGTCCCCGCGCCGGATCGGCCCGACGCCTTCCGGGGTCCCGGTGGTGACGACGTCGCCGGGCAGGAGTGTCATCACCTGCGAGATGTACGCGACGAGCGCGTAGGGATCGACCACCATGTCGCTCGAGAACCCGCGCTGGCGTTGCTCGCCGTTCACCCTGCAGGAGATCACCTGGTCCATGGGGTCGAGATCGGTCTCCACCACCGGGCCCACCGGGCAGAAGGTGTCGAAGGACTTCGAGCGGGTGAAGTGCGCCTCGGCTCGCTGGATGTCGCGGGCGGTCACGTCGTTGAGCGAGGTAAAGCCGAAGATCCCCTGGCGCGCCTCGGCCGCGCCGACCCGGCTGAGCGTCCTCCCGACGACGCAGGCCAGCTCCGCCTCGTGGTGGACCTCCTTGGAGGCCTCGGGGATGCGGATCTCCTGCATGGGGCCTACGACGGCGGTCGAGGGCTTGATGAAGAGCAGCGGCTCCCGGGGGACGTCCTGGCCCAGCTCCTTCGCGTGGGCGCGGTAGTTCCGGCCCACCGCCACCACCTTGGACGGCTCGACCGGCGCGAGCAGGGTCACCTCCGTCAGGGCGACGCGCGGCCCTTCGGGGAGCCCTCCCGCCCAGGGCGCGGCACTGAGCGCGCGGACCTCGAGACCCTCCACCACGCCGTAGCGGTCGTGCCCTCCCCTGCGAAACCGGCAGGTCCTCACTGGCGCCCCCGCAGTCCCAGCACGTCGTGCATGTCGTAGAGGCCGGGCGCGCGGCCGGCGATCCAGCGCGCCGCACGCAGCGCCCCGCGCGCGAACTGGTCGCGCGAGGTGGCCCGGTGGGTCACCTCGAGCCGCTCGCCCTGCCCGACGAAGAAGACGGTGTGCTCTCCGACGACGTCCCCGCCGCGAAGCGTCATCACCCCGATCTCGCGGCGGGTGCGCTCGCCCACCATCCCGTGGCGGGCGAAGACCAGGTCGCGCTGCGGGTCGCGCCCCAGCGCCTCGGCCGCGACCTCGGCGAGCCGCACCGCGGTGCCGCTCGGGGCGTCCTTCTTCTTGCCGTGGTGCATCTCCACGACCTCGACGTCGTAGGCGTCGCCGAGCACCTTCGCCGCCTCTGCCACGAGCGCGAACATCACGTTCACGCCCACGCTCATGTTGGGCGAGAGCACGACCGGGATCCGGCGGGAGGCCGCGCCCACGCGGGCCCTCGCCTCCGGGGTGAAGCCGGTCGACCCGATGACGAGGGCGACCCCCCTCTGCGCGCAGATCTCGGCGTTGCGCGCGGAGGCCTCGAAGGCGGTGAAATCGATGACCACCTGCGGCTTCACCTCGTCGAGCATCCGCCCCAGGTCGTCGCCGAGAGGGGCCCCGATGTTGCCCATCCCGGCCGCCTCGCCGGCATCGGCCGGACCGGCGAACCCGGGGCGCTCCACCCCGCCGACCGCGGAGAGGCCGTCCGCCCCCTTCAGCATGCGCAGGATCTGGCCCCCCATGCGCCCGGCGACACCGGTCACGACGACGTTCACCATTCTCGCCTCCGGCGCGGGCCTCTTCCCCCGCCCGCGCGCCGTCCCGCCGCTAGGCCGCGACCACGAGCCCGAACCGCACCATGGCATCGCGGATCCTGGCCAGGCTCGAGTCCGACACCGTCCACAGGGGCAGCCGGATCTCCGGCCCTGCCTTGCCGAGCAGCGCCACCGCCGCCTTCACCGGCCCGGGGTTCGTCTCGATGAACATCGCCCGGTTCAGCTCGGCCATGGACACCTGCCGGGCCAGCGCAGTCGCGTGGTCGCCCTTCAGAGCCGACACCACGAGCTCCTTCATGGCGCGCGGTGCCACGTTCCCGACCACCGAGATGACGCCGTGACCGCCGCAGGCGATGTAGGGCAGGACCGTGAAATCGTCGCCGGAGAGGAAGGCGATGGCATCCTTGCCCACCTTCTCGATGAGCTGGACCTGGCGGTCCATGTTGGCCGTCGCCTCCTTGATGCCCGCGATGGCGCCCGCCTTGGCGAGCCGCGCCACGGTGTCGGGCATCATGTCCACGGCAGTTCGGCTCGGGACGTTGTAGGCCACCACCGGGAACCCGACGGCGTCCCAGATGGCCATGTAGTGCCGGTACAGACCCTCCGGGGTCGGCTTGTTGTAGTAGGGCGTCACCACCAGCGCGGCGTCGGCCTTGAGCTCGCGGGCGAGGCGCACCCCCTCGATGGCCTCCGCGGTGGAGTTCGAGCCTGCCCCGGCGATGACCTTCACCCGGCCCCGCGCGGTCTCCACCACGGTGCGGATCACGTCGGCGCGCTCGCCGGCGGTGAGCGTGGCCCCCTCGCCGGTGGTCCCGCAGGGCACGATGCCGTCGGTGCCCTCCAGGATCTGCCACTGGGTGAGCTCGCGCAGCGCCTTCAGGTCGGGCTTCCCGTCCTTGAGCGGCGTGACGATGGCGACCATCGAGCCCTGCAGCTTCATGGCTTCCCTCCGGGGTGGGCCCCCGACTCTAGCCGATCCGGCGCGGGGTCGGGAACCGGCGCCCCGCCGGGCGTGGCTTCTCTCCCCGCACCAGGTCCGGCCACGTCTCCCTCTTGCGGACCAATTGAGCCACGTCGCCGTCGACGAGCACCTCGGCGGCACGCGCCCGGGCGTTGTAGTTGGAGGCCATTGCGAAGCCGTAGGCCCCGGCCGAGCGCACGCAGAGGAGGTCGCCTCGCTCCGGCACCGGCATGCGCCGCCCCTGGGCGAGGAAGTCCGACGACTCGCACACGGGCCCGACCACGTCGAGGGTCGCCTCCGGGCGCCCCGCGGGATCGCCCACCGGCTCGATGTCGTGATGGGCGCCGTAGAGGCTCGGGCGAACGAGGTCGTTCATGCCCGCGTCGACCACCGCGAAGAGCTTGCGGCCGCTCTTCTTTAGGTAGAGCACGCGGGTGACGAGCACGCCGGCGTTGCCCACGAGAACGCGGCCGGGCTCGAGGATCACCTCGCCGCGGAAGCCGCGCAGCGCCTTGCGCACGGCCGTCCCGTAGGTGTCGGGGTGGGGCGGGTCCTCGTCCCGGTACTGGATGCCGAGTCCCCCGCCGATGTCGAGGTGGTGGAAGCGGATCCCCTCGCGGCCCAGGTCCTCGACGAGGGCGCGGACTCGGGCGATGGCGTCGAGGAAGGGCGCCACCGTGGTGATCTGCGAGCCGATGTGGCAGGCGACGCCCCGCAGGTGGAGCGCGGGGTCCTTCGCCGCGACGAGGAAGAGGCGGCGCGCCTCGTCGACGGAGACACCGAACTTGGACCTGCGCAGGCCCGTGGCGATGTACGGGTGCGTCTTGGGGTCCACGTCCGGGTTGACGCGGAGCGCCACCGGCGCCCGGATTCCGAGGCGCCGCGCCACGACCGAGACCCGGGCGAGCTCCGGCCCGCTCTCGACGTTCAGGCAGCGAACGCGCTGCGACAGGGCAAACGCGATCTCCTCGTCGGTCTTGCCGACGCCGCTGTAGACGACCTTGCGCGGGCTGCCGCCGGCCTTGATCACCCGGTAGAGCTCGCCGCCGGAGACGATGTCGAAGCCAGCGCCGAGGCGCGCGAAGAGGTTCAGCACCGCCAGGTTGGAGTTGGCCTTGATGGCGTAGCAGACGAGGTGCTTCATCCCCACGAGCGACCGGTCGAGCACCCGCCAGTGCCGCTTCAGCGTCGCCGTCGAGTAGACGTAGAGGGGCGTGCCGTAGGCGCGGGCGAGATCCGCCATCGGGATCCTCTCCGCGTGAAGCACGCCCTCCCCGTCGCTGGAAGTGGTTCATCGGGCGCAGGGCCCTCCGTCGGCCTGGGTGTCGCAGGGGGAGGCGGGCGCCGCGGGCGCGGGGGCAGAGGCGCGGTCGGCCACGGGCGGGCGCGGCGGGGCCTTCACGCCGCAGCCGAGCGACGCGGCGAGCGCCAGGGCGAGCGCCATCCCGCGCCTCACCGGCGCGAGCTCCTTCTCCCACCGCGCGATCTGCCGCGCCACCTGGCGGGGCCCGGGAGCTCCCGGAAGCTCGCGGCGCGAGAGGCTGCGCCGCGGGTCGAGGCAGCGGGCCACGTCGCGACCGAAGGCGGCGTGGAACCCCTTCCACTCGGCGGGCGAGAGGCTCGCGAGCGCGCGTCCCGCGCGGCTCGCGAAGGCGGCCGCCCTGCCCACCGCCTCGTGGGCCTCGCGGAACGGCACGCCCCGATTCACCAGGTACTCGGCCACGTCGGTGGCGAGCGCCTCGCCGCCGCCCAGGGCGAGGCCCATGCGGGAGACGTCGAAGCGGGCCGTCTCGACGGCCCCGGCGAGGGCCTCGAGGGTCTCCACCAGGGCCCGGGGCGCGCCGAGCAGCGGCCGCTTGTCCTCCTGCAGGTCCCGGTTGTAGCTGAGCGGCAGGCCCTTCAGCGTGGCGAGCAGGCCGGTGAGGTCGCCGATGGCGCGCCCGGCCCGGCCGCGGGCGAGCTCGGCCACGTCGGGGTTCTTCTTCTGCGGCATGAGCGAGCTGCCGGTGGCGAAGGAGTCGTCGAGCTCCATGAACCCGAACTCCTTCGTGGTCCACAGCACGATCTCCTCGCCCAGCCGCGAGAGGTGCACGGCCGCCAGTGCGCAATCGAACACCAGCTCCGCGGCGCTGTCCCGGTCGCTCACGGCGTCGAGCGAGTTCGCGGTCACCCCCGACAGCCCGAGCTCTCGCGCGACGCGCTCCCGGTCGAGCTTGAGGGTGGACCCGGCGAGCGCCCCGGACCCGAGCGGGGAGACGCCGGCGCGGCGGCCGGTCTCGGCGAAGCGCTCCCGGTCGCGCGACAGCATCTCCACGTGCGCGAGCAGGTGGTGCGCGAGCGAGACCGGCTGGGCCCGCTGGAGGTGCGTGTAGCCGGGGAGCAACGTCTCCCGGTGCCGCCGCGCCTGGTCGAGCAGCGCGCGCATGAGCCCGCTGAGCGCCTCGTCGCAGCGCCGGCACGCGGCGACGATGAAGAGGCGCTCGTCGAGCGCCACCTGGTCGTTGCGGCTGCGGCCCGCGTGGAGGTACCCCGCGTCGCGGCCGACGAGCTCGCCGAGCCGCCGCTCCACGTGGGTGTGGACGTCCTCCAGGGTCGGGTCGAAGCGGATCTTGCCTTCCGCGAACTCGCGCCGGACCCGTTCGAGGCCGCGACGGATGCGACCCGCCACCGCCCGGGGCACGATGCCCCTGTCGGCGAGCATGGCCACGTGGGCCCGGCTGCCGCGGATGTCCTCCTCGTACAGGGCGGCGTCCTCCTCGATGGACGCCGACATCCGCACGAGTCGCGGGTCGGCCTCTCCGGCGAGGGCGGCGCGGGAGACGGGCTCTGCCTTCTTGCGCTTCTTCATCGGGGCCGGGGAGGCTATCACGGCGGGCGGCGTCCCTGGAACCGCGGGGCCGGCGCCCCTGCCGCGACCGGGGCTAGTAGACGACGCCCAGCCCGGCGTGCAGGTTCTGGGCGACTCCGGCCGGAGAGGTGACCGCAGTGATCCCGCCGGTCGTCGCCTTCATGTCGAGCCCGGACAGGCCCTTCAGGAGTCCGTAGTCGAGGAAGAAGACGAACCCGTCGTCCGACTGGTACTTCACGCCGAGGTCGAACTCGACGCCGAGGGGCCGGTTCACGCCCGACGGGGTCGCCGCTGCGTTGAAGGCCTGAGAGTAGATGACCTGCGCGTGCAGGTTCAGCCCCTCGAGGATGTCCCAGCGGAAGGTCGGCTTCACGTACCAGCCGTTCGTGACCGTGCCGATGAGCTGGTGCCAGAGGATGAGGTCGACCTGGTAGGCAGGGTTGAACCGGTAGTTGTCGATGCTGCCTGCGCCGGTGGCCGGGTACTGCTGGCCGTCGAAGGTGCCGGCGGTCGGCGCGCAGGACGGGTAGACCGGCGGAGTGTTGTTGGGGTTCTGGGTCGGGCTGTAGTTGCAGCTGCGACCGGGGTAGACGCCCATGCCCGGGCCGGCGCCGGGGGTGGCGGCGCCGAACTCGCCGCCGAGCGTGAACTTCGCCGAATCCCCGAGCTTCCCCTTGGCGCGGAGCGCACCGCCGAACTGGCGGATGTTCTCGGGTCCCACCGGCGCGTCGGGAGTGAACGACACGTTTCCGATGCTGCCGAAGATCCCGATCGCCTCCGCGTCGAGCTCGAAGCGCTTCGTGGCGAGCCGCCCGAACAGGTCGAAGGTCGCGGCGCTGGCGTTGCGCTCCACGAGCGTGGTGTAGGTGGGCACGGGGGACTGTAGCGACAGCCCCGTCACTCCCAGCGTCTGCGACTTGTAGTTGAAGAGGAGCCCGTAGTTGATGCTCGCCACGCCCTTGTCGAGCTTGCGCTTCTGCTGGTCGGGCGTGTCCTCTCGCGTGACCCGGACGCCGATGGCGCCCACGTCGTCGCCGTTGGAGAGGTTCACCGGCTGGCCGATGCCATACGGCATGCCCGCGTACACGAGCCCCGCGCTGTACCAGTCGTAGTAGGGGATGATGGAGATGCCGCCGAGCACCATGCCGATGGGGATGGCGAACTGGATCCGGTCGACGTTGTCCCCGTAGTCCGAGTCGATGCCATTCCCGGCGTTCTCGTAGATGCCCATGCCCCACTGGGCCGGCATGCGGCCGAAGGAGAGCAGCCCGACCGGGGTCTGCACCTCCGCCCAGACGCGCTGCACCTCGACGGCGTTCGAGAACCAGTTCTGCCCGGCCGTCGGCGGCACCTGGCCGTTCGCAAGGTAGGCGAGCTCGTTGTAGTTCGGCCCGACCGGCGTCGACCCCAGCACAACGTTGTTCAGGAAGTCGATGGTGGCGCGGATGCGCACCTGCTCCGAGACGTTGAAGGTCGGGTCGACCCGCAGCCGCATGTTGCCGCTCGTCTGCGTCCCGTTGTGGTCGATGGCTCCCGTGTTGCCAAGCCACAGGTAGTAGCCGGTGGGATCGGCGGGCAGGCCCATGTTCATGTTGTTGAACAGGTCCCAGCGGAAGCGGAAGTAGCCGTTCAGCTCCAGGAACTGCAGCTTCTTCTTCTCCTCCTGCTCGCCCAGGAACTCGGCGGCCGACTGCGCCCCCTGCACCTCCGCGCGCACCTCCTCGCGGAGCTGCTCCTTTACCTTGGCCACCTCCCGCTGCACCGCCTCCTGGACCTGCCGATCGATCTCGGCCTGGGAGGGGGACGCGGCCGCGGGGGCTGCCGTCCCCTCTGCCGGCGCCGTCGCGAGGTCCGGCTTCGGCGCCGGGGCGCCGACGAGCGGGGGGGTCTGCGCCGATGCCGCCCCGAGGACGAGCGGGAGGGCCAGCGCGAGGGAAAAGAGGGGCGTCATGGTGCACTCACTAACCATGCGTCTCGCCGAGCGGTCAAGGACTCTTGGGCCCCTGGCGCAGCTCCACCAGCACTCCGCGGCTGCCCTTCGGATGCACGAACGCCACCCGCGCCCCGCCCGCTCCGGGCCGAGGCTTCTCGTCGAGCAGCGGTGCGCCCTGGGCCCGGAGCGCTGCCATCGCCTTCTCGAGGTCGGGCACCTCGAGGCAGACGTGGTGCAGCCCCTCGCCCCGCTTCTCGATTGCCCTTGCCATGGGGCTGTCCGGGCCGCTCGGGCAGACGAGCTCGATGCGGCCTTGCCCGTGGCCGAAGATCGCCACCCGCACCTTCTCGCTTGGGACCTCCTCCACCTCTGCGAGCTCGAGGCCGTAGACGTCGCGGTAGAGCTTGATGGCTGCGTCGAGGTCCGAGACGAGGATGGCGACGTGGTCGAGGCCCTTCATGCTTCCTCCGCGCTGGGTGGGGGCCCGGATCAAAGACGGGCTGCGCCGAGGAGTCAACCGGTCCTTCAGATTGGCTTCGGCTCCGCCCGCGTCACGGCGAGCAGGCCGATGAGGCCCACCGCGTCGACCTTCGTCCCCCGCCCGAGCGCGACGTGGGTGGCGTCGGCCACGTCCTCGTCGAAGGTCGGGTCCACCGGGATCCACTCGTCGCCGACCTTCACCTCGGCCCAGGCGTGCCAGTACATGCCGGGCCCTGTCTCGCCGTAGTTGGCGTAGACGAGCCCGTGGACGCCCCGCGCCGGGATCCCGGCGGCGCGGGCCAGCGCGACGAAGAGGAGGGCGTGCTCGGTGCAGTCGCCCTTCCCGGTGCGAAGCACCTCGCTCGCCCGGTCGCGACTCTGGCCATAGACCTTCTCGAGCCGCCGGTTGACCTCCTTCGAGAGCTTCCTCGCCGCCGCCCAGCGGCCCGGGGTCTTGCCGACCACGCGCTGCGAGAGCGCGCGCAGGTCGGGGTGGTCCCAGTCGGTCTCCGGGGTGGCCTCCAGGTCCTCGTCGCCGCCGGGATCGGGCTTCAGTCTCGGCACGTCGCGGGCCGGGTCGTCCGCGGCCGGCCGCCGCGCGGTGACGGTGACGACCGAGACGCCACCGGGGCCGGCCTCGATGACCTGGCGGCCGTCCCCGCCGGCGAACGAGGGGGGCAGCCCCTTGAACGTGTAGGTGATCGACATGGGAACGCTTCGAGGCAGCGGGCCGGGCAGCGCCACCCGGGCGACGTTGAAGAGGTCGACGACGTCGGTGCGGCGCGCGACCTCCTCGGGCTCGGCCTTCGCGACGAGCGCGTCGCCGTACCGGAACTCGACGGTACGGCCGTCGTCGGCGATGAACACCTTCGCGGCCATCCGGTCCCCGTCCTCGAGCTCCTCCACCATCGCCACCGGGACCTCCACCCCCGCCCCGCCGAGGACGGTCCGCTTCACGTAGCGGTCGCGCATGTTCTTCGC
This sequence comes from uncultured delta proteobacterium, assembly GCA_963754915.1. Classification (GTDB taxonomy): domain Bacteria; phylum Myxococcota; class Myxococcia; order Myxococcales; family Anaeromyxobacteraceae; genus DATJZG01. The sequence goes on along the minus strand of CAVWHZ010000016.1, from coordinate 917,022 downwards.
GCGCAGGCGGTCGAGGTCGACCTGGGTTCCCGTGACCTCGCCGCAGCGGGCCGCCGCCAGCCGGGCGGCGTCCGCCTGCTCCGCGGTCTCCCCGGGCAGCTTCACCACCTTGGTCTTCGTCCCGTCGTCGGCGGTCAGGGTCGCCTGGCACTCCGTCGGGCCGCAGACGAGCTGCGACTTGCGGTTGCCCCCGTCGCCCGTCCGCTCGCTCGTATAGGAGAGGAGCCGGCCTCCGGGCTTCGCCTCGTAGACCTTCTCGTCCTTCTGGGCGCGGCGGACGGCGCGCGTGTCCACCTTCGCCTCGATCACCATCTCCTGGCTGGCGAGCAGGACGTCCTGGCCCTCGCGCCGCTCCCTCGATACCTCGGTGCGGAGCCACCCCACCTTCTTGTTGAGGAGGTAGACCCCGAACCACTCCGTCCCTGCGGGCCGCCTCACGGCGAGGATGCTCGCCGTCGGCTGGCACGAGGCGGCCGCCGTCGTCGGCTTCGCGGGCCCGGGCCGGGCGCCCTTGGAGGCCGGGGCCGGCTCCCCCGCCGGCGTCGGCGCGGAGGGAAGGAGAAGGGCGATGGCGAGGGCGGGGACGATGAATCGCATGTCGTTGAAGCTCCTTGGGTCGCCACCGAGTTCTAACAGAAACTGGCGTTCCGCTCCCGGCGGGTCTCTGATCCGTGCGGATGAGCATCGTCTGGGTCCTCTTGCTCGCCGCCTCGGTCGCCGTCGCCGCCGCCACCGGACGCGTCGCGGAGCTCCCCGCCGCCATCGCCGAGTCGGCGGGCCGCGCGGTCACCCTCTCGCTCGCGCTCGCCGGGGTCCTCGCCCTCTGGCTCGGCCTCATGAAGGTGGCCGAGGAGGCCGGGCTGGTCCGGGCCCTGGGCCGGCTCGCCCGCCCGGCGCTCCGGCTCCTCTTTCCGGACGTGCCGGCGCGACTCCCCCGCCATGGGCGCGATGGTGATGAACATCGCCGCGAACATGCTCGGGCTCGGCAACGCCGCCACCCCGTTCGGCCTCAAGGCGATGGCGGAGCTCGAGAGGGTGAACCCTCACCCGGGCGTCGCCAGCGACGCGGAGGCTCTCTTCTGCGCCCTCAACACCGCGAGCGTCCAGCTCGTCCCGGCGACCGTCATCGCGCTGCGGGCCGCCGCCGGCGCGCGCCAGCCCGCCGACATCCTCGGGGCCACGCTGCTCGCCTCGACCGCCGCCACGGTAGCCGCGGTCGCGGCGGCGAAGCTGCTGCGGCACCTCTACGGCGCGCCGGGCACGGGCGGGGAGGCTCCCCATGCTTAGGGCGGCCCTCGAGGCGGTCTCGACCTGGGCCGTCCCCCTGCTCGTGGCGGGCATCCCGCTCTACGCCCTCACGCGCAAGGTGAAGGTGTACCCGGCGTTCGTCGAGGGGGCGCGCGAGGGGTTCCAGGTGGCGATCCGGATCATCCCCGCGCTCGTCGCCGTGTTCGTGGCCCTCGGCATGCTCCGGGCCTCGGGGGCGATGGACCAGCTGGCCGCGGTCCTCGAGCCGCTTTCGAGCCGCCTCGGCGTCCCCGCGAGCGTGCTGCCCATGGTGGTGGTGCGGCCGCTCTCGGGCGGCGCCGCGCTCGGCGTGGTCGGCGACGTGCTGCGGAGCGAGGGGGCCGATAGCTACGCCGGGCGCCTCGCCTCGGTGATGGCAGGCTCCACCGAGACCACCTTCTACGTCCTCGCCGTGTACTTCGGCTCCGTCGGGATCTCGCGCTACCGACAAGCGCTCCCGGCGGGCCTCATCGCCGACGTCGCGGGGTTCGCCGCCTCGGTGGCGGTCGTGCGGGCGCTCTTCGGGTAGTCCCGACCCCCCGGCAAGAGTGGAGCCGGCGGAGCGCTCGGGCCGCCGCCGCATCCCTCCTCATCGAGCGGCGCTTGTGCCCGTCACGGGGCGATGGCGACGTCGACGAGCGTGGGCCCGAGCAGGCGCACCGCGTCCGCCGGGGCGATGCCGACGAGGAATCCGCGCGAACCCCCGTTGACGTAGATGCACGGCAGCTCGAGCACCGAGCGCTCCAGGTAGACCGGCATCTTCCTCCGGGTGCCGAAGGGGCTCGTCCCGCCGACCTGGTATCCGCTGTGGCGGTTCGCCACCTCCGGGCGGCAGATCCGCACCGAGCGCGCCCCGATCTGGCGCGCCAGCGCCTTCGTCGAGACCTCCCGGTCGCCGTGCATGAGCACGACGAGCGGCGCCCCCGCGTCGTCCTCCATGACGAGCGTCTTCACCACGGCGTGCTCGTCGACGCCGAGCTCGCGGGCGGACGCGGCGGTCCCGCCCCGGTCCTCGTAGCGGTACGGGTGCTCGGTGTAGGCGACTCCGCTCTCCCGCAGCAGCCGCGTCGCCGGCGTGGACGGCGTGCTTCTCATCCGGCGAGGATAGCGCACCCGTCCGGAGCCTTTGACACCCTCGGAGCCGACGGCGTTAGGATGCGGCGCCGGCCAGGCGCCGCCACCGGCGAGGAGGGTTGCCATGAAGGCCACGGTCCGCAGGTCGCTGCTCGCCCTCGCCGGTTTGCTGGTCGCGCCCCTCGCGCAGGCCGGCGAGCCGGTGGCTCGCGCGCCCGCGATGCCCGACGCCAGGGCGGCCTTTGAGCAGCTCAAGGCGCTCGCGGGTCAGTGGGAGAGCAGCTCGCCGTCCAGCGACAAGGTGGTCGTGACCTACCGCGTGGCCTCGGGGGGGAGCGTGGTGATGGAGGACCTCTTCCCCGGGACGTCCCACGAGATGATCACCATGTACCACCTGGACGGCGACGCGCTCGTCCTCACCCACTACTGCGCCATGGGGAACCAGCCGCGGATGCGGCTTTCCTCCGCAACACCGGGGGAGCTGCGCTTCGACTTCGCCGGCGGCTCCAACATGAACGCGGACAAGGACACCCACGTCCACGCCGGCTTCATCAAGTTCCTCGGGCAGAACCGGCTCCAGGCCGAGTGGGCGGTGTACCGGGACGGCAAGCAGGTGGGCGCGAACTCGTTCACCCTGGAGCGGCGAGCCGCCGCGCAGTAGCGCCGGCCGGGACGGACCCGGCCCCGCTCGCCCGGCGGGCCCCTCCGGGCACCAGGGCCCCCGGAGGCGACCCATTGCGCTGGTTCGTTCGCGGCGACGTCGACGGGTTCTTCGGCCTCGCCCTCGACAACCTCGTCCAGCTGCTCGTCATCGACGCGCTCTGCCGCCAGGTGCTGGGCTTCCCGGCAGAGCTGGTCCGCGGCGTCATCCTGCCGGGCACCGCGGTCTCGGTCCTCACGGGCAACCTCTTCTACGCCTGGCAGGCGAAGCGCCTCGCCGACCGCACCGGCCGCAGCGACGTCACCGCGCTTCCGTTCGGCGTGAACACGGTCTCGCTGTTCGCCTTCGTGTTCCTGGTGATGCTGCCGGCGAAGATGGTCGCCACGGCCGCCGGCGCCGCCGACCCGGTCCGGGTGGCCTGGCAGGCGGGGCTCGTCGCCTGCCTGGGCTCCGGGCTCATCGAGCTCGGCGGTGCCCTCGTGGCCGAGCGCGTGCGCCGCTCCACTCCCCGAGCCGCCCTCCTCTCCACGCTCGCCGGGATCGCGCTCGGGTTCATCTCGCTGGGATTCCTGTTCCGGGCCTTCGCCCGCCCGGTGGTGGGCTTCGCCACCCTGGGCGTGGTCCTCGTGACCTACTTCGGCCGGGTCCGCTTCCGCGGAAGGCTCCCCGGCGGTCTCGTGGCGGTGGGCCTCGGGACGCTCCTCGCCTGGGTCACCGGGGTCGCTCCGGCGGGCCCGCCGCCCTCCTCGGCGGGGGCGTGGTCGCCCCCGCTCCCGGTGGTGGGGGCCCTGTGGGAGGCGCTCCGCGGAGGGCTACCTCGCGAGCTACCTCTCGGTGATCGTGCCCATGGGGCTCTTCAACCTGGTGGGCTCGCTGCAGAACATCGAGTCGGCCGAGGCGGCCGGGGACCGCTACCCCACTCTCCCCTCGCTGGCCGTGAACGGCATCGGGACCGTGGCGGCGGCGGCGCTCGGCTCCTGCTTTCCGACCACCATCTACATCGGACACCCGGGCTGGAAGGCGCTCGGGGCACGCGCCGGCTACTCCGTCCTGAACGGGGCCTTCGTGACCGCGGTGGCGCTGACCGGCACGCTCGGCTGGATCACGTGGGCGGTCCCGGTCGACGCCGGCCTCGCCATCGTCATCTGGATCGGCGTCATCATCAGCGCCCAGGCCTTCCAGGCGACGCCTCGCGAGCACGCGCCCGCGGTGGTGATGGGGCTGCTCCCGGGGATCGCCGCCTGGGGCGTCCTCATGGCGAAGGCAGGGCTCCGGGCGGCCGGCGTCGGCGGGCCTGGCGGGCCGCCCTTCTCGGCGGAGCTGGTGGCCGCCTTCCTCCGCTCCGACGTGTGGATCGCGGGCGGCTTCGCGCTCGAGCAGGGCTTCATCTTCACCTCCACCCTCCTCGCATCGGCCACGGTGATGATCATCGAGAGACGCTTCGCCCGGGCGGCTGCCTGGTGCGGCGCGGGGGCGGCGCTGTCGGCCCTGGGCCTCGTGCACTCCTGGGCGCTCTCGCCACAGGACGAGGTGATGCGTCTCGCCCCCGCCTGGCCGTACGCCGCCGGGTGGGCATTCGTGGCAGTGCTGCTCCTTCTCGCCCCGCTCGTCACCGAGCCCTTCGACGCCTCCCACGGCTGAGGGAGGTTCAGCGCTCTCCCACCGGCGCGAAGAACGACACCCCTCGCACGTTTTCCTGGACCTTGAGCGGGTGCTGGATGGGCGGGAAGGCGCGCTGCTCGCAGTCGGTGCGCTCGCAGAGGCGGCAGGTGAGCCCGACCGGGACGACCGCCTGACGCGAGTCGAGGTCGACGCCGTCGGCGTAGACGAGCTTGCGAGCGTGGCTGACCTCGCAGCCGATGGCGATGGCGAGCAGCGTCCGGGGCGAGTGGTAGCCGCCGCCCTCCTTGTTCACGGTGCGGGCGACCCAGAAGTAGGTCGTGCCGTCGGGCATCTGCGAGAGCTGCGTGCGCATCATCCCCGGCGTGAGGAAGGACTGGAAGAGCGTCCAGCGCGGGCAGGCGCCGCTGAAGCGAGCGAAGCGCAGGCCGGAGGCGGAGAAGCGCTTGGAGATGTTGCCAGCCACGTCCACCCGGACGAAGTGAAACGGCACCCCCTCGGCCCCGGGGCGCCGCAGCGTGGTGAGGCGGTGACAGGTCTGCTCGAAGCTGGCCCGGAAGCGGTGGCCGAGCAGATCGATGTCGTAGCGCTCCTGCCGGGACGCCTCGAGGAACGGGCCGTACGGCATGAGCACCGCCGACGCGAAGTAGTTGGCGACCACCACCCGCGCGAGCGCCCGGGCGGAGTCGCTCGTGAGCTGGGGGTCGCTCGCGTACCGGTCGAGCGCGGCGGCCTGCGTCTCGAGGCCGATCTGGTAGGCGAGCTGGAAGTTGCGCGAGCCGCGCCGCAGCACCTCGGAGAGGTAGAGGATCCGCTTCTCCGGGTCGAAGCGACGGATGGCGTCGCCCATGTCGGCCGTGCGCTCCACGTGCACCTGGATGCCGTGGGCCAGCTCCAGGTGGTGTGCGAGTCCCTGCTGCAGGTCGTCCCCGCGCAGGCGTGCCCCCCTCCAGAGCGCCTCGGCCCCCTCCTCCATCTCGGGGAAGTGGTTCATGTGCCGCTGGACCAGGTCGGAGACCTCCTCGGTGGGCAGCCGCGAGGCGTCCACGCCGGTGAGGTCGCCGCGGCCGGAGAGCTTCATGGCGAAGTTGTCGGCTGCCTCCCGTGATTCGCGGAACGCGTGGTACAGCTTGAGCACGCCGCGGGCGGCGGTGGGGGCGTGGGCCGCGAGATCGCGCACCTCCGCGGTGGTCACGTCGTCCTGCTCGAAGATGGGATCGCCGAAGACCTCCATGAGCTCGGCGACCGTCCGCGCGTCCTGCTCGGTCGAGAGCGCCTTCAGGTCGAGGTCGAAGATCTCGGCGATCTTGACGAGCAGCGGCGCGGGCATCGCCCGGCGGTTGTGCTCGATGAGGTTCAGGTAGCTCGGAGAGATCCCGAGCCGCTCGGCGAGCTGCACCTGGCTCATGTTTCGCTGCCGGCGCAGCGCCCGGACCTTGGCGCCGAGGAGCGAGTCGCGGGAGGCCATTCCGATTCCCTTCGAGAGAGGGGCGCCTGAGGCTATTGCATGTACACGAGTATTTTCAACATTTACCATTTGCAGATTTTGACTTCGATTCCGGGCGCGTGACTACGTGATAAGTATTTATAATTACAATCGAATTCTAGATTGACGAACGTCGGTACGTGCGTGCGTCAAACGCAGGGGGCAGCCCCTGCCCGCGTCTCCGGCACGAGACCCTCGTGCGGGCGCCCACGCGCCCTGCGGGACGTCCTCGCCGCTCCGGCCGTCGAGTTCCTTGGCGGGCCTGGAAGCTGCTCGACCGCCGCGAGAAGCAGCACCGCCCGCTTCGAAGCGGGCGAGCGGCTGCTCTTGTTGCCCGAGACCGCGCCTGTCCTCGGCGACCCGCGAGCGGCGGGACGGCAAGTTGTCCCAGGCGATCTTGGGCCCTCGGCAGGCCGCGCGCGTTACAGCCCGGCGTCGACCTGGATCACGGCCCGCGCCAGGTCGGGCCGGGCCGCGAGCGCGTTGCGCATCGGCTGAGACACGGTGAAGGTCGCGGCGATCCCCTTCTCCGCCAGGTGCGCCTGGACGTCGCGCACCAGGGTCGCCACGCTCTCGCCGTCCTCGGGCACGCGCGAGAGGTCCACCGCGACCTCGCCCGTCTCGCGCCCGCGCTCGGCCCCGTCCGCTTGCAGGCCGCGCCTCAGCTGCGCGAAGTACCCGGGAGCGTCCTCCGTCGCGCCGCGGTACCCGGCGACGCGGATCCCGGTCGGCTCCGGGAAGACGAGTGGCCTCAGGTAGCTCGCGTAGAGGAAGTCCGCCGTGGGCTGGTCCATGTCGAACGGGACGGCGCCGTCGAGCTCGCCACGGACGGCCCGCCGCGCCTCGGGCGGCGCCCCGGGGCGGACCTCCAGGATGGCCGCCTCCGGCAGCCGCGCCCGCACGAGGTCGGCCGCCGTCTCGACCTCGCCCTCGAGCACGCGGTGGTCGAGGAGCACGAGCCTGTACTTGGCCCGCTCGGCCATCTCCAGGCACCGCGCCAGCGCCTCGTCGCCGTCGACCGAGACGTGCTCGGGAAACAGCGCCCGCAATCCGTCGCGCAGCGATCGGTCGGGGTGCTGCATGAGCACCCGCGGCTCCTCCGCGCGGAAGAGCGCGGGGTCGAGATCGAGAGCCTTCGCCACCGCCTGCCGCACCCGCTCGGCCGTGAAGGGCTTTTGGACGTAGTCGCCGGCCCCCATCTTCACGGTGGCGGCAACGGTGGCGGTGGGCGCGCCTGAGGTGACGAGGACGACCTTCACCGGGATGCCCGAGTGGCGAATGATCCGCAACATGCCGGGGCCGTCGAGCACCGGCATGTTGAGGTCTAGGAAGACGAGGTCGAAGGCGGTGCGGCGGAGCTTCGCCAGCGCGACCGCGCCGTTGTCGGCCTGCTCCACCTCGAAGCCGTAGGGCTCCAGGCTCGCCTCGATGGCTTGCCGCACCGACGGGCTGTCGTCGACGACCAGGATCCTGCGCATGGGTCGGCCGCGGCGATCATAGCAGGGGCCCCGGAGGGCTCCTACTTCCGGCCCCAGTGAATCGCGACCCGCCGCCGGCTACCATGGCGCGGTGAGTGCGCGGATCCTGCTCTTCTCGCTCGACGAGCTCAGGCTCCGCTACGGGGCGCTCGTCCCCGCCGGAGCGGACCCCCGGCACGACACCGCGCCCTTCCGCGCCTTCCGCGGCGCGCTCCTCGCCGAGGCGGCCCGGGCGGCGAGCGCACCGGCCGACCTGAGCATGTGGTGGGAGGGCAGCTTCAACGGCTACTGCCTGGCGGTGGCGTGCACCCCGGCCGACGCGCTCGCCGCCCTCAGCCCGGGACTGGCCTGCACCCTGGAGGAGGAGCGGCTCGCCGCGCCGCGCGCGGACGGATATCCTCTGGGCCGCGCCGTTCCCGGGCGCGCCGAGGTGGCGCGCGACCCCGAGGGCGCGGCGTTCGAGGCACCGTTCGGGGCGTCCACCGGGCACTTCGGTGCGCCTGGCGTGAGGAGGGTGAGATGAAGGCGGTCGTATTCGGCGGCAAGGGCGGGCCCGAGGTGGCGCGGATGAGCGACATCCCGGACCCCGCCCCGCAGCGCGGCGAGGTGCTGGTTCGCGTTCGGGCGGCGGCGCTCAACCGCGCCGACCTCCTGCAGCGACGGGGACTCTACCCGCCGCCGCCCGGCTATCGCGAGGACGTCCCCGGGCTCGAGCTTGCCGGGGAGGTGGCGGCGCTCGGCGAGGGAGTGACCGGCTGGAAGGCCGGCGACCGCGTCATGGCCATCGCCGCCGGCGAGGCGCAGGCGGAGTACGCGATCGTCGATCCCTACATGCTGATGCGGATCCCCGAGGGGCTCTCCTTCGCCGAGGCGGCCACGCTGCCCGAGGCCGGCATCACCGCCCACGACGCCATGGTGACGCAGGGAGGCATGCGCTCGGGGTGGACCGTCCTCGTGCACGCGGTCGGCTCCGGCGTGTCCACCGCGGCGCTGCAGATCGCGAAGGCCATGGGGGGCGCGGTCATCGGCACGAGCCGCACCGCCGACAAGCTCGAGAAGGCCCGAGCACTCGGCCTCGACCACGGCATCCTCCTCGGGGGAAAGGAGGAGCCAAGGTTCGCCGAAGAGGTCCTCCGGCTGACCGGCCGCGCCGGTGTCCCGGTGATCCTCGACTTCGTCGGCGCCCCCTACGTCGCCGAGAACTTGGCCGCCCTGGCGCGGCAGGGGCGCATCATCTCCATCGGCACGCTGGGCGGCACCAAGGCCACGGTGGACCTCGGCCTCCTCATGCGTGCCCGCGGCCAGATCTCGGGAACGGTCCTCCGCCCGCGCCCGCTCCACGAGAAGATCCAGGCCACGCAGGCCTTCGCGCGCGACGTGCTTCCGCTCGTCGCCTCCGGAAGGGTGAGGCCGGTGCTCGACCGCGCCCTGCCGGCCGCGGCCGTCCGGGAGGCCCACGAGCAGATGGAGCGAAACGAGTCCTTCGGGAAGATCGTCCTGGAGTTCTAGAACTGGAATCGCTGCGAGGTCGGCGACCGCCCCGGAGAGGCGCCTCGCCTGACTCCGGACGCGATGGCGCCCCGGCCGCGGATCGGGTTCAATGTCGCCCCCATGGCCAGCACGAACCCGCCGGGCGCCGCGTCCTCGGTCGCCGCCGCCGAAGTCCCCACCCGCGAGCTCAGCGTTCGCGCCATCGCCACCGCCGTCGCGGTGGCGCTCATCATGGGCGCGTCCTTCCCGTACGTCGTCCTGAAGATCGGGTACGGGCCCAACATCTCGGTGGTGAGCGCCTTCTTCGGCTACATCATCCTCGGCATCGTCGCCATGTTCACCGGGGTGGCCTCGAACCGCTTCGAGACCAACATGGCCCAGACCGCCGGCACCGCTGCCGGCCAGACCGGCTTCATGGTCATCGTCCTCGCGGCCATCGACATGCTGAACGACCGGCCCGGGCTGGGCTTCTCGCTCCACCTTTCGGCCTGGCAGATCTTCCTCTGGCTCACCTTCGGCGGGCTCGTCGGCGCCTTCCTCGCCGTGCCGCTCCGGCGCCACTACATCGATGAGGAGAACCTCACCTTCGCCGACGGTACCGCCGCCGGCGAGACGCTCGTCGTCCTCTACCAGGGACGAAGGGAAGCGGCCGAGCGGCTCAAGGCGCTCGCCGCCGGGATGGGCCTCTCCGCCCTCCTCGCCTTCGTCCGCGACGGCCCCTGGAAGCTTTTCGCCGGCGAGTGGGCCTGGGGCGCCCGCGGCCACGACCTCCGCGTCGGGACCGAGCTCGGCGTCCTCTCCTTCGGGGCGGGCCTGCTCGTTGGCCTCCGGGTGACGCTCTCCATGCTCATCGGCATGTTGCTCGCGTGGGTCATCGCACCGGAGCCGCTCTTCGCCCGCGGCTGGGTCCACGCCATGACCTTCAACGACGTGCTGAAGTGGGTCATGTGGCCGGCCACCGGCCTCATGGTGGCGGGCGGCATCACCGCGCTCTTCCTCAAGTGGCAGGTCATCGCCCGCACCTTCCAGAACCTCTCGTCGAGGGACGCCGAGACCGACGAGTTCCCGATGCGCTGGGTGATCGGCGGCGCGGTCGTGTCCTCGGTCGCGCTCGCGGTGGTCCAGAAGATCTCGCTCGGCTTCCCCCTGTGGCTCACGGGCGTGTCCCTCTTGCTCTCCTTCCCGCTCATGCTCGTGGGCATCCGGGTGCTCGGCGAGACCAACTGGGCCCCCATCAGCGCGCTCGCCAACCTGATGCAGGCGGTATTCGCCGCGCTCTCCCCCGGGCACCTGCCCATCAACATGATCGGGTCGGGCATGAGCGGCACCGTCGCCGGCCAGGGCGAGCACCTCATGCAGTGCTACCGGGCCGGGAAGATCATCGGCTCCAACAACCGCCACCTCACCTACCTGCAGCTCTTCGGCGTCCCGGTGGGCGCCGCTGCCGTGGCAGTGGTCTACCCGGCGCTCCGCGCCAGGTACGGCTTCGGGGAGGGAGGCCTCACCTCGCCCATCAGCGTGAAGTGGGCGGGCTTCGCGGAGCTGCTCTCCAAGGGGTTCTCCTTCCTTCCGCCGGGCTCGATGACCGCGCTCGTGGTCTCCCTCGTGCTCGGGACGGTCATCACCGCTGCTCGAGCCCCGGTGGCACCGCTTCCTCCCCTCCCCCACCGCCGTGGGCCTGGGGATGCTCATCCCCGGGTACGCCGTCATCCCCATGGTGGCGGGCGGGCTGGCGCAGGCGCTGTGGTCCCGGTTCAGCCCGGAGACCGAGGCCACCTACAACATGCCCCTCGCCTCCGGGTTCATCTCCGGCGAGGCGCTCGTGGTGCTCGTCTTCTCGGTGCTGGCCATCTTCGGCGTCCGCTTCTGATGGCCGGGGAAGGCGACAGGCAGGTTCGCTGGGAGCACGTCCACCGCGAGTTGCAGAGAGCCCGCGCCGCCCGACGGCTCGTGCCCTGGGCCGCGGCCTCCGCTGCCGTCGGCTGGGCCTTCCTCTCCTTTGCCGCCCACGACCCGCGGGCGGGTCTCCCGCTCCTCGCGGCCGGCGGGCTGCTCGCGGCCGCGATCGCCGGGTTCGCGGTTCCGCGGTGCCCCTCCTGCGGCAAGGGGCTGTGGCGACGGGGCGAGCGCCCCGGCCCCCCCACGGCCCCCCGCCCCACGCAGGCGGAACGGGAAAGGCGCTGCCCCCGGTGCGGCGCCGGCTTCGCGGCCTGACCGTTCGCCGCGAGCCGCGGCAGTGCTAGATTGCCCCGCCATGCCCTCGAAGCCCTCCCGCGAACTCGAGACCTTTCCCAACCCGAACCCCGGGCGCCCCTACGAGATCTCCATGGAGTGCCCGGAGTTCACCTGCCTCTGCCCCATGACCGGCCAGCCGGATTTCGCCGTGGTGCGGCTCCGCTACGTCCCCAACCGCCGCTGCGTCGAGCTGAAGAGCCTGAAGCTCTATCTCTGGAGCTTTCGCGACGAGGGCCACTTCCACGAGGCCGTCACGAACCGCATCTGCGACGACCTCGTCGGCCTGCTCCGCCCGCGATTCCTGGAGGTCCAGGGCGACTTCGGCGTTCGAGGCGGCATCCACACGGTCGTGACGGCCCGCCACGGGCGCCGCCCCAGGGACTGACGGGATTCCCCGGGCTCCTCGCCGGGTGCACGCTGCGTCTCGCCCGCGCCGGCGGCGGGGGAGGGTGCGGCGAGCCCCTGCCTCGGGGCTTCCATGCGGGAGAATCCCACCTTCAGGTGGTGCTACATTCGGCCCGATGGTGGCCGACGGCGACGCCAAGAGCCCCGCGCCGGCTCGCCCGCCGTCGAGCCGGCTCCCGTTCCAGCCCGAGTCGTTGCTCGGAACCACCCTCGACGGGCGCTACCGCATCTCGGCGCACCTCGCCTCGGGAGGCATGGGAGCGGTCTTTCGCGCCGAGCACGTCTACATGCGCAAGGACGTCGCGCTGAAGGTGCTGCGCCCCGACCTCACCACGTCTCCAGACCTGGCCGAGCGGTTCCGCAGGGAGTCGGAGATCGCGGCGTCGCTCAGCCACGAGAACATCGTCCGCGTCATGGACTTCGGGCGAAGTCCCGACGGCTACCTGTTCCTCGCCATGGAGTTGCTCGAGGGCGAGAGCCTCTACGAGCGGCTGCGCCACTCCGGGCCGATGGCCCCCGCGGACGCCGTGCCCATCCTGCTCCAGGTCTGCGCCGGCCTCGAGGCCGCGCACCGGCGCGCCGTCGTGCACCGGGACCTCAAGCCCGAGAACATCTTCCTCGATGCCCCGCGCCGGTCGGCCGGCGGTGGTGAAGATCCTGGACTTCGGCATCGCCAAGATCTCCGACCCGCAGGGTCCGGCGACCACCGACGCGGGCATGGTGGTGGGCACGCCGGAGTACCTCTCGCCGGAGCAGGCGTTCGGGCAGGAGGTGGACTCGCGCGCCGACATCTACGCGGTGGGCATCGTGGCCTGGCGCATGCTCGCCGGGCGCCACCCGTTCCAGGCCGACAATCGCGCGCGCCCTGGTGATGAAGCAGGCCACCGAGCCCGTGCCCTCCCTGGCGGAGGTCCGGCCCGAGCTGGCGGGCCGCCCGGAGCTTGCTCGCCACCGTGGCGAGGGCCTGCGCCAAGAACCCCGGCCGCGCCAGGCCACCGCGGCCGAGCTGGCGGCGGATCTCGGCGCGAGCGATGGGCCTTCCCGCCCTGCCCCCGGCGGCGACCCCGGGCCCCGGCCCGGGCGGCCGAGGCGGCCGCCGGGCGAGTCGGTGACGGTGTCCCTGCCCACGCCTCTGCCCTCGGTCGCGCGCCGCGGCGCGGCCGGCGACGCGGGGTCATGCTCGTCGCCAGCGGCCTCGTCGCCGGCGCGGCGCTGTTCGCCGCCGTGCTGGTCGGCCCGCAGTCGCCCCGTGTCCCGCGTCGCCGAGCTCCTGGCCCACGGGCAGGCCGAGCAGGCCCGCGACGTGGCTTCGGCAGCGCTCGAGGACCGCCCGGCGGACGCGCGGCTTCGCACGCTGCTCGGTCGCGCGCAGGCGCAGCTCGGCCAGCCGACGGCCGCTCTCGAGAGCCTCGAGACGGCATCCCAGCTCGACCCCGACGCCCTCGACCCCGACGCCCTCGACGCCCTGGCGGCCGCGCTCACCCGCGACCGCCGGGCCGCCGACCGCGCCGCGAAGGCGCTCGCCCGCGCCGGGCCGCGCGCCGTCCCGGCCGTGCTGGCGGCACTTGCCCCGGACCTCGGGCGCCCAGCGCCTGCGCACGCTCGAGCTGCTGCGCGCCCTCGGGGCCGAGGACCGAATCGACTTCGTGGCGTCCTGGGCCCCGCTGCTCGTGGACCCGGACTGCGACCTGCGCCGCGCCGCCGCGCGGAGGCTGGGCGAGAGCGGCAGCCCGTCCGCCATCCCCCACCTCCGGGCGCTCGCCGAGCGACGCGAGGAGCGCCCGGTGATTCCGATCCTGAAGCTCACCCGCGCGGAGCCGGTCTGCGGCGCACGCGAGGCCGAGGAGGCCCTCCTGCGCCTGCAGGCGGCGGCGCGCCGGCGGTGAACGTGCTAATTCAATTGACGTACCCGGCGGGCGCCGCCGGGGCGAGGGAGGAGCGCATGAAGGTCGAGGTGACGGGCAGCTGCGCCGCTCGAGGCCGAGGCCTCCGTGCTGGCGTATCCCGGTGTTCGAGGACGAGGTCTCCGGCAACAAGGGCTGGTACGCCGAGCTCGACCGGCGCCTCGCCGGCCACCTGGCAGCGGCGGCGGGCGAGGAGGACTTCCAGGGAAAGCCCGGCGAGAGCCTCTCGCTTCGGACGCTCGGCAAGCTCCGCGCCGATCGCGTGCTCCTCCTCGGGATGGGAACGCGCGAGGCGGCGCAGGCGGCGCTGCCCAGGACCGGGTTCGAGGCGCTCCGGGTCGCCGCCGGCAATGCCGCGCGCATCGCCCAGAAGGCCGGCGCCGTCCGGCTCGCCTTCGTGGCACCCCGCTTCCCGGGCCAGACCGCGCACGAGGCGAGGGCCATCGTGGAGGGAGCGCTGCTCGGTGCCTACCGCTTCGACCGGTACAAGACCGAGAAGAAGAAGGCGAAGGAGGTGGAGGCCCTGTCGGTTCTCGTGCCGCAGGGGCTCGAGAGGTCCAAGGAGGTGAAGGAGTCGGTGGTGCTCGCCCGGGCCATCTGCTCGGCAGTGGCCTGGGCACGCGACCAGGTCAACGAGCCGCCGCTCGCCTGCACGCCCACGCGCCTCGCCAACGCGGCTCGCGACCTCGCGAAGGAGGCCGGCCTGCAGGCGGAGGTCCTCGGCCCGCGGGAGATCGCCGGTCTTCGCATGGGGATGTTCCTCGGGGTGACCCGCGGATCGGCCGAGGAGCCCCGCCTCGTCAGGATCTCCTACGTGCCGAAGGGGAGCGCCGCCAGGAAGGCGCCGATCGTCTTCGTGGGCAAGGCCATCACCTTCGACTCCGGTGGCCTCTCCCTCAAGCCGACCGAGAGCATGGTGGACATGAAGACCGACATGGCGGGCGCCGCTGCCGCCATCGGGGCCATGCGGGTCATCGCGGAGATGGAGCCGCCCTTCCCGGTCCACGCGCTCGTGGGTGCCTGCGAGAACATGCCCGGCGGGCGCGCGTACAAGCCGTCGGACATCCTCATCGCTCGAAACGGCAAGACCGTGGAGATCACCAACACCGATGCCGAGGGGCGACTCGTGCTCGGCGACGTGCTCGCGTGGGGCGTGGAAACCTTCAAGCCGGCGCTGGTGGTGGACCTCGCCACGCTCACCGGTGCCTGCATCGTCGCGCTCGGCATGTCGACGGTCGGCGCCTTCGGCCCGGACGGCCCGGCGATCGATGCGGTGCTGGCCGCCGCCCGCGCAGCCGGCGAGGACCTGTGGCGGCTGCCGCTCACCGACGCGGTGAAGGAGGAGATCGAAGAGCGACGTCGCCGACTTGAAGAACGCCGGAGCGCGCTGGGGGGGCTCGATCAGCGCCGCGCTCTTCCTGAAGGAGTTCGTCGGCGACTCGCCCTGGGCGCACCTCGACATCGCCGGACCGTCGAACGCGTCCAAGGAGCGGGGCTACATCGCGAAGGGCGGCACCGGCGTGGGCATCCGGACGCTCGTCGAGCTCGTCCGCGCCCGCGCGGCCGAGGAGTCGCGCCCGCCGCGCCACTAGCGGCCGCGACGGCGGGTCGCCGACCACCCGTCCGCGCGTCGCCGTCACTTGGGACGGCGGCGGTCCCGATTCGGTGCTAGATTGCGCCCCCGGAGGATGTCCATGGAAACAAGGATCGTCGCGCTCGCAGCACTGCTTCTCCTCGGGACGGCCTGTGCGTCCCCGACGCAGTCCTCGAGCGCAAAGCCAGCGACCTCCGCGGTCGCATCCAGCAACGCTGCCGGCAAGGGTCCCGCCGACAAGCGCAACGAGATCGTCTGCGAGTCGGTGAAGGAAGTCGGAAGCAACATCCCGACGCGGATCTGCAAGACAAAGGGCCAGCTCGCCGACGAGGCCGAGCTGACGCAGCAGAACCTGAACATGCCGCTCAACAGGCCGGCGGGCGGGAACTGATCGGTCCGCCGAAGCGGCCCCTGCCGGGATGACCGGCGGGCGGCCCGCTGGCGTGGCGAGGGGCCCGCGAGGGCCCCTCAGCTATTTGGCGGAGGGAGGCTGGGGGGCCTCCGGCCGGCGAAGATCCTTCGAGGGTGGGCGCGCCGGCAGGGTGGGCTTCTCCGCCTCGACGCGCCTCAGCACCTCTTCGATGGCGCGTTCGAGCTGGGCGTCGCGCCCGGCGAGCACGTCCGCCGGGAGGTTGTCCACCTCGATGTCCGGGGCGACGCCCTCGTTCTCGGCGATCCAGCGGCTCTTCATGTCGAAGATCCCGAACTCCGGCACGAAGGCATAGCCGCCGTCGACCATGCCCGACGCGAGGCCGCGGATGCCCACCGTGCCGCCCCAGGTCCGCTGCCCGATGACGGGGCCGAGGCCGTAGACCTTGAAGTAGTACGGGAAGATGTCGCCGTCCGAGGCCGAGAACTGGTTGGCGAGAGCGACCATCGGGCCGTTGAAGGCGGCCGCCGGGTAGGTGGAAGGCTCCTCCTCTCGCCAGTTGCTCATGCCGACGACGCGGCGCCGCAGCCGCTCGAGCATCATCTGCGAGACGAAGCCCCCGCCGTTCGCGCGCACGTCGACGATGAGCCCCTGCTTGTGGACCTGCGGGTAGTACTGCCGGATGAACTCGGTGAGCCCGTGCGACCCCATGTCGGGGATGTGGATGTACCCGACGCGCCCCCCGGTGGCCCGGTCGACCTTGCGTCGGTTCGACTCGACCCAGTCGAAGTAGCGCAGGTCCCACTCGTTGGCGAGCGGCTGGACGCTCACCTCCCGGGAACCCTCGAGCGTCGGCTTCGCGTTTACCGTGAGCGCCACGGTCCTGCCCGGGGTCTGCGCGAGTAGCCGGTAGGGGTCGTCCGAGCCGCGGAGCTCCTGACCGTCGATGGCGAGCAGGTACTCGCCGGCCGCCACGCTCACGCCTGGCGCGGCAAGCGGCGAGCGGCGCGCCTCCACCCAGCCCTGGCCGGGGAGAATGCGCAGGATGCGCCAGCGCCCCGCCCTCGCGTCCAGCTCGAGGTCGGCGCCGAGCGTCCCGACCGGCACTCGCTCCGGCCTCGGGGCGTCCCCGCCGCCGACGTAGGTGTGGCCGGAGCCGAGCTCGCCGACCATCTCGCCGAGGACGTAGGTGAGGTCGTAGCGATGGGTGACGTGCGCCACGAGCGGCTCGTACCGCTTCCGCATGGCCGCCCAGTCCACCTGGCCCATGTCGGGGAGGTAGAAGAAGTCCCGGTACACCCGCCAGGTCTCGGCGAAGATCTGGGCCCACTCGGCCCGGGGGTCGAGCTCCATCCGCAGGCCGTCGAGCTTCAGGGCCCCGTCCCCGGCCTTGAGCCCTTCCTTCGGCTCGACGATGCCCCAGGTCTTGTCGACCTTGTAGAGGACCTTGGCACCGTCGGCGGAGACGTCGAAGCGCTCGACGCCGGCGAGCAGTTCCGACTCCTTTCGCTTCTCCAGGTCGAACACGCGCAGCGAGCCCTTCGGGGACCCGTCGTCGCTGAGCTCGCGGGTGGGGGACGAGAGCCAGTACACCTTGGCCTTGCCGACCTTGAGGACGCGGACGTTCCCGGGCGGGACGGGGAAGGGGACGATGCGCTCCTCGATGCCCGCGAGGTCGATGCGCAGCGGCGCCGGCTTGGTCTCCTTCTTGTCCTTGTCCGCGTCCTTCTTCTTTTCCGCCTCCCGCGCCTCCGGCGGCTTCACCTCGTCGCTGCGGGGGGAAAACGGCGAGGGGAGCTCGGCCCGGAGCGTGATGGCGTGGGGCCGGGTCATCCGGTTCACCGTGTAGGAGCGCTCCAGGCGCCCGAGCGTGGGAGCCACGTCCCGGTCGGAGAGGACGAAGAGGTACTTGCCCTCCGGGTCGAAGACCGGCTCGTGGCTCTCGAACGCGTCGGAGGTGACCGGCGTGCTCTTCCGGGTCTCGAGCGAGTAGAGGAACACCGCGGAGAGGTCCGTGGCCGTGTCGGTGACGTAGGCGAGCCACCGGGAGTCGGGCGACCAGGCATACTCCGAGATCTCGGTGCGGGGCGCCTTGGTCACGAGCTCCGGCTTCCTGTCGGAGACCGACACCCACCACAGCCGCAGCCCGCGATCGGCGTAGGCGATCTTGGAGGAGTCCGGGGACCAGACCGGCGGGAAGTGCCAGGTGGCGGAGCCGCTCGTGAGCTTCACCGGCTTCGACTTCCCGTCCTGGGCCGCGACGTACAGCTCCTCCTCACCGGTGGCGTCCGAGAAGAACGCGATGAGGCGCCCGTCGGGGGACCAGGTGGCGTTCTTCTCGCGGACCCCCTGCGTGCGGGTGATGTTTCGGATGTCGCCCTGCTCTAGGGGAACCGTGAACACGTCGCCGCGGGCGGTGAACACGGCCCGCTGCCCGTCCGGCCCGAGCGAGGCGTCGGTGATCCGGTCCTCGACCCTCGCCCACCGCCGCCGCGCGTCGCGCTCCTCGTCCGGGAGCTGCACGGTCACCTTGCGCGCCACCCCGTCGCCGGGGTCCAGCAGGTACAGGTACCCGCCGTTTTCGAAGACGATCCTTCCCGATCCGGAGTGCGCCCACTTGACGTCGTACTCGGCGAAGTGGGTCACGCGCGTGGTGGCCTTGGTGGCGACGTCGTAGCGCCACAGGTTCACCTTCCAGTCCTCGCGGTCGGAGAGGAAGTAGATGGCCCCGCCGATCCACATCGGCTGCGTGTCGGTGCCTCGCCAGTCGGTCACCCGCTCCAGCCCGCGCGAGGCGAGGTCGTAGATGAAGACGTCCTGCGCCAGGCCGCCCTGGTACCGCTTCCAGGTCCGGAAGTCGCGGAAGGTGCGGGTGATGGCGACCTTCTTCCCGTCGGGCGAGTACGACATGAACCCGGCGTCCGGCGGCGCCACCGGCTCCGGGGCGCCGCCCTGCAACGACACGGCGTAGGGCTGTCCCATGAAGCCACCGATGGGCCCGCGCTGGCTGCGGAAGAGCACCTTCCCGTCCGGGGTCCAGCCGAGGACCATGTTGTCGAAGCCCATGCGCTCGTTGTTCTCGCGGGCCGGGTACCAGGTCAGCCGCCGCGGCGCGCCCCCGGTGGAGGGGATGACGTACACGTCCGACGAGCCGTCGTAGTGACCGGTGAAGGCGATCCACTTCCCGTCCGGCGAGAAGCGCGGGAAGAGCTCCAGCCCCTCCCCGCTCGTCAGCCGGCGCGCGGCTCCACCGGCGGTCGAGACCGTCCACAGGTCGCCCCCGTGCGAGAAGGCGATGACGTCCCCAGAGACGTCCGGGAAGCGGAGCAGCCGGGCGTCGTCGACGGCGTCGGCCGCGGCTCCGATCAAGGTAGCGGCGAGCGCGAGCGGAGCAAGGAGGATGCGGGCGGGGCGTGCGGGCATGACGACCTCGGTTGGGGAACCGCTCTAGATACCATGGCTTCAGGCCTGCGAACGCGGCGGGGCGCCCGCTTCTTCCCTGGCCCGCTCCGAGGAGCGCTCCGGCGCCGTTGCAAGATC
This sequence comes from uncultured delta proteobacterium, assembly GCA_963754915.1. Lineage (GTDB taxonomy): Bacteria > Myxococcota > Myxococcia > Myxococcales > Anaeromyxobacteraceae > DATJZG01. The sequence goes on along the minus strand of CAVWHZ010000016.1, from coordinate 897,877 downwards.
GCGCGGCCTCGGTTACCTACCGCGGCCAGGCTTCCCCTGGCAGGCCCGGCAACGAGCCGGAGAGGTGAACATGGATCGGCATCTGGCCCGGCGATGGCTCCTGGCGGCGCTCCTTGCCGCCCTGCTCGGGCGCGCGGGCGGCGCCGCGGCGGCGCCCGCCCCCCTCGCTCCGGAGGAGCGGTCGGCGAGCGACCGCGTGACCGCGGAGGAGATCTCCGCCCACACCCGCTTCCTGTCCGACGACCTCCTCGAGGGGCGCTTCCCCGGGACGCGCGGCTCCGACCTCGCCATCCGCTACCTCCTCTCCGAGATGGAGGCGATGGGCCTCAAGCCGGGGGTGCCCGGCCGCGACGGGGCGCCCGCCTCCTGGATCCAGCCCGTTCCGCTGGTGCGCCACACGAGCGCGGTGCCCGACGAGGTCGCGTTCCGCCGCGGCGAGGAGCGAATCTCGCTCCCCACCGGCCCGGGGACGAGCGCGCAGGTGGTGCTCCGGTCGCTCGGCGACACCGACCACGTTCAGATGAAGGACGCCGAGCTGGTCTTCGTCGGCTACGGGATCGTGGCACCCGAGCAGGGCTGGGACGACTACCGCGGCGTCGACGTGCGCGGGAAGGTCGTGGTGCTCCTGAACTTCAACCCTCCCTTCGCCGGGGAGGGGGTCCGGGTCTGGTACGGCCGATGGGACTACAAGTACCTGGAGGCGGCACGGCACGGGGCCGCCGGAGCGCTGCTCATCCACACCACCGAGTCGGCGAGCTACCCCTGGCAGGTCGTCGCCACCTCGAACCGGCGGGTGGGCTTTGCCCTGCCGCCCGACGGCGAGCCCCGCCTGCCCTTCGAGGGGTGGGTCTCGCACGACGCCGCGGCGCGCCTGTTCCGCATGGCCGGCCGCAACCTCGAGGCCGACGAGGCCGCCGCGAAGGACGTCCGCGCCAAGGGCGCTCACCCCGCCGCCCTGGGCGTCACCATGTCCCTCGACATGCCGGTCCGCCGGGAGCAGATCGAGAGCGCCAACGTCGTCGGCGTCCTCCCCGGCAGCGATCCCTCCCTTCGCGACGAGGCGGTGGTCTTCACGGCGCACCACGACCACCTGGGAGTGCGCAGCCCGCCGGTGGAGGGCCAGCGCAACGTCTACTCCGGCGCGCTCGACAACGCCTCGGGCTGCGCGGGAGTGCTCGCCATCGCCCGGGCCGCTCGCGGCGCCGCCCCGCGCCGGTCGCTCGTGTTCGCCTTCGTGACCGCGGAGGAGCAGGGCCTGCTTGGCTCGCGCTGGTTTGCACGGCACCCCACCCTTCCCGCCGGGCGCATCGCCGCCGATATCAACGTCGACGGAGTGAACCACCTGGGACGCGCCGCCGACCTCACCATGCTCGGGCTCGGGAAGTCGACCATCGACCAGGTGGTTGCGGAGGTCGCGCTGGTCCAGGGGCGAACGGTGCACGGCGACCCCTACCCCGACCACGGCTCCTTCTACCGGTCCGACAACTTCGAGCTCGCCCAGGTCGGAGTCCCGGTGGTGGTGGTCCGGGGCGGACCGACGTACCTGGGGCGGCCCCCGGGCTGGGGCAAGCAGCAGGAAGACGGCTACATCCTGCACAACTACCACCAGACGAGCGACGTCTACCCACCGGCGCCTGCCTCCTGGGACCTCGCCGGCGCCGTGGAGGACGCGCAGCTCCAGCTCGTGGTCGGGCTGCGCATCGCCAACGCGCCGAAGATGCCCTCCTGGACCCCGGGGGACGAGTTCGAGCGAGCCCGACTCCAGGCGGCCCGCTGACGAGCCGCCGTCCCGGGAAGGCGACGCGGTGACCGGCCGCGAAGGGTACGGCGGGGACCTCGCCTACGTCCATGACGCCGGCTTCGGCGATTTCGCCGACGAGGCCGCGCCCTGGCTCCTCGCGCTGCTTCGCCGCTCCGTGCCGCGAGGAGGCCTGGTCGTCGACCTCGGCTGCGGCAGCGGCAGGTGGGCCCGGCACCTCACTGACGCTGGCTACGAGGTTCTCGGCATCGACCAGTCGAGCGCGTTGCTCTCGATGGCGCGGGCCCGCGCCCCGAAGGCGACCTTCCGCCGCGGGTCGATCTTCGGCCTCACCCTCCCGCCCTGCGAAGCCGTCACGGCGCTCGGCGAGGTCTTCAACTACCGCTTCGACGAGCGCAGCGGCGCACGGGCCCTCTCCCGCCTCTTCCGCCGCGTCCATGCTGCACTCCGGCCGGGGGGCGTCCTCGTCTTCGACGCCGCCCTGCCGGGCCGGGCTCCGCCCGGAAGCCCGCAGCGGGGCCACCGCGCGGCGGAGGACTGGGCGATCCTGTTCGAGAAGGAGGAGAACCGCGCGCGCCGGCTCCTCACGCGGAGCATCACCACGTTTCGCCGCGTGGGCCAGGCCTACCGCCGCACCGAGGAGGTGCACCTCCAGCGGCTCTACCCGAGGTCGGAGATCGTCCGCTCGCTCGGGCGAGCGGGCTTCTCGGTGCGGACGACCCGCGCCTACGGCCGGCTCCACTTCCCGCCGGGCCTGGCGGGCTTCGTCGCGCGCAAGGCTCGGGCGAGCAGCCACCCGGCCAGGGCGGGCTAGGGAGCCCTTTGGCCCGCCGCGGGCGCCTGGGTCCAGGTCTCCGGGTGCTCGGCCTTCCACCGCATGGCTGCGTGGATTCGGGTGCGGCCGCTCGGGTGGTCGTAGAAGACGAACTCCTCGATTGGCCCGGGCTCGAGCTTGCGGTATTCCCCGAGCAGGAGAGCAGCCCGGGCGAATCCGTCCGGCTGTCGCGCGGCATTCAGTCCGAACAGATCGGCCTCGTACTCCTCCACCCGGACGAGCGTGTTCATGACGGGGGTGAGCACGAAGAGGTAAGTGCTGAAGAGCAGCGCCACGAGCGGCAGGCCCGCCGGGTCGCGGATGTCGCGCACCTTCCAGGTCGCCTCGTGGCCCGCCCGAAGGGGCCCGAACAGCGCGGCGACGCCCGCGAACCCTGCTGCGATGACGACGACCAGGGCGAGCAGGGCCTTGTAGACGTGGTTCAGGACGTAGTGGCCCATCTCGTGCCCCATGACCGACTCGATCTCGGGCAGCGACGAGCGATTGAGCAGGTTGTCGTTGAGCGTGATCCGCTCCGTCCCGAGGAAGCCGCTCACGTTGGCGCTGGCGCGCTTCGACTGCTTGGAGGCGTCGACCTCCCACACCTCGCTGGCGGCGATCCCGTTGGCGCGCGCCATCGAGAGGATGGGCGCGACCACGCGCTCGTCCGCCAGGCGCTTGGGGCTGTTGAACATCGGCACGATCAGCACCGGGGTGATGAGCGAGACGAAGCCCTCGAACGCCACTGCCGCCACGGCCCCCCAGATCCACCAGGTCCGGGGCGCCCGCCTCACCAGGCCGTAGATCAGGGCAAGCGCCAGGCTGCCCAGCACGACCGTGAGGAGGAGGCCCTTCGCCTGTTCGCCGAGCCAGCCCCCGAGAGTGAGGTTCGAGAGGCCGTACTGGTGCTCGCGGACGAAGTCCTGGTACACGCTCAGGGGAAACGACAGCAAGGTGACGGCGACGAGGAACTGCGCGGAGTAGGCCACGGTCTGCAGCCACTTCCAGCGGAACAGGCGCTCCGCCCAGTCGCGCATGCGAGCCGAGAGGCCGGTGTAGAGGAGCAGGAGGCAGGTCGCAGCTCCCCAGAGATACCCCCAGAGTTCCAGCCAGTACCCGCCCTCGAAGTACGCGTCGGACCGGGCCTTCTGGCTCGGCGTGAACTCTCCCAGGTACGCGCGCGTGGCCGCGTCGACATCGATCGACCCCGACGCGCCGCTGGCGGCCGCCGGCGGAGGAGGCAGGGCAATCTCGGGCGCGGGGGTCGCCGACCCCGCGGCCAGCACTCCCAGGGTGGCGGCGAGCAAGCGGCCGAGGATCGATGGGGTCATGGCGGCTCCCGGAGTCGGAGGAGGAGTCCCGGAAGCTAATCGCGAGCCGTCGCGATGTCACGCCGTGGCCGGGATGCGCCGGAGTCAGGACCGAGGCCGCCGCGCGGCGAGCCCCGGCGGCGACGATCGACTAGATTGCTGCCCATGCTCCGACACGCGCTCTTGGCCGCGACCCTCGGCAGCGCTGCGGGAAGCGCCCTCGCCGCCTCGGCGACTCCGTCGCCCCGCGCCGCCGCCGCGCTCGCGCCCCTCGACGCCCTCTCCCCCGAGCTCGACGCGCTCTACCTCGACCTGCACCGCAACCCGGAGCTCTCGTGGCACGAGGAGCGCACGGCGGCCAAGATGGCGGCACGGCTCCGGGCGCTCGGGTTCGACGTGACCGACCGGGTCGGGGGGTTCGGGGTGGTCGGGGTCCTGCGGAACGGCTCCGGCCCGACGGTCCTCGTCCGCACCGAGATGGACGCGCTTCCCGTCGAGGAGCAGACGGGGCTGCCGTACGCCAGCACGGCAAGGGCGAAGGACGACTCGGGCAAGGAGGTCCCGGTGATGCACGCGTGCGGGCACGACGTGCACATGACCGCTTGGGTCGGGGCCGCCACGCTGCTCACCCGTGCGCGGGCGGCGTGGCGAGGAACGCTCGTCTTCGTGGCCCAGCCTGCCGAGGAGAAGGGCGGTGGGGCCGCCGCCATGCTCCGGGATGGCCTCTACACGCGCTTTCCCCGCCCGGACTTCGCCATCGCCCTGCACGACTCCGCCGACCTGCCCTCGGGCACGCTCGGTTGGCGCTCGGGATACGCGTTCGCGAACGTCGACTCGGTCGACATCACCTTCTTCGGACGCGGTGGCCACGGCGCCTACCCGCACAAGACGGTCGACGCAATCGTCATCGGCGCGCGCTTCGTCTCCGCCGTCCAGACGGTGGTGTCCCGAGAGAACGACCCGCTCGAGCCTGCCGTCATCACGGTCGGTTCTTTCCATGCCGGCACGAAGCACAACGTCATCCCTGACGAGGCCAGGCTGCAGCTCACCGTCCGGTCCTACAGCGAAGAGGTGCGGCGCAAGCTCCTCGCCGGCATCGCCCGGGTGGCGAAGGCCGAGGCGGCCGCGGCCGACGCCCCGAGGGAGCCGGAGATCCAGGTCTCGGAGGGCACGCCGGCGACCTTCAACGACCAGGCGCTCACGAAGAGGCTCGCCGAGGTCCTCGCCGCGACCTTCGGCGCCGCGAGCGTCCAGGAGGTCCCTCCGGTCATGGGGGGCGAGGACTTCTCCCAGTTCGGGCGCGCCGGAGTACCGGCCGCGCTCGTGTGGCTCGGGGCCGTGGAGCCGAAGCGCTTCGCCGAGGCCAAGGCGGCTGGCAGGAGCCTTCCCTCGCTGCACTCCTCGGGCTTTGCCCCGGACCGGGTACCGACGGTGAGAACCGGCGCGACGGCGCTCACGGTCGCCCTGCTGGAACTGCTCGGCGCGCCGTAGCGGGCCGGCCGCCTCCCGGGGCGCTTCCTCGGCGGACGTGCCGCCCGCTAGGATGCTCTTCCACGGAGGAAGCCATGTCGACCCTCGCCGGTCTCGCGCTGTGCCTCACCCTGTCGGCGCCCGGGGCGAAGAGCCCGCGGGTGGAGCAGCTCGTGGGCTCGGTGGACGCCAGCCGCCTGCAGGCGACCGTGAGCCGGCTCGTGTCGTTCGGCACCCGCCACACGCTGTCGGAGACAGCCTCCGACACCCGCGGCATCGGGGCGGCGCGGCGCTGGCTCGCCGCGGAGTTTGCCGCGCTAGCGCGCGAGCCGGGTTCGCGTCTCCGGCCGTTCGACGATCGGTTCACCTGCGAGCCGGGCCCGCGCATCCCCCGCCCGGTCGAGATCTGGAACGTCGGGGCGATCTTGCCCGGCGTCGACCCGGCGCGCGCCGCGGAAGCCATCGTGGTGGCGGGCCACTACGACACCCGGGCCTCGGACGTGATGGACGCGGCCGCGGATTCGCCGGGCGCCGTCGACGACGGGAGCGGCGTTGCCATCGTGCTCGAGCTCGCGAGGACCCTGGCGCGCGAGCGCCCAGCGGTGAGCGTCTACTTCGTCGCCGTGGCGGGCGAGGAGCAGGGACTGGTGGGCTCGACGCACCTCGCCAAGCGCCTCAAGACCGAGGGCGTCCAGGTCCTCGCCATGACGAGCATCGACATCGCCGGCAACACCGAGGGACAGGACGGGGTGAAGGACAACGTGACGGGGCGAGTCTTCAGCGAGGGAGTGCCGGCGACGGAGACCGAGGCCCAGCGAAAGATCCGCGAGGCCGTCGGCGGCGAGAACGACGGCGCCGCGCGGGAGTGGGCCCGCTACCTGAAGCGCGTCGGGGAGCGGTACGTCGAGAACCTCGACCTCTGGGTGATGCTGCGGCGGGACCGCATCGCCCGGGGCTCGGATCACCTGAGCTTCTCGAGGGAAGGATACCCGGCCGTCCGCCTATCCGAGGCCCACGAGCACTACGACCGCCAGCACCAGGACGTGCGAGCGGCGAACGGCCGGCACTACGGCGACGACCTCGCTCATTTCGACGCAGCCTACGCTGCCAAGCTGGCCCGGGCGCTTGCAGCCGCCGTCGGCCACCTCGGCTCCGCTCCGACGCCGATCCGCGACCTGACCCTGGGCGGCGCCGTGAGCCCCGACACGCGGCTCGGCCTCTCGCTGCCGCCCGACTCCCGCATCGCGGCCCTGGTCCTCTACCGCCGCCGCGCCGACGCGGTGACCTGGGAACGCGCATCCTTCCACGCGCTCGGGGATCGGATCGTCCTGAAGGACGTCGTCCCCGACAGCCACGTCTTCGCCGTGGCGACGGTGGACGCCGAGGGAAACGAGAGCCTGCCCGCCTACCCGGTCCGCCTGGAGTAGCGGGGACGGGGACCGCCCTACTGCCCGACCACGGTGTGGCACTTCTCGGCGTACTGCGCGAGCTTCAGCTGGAGCATCCGCCTGTCCTCCGGCGTGCCCCGGTCCGGCACCGCCTCGATGGCTCGCTGCTGGACCGCGACGGCCTCCGAGCACTGTCCGAGCTTGGCCAGGGAAGCGGCATAGCCGGCCAGGACGGGCGGGCTCCACGGGGCGAGCAAGGCGGCCTGGCGCGCCACCGGGAGCGCCTCGGCCGGCTTTCCGCTCGCCAGGAGATCCTCGGCGAGGTTGTGCAGCGCTGCGGCGTTCTTCGGCACGAGCTCGGCGGCGTGGCGGTAGGCGGCCTCGCGCTCCGCTGCGCGATCGGGGCCCCGGAGAGCTTCGGCGAGGAACGTGTAGGCGCGGGCGTCGTTCGGGTGGCCGGCCACCGCCCTGCGCGCGTACGGCAGCGGGTCCACGTGGTCGATGCCGGCAAGGTACTCGAGGGCGACCGGCTGGGCGGGGTCCTCCGCCAGGGTCTCCTCGACCTCCGCCCGGAACGCCGCCGGGCTCGTGTTGGGCCCGAACTGCCAGATCTCGATTCGGATGCCGTGGACCTCCGCGGAGGGGAACGGGCGCTCGAAGTAGCCCACCGCCGAGGGCGGCCCCCCCTCGCGCCGCGCCGTGGCGAGCTTCCCGCGCGCGTAGGCGGCGAGCGTCTCGTCGAGGGCCTCGAGGTCGGCCGGCCGATCCGGGTCGATGTCGGGCAGGGCGGTGCGCCACGCCGCCTCCGGCGCCGCGCCGGCGGCGAGCTGTCGCTCCAGCTCCGCGAAGGCCTGGGGGCGGGCGTTGATGAGCCAGTGCACGAGAAGCCAGCTCCCCGCGTAGTAGTCGATCGGCCGGCGGCGGCTGGGGCTGCCGTCCCATGCCAGGATCTCGCGTACCGGCACCTTCGCCGCCCGGGCGCGCTCGAGCCGGTCCGGCGGCGGGGCGCCCACGACCACCTCGCGACCGTCCGAGTCCGCCTCCACCGATTCCATGTAGACGGCGAGCCCCTCGGCGAACCAGCGAGGCTGTCGCTGGTACCGCCCGGCGAGGAAGTCGTGCGTGAGCTCGTGCGCCAGCATGGCGTGCTGCCAGGGCCCGATCTCGCCGGGGACCACGATTCGCGGCAGGCCGCCCTCGTAGCGGATGTAGTAGCCGCGCGCGTTGTCGGGGGAGAACGCGCTGTACTCGTCGAGCGTGCGGAAGGCGATGATGTCGATCCGGCCCGCGGGCGCTGGGGCTCCGCCGGGTAGCCCGACGGCGATCGACGCCCGGAGGCGCTCGACCTTCCCGAGCAGCTCGCCGGCGTCCGAGGGGGGGAGGTCCGTCCGGAGGATGAAGTGCTCGCTCACGATCTCCTGCCAGGGCGGCCCCCCGTCCGCGGCGCAGCGGAACGCCCGCGGGGCGGTGGCACACCCCGCAGCCGTGGCGAGCACGACGACGAAGACCACGCTGGCCCGGACCCGCATGCAATGATGCTAGACCCTGCAGTGGGGGTCCTGGCAAGCGGCCGCCCCCGGGGATGCCCTGCCGCTGCGAAACGCGCGGGCCCCGCTTGGACGCAGGCGAACGCGCTTGCCCGATTCGCGCCGAGCGCCGCCCGGGGCAACGGCGGATCGCCTTTAGCGGCGTCGCGGAGGTGCGCTCGGCGAGCAGCGCCAGGCGCGCGCCGGAGCCTTGGTCTCCGGGGCCTCCCTGGACCGCAACCCAGGAATGTCGAGGAGTTGACCGGCGTCCCAGCCAGTATTGGCAGGGGTCTCGCCGCCTAGTGGATGCGAGGCTCGAGCGGCAGCGAGGCCACCACCTCGGCCTCCGCGGCCGCGAGCTCGCCGAGGCGTCTGTCGGCCGGCCCCTCGCCTCCCTCGGCCCGCGCCAGGTCCGCGAAGAGCCGCTCGTGGCCCGCCTCGGAGAGGGCGAGCCGCTCGTAGAACTCGCGGAGCCGGGCGTCCGGGAGCGCGCGGCCGAGGATCACGAGCCGCTCGCAGCTGCGGGCCTCGATGAGCGCACACACGAGCAGCCGGTCCATGAGGCGCGCCTTGCCCCCGCGCACGTGGCGCAACAGTGCCTGTGCGTAGGGGTCGCCGCCGTCGGGTGGCAGCGTGCGCCCGCGCCGGGCGAGCTCGTTCAGCACCGCCAGGAAGTGGTGCGTCTCCTCCTGCGCGAGCTTCGCCATCTTGCGGACGAGGTCCGGGCGATCGGGGTGGTCGGCCACGAGCTTGATGGCGGTGGCGGCCGCCTTCTTCTCGCAGTGAGCGTGGTCCCCCATGGTGGCGTCGAGGTCCGAGAGCGCCACCTCCACCCAGCGCGGGTCCGTCGTCGTGTGCAGGATCGCCACTGCCAGAGTCTACCCTTGCCCGCCGCCGGGCGGGGCGGGCACGAGTATCTCCCCCATCCCCGGGTCGAGGCGCGCCGGCAGGCGAGAGAGGCTCCCGAGCCGGAACCCGCCGACGAGGTCGCCCGGGCGGAGCGTCGCGCCCGCGGGAGCGAGCCCGGAGATGGCCGCGAGCAGGCCCGCCACGGCTCTGGGGTCGGCGCCGCGCTGGCGGAGCTCGCCGAGCGAGAGTGCCCCGTGGCGCTTCGCGAGCCGTTCGCCGTCGGGGCCGACCACGAGCGGCACGTGCGCGAAGAGCGGAGGTTCCCTTCCGAGCGCGCGGTAGACGAGCAGCTGGCGGGCCGTGGACGGGAGGAGGTCGTCGCCGCGCACCACCTCCGTGATCCCCATGGCCGCGTCGTCCACGGCCACTGCCAGCTGGTAGGCGGGGATCCCGTCGGCGCGCGCCACCACGAAGTCCCCCACCGTGGCGGCGACGTCGAAGACCTTGCGGCCGTGCACGCCGTCGTCGAAGGCCAACGGACCTTCGTCCACGCGCAGGCGCCACGCCGGGGCCCGGCGCTCCGCCCGCCGCGCCCGCTCGGCGGTGGTGAGGTCGCGGCAGGTGCCGGGGTAGCGCGGGCCCTCGTCCGATTCGTGCGGGGCCTGCGAGGCCAGCGCGATCTCGGCGCGCGTGCAGAAGCAGGGGTAGACCCTTCCGGCCGCCCGGAGCGCGGCCAGGGACTCGGCGTAGAGATTCATCCGCTCCGACTGGCGATAGGGCCCGAGGCCACCTCCGACATCCGGCCCTTCGTCCCAGTCGAGCCCGAGCCAGCGCAGCTCGTCCAGGATCCGGGCCTCGAGCCCCGGGCGAACCCGCGGCCCGTCGAGGTCCTCGACGCGCAGGAGGTAGGCGCCGCCCGCCGCCCTCGCCGCCAGCCAAGACAGCAGGGCCGAGCGCGCGTTGCCCAGGTGGAGGGGCCCGGTCGGGCTGGGCGCGAAGCGCCCTCGGTAGGGTCCACGATGCGACAAAACACCCCTGGATAACGCTCCGGGAATGAGGCTACAAGATGTTCCCGATGCGTCAGGCCGGCGTGCTCATGCCGTTGTTCTCCATCCGGTCCCGGGCGGGCTGGGGTCTCGGGGAGGTCCCCGATCTCGTGCCGTTTGCCCGGTGGGCATCGGCCGCGGGCTTCACCCTCCTGCAGGTCCTGCCGGTGACCGAGGCGGCCCGGGGCCAGCACAGTCCGTACTCGTCGCTCTCGGCCTTCGCTATCGACCCGGTCTACATGGCGCTCGATGGCGTCGAGGACTTCGCCGCCGGCGGCGGCGTCGACGCGCTCTCCGCCGCCGACCGGGAGCTCCTCGCCACGGTGCGCGAGTCGCCCCGCGTCCGCTGGCAGGACGTGCGTGCGCTGAAGCACCGGGCGAGCGAGATGGCGTTCCGCTCCTTTCTGGTGCGCGAGTGGCGCGGGCGCAGCGAGCGGGCCCGGGCGCTCGAAGAGTACTGCGAGCAGCATGCCTCGTGGGTGTCCGACTACGCCCTCTTCGTCGCCCTGCACGACGACCTCTACGGCGGCCGGAGCTGGGGAGAGTGGGAGGCCGGGTTTCGCGCGAGGGAGCCCGAGGCGCTGGCGGCCGCGCGCGCCTCCCACTCCGAGCGGGTGCTCTACCGCTGCTGGATGCAATGGCAGCTCGACCTTCAGTGGCACGAGGCGCGCCGCGCCGTGAACGAGGCCGGCGCGGAGCTCATGGGCGACATGCCCTTCATGGTGGCGACGGACTCCGCCGACGTCTGGTCCCGCCCCTTCGACTTCCGCCTCGACGCCCGGGCCGGGGTGCCACCGGACGCCTTCAGCGCCGAGGGGCAGGACTGGGGCCTGCCGGTCTACCGCTGGGACGAGATGACGAAGAACGGCCTCGCTTGGATCTCCGAGCGCGCCCGCCGCTACGCCGAGCTCTACGGCGCCTACCGGGTGGACCACGTCGTCGGCTTCTACCGCAGCTACTTCCGCCCCAACGACGGCGGGCCGCCGGCCTTCGTCCCGGCCACCGAGCCCGAGCAGATACGCAACGGCGAGCGCGTCATGGCCGCCTTCGCCCGGGGCGCGAGGGTCATCGCCGAGGACCTCGGCGTGGTTCCGCCGTTCGTCCGCGCCTCGCTCGATCGCCTGGGGGTGCCGGGCTACCGCGTGCTTCGCTGGGAGAAGGACGACTCCGTCTACCGCGACCCGGCGACCTGGCCGGTCGTGTCCCTTGCCACGACGGGGACGCACGACACCGACTCGCTCGCCGACTGGTACGACTCGCTCGACGCCGAGGAGCGCGAGGCGCTCCTCGCCATCCCCGGGCTCTCCGCCCTGGCCGCCTCGGCACCGGAGCGCTTCGACGACCGGGTTCGCGACGCGCTGCTCGAGCTCGTGTACCAGTCCCGGTCGGACCTGCTCCTGCTGCCCTACCAGGACGCCCTCGGCTCGCGGGAGCGCGTCAACGTCCCGGGGACGGTGAACGACCTGAACTGGACCTACCGGATGCCGCTCGACATCGCCGGGCAGCTGACCGATTCGGCCACGATCTCTCGCCTTCGCACCCTGGCCGCGACCAGCGGCCGGCTACCCGGAGGTCCTCGCTGAGCGCCATCCACTATCTCGTGCGCCACGGAGACGCCGAGCCCCCCGGCGCCGTCGACCGAGACCGCCGGCTCACCCGCGCCGGGCGGGCCGCCTTCGCATCGCTCGCTGCGTCGCTCGCTCCCTCGCTCCAGGTCCGCCGCATCCTGGCGAGCCCGTTCGCACGCGCGCGCGAAACCGCGCTCATCCTCAACGCGGCCACGGGGGCACCCGTCGAGGACCTCGAGCTCCTCGTACCGGGCCGCTCGAGCGGCGCGGAGATCCTGAGCCTGGCCCGGGAGGCCGGCGGCGGCGCGGCGCTCGTGGGCCACAACCCGGAGATCGCCGAGGCCCTCGCGCTCGCCGCGGGGGAGCCGCAGCAGGTACCGCCCGGCACGGTCGCGGCGCTGGAGGACACCCTGGGCGGCTGTCGGCTGCTGTGGGTGCGCCACCCCTGACCCGCCCCCGCCGAGGGAAGCGCCCGGGCCGCCGACAGGAAGGGCCGGAAGTGCCCTGGTATGCTTCGACCGATGCCCGGCCCCGACAACGATGGCGCGACGAAGGCTCCGGTCGCCCCGGCTCCCGAGCGACCTCGCTTCGTCAAGGAACTCGAGACGCTCGTGCGGGCGCGCTACCCGCTCGTCTACCTCGTCAGCTGGGAGGAGCAACGCATCGACGCGCACCTCGACGAGCTGGCGAGGGAGCACGGCAAGGCATACCTCTCCTGGTCGGTCACGAGAGGGCTCCGCCACCTCGGCGGCGCGCGCGGCCCGGTCCCGGAGGGGTCGCGAGACCCGGGGGAGGCGCTCGCGGCGATCGGGAAGCTCGCCGAGCCGTCGCTCGTCGTCCTGAAGGACTTCCACCCCTTCCTCTCCGATCCGGCGGTGGTCCGCGCCCTCCGGGAGCTCGCGCAGTCTCTGAAGTCCACCTACACCACGGTGATCCTCCTCTCGCCGGTGCTCCTCATCCCCACGGAGCTCGAGAAGGAGATCACCGTCCTCGACGTGCCGCTCCCGACCTACCGCGAGCTCTACGACCTCTTGCGCGAGATCGCCGAGGTGGTCGTTCGCGGCAAGAAGGCGGTGGTGAACCTTCGGCGCGAGGACGTCGAGCAGATCGTCAAGGCCGCCCAGGGACTCACGCTCTCGGAGGCCGAGAACGCCTTCGCGAAGGCCATCGCGTCGGATCAGAAGCTGAGCCGCGAGGACATCGCTCTCATCCTCGACGAGAAGCGCCAGGTGATCCGCAAGAGCGGACTCCTCGAGTACTACCCCACCGAGGAGCAGCTGCACGACGTCGGCGGGCTCGAGAACCTCAAGGTCTGGCTCGGAAGGCGCGCTACCGCCTTCGGCGAGCCGGCCCGACGCTTCGGCCTGCCGGAGCCGAAGGGCCTCCTGCTGCTCGGCGTTCAGGGCTGCGGCAAGAGCCTCACCGCCAAGGCGATCGCCTCGAGCTGGAAGCTCCCGCTCCTCCGGCTCGACATGGGGAGGATCTTCAGCGGACTGGTGGGCTCGTCGGAGGAGAACCTCCGGCGCGCCATCCGGGTGGCCGAGAGCGTGGCGCCGGCCGTCCTGTGGACCGACGAGATCGAGAAGGGGCTGTCGGGGACGGGCTCGTCGAACGCCGCCGACGGCGGCGTGACCGCCCGGGTCTTCGGCGCGCTGCTCACGTGGCTGCAGGAGAAGACGGCACCGGTGTTCGTGGTGGCCACGGCGAACCGCATCGACCTCCTCCCTCCCGAGCTGCTTCGCAAGGGACGCTTCGACGAGATCTTCTTCATCGACCTCCCGGCCGAGCCGGAGCGGCGGGAGATCTTCCGCATCCACGTCGGGCGGCGCGGTCGCAAGCCGGAAGCCTTCGACCTGGCAGAGCTGGCCCGCCTCGCCGACGGGTTCAGCGGCGCCGAGATCGAGCAGGCGGTGGTGTCTGCGCTCTACGACGCCTTCGCCGAGGGCAAGGACCTGGAGCATGCGCACCTGAAGCGGGCCGTGCAGGAGACCTTCCCTCTCGCGACCACCATGCGCGAGGACATCCGCAGGTTGCGCGACTGGGCGCGCTCGCGGACGCGGCCCGCCTCCTCCACGTCGCCCGGCGACGCGCCCGGCGCGGGCGCGCCCAGGGTCGGGTAAGCGGTGGGGTCGGAGACCCGCGATTGCTTTCTCAAGCTGGAGCGGCCCCGCGAGGGAGCTCCCGGCAAGGTCGATCCACTCGCCAACGACGATCGCTTCGAGCGCGTCGGAGACGAGCCAGGCGGCCCGACGCCACCACCGCCGCGCACGCCGCGGCCCGCCACCGACCGTTTCCGGCCCGCGGCGGAGCGGGCGCTCGAGACCGCGGAGATCCCCGAGGGCGCGCAGCCGTTCACGCGCTGCGGCCGCTGCGAGACCGACAACACTCTCTACGCCCCCACCTGCCAGAGCTGCGGCGCCGCGCTGGACACCGAGGACCAGCGCGCCTTCAACGAGAGACTCTGGGCCCGGCGGAGGGTCGAGGCGGAGGAGGAGCACCGGGCGGCGGCGGACACCCAGCGGCTGCGGGATCGCCTGGCCGGCGCCGACGAGCATTCGCGGCGGGAGGCCGCCGAGGAGATGGCCCGCTGGGAGAAGGACCGCATCGACGCCGAGCTCGGCAGCGGGTGGGGAGCCACGGCCGGCGGCCCTCGCGACGCCCTCGGGCCGCGGTTGCTCGCCCGCCTTCCGTCCACGGGCTGGCGCGTAGCCGCCCTCGCCGCGACCGGAGCCGGGCCCTTGCTGCTCACCCTCGTCGGCCGCGGTCCGGCCCGGGGCGCCGGCCTGGCGCTCCTCATCCTCTTCGTCGGCGCGTTCGTGCCGGCGCGCCCGCGTCCCAGCCGGTGGTGAGCGGGAGACGCTTCGGGCGCGCGGCCGGCCTCACCGCGGCGCGGGGCCGGGCCCGATCCCCAGCTCGACCGTGGTGTCCGGCCCGGGCGCCTCGATCCCCGGCTGGTACCGGCCGGTGAGGAAGTGGAAGCGCTGGTTCTCCGACCCGGCCCAGCGGCGCAGCCGCTCGGGGCGCCCCCGCTCGTGGCGACCGTCGACGAGCAGGTCCGTTGCGGCGAGCAGTGCCGCCGCTCCCGGGATCCGGCCGGCACGGAGCTCGCTCAGCGTGTAGCCGCTGAACACCACCACGCCCAGGCCGCGCTCGCGGGCGCCGCGCGCCACCTCGGCGAGCGCCTCGGCCTGCTCGAAGGGCTCTCCCCCGACGAACGTCACGCCCTCGATTCGCTGCCGCTGCTGGTCGACGAGCGCGAGCACCTCCAGGCCGGTCACCTCCCGCCCGCGGCGCGGGTCGAACATCTGCGGGTTGCAGCAGCCGAGGCAGCGCAGCGAGCAGCCCTGCACCCAGAGGGCGAGCCTCGCCCCGGGTCCTTCGGCCTCGATGACGGGCACGAGTGCCGCAATGCGCAGCGTCGACACCGGGCGATCCTACCCCTTCGCCCCCGCCGCGCAGCGGGTGGGCTCGACCCCAGGGCGGCCGCCGCCGCTTCCCACGGGCCGGGCAAGAGGCTCTCAGGACCGATTGAAGAAGTCCGGGTCATTGGCACTTGAAGATGTCCGCGAGAGGCTGTCAGGAGCGACTGAACAAGTCCGGGTCATAAGCACTTGAAGATGTCTGCGAGAGGCTTGATCTCCCCGTTGCGCTGCGCGATGTTGCGGACCCCATCGCCGGAGGACCTACATGGCCCACATCCCCAGCGCCGACCTCGCAGAGAAGGCGGTGAACACCATCCGCATGCTGGCCGCCGACGCCGTCCAGCAAGCGAACAGCGGCCACCCCGGCATGCCGATGGGGGCGGCCGACATGGCGTTCGTGCTCTGGACGCGGCACCTCCGCTTCAACCCTCGCGAGCCTCGCTGGATGGACCGGGACCGCTTCGTCCTCTCCGCCGGTCACGGGTCGATGCTGCTCTACTCCCTTCTCCACCTCTCCGGCTACGACGTCACCCTCGACGACCTGAAGAAGTTTCGCCAGCTGCACTCGAGGACGCCCGGCCACCCCGAGTTCGGGCACACCACGGGCGTCGAGGTGACGAGCGGCCCGCTCGGCCAGGGGTTCGCCAACGGCGTGGGCATGGCGCTCGGCCAGGCGATGCTGTCGGCGAAGCTCGGCCCGGGGAACCCGGTCGAGGATCACTGGGTCTACGGCATCGTCTCCGACGGGGACCTGATGGAGGGCGTGGCCGCCGAGGCCGCCAGCTTCGCCGGGCACTACCGGCTGGGGCGCATCATCTACCTCTACGACGACAACCAGATCACCATCGACGGGCGGACCACGCTGTCGTTCACCGGTGAGAACGTGACCCGGCGCCTCGAGGGGCAGGGTTGGCAGGTCCTCTCCGCCGACGGCCGCGACCACGATGGGATCTCCCGGGCCATCGACGAGGCGAAGGGCGACCTCTCGCGGCCGACCCTCATCCGCGTCCACACCGTCATCGGCTACGGCGCCCCCAACAAGCAGGGGAAGTCGAGCGCCCACGGCGCTCCGCTCGGCGAGGACGAACTCAAGGCCGCGAAGCAGTTCTTCGGGTGGCCGCTCGAGCCGCGCTTCCTCGTCCCCGAGGACGTCCGGCGCTTCTGGGCCGACGTGGCCCAGGGAAAGCTCGCCGAGTACGAGGCCTGGCAGCGTCGCGAGCGGGACTGGCGCACCACCCACCCGGCGGAGGCTCGGCTGCTCGACTCCCACCTCCAGCGCACGGTCCCGGCCGACATCGGCCGGCTGCTCCTCGAGGGCGCCGACGCGACCGACGCCACTCGCAAGCTCTCGCAGGCGGCCATCCAGAAGGCGGCTGCGCTCGTCCCCTCGCTCGTGGGCGGGTCGGCCGACCTCGCCGAGTCGAACCTCACCGACATCAAGGGGGCGTCGGCTGTCGCGCCGGATCGCTACGAGGGCCGCAACATCCACTTCGGCATCCGCGAGCACGCCATGGGAGCGATCGCCAACGGGCTCGCCTACGACGGCAACTTCATTCCCTTCGTCGGCACCTTCCTCATCTTCTCCGATTACATGCGGCCGGCGGTGCGCCTGGCGGCGCTGTCGGGCGTGCAGGTGATCTACGTGTGGACCCACGACTCGATCTTCCTCGGCGAGGACGGTCCCACCCATCAGCCCGTCGAGCAGCTGACCGCGTTGCGGGCCATCCCCAACCTGCACGTGGTTCGCCCGGCCGATGGCGCGGAGGTGGCGGTGGCCTGGGCCCATGCGCTCACCCGCCGCACCGGGCCGACGGGCCTCGTCTTGACCCGGCAGAAGCCCGGCAAGCTCAACCGGGCCGGCGGCGTGGACGCCGCCCGGATCGCCCGCGGCGGCTACGTCGTCGCCGAGGCTCCCGGGGCCAAGGTGACGCTCGTCGGTACCGGGAGCGAGGTATCCACCGCGCAGGCGGCGTCGGAGCTACTTGCCCAGAAGGGGATCGCGACGCGCGTCGTCTCGGTCCCTTGCCTGCAGTGCTTCGACGACCAGCCCGCCGAGTACCGGAGCGAGGTGCTGCCCCGCGGCCAGCGAGTGGCGGTGGTGGAGGCTGCGCGTGGGCTGGAGTGGTGGCGGCTCGCCGGCGCCGATGGCCTCGTCATCGGCATCGATCGCTTCGGGTCGAGCGCACCTGAGAAAGCGCTCGCCGAGGAGTATGGGCTCACGCCCGCCAAGGTGGCTGAGCGAATCGAGCGCTGGCTCGCGGGCGCTTAGGGCGCGAGCCCAGAACCGCGGAGGCCCCGGGCCCGCAGGCTCGAGGCGCTCCTCTTCCCCAGGTCGACCGAGTCGGGCTAGCGCATCACCGGCTGCTGTGCCGGCAGGACGGGCTGGGCTGCGGTCACCGGCCGAGCCTCGATCCGCTCGCCCTTCGACAGCATCTTGAGCGAGAGGGCGAGGAGCTTCGCGAGCAGCTCGGCCGAGCCGGGAACGTCGAGCTTGCGGTAGATGCGCTTGCGGCGGGCGCGGATCGTCTCCGGCGACACGCCGGCGGCGGACGCCGAGTCCTTGCAGGCGAACCCCTGGGCGATGCGAAGGACCTCGGCCCGCTCCGCCGGGGTGAGGTTCGTACCTTCGAGAAAGCGAGCGGCAAACGGCTGGAGGATTTCAATGTCAATCTGGGCCATCTTCGACCATCCCTTCCGAGGATCCCTACTCTTGGTTGGCTCTCCTGGGTCCCGGCCGCTCGCGGTTTCCCCCCGCAAAGATCCCGGTCGGGGCCCGACATGCCAAACGATAACAACGCCCCTCGCGGATGCCACCCCCTCTGGATGCTTTTGTCGCCGCGAGTGTATGTATCTGATGTTTGGGGTTATTTTCCGAAACCTGGCCCTCTTAGGTGGAAAGTATAACCCTTTTGGGTGGTGGTTACAACTGCGTGCGGAGCACTTCGGCGACCACCTCCGAAGGCCCGCGTAGCACCGTTCGCGCTCCGATCAGGGTGCCGGCCAGGCGGCGAGCCGCGGCCCGAGCCGGCGCTTTGCCTCGGCGAGCCGATCCCAGTCTAGCTTCGGAGAGCGGTACTCGAGTGCCGAGCGCACGCCGTGGGGCAGCGGCACGCCACCGCGGATCGGGAGGTAGCCGGGCACGCGCGCCACGAGGAGCTGCTCGGCATCGCTCGTCGCCATCCAGTGCGCGAGCCGCCGTGCGCCCTCGGACGACTTCCCGGGGGCGAGAACCGCAGCGGCCGTGGGAAACGTCAGCGTGCCGCTGCCGTCCTGGTCCGGGTAGACGACCTCCAGGGCCGCCGCGCTGACCGCTCCCGCCGCCCCCTGCTCGGATCCCGCGAGCCCGAAGGCGGCCCGTCCGCTTGCCACGAGCGCCTGGACCTGCACGTCGCCCGAGGCGAGCTGGGGGCCGGCGCGAGCGACGCCGGCGATGAACTCCAGGGCGGCTGGCTCGCCGAACACCTGGGCCAGGGCGGCCACCGTGAGCGGGCCTTCGCCGCCTCCGAGGGGTGCGAGCGCCTGCATCCCGGCGAGCCGCGGATCGGCGAGGGCGCGAAGGTGCCGCGGCGTCGCGCCCAGGCCGGCCCTGGGGTTCACGAGGAGCACCCGGGCCCGAACGCAGAGCGGGAAGAACCGCCCCTGGCCGTCCTTCCAGCGGTCGGCGACGTCGGGCTGCGGCGGGGCAGAGTCGGCAACGAGCAGCGGCGCTACCGCCAGGGCCTCGGTCGGATCCCCGAACCACGCCACCTCCGCTCCGGAGATGTCGGCCACGAGCAGGACGCGGGCCACCCGCCGGTTGACGGCGAGGCGCGCGAGCGCTTCGGCCGCGAGCGGGGACACGGCCGCGTACACCTTCACCTCGGGAAGCGCACCGGACCCCGGGCGGCACGCACAGAGCGCGACGGCCAGCGCGACCGGGCTCGGCGCTCGCATCGGCCTTCAGCCCATGCTGACGCGGTCGCGCCTGGCGCGACCGCCGGCGTGAATGGCCTCGTCGCCGCCGCTCGACTGCGCGGCGAGCAGCGCGTCGGAGGCGGCGCGCACGAGCGACGAGAAGGACATCGTTCCATGTCCCTCGAACGTCGCCACGCCCACGCTCGCGGTGAGCTCGGCAGGGTGCGTCCGGACGCGGCGGACGACCCGGTTCGCGACCTCCAGCGCACCGCGCCCGGCGGTGTGCGGCATGAAGATGAGCAACCGCTCCTCGCTGTAGAGCAGCGGCAGGTCGATGTCGCGGACCGACCCGGCGACGAGCGCGAGCAGCTCCCCGAGCAGCGCGGCGCGAGCCTTGCCCGGCATCCGTGCGGAGACGTCCCTCCACCGGTCGACGGCCACGAGCGCGAGCGATACCGGGTACCGGTAGCGGCGCGACCGCTTGACCTCCATGAGCAAGAGCTTCTTGAAGAACTCGTAGTCGTAGATCCCGACAGCCGAGGGTCGTGCGCGGTTCTTCTCGAGCTCGGCGATGCGGGCCGCCTGGGCGTGGACCCTCGCCATGGCCCGGCACAGGCTCACCACTGCCGGCCGCGAAAGGGGGGCGACGAGCAGCCCGTCCGCCGAGAGCTCCTCGGCGCCGGCCTCCTCCTCGTCGTGGAAGAGGAGCACCACCGGCAGCGCGGGGTCGGCGCGCCGGAGCGCCTCGAGGAACGGGGCACCCCCCGCCACCTCGGGCCGAACGACAGCCACCGCGTGGGTGCCGGGCGCGAGCGACTCGAGCGCGCCGGCGGGCGTGTCCACGTCCACACGGAACCCGGCTCCCTCGAGGTGGCGGCGCAGTGCCGCGACCACCGGGCCGCTCTCCTCGATGACCAGGATGCGTTGCGCCATGTGCGAGGCGGGATGCTACCATTCGCTCGCGTGCCCGCGAAGCGCCTCGCCCTTGCCCAGGTCGACCCCACGGTCGGCGACTTCGCCGGCAACGCGCGCAAGATCCGCGACTTCACCGAGCGCGCCCGGGCCGCCGGAGCCGGGCTGGTGGTGTTCCCGGAGCTGGCAGCCTCGGGCTACCCGCCGCGGGACTTCCTCGACATGCCGGAGTTCGTCGCCCGCTGCCGCGCCGAGGTGGACGAGCTCGCGCGCCCGGCCGACTGGTCGCGCGGCGTCTCGGTGGTCTTCGGGTTCCCGGAGGCCGTGGCCGGAGCGCCACCGCCCGGCCTCTACAACGCGGCGGGCCTCGTCGATGGCGGGCGGCTCGCGGCGGTGGGACGGAAGTCGCTGCTGCCGACCTACGACGTCTTCGACGAGACCCGCTACTTCCTGGCGGCCTCCTCGAGCACGGCGGCGCCGGCCGACGGCATCGGGCTAAAGCTCGGCCTCTCGGTGTGCGAGGACATCTGGAACGACAAGCGCTTCTGGGACCGCCCCCGGTACGAGCGCGACCCCATCGCGGAGCTCACCGGAGCGGGCGCCGGCCTGGTGGTCAACATCTCCGCGAGCCCGTACGCGCTCGGGAAACCGGAGCTGCGCGAGCGCATGCTATCCGCCAGCGCCCGCTCGCACCGGGCGCCGGTGGCCTACGTGAACCAGGTCGGCGGGAACGACTCCCTGGTGTTCGACGGCTCCTCCATGCTGCTCGGCCCGGACGGCACCGTGCTCGCCCGCGCCCCCCTCTTCGACGAGGCCCTGCTCGTGTCCGACCTCGACGGGCGCAATGCCGTGCTCGTCGGGCCCGACGGGACGGTGGGCCCGCAGCCCCCGCCTCCGGACCCGACGCCCGAGGGCCAGGCGGACGAGGTGTTCCGCGCGCTTGTTCTCGGCGTCCGGGACTACGTCCGCAAGTGCGGGTTCCGCTCGGCGGTGGTGGGGCTCTCCGGGGGCATCGACAGCGCGCTCACCGCCTGCGTGGCAGCGGCCGCGCTCGGGCCCGGCGCCGTCCTCGGCGTGGCGATGCCCTCCCGCTACAGCTCGGCTCACTCCCGGGAGGACGCGCGCGCTCTCGCGGAGAACCTCGGCATCGTGTTCCAGGAGATCCCCATCGAGCCGATGCACGCCGCCTACGGCGAGGCGCTCGGCCGCGCCTTCGGCCACGCCCCCGGAGACGTCACCGAGCAGAACGTCCAGGCCCGCATCCGGGGTCAGGTCCTGATGGCGATCTCCAACGAGACCGGAGCGCTCCTGCTCTCCACCGGCAACAAGAGCGAGCTCGCAGTGGGGTACTGCACGCTCTACGGCGACATGGCCGGGGGCCTCGCCGTCATCGGCGACCTCCCCAAGATGCTCGTCTACCGGGTCTCCCGGGCCGCCAACAGACGGCTCCCGACCGCGGCCATCCCCGAGCGCACCTTCACGAAGCCACCCTCGGCGGAGCTGCGTCCCGACCAGACGGACCAGGACACGCTTGCCCCCCTACGAGGTCCTCGACGACATCCTCGCCGCCTACATCGAGGACCGGCTGCCGGTCGACGAGATCGAGAAGCGCGGCCACGACCCGGAGCTGGTCCGCCGCGTGCTTCGCATGGTGAACGGCAGCGAGTACAAGCGGCGCCAGGCGGCCCCGGTGCTCAAGGTGACCGGAAAGGCGTTCGGCGAGGGGCGCCGGCTGCCCATCGCCCACGGGTTCCGGCCCTAGGACCTAGAGGACGCCGAGCATCGCCGCGAGCACGAGCCAGAGCGGCCCGCCCACGAGGAGGACCGCCACCCAGAGGATGCCGTAGAGCCGTCGGCGGGCCGGCGCTCTGCCCGGGCGGGTGGAGGCGGCGTAGAGCGCGGCCGAGGCGGTCCCCACGGCCAGGAATCCCAGGAGGAGGATGAGCGGGTGGCGGCCGACGGCTTCGGTCACACCTGCATCACGTCCTTCTCCTTGGCGGTGCAGATCTCGTCGATCTTCTTCACGCCGTCGTCCGTCTCCTTCTGCATCTTCTCGAGCGACTTCTTGGCCTCGTCGGCCGCGATGTCGCCGTCGTTCTCCGACATCTCGATGAGCTCCTTCGCCTCCCGCCGCTCGTTGCGGATGGCGATCTTGAACTCCTCGCCCTTCTGCTTCACCTGCTTCACGATCTGCTTGCGCCGCTCCTCGGTGAGCGGCGGGATCGGGATTCGGACGATGTCCTTGTCGCTCTGCGGGTTGAGCCCCAGGTTGGCGTCGCGGATCGCCTTCTCGATGGCGGGGATGAGCGATTTCTCCCACGGCTTCACCGTGAGGAGACGCGCGTCCGCCACCGCGAGCGTTCCCACCTGGCTGAGCGGGGTCATCTGACCGTAGTAGTCGACCCGGACCCCGTCGAGCAGGTGCAGGTTGGCGCGCCCCGTGCGGATGGACTGCAGGTCCCCCTGGAGCGCCTCCAGGGTCTTCAGGATGCGGCCGTGCAGGTCCTTCAGGATGTCGTCGGCGGCGCCCATCGTCGGCCTCCGTGTCCCGGCGCTCCCTGCGGGCGACGTGCCCGTCAGGCCGCGCGCGTGGAGAGCTTGCCCACGGTGGTCCCGATCTCCTCGCCCAGCGTCACGCGGCGGACGTTCCCGCGCTGGGTGAGGTCGAAGACCACGATGGGGAGATCGTTGTCCATGCACAGGCTGATGGCCGTGGAGTCCATCACCTTGAGGTTCTTCTTCAGCACGTCGAGGTAGGAGAGCTGGCGGTACTTGGTGGCGGCCGGGTTCTTCTTCGGGTCGTCCGAGTAGACCCCGTCGACCTTGGTCGCCTTCAGGAGCACGTCGGCGTGGATCTCCATGGCCCGGAGGCTCGCGGCGGTGTCGGTCGTGAAGTACGGGTTGCCGGTGCCGGCGGCGAAGATGACCACGCGCCCCTTCTCCAGGTGGCGGATGGCGCGGCGCCGGATGTAGGGCTCGGCCACCTGGTGCATCTCGATGGCCGACTGGACGCGGGTGATGACGCCGAGCTTCTCGAGCGCGTCCTGGAGCGCCATCGCGTTGATGACCGTCGCGAGCATCCCCATGTAGTCGGCGCTGGAGCGGTCCATGCCCTCGGTGGCCCCGGAGACCCCGCGGAAGATGTTGCCGCCCCCGATGGTGAGGGCCACCTGCACGCCGAGCTCGATGACGTCCTTCACGTCCTGGGCGATGGCGGTGAGGGTCTTCGGGGAGATGCCGTACTTGCCCTCGCCCATCAGCGCCTCGCCCGAGAGCTTGAGGAGGATGCGCTTGTACCTGGGCTTCGACTTGTCGACCGGCTTCTCGGCAGTGGCTGAGGTCTTCATGGGGTCTTCCCGGGCGGCGGGCGCGGGATGGCGCATTGTACTCGAAAAGATCGCGGCACTAGGCGCTCCCAGCGGAGGGCGCGGTGCCGGCCGGGCCAGCGGCCTCGGCCCCGGCTCCGCGTCCCCTGCGGCGGCGGCGGCGCCCGCCCCTGCGGCGGCGCTTGCGCCGGCCCGGGCCTTCCTCCCCGGGCGGGTCGGCGACGCCCTGGCCCTCCAGAGTGGCCGGGACCTCGAGCACCGGCGTCTCGCCCCGGGGCTGCGCGGGACGGGCGGCGCCCTTCTCCGGCCGCTCGAGCGCCACCTCCGTGAAGGCGCCCTGCTTCTCCGCATCCGCCTTCCAGCGAGCGAGCGCATCGGCGCCCTCGCCCGTCGCGCGCACCGCCATCTGCAGGAGCTGCAGCGCGTCCTCGAAGTAGGACTGCTCGGATAGGCCGCCGCCGCGCCGGCGGCGCCGCTTCCGCGGGGGCCCGTTCAGGACCCGCTGCGCCCCCATGGCGAGCCGGGTGCGCTCGGCGATGCGCCGGGGCAGGCGGGCCGTCTGGACGAGCTGGGAGAGGAGCTCGTCGGCGGCGTGGTCGCCGCCGGGCCCGTGCCGCAGGTGGGTGAGGAGCGCTCCGAGGAGCACCGCGTCGGAGACCGCCTCCCCGGACCGCACGAGCTCGTCGAGCGCCGAGAGGTGGGCCTGGAACCGGGAGCGCATCCCCGCCTCGCCGGAGTCGAGGAGCTGGGCGAGCGAGGGCAGCACCACCGCGAGCGCGCCCGCGGATCGCATGAGCTCGAAGGCGCGGCCGGCGCCGCCGCAGCGAAGGATCTTGAAGACCTCCTCCAGCACCCGCGGCGGGGCGCAGCGCGCGAGCTCTCCGGCGTGGCGCCGCATGGCCGCGAACACCTCGGGCTCGACCGTGAAGCCCAGCCGGGAGGCGAAGCGGATCGCCCGCAGCGCCCGGACCGGGTCCTCGCGCATGCGGATCTCGGGGTCCCCGATGGTGGCGATGCGGTGGGCCTCGAGGTCGGCGCGCCCCCCGACGTAGTCGATGACCTCTCCCAGGAACGGGTCGTAGAACAGCCCGTTCACGGTGAAGTCGCGGCGGCGCGCGTCCTCCTCGGCGGTGCCGAAGACGTTGTCCCGGGTGATGAGGAGGTCGGCGTCGCCCGGCACGTCCTCGGCGACGTCGATGGGGTTCGCGCGGAACGTCGCGACCTCGATGATCTTCCCGCCGCGGAAGTAGACGTGTGCGAGCCGGAAGCGCCGCCCGATGAGCCGGCAGTTGCGGAAGATGGCCCTCACCTCGCCGGGGTGCGCGTCGGTCGCGAGATCGAAGTCCTTGGGCGTGCGGCCGAGCAGGAGGTCGCGCACGCACCCGCCCACGAAGTGGGCCTGGTGGCCCATGTGGCGCAGGCGGGAGATGACCTTCACCGCGTCCGGGTCGAGCCGCTCGAGAGCGATCTCCGGCTCGTGCTCGGGCCGGGGGAGGTCGGGGTCGAGGGCGAGGGCCGGCGGGCGACCGCGACCTTCGTCCCGGGGGCGCTCGCCTCGACCGCGGTCGTCGCGGCGCGGGCGGCGCCGGTGGGACCCGTGGCGGCCTCCGCCGGGCGGGGAGCCTGGGCCGGCGAGGGGCGCCTCGGCGGCCACGTCGACGCTGGGGTTTGCTTCCTGGGGATCCCGCTCGGGAGCGGGAAAGGCTGGGTCTCGGGTCTCTGGTTCTTCCATGTATTCGCCGGATCGGGGGGCGCCTCGCCCGGGGCTCATCCGCCGGGCCCGCGAGACGCACCTTCACCGTCGGGCAGTTCCTTTGTACCGGGTTGTAAGCGAAGGGTATCGCCCCGTCAATTTCCTTCTGGGAACATCTCCACCTGCGCCGGCCGGAGACCGAGCACCTCCCGGACCGGTCCGAAGGAGCGGCGGTGAATGGGACAGGCGCCGCGCTCCTTCAGCGCCGCGAGGTGGTCGGGGGTCGGGTAGCCCTTGTGGCGCGCGAACCCGTATCCGGGGTGCTCGCGATCCATCGCCTCCATGAGGGCGTCCCGCGTGGTCTTCGCGAGGATGCTTGCCGCCGCGATGGTGAGCGAGAGCGCGTCCCCGTGGACGATGCCGTCCTGGGGAATGTCGAGGTCGCGGATGCGTCGCGCGTCGATGAGCAGGTGCTCCGGGCGCCTCGGCAGCGCCAGGACGGCGCGCCGCAGGGACAGGATCCCGGCCCAGTAGATGTTGAGGCGGTCGATCTCCTCCACCTCGGCCCTGCCGGTGGCCCAGGCGACGGCGTGGGCGCGGATGTCCTCGGCGAGGCGGGCGCGCTCCTCGGCGGTGAGCTGCTTCGAGTCGTCGACGCCGCGCGGCCGGTACTCGGCCGGCAGGATACAGGCGGCCGCGACCACGGGCCCGGCGAGGGGCGCCATGCCGGCCTCGTCCACGCCGGCGATGAGCGTCACCCCGCGCGCCCACAGCCGGGTCTCGTGGCGGACGAGGTTGCGAAGGCGCTGGCCCTCGGCGCGGTTCGCCCGCCGGCGGCGCCGCACCGCCGAGAGGACCGCCCGGGCGCCCGTGCGCGGGTCGCGCTCCAGAGCGCGCTCGCACTCGGTGGACAGGGGCTTCCCCTCTTCGACGAAGTGCTCCCTCAGCTCGGCGACGGACCGCCGGGGCATGTCGTCGGGGCGCATCGGCTTGGAATGGTACCCGACTGCCGCGGCGGCCGTCACGCCTGGCAGCGAGCGCAGTAGAACGTCGAGCGCTGCCCCTGGACGATGCGGCGAATGGCGCCCCTGCGGCAGCGGGGGCAGGGCTCCCCCTCCCGTGCGTAGACGGTGAACGGGTTCCGTGCGCCGGGCTCCTCGACGTAGGTGACCTCCGGGCCGTCCTCCGCCCGGATGGTGCGCCGCATCGAGGCGAGCACCGAGCGCCCGAGCCTCCCCACCTCCGCGCGGGAGAGGGACCCGGCGCGCCTCCGGGGATCGATGCGCGCGAGGAACAGGGCCTCACTCGCGTGGATGTTCCCGACCC
Organism: uncultured delta proteobacterium; assembly: GCA_963754915.1. Lineage (GTDB taxonomy): Bacteria > Myxococcota > Myxococcia > Myxococcales > Anaeromyxobacteraceae > DATJZG01. The sequence goes on along the minus strand of CAVWHZ010000016.1, from coordinate 871,574 downwards.
CGGGCAGGAGCCGCTGGTCGAGCATGGCGACCTTCACCGCCCGCCGGCTGCCGGCGAGCAGGGTCGCGAGCCGGGCGGCGTCGATCCCGTCCTCGAGCGGGTCGGGGCCGAGGCGGGCGAGCTCCGGCACCTCGTCGAACCTCGCCCCGGGGACGAGCCGCAGCCGCCCGAAGAGGCGCGGGTCGCGGTAGTGGAGCACGGAGCCGTCGTCGAGGTGCAGGCGGGCCCGCGAGTGGGCCGGCGGCTCGGCGTCCCCCTCGCGGCGCACCCACTTCCCGGTCATTCCCAGGTGGGAGATGAGGCCGAGGGGCGCCCCGCCCGCCTCGAGGGTCAGGAGGAGCTGCTTGCCGCGGCGGCGGACGCCGGTGACCCGGGCGCCCTCGATGGCCCGGGCGAAGGCGCGGGCGGTGGCCGGGCGAAAGATGCGCCGGGCACGGGGCTCGGCCTCGGCGCGCGCGACGCGGCGCCCCTGCGCCCACCGTCGCAGGTTCCGGGCGGCGATCTCGACCTCGGGGAGCTCGGGCACGGCCCCGCTTGTACGACGCCGGGCGGCGTGAGCGCCAGCGCGGGCGCTATTGCCCCCGCTCGAACGCGGCCACGAAGAAGCCGTCCGTGCCGTGGCGGTGCGGCCAGAGGTGCAGGAGGTGGCCGTCGACGCCGGCCGCGCGTGCGAGCTCCGCCCCGAGCGTCCGCTCGAGCGGGAAGGGGGCGAGCCCGGGCAGCGACGCCGCGTAGCTCGCCACGTCGTCGTTCTCGACGCGGGTGATGGAGCAGGTGGCGTAGACGAGCCGGCCTCCCGGGGCGAGCAGGCGGGAGAAGCGCAGGACGAGCTCGCGCTGGGTGGCCGCAAAGCGCTCGGGGTCGGCCGGCTCGAGTCGCCAGCGGGCGTCCGGCTTGCGCCGGAGCGTTCCGAGCCCGCTGCAGGGGGCGTCGACGAGCACCAGGTCTGCCCGTCCCTCGGAGTCCCGGAGCGCCAGGTCCGCCTCGGGGCCGGTGGGGATGGCGCGGGTGCGCAGGTTGTGGACGCCGTCGCGGCGAGCGCGCCGCCGCGCCTCGTCGAGGCGCTTGCCGTCGACGTCGAGCGCCAGGATCTCCCCGCGGTTGTGCATCTCGGCGGCGAGCGCGAGGCTCTTGCCCCCGGCACCGGCACAGGCGTCCACGACCTTCATCCCGGGCCGGGCCCCGCAGGCGAGCGCGACGAGCTGGCTGCCCTCGTCCTGCACCTCGAAGAGTCCCTCGCGGAAGGAGGCAAGCGCGAAGGCGTTCTCGTGTCCCTCGAGGGCGAGGCCCCAAGGCGACAGCGGCGTCGGCTCCCCCGGGCAGCCTTCCCGGGCGAGCCGGTCGGCGAGAGCCGGGCGCGTCGTCTTGAGCAGGTTCGCGCGGACGGTCAAGGGGGCGCGCTGGTTCATGGCGCGCGCGAGCGCCCGGGCCTCGTCGATGCCGAGCTCCGCGGAGAGGCGCCGCGCCAGCCAGGGGGGCAAGGACTCCTCGGCTGCAAGCCGGTTGGCGGGGTCGGGCAGCGCCGCGATCCGGCCGTCCGCGCCCGCGAGCGCCCGGAGCGCCCCCGGGGCGAGTCCGGCGCGCCGCTCGGCCTCGCCGGAGGAGAGGCCCCCGTGGCGGGAGAGCCAGGCCGCGTAGAGCTCGGAGAGCCCGGGGCGGCCACCGAGGATCCACTCCAGCTGCCCCTGCCAGCGAACGACGCCGTAGAGCGACTCCGCGGCCGCGCGCCGCTCGACGGAGTACAGGCGACGCTCCCGCCGCAGCACCCCCTCGAGCGCCCGGTCGGCGAGCCACCCCTGCTCGCGAACGAGCCCGAGCACCTCGAGGACGGCGGAGTCCACCAGGTCCTGGCGCAGCGGGCGGCGGGGAGTGGCCCCGCGCGGTTTCGCCTTGCGGCCCATGAGCACCTCGAGCCGCCCCGGCGGCGGCTAGAGCGCCTCGAGCACGCTGGAGACGTGACCGTCGACCTTCACCTTGGGGAAGACCTGCTCGACCTTCCCGTCGGGACCGACGATCACGGTGGTGCGGATGGTGCCCCAGACCTTCTTGCCGTACATGTTCTTCTCGCCCCACACGCCCCAGGCCTTCTGCACCTCGGCGTCCGGGTCGGAGAGCAGCGGGAAGGGCAAACTGTACTTCTCCTTGAACTTCCTCTGGCTCTCCGGCTTGTCCTTCGAGATCCCGACCACGGCGACCTTCCTCTTCTTGAAGGCGTCGATCTCGTCGCGGAAGTCGCACGCCTCGCGCGTGCAGCCGGACGTCATCGCCTTCGGGTAGAAGAAGACCACCACCCTCCTGCCCCGGTAGTCGGACAGCTTGACCTTCTCGCCGCCCTCGTCGAGCAGCGCGAACTCCGGGGCCTTCTTCCCTGCTTCGAGCGCCATTCCAATCCTCCGAGCGGCTCCTGCCCGAGGCGAGCGCGAGCCGCGGTGGAGATACACTCCCGGGGATGCCGCGCGCAACGCCCCGTGTGATGCTCGCCTGGGCCCGAGACCGGTCCGGCACGCGGGTCCACGTCCGGGACCTCGACCGCAAGAGCCGGGGCGCGCGCGACCCCTTCGCCTGTCCGAGCTGCGGCGACGAGGTCGTGGCCCGCCTCGGCCGCGTTCGCGCCGCGCACTTCGCCCACCGACCCGGATCGGCGTGCCCGCTCACGTCGCCGGAGTCGGCCTTGCACCACAACGCGAAGGAGCGGCTGCTCCGGCTCTGCGGGGAGGCCTTCGAGGGTGCTCGGCGCGTGCGCGTCGGCGCCCGCTGTCCCGGCTGCCGGCGCCCGGCGCCCCTCGACCTCGGGGAGGCCGGGGACGCGGCCCGGGAGGAGGGAGCCGTGGGGCCATTGCGAGCCGACGTCCTCGTGACCCGCGGGGGAAGGCCCGCGCTCGCCCTCGAGGTGAGGGTGGCCCACGCCGTCTCGCCGGCCAAGGAGGAGGCGCTCTGCTCGCTCGGGGTCCCGGCGGTGGAGATCGACGCCCATGCGCGCTGGGAGCGACAGGACGGGGTGGTGACCGTGATCGAGGTCGCCCGCAGCCTCGGCTTCCCGCCGTGCCCCGCCTGTGCATCCTCGGCGAGGGCGGAGGCCGGCCGGGGCAAAGGCGGCGAGGAAGCCGACGTCGCCGAGCTCGAGGCCTACCGGGCGAGGGGGCTTCTCGGCCCGCCGCCGGGCCCGCCGCTCGACCTTCCCCGGCCCTTCGCGCCCGCCGAGCGGGAGCGCATCCGAGGGGCCTTCCGTTGCCCGCAGTGCGGAGGCCAGGGCCTCGACCTCGGGGACCGGCTCGCGCGCCATGCCTGCCCCGGCGCCGCGCTGCGGGCCGTCGCCTGGAAGGGATACGATGGCACCCTCGTCGAGCTGGGGTGGTGGCGGCGCTGATCGGGGCCGACGGGCCGATCCCGACACGCCTTCGACCCGATTCCACTAGGCCTTCTGCGGGCTTGCGCATCGGCCGGGCCTGTGTTAGGAAGCCAGCGCCCTGCCGGGATCTGCCGGCGTGGCGCGAGAAGCGCAGCACCCGCTGCAAATACGCACACTTCTCGTCCGGCTGCCCCGGTCGCGGCGGTCGGGTGGAGGCCGTTGCTCCGCCCGCATCCCGCGAAGGCAGTCCGGGTGAAGAGAAGTGGAGGAACAACCGGAGATACGCATGGAGACAGAGACCCCCGCAGAGCCCGCAAACCCCGTCCCACCGCCCGAGCCCGCCGCTGCCCCCGCCGCCGACACCATGGCGGGAGCGCTGCAGAGCAGCGGCTCGGCCATCACGATGAAGCAGCTGCTCGAGGCCGGCGTTCACTTCGGCCACCAGACCAAGCGCTGGAATCCGAAGATGAAGCCGTACATCTTCGGAGCCCGCAACGGCATCTACATCATCGACCTGCAGAAGACGGTCGGGCTCGCCCGCTCCGCCTTCCGCTTCGTCTCCGACGCAGTCGCCAAGGGCGGCAACGTGCTCTTCGTCGGGACGAAGAAGCAGGCCCAGGACGCCATCCGCGAGGAGGCGAGCCGCTGCGGCATGTTCTACGTGACGAACCGCTGGCTCGGCGGCACGCTCACCAACTTCAAGACCGTCAAGACGGGCATCGACCGGCTGAAGACCATCGAGAAGATGGCCGCCGACGGCACCTACGAGCGGCTCCCGAAGAAGGAGGTCGCCTCGCTGGAGCGCGAGCGCGAGAAGCTCGAGAAGAACCTGGGCGGCATCAAGGACATGTCGCGTCTGCCCGTGGCGCTCTTCGTCATCGACACGAAGAAGGAGTACATCGCCGTCCACGAGGCGAACCGGCTCGGCATCCCGGTGGTGGCGGTGGTCGACACCAACTGCGACCCCGAGGGCATCGACTACGTCATCCCCGGCAACGACGACGCCATCCGCTCCATCCGGCTCTTCACCGGCAAGGTGGCCGAGGCGTCGATCGAGGGCAAGGCGCGGCACGGTGCCTGGGTCGCCGAGCACGGCGGTCGCGACCAGCAGGAAGGCCAGGAGGACCGCGACGCTGCGAGCGAGCGCGGCGACAAGCGCGACCGCCGCGGCCAGCGCCGCGAGCGGAGGCCCCGCGAGGATCGCGGCGCCGCCAGCGCCAACGTCGAGGTGCTCCGCAAGGGCGAGGTCGCCCCTGCCGGCGAGGAGCCCCCCGCCGCCCAGTAGCCCCGGGCGCGGGAGCCAACCATTCGAGGGGGGCGGGTCCGACGCGGGCCCGCCCCCTCGTCTTCGAGACGGATTTGAGAAAGGAACCAACGTGGCCGAGATCAGCGCAAACGCCGTGAAGGAGCTCCGGGAGAAGACCGGGGCGGGGATGATGGACTGCAAGAAGGCGCTCACCGAGGCGGCGGGCGACTTCGGCAAGGCCGAGGACATCCTGCGCAAGAAGGGGCTCGCCGCCGCCGCCAAGAAGGCGTCCCGGGTCGCTTCCGAGGGTGCGGTGGGCAGCTACGTCCACATGGGCGGGAAGATCGGCGTCCTCGTGGAGGTGAACTGCGAGACCGACTTCGTTGCCCGAAACGAGGCGTTCCAGGTGCTCGTGAAGGACGTGGCCATGCAAATCGCGGCGTCCGCGCCGCTCTACGTGCGGCGCGAGGAGGTGCCGGCCGAGGTGGTGGCGAAGGAGCTCGAGATCGCCCAGGCGCAGGCCCGCGAGCAGAAGAAGCCCGAGGCCATCGTGGAGAAGATCGCCCAGGGCAAGGTGGACAAGTACTACAAGGAGATCTGCCTGCTCGAGCAGCCGTTCGTGAAGGACGACAAGAAGACCGTCCAGGACATGATCAACGAGGCCGTGGCGAAGATCGGCGAGAACATCCAGGTTCGCCGCTTCTCCCGCTTCGTGCTCGGCGAGGGCCTCCAGAAGAAGCAGGAGAACCTGGCCGAGGAGGTCGCCAAGGTCACCGGCGCCCAGGCCTAGCCGCAAGCCCAGGGCGCGGACACGGTCCCCGCTCCCCTCCGGGGGGAGCGGGGATTCTCATTTCTTCTGCTTGCCCTTGTCCTTCGCAGCAGCCTCGCGAGGCGAGCCGATGAGCACGACCACGTAGCAGGTGTTCTTGCCGAGCCTGGCGTTCTCGCCCTGCGCGACGCCGACGCCCAGGAACTTGCCGGTGGCGAGCGCCTTCGAGTCCTTGGCGAAGCTGACCGGATCGGTCGTCGGGCCGAGCACCATGCGCACGTTCGCGAAGCCCTTGTTGAGCGACGAGGCGAGCTCCTCGTCGCGCTGCGTGGGCAGGTCTCCCTTCGCCTGGGCGAGCTCCTGCGCGTACTTCTCGGCGGCGTCCTCGAGCGCCTTGTCGCTCGCGAGCGGCGCGAGCTTCTCCGCCGTCCGGCGGGCGGCGATCGCGTCCCGCAGCTGCTCGCGGGCCTTCTCCACGTCGACGGTGGGCAGCTCCTTCACGAACACCTCGGCGAGCGTGACGAGCGGCAGCCCGGCGGCGTCCACGGTCGTTGCGACCCCGACGCCGACGTGGGTGACCTCGGTGTTCATGAGGTTGGCACGGTGGGCCGGGCTCGCGAGCAGCTTCTGCTGTGCGTCGTCGGCGGTGCGGGATTGGCCAGGGTTCTCGAGGACCACCGGCGAGGGCACGCCGGCCTTGACGAGCAGCTCGGCCAGCTCGACGGGCTTGCCACTCGCGAGGCCGTCGGCGGTGGCGCGGGCGACGCCGGCGACGGCCTCGTCCCACGCGAGCGGTGCGATCCCCGCAGCGGCTCGCTCGGCGTTGATGGCCTCGGCGACCTTCTTCGCCTGCTCGCCCGTGTCCGTCGGCCAGGCCGCGAGCGTCATCGCCACGGAACCCGGGAGCTCGGTCCCGCAGGCGACCGGGAAGTTCGCGAGCACCCTGGGCTTCCCCCCGAGCTGTCCGCGGATCTCGACGTGGATGCGCCCGGCCTTGTCGGCGCACTTGAGCTCGGCCTTGAAGGCCTTGCCCGGGGGGCTCTCCACGACCTGGAGCCTGCCGATCGTGTCGGAGACGTAGACCTTGGGATTCTCGAACTCGCCGAGCAGCCGGCCCGAGAGCGTAGCTGCCTCGCCGAGCGCGAGGCGCCGCGGCAGCGGGTCGATTGCAACGCTGCTGTCGAGGACCAGGAGCACGATCCGCGTCCGGCCCTTCGCGAACCGCTCGGTGGCGAGCCCGTAGACCGGCTGCACGGCGTTCTTGAGGAGGTTCGGCATCGACTCGCCCATGCGCTGGGCGAGCACCAGGCTGTCCTCGGTGTCGATGACGGCGATGATGTAGCGCGAGGCCGTGGGGAGGCCGAAGTACTGGGCCACGAAGGACATGACCCGCTCCGGCGGGTTGTCGTCCGGCCACCCGAGCAGCGTCTCCGCCATCGCGCACAGCTGCCCGTCCGGCTTGGGGAGCGGCAGCTGGTGGTCCCTCGCGACGGCCGCCACCTCGCTCGAGAAGACCGACGCGGTGCCGGCCGTCGGGCACGACCGGGACGGGTCGGGGCCGAACTGGGCCGACGGCGGCAGGGTCGGCGTGAACTTGCCGTTCGCCACCTCCCCCTTGTCGTGGCGGGCGGCGCTTGCCCGCCCGGCGAAGAGCGCGGCCAGCCCGGCCGCAACGGCCATCGCCCGGTACATCCCCTTCCGACCGCTCGTGCTCACGCGTGTACCCTCCACCCGCACCTTGGCGGGGCGCTCCCGCCGGCCGCCTGCGTCGAGACCTTCCATCCACCTTCCGCTGCCCGGCTCCGAGCCGGCGCTCGGAGCGCCCGGGGCGCCCAAAGGAAAGCGGCGGGCGACCCGGAGGGCACCCGCCGCGCGAAAGCCGTGCCTCTTGCGCCTGGCTACGCGCGCCGGCGGCGCGTGAAGCCGAGCGCGAGCATCGCGAGGAGTCCGGCGAGGCCGCCGGCGCCGGCCGAGCTGCAGCCCTGGCTGATGCCCGAGATCGTCGTGTTGAGCGGGCCCGAGTCGCCGGCGCAGTACGGGCCGAGGTCTGGGTTGTTCGTCACGCAGTTCGACCCGAGGTCGGACACGTCCGACGTCGAGAGGAACTCGTTGTTCACGTACGTCTGGATGATGGTGGTCGGGATCGGGTTCACCGTGTAGGTGCTCGCGAAGCTCACCGTGCCGCCGGGGTCGAGGCTCCCGACGTTGCAGGGGAAGCCCCCGCTCACCGTGGCGCACACGCCCGTGTTGGACTTCCACGTGGCCATCTGCGCGCCGCCGTCGCCGTAGACGGTGTCGATGGTGACGTTCGGCGCGGCGCACGGACCGACGTTTTGCACCGTGATGGCATACACGACCGTGCCGCCGACGCCGACCGAGAGCGGATACGTGACCGACGTCGCCAGGTCCGCGTTGGGGTTGGCCGGGTCGCAGGTCGTCGCGGCTGCGGCCACCGGCGTGAGCCCGGTGGCGCCGGCGGGGGTGGCGGCAAGCGCTCCGAGGAGGGTCAGGACTCCCGCAAGGAACCTCGTTCTCGATACCATGTACGGCCTCCAAGTCATTCGAACGTCTCGCAAGGACATTGTTGTCAACCTTCGCACTCGGCGTCAGACGAGGCAGGAAGGCGCGGGACGGACGGGCGCGGGCCCGTCCGTCCCGGCGTTCCTAGATCGACTGTGCCAGGCGCAACCAGAAGTAGCGTCCCATGAAGTCGTAGGCCGAGGAGTCCGCGTAGGTGAGGAAGCTGTCGTAGATCACCGGCGGGGACACGTTGGCGACGTTGTTGCAGCCGATCGTGATCGAGCTCTTTCCGTAGGCGCTGTTGAACTGGTAGCCGACGAACAGGTCGAACTTCACGTAGGCCGGGACCTCTCGGGCGATGACCGGGTTGGCCGGGCTGTTCAGGTAGCAGAGGCCGGCGGCGCTCGCGACGTTGCCGCCCTGCAGGCCGGTGCTGCACTCCTTGAAGGAGCCGATCTCCTGGATGTTGAGGCCGGCGCCGAAGCCCGCGAGCGAGTACGTCAGGTTGATGTTGAACTTGAACGCCGGGTAGACGCCGAGGTCGTAGGTGCCCTTCGCGTAGATGACCTGGCCGGTGGCGAGCGTGCGGTTGAAGTACTGCAGCCAGGTGCCGTTGAAGACCAGGCTGAACCGGCCGACCTGGGTCGGCAGGCTGTAGCGGACCAGGATGTCGATGCCGGCGGTCTCGTCGCTACCCACGTTGGCGTTCAGGTTGTCGATGTAGCTGACGAGGCCGGACGCCGGGTCGCGGTGCACGAACTGGCAGTACTGCGGCGGGGTCGCCTTCGGGTCGGCCGGGTAGCAGGAGGCCAGGATGACGCCCTCGCCGATGCCGGTGTCCGAGATCGAGTTCTTGACGTTGTACCACCAGTAGTCAACGGCCACCATCAGCTCCTTCACCCAGCGGGGCTCGAACACGATGCCGCCGGTGAAGATGTCCGCCGTCTCGGGCTTGAGGGTCGCGTTGCCGCCGAGGTGCGAGACGAGCTGGGTCCGGTCGTCGCCGTTGCCGCCGGGCTTCACGCCCTGCGACTGGCACTCGAGGTCGATGGCCGGGGTCGCGGGGTGGGCGCAGGGGTCGGTGACGTTCGGGTTGCTGATGGTGATGCCCGAGTAGAGCTCGGAGACGTTCGGCGCGCGGAAGGCCGTGCCGTAGGTGCCACGGAGCGTGAAGTCGCGGACTGGGCGGTAGCGAGCGCCCACCTTCCAGCTCGTGTTTCCACCGAAGGTGTTGTAGTTCGTGTAGCGGACGGCGCCCGTGACCTCGAGGAGGTCGGCGAGGAAGATGTCGCTCACGATGGGGACGTTGAGCTCGGCGTAGCCCGCGTTCGCCCAGTACATGCCGTAGGTGGGCAGCGCGTTGTAGTCGGTGGACTGGAACTGAACCGCGATCGGGTCGGGGATGAGGCCGCCTTCCTGGTTCAGGAACTCGTAGCCGACGGCGAGCGACATGGGCTTCTCGGCCCAGAGCTTGACGATCTCGCCCGCCAGGTTGGCGTTGGCGTTCGACAGCTGGTTGAAGCCCTTCCAGGTGCCGACGTAGCCGAGGCCGGCAATCTGGTCCGCCGTGATCTTCCCGGGGTGGAACAGGTCGAGCGGCACGCAGCCCTGGATCGGCGTCGTGTAGGTGGCGTCCGTGTAGCAGACGCCGCCCTTGCTCGGGCCGATCGCGTTCGCGACGAGCGTCGTGTTGAGCGCGCCCGCGTAGGTGGTGTCGGCGGCGTCGTAGCCGTAGTTGAAGGTGGCGTCCCAGGTCCAGCCCTGGAGCGGCCCGAGCGCCGGAGGCAGCGTGCCGTCGAGGCCCACGACGAAGTTGTAGGTGTCGATGTACTGGGTCGACTGGCGGGGGCCGAACTCCACCAGGCGGCGGCGGAAGTCGCTGATGTCGACGCCGTAGATGTTGTACTGGTTCGCGCCCGACACGCTGTAGGGCGGGATGCCGTTGATGGTGAAGAGCGGCTCGGGAGCGAGCTGCTGCTGCGAGTAGCGGTTCACGAAGGAGAACTGGTAGAGGGCTCGGACGTAGTCGCCGAGCTTCAGGTCGCCGGTCGAGAACGCCGTGATCCGCTGCAGCGGGGTGATGAGGTAGTTCACCGACTGGTAGTTGTAGAGGTCGGCCGACGTGTACTTCGTGCAGCTGTTGTTCGCCGGGTCGGGGATGACGTTCTTGCTGCCGCCGGCCTTCAGGAGGTTGTAGCAGTTCTGGTAGGCCTGGGTCTGACCGGCGAGGTTGGTGTCACCGGGGCCCATCGGGAAGGTGAAGCGGCCGTCCGGGATGGCGGAGCTGCCGCCGTGGGCCACGCCGCCGGTGGTGTAGTCGTAGCTCAGCGCGTACTGGGCCCAGTCCCGGTTGCCGGCGAGCACCGGATCGGCGTTGTAGTAGCCCATGGAGAAGAGCAGGCTGCCCTTGTCCGAGTTCGCGCCCCAGGTGGCGTTCAGGTCGACGACGCCGCCGTCGCCGTGCTGCGAGACGCCGCCGAGGGCCACGAGGTCCCCGCCGTCCATGTGCCTGCGGGTGATGACGTTCACGACGCCGGCGACGGCGTCCGAGCCGTAGATGGCCGAGGCGCCGTCGAGGAGCACCTCGATGCGCTCGATGGCGTTCGTGGGAATCGAGTTCAGGTCGACGCTGGAGTCGGCGCCGACGCCGCCGGGGACGAAGCGCCGCCCGTTGATGAGCACGAGGGTGCGGGACTGTCCGAGGCCGCGGAGGTTGATGCGGGTCGAGCCGTCGCCGCCGTTGTTGACGTTGCTGTTGATGGCGTTGCTCTGCTGCGGGATGGACTGGAGGAAGTCGCCGAGCGTGGTCTTGCCCGACTCCTGGATCTGCTCGCGGCTCACCACCACGACCGGGGCGTCGCTCTGGAGCTCCTTGCGCTTCAGCCGGGAGCCCGTGACCACCACCTCTTCCATCTGCACGGCCTCGGGAACGACCGTGAGGCTGGCGCGCAGCGTCGTGTCGGCCTTGACGACGAGGTCGGCGCGCTCGAAGGGCTTGTAGCCGCCGAGCTGGACGGCGAGCCGGTAGTCGCCCGCGGGGAGGTTGGCGATCGTGAACTTGCCGCTCGCGTCCGTCACCACCGTCTGCTCGCCCTTCATGGCCGGGCTCGTGGCGATGACCACGGCACCCGCGACGGGCTTTCCGCTCGAGGCGTCGGTCACGACGCCGGTGATGGTGCCGTTCTGGGGAGCGGCCACCGCAGCATCGGTGGTCGCCTGGGGGGTCTGCGCGGAGGCAATTCCGGCGACGAACAGGATCGCGATCGGAGCGAGCCGCAGGTGCAACCTCTTCCTCATGACTTTCTCCCTGGAGAAATGCGACGAAGCCGTGGCAACAAGGTGGATCTGTCGAAAGGGGGAACGCCGCCCTGCTGGTCTGGTTGGCACTTCTTCACACAAGTGTCGGTTTTCTTCGCACCGGGCCCCGGGAATGTCAATAACGCTTTGGTTGTTCTCTCCAGTTCTCCGTCAGGTCTGCATCATTTCTCTGGCACGTTCCTCGCTAGGCCTCGCCATGGAAGTCCGGCCGTCTCGCCCCCGGGAGACCTGCCCATCGCTGCTCGCCGCGATCGCCCAGCGGCGGCCAGTTCCCCTCCGCACGGCCTTCCCCTCGGCTCCGCGCGAGGCGAGCGGAGGCGACGGACGCCAGGCCGCCCGGAAGCGTGGCACGCCCGGTGGCGTTCCCGGTTGACAACGGTGCGGGGTAGGGCTAGACAGCCCCTTCATTTTCCGGGCTGATTCTTCCGTCAAAGCTGAGGGGCTCGGCGTGTTCGACGACGTCACGAAAACAGAGGGCGGCAAGCGCGTTGCCCGCCGGGGCGCCTTCCTGGCCGGGTCCACGGTCATCCAGATCCTGTTCATCGCCTTCCTCATCGTGGCGGGCGAGCGGATCCGGGCGGCCGTGAAGTCCGAGCCCGTGGTCGAGGTCAAGTTCGTGAAGGCGGCCGCGCCCAGGCCTCCTCCGCCTCCGCCGCCGGCCCCACCGGCGCGCAAGCCGCCGTCCGACCGCCCCAAGGTCGAGGTGAAGAAGGCGCCGCCGATGGCGATGATCCAGCCGAAGACGGTCCAGGAGGAGATCAAGCCTCCGGACCCGAACGAGCCGGAAGAGGATTACGGCGAGGGCGACGAGAACGGGGTCGTGGGCGGGGTCGCCGGTGCGACCGCGGCGGCCCCGGCCCCGGTGAAGCACGGCTTCGAGGAAGCTCCCCAGTACGTGACCACCGGCTTCAAGCCGCCCCACCTCGCGAAGAAGACCTGCCTCGCCGAGAACATGAGGATGTCCGGAGAGGTCGCAGACCTCGTCACCGGCCCGGTCACGGTCAAGTTCGCCGTCTACTCCACCGGCGCCGTGGGAAACATCCAGATCCTCTCCTCGGTTGATTCCCGCGTCACCGAAGCCATCAAGCGCGCCATCAGCGCCTGCGAGTGGGTCCCGGGCAGCGACGCCCAGGGGCGAGCCACCGCTCTCTGGGTGATCCAGCCGTTCCGCTTCGCGGACTAGCACTTCCTCACCTTCACGGTCCTTCCCATCAGGAGAAATCGAGATGTCCCTTCCCGTGCTCGACGCGATTCAGCAGCTGGCCCTCCAGGCCAGCGAACCCGTGATGTCCTTCGACCTCTTGAACATGTGGCGCACCATGGGCCCGTTCGCGAAGTTCATCGCCATGGTGCTCGCCATCATGAGCGTGTGGTCGCTCGGCGTCGCGGTGGAGCGGCTCGTCACCTACGCCCGCGCCACCTCGGCCTCCCGCAAGTACGCCACCGACCTGGCCCAGCTGCTCCCGGCGGCGAAGTTCCAGGAGGCGGTGGACCTGGCCCGCTCGAAGGCCTTCTCGCGCGGCTACCTGCCCAAGGTGCTCGGCCTGGCGCTCGACGAGTACAACCGAGGCATCGAGGCGCTCGCCAACAAGGGCCCCCGCGAGATCGGCGACTTCGACATCGTCGCCGCCGTGAACCGCGCCATCGATCGCAGCTCGCTCCGGACGATCACCGACCTGCGCCGCGGCCTCGGCTCGCTCGCCACCATCGGCTCGACCGCCCCCTTCGTCGGCCTCCTCGGGACGGTGGCCGGCATCATCACCGCCTTCCAGGCCATGGCCGCCACGGGCTCCGGCGGCCTCGGCTCGGTGTCCGCGGGCATCGCCGAGGCGCTCGTCACCACCGCCTTCGGGCTCTTGGTCGCCATCCCGGCCGTGATGTTCTTCAACTACTTCACGAACCGGGTGGAGGAGATTCAGGTCGACGTGACCGACTCCACGAACGAGCTCATGGACTTCTTCATCAAGGAGGGGCGTAGCTAGCTTTCGCCCGCCCCGGCCGGCGCGCGCCCCGCCCTCCAGGGCCGGCGCGCCCCAGCGAGGATTCGCGTCATGTCGATGGACGTAGGCAGCAAGCACGTCAAGAGCGACATCAACGTCACGCCGCTCGTCGACGTGGTGCTGGTGTTGCTCATCATCTTCATGGTCATCACGCCCATGCTGCAGCGCGGGAAGCCGGTGACGCTGCCCGACGCCAAGATGGTGTCCGAGCTCAAGTCCGGCGGCGACCCGATCATCCTCTGCGTCACCCGCGACGGGAAGGCCTGGATCGAGAAGGTCGAGGTGAAGAAGGAGGACCTCGCCCAGGCGCTCGAGGCGGAGATGGCGAAGCTCCCGGGCGCGCCCATCATGTTCAAGGGCGATCGGGAGACGGACTACAAGGCGATCCGCGAGATCATCCTCGAGATCACGAAGACCCACGTGATGGGCGTGTCGCTCGCCGCCACGCAGCTCCGAGACGCGTCGGACGTGAAGGGGGCGAAGTAGCCATGGCGATGCAGCTCGGGGGCAAGCGCCCCGTCACCGACATCAACGTGACTCCGCTCATCGACGTGGTGCTCGTGCTCCTCATCATCTTCATGGTGCTGACTCCGCTCGCCGAGAAGCAGATGTTCATGCGCGTGCCCGAGTACGAGCCGCCGAACACCCAGGTCGTCCCTCCCGACGCCGTCCCGCCCGACCAGAACGTGCTCACCGCGCTCAAGAACGGGCGCGTGCTGCTCAACAAGCAGGAATTGACGGTCGACGAGGCGATGGCGAAGCTGAAGCCGGTGTACGAGGGGCACATGTCGAAGGTGCTCTTCTTCAACGCGCAGGACGGCACTCACTACGAATTCGCGGTGAAGGTGCTCGACGAGGCCCACAAGGCCGGCGTGAACACCATCGGGATGATGACCGACCCGCCCATGGTCGCCGAGGTGGGGGCGGACGGCACCCCGGTCCCCGACGGCGCTCCGCCTCCCCCGCCGCCGCCGCAGTAGCCGCCCCCGAGACCCACCGACGACCCGGCGCGCGCTCGCCGCCGCGGGGTCGCGCTCGTCTAGCCCTGGGTCGCGCCAGCGCGTCCGCCCTCGAGGCGCGAAAGGGCCGCCTCGAGCTCCGGGGGCAGCGGGCTCTCGACGGCGACGCGCCCTCCCTCGGGCCGCTCGAACCCCAACCGCTGCGCGTGGAGGAAGTGGCGCGAGAGGCCAGCGAGCGCGCCGGCCTCGCCCCCGTAGGTGGAGTCCCCGGCGACGGGGTGACCGAGGTGGGCGAGGTGCGCCCGGATCTGGTGCATGACGCCGGTGGGGATGCGCACCTCGAGCAGCGTGTGGCTCGCGAAGGCACGCCTCACCTCCCAGCGCGTCTCCGCCGGCCGGGGCGCCCCGGCCCGCCCGGGCAGCCGCAGCGCCACCTCGTCGCTCGGCACCGGCACGACCCGCCCGCCCCGCTGCGCGAGCGGGACCGAGCACACGCCCCCGGAACTGACGCGCCCGGCCACGAGCGCGAGGTAGACCTTCTCCACCTCCTGCCGGACGATCTGGCCTCGCAGCGTGTCCCAGCCAGCCCGGTCGCGAGCGAAGAGGACGCAGCCGCTCGTCTCGGCGTCGAGCCTCTGCACCGCCCCGCCCTCGCGGGGCTCCGGCGACGCCGAGCCGCACTCCGGGTACCTGCGCCACCACCGCGTTGGCGAGCGCGCCGACCTCCCCGGACCGGAGCGGATGGGTGGCGATCCCCGCCGGCTTGTCCGCCACGAGCCAGCGGGGCGACGACGGCGAGCACCGACAGCGGCATGTCTGGGCAGGGCACGGGCGGGCCCGGCGCGTCTGCCACCTCGACCTCTACCGCCGAGCCGGGGACGGCGGCGTCGCTCGAGCGGGCGCGGCGCCCGTCGACGCGGACCTGGCCAGCCCGGAACGCCTCCTTGACGGCGGCGCGGCCGACCCCGAGCGCGTCGGCGAGGGCGCGGTCGAGCCGCCCTTGCGCGCCCTCGGCCAGTCGCACGGTGCGCTTCATCTCGCCCTCCGCGCCGCGACGGCGAGCCGGCGGCGCGGCCGAGCGGCAGGGTGCATGGGCATAAAGCCGCGGAAGAGCTGCTTCTCCGTGTAGAGGCGCCGACCGCCGTACCCTCCCACCCGGTAGAAGCCTCCTGGGCGCTCGAGCCACATCCGCACCCGGGCCACGCCGCGGTAGGCGAAGGGCGCGATCACCTCCTCGGGGGCGGCCGCCAGGTACCGGTCCCGCATGGCGCGGATGCGGCGGTCGTAGCGATCGCGCGGCAACGTCTGGTGGAGCCGGCCCCGGTGGAGCGTCCCGTCGAAGCGCTCGCTCGCGTGGTAGAGCTCGTGCAGCACGGTGGCGACGCGCTGCTCGGGCGTGGAGTCGACGAACCAGCGCGGCCGCAGCGTGATGACGTAGAGGATCTTTCGCCCCTGGATGCGGATGAGCGGCTTGCGCCGCCCGCCGCGCCCCCCGCGCTCCCCGGTCTCCTTGAAGTGGGCGGGCCGGATGGTGGCCCGCGAGGCGCGGCGGGCCTCGCCTGCCACCACGAGCACCCGCGACGCCTTCACGTGCGAGAGCTCGGGCACGCGCCGGGCGACGTCGCGGATGAGCCGCTTCACCGCGAGCGTCATGCTGGGTCGAGCCGCCACGGCGCACAGCGATATCTCCGCGCGGCGATCCGCACAAGCTCCGCGCGAGCCGGGACCTCGACCCTTGTGGGCACCCTCCCGGGACACTAGGATGCTCCTTCTCCATGCCCGGCCTCGCCCTCGGCGCCCTGCTCGCGACCTCGGCGGTCCTCCTCGTCGTCGCGGTGCGGGCACTGCGCGCCCGGTCGGCGGAGGCGCGCGCGCTCGCCGACCAGGTGCGCACGCTCGCCACCCGCGTCGACTCCCTGGAGGACGAGGTGTCGCGGACCTCGGTTCGGGCGGACGTCGCCGAGACCGTCCTGCTCGAGAAGGGCGTGGCCGACGAGGAGGACCTCGAGGAGGCGCGCCACTACTTCGAGCAGCACGGCCAGCCGCGCTACGTGCGCGAGCGCGACGGCAGCCTGCACTAGCTCGCGAGGGCGCTACCGGCGGGGCCGCGGGCGCGCGGGGGCCGCCGCGTCCGGGCGCGGCTCGAAGCGCGGCTTCTCCGGATGCCTGCGGTAGACGAGGACGGTCCTGCCCAGGACCTGGGCGACGTGGGCGCCGGCCCCGGCGCCGGAGGCGAGCGCCTCGGCGGCCTCGAAGCGGTCCTGCGGGCTCTCGGTTCCGATCTTGACCTTGACGAGTTCGTGGTCGACGAGCGCCCGGTCGAGCTGGCGCAGCACCGGCTCGGTCACGCCCTCCTTGCCGACCTGCACCACCGGCGCGAGGTGGTGCCCGGCTGCGCGCAGCGCGCGGCGAAGCGGGCCCGAGGGCATGAGCGAGCGCTTCTTCGGGTTCGTCGGTGCGGGCACGTGGTCACTTCCTCAGGAAGCGCAGCTCTCGCTGCAGCTCGGCGTGGTCGGGGATCTCGGCGAGCCCCCGCTTCCAGTGGCGCTCGGCGGCGCCGAGGTCGCCGGCCAGCTTGGCCATGCGGCCCAGGAACAGGTAGGCGGGGGCGCACTTGGGGCTCGCCTGGAGCGCGACCTCGATGCTGCGCTCGGAGGCCGTCCGCTGTGCCTTCTTGTGCCCCTCGCCGGCGACCAAGAACTCGATCCAGGCCTTCCACACGCCGTACTCGGGCTCCTCGGCGTACATCTCCAGGGCCTCGTTCACGCGAGCGAGCGCCTCGGCGTAGGCGCGCGCGCCGACGAGCGCCGGCACCTTCTCGAAGATCTGCTCGGCCTTGAGGATGGCGGCGATGTCCACCTGCCCGGTCCCGCCGGTGCGCAGCTCCTCCAGGTAGGCCGCCCGCGACTTCTCCTCCTCGAGAACCGCCCAGGCGGCCCCCAGGCGCGAGAAGACCTCGGCGCGAAGCTTGCGCGCCTCCTCCGGCTCGCCGTCGCGGGCCGCGTCGGGGTGCAGGGTCTTCGCGAGCTGGAAGTAGGCGGCCTTGATGCGCGCAGGCTCCGCGTCCCGAGGCACGCCCAGGACCTGGAAGTGGTCGCCCTCCTGGAAGCGCTTCAGCGTCGCCCGAAGCGACTCGACCGTCTGGGCGGGTGCCTGCGGCGCGGGCTTCGCCGCCGGCGCCGCGGGACGGAGGGGCGGCGGGGGCCGCACCGGGGCGGCGCGGGGCGGCGCGGGCGCGGGTGGCTTGGCGGCGGGCGGCTGGGCGCGCGCGGCCGGGGGCGGAACCGGGTGCGGCGGCGCGGGCGCTACGGGCGGGGTGGAGCTCGGCTCCTCGCTCGCCTCGGCGGCGGGGGGCGGCGAGAACGAGAGCAGCTCCGTCTCGGCGAGCAAGAGCGCCACCCGGCGGACGAGCTCCGCGTCCCCGGCCTGCGAGACCGCGATCTCGGCGGGTGTGCGCACCCCATCGAAGAGCCCGGCCACCCGCGCCTCCTGCGGGTTCAGCTTGAGCTCGGCGATGTCGACCCTCCCGCCCACGCGAGAGGCGGAGCGCTGCGCGCGCTCGCCGAGCCGCCGCTCGACGCCGGCGGCGTCGACGCGGCGGAGCGCGTCGCAGAGCAGGCCCCATCGCGAGCCGACCGGGAAGCCGAAGGCCGGGGGGGCGGCGCCCGGGACCCACCGCCAGGAGCCCACCTCGGCGCCGAGCGCGCGCCACACCAGTCCGGCGCCGTGCTCCTTCAGATCCTGGAAGCGCGCGGCAGGGTCGATCATCCTCAGCTCCACGAGCGACGCCAGCACGTCGCCGCCGAGGCGGGGCGCGAGCTCGCGGGCATCGTTCACCTGCTCCGCCTTGAGGACGCCGCGCCGCATGAGGAACTCGCCGAGGTCGTCCTGCGGCCAGGTCGAGGCGGCGTGCTCCACGACCCCCTTCTTGAAGGTGAGGTCGTAGGTGGCGAGCTCGGAGACGATGGAGAGGCGCCCGGCGGCCTGG
Organism: uncultured delta proteobacterium; assembly: GCA_963754915.1. Lineage (GTDB taxonomy): Bacteria > Myxococcota > Myxococcia > Myxococcales > Anaeromyxobacteraceae > DATJZG01. The sequence continues at coordinate 853,425 of CAVWHZ010000016.1, read as the reverse complement.
GCAGCCGCCGCTAGGTAGTAGAGGTGGAACGGGCTCTCGCGGGCGAGGTCGCCCTCGGCCGGCAGGCCTGCGGCGATCGCCGCCGAGGCGGTGACCTCGGGCCTCGGGAGGCCCGGGCTCGCGCTGGGCGGCGCGGCCGCGCGCGCGGCCGGCTGCCCCCCCGCGGGCACGCGCTTCAGGACCGGCGGCGCCCGGTCGTCCGCGCTCTTCGGCCGCTCGCTCACCACCCGCTAGACTACCACCGTCTCCCGGTACTCGCCGAACACGTCGCGGAGCGCGTCGGAGATCTCGCCGAGGGTCGCCTCGGCCTTCACGGCGTCGAGGATCCGCGGCATGAGGTTGTCGGTGCCGCGCGCAGCTTCCCGCACCGCGTCCACCGCCTGCCGGGCCGCGGTACCATTTCGCTGGGAGCGGAGTTCCTTGAGCCGCCGCACCTGCGACTCCTCCAGCGCAGGGTCGACCCGCATCACCGTCACCGGGGGCTCGTCCTGCCGGTAGGAGTTGACCCCGACCACCACCTGCTCCTTCGTCTCCACCTGCCGCTGCCATGCGTAGGCCGCGTCCTGGATCTCGCGCTGCACCCAGCCCTTGGAGATCGCCTCGACCATGCCCCCCATGTCGTCGATCTTGCGGATGTAGTCGGACGCCCGACCCTCGACCTCGTCGGTGAGCGCCTCGACCGCCCAGGCGCCGCCCAGGGGATCGATGACGTCGGCCACCCCCGACTCGTTGGCGATGATCTGCTGGGTCCTCAGGGCGAGGAGCGCCGAGGACTCGGTGGGCAGGCCGAGCGCCTCGTCGCGCGAGTTCGTGTGGAGCGACTGCGTGCCGCCGAGGACGGCCGCGAGCGCCTGCAAGGTCACGCGCACCACGTTGTTCTCCGGCTGCTGGGCGGTGAGCATCGAGCCGGCGGTCTGGGTGTGGAACCGCAGCATCCAGGAGCGCGGGTCCTTGGCGCGGAAGCGCTCCTTCATGATGCGCGCCCAGAGCCGGCGCGCCGCGCGGAACTTGGCGACCTCCTCGAGGAGGTTGTTGTGGGCGTTGAAGAAGAAGGAGAGGCGGCCCGCGAAGTCGTCGACGTCGAGGCCAGCGCGCTGAGCCGCCTCCACGTAGGCAATGCCGTCGGCGAGGGTGAAGGCCACCTCCTGCACGGCCGTCGAGCCCGCCTCCCGGATGTGGTAGCCGGAGATGGAGATCGGGTTCCACTTCGGCATCACCCGCGCGGTGTAGGCGAAGATGTCGGTGATGATCCTGAGCGATGCCTGCGGCGGGTAGATGTAGGTGCCGCGCGCCGCGTACTCCTTCAGGAGGTCGTTCTGGATCGTCCCCTGCAGCTCCGAGGGAGCCACGCCCTGCTTCTCCGCCACCGCCTGGTAGAGCGAGAGCAGGATCCCGGCCGTCGAGTTGATGGTCATCGACGTCGAGACCTTGCCGAGCGGGATCTGGTCGAGGAGCGTCTGCATGTCGTGGACGGAGTCGATGGCGACGCCCACCTTCCCCACCTCGCCGCGTGCCCTGGGGTGGTCGGAGTCGCGCCCCATCTGCGTGGGCAGGTCGAAGGCCACCGACAGGCCCGTCTGGCCGGACTGCAGGAGGTAGCGGTAGCGCTTGTTCGACTCCTCGGCGGTGCCGAATCCGGCGTACTGCCTCATGGTCCAGAAGCGGCCGCGGTACATCGTGGGCTGCACGCCGCGCGTGAAGGGGTACTCGCCCGGGAGGCCGAGGCGGGCCTCGAGCGATCCCCTCACCTCTGAGGGGCCGTAGGTCGGCCGGAGCGGGACGGAGCTCGTCGTCACAAAGGCCTTGCGGCGCTCGGGAGCCTTCTCCACGGCTTTGCGATAGGTGTGCTCGAGCCAGCGGCGGCCCGCGCCGCCCGACGGCCTTGCCACGGCCGCGCGGGCCGCGGCGCGGCTCTTCGCCGGGGGCCGCCGGGCCGGCTTCCTCTTCGAGGATGCCTTTCGAGGGGTGGGCGCTCGCTTCTTCGAAGCCATGGCGAATCCTCCCGAGATGCGGCGAGGCGAGCCCGTTCGCCGGCCCGCGCGCTGGTTCACTTCCGATTGCAGCGGATGCGCGAGCGGGCCTATTCGACCGTGGCCAGCCTGGCGCCGCCCTCCACCGTCTGTCCCTCCTCCACGAAGACTTCCACGACCTTGCCGGACTTGGGGCTTCTCACCGCGTTCTCCATCTCGAGGGCCTCGATGACTATCACTCCCTCGCCCTCCGCGACGTCGTCCCCGGGCTTTCTCAGGATCTTCGCCACCTTGCCGGGCAGCCGCGCGGCGAGCGTCCGCCTGCCATCGACGACGGCCTTCCGGGCCGGGCTGCGCATGCGCAGACGCCGCTCGTCGAGGATGTCGACGGGGAAGACCGAGTCGCGGAGGTGGACCCTCACTTCCGTGCCGCGCTCGTCGAGCTGCACGGAGTGGCTCGACGTGTCGACGAGGAGCGAGATCGTGCCGTAGTCGTGCCGGAAGGCGTCGACCCGCCTCGTCCGCCCGCGGACGGTCACCTCGTAGATTCCGGGGCCGAGCGCCCGCACCTCGACCTTCTCGGTTCGCTTGCCGCCGTCGAGCAGCGCCACGTAAGTCGTCACCAGCCGCCTCCCCGCAGGGTGCGGGCGCGCCCCAGGCGTCCCCATCCCGAGCGCGCAGCCTGCGCGGCGCCGGCGCGGGCGAACTGCTCGGCCCGGTCCTGGTCGCGCCGGAAGGCGGCAACCGCAGCCGCGATGAGGGCCACCTCCTCGAGCGCCGGGTCGGGCGGGGACACGAGCTCCCTCGCGAAGGCGGCGCAGAAGCCGGTGTCGTAGTCGCCGCTGCGAAAGGCGGGGTGACCGAGGATCGCGCGCAGGTAGCGGGTGTTGGTGGCGATCCCGTGCACGTGGTAGTCGCCGAGCGCCCGGATGAGCCTGTCGATGGCCTGGTCCCGGGTTGCTGCCCAGGCCACCACCTTCGAGATCATGGGGTCGTAGTACTGGGGAACGACCCAGCCCGCGTACACGCCCGAGTCGTCGCGGATCCCGGGACCCCCGGGCACCCGCAGGTAGGTGATCTTGCCGGGGGAGGGGAGGAAGTTCCTGGCGGGGTCCTCGGCGTAGACGCGGGCCTCGATGGCGTGACCGCGGCGGGCCACCTGCTCCTGGCGCAGGATGGGAAGCCCCTCGGCGACCTCGATCTGCATGCGGACGAGGTCGAGCCCGGTGACCGCCTCCGTCACCGGGTGCTCCACCTGCAGCCGGGTGTTCATCTCGAGGAAGTAGAAGTTCCGCCGGGCGTCGACGAGCAGCTCGACGGTTCCCGCGCCGACGTAGCCCACGGCCCGGGCCGCGTTCACCGCCACCTCGCCCATGGCGTGCCGCATGTCCTCGTCGACGACGACGCTCGGGCTCTCCTCCACGATCTTCTGGTGGCGGCGCTGCACGGAGCACTCGCGCTCGCCGAGGTGAACCGTGTTGCCGGCCTCGTCCGCGAACACCTGGATCTCCACGTGGCGCGGCTTCTCCAGGAACTTCTCGATGTAGATCCGGTCGTCGCCGAAGGCAGAGGTCGACTCCCTCCTGGCCGCCTGCCACAGCGCCGGGAGGTCCTCGCCGCGGTCGCACCGCTTCATGCCCTTTCCGCCGCCCCCGGCCGCCGCCTTCAGCATCACCGGGTAGCCAACCCGGTCGGCAAAGGCGCGGGCCTCCTTCTCGTCGGGGATGGGCCCCTCGCTGCCCGGCACCACCGGCACTCCCGCGGCCGTCATCTTCGCCCGGGCGCTCGTCTTCACGCCCATGGCCTCCTGGCTCTCCGGCGCCGGGCCGATGAAGACGATGCCGGCGTCGCGGCAGGCCCGGTTGAAGTCCGCCCTCTCCGAGAGGAAGCCGTAGCCGGGGTGCACGGCGTCGGCCCCTGTCCTCAGGGCCGCGTCCAGGATTCTCGCCCCCGACAGGTAGCTCTCCCGCGACGGCGACGGCCCGATGTGGACGGCCTCGTCGGCCATGCGAACGTACAGCGCACCGCGGTCGGCGTCGGAGTACACGGCCACCGTGTGGATCCCCATCTCGCGGCAGGTCCGGATGACGCGCACGGCGATCTCGCCTCGGTTGGCGATGAGCACCTTCCGGATCCGCCTTCGCTCGCTCATCTCGGGATCGCCTCGCCGTCTACACGAAGGAATCGGGGCCCGCCACGATACCCGCGCCCGTCGCCGAACGTCTATCGCGAAAGCGCTCGACGCCGCGCGTCATCGATGGCCCCATCGGGTGCTCGCTTCCGGGCCGCGGCGCGGGCAACCTTGTGCACCACCGGCCGGTGCCCGGCCCCCAAGGGAGCCCCCATGCGGATTCTCGTCGCCGATGCATTTCCCAAGGAGCGGCTTGCCGACTTCGAGGCTCTCGGACTCACCGTGGATCACCAGCCCTCGGTGTCGGCGAAGGACCTCCCCGTCGCCGCGCGCGACGCCTCGATCCTGGTGGTGCGCTCCAAGCAGGTGCAGGCGGACGTCTTCGAGAACGCTCCGGCGCTCTCGCTCGTGGTCCGCGCCGGCGCCGGGGTGAACACCATCGACGTCGCCGCGGCATCCCGCCGCGGCGTCTTCGTCACCAACTGCCCGGGCCAGAATTCCATCGCCGTCGCCGAGCTCGCCATCGGGCTGCTCGTGGCGCTCGACCGCCGCATCCCGGACAACGTCGCGCTGCTCCGCACCGGGAAGTGGGACAAGAAGGGGTTCTCCGAGGCCCGCGGGCTGTTCGGCCGCACTCTCGGGGTCGCCGGCGTCGGAGCCATCGGCCGGGAGGTGGCGCACCGGGCCCGGGCGCTCGGCATGCGGGTGGTCGCGTGGTCCCGGTCGCTCGACGACGAGCGAGCCCGCGAGATGGGGGTGGAGCGGGCGGCCGACCTCCCGTCCCTGGCCCGCTCCTGCGACGCCCTCTCCCTGCACCTCGCCCTCACCAAGGACACGCGCGGCATCGTCTCCCGGCAGGTGCTCGAGTCCATGCGGCCCGGCGCGCTGCTCGTGAACACGGCGCGTGCCGAGCTCGTCGACGAGGCCGCGCTCGCGGAGGCCGTCCGCGCCGGTCGCATCCGGCTCGGCACCGACGTCTTCGCGGGCGAGCCCGAGAAGGGGCAGGCCGACTTCGACAACGCGCTCGCCAAGCTGCCAGGCGTCTATGGCACCCACCACATCGGAGCCTCCACCGATCAGGCCCAGGACGCCATCGCCCGCGAGACCGTGCGGATCGTGGAGGCCTTCGTCCGGGCCGGGCGCGTACGCAACTGCGTCAACATCGCCCGCAAGACCCCGGCGCGGGCGCGGCTCGTGGTCCGCCACTTCGACAAGGTGGGCGTGCTCGCCAACGTGCTCGTGGCGATCCGCGAGGCTGGCATCAACGTCGAGGAGGTCCAGAACACCGTCTTCGACCAGGCAACCGCGGCGTCCTGCTCCATCGACCTCGACGAGCGGCCGCCGCCGGAGGTCCTCGACCGGATCCGGGCCCGGAAGGACGAGGTGCTCTTCGTCGACTGCGTCGACCTCTAGCGGGTTGCGCCCCTAGGCGACCGGCGCGGCGCGGCGCTCGAGGGCCTCGGAGATGGCGCGGCGCGCCGCCTCGCGAAGCTCGGCGACCGAGCCGGCGCGCGACGGGTCGATGGGGTCGAGCACCTCGACGACCGCCCGCATGCGGTTGCGCAGCACGATCCCCCGCTTCGGGAGCGTCTCGTACGTGCCGGAGATGGCCACCGGGATCAACGGTACGCCGGCCTGTCCGGCGATGAGGAAAGCCCCGTCCTTGAACGGCCGGAGCCTCCCGTCCGGGCTGCGCGTCCCCTCTGGGAACAGGAGCACGGGGGCCCCGGCGGCGAGCAGCTCGTGGCAGCGGGCCACCATGCGGCGGGCCGACTCGGCCGCTCCGCGGGTGAGCGGCACGTAGCCGTTCAGGACCATGTTCCAGCCGATGAACGGAATGCGGAAGTTCTCGGCCTTCGACACCCACTTGAAGGGGCGGAAGAGCGCGTACACGACCAGGATGTCGACGAGCGAGGCGTGGTTCGCCACGATCACGGCCGGCGCCCTCCAGGGCAGCTTCTCGCGCCCCAGCACCCGGCACCTCCAGAAGGGATTCGCCCACACGTAGAAGGTGGCCCAGAAGCAGCTGAAGAGGTGCAAGGCGACCCGGCGGCGGTCGAACGGCGCAGTGACGACGAAGACGGCGAGCGCGCCCGCGAAGAACAAGGGCAGGGTGAGCGCGATGAAGCCCCAGTAGGCGATCGAGAAGGCGGCGTACACCGGCAGGAGGGTAGCGGCTCGCGCCCGCGGGCGCCAAGTCCCGCCTTGCGGCGGCCGCTGTGCGCCCCGGGGCGCCCTAGACCTGGGCCCCGCGCGCCTCGTCGACGGGCTCCCCGGCGCCCACCTCTTCCAGGATCTGGTAGAGGCCGTGCTTCGGCATCCGGGTAAAGCCCGACCATGCGCTGCCCGCCAGCGTCCCGTCCTCCAGCCAGTCGGCGATCCACTCCCAGGCGAAGGCAACCTCGCGCTGGGCCAGGCCGGCGCCCTGCTCCCGCGCGTAGCGTCGGTTGTAGCGCTCGTGCACGCCCACCGGGGGGGCGAAGACGATGGGGATCCCGAGCGCCGCGTAGAAGGTGAGCTCGGACGGCTTCGTCCAGAGGACGTCGGTGCGCGCCATGAGCTCGTCGAAGCGGGTGAAGTAGTCCTCGAGGTCGGACGCGAGGAGGATCTCGAGGCCGTTTCCCACCGCGGCCTCGAGCCCGGCCTTCGCCACGAACTCGCGGAACCGGTCGGCCACCTCGCGGCGCACGCCGGCCACGAGCGCGAGGCGCAGCCTTCCCTCCTCGATGGCGGGCCGCAGGCTCGGCAGGAAGTGACCGCACAGTTCGACCTGGGCCCCGGCCCCGCCGACCGCGAACGAGAGGAGCGGCGGGCGCCCCTCCTCCTCCGGCGGAAGCGGCCCGAGGAACTGCGCGAGCTCCCCCCGGTACCAGCGCCGGAACTCGCGCGTAGGGTCGAGGCGAACGAGCCGGGCAGCCAGGTTGCGCCGCAAGGTCGGCAGGCGCGGTCCCCCCACGAGCTCGTGCGGCAGGGGAAAGCCGGTGAAGGCGATGCGGTGGTCCGGCACCCCGTAGCTGCGTAGCCGCCGAGCCGCCCGGGGGCTCGGGACGAGGTAGCGGATGGAGGTCTTCTCCGCAAGGAGCGGCGCCCAGACCCGGTTGATGTCGCTGTCGGTGACCACGCAGAAGACGTTGTTCAGGCCTGCCCGGTCGGCGGCGATGGCCGGCGAGTAGAAAGTGGTGAGCAGCGGCTCCTGCGTCGAGCGCAGCCGCTCGACGAGCCCCTGGCCGAGGTTGCTCCGGCGGATGAGGCGGTCGAGGGCCATCACGCCCCGGGTGGGCCGGGACAGGTCCCGGTACGGGTGGAGGCGTGGAATGTCGGTGACGAAGTCGAGCAGCCACCGGAACGGGCGCCCCACCACAGGCGTCTGGGAGATGCGGCTCGTCCATTCGTAGGCGCCCCGCACCCTCTCCCAGACCTTGAGCTCCTCGCCGCCCACGAGCGGCGGCCGGTCGACGTGGACGACGTCGGTGCCGAGCGCCCGCCCGAGTGGGCGCGCGGCGCGGAGGTGGCCGTAGCCCATGTCGACGGCCACGACCATGGGCTTGAGCCGGTGGAAGTCGAGGGTGGGGTTCGTGGCGGGCTGCATGGCGGGCGGGCGAAGGACCGCAGACTCTACCTCGACCGCGGGGCAGGCGCGACGGGCCCAGCGGCCGTGGCCGCGGCGAGCCGGGTCCCGGCCAGCACGCGGAGCCGACGCCCGCGCCAGTCCACCGTGTTCCTCACGAAGCCCTCGGCCCAGGCGAGCCCCAGCACCAGGTCCTTGAGGGGCACCGCCGCGAGCTCGGCCGGGCGGAACCCGGGCGGCCGCAGCGCCCGCCCCGCCGCCCCGTCGAAGAGCGCCCGCGCGAGCGCCACCGCCCCCCAGGCCGCGACGGTGGCCGGGCGGGGCCACGCGAGCAGCCCCAGGGTCGCGTGGAAGACCGGGTTGAGGAGCACCTGCGCGGCGTAGGGCCCCGCCCCGACCAGGTGGCGCTGCAGCACGCTCCAGCGGCGACAGCGGTCCGCGAACTGCAGGAGCGTCTTGTCGCGGTTCACGTTCTCGATGGGCCGCGAGGCGATCTCCACCCTCTTGCCGAGCACGCGCGACGTCATGAGCCCGATGACGTAGTCCTCCGCCAGGACGTCCTTCACCGGGTCGAAGCCGCCGAGCGCCGCCAGGTCGGCGCGCCGCAGCGCCATGGACTTGCCCATGACGACGTCGCGCCGGGCAATCCGCTTCGCGGCGGAGATGGAGGTGGCGACGCCCCCGGCGAGGTGCAGGTTCTCGAGCAGCGCCCCGATGCGGCGCTCCCCCACGCCGGCGATGAGGTGCGTCACGAGCCCCACCGCCGGGTCCTCCAGGCGCGCGGCGATCTCCTTCAGGTAGCCGGGCTCGACGCGGACGTTGGAGTCGGAGATGACGAGGATGTCGTGGCGCGCCTCCGCGGCGAGCGTGGCGAGCTGGCTCACCTTCGGGTTCATTCCGAGCTCGGCGCGCTGCAGCACGACCCGGAACCGCTCTGGCCAGCGCTGCGCCGCTGCCCGCGCCACCGCGGCTGCGGGGTCGCGGTCGTCCTGGAGGCCGAGGAGCACCTCGTAGCGCGGCCAGTCGAGGGCGGCGAAGGAGGCCAGGTTCGCCTCGAGGTCGTCGTCGACGCCGCGGAGCGGCTTCAGCACCGAGAGGCCAACGACGCCGTGAGGGACCGGCACCGGGCCAGCGAGCAGGCGGCGGAGCGAGACGCCCTCCACCGAAAGCACCGCCAGGCCCAGAGCGGCGAGCGAGAAGAGCACGATGGCAGTGGCGGTCATGGTGCCGCGGGCGAGCGGAACCCCGGGAAGCCACTGTACGCTGCGTGGAGGCGGGCCGCCACGCCCGGGCGCCAGGCGCTGCCGGGCCGAAGGGGCCCGGCCCTAGAGGGGGATGTTCCCGTGCTTCTTGGCCGGGTTCTCCTGGCGCTTGGTGCGCAGCATCTGGAATGCCCGGATCACCTTGGGTCGGGTGTCCTCGGGCTTGATGACCTCGTCGATGTAACCCAGCTCGGCCGCCTTGTACGGGTTCGCGAACCTCTCCCGGTACTCGGCGATGCGCCGTTGCCGCTCGGCGTTCTGATCCTGCGGCGCCGAGGATCTCCTTGCGGAAGACGATGCCCACCGCGCCCTCCGCGCCCATGACCGCGATCTCGGCCGAGGGGAAGGCGAGGTTCACGTCCGCCCGGATGTGCTTCGACGCCATCACATCGTAGGCGCCTCCGTAGGCCTTGCGGGTGATGACGGTGACCTTCGGGACGGTCGCCTCCGCGAAGGCGAAGAGCAGCTTCGCGCCGTGCTTGATGATCCCTCCCCACTCCTGGTTCACGCCGGGGAGGAACCCGGGCACGTCGACGAAGGTCAGGAGCGGGATGTTGAAGGCGTCGCAGAACCGGACGAAGCGCGCGCCCTTCACCGACGCGTCGACGTCGAGCACGCCTGCCAACACCGCGGGCTGGTTCGCCGACGATGCCCACCGGTCGCCCGCTCGAGGCGCGCGAAGCCCACCACCATGTTCTCGGCGAAGTGCTCCGCCACCTCGAAGAAGTGTCGGTCGTCGACCACCGCGCGGATGACGTCCCGCATGTCGTAGGGCTTGTTCGGGTTGTCGGGGACCACCGTCTTCAGCGATTCGTCGCGGCGGGCGAGGTCGTCCGTGCACGGCTGGGCCGGGGGATCGTCGGCGTTGTTCGAGCGGGACGTAGCTGAGCAGCTCGCGCACGGCCCTCAGGGCGGCCTCCTCGCTGTCGAGGGCGAAGTGCGCGACGCCCGACTTGCGGGAGTGAGCCTCGGCCCCGCCGAGCTCCTCCTTCGTGACCTCCTCGTGCGTCACCGTCCTGATGACGTCGGGGCCGGTGATGAACATGTAGGAGGTGCCCTTCACCATGAAGATGAAGTCGGTGATGGCCGGGCTGTACACGGCGCCGCCGGCGCAAGGGCCAAGGATGACCGAGATCTGCGGCACCACGCCGGAGGCCAGCGTGTTGCGCAGGAAGATATCGGCATAGCCTGCGAGCGCGACGACGCCCTCCTGGATCCGTGCCCCGCCGGAATCGTTGAGCCCGACGACCGGGCACCCGACCTCCATGGCGAGGTCCATGATCTTGCAGATCTTCTCGGCGTAAGCCCCGGAGAGGGAGCCGCCGAACACCGTGAAGTCCTGTGCGAAGACGAAGACCTGGCGACCCTCGACGAGCCCGTAGCCGGTGACGACCCCGTCGCCGGGGATCTTCTGGGTCTCCATGCCGAAGTCGATGCAGCGGTGCGTCTTGAACTTGTCGATCTCCACGAAGCTGCCTGGGTCGAGGAACAGCTCGATGCGCTCGCGGGCGGTGAGCTTGCCCGCCTCGTGCTGCTTCGCGACGCGGTCCTCGCCCCCGCCCCGTTCGGCGTCGTCGTTGACCTTGTCGAGCGTGGCCCGGCGCGGATCGGGGTCGGTGGGCTTGTTCATAGGGGCGGGGAGGATATCGGGGCGCCTTCCGAGGTGGCAAGCAGGCGGCCTGCCGTGCCGCGTCATCCGGCCCGCGCGGGCGGCGGGCCCTAGAGGGACAGGTCCTGCCTCTTCCACCAGTCCGCCCACGCCTGGGCGGCCCTTTCCCGCTCGGGCGCCGGCGCGTCGGCGAAATAGGCCACCGGCGGCGTCCCGGCCCTGCGCAGCTCCTCGGCCGCGACCTGGCGGACCTCCCGGTCCGGGCTGGTGAGCGCCTCGAGCAGCCAGCGCGAGCGGGGCAACCCGCCGTGCTCCTGCCACCATCCCAGCCAGCGCGCCGGGTCCGATCCCAGCCGCTGCAGCGTGATGCGGACGAGCGATTCCGCCGCCACCGCACCGAGCTCTCCACCGGTCTCGAGCATTTGGATGAGGACCGGTACCGCCTCGGCATCGCCGAGGCGCGCGAGCGCATGGGCCGCGTGGATCGACCTTGCCTTGTTCGCCGCGGACAGCTCTCGCCGCAGCGACGCCGCCACCGCCTTCATCTCCGGCCGGCGCCGCGCCACCGACAGCGCTTCCCGCGCGGCCGCCGATACCCGGGCGTCCTCGTCGAACACTCGCTCGAGAAGACCCGGCAGCGCGTCCGGATCGGCAAGGCGGCCGAGGAGCGCTGCGGCGTAGCGGCGCCGGTCTGCGTCCGGATCGCCGAGGACCGCGAGCAGCGGACGCAGCGCCGCCGACCCGATGGCTGCCACCGCGGCGAGCACCGGACCCTGCTCCTCCACCGGGGTGGAGCCGGCGAGGCCGTCGTGGACCTCTACTGGCCCGGGGAGCCGCTCCACGAGCGCCGCGGCAGCCTCCGCCGCCCGCTGCTTCAGCTGCGCGATGAGGCTCGAGCGCTCCGCCGACGCCCGGGGGCTCTGGGCGAGCCGCTCCACCACCGCCGGCACGTCAAGGGCGCGAGGAGAGGACAGCGCCCCGAACGCCGGTGCCACCTCGTAGTCCCCCATCTCCACGTCTACCGAGATGGGCAGCGCATCCTCCTCCGGTGCGAGGGCCGGCTCGGTCACCTGCCAGTTCTCCTCGTCCGGCGCGTGCTGGGGGTGGAGCTTGCGATCGCGGATGACCCGCTCGAAGGCGCTCCCGAGCGAACCCAGCACGAGGAAGAGGTCGCCGAGGCGACGCGCCGAGACCGGCGCGTCCCCGTTGTCGGCGTAGAGAACGCACACAGGACGGTCGCGGAGGAAGACGGGATGCAGGAGCACCGTCCGCGGAGTGCCCCGGCGCAGCCCGGAGAGGATCGACGCGGTCACCGGGTCGAGCGTGGGCGGGCCGAGGTAGGGTCCGCGCGTCTCAATGGCCGTGCGGAAGAACCCCGGATCGGAGAGCTCTACGGCCACGCCGCGGCACTCCTCGCGGGCCGCCTCCTCGCGCCCGAGTGCCTCGTGCCCGTAGAGTGCGTCGCGGGTGACGGCGAAGACCGCGGCATATTCGAAGAAGTCCCGGGTGTAGCGCAGGGCGGCCGCGATCACCTCGTCGCGGTCCGAGGCCGAGGCGAGCGCCGCCCGGGCCTCGCCGACCGTCCAACCGGGCGCGGCCGACCCGTCGCCGTCCGCCCGCGACCCGCGTGCGGCCGAGGCCTCCTTCGCAGGCGGCTCGAGGTCGAGGACATCCGATTCGGGGCCGACCGCTTGGCCGAGCTCCTGCACGTCGCCGAGCCCTTGCCCGTTCGCCCCGCTTCGCGGAGGGTGCGGCGCCGCGGCCAGCCCGGGGCCCGCGGGGCCCGGGACCAGGGCGGCGGTCTTGGCCGCCTCCGGCTCCTCGACGTCCGGCTCCGGAACGTCGTCCGGCGCCGCCGCAGCGGCTCGCTGCCGCAGGGCGACGAGGCGCTGTGGCACCGGGGTCCCGTAGAGGCGGTGGACAAGGTCGCGGACCCGCCACTCGGCGGCGACGTGTGGCCGCAGGTGGAGGGAGAGCATGAAGCTAATCTCGTCGAGCAGCCCGAGGTCGGGGGGGTAGGCCGACACCACCGAGAGCTCGCGACCCTCCAGGCCAAAGGGGGCGATCCCGTGCCGCTCGGCGACCTTGGCCGGGAAGACCCTCCGGGCGCGTGCGTCCGGGTCGTCCCACGCCCCGGCGGGCGCCGCTGGCAGGCCCGCGGCGCGGGCAAGGTAGGCCACGAGCCGCTCCTCGCCGAGGAGCGACAGCTCGAGGACCGCGGTGTCGAGGGTGCCGCCCGCCTCCTGCTGGCGCGCGGCCGCCCTGTCCGCGTCAGCCGCGGACACGGCGCCGTCCTTCACCAGGAGCTCGGCGAGCCTGTCGGCCATTCGGTTCTAGGCCCGGCCATTCCGGGCGGTCAAGGCGCGAGGACCAGGTAGGTGCCAGCGCCGAAGTCATGCAGCGATCGGCCGCTTCGGGTGAAGAGCCCCAGCAATGGGCCCATGCCGAGCAGCAGGAACGAGGGAATCGAGAGGGCAGCCCGCAGCGCGGCCCTACCGGGGGATGGGCGGCGGCCGTCCGGGCCCACCACCTGCACGTGCAGCAGCCGCTTGCCGGGACTCGAGCCCATGAGCGCGAGTCCCAGCCACTGGTAGGCGAAGGTCGCCACTCCCGCGACGAGCAGCGCCGGCAGGAGAACGCCGTGCTGGCGTGTGAGCGCCTCGAAGAGCGCGTCGAACCCGCCGTCGGCCGGGAGGTCGGTGCGCGAGAGCACCGGCCCGAAGAGGAGCGCGAGGAAGGTCCCGAGCACTCCCACGTCCACGAGCCAAGCGACGACTCGACGCCAGATGGGCGCGCGCCGGAGGTGAACCTCGATGGCGTCGACGTCCGCCTCGAGCTCGAAGTCGGCCTCGAGGGCCGGAGGTGGCGACCGCGGAGTTCGCGGAACCGCAACGGGCAGGTCCGGGCCTCGAAGCGCCGGCCGCTCGGGGGCGGGCGCGGCCGCAGCCGCAGGCGGAGGGGTGATGCGACCGATCGGTTCCGGCCGGGCCGGCGCGGCCGAGAGCGGCGGGGCGGGGCGACCTGCCGCCTTCGCGCCGCCAGTCCCGTTGACGCCCTTCGTGCCGTTTGCGCCGTTCGTCTGGCCAGGGGCCGCCGGCCCTGGAGCGGCCGGCGCGGGGCGGGCGACAGCAGGGGAGGCCGCCTTCGCTGGCTCCGACCGGCCGGGCGGCGGCGCGGGCGCGCTCGCCGCCGGTGGTCGCGGTACCGCGGCGGGTGCTGCCTTGAGGCGCGGCGGCGGCTGGAGCGGCGCGAGCGCGGACAGGCGCATCCCGCGCGGCGGCGCCGGCCGCGCGCTCGGGGCCGGACGGGCGGGCGCCTCCATCTCCCACCCGGCCCCGGGCTCCCGGGGTTGCGCGAGCCGGCGCGGCTCGGCGCGACGGTCCAGGTCGACGGGACGGTCGAGCGGCGCAGCGGGCGGGTCTTCACCGAGAGCGATGGGCGCACCACAACGCAAGCAGCATGGAGATGCTGCGGCGTTCTCTGTCCTACAGCGGGGACAACGCACCGCGAAAAACCTACCGGCGCCCCAGGGGATGGTCAAGCAATGGGCTTCTGTATGATATCGCGCGCTATCCGAGATCGCCCGCGAAATGCTGCAGGAGCGCCGCCGCCGCGATCGCGGCGGTCTCGGCGCGGAGCACGCGTGGGCCGAGCGCGACGAGGCGGCACCCTGCCTCCTCGCATTCGCGGACTTCACGATCGGACAGCCCGCCCTCGGGGCCGATCACCGCCAGATAGCCGGCGGCTCCGCGCACCACTGCCTCGGCGAACGGGACCCCGGCCTCGGGGTGAAATGCGAGCCGCGCGAAGCCCGGCGGGACCTCCAGGGCGCCGGCAAGCCCGTCGGCCAACGCGACGTCGGGCACGTCGGAGCGGCCGCTCTGGCGCGCCGCCTCGGCGGCGATGCGGCGCCAGCGTACGACGCGCTCGTGCGCGCGCGCGCCCTCGAGCCGCACGACCGAGCGCTCCGCCCGCCAGGGCACGAGCCGCGCCGCCCCGAGCTCGGTCGCCTTCTGGATCACCCAGTCGAGCCTCTCGCCCTTCGCGAGCGCGAAGGCCACCCACACGACGGCTGCCGGAGGTGGCGCCTCTCGCCGCGGCCCGAGCCGCAGCTCCGCCCCGGTGAAGGTCGCCTCCCATTCGCCGCCGCGGCCGTCGAACACCTCCACCGGCGCTCCCGGCTCGAGGCGGAGCACGTCGACGAGGTGGTGCATCGCGGCCGGGCCCGGCCGGGCGACGCCCGCTTCGATGTCCTCGGGCGCGACCAGGATCCGGCGCCGGCTCACGAGATCCCCGGCCAGGCCGCGCGGGCGCTCACGGAAGCGGCCTCGCGAATCGCAGCATCGACCACTCGCCCTGCCGCCGCGGAGGGAGGTCCGCGAGCCCCTGGCGGGCGAAGGCGCCGCGCACCTCGTCCTCCTGCCCGACGAGGATCCCCGCCAGCACCAGCTCCCCGCCGGGCCCCAGCCGGCTGGAGAGCTCCGGCGCGAGGTCCACGAGCACGTTCGCGAGGATGTTCGCCACGACGAGGCCAAAGGAGCCTTCCACCCGCGCCGGCGCGACCGCGGTGAGCTCCAGCGCGGCGCGGTTGCGCGCAGCGTTCTCTCCGGCGACCGCGAGCGCCACCGGGTCGTTGTCGGTGGCGACGACCCGCCCGGCGCCGAGCTTTCGGGCGGCGATGGCGAGAAGGCCCGAGCCCGTCCCCACGTCGAGCACATCCGCGCCCGGGTGGTGCGCCAGGAAGTCGTCCAGCGCTCCGAGGCAGAGCGCAGTGGTGGGGTGGTTGCCGGTCCCGAAGGCCATGCCCGGGTCGAGGACAACCTCGACCGCACCGGCCGGCGGCGGCGTCTCGATCCAGGAGGGCCGGAGGAACACGCGGCCGACCGTCATGGGTGCGAGCCCCTTCTTCCACTCCTCGCCCCAGTCGCGGGCTTCGACGCGTTCCACCGCAGCCGGCAGGCCGAGGTCGCGAGCAGCACCGAGGGCCGCCTCCCTCACCTCGAAGAACGCCACGAGAAGCACGTGCCCGGCCGCCGGCTGGCGGGCACCCGGCATGGGCGCGAGCCCGGCCTCCCGCTCCTCGACGCCCGAGGCGCCGGCGTCGAACAGCAGCGCGCTCGCCTCGTCGGCGTCGCCGGCGGGTACCTCGGCGGTGAGCGACCAACTGGCGTCCACTGTGGTCGAAGGTAGCATCCCCACGAGTCTTTGGGCGTCCTGGGTTTCCGGGATAGCATCGAGCTTCAGATGGGGTTTCAGGTGGTCCACATCGAGGCCGATGCCAGCCTCGCCGAAGAGGTGCGGCGCGCCTTCGCGCCCGCGGGTTTCGCGGTCGTGTCGGTGGCGCAGGGCGAGGCCGCGGTGGAGCGCTGCCGCCACGCCCGCCCGGACCTGATCCTGCTCGCGGCCGAATTGCCGGACATGAGCGGCTTCTCGCTCTGCAACCGGCTCAAGCGGGCGCTCGGCGCCGTGCCGCTCATCCTCTACACCGCCGAGCCCAATGACGCGGCGATCGAGGCGCACCGGGCCACCCGCACACCGGCCGACGACTACCTTCGGCGTCCCTTCGACATGGCCGACCTCGTCGGGCGGGCGGCCCGCATCCTTCAGGCGGCGGCCGCCGCGCCACCCGACGGCGCGCAGCGGCCTCCCCCCCGCCCGCTGCCGCCTCCCCTCGGAGCCGCGACCTCTTCGCCGGCGGGCTCCGCCGGCCCGCCCCCGGTCCCGGGCGCACGCCAGCGCGCAGCGGTCGAGCCGACAGCGGCCACCCCGCTGAGGTCCCCGCCGCCAGGCCGCGTGGAGATCCCCGACCCGTTCGCCGACGCCCCGCGCGACCCCGCCCCTCCGCGAGGCAGCCCCGAGGAGAAGCTGGAGTTCTTCCGCGAGCGGCTGCGCGTGCGCGACGCCTTCCTCGGCCGGGTCCGCGACGCCTTCGGGGCGGCCCGGGCCGAGGCCGACCGGCTCGCCGGCGAGGCCGAGCGCCTCTCCGCGGACCTCGCCCGTGCCGCCGCCGAGGCCGAGGCGAGGGAGCAGCGAGCAGCGGCCGAGGAAGCTGCCTCGCAGCAGCGGCTGGCGGCCGAGGTCCACGCCCGCTCCGAGGTCGAGGCGCTCGTGGCCGAGGGCCAGCGCTTGCTCGCCGAGGCGGAGGTCCGGGCCGGTGAGCTCGTGGCTCGCATCTCCGACTCCGAGGCGACCCGGCAGTCGCTGTCCGACGTGCTGTCGGCGACCATGCAGGAGCGCGAGGCGGCGGAGCAGGAGTGGTCCTTGCGACTCGCCCGCGCCGACGAGGAGCGGGCGCGGGTCGAGGAGGCCCGTGAGGAGGATCGTCGTGGCGCGGAGGAGACGCTCGCGGCTCGCTCCGCCGAGTGGGAGGCCCACCGGGCGGAGGACGATGCCGAGCGCGCCCGGCTCGAGGCCGTGCGTGCCGAGCTCGAGGCGCGGCTCTCGGAGCTCGCGGCGGAGCGCGACGGCCTGGCCGCCGAGGGAGCCCGCCTGTCGGTCGAGCTCTCGCAGGAGGTCTCCTCGCACGCCGAGACCCGCGGCGCGGCCGATCGCACCGCCGAGGCTCTGCGGGCCGAGCTCGAGGCAGCCCGCCGCCACGCCGAGGGGCTTGCCGGGGAGCTCGCCGAGGCCCACGCCCGCGCGGAGGCGCAAGACCTCGAGCTCGAGCGCCGCGCCGGGCAGCGTGCCGAGCTCGAGGACCACCTCCGCCAGGCGCGAGCCGAGGCAGGGGCGTACGGCGAGAAGGCGGTGGCGGCGGAGCAGGCCTGGCTCGCGCAGGGCGCGGAGCTCGAGGCCCTGAAGCGCCGGGCTGCGGA
Organism: uncultured delta proteobacterium; assembly: GCA_963754915.1. GTDB lineage: Bacteria > Myxococcota > Myxococcia > Myxococcales > Anaeromyxobacteraceae > DATJZG01. The sequence goes on along the minus strand of CAVWHZ010000016.1, from coordinate 836,070 downwards.
CCTCGCCCAGTCTCTCGACGGGGAGCGCACCTCGGTGGAGGGCGCCCGCGGCAGGGTCGCGGCCCTCGAGGCCGACCTGCAGGAGACGACCCGCGAGCTCGCCCGGACCGCGTCGGAGCGCGACCAGGTGCTCGAGGTGGCCCAGTCGGAGCGGCGCGGGCGCGAGGAGGCGCTCGGCCGCGCCTCCCGGCTCGAGGCGGAGACGGCGCGGCTCGCCGAGCTGGAGACGCAGGCAGCCGAGGCCACGCGCCTCCGGCGCGAGCTCGGCCAGGCTCACGAGATCCTCCAGCAGCGGACGCAGCAGGCGGAGTCGGCGGCACGCCAGGCGCACGAGGCATCGGCGGAGCGGGAGCGCCTGCGCGAGCGCCTGGAGCTCGAGAACTCCCGGCTCGCCGCCGAGCTCTCCCGGCGGGACGCCGAGGCCCAGTCGGCCCGGCGGCGCGTCGCCGACGTGGAGCAGGAGCTCGCCGGGCACAGCGCCCGCGCCGGCGAGGTCGCTGGCCGGGTCGAGGCCGAGCGCCAGGTGCGCTCCCGCGAGCTCGCCGAGGCGGAGCGCCGCCACGCCGAGGAGGTGGCGCGTCTCAAGTCGGCACTCGTGGACCTGGAGCGCCGGCTGGAGGGGAGCGCCCGGGCAGAGGCGCAGTGGAGGCGCCGCGCGAGCGACCTGGAGAAGCGCGCGGCAGCGCCGCCGCCGATCGCCCCGGCGGAGCTCGCCCGCCTCGCCGAGAGGGTGCGGGCTCTCGAGGAGGAGGTGTCCGACCTCCGCGAGGAGAACGACTTCCTCAACACCGAGGTGGCGCGCTACACGCAAAAGAACAGGGACCTGCAGACCCGAGCCGAGGGTCCGGCTGAGATCCTAGGGCGTGGCTGCGCGCCCCTACGGCATCTACGTCCACTTCCCCTGGTGCACCGCCCGGTGCCCCTACTGCGACTTCGCCGTCACCACCGACCGTCCCGTCCCGGACGCCCGCTACGCACGCGCGGTGGTCGAGGAGATGCGCATGCGGGGCGGAGCCTTCGAGGGCCTCTCCTGCGCCACGCTCTACCTCGGCGGGGGCACGCCCTCCCTGTGGGAGCCCGGCGCGCTCTCCGAGGTGATCGCCGCGGCACGCCGCCTCGGCCTGCCGCCTGGAGCCGAGGTGACGCTGGAGGCGAACCCCGAGTCGGCGGACGAGGCTCGGGCGGAGGCGTGGCGAGCCGCCGGCGTCAACCGGGTGTCCCTCGGCGTGCAGTCCTTCGACGCCGCCGTACTCGCAAAGCTCGGTCGCCGTCACCGGCCGGCACAGGCCGAGCAGGCCATTCGCGAGGTGGCCCGGGTCATCCCCAACGTGTCCGTCGACCTCATCTACGGCGGGCGCCGCTCATCGCCGTCGAGCGCGAGCGCCGACGCCGAGACCATTGCCTCGCTGCCGGTGACGCACGTCTCCACCTACGCGCTCACGCTCGACCCGGACCTTCTCGCCGAGGAGGTACCGCTCGCGCGGCTGGCGCGGACCGGGAGGCTGAAGTTCCCCGGCGAGGAGGAGGTGCTGGCCCAAGCGGAGGCCCAGCGCGTGGTCCTCACCCGCGCCGGGCTGCGCCGCTACGAGATCTCCAACTTCGCCCTGCCCGGGTTCGAGTCGCGGCACAACCTCCTCTACTGGCGCGCCGAGAGTTACCTCGGTGCCGGTGCCGGGGCAGTCGGCTGCCTGCACCGCGGGGCAGGCGCGTTGCGGTGGTCGAACCACCGCGGCGTGGCCGAGTGGTTCGCCGCCGTCGAGTCGGGGCGGACCCCGTCGGCGGAGGAGGAGCCGCTCGGTCCCGGCGAGCTTCGCAACGAGCGGGTGATGCTCGCGCTCCGCACGGCGGAGGGTCTCGCGATCGACGTCCTCTCCGCGGCCCAGGCGTCGGAGGCCGAAAGACTCGCCCGGGCGGGCCTCGCCACGTTGCGGCAGGGGCGGCTCGCGCTCACCGAGCGCGGCTTGGACGTCCACAGCGCCGTGGCCGAGAGGCTCTTCGAGACCACCGGGCCGCCGCGCTGATCGAGGTGCAGCCGCAGTGGAAGGCGCGAACCGTCGACACGGCGAGCGCCTCGCATCGGACATGCGAAGCACAGGGCGAGGCGCTCCCGGGAGGAACCCCGCAACCCGGGAGAAGTGCCCGCCAGGCGAATCCCCTGCCCTTTTTCGGCCCGGGAGGACGCCCTGCGGCGCGACGCCCACATCGAGCTTTTGGGCGCCGCGCTGTAGGATCACCGGGTGCGACGCCTCGCGCTCTACCTCGCGCTCGTCGGCCTCGGCGCCGGCGGCGCGTTCCTCGCTGCCCGGCTCCTGCGTCCTGGCCGGCCCGTGCCGCCCGCGGCGGTGGTCGTGGAGAGAGTTCGGGAGACGGCCAGGCTCGAGACGCTCCAGGTGGCGGTCTACCGGAAGATTTCCTTCGCGCCCGAGCCCGTGCCGGCGGGGTCCTTCTGGGGAGACCTCGTCGAGTGGGCGCGCCAGGCCGTGCGGCCGCCGAGGGGGCGCGCCATCGTCTTCGCCGACGCCCACCTCGGGCTCGACCTCTCCCACCTCGGTCCCGAGGCCCTCCGCATCGAGGGGCAGGAGGCGTGGGTGGCGCTCCCGCCGGTCGAGGTGACGGTGGAGATCCGGCCCGGCGAGACGGAGGTGATCGACTCCAACCTCGACAGCGCCGAGACCGCCCAGCTCCTCGAGCACGCCCGGTCGGCCTTCCAGCGGGAGATCGCCGCAGACCCCCGGCTGCGCGACCGGGCCCGGCACCAGGCCGAACGGGCGATCCGCGAGCTCCTCCTCGGCCTCGGCTTCCGCGAGGTTCACTTCGTGGACCGGCTCCCGCAGGCCGCGAGCTGACGGCGGCCGGCCGGCGCACGGGCCGTCCAGGGCTGCGCGAAGGGGTTGCCGGGTCGAGCTGCCTCTAGGGAGCGGGAGCGGAGCCGAGGTCCATCGGAGCGCCTTGCGCCTCGTCCACCTCCGACACGAAGCGCGCGAAGGATGGGTACTCCGCCGGCGGGATCCTGGCGCGCAGGACCTCCACCGAGTCCTCGCGCACGAGCGCCCCGCCCTCCACCTTCTCGGCGCGGCGGTATCGCCCGTGCGGACCGGCGACGTCGCGCGCCGCGGCGGGCTGCGGCGCCGCGCCCGGAGGCGGAACCACCGAGACCCGGATCGAGACCCGCTCGTCGGCGCCGAGCAGAAGCGGCGTCTCCCTCGCGCCGAGCTGGGCGTAGCGGCCGCTCAGGCGGATCGCGTAGGGGACCGCCTCGATGACCAGCCTGCCGCCGGCGGGGCGGGCGAGACCGGGCACGCGGGCCCGGTACCGGATGACGAGCGGCTCGCCCGTCTGCCGCTCCCCGTCGACGTGGACCTCGTCGAGGGTCAGGCCGCGGAAGCTCCTCGACAGACCCTGCTCGACAACCTGCTTGCGTCCGCGGGCATCCACCTGCTCCAGGGCCGCCTTCGCCCCGGCGGCGTCGAACCCGGTGAAGCGCTCGATCCCTTCCAGGACCGCGTCACCGCTCGGCGCCAGCGTGATCTTGAGCTCCACCTCGTATCGGTCGTCGCCCTTCCCGGCCGGGGTGCGCACCACCTCGAGGGTCTCGCCAGGTCTCGGCAGGAGGAGGGCTTCTGCGTCCCGCGCGCCCGCAGGGAGCACGCCGAACGGCGCGAATCGCACCGAAGGGTCGAGCCACGAGACGTGGCCGTCCACCTCCGCCCGGATGACGGCCTGCGAGTAGAGGTCGATGCGCGGGAAGCGCGACGGGGCCGGGTCGGCGTAGAAGGGCCGGACGAGTGCCACGCGCGCCGGGATCCCGAGCGCGTCGAGCACCGCCACGAGCAGCAGGGTTCGGCTGCCGCGCCCGCGCGAGAGGACGTGGCTCGCCTGGTCGGCGAGCGATCCGGTGCCGTCCACCTTCTGCATGACCTGCTCGTAGGCGGCCCTGAGCAGGGCCTCGCCGGCGAGCGGCCTCGGCGACCCGGGGGGCCGGGCGATGGACTCCGCGAGCGACCGGATCTCCTCGGTTCAGGCGCAGCCGGTCCGCGAAGGCGTCGGCCACGGCCAGCGCCGCCGGCTCCAGGCCCGCTCCGGCGCCCACCTGGACCATGGGGATGAACTCCGAGATCGCCGGGGCGTCGGGCTCCGGCACGAGGGTGGGGACCTGCCGCGCCTCCACGCGCACGAGGTCCCGGCCGCCGTCCCGCTCCACCCGGGGCGCCGCCACGTGTCGCGCGTCCACGCTGAGCGTGCCAGCTGGCCCGGCGACCGCGTAGGTGGAGTGGAAGAAGGGAAGGTCCTCCCCGCGGAAGAAGAACGGGTCGGCGCTCCAGCCGGGCACCGCGGGCCCCCGCGACGCCCGCCCGCGCATCCACTCGACCTCCAGGTAGTCCCCCGGCTCGAGCCCCGCCGCCGAGAGCGTTCGCTTTTCGCCGCCGGGGTCCTCCGCTTCCAGCACCCGTCCGTCGCGCTTCCAGGTCTTGAGGCGCAGGAGCGCGGCTCCTCCGGGGACCTCGACCTCGCCCCATTTCTCCACGCCCCTGGGATCGAGGACGTGGATCACCTGGTGGACGCGCTCGGTGTGCGAGCCGTCCGCGTAGGCCTCGACCGCGGCGGCGTCGAGCACCAGCGCCGCCGACGTCGGGGGGCGCTTCGCGCCGGCCTCGTACTCGCGGATCGCCTTCGGCCCGTCCTCGGCGAGGTCCGCGAGGACCTCGGTCCCGTCCTCCAGGGCGAGCGCACGGCGCAGGGCCAGGTCCGAGCCGTCGAGCGCCAGCGCTCGCTCCCTCGTCGTCCGGGCGGCTGCTGGCTGCCCCGAGAGCTCCTGCGCCTCCGCGAGGCGCCTCAGGACCCGCGGGTCCCGCGGCCAGAGCCGCGAGAGGTCCTCGAGCTCGGTGGCAGCGGAGGGAGCGCGTCCGTCGGCCACGAGCACGCGAGCGAGCGAGAGGCGCGCGTCGACCCGGGCGGGCGCCGCCCGGGCGATCGCCGTCCACTGCGTCTCGGCGCCTGCCAGGTCTCCGCGCAGGCGAAGGTGCTCGGCCCGCCGCTCGGCCCCGCCGGGGCAGCCGGCGAGCGCCGCCGTCGACTCGTCCTCGAGCGCCACCGCGTCCCGGCGGCTCGCCATCTCGTAGACCGTCGCGGCGGCGGCGCAGCTGCCGCCGCCCTGCCAGGCCTCGAGCGCGAGCGCGTCGGCCGCCTCGGGGAAGCTCCGCGCCCCGAGCAGCCGTGCCCGCACGAGCTTCGCCGGTGGCCGGCCGGCCGCGTCGGCGGGCAGGGCGGCGAGAAGCGCCTCGGCGTCGTCGAGACGGTCGGTGGCGAGAGCCAGCTCGGCGAGCGTGAGGCGGGTCGCCGCGTCGCCGGGGTCGATGCGCAGGGCCTCGCGCCAGTCGGCCTCGGCCCGAGCCCGGGCAGTGCGGTCGGCCTGCGAGCTGTCGGCGACCACGGCGTCGCCGCGGGCGGCCCGGATCGGTGCAGCGCCCGGGAGCTGGGCGACCGCCTCCTCGAGCAGGACCACGGCAGCCTGCCGGTCGGTGTCCATGCGGTCCCTCGCCACCACCAGCCGCGCGAGCGTCGGGCCGGCCTCCGGCTCGAGCGCCCTTACGAGGGCCCGCGCCTCGAGGAGCGACGGCGGCGGCGCCCCGCGACGCACGGCCGGTCCCGGCCCGGCGGCCGGCGTCCAGACCGCGTCGGAGGGAGCGCCATCCTCGCGCGCCAGGGCCAGTGCGATCGTCGCCCGGGAATGCCCCCGGGTCAGCTTGACGAGCAGGCGGTGCGGTCCTGCCGGGAGCTCCAGGGGCACGAGCTGCACCGTGCTCGGCCCTCCGGCGAAGGCGCGGCGCTCCCCGACGAGGGAGCCGTCCAGGAAGACCTTCGCCGACGCGGTGGTCCCGACGGCGAGGAGGTAGCGCCCTCCCCGCCCGAGGCGCAGGTCCGCGGCCAGGTACCAGACGTCCCCCGAGAGCGGTTCCCCGTCGAGGGAGATGGCCCCTTCGGGAGCGGGCAGCGTCCGGGAGTCGACCGGCGAGCGGCCGGCCTCCTCCCAGCGAGCGAGCCACGGTCCCTCCTCGGGCGGGAAGGCGCGGTCGAAGTCGAGGGCGTGGTAGGCGCCGAATGGGCCGGCGAGCGACCAGGACGTCGCGCTGCCCGTGTCGGCCCGCAGCGAGGCCGCCGCCGTCAGGTCGCCGCGCGCCTCCGCCGCCGTCGCCCGGGCTACGCGGGCCCGGTAGGCGGCGACCCCGCCCAGGCGCTGCTCGGCGAGGAGCGCCGCAAGCGCCTGGTCCACCCGCGCCGACAGGCGCGGCGACCCGTGGGCCAGCTCGCCGAGCCGCCGGAGCGCCACCGGCGAGAGCGGGTGGTCCGGAGCACCGGCCACGAGCGCGAGGAGCTCCTCGACCTCCGCATCGGCGTCGAGGGAGCGCTCGGCGAGCATCGCCTGGCCGAGGTGGGCCCAGGGGTTCTTGGGGTCCGCGGCGGCCGCGGCGCGGAACCGGCCGGCCGCCGCCGCCGGGTCGGCCTGGTGTAGCCAGGAGTGGAATCCGCCGGCGGCGACGTCGGAGGCGGCGGCGCCGCCCTTCGACGCGGCGGCGCCTCCCCGCTCCAGGCGGCTCGCCGAGGACGTCGCGCAGCCCAGGGCTGCCGCGAGCGCGAGGAACGCGGCACGGCTCGCGCGGGTCACGGGCGCAACCCCGCGGAAGCCTGTCCGGACGGCGTCAGCCGCACCGGGCGCGACAGGGCCCGGTCGATTCGGGTCATGAGGTCGCGGAAGGCGGGGTAGTCGGGGGCGTGGACGCGGCTCGCGCCGATGCGGACCACGCTCTCGGCCACGAGCTCGCCGCCCTCCGACCGCAGCGAGATCCGGTAGGAGCCGAAGGGCGTCTCCAGACCCTCCGGCGCGGGGAGGTCCGTCGGGGAGAGCCCCGGCGGCAAGGCGTAGCGCAGCACCTGGTGGCTCTCGAACGGCTGCCCGAGCACGAGGTCGTGCTCCCGCTTCGAGAGGGGCGCGAAGCGCTCCAGCCAGGGGGTGCGCTGGCCGAACGGGGCGAGCGAGAGGCCGGCGCCCTCGACCCGGGCCAGCCGGGGAACCTCGACGCGGAAGGTGAGGGCGACGTCCTCCTCGATCCTCGACGGGTCGCTCACCTCGATCGACTCGACCCGCAGCCCCGGGAACGTGGACGACAGGGACCGCTCGAGCGCGCTGCGCCGCTCGCTCTCGGCCTGGAAGACGCGGCGGTGGTCGGGCGCCTGCACGCCAGAGACGCGGCTGCGGCCGGTCACCTTCGCCGAGCCGTCGGCCCCGAGCGCCACCCGGTACTCGGCTTCCATGCGGTTGTCCTCGGGGCGGGACTCCGGGATGGTCGCGAAGGTGGGGGGCTTGCCCGGGTTCAGCACCAGGACGGTGGCGCCCCGGTCCTCGCCGGGAAGCTCGCGCGAGCCGGACCCGGTCGCCGTCCCGTCGAGCCACAGGTCGAGCTCGGGCACGTAGAGGATGGCGTGGTTGAAGACCGCGAGCGAGGCCGGCTTCTCCGGGACCCGCCCCAGCCGGCGCATGCGCAGGAGGACGAGCCGCGAGTCGATTCCCTGCGCCTCGAGCAGCGCGTGCATCAGGCTTGCCTTGTCCTTGCAGTCGCCGAAGCGCCGCGAGAGGACCTGGTCGACCTGGTAGGGCTTGTACCCGTGGATGCCGAACTCCAGCCCCACGTAGCGGGTGTTCGTGACCACGTAGTCGTACACCGCGCGCACGAGCCTGGCGCGCTGCTCCTTCTCCGGGAGGCCGGCGTAGTCGGGGCGGGCCCTCTCCCCGGCAGCGATCCGCTCGGCCGCCGCGCGCACCTCCGGCCCGGGCTTGAGCTGCTCGCGCACCAGCCCCTCGTAGAAACGGGCCACGTCTGCCCACGTCCCGTAGGTCGAGACGTGGACGTAGCGCGCGCCCTCGCCCGGGCCGGGCATGCCCGGCTCCCCCTCCAGGCGGGGCACGTCCCGCGCCGTCCAGCGGTACTCGCGCACGCCGCCCTCGAGCGGTCTCTCGCCGCTCACGAGACCCGGGAGCGCCGCGTCGTTCGCGTAGATGTGCCTGCCCTCGGGAGCGAGGAGGACGTAGCGCGCCTCGAGCTTCCGCACCGAGTCCGCGAGCGGGACCACCTCGCCGAAGTAGTCGGACAGCAGGTTCTCGCTCGCGACGTCGTCGGTGCGCCAGGCGAGCTCGAGCACGTCGCCGGGCGCGAGCGCCGGGAATGCCACCACCCGGGCGCGGGTGTCGTAGTAGAGGCGGTACCAGGGCTCGCTCGTGCTCTGGTCGGCCTCCTGGTGGGTCTCGATGGAGGTGCCGTCCGGCTTCCAGACGCGCGCCCGGTCGACCCGGACGTCCTGGCGGCCCGGGACGTAGCCGATGCCGTGGCTGCGCAGGGCCTCGGCGCCGCGAGGCGTGAAGACCTTCACCACCAGCTGCACGTAGGTGGCGGAGAGCCCGGAGGGATAGACGCGGGTGACCCTGAGGTCGGAGAGGACCACCGCGTCCTCCTCGCCAGACGGGCCGGGCGCGCTCCGGGCGAGCGCTGCGGCGTCCGCCAGGTACGGCGCCTCGAACCGCTCGTGCTCGGGCTGGAGCTGGCGCACGAGCTCCTTCAGCGGGGGGCTCTGCGGCTTGAGCTCGAGGGCGCGCTGCAGGTCGGCGAGCGCCTCGCCCCGGTTCCCCCCCCGCAGCCGGGCCCGGCCGTGCCGCTCGTGCACGTCGGGCTCCTCGGGACAGATCCGCTCCGCCGCCCGGTACTCCGCCTCGGCCTCCTCCTCGCGACCGTTGGCCGCGAGCAGGTCGGCGCGGCGCAGCCGCAGCCAGATGTCGGCAGGCTCGAGGCGCTGCGCCTGGGAGAGCAGCTCCAGCGCGGCCTCGATCTGGCCGCGGTCGAGCAGGAGCTGCGCGAGCGCCGCGCGAGAGACCCCGTCGTCGTAACGCAGCGCGAGCAGCTTCCGGAGGAGCCCGGCCGCCTGCTCGTTGCGGTCCAGGCGGCGAGCCGCCCGCGAGGCGGCCTCGACCGCCGCCGGGACGTCGGGCAGGTCGCTGCCGAGGCTGAGCATCTCCAGCTGGCCGCGGCTCCCGAGCCCGACCTGCTCCCATCCCTGCGCCAGTGCCGCCCGAGCCGCGGCATCGCGCGGATTCGCGGCCACGAGCGGCTCCAGCATCCGCACCGCGGCGTGCGGGCGGCCGCGGCGCGCCTCGTGCTCGGCGAGCGCCAGGGTAGCCTCCGGATCGCCGGGGGCGATCCGGAGCGCCGCCTCCAGGTACTCCCGGGCACGGTTCGGGTCCTGGTCCTCGAGACGTGCGGCGAGAAGCTGCGCCGGGGCGGACTTCGGCAGGACCTCGGCAGCCCGGCGCGCCTCGCGAGCCGCGCGGTGGTCGCCTGGGTCCTCGGGGCGCTTCTCGGAGAGGGCGACCGCGAGGTCCATGCGCGAGCGCCCCTCCGCCTCGCCGCGGGCCGCGGTGGCGCGCCGCTCGAGCACGGACACGAGCGGCTCGACGCGCTCGGGATGGGGCGGCGGCCCGGAGGGCAGGGGCGGAAGCGGCGGGAGCTGGGCCCGCCGCAGGTCGAGCGGCCGCCCGGAGCGGTCGGTGAGCCGGGCGAAGAGCAGCGGCTCCCCCTGGTCGTGGCACAGCTTGACGAGCAGGCGGTTCGCGCCCTTGCGAAGGGTCACCGTCACGCCGGCCTGGTCGAGCCGGGCAGCGTGGTAGGCAGGGTCGGACAGGACGGGGGTCCCGTTCAGCCAGACGCGGGTCGCGCCGCTCGCTCCCAGCCAGATCTGGGCTCGGCGCTCGGAGGGCGAGTCGAGCACGGCGAGCGCGTAGACCGTCACCTCGCGCGCGGGCCGCAGCGTCGCGCCGAGCGCGACCACGCCGCGGGCCTCGACCTCGGGCGGCAGCGCCCGCCAGCCCACCTCGCGCGCCTTTCCGGGAAAGCGCGCGGCGAGGTCGATCGCCTCCTCGGGAGGGAAGGACTCCTCCAGGCCGCGCCGCCCCTCGTTGTCGAAGGGCCCGGCGATCCACCAGCCACGCACGAAGCCCAGCCGGGCGAGCTCCGCCTCCGCCTTGTGGAGGTTCCCGCGCGCCAGCTCCACCCCGGCCAGGCGCCAGCGCGCGAGCGATCGGACCTCGGCAGGCGCGCGGGAGTCGTCCGCCGCCTCCTGGTAGGCGCGAGCTGCCCTCGACAGGTCGGGGAGCGACGCCTCGAGCTCGTGCATTCGCGACAGGAGGACGAGGGCACGCGCGTCGGCTCGGTCCCGCTGCAGTTCGGCGGCGGCGACCGCGAAGGCGGAGGGGCCGGGCGCCGGCGCGCCGGCTTCCGGCGAGCCGAGCGCGAGGAGCGCCAGCGGGAGGGCGTAGGCCGAGAGGGGCACGACCTCAGTCTACCCTCGGGACGGCCCGGGAATTCCAGGAACGTCGCTCGGCCGGCCGAGCGCCCGATTCCTGCCTAGCGCACGAGCAGGCCGAGGCCCTTCATCTCCTTGGGCTGGGCGAGCCCCATGACCTGCAGGGCCGTGGGCGCCACGTCGGCGAGCACGCCGTCGGCTCTTAGCTTCGCGCCGCGCAGATCCGGGTCGGCGAGGATGAAGGGCACCGGTCCGAGGGTGTGGGCGGTGTGCGGCTCGCCGGTCTGCGGGTCGACCATCATCTCGCAGTTGCCGTGGTCGGCCGTCACGAGCATGGCCATGCCGGCCTCCCGGGCCGCGGCCCAGAGCCTCCCGATGCACTCGTCGACGACCTTCACCGCCTTCACGGCCGCCTCGAGAACGCCGGTGTGTCCCACCATGTCCGGGTTGGCGTAGTTGACGAGCACGAAGCCGTACTGCCGCGAGCGGATCGCCTCCACGACCTTGTCGGTGACCTCGCGCGCGCTCATCTCCGGCTTCTCGTCGTAGGTGCGCACGTCGCGCGGGCTCGGGACGAGGACGCGGTCCTCTCCCGGGAAGACCGTCTCCCGGCCGCCGTTGAAGAAGAAGGTGACGTGCGCGTACTTCTCGGTCTCGGCGCAGCGCAGCTGCTTCAGGCCGGCACGGGACACGATCTCCGGGAAGATCTCGGTCGGCTGGTCCGGCGGGAAGGCGACGGGAAGGCCGAAGGTCTTGTCGTACTCGGCCATGCAGACGTAGGCGGCGAGGCGGGGGCGCGCCGAGGCGTCGAAGTCCTTGAAGCCGGGCTGGACGAAGGCGCGCGTGATCTCGCGCGCCCGGTCGGCGCGGAAGTTGAAGAAGAGGATGGCGTCCCCGTCCCTCACCCTCGCCACCGGCTCGCCGCCGCCGTTGACCACCACCGTCGGCTTCACGAACTCGTCGGTCTCGCCGCGCGCGTACGCGGCCTCGACGGCCGCGGTCGCCGGAGGTGGCGCGGTAGCCGGTGCTGCGCACCATGGCGTCGAAGGCCTCCTGCACCCGGTCCCAGCGCTTGTCGCGATCCATGGCGTAGAAGCGCCCATCACCGTCGCCACCTTGCCGTAGCCCTTGTCGCGCAGCCGCTTCTCGAGCGACTGCACGTAGCCGAGGCCCGACCTGGGAGGCGTGTCGCGGCCGTCGAGGAAGGCGTGCACGTAGGCGCGCGACACGCCCTCGCGCCGGGCCAGCTCCAGACAGGCGTGGAGGTGCTCCTCGTGGCTGTGGACGCCGCCGTCGGACACGAGGCCGAGCAGGTGCAGGGCGCCCCCGGACGCCTTCGCCTTGCGGGCCGCCTCGAGCAGCGCCGGGATCTGGAAGAAGGACCCGTCCTCGATGGCGCGGTTGATGCGCACGAGGTCCTGGTAGACGATCCGGCCTGCCCCGAGGTTCGTGTGCCCCACCTCGGAGTTGCCCATCTGCCCCTCGGGAAGGCCGACCGCGAGCCCGGAGGTCTTGAGCGCCGCGGTGGGGTACTCCTTCGCGAGCGCGTCCATGTTCGGGGTACCGGCGATGGCGATGGCGTTGGCCTCGCGCTCGACGCGCAGGCCCCAGCCGTCGAGGACCACGAGCACGACGGGCTTCACCTTGGGCAAGCGGCACCTCTTCAGGGCGCGCGGCAGCGTCGCGCGGGAAGGGGAGCCGCATGGTAGGCGCCGCCTCCCGGGTTCTCAAGGGCCGCGTTGCAGCCTCCCGAGCGGCGGGCGGCTCGCGGCCGTACCGCCGAGGTCACTTGTGGTAGGGCTCGCCGCGCAGGATGGTGAAGGCTCGGTAGATCTGCTCGACGAGGACCAGGCGGGCGAGCCGGTGCGCGAGCGTCAGCCGGGAGAGAGACACGGTGTCGCCTGCCCGTTCGCGGACCGCGCCCGAGAGGCCGTCGGAGCCGCCGATGACGAGCGTCACGTCGCGGCCGCCCTGGAGCCAGGTCCCCACACTCCGCGCGAACTCCAGGCTGGAGTGCGCCTTTCCGCCCTCGTCGAGCGCGACCACGCGCTCGACGTCGCGGATGCGGGCGAGGAGCAATTCCCCCTCCTCCTCGCGGGCGCGGGGCGTTCCGGCGGCGCGACGGGCCTCGGGGACCTCCTCGAGCGCGAAGCGCACGTACCGCTCTATCCTCCCCGCGTACTCCTGCACCGCCGGTTCGTAGAGGCCCGAACGATCGCGGCCGACGGACAGGACGCGGATGCGCACTCGGGCAGTGTACCCGAGGGACCCCTCCCCAAGAGAGCCTCGCTCGCGACCCCTGGGGGTCACTCCCTCGGCGCAGGGGCGCTCCCCAGCATGGAGGAAGGCCGGCCGGGTTCCGGCGCGAAGCCGGGGCAGGCCCGGGGGCGGGTTGGCCGACTGCTCCGCCGGCCAGGGAGGGCTCGTGCGCCGGGTCACCATTGCGGGCTTCGCCGTGACCTGCATCCTCGCGCCCTGCTCGGCCGATCCGCCGGACGCCGCGACCGCGGCGCGCAACAAGGCGGACGCCGACGCGGCCTGCCGCGCCGGGATCTCGAGGCGGCGCTGACGGCCTTGTTGGGAGGGCCGGTGTCGCTGCCGCCGTCCCCGCTCCACGACGCCTGGATGGCCCTCCACCCGGGCGATACCGGTCAGCAACCTTCGGACCACGCCGGCGTGGTCGCGACGTCCGCCGTGCCCTGAGGTCGCCGACGCAGGGAGGCCGGGCGCCGCCTAGCCGCGGCGCCGCGCGCCGGCCGCCTCCACCAGGGCCGCGAGAACGTCATAGGGCTGCGCGCCCACGACGCGCCTGCCGCCGACGACGAAGGTGGGGATTCCGGTGACGCCCGCCTCGGCCGCGTCGGCCCCCATGGCGTCGACGCGGGCGAGGACGCCGGGCCCGTCGATGGCGAGGAGCGCTCCCGCCGCGTCGAGCCCGGCGGCGCGGGCCACGCGGGCGAGCACGGCCTCGTCCTCGATGTCGCACCCCTCGCGCCAGTAGGCATCCATGAGGCCGCGGCGCACCTCGTGAAGCCTTCGCTCGTCGCGGGCGTGCTCGGCGAGCGCGAGCGCCCTTCGGGTGTTCGGCTTGTGCTCGGGGACCACCATGCCCCCGACGCCCGCGCGTGCCGCGAACTCGAGCAGGTAGGAGCGCATCTGCCGGGCGCGCTCCTCGCCGAACATCTCCGACAGGGGCATGCCACCGCGAGGCGTCTCGGGATGCAGCTCGAAGCCGCGCCAGTCGAGCTCGAGCCGGTAGTCGTCCTGCAGCCTGACCAGGCTGCTCGCTTCCGCGATGAAGCAGAACGGTCAGACGAAGTCGGACCAGAGCGTGAGCGTCGTCATCGATCCGACACCTAACGTCGAGGCACGGCTCCTGCAGCGGGATCCTGTTATAGAGGAAGCCGACATGCCCACCACAACGATACCCGCACCGACGGTCCCGGTCATCCGGATGGCGGCCCGCAAGCGCATCGCGCTCGTGGCCCACGACAACTGCAAGACCGACCTGCTCGACTGGGTCTCCTACAACAAGGGCACCCTCGATCGCCACCGCCTCTATGGCACCGGGACCACCGGGCGGCTGCTTGCGGAAGGTCTGGGCCTGGAGATCCATCGGCTCCTCTCCGGCCCCCTTGGCGGGGACCAGCAGCTCGGGGCCATGATCGCCGCCGGCGACCTCGACGCCCTCATCTTCTTCTGGGATCCGCTCGAGCCGCTCCCGCACGACACCGACGTGAAGGCGCTGCTCCGCATCGCGGTGCTCTACAACATCCCCACCGCCTGCAACCGGGCCACCGCTGACTTCATCGTCTCCTCGCCACTGCTCGCGGACGAGTACGAGCGGCGACAGGTGGACCTGACCGCCCGGTTGCGGCGGCCCGCCCGCCCCGAGTGACGCCGCCGCCGGCGACGATCGCCCTGCTGTCGCTCGCGGCGCTCGCCGCCGGCGTCGTGGACGCCATCGCCGGGGGCGGTGGCCTCGTCACCGTGCCGGCGCTGCTTGCCGCCGGCCTCCCTCCGGCACTGGCGCTCGGCACGAACAAGGGGCAGAGCGTCTTCGGTTCGGGAGCGGCACTGCTGCGCTTCGCGCGGGCAGGGCTCGTGGACCGGCGCATGGCCCGCATCACCTTTCCCGCAGGTCTCGCCGGCTCGCTCGGGGGAGCGGCGCTCGTCCTGCTCGTGCCCGCCGGGGCGCTGCGCCCGGTGGTGCTCGTGCTCCTCGTGGTGGTGGCGGCGGTGCTGGCCTTGCGCCCGGCCGCGCCGGCGCCGCGAGCGCCCGGGCACCACCCGGCCTGGATCGCCGGCGCCATCGCGCTCGTCATCGGGGCCTACGACGGCTTCTTCGGGCCCGGCACCGGGACCTTCCTCATCTTCGCCTTCGTCGTTTTCCTGGGCGCTCGGATGCAGCAGGCCTCCGCCGATGCCAAGGTGGTGAACTTCGCCTCCAACCTGGCGGCGGTCGCGCTCTTCGCCTCGCGCGGCGTCGTGGTGTGGCCGGTGGCGCTGCCCATGGCGGTCGGCCAGTTCGCCGGGGGCACTCTCGGCGCGCACCTGGCGGTGCGGGGAGGAGACCGGCTGGTGCGCTGGGCGGTGCTTCTCGTGGTCGCGGCGCTGGTGGTGAAGCTCGGCGCCGACCTCGTCCGCTGACGCCATCGCCCGCGGAGGTCCCCTTCCGGGATGGCGCCGGCCGCGCAGCAGAGGCGTAGCGTGCGAACGGAGGCCCCATGCCCACGTCCGATGCGAAGCCGCTGCCAGCGCCGCGCGATCTGCTCATCCGCGCCTCCGACCGGGCGGCCGGCGAGGAGTCGTTCCGCCACCCCCTCAACCCTCGCTCCGAGATCCACGGGTTCATGCTGGCCCGTCGCGCCGGGCTGAAGCGCACCGGCGCGAACCTTCTGCGCATTCCCCCCGGGAAGGAGTCGTTCGTCCACCACGTCCACCACGTCGACGAGGAGTGGATGTACGTCCTCTCGGGCCGGGGCGAGCTGCGCATCGGGGACGAGCGCTTCGAGGTGGGACCGGGCGACTTCGCCGGGTTTCCCCCGCGGACCTTGCCCCACCACCTCTCGAACAGCGGGGCCGAGGACCTCGTCTACCTGTGCGGGGGCGAGACCGTGGATTGGGGGGTTGCCGACTTCCCCGAGCTCGGCAAGCGCCTCGTCCACGTGGGCGACGAGATCACGCTCTACCCGCTCGATAGGGGAGAGCCGCTCTTCGGCAAGCGGTGAGGCGGGGCCCCGGAGGGACCCCGCCGCCGGCCGCCGTCCGTCGCGACCTAGGCCTGGGCCTTGGGCTTGGGCGGCGGCGGCGCGGCCGCCGCGGCGCCGGGCACGAGGTTGGCCGGGCTCATCGCCTTCGCGAGCTGCTCGTAGAGCGCGTACTTCTCCTTGGAGAGCCGCTCCGCCTCGACGACGAGCCTCTTGTAGTTGTCCGGGTCTAGCTGCTCCACCATGCGGAAGCGCGTCTCGGTGGCCATGAACTCGGCGAGCGAGACCTTGGGGATTCCCGAGTCGAGCTTGAGAGGGCTCTCTCCCAGGGCGGACCGGCGCGGGTCGTAGCGGAAGAGCGGCCAGTAGCCCGAGGCAACTGCCATCTCCTGGTGCGCCATGGAGTCGGCCATGTCGTAGCCGTGGGCGATGCAGTGGCTGTACGCCACGATCACCGACGTTCCCCGGTAGCTGTCCGCCTCCTTGAAGGCGTTCACGGTCTGGGCGTCCTTGGCCGCCATGGCCACGCGGGCCACGTAGGGGTGGCCGTAGGTCATGGCGAGCATCGCCAGGTCCTTCTTCGGGACCGACTTGCCGCCCATGGCGAACTTGGCGGCCGCGCCCATGGGCGTGGCCTTGGATGCCTGGCCTCCGGTGTTGGAGTACACCTCGGTGTCGAGCACCAGGATGTTCACGTCCCGGCCCATGGCGATGACGTGGTCGAGGCCGCCGTAGCCGATGTCGTAGGCCCAGCCGTCGCCGCCGACGATCCAGATGCTCTTCCTCACCAGGTAATCGGCGTTGCGCTCCAGCTGCCGCGCGGCCGCGTGGTCCACGGTGGCGAGCCTCCTCTTGAGCGCGTTCACGCGGGCGCGCTGCGCCTCGATGCCGGCCTCGCTCGACTGGTCGGCCTCGAGGATGCCCTTCACCATCTCGTCGCCGAGCGTTCCGGCGAGCCCGCGGAGGAGGATGCCAGCCTGGTCCTCGATCTTGTCGACCGCCAGCCGGATCCCGAGGCCGAACTCGGCGTTGTCCTCGAACAGCGAGTTCGCCCACGCGGGGCCGCGCCCCGCCTCGTCGGTGGTGTACGGCGTCGTCGGGAGGTTGGCGCCGTAGATCGAGGAGCAGCCGGTGGCGTTGGCGATGATGGCCCGGTCGCCGTAGAGCTGCGTGAGCAGCTTGATGTAGGGCGTCTCTCCGCAACCGGCGCACGCCCCGGAGAACTCGAAGAGCGGCTCGAGGAACTGCGTGCCCTTCACGTCGAGCTTCACCTTGGTCCGGTCGGCCTCGGGAAGCTCGAGGAAGAAGTCGAAGTTCCGGCGCTCCTTCTCGCGCAGCGGGGCCATGGCCTCCATGTTGATGGCCTTGTGGCCCTTCTCGGTCTTCGACTCGGCGGGGCAGAACTCGACGCAGACGCGGCAGCCGGTGCAGTCCTCCGGCGCCACCTGGATGCGTGTACTTCATCCCCTTGAAGTCGGTGGAGCGGAAGTCCATCGACTTGAACGTGCTCGGCGCGCCGGCGAGCTCCGTCGGCGGATAGAACTTCGCTCGGATGGCGGCGTGCGGACAGATGAGCGCGCACTTGTTGCACTGGATGCAGAATCGAGGAGTCCCACGTCGGGATCTCGAGCGCGATGGCCCGCTTCTCCCACTTGGCGGTCCCCGACGGCCAGGTGCCGTCGACGGGAAAGGCCGAGACCGGCAGGAGGTCGCCCTTGCCGGCGAGCATGAGCGCGGTCACCTTCTTCACGAAGTCCGGTGCCTTCTCGGACACGAACGGCGGCCGCGGCTCCCCGTTCGCCTGCTTTCCGGCGAGGTCCACCTGGTGGAGGTTCTGCAGCGTCTGGTCCACCGCCTCGAAGTTCTTGCGGACCACCTCGGCGCCCTTGCGCCCGTAGCTCTTCTCGATGGCCTTCTTGATGAGCTCGATGGCCCTGTCCCGGGGCAGCACCCCGGAGATGGCGAAGAAGCAGGTCTGCATGATGGTGTTGATGCGGCCGCCCATGCCCGTCTCCTTCGCCACCTTGACCGCGTCGATGACGTAGAAGCGCAGCTTCTTCGCGAGGATCTCCTTCTGCACCTCGAGGGGCAGGTGGTCCCAGATCTCCTCGGGCGGGTACGGCGTGTTGAGCAGGAAGACGGCCCCCGGATCGGCCGCGTCGAGCATCTCGTACTTCTCCAGGAAGCCGAACTGGTGGCAGGCGACGAAGTTGGCGCGGCTCACGAGGTACGACGAGCGGATCTGGCTCGGCCCGAAGCGCAGGTGCGAGACGGTGACGCTCCCCGACTTCTTGGAGTCGTAGACGAAGTAGCCCTGGGCGAAGTTGGGCGTGTCCTCGCCGATGATCTTGATGGAGTTCTTGTTGGCCCCGACCGTGCCGTCGGCGCCGAGGCCGCAGAAGTGGCAGCGGACCACGTCCTTGCCCTCGGTGCTGAAGGACGGGTCGACAGGGAAGCGAGAGGTGGGTGACGTCGTCGTTGATGCCGACGGTGAAGTGGCGCTTGGGGCGCGCCCGGGTCATCTCGTCGTAGACCGCCTTCACCATCGCCGGGGTGAACTCCTTGGAGGAAAGGCCGTAGCGGCCGCCGATGACGGTGATCTCGTGGTGGAAGCGGTCGATGTGGGCCTGCTGCGCCTCGCGCAGCGCGGTGACCACGTCCTGGTACAGCGGCTCGCCGAGCGAGCCCGGCTCCTTGGTGCGGTCGAGCACCGCCACCGACGTGGTGGTCCGGGGCAGCGCCGCCATGAAGTGACCGAGGTGAAGGGCCGGTAGAGCCGCACCTTGACGAGGCCCACCTTCTCGCCCTGCGCCACGAGGTGCTCGACGGTCTCGTGCGCCACCTCGGCGCCCGAGCCCATCATCACGACGATGCGCTCGGCCTCCGGGTGCCCGACGTAGTCGAAGAGGTGGTACTTGCGGCCGGCGACCTTGGCGAAGTCGTCCATCGCCGCCTGCACGGCCTCGGGCGCGTCCTGGTAGAACGGGTTGCAGGCCTCGCGCGCCTGGAAGAAGGCGTCGGGGTTCTGCGCCGTGCCGCGGATCACCGGCAGGTCCGGGGTGAGCGCCCGGGCGCGGTGGGCGGCGACGAGGTCGTCGGTGATGAGCCGCCGCAGGTCCTCGTCGTTCAAGCAGCTCGATCTTCGCCACCTCGTGCGAGGTGCGGAAGCCGTCGAAGAAGTGGAGGAAGGGCACGCG
This sequence comes from uncultured delta proteobacterium, assembly GCA_963754915.1. Lineage (GTDB taxonomy): Bacteria > Myxococcota > Myxococcia > Myxococcales > Anaeromyxobacteraceae > DATJZG01. The sequence goes on along the minus strand of CAVWHZ010000016.1, from coordinate 817,316 downwards.
GCACTTCAGCGTGGCGCGCTGCGCGATGACGGCGAAGTCGTGGGCCTCCTGCACCGAGTTCGACGAGAGCAGCCCGAAGCCGGTCTGCCGCACCGCCATCACGTCGGAGTGGTCGCCGAAGATCGAGAGCGCGTGGGTCGCCACCGCGCGCGCGCGAGACGTGCATCACGAACGAGGTGAGCTCGCCCGCGATCTTGTACATGTTGGGGATCATGAGCAGCAGGCCCTGCGACGCGGTGAAGGTCGTCGTCAGCGCGCCGGCCTGCAGCGCGCCGTGGACCGCGCCGGCGGCCCCGCCCTCCGACTGCATCTCCACCACGCTCGGGACCGCTCCCCAGATGTTCTTCTTGCCGAGCGCCGACCACTCGTCCGCCCACTCGCCCATGTTCGAGGACGGTGTGATGGGGTAGATGGCGATGACCTCGTTGATCCGGTGGGCGACCGAGGCGACGGCCTCGTTGCCGTCCATCGTCACCATTCGCCGCTCCTGGGACATGCTTCCTCCAACCGTTGGGGCCCGCGCCGCTTGCGCAGGGTGAACCTCGCGACCGGGGCCTCGTGGCACCGGCGGTGTGCGGGCTTCTTTCGCCCGACTTCCCTGGGCTCGCGAGGCGTGGGTGGCGCATTGTAGCAAGGGGGCAGCCCTCCTGAGCAAGGCGCCTCGCGAGCCGGTCACCTGCCGCGTTCGGGGGGGCAGCCGGGCGACGTGACGCCGATCAAGCTGCCCGAGCGCGGGGCGGCGGACATTCGGCCCCGTGCCCCGAGCCGAGGTCGCCAGGCCGCCCTCTCGCGCTTGCCCTGCTCGTAGCCGCCTGCGGCGACGCGCGCGCGGTCGCCGGAGGCCACGGCTCGCTCTGCACCGCCTGCCACGGGAGCGGCGACAGCCCGGCGCCCCCGACCGGCCTCGCGGGCGAGACCTCGACCGCCCAGCCGGCCGTGGGCGCGCACCGCCTCCACCTGCGGGACACTCCCATCCGGAAGGCCGTCCCTTGCTCGGAGTGCCACCGCGTGCCCGACCTCCGTCGACGACCCGGGCCACCTCGCGCGGCCCGCTCCTCGTCCTGCGGCCCGCTCGCCGCCGCCCGCGGGTCCACCCCCGCCTTCGCCCCCGCCGAGCACCGGTGCTCCGGCGTCTACTGCCACGGGGCGAACCCGGCGATCTAAGGCGGGCTCGCCACCGAGCCGGTCTGGACCTACGCCGAGGAGCCGGACCTCACCCGGCCTCCGGCGGAGACCTGCACGGGTGCCACGGCTGGCCGCCGCCTCCGCCGCCCTACCCCGCAGCTCGCGCGCTGCGCCGGCTGTCACGGGAGGACCGTGCGGGCCGACGGCACCATCGACGTCGCCGGCGGCAAGCACGTGAACGGCGTCGTCGACTTCGGGGGCGCGGGGGGCGGAGGGCTCGCCTGCGACTCCTGCCACGGCTACCCGCCGGCCACCGGCGCCCACCTCGTCCACTTCGGCTGGACGGCGGGCGCGGCGCAGCGGCGTCTACGGCGACACGCGCATCCTCGCCGACTACGTGGCCCTCGGGGCGCCGCCCGCGTCGTTCTACGCTTCGGCTGCGGGAACTGCCATCCGCTCGACCCCGCGCGCCACATGGACGGCGCGGTCGAGGTGGAGCTCTCCGGCGCGCTCGCGCCGGCCGGGAGCGTGAAGGCGCTCAACCCTCCTGCCGCCGCCTACGCCGCGGGCAGCTGCTCGAGCGTCTACTGCCACTCGAGCGGGCAGGAGATGGACTCGGCCTCGGCCTCGCCCGCCTATGCCACGACGCCGGCTGGAGCTCGGGGGCGACGCTCGGCTGCGCCTCCTGTCACGGGAACCCGCCGCGGTACCCGACGGGCGGTCCCGGCGCGGCGACTGCCAACACGCACCCCGGCCTCGCCTACGACGGCTACGTGTACGGCCACTTCCTCGGCCAGCCGGGGCCGTGGCACCCGGGCGGCTCGAAGCACGGCGGCGACGGCTGGGGGGCTCCCGAGGACGCCGCCCCCATCACCTGCCAGACCTGCCACTTCGGGACCGTCGACCCGGAGAACACGGGCCCGTCGGGCTTCTACTACCTCGACGCGAGCGGCGACTACGCCCTCCCGGGAGAGGCGTCGGACGAGGGTTGCGCGCGCTGCCACGGGCCCGGCAACTCGAACGCTCCCCTCGGCTCCGGGAGGACCTTGCCGTTGCTCCACGTGAACGGGCGGCGCGACGTGGTGTTCGATCCCCGCACGGCGCTGCCGCCCATCTCCTGGCTTCCCGCGGCTCCCTTCGCGCCCACGCGGCCGACCTGGGTGACGGACGCCGTTCCGGGGGTGCTGCCGCCGTCCGGCGACGGCGTGCTCTCCCCGGAGCCGGTCCCGCCGGGGGGGACCTTCGCGTCCCCCACCCTCTCCCTGTTCCTCTCGAGCGCCACCTACGACCCCGCGACGAAGACCTGCTCGAGCGTCGCCTGCCACCTCGCGCAGACGTCGGTGCAGTGGGGAGGCGCCCCCAGCCCGGACAACGCCACCTGCAAGGCCTGCCACGGGCTGTAGCCGGCTACGCGCCGGGATTCACGCGGGGAGCGTCGGCCCACAGCCCCTCGAGGTCGTAGAACTTGCGCGTCTCCGGCCCATGACGTGGACCACGACGTCTCCGTAGTCGAGCAGGACCCAGCCGCCGCCGCTGCGTCCCTCGATGCCGAGCCGCGAGGCGCCGAGCGCCTCGAGCCTCTCGTCCACCGCGTCCGCGATGGCGGCCGCCTGCCGGTCGCTGTCGGCTGACAGGACGACGAAGTAGTCGGCAACCCCCGAGAGGCCGCGCACGTCGAGGACCACCGGCTCCTCGGCCTTCTTGTCGAGGCCGGCAGCCACCGCGCGAAGTGCCCGCTCCTGCCCGTCGTCGGGCTCCCGCAGCACGGGGGCCTCGATGGGCGCCGACACCGGGAGGGCGCGCTTCTTCTCGGGGGCGCGCCGGGCCCTGGGGGGGCCGGGGCGGGCCGCCGCGGCTTGCCGCGGGCCCCTCGGCTCCCAGCGCTTCCCGGGCCTAGCGCCGTTGCGCGCCGTGAACTTCGCCGGCTTCGCGCCCTTGCGGGCCGACGACTTCGCCGGCTTCGCGCCCCGGCGCGCCGGGCCCTTGGGGCCCTTGCCCTTCGCCGGCTTCCTCGACTTCGGAGCTTTCGCCATTCATGTCCTCACGTGGCCCTGGCCCTCGACCAGGTACTTCTGGGTGGTGAGCTCGGCGAGGCCCATCGGGCCGAACGCGTGCAGCTTGGTGGTGGAGATGCCGATCTCGGCGCCGAGGCCGAGCTCCCCGCCGTCGTTGAACCGGGTCGAGGCGTTCACCATGACCGCGCTCGCGACCACCTCCCGCTCAAAGCGCCGCGCGTGGTCGATGTCCTTCGTGACGATGGCCTCGGTGTGGAGCGACCCGTAGCGCGCGATGTGGTCGAGGGCGCCGTCGAGGTCGCCCACCACCCGCACTGCCAGGATCTTCTCCAGGAACTCCTTGCCGAAGTCGTCCTCGCGCGCCGGGACGCAGGGGACGCCGGCGCGCCGCAGGATGGCCTGGGCCGTCGGGTCGACGCGCAGCTCCACCCCGGCCCCGGCGAGAGCCTCGCCCACCGGCGGCAAGAGCCGCTCGGCGGCGGCGCGGTGCACGAGCAGACACTCGAGCGCGTTGCACACTCCGGGGCGCTGCACCTTTCCGTTCATCGCCAGCGCCACCGCCTGCTCCTCCGGGGCGCGTCTCGTCGAGGAACAGGTGGCACACGCCCTGGTAGTGCTTCACGCACCGGCACGCGGGAGCGCTCCGCCACGGCGCGGATGAGGCCCGGGCCGCCCCGCGGGATGGCGAGGTCGATGAGCTCGTCGAGGGCGAGCAGCGCGAAGGTCGCCTCGCGGTCGGGCACCGGGACCACCTGCGCCGACGGCGGCCGGCAGCCCGGCCGCGGCGAAGCCCGTCGCGAGAACGCCTCGCCGAGCGCCAGCGCGCGAGCGGAGCGCGTCGGACCCGGGCCGCAGGATGGCCGCGTTCCCGCTCTTCACGCAGAGCGCGGCCGCCTCGACGGTGACGTTCGGCCGCGCCTCGTAGACCATCAGCACCACGCCGAGCGGGATGCGCACCTTCTTCACCGTGAGGCCGTTCGGGCGCCTCCAGGTGGAGGTCACCTCCCCGACCGGGTCGGGGAGCCCGGCCACCTCGACGAGCGCGGTCGCGATCGCCGTCGAGCCGCTTCTCGTCGAGGGAGAGGCGGTCGAGGAAGGCCGCTGTCTGGCCGGCCTTGCGCGCCGCCTCCACGTCGGCCCGGTTCGCGAGCAGGATCTCGTCGCGGCGCCGGGCGATGGCGCGGCGGCCTCGCGCAGCGCCTGGTCCTTCTGGCCCGTCGGGCGCGAGAGAGAGCTCCGCGCGGCGCGCCGCGCCTCCTCGGCGAGCACCCGCATCCGGTTCGCGATCTCGCCGCCGGCATCGCGGGTCGTGTCGTTCATCGCGTCGCCTCGTCGTGCCCCGCGTCGAGGAGCACGAGGTCGTTCCGGTGGATCACCTCGTCGAGGTACTTATACCCGAGGGCACCCTCGATCTCGCTGGTCTTCAAGCCCGCGATCTTCCGAACCTCGTCGGCGGCGTAGCCGGCGAGCCCCCGGGCGAAGGGCCGGCCGCGCTGCTCGGCGATGTCCACCGGGTCCCCGACCCCGAACTGGCCGTCCACCCCGCGCACCCCGGAGGGGAGCAGGCTCTTGCCCTGCTCCACGAGGGCGCGCCGCGCGCCCCCGTCCACCAGGATCGTTCCCTTGCCGCGCGCCGCCACCGCCAGCCACCCGCGCCTGCCGGAGGTGCGCTCCGCAGCCGGGGGAAGGTCGTGCCGAGCGCCTCGCCGGAGAGCAGCGCCGCCACCGCACCCTCGCGCCGGCCCGAGAGCAGCGCCGTGCCGACCCCCTGGGCGGCGAGCCGCTTCGCCGCCTTGAGCTTCGTCACCATGCCCCCCACGCTGCGCTCGCTGCCGGCGCCGCCGGCCATGCGCTCCACCTCGGCGGTGACGCGCGCGACTTCCGGCAGGAGTCGCGCACCGGGCGCGCGCGGGTCCCGGTCGTAGAGCCCCTCCACGTCGGTGAGCATGACGACGAGGTCGGCCTCCACGCAGGTCGCCACGAGCGCCGCCAGGCTGTCGTTGTCGCCGACCTTGATCTCGTCGACGGCCACGGTGTCGTTCTCGTTCACCACCGGAACGACCCCCTCGTCCATGAGCCGTGCGAGGGTCCGCCGCGCGTTGAGGAAGCGCTTGCGGCTCGCCAGGTCGTCGGCGGTGAGCAGCACCTGCGCCACGGCCCGGCCGTGCGCGGCGAAGGCCCGGCCCCACTCGGCCATCAGGTCTGGCTGGCCCACCGCCGCGCAGGCCTGCTTGGTGGCGATGTCCCAAGGCCGTCCGGGCGAGCGCTTCAGGTGCAGGCGCTCGGCTCCGAGCGCGATGGCGCCGGAGGAGACCACCACGAGCTTGCGGGCCCGGGCCACATCGGCGAGCTCGCGCGCCAGCCGCTCGCAGTTCTGACGGTCGAACCGGCCCTCCCGGTCGGTGAGCGTGCCCGTGCCCACCTTCACCACCAGGCGGCGGGCGTTCTCCAGGGCATGGCGGTGCACGGCGCGCATCTTAGGCGAGGGGGTGCCGGAGGTGCCAGCCCGCGGTCGCGCGACAGGAGAGGCCCCGCGCCTCGCCCGAGCAGGCACCGTACGGGTGCGGTGGCCGCGCGGCCCGCGCCGGGCTATGCTTCCCGTCACAGGATGCACGACGTCTTCGGCAACACCCTGGGCCTCAAGCAGAGCCAGGTCCACGCGCTGCGCAGAACCTACCGACGCCGGGTCGACGCCTCGCAGGTGGTGTCGCCCGAGCTGGCCCGTCACCTGACGGAGATCTCCGCTCGAGACCAACCGGCAGGTCGGGGTGCTGCTCGACCGCAAGGGCGACGTCCAGTGGGTCCTCGTCGGCGACGCCCACAAGCTCGAGCTCCCGGACGTGGGCCGGGCGCGCGCCGGCTCCCACCGACTCCGCGGGCTCCGCCTCGTGCACACGCACCTTCGCGGCGAACCCCTGACGCGGGACGATCACACGGACCTCGCACTCCTGCGCCTCGACCTGGTGGCGGCGCTGGAGGTGCTGCCCGACGGCCTGCCGGGCCGGGTCCACCTTGCCCACCTCCTCCCCGAGAACTCCCAGGGCGCTCTCTGGAAGGACGAGGCCGCCGCGAGCGTGCACGACCTCTCCTACGACGCGGTCGAGGGAGCGCTCGCGCTCGAGGAGGAGTTCGCCCGCGCCCGGTCGGCGGCGCGCACCGGCGGGCGCGAGCGAGCCATCCTCGTCGGCGTCGGCGGGCGCGGCCGGGATCGCGCCGCTGCAGAGGCGTCGCTCCTCGAGCTGCGCGAGCTCGCCCGGACCGCCGGCGTCGAGGTCATCGACTCCACGCTGCAGATGCGGCGCGACCCGGACCCGCGCACGCTCATCGGCAAGGGGAAGCTCGAGGACATCCTGCTCCGCTCCATGCAGGTGATGGCCGACCTCATCATCTTCGACGCCGACCTGTCCCCATCGCAGGCCATCCACATCGCCGACGCGACGAGCCTCAAGATCCTCGACCGCACCCAGCTCATCCTCGACATCTTCGCCCAGCGCGCCCAGTCGGCCGATGGCAAGCTGCAGGTGGAGCTCGCCCAGCTCAAGTACCTGTACCCGCGGCTCGTGGGCCGCGACGACTCCCTCTCCCGGCTCGCCGGCGGGATCGGCGGGCGCGGGCCCGGCGAGACGAAGCTCGAGATCGACCGCCGCCGCGTCCGCGACCGCATCACCGCGCTCGAGCGCCGGATCGAGGCGCTCTCGGCCGATCGGCAGGTCCGGCGCAAGAGGCGCAACGCCCGCGGCCTGCCGGTGGTCTCCATCGTCGGCTACACCAACGCCGGGAAGTCGACGCTCTTGAACGCCCTCACCGACTCGGCCGTGCTGGCCGAGGACAAGCTCTTCGCGACCCTCGACCCCACCAGCCGCCGCCTGCGCTTCCCGCGGGACCGGGAGGTGATCATCACCGACACGGTGGGGTTCATCCGCGACCTGCCGGCCGACCTCGTGAACGCCTTCCGCGCCACCCTGGAGGAGCTCGGCGACGCCGATCTCCTGCTCCACGTCGCCGACGCGTCCGACCCCCGGCTCGACGATCACGTCGCCGCCGTCGAGTCGATCCTGGGAGAGCTCGGCCTCCTCGAGACTCCGCGGCTGCTCGTCCTCAACAAGGTCGACCGGCTCGCCCCCGGGGAGGGCGAGGCGGCCGGCCACGCCCGCGGCGGGGTGGCCATCTCGGCCTCGACGCGGCGCGGTCTCCCCGAGCTCCTGCACCGCTGCGACCGCATGCTGTGGGCCGACGGCAAGGTGACCCTCGCCGAGGTCGCGAGGAGCGCGGCCGAGAGCGAGCCCGAGCCGCAGCGGCTCTCGCCCGGTGCCGCGCCGTTGCTGCGGCGGGGCGCCTGAAGGCCGCGCCGGTGGCGCCGCCGACCCTCGCGTCATAGAGTGCCGGCCGATGCGAGCCCGCGCCGCCCTCGCCCTCGCCCTCGCGCTCGCGGCCTGCAGCCGGTCGGAGCGGGCCAAGGAGCGGCTCTTCCGGCCCGGCGACGAACGGGTCGCCCTGGGCGCCTTCGACTGGAGCCACCCGGAATCGTCCCTTCGCATGGGCGCCGAGGAGACGGCCGCCCGGCTCGGCTCCTTCGACTGGTGGGGAACCGTCTCCTGGAGCGTCGCGGGCGGTCGCCCGGACCGCCGCACCCAGGCCACCGAGCGCCACCGCGTCCGCCAGCTCGCGAACGGCGATTTCTTCGCGGAGGGAGACGTCGACCCGAGCCTCGGCCCGGGCGCGGACACCGGCAAGCGCGTCATCTGGGCGAGGGGGATGACCTACGCGCGCAGCCGCTACGCGGCCTCCGGCGCCTGGCGCGAGCGCCCCACCGACCGCGGGCGGGACGCGCGCCGCTTCCGCGACGAGAGCTTCCTCGTGGCCGCGGACGTCGCCGACCTGCTCGGCGCGGGCCTGAAGCTCGTACCCCAGGGGGAGGGCACGAGCCTGGGCCGGCCGGTGCGCCGGTTCGCCTTCACCCTCGACCGGGCGGCCTTCGCGCCCGGGCCGTCCCGGCTCGGCGAGTCCCCGCCCGGCGGCGCGGCGGACGACGACACCCGCAAGCGGCTCGCCTTCCTCGACGGGCGCGAGCCCATCGCGGTCGAGGGCCAGCTCACCGCCGACGCGGCCTCCGGCGCCCCGCTGGAGGTGCGGCTGCGCGCGGCCTTCCGGGTCAAGGACGATCCCGACGCCCGCATCGACGTGGACCTCGCCGCTCGCGTCACGGCGCTCGGCGGCGCCGTTGCCGCGGTGGAACCGCCAGCCGGCGCCCTCCCCGACGAGCGCAAGCCCAAGGGCGTCGCCCGGGCGCTCGAGTCGGCCGGCCTTCGCAAGAAGAAGGTTCCCGCCGAGGCCGAGCCGGAGCCGGAGACCGATCCCGAGTAGGCGCGCCGCCTACCCGACGTAGCGTCGCCAGTCGACCATGAGGCAGCGGTCCTGCACCACCAGGATCCCGGCGCGGGCGAGGTGCTCGGCGGCAGCGTCGTTTCGGATGCCGAGCTGGAACCAGACCGCGCGCGGCGCCTTCGCCTCGATGTCGGCGAGGTGCTGCGGGATGTCGACGGCGCGGCGGAAGACGTCGACGAGATCGACCTCGCCCGGCACGTCGGCCACCCTCCGGTAGACGCGGGCGCCGAGGATCTCCTTCACCTCGGGGTAGTAGACGGGCACCGGGACGACCTCCGCGCCGTGGCCGGCCAGGTAGCGGGGAACGTAGAAGGCGGCCTTGTCGGACTGGGCCTCGGTCTTCATGCCGAGCACTGCCACCCGCTTCACCGACAGTAGAAGCTCCTCGATCCGCCTCTCGTCCTCGACGATGTTGTCCCTGAAGCCGGCCATGCGCCTCCCCGCTCTTCACTCATGCGCGCCGCGGGCGCCGGCAACGCGCATCGCGCCGCGATTCGCGCATCCCGGCGCGCTCTGCCGCGGTGGCAATCGGATTGCTCCGTCGGAGGGCCCCCGATATCTCGCTGCGCGGATCGGATGAAGAATCGCACCCTTGCGCACCTTGTCACCTGAAAAATGGACAGCGTACCGGTCCGGCCTACGATGGCTCTCGTGAGGAACGCAATGGAAAGCGTGGACGACGTGACGAGCGAGGCCCCGGGAATGACGAAGAGGAAGGCGGCTGAGGCCGTGGTCACTGAAGCGGCGGCACACTCCGTCCTGAGGCGGAGCGGGACCCGCGAGCTGTCTCCCTCCGAGGAGAAGGTGATGCGCATGCGGCTGGGCGCATCTCCCCCCCGTACGGAGCATCTCGAATGGGTCGGCAAGGGGCATGAGGACCTCGAGATCGAGCTGCGCGCGCTCGAGATCGAGACGTACCTGAAGCTCCGGGAGCGCCAGGCCCGCAGCGCCGTCCGAGCCCCCGCGGTCTCCCGCTCCAAGGAGAAGATCATCCGCGCGCTCCGCAGGAAGGGCCCCACCCGCTAGGCCCCGCGCTCGATCCTCTTCACCAGGGCCCCCGCCGCCACCGCGAGCGGGGGCTTTTCCGTTCCGGGCCCCCCGGCGCCCACCGCGAGCATGCCGGCGATCGCCGGGGCGGTCCGCGGATTTCGCCAGAAGTCCTCGTCGAGCCGCTCGGTGAGCTCGCGGCGAAGGGCCTCTCCCCAGGCGGCGCCGCGCAGCGACGCCCGCAGGAGGTCGGCGTCCGCGTCCCGCGCGGCGAGCCCGTCGGGCCACGAGGCCAGCGCCGCCGCCGACAAGGCCTCGCGGTGGGCCTCCCTCCATGCCGCCCCGCTCGTTCCCCGCTCCACCTCGGCGGCGACGCGCAGCGCGGCCGCCCGGGCGCGCAGCTCGAAGAGGCGGAGGACGGCGAGAGCGCGCACGAGGTCGGGCGCTTGCCTTCGCTCCACGCCGACCGCCGCGGCGAGGAAGCGTGGCTCGAGCAGGAGCGACGAGGCGAGCGCCCCGATCGCGGCCGGGAAGGCGGGGTCCCGCGTGGCGGGCCGGCTCAGTCCCGCCGCCACCGCCGCGCCCGCCGCGGCGAAGAGCCCGAGCCAGTCCGCCGCACCGCCCTGGCGCGCGAGCGAGACCCGGCCCTCGTGCGCGTGGGCGCCGGGCCACTTCCCGGCGCGGTCCTCGCCGTCGAGCCGGACGCGGGAGGCGTCGAGCCCGAGCCCCCGGAAGGCCCGGTCGAGCTCCGGAGCGAGCGTCGCCCGACGGAAGAGGCCGTCGTAGGTCCGGAGGGCGAGCAGGTGGAGCAGGTCGGCACGCTCGAGGTCGCCCGCCGGAGCCGGGGCGAGGTCGGCCCGGGCCGCGAGCCACGAGAGCCCGTCCCGGTAGGCGTCCTCGGAGGCGTTCAGGACCGCGTCGGCCTCGACCACGTCCTCCCAGGGCGGTGACAGCCCCGACTCCGCGTGGGAGCGCGCGCGAGCCTCCGCGGCGGCCTCGCGGTGCGGGGCGGCGGCGCGGATGGCCGAGGCCGCGGCGCGCCCGAGGGCGAGCCGCCGGCTCCTGTTGGCCTCGTGCCTCTCGCCGAGCTCGGCCGCGGCGAGCGAGACCGGCCCGTCGGGGCCGGGGCACGAGGCGGCGCTCTCGGCGGCGCGCCACTGCTCCTCCTCCTCCGCCGCCGAGCGCTCGGCGCGCAGGACCGCCACACGGCGGGCCAGCTCCGCTTCCCCCTGCGCCCGCAGCGCGGCCACGGTCTCCCGGTGCGCGGCCGAGCCGTGCGCGGCGAAGATCGGCCGCAGCGCCGGCCGGGGCTCGAGGCCAGCGACGTGGCGGAAGCGCTCCTCGGCGAGGGACCGCGCGAGCGCGTCCACCTCGCCCTTCAGGATCTCGAGCTCGTCGGCGTCCACGGCGCTCCTTGTACCGCCAAACGGCGGGCGGGGCCCGTCGGCGCCCGGTCGCTTCCCTCCTTGACACGCGCCGCGGCACCGTTACCTTCCCGTTCCCGACCTCGAGGAACCCGCGCCCATGCCCATCTACGAGTACGACTGCCCGAAGTGCGGGCGCTTCGACACCCTGCAGAAGATGTCCGCGCCGCCCCTCCGCCGGCACGACGCCTGCGGGTCGCCGGTGACGAAGAGGATGAGCGCCGGCTCCTTCGCCTTCAAGGGGTCCGGCTTCCACTCCACCGACTACCGCAAGCCGTCGGCCCCGGCCTGCGACGCGCCGAAGGGAGCCGGGTGCGCCGGCTGCCCCGCGGCCGAGGCCTGACCCTGCCGCGCGCCCATCCCCCCGCCCGGCGCCCGCTCGCCCCGTGAAGCGCCTCGCGCTCTCGGCCGGCGCCGACGACGAGGGCGAGCGCATCGACCGCTTCATCGCGCTCCGGGGCGGGATCTCCCGGGGGGTCGCGCGCCGGGCCCTCGAGCGAGGCGGCGTGTTCCTCGACGGCCGGCGCTGCAAGGTGGCGGGCCGCCTCCTGCGGGCCGGCCAGGCGGTGGTGGTGAACCTGGAGGAGGGCGGGCGCGCCGCCGCGGCGCCGGCCCCCCTCGACCGCGGCAGGCTGCTGTACGCCGACGAGCACATGGTGGCGGTCGACAAGCCGGCGGGCGTCCCGTCGCAGCCGACGCTGACGACCGACCGCGGCCACCTCCCCGAGCTCGTGAGCGCGCTCGTCGGAGCGACCGTCACGCTCGTGCACCGCCTCGACCGCGAGACGAGTGGCGTCACCGTCCTGGCGAGAGGCGCCGCCGCGGCGCGGGCGCTCTCGGAGGACTTCCGCGAGGGGCGCCCCGAGAAGACCTACCTGGCGCTGTGCGCGCGGGCACCGTCCCCCGCCGAGGGGCGACTCGACGCTCCCCTCGGCAAGGACGAGCGCCACGCCGGGCGCCGCGAGGTCCGCGACGGCGGGGAGCCCGCCGCCACCCGCTACCGGACGCTCGCCGCCGGCCCGTCGGGCACGGCCCTCGTCGAGGCGCACCCGGAGACCGGGCGCACCCACCAGATCCGGGTCCACCTTGCGCACCTGGGCGCCCCGCTGCTCGGCGACGCCCGCTACGGCGGGCCCCGCATGGTGGGCGAGCTCGCCGTCCCGCGGGTGATGCTGCACGCCTGGCGCCTCGAGATCCGGCACCCGGCGACCGGCGCCTCCCTGGTGCTCGAGGCGCCGCTGCCCGACGACTTCCTGCGGGCGCGCGACGCGCTCGTGGGGACCGCCTAGGGGATGGCGCACCGCGGCGCAGAGGCCGCTCGCAGTGGCCCGCCGCGAGTGGCAGGGTGACCGGAAACGTGCTTTGTTCCCGCCCCGAGGCGCGGCCGCCGCCGCCCTCGGCGAGGAGCGCCGGCCGATGAACGACACGACCCCGGGTGCGGGTGCCAAGGACTTCAAGCCCTACATCTCCGCCGACCTGGTGCTCCCCGAGTTCACGGTCAAGGCCGTCGTGGCGGGCGCCTTCTTCGGCGTGCTGTTCGGGGCCGCCACCGTCTACCTGGCGCTCAAGGCCGGCCTGACGGTCTCGGCCTCCATTCCCATCGCGGTCATCGCCATCTCGCTCGGGCGAAAGGTCCTGAAGACCAACATCCTCGAGAACAACATCATCCAGACGACCGGCTCGGCCGGGGAGTCGATCGCCGCCGGCGTGGTCTTCACGCTGCCGGGGTTCCTGTTCTTGTCGGTCAACCCGGCGACGGGCCAGAGCGTCGGGGCCGGCTACTTCAACTACCTCACCCTCTTCCTGCTCTCGCTCGTGGGCGGCATCCTCGGCGTGCTGATGATGATCCCGCTGCGGCGCTCGCTCATCGTCAAGGAGCACGGGCAGCTGCAGTACCCGGAGGGCGCCGCCTGCGCCTCGGTGCTCATCGCCGGCGACAAGGGCGGCGACTTCGCGAAGACCGCGTTCCAGGGCGTCGGCCTCGCGCTCGTCTACGCCATCCTGCAGAAGGTCTTCCACGTCGTCGCGGAGAGCCCGGCCTGGGTGACTCGCCAGGCGAACAAGTGGCTCCCGTCCGCGACCGTCAACGGCGAGATCACGCCGGAGTACCTGGGCGTGGGCTACATCATCGGCCCGCGCATCGGAGGCGTGCTCGTGGCCGGCGGCGTGCTCGCCTGGCTCGGCCTCATCCCGCTATTGGCGGTGCTCGTCCCCCCGGACGCGATCGCCCTGCAGCTCGTCAAGCTCGGCATGATGAAGGACCTCGCCACGGCCGGGGGCCCGGGCGGCTGGGACCCGGCGGCCCACGTCTTCGCGAATGTCCCGAACGCCATCTACCGCGCCTACATCCGGCAGATCGGCGCGGGCGCGGTCGCCGCCGGCGGATTCATCACGCTCGTGAAGACGCTTCCCACCATCTGGTCCTCGCTGCGCGACAGCATCCGCTCGCTCAAGGGCAGCGGCGCCGGCGAGAAGGGCGTGGTCCGCACCGAGCGAGACCTGTCCTTCGTCACGGTGCTCGCGGGCAGCGTCGGCCTGGTGGTGGTGCTGACGCTCCTGCCCATCGTCCCGGGGCGGACGCTGCTCAACAAGTTCTTCATCGCGCTGCTCGTCATCGTCTTCGGCTTCGTCTTCGTCACGGTGTCCTCGCGCATCGTCGGGCTCATCGGCTCCTCCTCGAACCCCATCTCCGGCATGACCATCGCCACGCTCATGGCGACGGCCATGGTCTTCGTCGGCCTCTCCTGGACCGGCAGCGCCTACGAGCCCATGGCGCTCGTCGTGGGCGGGATGGTGTGCATCGCGGCGGCCAACGCCGGGGCCACGAGCCAGGACCTGAAGACGGGGTTCCTCGTCGGCGCCACGCCGCGCCACCAGCAGGTGTCGCTCTTCATCGGCGCCATCTTCGCCTCGCTCGTCATCGGGCTGACCGTCCAGCTGCTGGACAAGCCCACGGCCGAGCAGGCCGCCCAGGGCATCGTCCACGCCATCGGGTCGGACAAGTTCCCCGCGCCCCAGGCCACGCTGATGGCGACGCTCATCAAGGGGCTGCTCTCGCTCAACCTGGACTGGACCTTCGTGCTCGTGGGCGTGTTCCTCTCCGTGACCATGGAGCTCTGCGGCGTGAAGTCGCTGTCCTTCGCGGTGGGCGCCTACCTGCCGCTCTCCACCACGCTCCCCATCTTCGCGGGCGGGGCGCTGAAGGGCATCGTGGACTGGCTCGCCGAGAGGCGGGGGGAGAAGGTCGAGGAGAGCGAGCTCGGCGGAGGGAGCCTCTTCGCCACCGGCCTCGTCGCCGGCGGGGCGCTCATGGGCGTCATCGTCGCGCTTCTGCAGGTGAACGACAGCGTGGACCGCTTCTTCGCCACCCGGCTCAACATGCAGCCGGCGCTGACCCGCCTGCTCGGGGCGTCCGGCTACGAGCTCCTCGGAGTGGGGTTCTTCGCGCTGCTCGGGCTGGCGCTGTTCCGCGCCGCGCGAAAGTCCCACGTGTCGCTCGAATAGGGGGTGTCGGGTGGCGGAGCGTTCGGCGGTCGCGCCCCGAAGCGGACCGCTCCCGGAGCTGCACGGACGGCCTGCCGAGAAGTGAACACGGCCCGCAAGCCGCTGGCTTGCGGGCCGAGTTCGTCAGGACAATGGCACCGGCGCGCCTCGACCGGAGCCCGCCCTGCGCCGGGCTAGTTCACGATGACGCCCATCCACACGCCCGGATCCCACGTGATCGAGTCGATCGTCGGATCGATGTTGACCTGGTCAGAGCCCGGCTTCGACCCGCCGGTGACGGAGACGCCGCCGATGCTCCCGGGGCTGAAGCTCGTCACCTTCGGCACGATGTAGCACGGCGAGCTCGAGCAGATGCTGGAGCAGGTGTTGGAGATCGCGCCCGCCTGCTGGGTGCAGTACTGGAGGGTGAAGTTCATCCCCAGGTTGTCGACGGAGGTGGGCGTGCCCGTGAGCGCCGCGGTCGTGGCGCTGTACACCGAGCGCACCGAGTAGGTCGCGTAGGGGGTGAGGGGGTTCAGGTTCTGGTCGCGGAACAGGAACTCGGCGACGGCCGTCGTGGCGGTCTTGCCCCCCGAGGAGGACTGGACCCCGACGGCCTGCGGGTTCACCCACGAGATCGGGCCCGTCATGGGATTGCCGTACGCGGGGACGGTTCCCGAGGCGGCGACGACGGTCGTGATCGACGGCGCACCGGTGTAGAGAACGCGCGTCTCCGCCCAGATGGTGGTGTCCGCGTCCCACTTGCCGTTCGGGCCGTCGTAGACGCCGTTCCCGTTCAGGTCGACGAAGTACTCGCCCGGGTCGTAGACGCCGTTGTCGTTCGCGTCGATGAAGGGCTCGCCCTGGTCGATGAACGGCTCCCCGGCGTCCCAGACCCCGTTGCCGTTCAGGTCGATGAAGCCCTCCTCGCCCTTCGCGAGGACGATGATGGTGACGAGGCCGTCGCGCGGGTTGCTGAACCGCGTTCCGCACTTGTCGGTGACCTGCGCCCAGGGCTCCCCGTTGATGGGGTCCACGTCCTGGGGAAGCCCGTAGCCCGTCACCGCAATGGTGTCGTTCGCGAATCCCAAGGTCGAGGTCTGGTCGCCGCCCTTCGTCGGGTCGTACGGGGCCGTCGACGCCGGCGGGCCGGCGGCGCCGGCCTCGCTCGCGAATGTCGCCAAGAGCGACCTGCCGAGCACGTTGTTGAACCGGTCGGCGAAGTACGCCCTGCACTTGATGGGGCTCTCGGGGCCGGCGTAGAAGGTCGTCAGGCAGTCGTCGTTGATGAGCGCCGGGATGTTCTTGGGGCTGCAGTCGATGGAGATGTGCGCGCCGCTCGCCTTCGCTCCCACGATGGCGATGTTTTGGATCGTGAAGCTCCTCGTCGCGCCCCCGGCGCTCGCCGTCACCGCGATGCTGACGAGGCCCGCGGCCGTGCCCGAGTAGAGGTTCACGTAGGCGAGCCCCTGGCTGTCCTGCGCGCCACCCGGGGAGCTCGTCTGCCCGACGTAGGCGAGGCAGCCTTGCGCCTGGACGCAACTCCCGGAGTCGGCGGCAGGCGGCGTGGAGATGGTCGAGCCGCCGAGCTGCTGGTGCTCGAAGCGGACGGCGAGGCCGTCCGGGTAGGGCTGCTGGGCCGTGTCGAGGAGGAGCACGCTGATCTGGTTCTGCTCGTTCCAGCCCGAGTACTTCACCCCCATCACCTCGTTCTGGATCGCACCGATCTGGATCGAGCCGAGCGCCGGCATGGTCACGGTCGTCGAGAGGTTCACCTGCGGGATCGAGGTCAGCGAGGCCGTGATGCTGGCGACGCTCGGGACCGCGCTCGCCCGGAAGGTCACCGTCGCGGTCCCGTCGGCGCCGGTGGCGACCGAGGCAACGGTGGTCGTCGCCGGGCCGACCACGAACCCGCCGACGCTGGTGGCGAAGGTCACGCCCACGTTGGCCTGGGGCGCGCCCGCGCTCACGACCTTGGCGGTGACGGTCGTGGTCGCCTGGCCGTCGGCGGGAAGCCGCGTTCGCGCGGAGGCCACCGTCAGGCCGAGGCCGGAGGAGACGTCGGTGCAGACGCCGGACTTGCAGAGGAACGTGGGCGAGCCGGCCTTGCAGTTCTGGCCATCGCACGCCGAGTCCTGGCAGTCGACCTTGCCGTCGCAGTTGTCGTCGATGCCGTTGTTGCAGATCTCGACCGGATTCGTCGGCGTGCAGACCGGGAGGTTGCACACCTGGTTCTGGCAGGTGCCCGCCACGCCATTCACGGCGCAGGCCTTCTGGTCGCAGTCGGGATCCGCGCAGTCGATGCGGCCGTCGCTGTTGTTGTCGACGCCGTCGTTGCACACCGTCTCGAAGCCGACGAACCCGAGCGTCACGGTCCCCGATGCCCCGTTGCCGTCGACGGCGGTGAGCACCACGGCGCCGAGGCAGGTGCTGTCGGTCCGGGAGTCACAGACCGTCAGCTCGAAGGTGGCGCTGGTCGCGTCGACGTTGGCGACCTTCGAGCCCCCGAAGGAGCCGTGGCGGGTCGAGATCTGGATGGGCGCCTTGGTGGCTCCGGTGACCTGGATGGTCACGACGTTCGAGCCGTTCGCCTTCACCCCGTTCACGACGCCCGGCACCGCGCCGGCGGCCATCGTGGCAGAGACGGTGAGCGGGTTCGTCGCGCCGCCGCCGCCGCTCGAGCTCGTGCCTGAACCGCCGCAGGCGAGGGCGAGCGACGCGAGAGCAACCGGGAGTAGGGGCTTTCCGTGCATTAGGTCACCTCGGCAAGGAGTCCCCTGGACGTCGTGCACCGGCCAGGCCAGCGGAAGGCGCGGAACTCGGGCCAAAAGATTTGATCAATCCGGGTGCCTGACCCGGGTTCGATCCACCCCGGGTGCCCATCGACCGGGCCCAGGAGCGCGCCGGCGAGCGGCGAGCGCGATTCCGGCAGATTCCGGGTCTCGAGCGGGGTGGGACGCGCCGCGGACGGTCGAGGCGCCGAGCGCGCTGCCCGCCCGAGCCGCGGGCTAGGAAGGCGGCGTCCGCTCCCGGCTCTTCTCCTGCCTCCGGGCGACGAGCGCCCACCCGACGACGAACGCGAGGATGGCGGCAGCGATGCCGAGCTCCACGACGCGAATGTCCTTCCGGAGCTCCTCGATGTGGCTCGCGAAGAGCCAGCCGAGCGTCACCACGATCGGCACCGAGAGGAGCGCCGAGGCCCCGTCGGCGAGCAGGAAGGTCGCGCTCCTCACGCCGGAGGCCCCCGCGAGCGCGAAGACCGGGAGGCGGAAGCCCGAGGCGTGGCGGGCAACCATGATGGTGAGCACGGCGTGCCTCGCGAAGTGCCGCTCGATGAACGCTCGGCGCTTGGGCGTGAGCACGCGCCGCACGTGCCGGGACTCGAGCATCCGAGGCCCGTGGGCGCGCCCCAGGCGGAAGAGCAGGAAGTCGCCGATGACGAGGCCCAACCAGGTGACGGCGAGCGCCGGCGCGAAGGACAGGACGCCGCGCCGGGCGAGGTAGCCGGCGGTGAGCTGGATGAGCTCCTCCGGCACCGGGACGCCGACGCCGCCCGCCAAGAGCAAGCCGAAGACGGCCGCGTAGGTGAAGTGGGTGAGAAGTCTGAGGAGCACGCGCGGTCCCGGGGAAAAGGTACCACGAGCCCTGGCGCGGCCCGCCCCGTCGGCTGTCCGGCCCCGCCCGGGCGCTTCAGGCGACGCACCGGAAGTGGCGGAGCTCCTCGAATCCCTGGCGCCGGAGCTCGGCGCGGATGAGGTCGCGGGCGCCGGCTGCCCCCACGGCCACGAGGAGCGGCAGCCCCCGCGAGCGGCCCGCGTCCCCGTACGGCAGGACGGGGGCCCCGGCGACGGTGCGGCCGATCTTGCGCCGGTCCACCTCGAGGAACATGGCCACCCCGATCCCGTGTGCGGCCAGGGCGCGCGCGAAGGCGCGGCCGGTCTCGCCGGCCCCCCAGACCGCCACCTCGCCGCGGCCGGCAAGCGGCCCGGACGCGAGCCAGGCCGCCTTGAGTGCCACGTGGCGCGAGAGCGCGTAGCGCCCGTCGGTGCGGGTGAGGCGCCCCTCCGACTCGCGCCAGTCGAGCAAGGTCACCGGCACGTTGGAGAGCCCGTGGCCGGCGGCCGCGAGCCGAAGCCAGAGGTCGTAGTCCTCCGGGAAGTCGCCGTCCCGCCAGCCGCCCACTGCCTGGAGCGCGTCCAGGCGGATGGCCGACGCGGGGTGGACGAGCGGGGCCTCGACGAGCAGGTCGCGCAGGACGAGCTCCGGCGCCACGAGGCCGTTCAGCCAGGCCGCGTAGCGGCGCATGCCCTCGGCGACGGAGCGGCGCGGGAAGAGCCGCACCCGGGACCCCACCGCCGCGAGCGACCGGTCCGCGGCGAGCGCCGCGAGCTGGATCTCCAGGCGGCGCGGGTGTGCCACGTCGTCGGCGTCCATCCGCGCCACCACCTCGGCGTCGCAGCGGGCGAGCCCCAGGGCGAGCGCGGCGGCGATCCCCGCCCCCGGACCGTGCAGGACCTCCACCCGCCGATCGCGGCCGGCGAGGCGCTCGAGCTCCGCGCCGGTCCCGTCCGTCGAGCCGTCGTCCACCACCACCAGGCGGAGGTCGCCCTGGGTCTGGCGCAGGATCGAGGCCGCCGCGGCGCGGACGGTGCGCTCCGCGTCCCGCGCGGGCAGGAGCACGGCGACCCGCGGCACGGCCGGGCGCTACCCTTCGTAGTCGCCGCCGACGACCGGCTGCAGGTCGGTGGCGGGGACCTCGATGGCCTCGCCGTCGCCCGTGCCGCCGGCGTCCGCCGCTTGCTCGGTGAGCCGCCCGCAGAGCCAGACCGCCGCGAAGTAGTACCCGGTCGTCCCGAGCCCCACCACCTGGCCCTGGGTCGCGGGCGCCACGAGGTCGTGGCGCCGCCATTCCTCCCGGGCGTGCACGTTGGAGATGTGCACCTCGACGGCCGGGCACGCGAGCGCCTTCAGGCAGTCGTGCAAGGCGTAGCTCGTGTGGGTGAGCGCCCCGGGGTTGATGATGACGCCCTGCGCCGCGTGGCGGTTCTCCTGGAGGAAGTCGATGAGCGCCCCCTCGTAGTTCGACTGGATGGCCTTCACCTGCTGACCGTAGGCGGCGCAGGCCTCCTCCACCATCTTCTCGATCTCCGGCAGCGTGGTGTCGCCGTACACGGCGGGCTCGCGCTCCCCGAGGAGGTTGAGGTTCGGTCCGTTCACCAGCAGGATCATCGTGCTCTCCCGATCTCTCGCGCCGTGGCGCGCACCGCGGCCTCGTCCGCCTCGACGTCCCACTCTACCGCCCAGTCGCTCCCCCGGTGCACAGGAAGCACCCAACGGAGACCGGCTGCCGTCCGCTTCTTGTCGTGCCCCATGAGAGTCACCGCCCGGCGCGCGGTCGCCGCCGGGACCCGGACCGGCAGGCCGGCCCCGGCGATGGCCTCCTCGGCGCGGGCCACGGCCTCGTCGCCCACGCGCCCCAGGTTCCGCGCCAGGCGGAAGGCGTAGGCCATGCCCACCGCCACCGCCTCGCCGTGCGTGAACCGCGAGAACCCACCGGCCGCCTCGACGCCGTGGCCGAAGGTGTGGCCGAGGTTGAGGAGCTTGCGCTCGCCCTTCTCCCGGGGGTCGCGCTCGACCACCCCGAGCTTCACCCCGGCGCACTGCGCGATCACCTCCGCGTCGACCCGGCCGCGCCGGGCCAGGGCCGCCATCCGGGGCAGGAGCCCGGGCCGCAGGAGCCCGTACTTCAGCACCTCGCCCATGCCCGACCGCATCTGCCGGGCCGGGAGCGTGCGAAGCGCCCCCGGGTCCGCGATCACCGCCGCGGGCGGGTGGAAGGCCCCGACCGCGTTCTTCGAGGCGGGGAGGTTGGCGCCGGTCTTGCCCCCGAGCGCCGCGTCCACCATGGCGAGCAGCGTGGTCGGGAGCGCGACCCAGTCGATCCCCCGCATGAACACCGCCGCGAGGAAGCCGGCGGCGTCGGTGACGGCCCCGCCGCCGAGCGCCACCACCAGGCTCCGGCGCGTCAGCCCGGCGCCGAGCAGCGCCACCGCCGACCTCTCCAGCTGCGCGAGCGTCTTGCCCCGCTCGCCGTCCGGCAGGACCACCGCGACCGCGAGCGCCCCCGACCGGCGGAGCGCTGCCTCCACCCGGGTCCCGAGCGGCGTCGACAGCACCCGGGCACAGCTGACGAGCGCCACCCGGTCGCGCCCTGCGGCGAGCTCGGCGGCGCGGCGCGGCAGGAGCGCGCCGACCTCCACCGGGTAGCGGTGCGCGTCCTGGCGCGCCTCGAGGAGGACCGGGCTCAGCTGGCCTCCAGGAGCCCGGCGATGCGGCGGGCCACCGCCTCGGGCGCGAGGCCGTCGACCGCGACCGCGATGGCCGACCTCCGGTACATGGGCAGCCGGCGGCGGAGGAGCTGCTCCCAGAAAGGCGCGAGAGGGCGGCCGCTCCCGCCGCCGAGCCGGCGGGCCGCCTCGCGCGAGGAGACGTCGAGAAACACCACGCGACCCACCGCGAGGAGGTGCTCGGCGCTGGCGGGGTCGCAGAAGGCCCCGCCGCCCAGGTCCGCCACGAGCGGCCCGGCGAGCCGCCGCACCACCCCGCGCTCGAGCGCCCGGAAGGCCGGCTCGCCCGACTCGGCGAAGATCCGGGCCACCGGTCGGCGCGCGAGCGCCTCGACGAGCGCGTCGGTGGAGACCACCCGGCGTCCGAGCAGGCGCCCGAGCTCCCGGGCCACGGTGGTCTTCCCCGAGCCCATCATTCCCGCGAGCGCGACGGTCTCATCGGATCCGAGCGGCATAGGCCTCGACGGCCTTCTCGATATCCCGGATCGCGTCGCCGGGGAACTTCTCGACGAACGCGTTGGCGAGCTCCCAGCACACCACCGCCTCGCCCACCACCGAAGCCGCCGGGACGGCGCAGACGTCGCTGCGCTCGTAGCGGGCCTGCGTGGCCTCGCGGGTGTCGATGTCCACGGTGGCGAGCGGGGTGACCATGGTGGGGATGGGCTTCATGTAGGCCCGGACCTGGAGGACCTCGCCGTTGGTGATGCCGCCCTCGAGCCCGCCGGCGCGGTTGGTGTCCCGGTAGAAGCCGCGGTCCTTGGCGTAGTGGATGGCGTCCTGGAACCGGTCCCCGGGGAGGTCGACGCGGGTGCCGGCGCCGATCTCGACCGCGCGGATGGCGGGGATGGAGGCGAGCGCCGCCGGCGAGGCGGCCGTCGAGGCGGCGGTCGGGGTGCACGTAGCTGCCGAGGCCGGGCGGCAGCCCCGCCGCGTAGATCTCGAACGAGCCGCCGATGGAGCCGCCGCGCGCCTTCTCCCGGTCGATGATGGCCCTCCAGGCCGCGGCGAGCTCGGCGTCCGCGGTGCGGAGATCGGACGCCTCGATGGCCGCGCTCTCCTCGGAGGTGGGCGGCCGCTCCGGGCGGCTGTCCCTCTCGCCGATGGCGGTGACCCGGGAGGTCACCTCCACCCCGAAGTGGGAGAGGAGCTGGCGCGCCAGCGCCCCGAGCGCGACGGTGGCCGCCGTGGAGCGGGCGCTCGCGCGCTCGAGCGCGTCGCGGGCATCGTCGAAGCCGTACTTGAGGACCCCGGGCAGGTCGGCGTGGCCCGGCCGCGGGCGCGTGAAGCGCGGCCCCCCCGCGCCGTGGGCGAGACCAGGTCCTTCCAGTTCTCGTGGTCCTTGTTCCAGATGACGAGCGCGATGGGCGACCCCATCGTCACGCCCCCCCGGATGCCGGAGAGGAACTGGGCCTCGTCCTTCTCGATGAGCTGGCGCCCGCCGCGGCCGTAGCCCTTCTGGCGGCGGGCCAGGTCGCGCGCCACCACCCCGAAGTCGATGGTGAGACCGGCGGGGAACCCCTCGGCGATGGCCGCCAGCGCGGGGCCGTGAGCTCTCGCCGGCGGTGAGGTAGCGCAGCGCCATGTCCTAGCGTCCTCCGGATCGCTCGAGGGCCCGCACCATCACGTCCTCGGGGGCGTGGCGGTCGAGCCAGATGCGAAAGGCCAGCGCGCCCTGGCGCACGAGCACCTGCTCGCCCGTGACGAGGCGGGTCCCGGCATCTTGAGCCGAGCGAGCGAACGGGGTGGCGCCGTACACGAAGTCGAGCGCCAGCTGGCCGGCGCGCCAGGTGAGCAGCGGGAGCTCGCCGGACTTGCCGGGCAGCCCGAGCGAGGTGGCGTGCACGACGACGTCCGCCCGGATCGCCTGGGCTGGGGCCTCCTCCCACGGCACGGACCTGGCGGAGGACACCGGCCGCCCGAGCGCCAGCGCCATCTCGCCCGCAGAGAACCGCGGCGGCGTCGGGGCGGCGCGCCGCCACCGCGACCTCGGCCCCGATCTGCAGGAGCGCCCAGACCGCGGCCCGCGCCGCGCCGCCGGCATCCGAGGACGAGCGCCGCGCGAGCGGGGCCCGAGCCCGGCGTCGGTGAGCAGCCCCCGCACCGCCGGGGCGTCGGTGTTGTACCCCGCCCACCCGTCGTCGAGGCGCGAGAGCGTGTTGACCGCCCCGACCTTGGCGGCCACCGGGTCGAGCGTCTCGCACAGGCGCGGCGGCCTCCTCCTTGTGGGGAACGGTGACGTTCAGGCCGGCGAACCCCAGCGCGTGGGCGCCGCGCAGGGCGTCTGCGAGCTCGCCGGGCGCGACCGGCAGCGCCAGGTAGGTGGCGTCCACCCCGGTCGGCAGCGAACGCCGCGTTCTGCATGGCGGGCGAGAGGCTGTGGCTCACCGGCCAGCCCACGAGCGCAAAGAGCCGCGTGTGTCCCGTGATCATGCTGGCCCTCGTCAGGCGGTCGAGGATGTCGAAGAAGCCAGGGAAGCTCGTGGCCACGCAGGCCACGTCGTCGAGCACCACCTCGGCGCCGTCGGCGACGAGCTGGGCCACGGCCATGCTCATGGCGATGCGGTGGTCCATGCGGGTGCGCACCTCGACCCCGCGAAGCGGCGTGGGCCCGTCGATGGCGCAGCCGTCCTCGAAGAGCTCGATGCGCGCGCCCGCGGCGGCGAGGGTCTCCCCCATGGCCGCCAGCCGGTCGGACTCCTTCACCCGGAGCTCGCGGGCATCGCGGATCTCGGTGCGCCCCCGCGCCTGGGTGGCGAGCACCATGAGGACGGGGAGCTCGTCGATGAGGCGGGGGACGAGCGCCCCGGCGATGCGGGTGGCGCGAAGCTCCCCGCCGCGCACCCGGACGTCGGCCCGGGGCTCGCCGGCGCTCTCGCGCTCGCCCGCCACCTCGACGCGGGCTCCCATGTCGGAGAGAACGTCGATGAGCCCGGTGCGGGTGGGGTTCGTCCCGACGCCCCGGGCGACCACGTCCGAGCCCGGCAGCGCCGCGGCCGCGCACAGGAAGAACGCGGCCGAGGAGATGTCTCCGGGGACGTCGACCTCGCCGCCGGTGAGCGTCCCGGGGGAGATCGAGACCTCCAGGCCCTCGACCCGCAGCGGGGCCCCCATGCGCCGCAGCATGCGCTCGGTATGATCGCGCGACAGCGGCGGGCTCCACCACCGTGGTCTCGCCCTCCGCGAAGAGGCCGGCGAGCAGGATGGCCGACTTCACCTGGGCGCTCGCCACCTCGAGGACGTGCCGCGCGCCCCGGAGCGCGCCGCCGTGCACGACGAGCGGCGGCAGCCGGTCGCCGTCGCGGGCGGACAGCGATGCGCCCATGCGCCGGAGCGGCTCGATGACCCGGCGCACCGGCCGGCGCCGGAGCGAGGCGTCGCCGGTGAGCACCGAGAGGCCGGGCAGGCCGGAGAGCGCGCCGGCGAGCAGCCGCAGGCTCGTCCCGGAGTTCCCGCAGTCGACGACGTCGTCGGGCTCCCGCAGGCGGTCGGGGGGCGTCACCACCACCTCCGAGCCCTCCTCGCGAACCCGGGCCCCGAGGCGCTCGACCGCCTTCCACGTCGCGTGCACGTCCTCGGCCCGGAGCAGGCCCCGCACGCGGCTCTCCCCCCGGGCCAGTGCCGCGAAGAGGAGCGCACGGTGGGACACGGACTTGTCCCCCGGGACCTCGAAGGCGCCCCGGAGCGGCCCGCGGCGGCG
Source organism: uncultured delta proteobacterium (assembly GCA_963754915.1). Classification (GTDB taxonomy): domain Bacteria; phylum Myxococcota; class Myxococcia; order Myxococcales; family Anaeromyxobacteraceae; genus DATJZG01. The sequence goes on along the minus strand of CAVWHZ010000016.1, from coordinate 792,853 downwards.
ACAGCGGACGGGGCCGGTCAGAAGAGCTCCTCCCGGGCGGCGCGCGCCTCCTCCAGCGCCTGGCGCGCCGCCTCCGGCGACAGGGTGATGGCAGCGAGGAGCCGGGCCAGGTGCTGCTCGAGGCTCCGCGCCGCCGCCGGGATGTGGGGGTTGCGCCGCGCCACCTCCCCCTGGATGTCGAAGGCGAAGCCGGCGAGCCGGGTCATGTCGTTCAGCCCCGGACCCGCGAGGGCGAGCGCGAGCGGACCGGCCTCGCGCGCCGCCAGCGAGAGGGCGCCGGCGACGAGGTAGGGCAGGTGCGAGACCACGGCCACGGCGGCGTCGTGGTCGGCTGCGGTGCAGCGGGCCACCCTCGCGCCGAGGGCCTCGTGGAGGGACGCCACCCGCTCCACCGCCTCGGCGCCGGCGTCGTCGGTGCACACCGCCACCGTGCCCCCCGCCCACCGGTCCGCGCGGGCGGCGTCGTAGCCGCCGCGGCCCCCGAACATGGGGTGCGCGCCGACGAACGACACCCGCGGGTGAAGGTCCTCCCGCGCCACCGCGAGCACCCTCTCCTTGGCGCCGCCCACGTCGGTGAGCACGGCCCCCGGCTGCATCCGGCAGGAGACCGGCGCGACGAGCGCCTCGATGGCGGCGATGGGCGTGCAGAGCACGACGAGGGGGCAGGCGACGATCCAGTCGCCCGGCCCGTCGTGGACCTCGTCGGCCACGCCGTCCACGAGGGCGCGCTCCCGCACGGTTGGCGCGGGCTCGGCGGCGGCGATGCGGACGTTCGGGTCCGCCGCCCGGAGCCCGCGCGCCAGCGAGGCGCCCATGAGCCCGAGCCCGAAGATGCCCACCTGGCGGGGAAGTGCCGCGGTCACGACCCTCGTCCCATCACCGCTCGTCCGGCGGCTGCCCCGAGACGAGGTCCGGGCGCAGCGCCCGGGCACCGCGGAGGTAGACGTGCTTGGCGTCGCGCGGGCGGCCCGAGTCGACGTGGATGAGGACGCGGACCACCCGCTCGAGCGAGCCCGGCACGGGGATCTCCCTCGAGCAGATCATGGGGACCATGGTCCAGCCCGCCCGGTCCCGCGCCGCCCGCGCCGGGAAGTCGGCGTCGAGGTCGTGGGTGACGGTGAAGATGGCCCAGACCATCTCCTCGGGCCCGATTCCGTTGGCCTCGCAGAGGGCGGCGCAGAGCTCCGCCACGCCGTCCTCCATCGCCTGGACGGTGTTGGCGTCGACCTGGGTGGCGCCGCGGATGCCTCGCATCGCCTCCGGAGCTTACTTCCAGACGCGCCGGTCGTCGATCCGCTTCGCTCCGTCGGGGATGGTCCCGGAGGGCGCGAGCAGCACCTCTCCCCGGACCTTCACCTCCTCGCGCAGCGCCTCGGCGAGGCGCGCGCCGAGGGCTGGGTCGGCGGCGGAGCCGAGCTCGACCGCGTACTCGAGCCGGTCCAGGTGCCCTTCCCGGGTGACAACCGCCTGCCAGCGAGCCACCTCGGGGAAGCGCTTCATCACCTCGGCAATCTGGCCTGCCCGCACGAACATCCCCTTCACCTTGACGCCGTCGCCGACGCGGCCGAGCAGCCCGTGGAGCTTGGCGGTGGTGCGGCCGCAGGCGCAGCGCTCCTCGGGCCCGAGCGAGGAGAGGTCGCCGGTGGCCAGCCGGATGAGGGGGTAGGCCGCGTCGAAGAGCGTGCCCACCACCTCGCCCGGCTGGCCGGGGCCGGCGGGCTTCCCGGTCTCGAGGTCGAGCACCTCCACGAGCGCGTCGGGGTGGACGTGCCAGCCGCCCTTCTCCGGGCACTCGTAGGCGAGGCACCCCAGGTCGGCAGTGCCGTACCCCTGCAGGACCCGCACCCCGAAGTCTCCCTCCAGCTCGGCGCGCAGCGACTCGGGAAGCATCTCGGCGATGACGAAGGCCGCCTCGAAGCGCAGGGGGAGCGAGAGCTCGCGGCCCTTGGAGAGCAGCGCGTGGAGGAAGCTCGGCAGCCCGAGGTACGCGGTGGCTCCGACGTGGGACGCGACCTTGACCTGCAGCTCGGTCTGGCCCACGCCGGCGGGGATGACCGCGCAGCCGATGGCGCGCGCGCCGGCGTCGAGCATGAAGCCGAGCGGGGTGAGGTGGTAGCTCGCGGCGTTGTGGGCCACCTCGCCCTTGCGGAAGCCGGCGGCGAAGAGCGCGTGGCGGAAGCGCCAGTAGTCCTCGTTCGCCCCCTGGGGATCGAAGATGGGGCCGGGCGACATGAAGATGCGCGCGAGCCGGCCGGGGTCGACGGCGAGCAGGCCCCCGAACGGCGGCTCCTCCGCCTGGGCCCCGGGCAGGGAATCCTTGCGGGTCAGGGGCAGCCGGCCAAGGTCGTCCATGCCGCGCACGTCGGCGGGCCCGAGCCCGGCGGCGGCGAGCGCGCGGCGCGCCCGGGGGGCGTGGGCGAAGGCGTGGGCGACGGTGCGGCGCAGCCGCTCGCCGGCGAGCGCCCGGCGGGTCTCGGGGGCCTGGCACTCCACGGAGGGATCGAGGACGCGGGAGGGGCGGAGCGCGGGCACGGGGCCTCCGGGTAGCGCGCGGCCGGCGGCAGCGCAGGGGGGTAAAAGCGGTGCCCTAGGAGAGCCACCGCTTTCGTCGCTTGTAGAACTTGAGGTTCTTGTAGCTCTTCTTGTGGCCCTCGGCAGCGCCGCCCAGGTAGAACTCCTTCACGTCCTCGTTGGCGCGCAGCTTCTCCGGCTCGCCGTCGAGCACCACCCGGCCGCCTTCCATGATGTAGCCGTAGTCGGCGATGGCGAGCGCGAGGTTGGCGTTCTGCTCGACGAGCAGGATGGTGGTCTTCTCCTCCTCGTTGATGCGCTTCACGATGCGGAAGATCTCGGCCACGAGCAGCGGGGCGAGCCCGAGCGAGGGCTCGTCGAGCATCATGAGCTTGGGGCGCGCCATGAGCGCGCGGCTGATGGCGAGCATCTGCTGCTCGCCGCCGGAGAGGTATCCGGCGAGCTTGCGTCGCCGCTCCTTCAGCCGGGGAAAGAAGTCGTAGCAGAGGTCGCGGTCGCGGCGCAGGCCGGCGCGGTCGCGCCGGGTGTAGCCGCCCATCTCGATGTTCTCCTCGACGTTCAGGTCCTCGAAGACGCGGCGGCCCTCCATGACCTGGAAGATCCCCCGGCGGACGACCACCTCCGGCGCCAGCCGCTCGATGGGCTCGCCCTCGAACGAGATGGTGCCGTCGGTGACCTCGCCCTCCTCGCTCTTCAGCAGCCCCGAGATGGCCTTCAAGGTGGTGCTCTTGCCGGCGCCGTTCGAGCCGAGCAGCGCCACCACCTTGCCGGCGGGGACCGAGAGCGACAGGCCCTTCAGCACCAGGATGACGTCGTCGTAGATCACCTCGACGTTCTTGAGCTCGAGCATCCGGTGGGCTCCCTCGCGCGGGGGTGGGTCGGGGCGGGAGGCCGGAGGGCCCCCCGCCCGCGGCGGGTTCGGGCTAGAGGCCGAGCCACTCCGGCTTGCGAGGCAGCGTGTACTCCGCCACCTTCACGAGCTTGCCGCCCTGGACCTGGTAGATGGCGGTGGTGGTGGTGGGCCGGTGGTCGGTCGGCGTGTAGGTGATGGGCTGGGTGAGCCCGCCGGTGCTGAAGTCCCGGAGCGTCTCGGCGGCGGCCTTGATCCCGGCCCCGTTCAGCTGGCCGGCCTTGTCGGCGCGCTTCATCGCCTCCCCCCAGACGAGCACGTAGGAGAAGCCGCGAACGTACATGGTGTCGCCCTTCTCGGTGGGCCGGACCTTCTGGTGCACGGTCTCGACGGTCTTCATGAACGGCACCGCGTCGCCGTACGGGACGTCGGGCATGACTCCGGTGACGCCCTCGGCGAGCGCCCCGGCCACGGCGATTAGGCTCTCGGAGAAGCCGTAGGGGTTCGAGCCGAACTTGACCGAGAGGCCGAGCTTCTTGGCGTCGCGGAGGACGAGCGTCACGCCGGTGGTGGTGACGTTGATGTAGGAGTAGTCGACCGCCTTCTGCTTCATGGTGAGCAGCTGGCTCGTCGCGTCCTGGAAGTTCGGGGGCAGCACCTCCTCGTCGACCACGTCGAGGCCGATGTCCTTGGAGTAGGCCTTGCCGGCGGCGATCGGGGCCCGCCCGTAGGCGTTGTCCCCGTACATGAAGGCGACCTTGGGCTTGCCCGCCTTCGTCCCCCAGTCCTTCTTCACCCAGTCGAGCCAGGCGCGCAGCTGGTCGGAGTAGGTGGGTCCCACGAAGAAGTTGTAGGGGAACTTGGCCGGGTCGGCGAGCGGCGCGGCGAAGGAGGCGGAGAAGTAGGGGACCTTGTCCTGGCCCACGAACTCCTTCAGGGCCTCGGTGTCGCCCGTGCCCCAACCCTGGATGAGCACCACCTTCTCGTCGTTCACGAGCCGCTTGTAGGTGGCGCGGGCCTGGTCGATCTTGTAGCCGTAGTCCACGCCGATGAGCTTCACCTTCTTGCCGTTCACGCCGCCGTTCTCGTTCAGCCAGGCGACGGCGTCCTGCACGCCGAGCGCGAAGGGCTTGCCGACGTCGGCGGTGACGCCGGTCAGGTCGAAGATGCCCCCGACCTTGATCTCCTCGTCGGCGCGCGGCCGGGCGGGAAGCGCCGCCGCTGCGACGACGAGCAACGCTGCGAGGAACCTCTGGTTCACTGCCATGTCCTGCCTCCTTTACGATCGGTCAACTGCGCTTCGCTCGCTGCCGAGCTCTTGCTAGTAGGAGAATGGGTACAGCTTCCAATAGTTCTTCACGTGGTGCCAGCGGGCCGCCATGCCGTCCGGCTCGAAGACGAGGAACAGGACCACCACCAGTCCGAAGACGATGCTCTTGAACGGGGCGAAGAGCCCCATGGCGGCCGGCCAGTGGGCCGCCACCCCGTCGTTCGCGAGCCGGAGGAGCTCCGGCAGCAGCGTGATGAAGATGGCGCCGAAGATCGAACCGAGGATGCTGCCCAGGCCGCCGATGATGACCATGCCCAGGTAGTCGATGGCGACGCTGATGGGGAAGTTCTCCGGGCTGATGATGCGCGCCTGGTAGGCGAGCAGCGCGCCGGCCACCCCGATGTAGAAGCTCGACACCGCGAAGGCGAGCAGCTTGTAGCGGAAGACGTTCACGCCCATGACCTCCGCCGAGATGTCCTGGTCCCGGATGGCCACGAACGCCTTGCCGACCTTGGTGCGGAACAGGTTCTTCGCGAAGAAGAGCAGCCCCACGAGGAGCGCCAGCACGAGGTAGTAGATCCGGCGGTCGTCGCCGAGGGTGAGCCCGCCGAGCCGGGCGGCGGGCACGCTGATGCCGTTCACGCCGCCGGTCATGGAGTCCCAGTGGGTGACGCTGAACTCGACCACGTAGTGGGCGGCGAGGGTCGCCACCGCCAGGTAGAGCCCCTTCAGCCGCAGGGACGGCACGCCGAAGACGAGCCCCACGGCGGCGGTGATGAGCCCCGCGAGCGGGATCACCACCGGGAAGGGCAGGTTGGCCTTGCCGGCGAGCGCGGCGGTCGCGTACCCGCCCACCGCCAGGAAGGCGGCGGTGCCGAGCGAGATGAGGCCGGTGAAGCCGGTGACGATGTTGAGCCCGGTGGCGGCGATGATGGCGATGAAGATGCGGTTCAGGACGTCGAGCCAGTAGGTGGTGGCGAAGGCAGGCAGGGACAGGAGCCCCACGAGCAGGAGCGCGAGCAGCCAGCGCGGCAGCGCCGACTCGAAGATCGCCATGTCCTCGGCGTAGCTCTCGCGGAAGTCGCCGCAGCGCATGCCCGCTCCTCTCAGACCCGCTCGATCTTGACCTTGCCGAAGAGCCCGTACGGCTTCACGGTCAGGATGAGCACCAGCACGATGAACGGGGCGACTTCCTTGGCGCCGCCGCCCACCAGCGGGTCGACGTAGCCGCCCGCCAGGTTCTCCAGGATTCCCATGACGAGGCCGCCCACGATGGCCCCGCCGATGCTGTCGAGGCCGCCCAGGATGACGACCGGGATCACCTTCAGCCCGAAGAAGGCGAGGGCGGCGTCGAGGCCGCCGCGCACGCCGGCGAGCAGCACCCCGCCGATGGCCGAGACCACCGCGGCGATGCTCCAGGCGAGCGCGAAGATGCGCTGCACCGAGATCCCCATGGACAGCGCCACCTGCTGGGAGAAGGCGGTGGCCCGCATGGCGATGCCGGCGCGGGTGAACTTGAAGAAGAGCGTGAAGATGACGAGGAGCAGGGCCACGCTGGCGGTGCTGTACAGGTATCCCTGGGACACCGGCAGGGGCCCGAGCTGGACCGGCTCGGCCGGGAAGATGTTCGGGAACGGGCGCAGATCCGTGCCCCAGATGGCCTGGACGACGCCCTTCAGGACGGCCGAGAGGCCGAGCGTGACCATGATGAGGGAGATGACGGGCTCCCCGATCATGGGGCGGAGGACGAGGCGCTCGGTGAGGATTCCCAGCACCGCCATGAAGACGAGGGTCAGGCCGAAGGCGGCGGCGAAGGGCAGGTGGTACTCGACCGAGAGGCCGAGGCAGACGTAGGCGCCGAGCATCATGAACTCGCCCTGGGCGAAGTTCAGGACGCCGGTGGACTTGTAGATGACGACGAAGCCCAGCGCCACGAGCGAGTAGATGCTCCCGGTGACCACGCCGTTCAGCACGAGCTGGAGGAGGAATTCCACCTAGGCCACCCTCCCCGGCGAGCCCGCGAGCTCCCGCACGAGCAGAGTGGTCTGGATGCGCGCGGTCTTCCCGTCCTGGAAGCGGATGGTGGTGTCGATGTCGACCGCGTCGCGGTCGCCGTAGAGCGCCTCGATCACCACCCGGTAGCGCTCCTCGACGAAGCCGCGGCGCACCTTGCGGGTGCGGGTGAGCTCCTCGTCGTCGGCGTCGAGCTCCTTGTAGAGCAGCACGAACTTCTTCACCCGGGCCGCGAGCGGCAGCGTCTCGTTGACCTGGTCGACCTCCTTCTGCACGAGGTCGTAGACCTCGGCCTTGGCGGAGAGGTCGGTGTAGGTCGTGTAGGAGAGGCGGTTCTTCTCGGCCCACTTCCCCACGACGCCCATGTCGATGTTGAGCATGGCCGTCAGGTAGGGCCGCCCCGTGCCGACCACCACCGCCTCCTTCACGTACGGCGAGAACTTGAGGCGGTTCTCGATGAACTGCGGGGAGAACTGCGTCCCGTCGGCGAGCCGCATCACGTCCTTGATGCGGTCGATGACGACGAGGTGCCCGTCCTCGGCGAGGTAGCCGGCGTCTCCGGAGTGGAGCCAGCCCGCGTCGAGGGTCTCGGCCGTGGCGGCGTCGTTCTTGTAGTACCCCGAGAACACCGCCGGGCTGCTGGAGAGGATCTCGCCGTTGTCGGCGATGCGCACCTGGGTGCCGGGGATGGGCTGGCCGACGGTGTGGAACTGGATGTCCCCGTTGCGGTGGATGCAGGAGATGCCGCTGATCTCGGTCTGCCCGTAGATCTGCTTCAGCGGCACGCCCATGGCGTGGAAGAAGCGGAAGACGTCGGGGCCGAGCGCGGCGCCCCCGGTGGAGGCCGACCGCAGGTTCGTGAACCCCAGCCGGTCCTTCAGCGCGCGGAGCAGCCCCCAGTGCGCGAGGCGGTAGAGGACCCTCCAGCCGAGCGGCACCGGCTTCTTGGCGAAGCGCAGGTCGGCCACGCGGCGGCCCACCGGCATGCACAGGCCGTACATGAAGCGCTTGAACGGCGTGGTGTCCATGATCCGGACCTGCACCGTCGAGGTCAGGTTCTCCCAGATTCGCGGGGGGGCGAACATCACGTCCGGGCCGATCTCGCGGATGTTCTCCATCACCGTCTCGGGCTCCTCCGGAAAGTTCACGGTGAAGCCCACCGAGAGCGCGGCCGAGAGCGACATCATCTGCTCGCCGATCCAGGCGAGCGGCAGGAAGGAGACGAACTCGTCGTCGGGGCGCTTGGGGTCGACCTCCCCCAGGGAGAGCGCCATGCTGAGGAGGTTGCGGAAGGTGAGCATGGCCCCCTTCGGGAACCCGGTGGTGCCCGAGGTGTAGCTGATGATGGCCACCGCGTCGCCCGAGCCCTTGCGGACGTTCTCCTCCCAGAGCCCGGGCCGCTCGCCGAGGAGCTCGCGCCCCTTCTCCTCCACCGAGTCGAAGGAGACGAGCCTCGGCTCCGGGTAGTTCCTCAGCCCCCGCGGGTCGGTGTAGACGATGGCCCGGACCTTCGGGAGCTTGTCGATCATGTCGAGGAGCTTGTCGACCTGCTCCTGGTCCTCGGCCACCACGAAGGTGGCGTCGCAGTGATCGATGACGAAGGCCACCTCGGTCAGGTTGGAGTCCTGGTAGAGGCCCACCGAGGCGGCTCCGGCTGCCTGGGCGGCGATCTCGCTCCACACCCACTCGGGGCGATTGTCCCCGATGATGGCCACCTTGTCGCCGGGCGCGAGCCCCATCGCCACGAGGCCGAGCGAGAAGTCGCGGACGTGGTCGTGGACCTCGCGCCAGGTGAAGGGCTGCCAGATGCCGAATTCCTTCTCGCGCATCGCCACGCGCTCGCCGAAGTGCGCCGCGTTGCGCAGCAAGAGCTTCGGGAAGGTGTCGTTGCCCTCCAGCCGGTCGAGGATGTCCGCCACCGTCCCCCCTCTATTCCCCTGCCTGGCTCTGGCCCAGGTAGGCCTCCTGCACCGCCGCGTCGCCCTGCACCGCCTCCGGCGTCCCGTCGGCGATCTTCTCGCCGAAGGAAAGCACCGTCACCCGGTGGCTCACGTCCATCACCACGCCCATGTCGTGCTCGATCATGACGATGGTCGTGCCCCGGTCCTCGTTGATGTCGAGGATGAAGCGTGCCATGTCCTCCTTCTCCTCGGCGTTCATTCCCGCCATGGGCTCGTCGAGGAGCAGGAGCCTCGGCTCGAGCGCCAGCGCCCGGGCGAGCTCGACGCGCTTCTGCAGGCCGTAGGCGAGGGTGCCCACCACCTTCTTGCGGATGTGCTGGATCTCCAGGAAGTCGATGATGTCCTCGACCACGCCGCGGTTTTCGATCTCCTCCCCCTTGGCGGGACCCCAGTAGAGGCCGCCGGCGAGCACGCCGCGCCGCTCGTGGACGTGGCGCCCGATGAGGAGGTTGTCGAGGACCGTCATCCCCTTGAAGAGGGCGATGTTCTGGAAGGTGCGCGCGATGCCGAGCGTGGTGCGGGAGGCGGGCGAGAGCCGGGTCACGTCCTTTCCGTCGAAGTGGATGGAGCCGCGCTGCGGGCGGTAGACCCCGCTGATGCAGTTGAGAAGGCTCGTCTTCCCGGCTCCGTTCGGGCCGATGACCGAGTGCAGGGCGCGTTTCTGGACCTCGAAGCTGACATCGGAGAGAGCCGTCACCCCGCGAAAATGGAGGATGACGTTCTTCACTGTCAGTATGGGCATGGCCCTCCTGTGACGGGAAACACCCGCGGTCCCCCCGTCCGGGACTCTCTTACATCCCCGAAAGCCCCTCCCGGGGCAATACGCACCGCGGCAGCCTGCACCCGCGCGGGTCCCCGATTTCGCTCGGCTATCCGGGCGGCCAGAACATCGGCCGGCCGCCCAGGCAGTGCAGGTGCACATGGAAGACGAGCTGGCCGCCGTCGCTGTTCACGTTCACCACCGCCCTCCAGCCGGGCTCGGCGACGCCGCGGTCGCGGGCGATCTTCGCCGCCACCCGCATGAGCTTGCCGGCAAGGGCGTCGTCCGCGGGCTGGAGCTCGTTCAGCGAGGCCACGTGCCGGCGGGGCACGACGAGCACGTGGACCGGCGCCTGCGGGTTCACGTCGTCGAACGCCACCACGTCCTCGTCCTCGTAGATGAGCTTGGCCGGGATCTCCTTGCTGACGATCCGGCAGAAGAGGCATTGGCTCACGGGGTCACCTCGCGCGTCGGTTGGGAGTCCACGATAGCCCGGTCGAGGTCAAGGGCGGGAGTCGAGGAGGATGGTCACCGGGCCGTCGTTCACCAGCTCGACCTCCATGTGGGCGCGGAAGACGCCGGTGGCGACGCGCAGGCCCCGGGCCCGGAGCGCGGCGCACACCTCCTCGTAGAGGGCGGCCGCCGGCTCCGGGGCGGCGGCGCCGGTGAAGCTCGGCCGGTTGCCCTTGCGGGCGTCGCCGAGGAGCGTGAACTGGGAGACGAGGAGCACGCCTCCGCCGACGTCCTCCACCGAGCGGTTCATCTTGCCTGCGGCGTCCCCGAAGATGCGCAGCTGCGCCACCTTCTCCGCCATCCAGCGGGCGTCCAGGGCGCCGTCCCCCGCGGCCACCCCGACGAGCACGAGGAGGCCGGCGTCGACGGCGCCGGCGACCTCGCCCGCGACGCGAACCGCCGCCCTCGACACCCTCTGCACCACCGCCCGCATCCCGACCCTCATGCCACGGCCCGTCGCCCGCCGGTTCACCCCTTTCGGGGCGCCCCGTGACAGCGCTGGGGGCGCGTGCTAACTCCCGGCCGCCCATGCTGCTCTTGCGCGACGTTCACAAGAGCGACCTCCGCGCCCTGCGGGCGCTCGCCCGCGTCCTCAACTCGGTGAACCTTCCCTCGGACGAGCGGGCGCTCGCCGGCATCATCGACCGCTCGGCCGCCAGCTTCTCCGGGCGCATCCGCAACCCGCTCCGCCGCAGCTACGTCTTCGTGCTCGAGGACCCACGCCGCGGCCGCGTCCTCGGGAGCTCGATGGTGATCGCGCAGCACGGTACCCGGGAGTCGCCGTGCACCTTCTTCGACGTGGCGGAGCGCGAGCATTACTCCTCCACGCTCGACCGGCACTTCCGCCACCGCGTCCTGTCGCTCGGATTCCACTTCGACGGGCCGACCGAGATCGGCGGGCTCGTCGTCGACCCCGCCTCCCGCGGCGGCCCGCAGCAACCCGGCAAGCAGCTCTCCTTCGTGCGCTTCCTCTACATGGCCATGCACCGCGAGCGCTTCCGGGAGACGGTGCTCGCCGAGCTCATGCCGCCCTTGTCTCCCGGCGGCAAGAGCCCGTTCTGGGAGGCCTGCGGGAGGCGGTTCACGGGGCTCGACTACCAGGAGGCCGACAAGATGAGCCGCCGGAACAAGGAGTTCATCCAGCAGCTCTTCCCCTCGAGCGACCTCTACGCCACGCTCTTCCCGGCCACGGTGCGCAGCTCCCTCGGCGCGGCCGCCGGGCCGGCGCGAGCGCTGCTCGAGCGCGTCGGCTTCCGCTACGTGAACCGCGTGGACCCCTTCGACGGCGGGCCGCACCACGAGGCGCGCCTGGCCGAGATCTCGCTCGTCCGGTCCCACCGATCCGCCCGCATATCCGAGCGGCCGCTCACCCGCGACGCGGCCGAGCGGCTCGTCGGGATCTCCGCGACCCCGCGGGCGGGTGCGCTTCCGCGCGGTGCGGACCCCGGCGCGCCTCGCCGGCGACCTGCTCGAGATCCCCGCCCTGGCCCGGACGCTCCTCGAGGTGAGGGGGGGCGACCGCGTGCACCTCGTCCCCTTCGCGTGAGGCCTCGGCGAGCGGCGCCTGGCGGAGGCGGGACCGTCGAGCGGGCGGCCTGGCGCGACGCGGCCGGGCCCGCGCCGGGGAGGCGACCCTGGCTCGGGTGACCTGCCCGGCCTGCGGGCTCGCGGCCGACCTTCCCGATTCGCTCCTCGGCGATGGCCGGAGCGCGCCGCGCTGTCCCAGGTGCGGGACCCCGGCACGGGCGCCGCCCCCTTCCGCCCCGGTTCCGCCCTCGCCGGTGCGGCCGGCTCGCCCCTGGCTCCCGGTGGCGGGGTGGCAGGTGGGGGCGCTCGCCGCCGGGGCCGCGCTCCTGTGGACCTCCACCGCCACCCGGGGCCTCGTCTTCGCCATCGTCTCCGGCGCGGACCTCGTGTTCCACGAGGCCGGTCACCCCGTCTTCGGACTCCTCGGCTCGCGGCTGCTCACCGCGCTCGGAGGGGGGCTCGGCCAGCTCTTCTTCCCGGTGCTCGCCTCGGTCCTGTTCGCGCGCCGCCGCCAGGCGGGCTCCTTCGCCACGGCGCTCCTCTGGGTCGGCTTCAACGTCGTCGACATCGGCCGCTACGCTGCCGACGGCCGGGTCCGCGCGCTGCCGCTGCTCGCTCCCGACGTGGACGCTCACGACTGGTGGAACATCCTCGGCATGCTCGGCCTGCGCGAGCGCGCCGAGCTCATCGGGGGCAGCATCGAGGCGGTGGGCTGGGCGATCATGATCTTCGCGCCTGCGTGGCTCGCCTTCCGCTTCTGGCGTGGAAGGCGCCCCGCGGAGCGCCTTCCTTAGGCATTTCACCCCCACCGGGCCCGGCTCTTGACGCGCCGCATCATGTACCGGAGGTGTGGTACACCCCTTTACAATGTAGGTCAAAGGAGGTAGTAAGACGCTGGAGGAGGCGTCGTTGCCACATCGCGGCCCCCAGGAAGCTGTTTCCGTAATTATCCTCGTCGGGATGACGATCGGGGCGGTTGGATGTGCCGGGGCCGTCCACAACGTTCCAATCCCTCCTATGGAGCAGTGGGAGACGGCAGCAACCGATCCGGCCCCGGCGCTCGCCGACGCAGACGAGCCGACCGGGGAGGACCCCTTCCCCGACATCTCCTCCGACCTCTTCTCCCGCGACCTCGTCGTGCCCCCCGAGGTCCTCGCCGCGCCGGTCGGGCCGGAGCGGGACGTGCGGGCAGCGAAGATCGAGGAGCACCTGGCGCGGCACGTGCGGGCCGACCTCGACCCCGGACGGCTCGCCTCGGTGATCCTCCGCGCGGCCGACTGGGCCCGCGTCGATCCGGTCCTCGTCCTCGCCATCATGGAGATCGAGTCGGGCTTCGACCCGGCCGCCCGCTCGAACCGCGGGGCCCGCGGCCTCATGCAGGTCGTGCCGGCGACGCTGTGGCGCCAGGCCGCGCTCTCCGGGCTCCCGGGCGACGACCCGCACGCCCCCGAGCTCAACGTCCCGGCCGGCGTCCTCTACTTCCGCAGGCTGCTCGACGCGTTCGGAAACAAGTACGCCGCGCTCATGGCGTACAACGCCGGGCCGAACCGGATCGCCGGCCTCATCCGCGCCGGCGGCATCCCGGAGCGCTTCCACGGGTATCCGCGACGCGTCCTCGCCGCGGAGCAGAGGCTCCGCCAAGCCCTCGCGCTCGGGGCCCCCGAGCGCAACGGCGTCCCGCGGGCCCGCCTCGCTGCCGGCGCACCGTAACCTACCGTCGCCGGCCCGGTGCCTTTCGGCGGGCCGCCGGGCGGGCGCCCCTGCGGGCCGCGGCCTTCGGCGCCTTGCCCCCCTTCGTCGCCTTGGCGCTCTTCGCCGCCTTGCCACGCCCCTTCGCCGCCTTGGCGCGGGCGGCCCGAAGCGCCGCCTCTAGAGCCAGCTTCCCCCACGGCAGCATCGCCTCGGGATCCTCGTGGGCCTCGTCGGGCGGGCGATAGTAACTCGTCACCATCTCCCGGCCCTGGCCGGCATAGACCCACGGACGGCAGCCCGCCTCGACGAACCGGGCGCGGGTGGCCTCGTCGGTCTTGAGAAAGACCTCGTCGTCGTCCACGAGCCCGATCATGAGCTCGCCGCAGTAGATGCCGTGGCCGCCGAACATGGCGCGCGCGCGGATCCCTCCGAGCGGCGAGAGGAGGTCCACGGCGTAGGCGACGAAGCGGGGCGACTCGGGCATGGCGGCTCCGGCCGGGTCAGACGGGTTTGTCCCACCACAGGTCGAGCGGAAGGGGCTCCGGACGCAGGGCGGGCTCGGCGCCGAGGCGGCGGAGGACCTCCAAGACCTCTGCGACCACGGCGGGGACGGCCCCCTTCATGGCCGGGGTGAGCCCGCTGCGCAGCTCGACGTCCTCGGGAATCGCGCCGACCACGAACACCTGGCGCGGTGCCGTCCCGGCGAACTCCATCGTCTCGAGGTGCCCTTTCATCCCGAAGGCGTGCGGGCTCATGCGGTACTCCGGGTCGTTGCGCATCACCGCGTCGCGGTCGAGGGTGCGCACCTCGCCGGGCGTGCCGCTCGCGTGCAGCGAGTTCACGCAGACGAGCGCGTCGGCCCCCTCGAGGAACGGCACCAGGTTCAGGCCCTGCGTCCCGATCTCGAGCAGCTGGACGTCGTCGGGGAACTGGTAGCGGGACTCCAGGATGCGGATCACCTCGGGGCCGAGCCCCTCGTCGCCGAGGAGCACGTTGCCTTGTCCGATGACGAGCACGCGGGCCATGGGACGCCCTTCTTACGCCGGCTCCCGGGCCTCGCGCAATCGCCGGCTCCTCCTCACGCCTCGAGGACGGTGCCGACGCTGCCGGGCGCGAGGACCGCCCGGGAGAGGTCGCCCGGCCCGAGCCGGCCGACAATCACCACCGACCGGGCGCCTTCCTTCAGCACCTCGAACGACTCCTCGAGCTTGGGGATCATGCCCCCGGAGATGCTGCCGTCGGCCACACCCCGCTCGAAGGCCGCGCGGTCGATGCGGCCGATGCGGCTTCCCGGGTCGGCGACGTTCCGGAGCACCCCGGGCGCCGAGGTGACGAGGACGAGCGCGTCGGCGCGGAGGGCACCCGACAGCTGGCTCGCCACCGTGTCGCCGTTGATGTTGAGGGCCTGGCCCTTCTCGTCGCAGCCCATGCAGGCGAGCACCGGGACGTAGCCGCGCGACCACAGGTCGCCGAGCAAGGCCAGGTTGAAGCCCACCACGTCCCCGACGAGCCCCAGGTCCACCGGGTCGGGGCCGGCTCCCGCCATGACCCGCGGCGGCCGTCGGCGAGCCGCCACCGCGAGGCCGCTCGCACCGTGGAGGCCGACGCCCTTCACACCCGCGGCGAGCAGCCGCGCGCAGACGTCCACGTTGACCTTTCCTGCGACGACGTACTTCATCACCTCGAGCGTCGCCTCGTCGGTGTACCGCCGCCCCGCCACCATCCGGGTCTCGATCCCAAGCCTCTTCTGCAGCGCGGTCGCCTGAGGGCCGCCCCCGTGGACGATGGCAACCCGGTTCCCTCCCGCGACGAGCTCCCGCACGTCCCGGGCGATGGCGTCCATCTCCGGCGAGTCGACCACCTCTCCACCGATCTTCACGACGATCGTCTTCACGAGTCCCCCCGGGTCCGGTTCCCTAGCGATGCGGCGCGGCGTGGACCGGGGCGCGCGGGGGCGCCGGAGCGGGCGGCCGGTAGCCCGGCGGGCGGTAGCCCGGCGGCCAGGTCCCGGGGGGCGGTACCCCGGCCACGAGCCCGGCGGCCGGTACCAGCCCGGCGGGCCCACCCAGGGCGGGCGCCCGCCCCACCCCGGGCCCCACCACCCCGAGCCCCACCAGCCCCACCACGGCGACGGCGTCACCCAGAGGCCGAAGTACGGAACCGGCTCCGGGTACGGCGCGGCCAGCGAAACCGCGACCTGCCCGTCTTCACCGGGCAGTTGCGCCTGCGCGGCCGCCGCGGCCTCGGCCTCCGAGGCGCGCTGCGCCCCCTCGAGGCCGAAGGCGTCGTGCGTTGTGGAAGACGCGGCCATCGGCGGGAGCGGGGGCGCCTCGGGCCGGCCCTCGAGAACCACCACCGCTCCGCCCGGGTCCGAGATCACCGAGAGCCTCGCGGTCGAGGACGGCCCGCGCAGCACGCGGCCGCCGAGCTGCTTCACGCGTGCGAGCGCGGCGTTCAGGTCGGCCACCGAGACGTAGGGGAGCCACTGCGCCGCCACGCGCTCGAAGGGGGTGCGGACCGCGCGCGCGCGGGGCCTCTCCGCGGAGACGAACACCCAGGTGGCGTCCTTCCCGGTTCCCTCGGGGGCGACCTGGTAGCCGAACACCTCCTTGTAGAAGGCGATCGAGCGCGGCAGGTCGTCGGTCCAGAGCTCGGCCCACAGCCAGCCCGGCGTGGAGAGGTCGCTGTCGGGCGGGTCGCCGCCGGCGGAAGAGAGCAGCACCAGCTGGGCGCCGCGCGGGTCCGACACGGCGGCGTAGGTGCCGCGCGCGCCGAGCGCCGCGGGGCCCTCGAGAACCTTGCCCCCCTGCTTGCGCACGGCGGCGAGAGCGGCGCCCAGGTCCGCCACAGAGACGAGCGGGACCCAGCGCGCCTGGGGCGTCTGCCCGGTCTGGCGCGGCATCCGGAGAACGCCGGCCACCGGCACGCCGCCGTCCTTCGCGAGGACGTAGTCGCCGGTCTTCTCGAAGGTCCAACCGAGGAGCCCCCCGTAGAAGCGCTCCGCTCCCGCCGTGTCGAGGGTGAGGAGGTCGAACCAGACCACCTTGCCGGGAATGTGCACGCCGGTCGGGGCGGAGGTGACCGCCGGGAGGTCCGCCTTGGCCGGCGCGGCCGGGGCGGCGGCCTCCTGGGAGGCGGCGGGAGCGGCGACGGCGGCGAGGAGGAGCGCGACCACGGCGCGGCGCCGCGGGGAGCCGGAGGCCGACGGAAGGGTCTCGTTCATGACGTCCTCACGGGGGCCAGGGCCCGGAGTCCTCGAGCGACAGGGACTCGTCGAGTCCCAGGGCGAGGTTCATGCTCTCGACGGCCTGCCCGGCTCCGCCCTTCACCAGGTTGTCGAGCGCCGAGAGGATGGTCGCGGTGCGACGGCCGCGCCAGGCGGGTCCGGCGGCCACGCCGACCTCGGCGAAGTTGGACCCCGAGACGGCCGCCACCTCGGGCAGGCGGCTCTTCGGCACCCGCACGAACGGCTCGCCCGCGTAGGATTCCCGGTAGAGCACGGCGAGGCGCTCCTCGGTCCACTCCTGCGGAAGCTCGACGAAGCTCGTCGCCAGGATCCCGCGCACGAGCGGTGCCGACACCGGCACGAAGCGGAGCTCGAGGTCTCGGGCGCCCGCCGCCGTGAGCGTCTCCACGATCTCCGGGACGTGCTGGTGCCAGAGCGGCTTGTAGGCCCTGAGGTTGCCCGCCCGCACGGGGTGGTGCGTGGTCGCCTGGGGCGCGACTCCGGACCCGGAGCTTCCGGTGATGCCCTGGACGTGAACGAGGCCCTCGAGAAGCCCCGCCCGGGCGAGCGGCAGGAGGCCGAGCTCCACCGCGGTGGCGAAGCAGCCCGGCGAGGCGACGAGGCGCGCGCGGCGGATCCGCTCCCGGTTGAGCTCCGGCAGGCCATAGACGAAGTCGGCAAGCAGCTCCGGGTGGGGGTGGCGCTGCCCGTAGTAGCGCTCGTAGCTCTCGGCGTCCTTCAGGCGGAAGTCGCCGGACATGTCCACCACCTTCACCCCGGGCAACGCGGCGATGTCCGGGACCTTCTCGGCGGTGACCCGATGCGGCAGGCCGAGCAGGACCACGTCCACGCCGCGGGCGGCCTCCCGCGGCGAGAGCTCCTCGAAGACGAGCTCGGTCCGCCCTTCGAGCGTGGGGTGCGCCGAGCCAAGCGGCTCGCCCACGTGGTCGACCGACGCGACGCGCACCAGCTCGACCTCCGGGTGGAACAGGAGCCGCCGGATCATCTCCGCTCCCCCGTACCCCGACCCGCCCACCACCGCGGCGCGGTAGCGCTTGCGTCCTGCCATGGCACGACCTTATACCGGCCCGGCCGCAGTCGCACGCGCGACGCGGAGGGAGACCGCATGCCCCCGCCCCTGGAGATCGCCGTCTCGTGGCTCGCCGGACAGCGGACCGCGATGGAGGCGCTCCTGCGCCGGATCGTCCTGCAGAACTCCTTCACCGGCAACCGGACCGGCGTGAACGCGGTGGTCGACATCCTCGTCGCCGAGCACGCCGGGCTCGGCCTCGCCGTCGACCGCATCGCCTCCGAGCGCTTCGGCGACCACCTGGTGTTCTCGACGCGCGCGTCGGGACCTCCGACGCTGCTCATCGGCCACAGCGACACCGTGTTCCCGCCCGGGAGCTTCGAGGGCTACGAGAGCGACGGCGCCGTGGCGCGCGGCCCCGGAGTCCTCGACATGAAGGGAGGCCTCGTCGTCGGGCTGTTCGCGCTGCGCGCGCTCGCCGAAGCGGGGCTCCTCGCCCGGGTCCCGCTCCGCTCGGTCGTCGTCGCCGACGAGGAGACCGGGTCCCCGGAGTCGCAACCCATCACCCGCGAGCGCTCGCGCGGCGCCGCCGCTGCCCTGGGCCTCGAGTCGGGGCGCGCGGGCGACCTCATCGTCACGCGGCGCAAGGGCGTGGCAGCGATCGACGCGGTGGCACACGGGGTCGCCTCCCACGCCGGCGGCGATCACGAGAAGGGACGAAACGCCATCTGGGCGCTCGCCCGGTTCGTCGACCGGGCCCAGGCGCTCACCGACTACGGCCGCGGGGTCACCGTCAGCGTCGGCCGCATCGAGGGGGGCACGACGCGCAACACCGTGCCGGCGGAGGCGCGTTGCGAGGTGGACGCGCGCTTCCTCGCCTCCGCTGACGGGGCGGAGCTCCTCTCCCGATTCGACGAGGCGGCGCGGGAGGCCTCGCTTGCGGGCACCCGCATCGAGGTGCGCCAGGTGAACGCCCGGCCGTCCCTGGAGCGGACCGGCGCCTCGGCGGCGCTCGCCGCCGAGTACGGGGAGTGCCAGCGCCAGGCGGGCCTGGGCCACGGCGAGGCGCCGCTCTCCGGCGGTGGCTCGGACGCGTCGGTGACCGGCTCCGCAGGCGTGCCGTCCATCGACGGCCTGGGACCGCGCGGCGCGGGCTTTCACACGCGAGGGGAGCACGTCGAGCTCGCCTCGCTCGTGCCGAAGGCGGAGGCGCTCGTCCGCTTCCTCTTTCGCCGGGCGACCTGAGCAGCGCGGCGAAGCCCCGGGGGAGCGATGCGCATCGCCACCTGGAACGTGAACTCGATCCGGCAGCGAATGGAGCTGCTCACTCGCTACGTCGAGGCGGCGCGCCCGGACGTCATCTGCCTGCAGGAGACGAAGTGCGCCGACGAGGCCTTCCCGTCTCTCGAGGCGAGGGCCCTCGGCTACGAGTCCTCCTTCCATGGGCAGGCGAGCTACAACGGCGTGGCCATCCTCTCCCGCGGCCGGCCGGACTCGGTGGTCCGCGGTCTTCCGGGCGCACCTGAGGACGCCCAGGCCCGCTACCTGGAGGCGCTCTTGCCGGGAGCCCACGGCCCGGTCCGCGTCGCCTCCCTCTACCTCCCCAACGGCAATCCCCCCGGGACGGAAAGGTACGCCTACAAGCTCGCCTGGATGGACCGGCTCGCGGCACACGCCGCCGCCCTGCTCGCCGCGCCGGAAGCGCTCGTGCTCGCCGGCGACTTCAACGTCATCCCGGCGGCGGGCGACGTGTACGACCCGGAGGCCTGGGCCGGCGACGCCCTCTTCCTGCCGGAGACCCGCTCCCGCTTCGAGCGCCTGCTCGCCCTCGGACTCGTGGACGCCGTGCGCGCGGTCGACGATCGGCCGGGGCTCTACACCTTCTTCGACTACCAGGGCGGGGCCTGGAGGCGAAACCGCGGTCTGCGCATCGACCACCTCCTCCTCTCGCCAGGTGCGGCCTCCCGGCTTCGCTCCGCCGACGTCGACAGGGACGTGCGCGGCTGGGAGCGGCCGAGCGACCACGTCCCGGTGCGGATCGACATCGACCTGTAGATCAGCGGGGCGCGGCCGAGCGCTCCACCCGCGCCTTGCCCCAGCAGGCGAGCACCTTGCGCCCGGCGTCCGCGCGCGCCGCCTCGTCGCCTTCGGCGAAGCGGGCGAGCGTGAAGCGCGGGCCCTGCGCCGGCACCTGCCGGAAGCTCGGGTCCACCGCCACCCAGCGGCCCGAGATGGCGAGCTCGGCCCACTCGTGCCAGACGAAGATCTCGCCGTCCCAGGCGACGCCGATGGCGTGGCGGCCGAGCAGCCCCAGCTCGCGGGCCTTCGCGAGCCAGGCGGCGGTCTTCTCCCGGCAGCTTCCTTCCTCCGGAAAGTCCCGCGGGATGCCCGGCGGCGGTGGCTCCGGGTCGTTGGGGTCGCTCGCGACCCCGCAAAAGCGCAGCGCCCGGTCGCCCTCGGCGCCGGCGGGTGCCGCCACCGCCGCGCCGAGCAGGCGGGGGGCGCGCTCCGGGACGACCGCCGCGGCGTCGGCGACGAAGCGCGTGCCCTGGCCCGTCATCACCACCTCGTCGGGCAGCCCGTCGGCGCCGGGCCGGAACCGCACCGGCTCCTCGAGGATCTCCCCCTCCATCCACCGGCCCCGGCGGGCGGCGCACGCCTGCCCGGTGCGCCCGGTCTCCTCGTCCACGACGAAGAGGCAGCGCCGCTCTCCCGGGGGAGCCTCCGACAGGAGCACCTCGGCCAGGATCGACGCGGCGGCGCCGGCCAACGGGACCCGGCGAGCCTCGCTCCCGAGGCCGACGAAGGCCTCGCGGACGCTCCCGAGGTGATCGGTAGCGACCTCGACGCGGCGGCGCACCTCCCGGCCCCCTCCTGCCTCGGGGAGCCGCGTGTCGGTCTCGAAGCGCGCGCGGCACCCGGCCTCGTTGCATCGGACCGAGAGCTCCGCGATGCCGACCGGCGCGCCGGCGATCTCCATTCGGTAGCGGCGCGACGCGTTCGCGGGCAGGCCGGCGAGGGCGACGGCGAGCAAGAGGGCTCTCACCGGGCCCGCCGCCGCGCCCATGGCCGCGCGAGAAGGAGGGCCGCCACGAGCGCCATGACCCCCCACGCGACCGCGGTGTAGTGCTCGAGGACCCCGACGAGTTCGTCGAGGTTCCTCACCACGAGCGCGCCGAGCGCGAGCAGGATGGCGTTCCAGAGCACCGCCGAGATCCCCCCGTAGAGGAGCACCCGCCAGACCGGTAGCCGTGCCGCCCCTGCTCCGACGAAGAGAAAGGCGCGGATCCCGGGAAGGAACCGGTTCGCGAGCAGGAACCACGCCCCGAACCGGCGGTAGCCATCCTCGACCCGTCGGACGTGCTCGATCGTGAGCGGGCCGCGGCGCCGGGCGCCTCGCTCGATCGCCCGACCGAGCGCCGCCCCCACCCGGTAGTCGATAAAGGCCCCCACCACGGCACCGGCCGTCACCGCGGCAAACGTCATGGGCCAGGAGAGCACGCCATTCACCGCGTACCAGGCCCCGAGCACGACGAGCGTGTCGCCCGGGAAGGGCGGGAAGACGTACTCGATGAGGCTGCCGAGGAAGAGGATGGCAGGGGCGGCCGGGCCGGTTCGCGCGAGGGCCGCGGAGAGCACCGCGGTCAGGCGCTCGAGGTTCATCACCGGGCGCATGGTAGCGCACCGCGCATCGAGACGGGGGGTGTACGGGGAGCCGGGCCCGGCGGCGGTGGACCGCGGCGGCGCGCCCCGCCTATCATGCCCCTCCCCATGCCGCCCGGCCGCCACGAACGTCTGCGCCGCGCCGCGCCCGCGCTCGTCGCGGTGGCCTGGCTCGCCCTCGGCTACGCCAACCTCGTTCGGGGAGTGGCGCACCCCGGCGTGGCGTACCGTCCGTGGGCGTTCCAGAGCCACAGCTACTCCGACATCCTCGCCCTCTCCGGCGATCGCTATCTCGGCGGTGGGCGGCCGCTCCCGTACCTGGAGGACCGCATCGAGTACCCGGTGCTCCTCGGGTTCGCTCTCTGGGCTCCGTCCTGGCTCCCGGGAGGGCAGTGGGCGCACTTCACGGCGAGCGTGCTCCTGCTCTCTGCGTGCCTCGTCGCGACGATCGTGCTCCTGCAGGGAATGCCCGGGGCGAGCCCGTGGTGGCTCGCCGGCACCCCCGCTCTCGCCTACTACGGCGCGCTCAACTGGGACCTCCTCCCCATCGCGCTTCTCGTCGCCTCCATTCACCAGGGCGAGCGCGGTCGCCCGGGCCGAGCGGGGGCGCTCGCCGCGCTCGGCGTCTCGGCCAAGCTCTGGCCGCTCGCGCTTCTGCCCCCGGCCGCCGCGGCTCTCGGCGGGTCGGGCCGCCTGCGCGAGCTCGGCCGGGCGGCGCTCGCCTTCGCGGTCGTGACCCTCGCCGTGAACCTCCCGGTGGCGCTCGCGGCCCCTGCCAACTGGGCACACTTCTTCGCCTACAACGGCCTTCGCTCGGCCGAGAACTCGATCTGGGAGGTGCTCGACGTCACCGACCCGGCGGTCCTGAACGCGCTCTCCGGCGCCTGCCTCGCCGGGGCGGCCGCCGTCGCGGCCTTTGCCGCCTGGCGCGCGACACCGGAGGCGCGCGCGCGCGTGGTGCGGGTCGGGACGGCGTTCGTGCTCGTCGTCTGGGTGGCGACGAACAAGGTCTGGAGCCCCCAGTACGCCCTCTACGCCTTCGCCGCCGCCGCCCTGGTGGCGCCGCCCGCCTGGCTCTTCCTCGCGCTCGCCGCGGTCTCGGTGGTGGACTACCACCTGGCCTTCGAGGTGCGCTCCGGGCGCGGCGTCTTCTGGTTCTTCGACGGCTGGTACCTCGCCGAGGAGGTGGTCCGCACCGCCGTCTACGGCGCGCTCGCGGTCTGGCTCGCCGCGCGGCTGCGCCTCTCCCGCGCCGCGCCCTCCGGGGCCCCGGGGTGAGCGAACCCTCGAGGGCCCGCGGCGGCGGCTGGTGGGCGGTGTACGCCGCCGTGCCCGCGCTCGTGCTTTTCTTCCACTGGCGGGCGGCCCGGCCCGGGTGGGCGTTCTCCGGCTCGGACCTGCGCTTCTTCTTCTTCGGCGTCCGGGAGGCGGTCGCCGCCGCGCTCCGGCGCGGGGAGCTGCCCGGGTGGCAGCGCGGCTTCCTCGTCGGCTACCCGCTCGTGGCCGACCCGCAGGCGGCCATCTTCTCCCCGGCCACCTGGCTCACGCTGCCGTGGGACGCCCCGCGGGCGCTCACGCTCGCGACGCTCTTCCACCTGTGCGTGGCCGGCTGGGGGATGGCCGTCTGGATGAGGCTCCGCGGGCTCCGGCCCGCCTCGGGCCTCGTCGCCGCGCTCGTCTTCGCGCTCGGCGCCAAGCAGACCGTCCACCTCATCCACTGGAACTTCGCCGCCACCACCGCGTGGTGGCCCTGGATGCTCGCCGGGCTCGAGGGCTTCGCTGCGCGCCGACAGGGACGCTTCGCGCTCCTCACCGCCTGCTCCGCCGCCCTCGCCTGGCTGGGCGGATCGCCGCAGATGGCACTCTTCGGATCCATGGTCGCGGGGCTCTACGCGCTCCGGCTCGCCCCCGCCCTCTGGCGCGAGTCTCGCGCCGACGCGGTGCTCGCGCTGGCGGTGGTGCCCGCGGGCCTGCTGCTCGCGTCGGTGACGGTGCTGCCGGTGGCGGAGCTCTCCCGGCTCGGGCCTCGAAGCAGCGGGGTCGACTACGCCTTCGCGACGAGCTGGAAGTGGCCCGACGCCTGGGGGCTCGCGCTGCTCGTGCTTCCGCGCGCCTACGACCCCCGGTGGGGGATCAACTTCTGGGAGGCGACGGGGTACGTCGGCATCCTGCCGCTGGCGCTCGCGGCCGCGGCCCCGTGGAAGCGTCGCGGGACGGTGCTCTTCCTCGTCGCCGGCCTCCTCGGCATCTGGCTCTCGCTCGGCGACGGTGCGCCGCTCGACCTCCACCGACTCGCCTACCGCTGGCTCCCGGGGTACGGCTCCTTCCGAGTCCCCACCCGCGCCCTCTTCGTCACCGCCCTGTCCGCGTCCCTGCTCGCCGCCGAGGGGCTCGAGGCGCTCCGCTCGGCACCGACGCGCGGGCGGGCGCTGCGCGCCCTCGCGGCGCTCGCGATCGTGGCGGCCGCCTGCCTGCTGCTGCCGCTGTCGCGCGCCTTCCCCTTCGACCGCGCGCCGGCCTGGGAGAACGCCCGCGTCGCGGTCGCGCTCGCGGCGGCCGGCGCCGCGTGGGTCGTGCTCGTGGCGCGCGGCCTGCGCGGGCCGCTCGCCGGCGCCGCTGCGGTCGCGCTCGTCTTCGCCGACGGGTGGGTGCTCTTCTCCCTCTTCAACGAAGTCGCGCCCACGGCACAGCTCGGCCCGCCGCTCACCGACCTGCGCCCGCTCGTCCCCGCGCCGCCGTCCCCGAGGCGCGTCGGCGTCCTCGCCAAGTGGGGGGCCACGGCCAACGCCCCGCTGCGGCAGGGATGGGAGGGCGTGACCGGCTACGGCCCCATGTCGATCGAGCGGGTGCGCGACCTGCTCGAGGCCACCCAGGACGACGAGGTGAGGCGCCTCGGGCCCATGGACCGCGACGCGACCTTCCCGTCGGCGAGCGCGACCTCGCGACTCTGGCCGCTCTTCGCCGCCCCGATGGTCGTGGCGGACCACCCCCTGCCGCTTCCGGAGATCGGGACGGGCGCGCGCGAGTGGGAGAACCCCCTCGTGGCCTACCGGGCCGAGGCCCTCCCCCGGGTCTTCTGGACCGGCTCCTGGGAGGTGGCCCCGGACGAGCGCGTCACGGTGCCGCTGCTCGCCGCGGCATCCGGCGATCGCGCCGTCCTCCCCGAGCCCCCGCCGGGGCTCGGGCCGGGAGCGCCGCAGGGGCCGGTCCCCGCCGCGGACGTCCGGGTGGACTCCGGGTCGCTCTCGGCCACCGTGGTGGCGCCCCGCGACGGCCTCGCGGTGGTCCTCGACCCGTTCTTCCCCGGGTGGACGGCTACCCTCGACGGCCGCCCCGCCGCGCTGCTGCGCGCCGACTACGCCTTCGAGGCCGTCGTGGTCCCGGCCGGCCGGCACGCGCTGCGCCTCGAGTACCACAGCCGGCTCCTGCCGATCGGCGCCGCCGTCTCGCTCGGGACGCTCGCGGCGCTGCTCGCCGTGCTCGGGTGGAGAAGGCGCAGGTCCTAGCGCCGGCGCGGGTCGGCGAGCAGGACGTGGAGGTTCGCGCGCTCCCAGGCGCGCGCCCGCGCGTACCCCGGGAAGGCGCGCTCTCGGCGGCGGAAGTCCGCCCCGTGGATGACGCGGCGGCTGCCGCGCTCCTGGGGGGGACCACCTGGTGCAGCATCTCGTGGAACACCACCGCCTCGACGTAGAAGGCGGGCACGTCCTCGCGGTCGAGCGCCGGGTGGATGCGGATGGCCCGGGCGTGGTGGAGGTAGACGCCGGTCTTGATGGAGCGGCGGCCCGGCGTCGCGCCGGAGCGGCCCCACCCGATGCGCGCGACCACCGCACCCTCGAAGTGGAGCGCGTTCAGCCGGTCGAACATGTCCTTCAGGTGGTGCACGCGGCCGCGGGGCTCGAGGCGGCCGGCGCGCTCTGGAGCGATCCGCTGGCGGTGAACGCGAACCCAGGCGTCGATCCGGCGGCAGGCGGCCCGGCGCGCCGGGGCCCGGTGCGCCGCCGCGAAGTCGGCGAGCGCCCGGGCGACCTCCTCGGGCGCGCCGAGGAACAGGTGGTGGACCCGGATCTGGAGCTCGCCGCCTTCGCGACGGTAGGAGACCATGGTGGAACGGTTGTCGTGGACCACGAGACGCACCCGCTCCCGGAGGTGGACCGACAGCGAGTCGGCGAGCCGCTCGGCGGCGGCCAGGCGCTGCGCGCGCGAGGCCTCGCGCGCGTCGAACCCCGGGTTGAGCGGCGCGTCGGCCACGGTTGCGGATGGTACGCGGGGCGGCGGCCGGCCCTCAAGCCGGGGCGGCGTCCGCCTCCGAATGCAGCAGCCGCGCGAGCCGCGCCGGCTCGACCCTCAATAGGAGGGTCCGCTCCTGGCTGAAGGTGACGGCCCCCGGGGCAGCGCCCTTGACCTTGCGGACGTGCTTGGCGCGCGTGTAGACGACCTCCGTCGTGCCCTCGCCGCGCTCGTCGCTGAAGTGAGCGGCCAGGTGCGCCGCGTCGACGAGGCTCTCCTGGTCGGGTGCCTGGCCCCTGCCGAGCCGAAGCACCACGTGCGCGCCGGTGCTCCCCCGGGCGTGGAGCCAGAGGTCGTTGCCCTTGGCGACGCGCACGGTGAGCTGGTCGTTCTCGGCGGCGCCCTTTCCCACCAGGATCTGCAGGCCGGCCGCGGACCGGTAGGCGCGGTACGGGAGCGCGGGCTCCTCCCTGCGCCGGCGCGCGGCGCGCGCCGGCCGCGGCGCCGCCCCCAGGCGGCGCGCTTCCCGCTCCGCCCTCCCCAGGCCGTCGAGTGGCGCGCGCTCGACCTCGCGGAGCAGCTCCTCGAGCGCGCCGAGCCGCGTGCGCACCTCGGCGATGCGCGCCTCGACCCGGGAAGCGCTCTCGGCGATGCGCCGGTAGCGGCGGTAGAAGCGCTCCATGTTGTCGCGGGGCGAGAGCGCGGGGTCGAGCGCCAGGGTCACCTGGCGCGGCCCGTCCTCGGTCCACTCGGTGAGCGTCACCTGCGGAGCGCCGCGGGGGATGGCGTGGAGGTTCTGCTTCACGAGGTCGGCGGCGCGGCGGTCCCCGTCGGCCTCCGGGACCCGGGCCGCCTCGTCGGCGAGCTTCTCGAGGGCGCGGCGCGCCCGGGCCGCGGCGGCGCGCACCGGCTCGCGCAGGCGCCGCCGGGCCTCCTCGAGCGCCCTCTGCTCCTCGACGATCCGGTAGCTCGCCTCGATGGCCGCCGAGAGCGGGAAGGGCGCCCCCTCCACCGGGGAGAAGCGGATCCCCTCGGGCGCCGGAGCCGGCCTCGGGGAGGGCGGCGCGTAGGGCTCGCCGGGCACGAGCCGGCGGCGGTCCGACAGGTTCCGCCCGGCGCTCGCGCGGATGACGCCGGCGGCGTCGAGGAGGAAGAGGTTGCCGTGGCGCCCGGTGAGCTCGGCGACGATCGAGGTGGAGGCGCCGGCGCGCTCGAAGCGCAGGGCCACCACCCGGTCGCCGGGCGGCACCTCGATGGAGGCGAGGCGCGCGCCCTCGATCTCGCGCCGCAGCAGCGCCTGGATGGGGTGGGGCTCGTCCGGAGTCGGAGGCCGCCGCGTGGCGACGTGGATCCTCGTTCGGTCGGCCTCTGCGGAGACGAGCAGCGTCACCGCGCCGGACCGTCCGTGGAGCTCGAGCGTCAGCGCCCGCTCGCCGTGAACCCGCACCGCGTCGACGCGCGAGCCGGCGAGCGGCGCCAGCTCGGCGACCACTTCGGCGATCTCGCCATGGTGGAGGGACACGGTGCCCTGGAAACAACTACGGCCGCCCGGAGGCGGCCGCAGCAAGCTGCGCGAGGAAGCCTCGCGCGTTGCAAGGCGACGCTACTTCTTCTTCGCCTTCTTCGCGCCCTTCTTCGCCGGCTTCTTCGCTGCCTTCTTCGCAACCTTCTTCTTCGCGGCCATGTGGTACCTCCTCGAGACGTGGTCAACGGCGACCGACGAGCAAGACGAACGCAGATTATCCTGCGCAGATCGCGAGTGCAAGGAAGGTCGCGCACTTTTCGCGACCGCCTCATCGGATCCGATCGGATGCCAGAGGGTGTTCACGTCGCGAGCAGCGCCGCGCCGACCACCCCGGCCTCGTCGCCGAGCTCCGCGGTGACGATGGACAGCCCGCTGGCCGCGGTTCGCGAGGCCTCGGCCCGAACGTGAAACTCGACGATTTCGCGCAGGGTGGGGCTGCCGCGGAGCACGCCGCCGCCGAGCACCACGCGCTCGGGGTTGAGCAAGGTGACTGCGTTCGCGATGGCGACCGCGAGCATCTCCCCGATCTCCTCCCAGAGGCGCCGCGCGTATCCGTCGCCGGCCGCGCACGCCTGCTCGACGTGGGCGGCGGTGAGCCGGGAGAGGTCGCCGGCGGCGAGCTCGCGGATGCTCGTGGCCGACCCGCTCGCCACGTCGGCGCGCACGCGAGCGGCCAGGTTCGCGCCCCCCGCGTAGGCCTCGAGGCAGCCCACCATCCCGCACCCGCAGCGACGCGGCGGCTCGCCGGGCCGCGGGGGGCGCACCTTCACGTGGCCGAGCTCGCCGGCGACGCCGCGGGATCCCTCGTGGAGGTGGCCCCCGAGCACGATGCCGGAGCCGACGCCGGTTCCAGCGAAGACCACCAGCGCTTCCTTCACTCCCCGCGCGGCCCCGAACCGGCTCTCTCCCCAGGCGGCCGCGGAGAGGTCGTTCACCACGCGCACCGGGGCGCCGAGCGCCGCGGACAGCATCGCCCCGAGGGGGACGTCCCGCCAGCCCAGGTTGGGAGCGTTGAGCACCACGCCGCTCGCCCCCAGCACCTGCCCGGCGACGCCCATCCCCACGCGCCCGAGCGAGGGCACGCCGCCCTCGCCGGCCGCGGCGCGGGCGGCACGGGTCACCACCGCCACCACGTCCTCTGGGGAGCGGCCGTCGAGCACGTGCCGCTCCAGCCGGAGCACGGTCCCGCTGTCGCGGTCCACCAGCGCCGCGCGGGCGTTGGTCCCTCCGAGGTCGATGCCCAGCGCCAGCCCGCCCATGGCCCGCTCCCGCCGCGCTAGGCGCCGAGCTCCCGCTTGAGCTCGTCCACCTTGCCGGAGACGAGCGACTCGATCTCGGCGAGGCGCTCCGGCGTCCGCGCCTCGAAGCGCAGCACGAGAAGCGGCTGGGTGTTGGAGGCCCTCACGAGGCCCCATCCGTCGGGGAAGACGACGCGCACGCCGTCGACGGTCACCGCCTCGTAGCGGCTCTGGAACCACTCCTGGGCCCGGCGAACGAGCTCGAACTTCTTGTCCTCGGGGCAGTCGACCCGGATCTCCGGGGTGGCGAAGGTCTTCGGAACGTCGGCGAGCAGCGCCGAGACCGGCTCTGTCGTGCGGGACACGAGCTCGAGCAACCTCGCCGAGGAGTAGATCCCGTCGTCGAAGCCGAACCAGCGGTGCCCGAAGAAGATGTGGCCACTCATCTCGCCGGCGAGCAGCGCGCCCTCCTCCTTCATCTTGGCCTTGATGAGGCTGTGGCCCGCCTTCCACATGATGGGGCGGCCGCCGCGAGCGGCGATGTCCTCGTAGAGGCTCATGGAGCACTTCACCTCGCCCACGATGGACGCCCCCGGGTTCTCGGCGAGCAGCGCCCGCGAGAAGAGGATCATGAGCTGGTCTCCCCAGAGGACCTGCCCCTTCTCGTCGACGGCCCCGACGCGGTCGGCGTCTCCGTCGTAGGCGATGCCCACGTCGGCTCCTGTCTCGAGCACCTTCCTCTTCAGGTCCTCGAGGTTCTTCTCCACGGTCGGGTCGGGGTGGTGGTTGGGGAAGCGGCCGTCCATCTCCAAGAAGAGCGGCACCACCTCGATGCCGAGCGACTGGAAGAGCGGTGCTGCCACCACGCCCCCGGTTCCGTTGCCGGCATCCACCACCACCCGCAGCCGCCGCGGTCCCATGCGCAGGTTCTGGCGGACATACGCCCGGTACGGGGTGACGATGTCGTGGGCCTCGACGGTCCCCTGGCCGCTCGCGAAGCGCCCATCCTCGATGCGGACGCGCAGCGCCTGGATCTCGGCGCCGTGCAGCGTCGTCCGCCCGACGCCCACCTTCAGTCCGTTGTACTCGGGCGGGTTGTGGGAACCGGTGATCATGCAGAGGCCGTCCACCGGCAGCGTGCTCGCGGCGAAGTAGGTGAGCGGCGTCGGCACCACGCCGAGGTCGGTGACGTCGATCCCGGCCGAGTTGATGCCCTCGATCATCGCCGCGGCGAACCGCGGCCCGGACTCGCGGCAGTCGCGACCGACCACGACGCGGCGGCCGCGCTTCTCGCGGACCTCGCTCGCGAGCGCGCGCCCCACCAGCCGGACGGCGTCCTCGGTGAGGTCCTGGTCCACGAGCCCACGGATGTCGTACTCGCGGAAGATGGTCGGGGACACGTCGGGCATGGGTCTCCTCCTCGGGGGCGACCGCATCATATCCGACGCGCGGGCACGGGGCCGGCGCGGCCTCTCCCGGGCGCCCCGACGCGCGGCGTCACGGGCGGAGCCTAGAGGAGGTCGTCCCGCCCCCGGCGGCTCATCTCCTCGACCGCGCGGCGCACGTCCTGGGCCCTGTCCTTCCTGACCACCAGCACCGCGTCGCCTGCGTCGACGACCACGACGTCGTCCACGCCGACGACCGTGACCGGGCGCGACCCGAGGGCGACCACCACGTTGCGGTGACCCTCGATGACGATGGCGTCGCCCTGCTTCACGTTGTCGAGGTCGTCGAGCTCGTGCACCTCCGAGAGCGCCGCGAAGCTGCCCACGTCGCTCCAGCCGAAGGAGGCCGGCACGACCGCGATGTTGTGGCTCTTCTCCATGACCCCGTAGTCGATGGAGATGGAGGGCGCCGCCGGGAAGACGCGCTTCAGCGTGCGGGCATAGCCCGGCGTCCCGAGGGCCGCGTCGATCACCTCGAGCTGCTCGCCCAGGGCCGGCATGGAGCGGTGGATCTCGTCGAGGATGACGTCGGCGCGGAAGAGGAAGATGCCGCTGTTCCACAGGTAGCCGCCCTCGGCCAGGTAGCGGGAGGCGGTGACCACGTCGGGCTTCTCCACGAAGCGCTCGACGCGGGCAGGGTGGAAGGCCTTCTTCCCCCTTCCGATGGCGGCGAGGCGCGCGCCCACCTTCAGGTAGCCGTAGCCCGTCTCCGCCCGGTCCGGCCGGATGCCGATGGTCACCACCGCCCCGGCGGCGGCGAGCCGCGCCCCCGCGAGGAGCGCCTCGCGGAAGTCCTCGGGGCGGGCCACGTGGTGGTCGGCGGGCAGCATCGCCATGACGCCCTTCGCGTCCCTGCGCCTCACGTGAAGCGCCGCCAGGCCGACGCACGGGGCAGTGTTCCGAGGGCAGGGCTCGACGATGAGGTTGTCCTTCGGGAGCTTCCTCAGGATCTGCCGCGCCGTCGCCGCGTGATTCGGCCCGCAGACCACGTAGGTCTCGCCGATCCGCGCGAGCGGGGGCAGCCGGTCGACGGTCGCCGCCAACAGCGGCTTGTCCCCGTCGAGGGCCAAGAACTGCTTGGGGCGGTCCTTGCGGCTGAGCGGCCAGAAGCGGGTCCCGGAGCCGCCGGCCATCACCACGGGATAGATTCTCATGCGGGCCTCCAGGCGGAGAGCAGCTCGGCGAGGACGCGCGCCGTCGCGCCCCAGACGGTGTCCGGCCCGAGCGTGAAGAAGTGCACCTCGTGCAGCATGCCGTGGACCTCGCGCTTCTCGGTGCGGTGCGCCCCGGGGCGCAGGAGCTCGGCGACCGGAACCTCGAGCGTCTCGGCCACCTCGCCCGGGTGCGGCGTCCAGCGGTAGGGGTATGGCACGACGCCCACCCAGGGCGTCAAGCGGAACCCGGTGACGATGACGAGCGCCTCGCTGAGCCTCCCCAGCAGCTCCACGTCGGCCGGATCGATCCCCACCTCCTCGCGCGCCTCCCGGAGCGCGGCGGAGAGGGAATCCTCGCCCGGGTCCACCTGCCCTCCCGGGAAGGAGATCTGGCCGGGGTGGTGGCGCAGCTCCGGGCGGCGCCGGGTGAGCAGCACGTGGGGCGCCCCTCCCCGGTCGAAGAGCGGCACGAGCACGGCCGCCTCGCGCAGCCCGCCATCGGTCCGGAGGTAGTAGGGCGCGATGGCGGGGAGGTCCAGGCTTCCGAAGGCGCGGCCGGCGAGCGCGCGCCGGAGCTCCCCGAGGGTCATCGGGCCTCGGCCGCCGGCGGGACCGGGGGTCCCTCGTCGTCCCGCGGAAGGACGCCCTTCCACAGCATCACGGCGATGGCGAGCCCCATCGCCAGTCGCCAGGCGACGAACACGTAGGTGGTGTGGGTGCGCAGCCACTTCAGCAGCCAGCCGATCACCGCGTAGCCGAAGACCGCGGCGACGGCCGTGCCCACGGCGGTGGCAGTGCTCCAGGCGGGCTCGCCGCGAAGCACCGGCAGCGCCTTCCACAGCTTGTAGATCCCCGCCCCGAGGATGATGGGAACCGAGAGCAGGAAGCTGAAGCGGGCGGCCGCCTCGCGGGTGAAGCCGAGCAGCATCCCCACGGTGATGGTGCTTCCGGAGCGCGAGGTGCCGGGCACGAGGGCCATCGCCTGGCCGAGCCCGATGGCGAGCGCGTCCCCGGCGCCGACCTGGGCGAGCGTGCGACGGTGGCGGGCGAGGCGCTCGGCGGCCAGCAGGACGAGGCCCCACCCCACGAGCGACGCCGCGATGACCGCGTTCCCGAGCGCCTCGATGCGCCGCTCGAGGAGCTTGCCCACGATCGCCGCCGGCACCGTGCCGAGCGCGATGTACCAGGCGAGGCGGGCGTCCTCGCTGCCGAACGGGCGCCCGGTGGCGATCGCTCGGAGCCAGGCGCGGCCGATGCGCCAGAGGTCCTCGCGGAAGTAGACGAGCACCGCCAGCGTCGTGCCGGTCTGGATGATGGTGACGAAGGCGCGGAAGCGGGGGTCGGCGAGGCTCTCCCCGAGCAGCTCGCCCGCGACGAGCAGGTGGGCGGTGGAGCTGACCGGCAGGAACTCCGTGATCGCCTGGACGATGCCCAGGGCGACGGCGGCGATGACACCCATGGTGCTCCCCCCCGGGCGGTCGTCGCGCTAGGCGGCCACGCGCGAGCGCCGGCCCCCGGCGGCATCGCGGAGCGCGTCCTTCTTGTCCGTCCGCTCCCAGGTGAAGTCCTTCTCGGCGCGGCCGAAGTGGCCGTAGGCGGCGGTCCTCTCGTAGATGGGGCGGAGCAGGTCGAGCCCGTCGATGATCTGGCGCGGGGTGAGGTCGAAGACCTCGCGCACGGCGGACGCGATCTTCGCCTCGGGCGCCGTGGCGGTCCCGAAGGTCTCCACCATCACCGATACCGGCTCCGCCACGCCGATGGCGTAGGCCACCTGCACCTCGCAGCGCCGGGCCAGGCCGGCGGCCACCACGTTCTTGGCGATGTAGCGCCCCATGTAGGCGGCGGAGCGATCGACCTTGGAGGGGTCCTTGCCGCTGAAGGCGCCACCGCCGTGGCGGCCCATGCCGCCGTAGGTGTCGACGATGATCTTCCGGCCGGTGACGCCGGTGTCGCCCATGGGCCCGCCGATGACGAAGCGCCCGGTGGGGTTGATGTAGATCTTGGTGCGCCGGTCGATGAGCCGCTTGGGAAGCGCCCGGGCGATGACCTGCTCGCGCACCGCGGCGTGGAGCTTTCGGTTGGAGACGTCGGGGGCGTGCTGGGTGGAGACCACCACGGCGTCGATGCGATGGGCGCCGGCCCCCGCGGTACTCCACCGTGACCTGGCTCTTGCCGTCGGGGCGAAGGAAGTCGAGCCCGGTGCGGCGCGCCTTGGCGAGCTGGCGCGTCACCGCGTGCGCGTAGTGGATCGGCGCCGGCATGAGCTCCGGCGTCTCATCGCAGGCGTAGCCGAACATCATCCCCTGGTCACCGGCGCCGCCGGTGTCGACCCCCTGGCCGATGTCGGGCGACTGCTGGTCCACGGCCACGAGCACCCCGCAGGTGTGGCCGTCGAAGCCCATCTCCCCGCTCGTGTACCCGATTCGCTTCACCACCTCGCGCGCGAGCCGCTGGTAGTCCAGCCGGGCGGTGGTGGTGATCTCGCCCGCGATCATCACGTAGCCGGTCTTGAGCAGGGTCTCGCAGGCGACGCGTCCGGTCGGGTGCTGGGAGATCACCGCGTCGAGCACGGCGTCGGAGATCTGGTCCGCCATCTTGTCGGGATGGCCCTCGGTCACGGATTCCGAGGTGAAGAGGAAGTCGCTCTGCATGGGGGGTCCCTTCGGCGGAAGGTCGGAAACTTAGTGCCGCCCCGCATGGGGTGTCAAGGCGGAGGGGGTCCCGAGGCGAGGGGACGGTCAGCCGCTCACCGGGCCCACCTCGGCCCCGGTCTCGAACAGGCCGGGGAAGCGGCGGGTCATCTCGGCGCGGACCTCGCGCTCGATCTCGTCGGCGGCCGTGAGCTTCATGAGCCTCGCGACGAGCTCCCGGCCCTCGGCCGAAGAGGCGGAGCGGATCACTCGCTTCACGAGCGGGATGGACGGGCCGTTCATGGAGAGCTCGGAAAAGCCGAGCCCGAGGAGCACGAGCGTGTAGAGCGGCTCCCCGGCCATCTCCCCGCACATCGAGACCGGGATCCCGGCGTCGCGCCCGGCGTCGCAGACGAACTTGAGGACGCGCAGCACCGCCAGGTGGAGCGGCTTGTACAGGTAGGCGACGTCCTTGTTCTGCCGGTCGACGCCGATCGTGTACTGGATGAGGTCGTTCGTGCCGATGGAGAGGAAGTCGACCTCCGCCGCCAGCCGGTCGGCGAGCATGGCGGCGCTCGGAAGCTCCACCATGACGCCCACCGGCGGGAGCGGGGTCTCGATCCCCTCCCGCGCCAGGTCCTCGCGCGCCTCGAGCAGCATGCGCTTGCCGGCGCGGACCTCGGCGACGCCGCTCACCATGGGGAACATGATGCGGAGGTTCCCGTGGGCGCCTGCCCGCAGCAGCGCCCGGAGCTGGGCCCCGAAGAGGTCCGGGTGACGCAGGCAGTAGCGGATGGCCCGCAGCCCGAGCGCCGGGTTCTCGGCGTGGTCCCGCTGCCCGGCGGGCAGCTTGTCGCCGCCGAGGTCGAAGGTGCGCACCGTGACCGGCCGGTCCCCCATCCTTTCCAGGATCCGGCGGTAGTCGCGGTAGTGGTCCTCCTCGCGCGGCAGCGCGTCGCGCCCCAGGTAGAGGAACTCGGTGCGGTAGAGTCCAACGCCCTGGCCTCCGTGGGAGAGCAGCCCCGGCACCTCCTCGCCGAACTCGATGTTGCCGAGCATCTGCACCGAGACCCCGTCCTGCGTGGTCGCGGGGAGATCCTTCAGGCGCGCCAGGTCGGCCTCGCGCTCCAGCCGCCGCGCGCGTGCCGCTTCGTAGTCGGCGCGCTCGCCCGCCGACGGGTTCAGGACGACGATGCCGCGGCTCCCGTCGATCACCACCCAGTCGCCGCGCTGGGCCACCGACGAGGCGCGGCCCGTCCCCACCACCGCCGGGATCTCGAGCGCGCGGGCCACGATGGCGGTGTGGCTCGTGGTGCCGCCGACGTCGGTGACGAGCCCGGCGACCCGCCGGTCGTGCAGGAGCAGCGCGGTGTCGGCCGGGGAGAGGTCGCGGGCCAGGATCACCGAGCCGTCGGGAGGCGCCTCGTGCACGTCCACGCCCTGTCCGAGGAGGTTCTTGATGATGCGCTCGCCGACGTAGTCGACGTCCGAGCGCCTCTCCCGGAAGAACTCGTCGTCCGGGCTGAAGGAGCCCTTGATCTTGCGGACCGCGCGCTTCACCGCCCACTCCACGTTCACCCGCTCGTCGCGGACGAGGCGCCGCACCTCGTCGACGACCGCGGGGTCGCGCAGCATGGCGCGGTGCACGTCGATGATGGCGAGGTGCTCGGCGCCCTCGGCGGCGGCGACCTTGGTGCGGACGTCCTCGAGCTGGCGCACCGAGAGCTCGAGCGCAGCCGACAGGCGGGAGAGCTCTGGCTCGACCTCCTCGGGCGCGAGCTTGCGCCGCGGGGTGCGGACCTTGCGCCGATCCAGCGTCCAGGCCCGCCCCACGGCGATCCCGGGCGAGGCGGGCAGGCCCTTCAAGGTGGTGGCGCCGGCCATGTCACCTCTCTCCGAATCCCGATTCGATCACCTTCGCAATCGCCTCCATCGCCTGCGAGGCGTCGTCGCCCTCGCACACGAGCAGGATGGTCGATCCCTTGGAGGCTGCCAAGGTGAGGACGCCCATGATGCTCTTGGCGTTGATCTGGGTGCCGTCCTTCTCGAGCTGCACCTCGCTCTGGAAGCGGTTGGCGGCCTGCACCAGCATGGCCGCGGGCCGGGCGTGCAGCCCGAGCGAGTTCACGATGGTGAAGGTGCGCTCGATTCGCTGCATGTCAAAAGGGCCCTCCGCCCAGGTGCGCGAGCGCCGTCCCCGCCAACGCTCCGAGGAGCATGGCACCGTAGGCGCTCGGGAGCAGCCGCGCTCCCCGCGACAGGGCCCACCACCCGCCGGCGGCCGCCACGAGCGTCACCGCGCCCGCGGCCGCCCCGGTGCCCGCGCCGGCCTCCCGCGCGAGCAGCGCCCCGGCGGCGCCGGCGAGGACCGCGCCGGCGTCGCGCAGGCGCCCGGCCCAGCGCGGCAGGCGGAGCGCCGCGATCCGCTCCACGATCGCGTCGCCCGACCGGTAGCCGGCCGAGAACAGCGTCCAGCGGAGCCACAGGTGGATCGCGTTGTAGGCGACCACCGCCACCGCGAGCGCAGGCCACCCGAATAGCAGCGTCCCGACCGCGCCGAGCGCCCCGAAGAACGGGCGAAGGCCGGCCCAGAAGAAGCCGTCCCCCACGGCCGCGAGCGGCCCCTGCAGCACCTGCTTGTACTCGAGCGGCGCCTGGGCCGGTTCCTCTCCGGCCGCGACCTTCTCCTCGTGGCTCACGGCCCCGCCGACGATGGCCGCGGCGGTGTACGGGTGGCAGTTGAAGGTGGCGAGGTGCCGGCGCAGCGCCTCGCGTCGGAGCGCCGGGTCGGGGTAGAGGGCGCGCAGCGCCGGGTCGATGGCGTAGGCGAAGCCGAGGTTCTGCATGCCGCGCCGGTTCCAGGCCGCCTGGAGCAGCAGGCAGCGCCAGAAGACCCGGCGGAGGGTGGCCCTCGAGACGCTCACCGCCATATCCCTAGCACGCGGGCCGCCACGACGGAGAGTGCCAGGGCGGTGGCGAAGAGGCCGAGGCCCCGCTGGGTCCGGAAGGCCCGGGCGCCGGCGGCGGCGGCGAGGCCGCAGAGAGCCGCCCAGCCGAGCGAGAGCGGCCCCTGCGCACCGGGGACGCGCCGCAGCGCGGCGGGCACGAAGAGGACCGCCGCGCCCGCGGCGAGCGGCGCCAGCACGAAGGACACGGCGAAGGGGAGGAAGAGCCCCTGCAGGTTGACCCGCGCGGCGGACCGGACCTCGCCGCGGGCGAGCAGCCTCTCCGCCCGGGCCGCGAGGTGGACGTTCCACTCCTCGATGAGGCGGTCCGACGTGCGGCCGAGCGCGGCGAGCGCCCCGACGAGCGCCAGCGTGAGGCAGGCCACGGCCGGGGTGACGCCGGTCCCGAGCGCGCGGCCCGCGAGGACGGCGCCGCCGGCGATGGCGGCCGCCCCGAGTGCCTCGTGCGGGGGGAGCGCCGCGCCCAGGTTCACGGCGCCGAGCCAGAGGAGCTCGAGAGGCGGGCCGAGCAGGAGGCCTCCGTGCAGGTCGCCGAGCGCGAGTCCCGTCAGGGGCGCGAGCGCCACCGGGCGGGAGAGCATCGCCTGGAGAAAGCCCTTGCGCTCCACCGCCGCCAGGCCGGCGACGACCGCGACGATGAGGTAATCCACGCCGACGCCATCCTATCAGCTGGCGGCGGCCCAGCGCCGCTCGATCTCGGGAAGATCGAGCCCGGCGTCGCTCGGCACGGCGCGGGCCTCGACCGAGAACCCGGCGGCCCCGAGCCTCCGCAGCGCCTCGAGCTCGTCGCCGGACAGGAAGACCGACGCCGTCACCTGGCGGCGGCCCTCGGCGTAGTGGACGTTGCCGAGGTTGAGGCGCCCGGCGAGCGCCGGGGACAGGCCTCCCGCGAGCGCCCGCTCCAGGTCGGCAACGTCGCGCACCACCACCATCACCGGCCGCGGGGAGGCGGCGAGCGCGCCCCAGTCGACGGCCGCGAGCGGCTCGATCGAGGCTTCCAGCTCCGGGGGCAGGGCGAGCGTCAGGGCCGCCCGGGCGAGCGCGTTCTTCGCCGCCTCGTCGTCGGCGACGACGATCCGCGCCGCCTTCAGGTGGGGGACCCAGGTGACGAGCACCTGCCCGTGCACCAGCCGGTTGTCCACGCGCACGAGCGCGATCACGGGTCCTCGCCGCCCGAGCGCACCTTGGCGCGCAGCAGCTCGCTCGCGAGCGTGATGTTCTTCTGCCCGTAGGCGGCGATGAGCCGGGAGAGGTCCGCGAGCGACGCGCCCGCCGAGCGGCAGGTGGAGAGCTTGAGGAGCATGGGGAGGTTGACGCCGGTCACCACGTCGACCCGGTCCTCGAGGAAGCCGAGCGCCATGTTCGCCGGGGTCCCGCCGAGCATGTCGGTGAGCACGAGCACGCCGTCCCCCTCGTCCACCTCGTGGATCGCCACCGCCAGGGCGTCGCGCGCCTCGTCGATGGGCACGCCCGCCGACAGGGTCACCGCCCTCATCCGCGGCAGCTTCCCGACGATTGCCTCGGCGCAGGCGATGAGCTCGTCCGCCAGCCTCCCGTGCGTCGCGATGACCACCCCGACCATTGGCCGCGCTACTCCTTCTCCACGTCGCGGTGCCAGACCCGGACCGGGATACCGCGGCGACCGAGCCGCACGGCGAGCTCCGCGGCGATGGCCACCGAGCGGTGACGC
Source organism: uncultured delta proteobacterium (assembly GCA_963754915.1). Classification (GTDB taxonomy): domain Bacteria; phylum Myxococcota; class Myxococcia; order Myxococcales; family Anaeromyxobacteraceae; genus DATJZG01. The sequence goes on along the minus strand of CAVWHZ010000016.1, from coordinate 754,941 downwards.
CCCCCCGTGCAGCCGACGGCCACGGTGAGGTAGGTCTTCCCCTCGGCGCGGTAGCGCGGAATGAGGAAGCTCGCCAGGTCGTCGGCCTTCTCCAGGAATCGCTGGGCGTCCTCCTGGGCCAGCACGAAGTCGCGCACGCGCGGGTCGGTGCCCGGAAACGGCTTCAGGTCCGGGACGAAGTACGGGTTGGGGAGGAACCGGACGTCGAGCACCAGGTCGGCGTGGGTGGGGATGCCGGTGCGGAAGCCGAAGGAGACGAGCGTGACGCCCATGGTGGCCGCGCCGGAGCCGACGAAGCGGTTGTGGGCAAGCCGCTTCAGCTCGTGGACGTTCAGCTGGGTGGTGTCCACCACCTCGTCGGCGAGCGCCTTGAGGCCGGCGAGCGCCTTGCGCTCGGCGGCGATGCCCTCCGGCACGCTCCCCGACTCGCCGGCGAGCGGGTGGCGCCGCCGGGTCTCCGAGTAGCGGCGCACGAGCGACTCGTCCGAGGCGTCGAGGTAGAGCACCACCACGTCGCCGCCGTGGGCCCGGACCTCCTCGATGATGCGCGGCGCGTCGCGAAGGAAGCGGCCCTCGCGGGCGTCCACCACGAGCGCGAGGCGCGACACCTCGCCGGCGGTGTGGCCGATGAGCTCGACGAGCTTCTCGAGGAAGACGATGGGGAAGTTGTCGATGCAGTAGAAGCCGCCGTCCTCGAGGGCGCGCAGCGCGGTCGTCTTGCCCGAGCCGGAGACCCCGGTGAGGATCACCACCTGCGTCTGGGGCGAGGGGGGCGCCCCGGCGGCCTGCCCCGTCATTCCACGTCCGTCCCGCCACCGCCGCCCTCGGGCGGGAGCGCGATGGCGCGGTTGAGACGCTCCTGGAACTCGCGCGCCGAGTGGTGTCCCTGGAGCTTGAGGAGGTGGTTGCGCGCCGCCACCTCGATGATGGTGGTCATGTTGCGGCCCGGGCGGACCGGCACCACCAGCATCGGGATCTCGACGTCGAGGATGCGGAACTTCCTCTCGTCCACGCCCAGGCGATCGTACTCGACGCTCGGGTCCCACTCCACCAGCTCCAGCACGATCTCGATCTTCTTCCGCTCGCGGATGGCGGCGACGCCGAAGAGGTCCTTGATGTTGATGATGCCGAGGCCGCGGATCTCCATGTGGTGCTTGATGATCTCGCTGCCGGACCCGATCACCGAGTCCTGGGTCCGGCGCTTCACGTCGACGATGTCGTCGGCGACCAGGCGGTGGCCGCGCATGACGAGGTCGAGCGCGATCTCGCTCTTGCCGATGCCGCTCTTGCCGAGCAGGAGGATGCCGACGCCGAGCACGTCGAGGAGCACCCCGTGCATGGAGGTGCTGGCGGTGAGCTGGTCCTCCAGGTAGCTCTGGATGTTCTCGATGAAGGTCGAGGAGAGGTGGCTCGAGCGCAACAGCGGGACCCCGGCCTCCTCCGCCGCGGCGACGATCTCCGCGGGGACCTCCAGGTCCTTCGTCACCACCAGGCAGGACACGTCCTGGCCGAAGAAGGCCCGGATGAGCTCCACCCGGCGGTCCCGCGGCAGCGTGCGGTAGTAGCTCATCTCGGTGTTGCCGAAGACCTGGATGCGCTCGCGGTGCAGGTACTCGGTGTAGCCCGCCAGCACGAGGCCCGGCTTCTGGATGCGGGCCGAGCTCACGCGCCGCGAAAGGCCCTGCTTGCCCGCCACGAGCGCGAGCCGCAGGTCGAACTTCTTGTCGTCGAGGAGCGCCCCGACGCGAATGGCTTCCATCGCCGCGGAGTCTAACGCGACGCCCCGGTGCCGTCGACAAAGGGCGGCGCCCCGTCGCGGCGCCGGCGGGGCGGGCGGGCCAGACCCGGGATGCCGGGTCTCGGGCGGCGCCCCAATCGACCGCGAGGCTCCCGTTGACGCCGCGGCGCGTCGTTCCTACATTCGGCGCGGTGATGCGGCTCAAGATCCTCTACCACGCCAACTGCTTCGACGGATGCGCCTCGGCCGCCTTCCTCGGCCGCTTCTTCGAGGCGCGCGAGGGGTCGCGGCTCACCCGCATCGATCGCCAGCCGGTGCAGCACCACGAGGGCGACCCGTTCCCGCCCGACGCCTTCGACGCCGACGTGAACGCGGTGGTCGACTTCCGGTACTCGCCGTCCCCGCGCCTCGACTGGTGGTTCGACCACCACCAGAGCGCCTTCCACCGGCCCGACTGGCGCGCGCAGTTCGAGGCCGACCGCAGCGGCCAGAAGTTCTGGGACCCCGCGGCGCCTTCGTGCTGCGGCTTCATCGCCCGGGTCACCGCGGCTCGCTTCGGGTTCGCGGCGAAGGACCTGGCGCCTCTCGTGGAATGGGCCGACCTCATCGACTCGGCCCGGTTCCCCTCCGCCGAGGTCGGCGGTCCGGCTCGAGGAGCCGGCGCTCCGCATCATGACGCTGCTCGAGGCGAGCCGCGATCCGGGGCTCCCGACGAGGCTCATCGAGGCGCTCGCCACCCGCCCGCTCGGGGAGATCGCGAAAGAGCCGTGGGTCTCGGAGCCGCTCCAGCCCATCCTGGACCGGCACTTCCGGTCCATCGAGGAGGTGCGCCGGGCGACCCGGGTCGAGGACGGCGTGGCCTTCGTCGACCTCGCCGAGGCGGGCATCGAGGCCGGCAACAAGTTCATCGTCTACTACCTCTTCCCCGAGGCTCGCTACACGGTGGTGCTCTCCCACGACGCGAAGCGCTCCAAGGTCTCGGTCGGCTCGAACCCGTGGGCCCGCGAGACGCGGGCGCACGACATCTCCAAGATCTGCGAGCGCTACGGCGGCGGCGGCCACCCCGTGGTGGGCGCCGTGACGCTCGACCCGGACCGCCTCGGCGACGCGCGCCGCATCGCCCTCGAGATCGCCGGCCTGCTCCGGGCGCGCCCGGGGGCGGCATGACGCCCGGCCAGTACATCCTCGTCGTCGACGACGACGACGACTTCCGGGAGGCGCTCTCCGAGGTGCTCTCCGAGGCGGGCTACCCGGTGCAGCAGGCGGAGAACGGCGAGGTGGCGCTCGCCCGCGTCGCCGACGAGGCCCCCGGGATCGTGCTGCTCGACCTGAAGATGCCGGTGCTCGACGGCTGGGGGGTGGTCGAGCGCATGCGCAAGGACGCCAAGAGCTCCCACATCCCCATCCTCATCCTCTCGGCCTACGGGTTCGAGTGGGAGTCGGAGCTGCTCGGGGCGCAGGGATACGTCCCGAAGAGCGTGGGCATGGAGGAGATCCTCGATCGCGTCCGCCGCGCCGCCGGGCCGCCGCCGATGCGCCACTAGTCACCGCCGCCGCGGGCTCCAAACGCCCGCCGAGGTCATTCATGTACACGGTCGTCCTCGCCCTTCACTCGCTCGTCCGCTGGGCGGTGCTCCTCTCCGCGGTACTCGCCGTCGCCGTGACCTGGCGCGGCTGGCTCCTCGGCGGGCCCTTCGCCCGCCCGGCGCGAGTCGCGGGCGTCGCGCTCTCGGCGAGCGTCGACCTGCAGGTCCTGCTCGGGCTCCTCCTCTACTTCTTCCTCTCCCCGTTCACCCCCATCGGCCACGCCGACCCCGCGCGGACGCTCGCCGAGCCGGGCTTCCGCTACTGGGCCATCTCCCACCCGCTGACGGGCTTGCTCGTCGCCGTGGCCGCCCACGCGGGCAGCGTGCTCGCCCGCCGCGCGCCCGACGACGCCTCGCGCCACCGCCGGGCCGCTCTCGCCTACGGCGCCGCCCTGCTGCTCGCGGCGGCGGCCGTGCCCTGGCCCTTCTGGCACTACGGCCGGCCGCTCTGGCCGTTCTAGGCGGGATCATCGGCCGCCGCCGGCCGGCCCCTTGCCTCCGCGGGTCGGCCAGCGGATGGATCCGCGCACCGTCTCGGGACGCTCCTCGGCGAGCGTGGCCGGCTTCACCGCTCCCTCGCCAAAGCGAGCCGCGAGCGCGTCGAGCGCCGCGTTCAGGGCCTCGCGCCGCCCGTCCGCCGGAGCCGCGGCCTCCCCGGGCCCCGCGGCGAAGAGCGCGAGCTGCGCCGGCCCCTCGTCGAACCCGGAGACCGAGACCCCCGTGAGGCGCACCGGGAGGTCGAGGTCGGCGCGGCCGAGGTCGGCGCGGACGGCGTGGTAGACCGCGGATGCGTCGTCGGTCGCCGCCGCGAGCGTGGTGCGGCGGGTCACCTGGGTGAAGTCGGAGTACTTGAGCTTCAGGGTGACGGTGCGCCCACGCTTGCCGGCGTCGCGCAACCGCCGCGCCACTCGCTCGCTCTGCTCGAGGAGGTGGGGGTAGAGCGCCTCGGCCCCGCGCAGGTCGTGCTCGAAGGTGTCCTCCGCCCCGATGCTCTTCGCCTCCTCGTCCGGGACGACCGGGCGCGGGTCGTCCCCGCGCGCGAGCGCCTTCATGTGGGAGCCCTGCGCCCCGAAGCGGGCCACGAGCACGGCCTCCGGGAAGGCGGCCAGGTCCCCGATGGTGCCGACCCCGAGCTTGCGCAGCGCCGCCTCGGTCACCTTTCCGACGCCCCACAGCCTCGAGACCGGCAGGGGCGCCAGGAACGCGGCCGTGCCGCCCTCCGGGACCACCACGAGCCCGTCGGGCTTTCCGATGTCGCTCGCCACCTTCGCGGCCATCTTGCAGTCCGCCACCCCCGCCGAGACGGTGAGGCCGGTCTCGCCGCGGACGAGCCGGCGAACCGCGGCGGCGATGGCGCTGCCCTCGCCGTGCAGCGCGCGGCTCGCCGTCACGTCGAGGAAGGCCTCGTCGAGGGAGAGCGGCTCCACGAGCGGCGTGAATCGCCGGTAGATCCCGAACACGGCGCGGGAGATCTCCCCGTAGCGGTCGAACCTCGGCGGCAGGAAGACCCCCTCGGCGCAGAGGCGGTGCGCCTCGGCCGTCGGCATGGCCGACCGAACGCCGAAGCGGCGCGCCTCGTAGCTCGCCGCGCACACCACTCCCCGGCGCGAGGTGCCCCCGACGATGACCGGCCTTCCCCGCAGCGACGGGTCGTCGAGCTGCTCGACCGAGGCGTAGAAGGCGTCGAGGTCGAGGTGGAGGACGGCGCGGGGCACTCGGGGACTCCGCCACACCCTCTACCACCCACCCCTGCCGGCATGCACCCCAAAGGGGTTGGACTTGACGTCGGTCAATTCCGCGCACAAGATTGTTTGCATGGAGGGCATGACGCCCCACACCGAACAGCACTCTTCGCCGTCGAAGGGAATCGCGGTCCGCCTCTGGTCGGCGGCGCGCACCGAGTTCTCCACGCGCGGCTACCACGGCGCGCGGGTGCAGGGGATCGCGCGGCGGGCGGGCTGCAACGTCGCGCTGCTCTACCGGCACTGGGCGTCGAAGCGGGCCCTCTACCTCGAGATCCTGAAGTCGATCTGGGTCGGCAACATGCAGCAGATCACCGAGCTGCTCGCCGAGTCGGGCGGCGCGGCCGGCGTGGTCGAGGCCTACCTGGAGACGCGCCTCGCCGACCCGGAGGCCTCGCCAGATCCTGATCCGCGAGTACCTCGACGGCGGGCCCTTCCTGAGCGAGCTCGTGGCGAGCGATCCGAGCGTCGCCGCACCCGTCGTCGGCGTCGCGGAAGCCCTGCGGGCCGGCAACGGGCACGCGCTGCGCAGCGAGGTGGACCCGTCCATGGCGGTGCTCACCGTGGGCGCGCTCGCCGCGCTGGCGGCGGCGGCACAGGAGGCGGCGCGCCCCTTCCTCTCCCCGCCGGGCCCGACGCGCGACGACTGGAAGCGTCACATCTCCGACCTGTTGCTCCACGGCCTGCTCGGCAACGGCGCACACCCGGCCGCCTCCGAGTAGTCGCGGGCCGACTCCTCCCCCGCAGCTCCTGCGACCCCCACAGGCCCTTGGCCGCCGCGGCCGCCGGCGCTACCGTCGGCGGCCATGAACGCGGACGCGGTGGTGGTGGGCGCGGGCCTGCAGGGCTGCGGGGTGGCCTTGCGGCTCGCGCAGGCCGGCAAGTCGGTGGTGGTGCTCGAGCGGAGCGTGCCCGGCGCCGAGGCATCGAGCGCGGCCGGCGGGATCCTCTCGCCCGGCGTCGAGGCCGTGGAGCCCGGCCCGTTCTACGACCTGTGCGCGGCCTCGCTCGGCCGCTACCCCGCCTTCGTCGACGAGGTGGAGCGGATGAGCGGCCTCTGGGTCGGCTTCCGCGCCGGGGGCACCCTCGAGGTCGCCCTCGACGACCGGATGGCCAAGGTCCTCGCCGGCCGCGCTCTGAAGCTCTCGCAGGTCGGCGCCGAGGTCGACGTCCTCGACGGGGAGGCGGCGCGCCGCCTCGAGCCCGCGCTGTCGAAGGAGACCCGCGGCGCGCTCTACTTCCGCGGGGAGGCCTCGGTGGACCCCCGGCTGCTCGGGCGCGCCCTGCACCTCGCCGCCGCGCGAGCGGGCGCCCGCTTCGTCCCCGGCCAGGTGCGGCGCATCGCCTACGAGCGCGGCCGGGTCGCCGGGGTCGACCACGAGTCTGGGCGCATCGCCTCCCCGGCGGTGGTGCTCGCCGCCGGCGCCTGGAGCCTCGCGGTCGAGGGCAACCTGCTCCCGCCGGGGTCGGTGCGCCCGGTGCGCGGGCAGATCGCCGTGCTCGACACCCGCCCACCGCTGCTCGAGCGCGTGATCTTCTCGGAGAAGGGCTACGTGGTGCCGCGCCCCGACGGCCGGATCCTCTGCGGGTCGACGATGGAGGAGGCCGGCTTCGAGAAGGCCGTCACCGCGGGCGGCCTCCTGCACGTGCTCGAGCTGGCGGTGGAGATCGCCCCGAGGCTCTCGAGCGCACCGGTGGTGGAGACCTGGTCGAACTTTCGCCCGGCGACGCCCGATGGCGAGCCGATCCTCGGCGCGGGCGCCGCGGAGGGGCTCTTCTACGCGACCGGCCACTACCGCAACGGCATCCTGCTCGCCCCCATCACCGCGGACGCGGTGGCCGGCGCCGTGCTGGGCCGGCCGCCGCAGCTCGACCTGGCGCCCTTTTCGCCCGCGCGCCTCGGAGCCGGGCGCGCGGAGCGAACCTAGGGCGCGGGCCGCCGCTACTCCACCCAGTCGGCGACGAAGACGTTCGTCTCGCGCGGGCGCGAGCCGTTGCGGTTCGAGGCGAACACGAGCCGCTTGCCGTCGGGCGAGAACATGGGGAAGCCGTCGAAGCTGTCGCTGAAGGTGACCCGCTCGAGCCCGCTCCCGTCGACGTTCACCATCCACAGCGCGAAGGCCCGGCCGGCCTTGTCGCCGGCGTTGGACGAGAAGAGGATCCGCCGCCCGTCGGGAAAGAAGTAGGGCGCGAAGCTGGCGGCGCCGAGCCGCGTCACCTGGCGCTCGTTCGATCCGTCCGCGTCCATGAGCATGATCTCGAGCTTGCCGGGCCGCACGAGCTTGCGCCGCAGGAGGTCCTGGTACTCGGCGAGCTCCGCGTCCCCCTCCGGGCGACTGGCCCGGAAGACGATGCTCTTGCCGTCCGGGGAGAAGAAGGCGCCCCCGTCGTAGCCGGGCGTGCGGGTGAGGCGCGTCAGCTCCGATCCGTCGAGCCGCATCTTGTAGAGGTCGAGGTCGCCGTCCCGCGTCGAGGTGAACACGATCCAGCCGTCGCCGGAGATGGTGGCCTCGGCGTTGTAGCCGGGCGCGGGCGCGAGCGGCCTCGGGTCGGTGCCGTCGGCGTTGGCCACGTAGATCTGGTAGTCGAGCAGCGGCCAGACGTACCCCTGCGAGCGGTCGGGCCGGGGGGCGCACCCCTCGGCCGTGGCCATGGTGGAGGCGTAGAGAAGCCGCTTCCCGTCCGGGAAGAAGTACCCGCAGGTCACCTGCCCCTTCCCGGTGGAGACCATGCGGACGCCCTTGCCCTCGGTGTCCATCACGTACTCCTGGTCGCACTGGCGCCCGTCCCGGGCGGACTGGAAGATGAGCAGCCTGCCGTCGGGGCTGAAGTACGCCTCGGCGTTCTGGCCGCCAAAGGTGAGCTGTCGCACGTTTCGGAGGTGGCGCTCGCCGGGCAGCTCGAGCCCGACCGGGCCGGGCGAGGAGGCGGGGGCGGGTGCCCGGGCACATCCCAGGGCGACGGCGAGAAGCGCGGCGGACGTTCGCATGCGCGCGAGGATACCCCTGGACCACCGGGTTGCAACGCTCCGGTGCCCCCCGGGGACGCGGGTGTTGCGCTCCGGCGGCCCCGGGAGTACGTAGGCGACCCATCGATGCTCCGACCCTCCCTGGGCAACGCGCCTCTCGGTGCCGCCGTGCGCGGCAAGCGTGCCGCCGCGGCCCTCGCGAGGCGCGCCCTCGCGCTCTTCCTCATCGCGTCCTGCTCGCCCCGGAACCCGCCCGCGGGGGCGGCGGACGCCGGGGCCCCCGCCGGGGTTGCGGCCGCCACGGGACAGCTCGCCCACGTCCGGCCCGCCCCTCCGCCCTGCCTGCCGGGCGTGGCCGCCCCGTCCGCGGCCGCCCTCGCCGACCGGGCAGGCGAGGAGCGGGACGCGGGACGCGCGGAGCAGGCGCTCGCCTGCGCCGAGGAGGCGCTCGAGGCCGCACCCCGCAGCCAGGCGGCGCTGCTCGAGCGCGCGCTCGCGCTCGCGGAGCTCGACCGCGGCGCCGACGCGCGCGCCGCGGTGGACCGGGCGCTCGCGGCGAGCCCCGACGACCTCGCCACCCTGTCGGCGGCGGCCGAGATCTACGTCACCCACCTCGCCGACCGCGACGCCCTCGAGGCCGGGCGCGACCACGCCCTCCGCGCCGCCGGGCGGGCGCTGCGGGGGCACCGCCCGGATCGGGTCCTTGCGGCACGGCTTCACCTCCTCGCCGGGATGGCGGAGAACGACCTGGGCCGCAACCGGGAAGCGCTCGGGCACCTGGAGCTCTCGCTCCGGGAGCAGCCGGGAGACGTCGACGCCCTCTACGAGCGCGGGGTGGCCCTCTTCGAGCTCTGCCGCTTCGCGGCCGCCCGGAGGGCCTTCGAGGCGGTGCTGCGCCGCTCGCCCGACGACGCCTGGTCGCTGCACCACCTGGGGCTCATCGCCGAGCGCGTCGGCGAGGATGCGAGGGCGCGGACGCTGCTCGCCCGCGCCGCCCGGCTCGCCCCCCGCGAGCTCAACCCGCCGGTGGAGATGGACCGGGCGGCCTTCGAGGCCGAGGTGAAAAGCGCCATCGCGCTGCTCCCCGAGGCCGACCGGCGCGCCCTCGAGGGCGTGCCGGTCGAGGTCGAGGAGATCCCGGCGCTCCGGGACCTCACCGGATCGGAGCCGCCGCTCTCTCCCTCCATCCTGGGGATGTTCCGGGGCACGCCGGTGGGCGAGCCGTGCCCGCCGGAGGAGGGGCCGGCCTGCCGCTCCATCGTCCTCTACCGCCGCAACCTGCTGCGCTTCGCCCGCGACCGCGGCGAGCTCACCGAGCAGGTGAGGGTCACCTTGCTCCACGAGGTCGGGCACCTCCGCGGGGAGAGCGACGAGCGGCTGCGCGCCCGCGGCCTCGAGTAGCTCCCGCGCGAGGACGCCGGTTGTGGGACGGCGGCCCGCGTGCTAATCGCGAGTCCATGTGGGATACGAACCCGTGGGCCCCCTGGGGCCTCATCTACGCCACTCGCGACGGCAGCCCGATGGTCACGGAGACCGGGCTCTGGTACCTGGCGCAGCGCCACCCGGAGGCGCTCGAGAGGGACTCCGGGGACATCTTCTGGCTGTACCTCGACCGGACCTACCGGGCGGACCGGGTGGCGGACCGAGCCTTCTACCGCGTCACCGCGGCCCCGACGCACACGCGCCGGCCCTGACGGCCGGCCGGGTCATCCGGCCCCGAGCCGCCGGTACAGCTCCTCGTAGCGCGCGGCGCTCCCGCTCCAGGAGAAGTCGACGGCCATGCCGCGCGTTTGCAGCCCGCGCCAGGCGCGCCGGTCGCGCCAGGCGTCGAGCGCGCGGTGGACCGCGGCGACGAGGGCGGCCGGGTCGAGCGGCGTGAACTTGAACCCGGTCCCGCGGCCCCGACCGTCGTAGTCCTCCACCGTGTCCGCGAGGCCTCCGACGGCCCGGACCACCGGCGGGGTCCCGTAGCGCAGGCTGTACATCTGGTTCAGGCCGCAGGGCTCGAAGCGGCTCGGCATGAGGAAGGCGTCGGAGCCGGCCTCGATGCGGTGCGCCAGCCCCTCGTCGAACCCGATGCGGACCGCCATGCGGCCGGGGTGCGCCGCCGCCGCCGCGGCGAGCAGCTGCTCGTAGCGCCGCTCCCCGCTGCCGAGCACCGCGAGCTGCGCGCCGGTGGAGACGAGGTCGGGCAGCGCGGCAGCGACGAGGTCGATTCCCTTCTGGTCGGCGAGCCGCCCCACGAGCCCGAGAAGCGGCACCCCTGCGGCGCGCGCGAGCCCGAGCTCGCGGCGGAGCTCCCTCTTGCAGGTCGCCTTGCCGCGGAGGTCCCGCGCGGAGTAGCGCGCCGGCAGGTGCGGGTCGGCCGCCGGGTCCCACTCCCGGGCGTCGATCCCGTTCAGGATGCCGACGAGGTCCCGGCGTCGGCCGAGCAGCACCGTGTCGAGGCCGTAGCCTCCCTCGACGGTCAGGATCTCCCGGGCGTAGTTGGGGGACACGGTGGTGAGGGCGTCGGCGAAGTTGAGCCCCGCCTTCATGAAGTTCACCTGGTCGTGGAACTCGACGCCCCGGTCGAAGGTGAAGAGGTCCCAGGGCAGTCCGACGTCCTCCATCACCCGCTTCGGGAACATCCCCTGGTAGGCGAGGTTGTGGATGGTGAAGACGCTCCGGGCGCCCTCGAGCCACGGGTCGGCGGCGTGCTCCGCCCGCAGCGACCAGGCGGCGAGCGCCGTCTGCCAGTCGTTCAGGTGGACGATCCGGGGTCGCCAGCCGAGCGCTCCCGGGAGCTCGAGCGCTGCCCGGGACAGGAGGGCGAACCGGCGGTGGTTGTCCTCGTAATCTCGCCCGCCCTCCCCGTAGATCCCGCGACGCAGCCCGTAGTAGGCCTCGTGCTCGAGCAGGTACACATCGGGGCGCCCGCGGCGAACGGAGACCCCGCACCACTCCCCGCGCGCCCCGAGCGCGAAGGGCAGCCGCTCGAGCCGGTGGGCTGCGGGATCGACGCTTCCGTAGCGCGGGGTCACCACCGCCACGCGGTGGCCGCGGTCCGACAGCGCCGCGGGCAGCGCCGCCGAGACGTCGCCGAGCCCGCCGGTCTTCGAGAACGGCGCCACCTCCGCGGAGACGAAGAGGATGTCCATGGGAGGGGGCGGCGGGGCCGGGCAGGCGCGTGGCCCTACACCGTCACCTTGCGGAGAAACTCGGCGGCCTCCTCCGGCGGGACCGGGTTGATGTGGAACCCGCTTCCCCACTCGAAACCGGCCACCTGCGTCAGCGCCGGCATCACCTCGATGTGCCAGTGGTAGGAAGGGCTGGCGGCGTCGCGCAGCGGGTTCGTGTGGACCATGAAGTTGTAGGCCGGGCGTCCGAGCGCGCTCATGACCCGGCGCAGCGTGGAGCGCAGCGCCTGGGCCGCGAATCCCAGCCGCTCGCGCGGCTCCGCCTCGAAGTTGGACTCGTGCCGCTTGGGCACGATCCAGGTCTCGAAGGGGCTGCGCGGCGCCCAGGGGGCGAAGACCACGAACTCCTCGTTCTCGTAGATGAGCCGGGAGCGGTCCTTGCGCTCCTGCCCGACGATGTCGCAGTAGATGCAGCGCTCCCGGTGCTCGTAGTGCCGGCGCGCCCCCTCGATCTCGTCGGCCACCTGCCGCGGGGTGATGGGCAGGGCGATGAGCTGGCTGTGCGAGTGGTCGAGCGTCGCGCCGGCGGCCGAGCCGTGGTTCTTGAAGAGCAGGATGTAGCGCAGGCGCATGTCGTTGCGCAGGTCCAGCATGCGCGCCTTGAACGCGAAGAGGACGTCGGCGATCTCGTGGTCGCCGAGGTCGCAGAGCTCCTTGCCGTGGTCGGGCGTCTCGATGACCACCTCGTGGGCGCCCACCCCGTTCATGCGGTCGTAGATCCCCTCGGCCTGGCGGTCGAGGTCGCCCTCGATCATGAGCGCGGGGTAGCGGTTCGGCACCACGCGCACCTTCCAGCCGGGGACGTCGGCCGGGACGGCCGCGCGGCCCACCACGAACACCTCGTGCGGGGTGCTCGCCTCGTTGCTCGGGCAGAAGGGGCAGAAGCCCGGCTGCGGGTCCGCGGGGGGCACCCGGACCTGGTTGGGACGGCGGGCGCGCTCGGTGGCGATGATCACCCAGCGACCGACAATGGGGTCCCTTCGCAGCTCCGGCATGGCAACGCCAGTGTAGCAGGCCGCCACGCCGGCCGGTGCGCCGGCGCAGCGCGCCTCGGTCTAGGCCTCGGCAGAGCCCCGGACGCGGGCAGCGGTGGCCACCGCCGCCGCCATGAGCAGCGCCCCGCCCACGTAGGGAACGACGGCGCCGTGGTTGGAGTAGGTGAAGGTCCCGGCCTCCGGGCCCACGATGCGCCCGAACGCCGCCGCCGACTGCCCGAGCCCGAGGGTGCCCCCCTGGTCATCGGCGCGGGCGAGCTTGGAGAGGAGCGACGAGAGCGCCGGCGAGGACAGCCCGCTGCCCACGGCGAGCGGGGCGGTGGCGATGAGCAGGCCCGACAGGCCGGTGGCGAGCGGAAGGGCGGCGAGCGCGATCCCCTGCAGGAGGAGGCCCGCCATGAGCAGCCGCTTCTCCCCGAAGCGCCGGGTGAGCGGCCCGATGAGCCCACCCTGCACCACCACCACGATGAGCCCGATGTACGCGAACAGCCAGAAGACGTTGCGGGGCTCGATGCCGTAGCGCTCGGTCGCCAGGAACGCGTAGGTGTTCTCCATGGCGCTGAAGGCGCAGATGGAGAGGAAGTAGATGGCGATGAGGGCGAGCACCCCGGGCCGGGAGAGCTCGGCCCGGAGAGCGGCGAGCCCGCCCGGCCGGGCCCCGTGCGAGGCGGCGCGCCGCTGCTCGGGCTCGCCGAGGATGAACCAGGCCGCCACCAGGTTGGCGGCGGCGAGGCCGGCAGCCGCGAAGCTCGGGGCGGCGAGGGACGAGCGCGACAGGACGCCCCCGAAGGCCGGGCCGAGCACGAAGCCCAGGCCGAAGGCGGCGCCGATGAGCCCCATTCCCTTGGCGCGTGTCTCCGGCGTGGTGACGTCGGCCACGTACGCCTGCGCGATGGCGATGTTGGCGGTGGCGACCCCCGCGAAGAGGCGCGCGACGAGCAGCCAGGCGAAGTTCGATGCGAACCCGTAGAGCGCGAAGGCCACCGCCGTCATGGCGATGGAGGCGAGCAGCACCGGCCGCCGTCCGACGCGATCGGAGAGCCGCCCCCACACCGGCGCGAAGACGAGTTGCATGGCCGAGTACCCACTCGAGAGCAGGCCCACCCAGGCCTCCTGCGCCCCGAGCGTCTTCGCGTAGAGCGGCAGGACCGGGATGACCATGCCGAACCCGAGCAGGTCGACGAAGACGATGACGAAGAGGATGGCGAGGGAGGCTTGGCGTCTCACGAAGGGGAGAGACTAGTCGAATCGAGGCGCGTCCGCCGCGATTCCGCGAGCGGTCACACGCGCCAGTGGATTCGCTCGAAGTCCGGCCCGGGCACGACGACGTGCAGGTAGCCCGACCGCGGCAGCCGCTCCATCTCCACCGCGCCCTTGCCGACCTCCACCGCGATGGCCACCTCGTCGCCGGGCACGAGACCGAGCGCCGCGAACGGGACCTCGATCTCCATCACCTGCAGGAGCACCGCCCGGCCGGCGGCGACGCCGTCGCGCCGACCGGGCCGCTCGGCGCCGTCGGGGGCAATCTCGAACTCCACTCGGGCCTGGTCGCGCGGGCCGAGCAGCGTGAGGCGCACCCGGTTCGCCACCTCGGCCGAGCGCGTCGCCGACTCGGCCGGGTCGAGCCGCAGGAAGAGGTGGCCCTCGTCGAACCCGTAGTAGACCTCCCGGAAGGCCTGGGCGTCGCCGAACATCGAGCTGCCGTGCTGCGCGGGCCTGTAGTGCCCGGCCCCCTGCCACTCGAAGTAGGTGGGCTCCCGGCCGTCGAGGACCGGGCGGACGAGCTGGGTCGGCTCCCGGAGCGGCTTCGTCTCGAGCGCGCCGGCGCCGCCGACCGGCTTGATGGGCCGCAGCGCCTCGAAGGGGGGCGGCACGCCGAGCAGCTCGCAGGCGCGGATCACGTGTCCGCGGAAGAGCCCGTCGAACTCGGCGGCGTTCTCGGTCGCGAAGTCCTCCCCGTACCACCAGTACCAGTCGGAGCCCTCCGCGGCGTGGAGGTGGGCGAGGGCCCGCTCCACTTTCTCCGGCGGCGCGCCCGACTGCACGGCCGACTCGAGCGCCTCGCGGGCGCGCCCCAGTGCCGTCCAGGCCAGCCGGTCCTCGCGGTGGCCGATCCAGATGCGGTAGCTCGACTCGATCCACGACCCGGAGTGGATCCGCTCGATGACCGGGCCCGGGGCGTCGGCCGTCGCCTCGGCCATGGTCAGCGTCCGGATGCGGGGATCCCGGTCGAGCGCGGCGTAGAGGGCGTCGAGGAAGTCGTGGCCGGAGCGGGGGAATCGCTCCCACGGGTTCTCGCCGTCGAGGAAGACACCGACGGTGGCCGGCCCGGGCTGCCGCTCGCGCCGCCAGGCGTCCCCGATGCCCCGCAGGCGGTGAAGGAAGTCGCCCACCGCGTCTTGCGCCGGGGTGCGGGCGTAGGTGAATCCGATCAGGTCGGAGATGCCCCGGTCCCGAAAGAGCATGGGCACCTCGGCGCCGCCCGCGGCCACGCGCCAGGGCCGGAAGACCGACGCGGTGCGGGAGCTCCCCGGCGGCAAGGATCGCAGCAGCACTCCCTCGTCGGACGCCGCCCAGCCCACGCCCTCCTTGGCCATGACCTCGAGCCCCTCCGGCGAGACCGCGCCCTCGGCCGGCCACATCCCGGCGGCCGCCTTCCCGAAGCGCCGCTCGTGGCTCGCGAGAGCCTCGGCCACGTGCCAGCGGGCGTCCACCGGCCAGCAGTAGCGCGGCGGCAGCGGGATCCCCGGCAGCGCGCGGGCGGCCGCGTCGCTGTCGCAGACGAGCGGGAGGATGGGGTGGTGGTAGGGCGTGGTGGAGAGCTCCACCTGGCCGCGGGCCGCGAGCCGGGCCCAGCGGGGCACGATCTCGGCGAGGATGCGGCGCTGTGCCGCCAGCACGTACTCGACGTCCTCGCGGCCGAAGTCGCGTCCCTTGGCGGCGAGCTCGGCGAGCCCCTCGTCGTCCGCGAGCGCCCCGAACCCCATCCACGCCAGGTTGAAGTGCACCTGCAGGTCCTGCAGCTCCCCGTCGGCGAAGCGGGCGGCCATCCTCGGGAGGTCCACCGCGGCGAGGTCCTTGCCCCTCTTCTCGAGCAGGTACCAGTAGCGGGGCACCGGGCGAATGCACTGGTCCCAGTCCACCATGAAGAAGGAGCGCAACAGGAGCTGCCGCTCCGCGTCGGAGAGCTCGCCGGGGACCGCGGCGGAGAGGTCGGCGAGCCGGTCGCTGGCGCGGCCGGCGACGTAGTCCTCGAGCTGCTCGAGGAGCACGGGCGTGAAGTTCACGGTGCAGCGCACCCGCTCGTGCCGCTCCAGCATCCACGCCATGTCGTAGTAGGCGCGGGTGGCGTGGAGCCGGACCCACGGCATGATGTAGGCGCCGGTGGCCGGCTCCCGGTAGAGCGGCTGGTGCATGTGCCAGAGGAGCGCGAGCCGGACCGGAGCCATGAGGTGCGGATCCTACAGCCTTGCGGGCCGGGAGGGGACCCGGGGCCCCCCGCTACGACCGCCGGGCGCGGGCCCGGCGCCGCTCCCGGGCGGCCGCGCGCAGCGGCGCCGGCGGCGGGCCGGAGCGGGTGGCCGCGGGGCCCCCCTCGGCGCGGATCTTCCACTCCTCCCACAGGTTCAAGACGAGCGAGACGTCCTCGAGCGGCAGCTCCTTGCGCAGGTGCGGGAACTCGCCCACCATCCCCCCGTAGAATTCCTGGTAGCGCTGGGGGGCGAAGTAGCGCAGCAGCGTCTCCCGGCCGCGGGCGTCGACCTCGAGGAACTCGACGCCCATCCCGGTCTCGAAGTCCTCGTCCCCGAGCGGGACGGCGTGGGCGACTCGCGACCGGATCGCGAGCGGCCCGGACGGCAGCGCCAGCTCGGCGAAGAGCTCGAGGCCCCCGGGCAACAGGAACGTGCTCGCCACGAAGACCCCGCCGAGCCCGAGGTTGCGGCTGCGCGCGAACGCCTGGAAGCGCATCCCGCCGTCCCCGGGCACGAAGAGCCGGCAGGGAAGCTCGATGTCGATCCGCTCGTAGCGCCGGTTCGTGTCCGCCACCTGCCACCTCCCTCGATGCCTGCCCCGGTCAGCGCTGGAAGATCTTGCCGAGGCCCCTCGACTTCAGCTCGGCGAGCTCCTTCGCGAGCCGCCCGAGCCGCTCGGTCTTGTCCGCGAGCTCGCGCTGAAGGCGGGTGATGCGGGCGTCCCGGTCGCCGAGCTGCTGCACGTAGGAGTCCCGCTCGCGCGTGACCCGCTCGATCGCGCCCGGGGGGTCGCCGGGCATCGTGCTGCGCGGGCCCGCCTGGGCTGCGAGCGCCTCCGCGCGCGCCTGCTGTGCCTCGCCGAGCCGCACCTCGAGGTCCCGCACCTGCGCCGCCAGGGCCGCCAGGGCCGGCTCCGCCGCCGCCGCGGGGGCCCCGGCCTGGCGCGCCGACGCCTCCAGCTCCTCGACCCGGGCCGCCATCGCGGACACCTGCTCCGCGCGCGAGGTGGCCAGCCGGCGGAGCTCGACGAGGTCTGCGCCGCGGGCCACCGCCTCCTCCCGAAGCCTCGCCACCTCACCCGCCTGCAGCGCCTGGCCTGCCTGCTGGGCCGCGCGCAGCCGCTGCTCGACCTCGTCCTTCTCCCACCGCACCGCCTGGAGCTCGGCCTCGAGCGACGCCGCCTGGGCCTCGACGGCCTGCGCGGACGAACGCTCCCGGCCCGCAGCGTCCTCGGCGGCGCCGAGCCTGCCGTGGAGCTCCTCGACCGCCTTGCGCAGCGCCGCGACGTCCTCGCTCGCCCGGCCGGCCTCGGCGCCGAGCCGCTCGCCCTCGGCGGCAAGGCGGGGAAGCTCCTCGGCGAGCCGCCGCTCCGCCTCGACTGCCCGGGCGCGATCCTCGGACCGCCCCTCGGACGCGCGTCGAAGCTCCTCGTACGCCCGGGCGAGCGCGACCTCGAGCCGCTCGAGCGTGGAGACTGCCTCCGCGCGCGCAGCGGCGTCGGCCGCGAGAGCGGCGAGCTCGCCGCGCACCGCCTCGAGCTCGGCGCCGAGCCGCTCCCGCTCGCCGCGGTCGCGGGCGGCCGCCCGCTCGGCCTCGGCGCTCGCCGCCCTCTGCGACTCGGCGAGCTCCGCGGCGAGGCGATCCCTCGCGGCGACGGTGGCCGCACCGGACGCGCGCTCTGCCTCTCGCTCCGCGCTCGCCTCCACGAGGCCGCGCTCGGCCGCCCCGGCCCGGGCGCCGGCGGCGTCGATGGCCTCCCCGGCGCGGCGGAGCTCCTCGTAGGCCCGCGCCAGCGAGAGCTCGGTGCGCTCCAGGGCGCCCTGTAGCAGGGCGGCCTCGGCCGCGCCCGCCTCCGTGCGGCGGAGGTGATCCTCGAGCTCGGCAAGCCGCTCGCGCGTACCTTCCGCGGCAGCCGCGGTCGACTCGGCGTCGTTTAGCCGCCGGGCGAGCTCGGCGCCGCTCGCGGCCGCCGCCGCGGCCGCGGCCTCCGCTTGGGAGAGGCGGTCGGCGAGGGCGTCCCGCTCGGCCCTCGCGGCTGCCGCGCCCTGCTCGACCTCGGCGAGGCGACCGGCGAGGGCCATGGACTCCTCGACGGACTCCCCCAGCCGGGACCTCTCGCCGTGCAGCTCGTCGCGGAGCGCGTCGCGCTGCGCGAGCAGGTCCGCGGCGCTCGACTCGTGGCGGCGCGCCACCTCGATCTCCCTCTCGCGGTCGGCGAGGTCGGCCCGGGCGCGGGAGAGCTCCACCTCCAGGTCGGCCGCGCTCTCGGCGGCCTGGCGCCGCAGGTCGTCGAGGTCCTGCTCGAGCTGGGCCCCGCGCCCCTCCGAGGCCTCCGCGCGCGCCAGCGCCGACGCGAGCCCCGCCCGGGCGGCCTGGGCCTCTGCCCGCGCCGCCTGCCCCGAGGCCTCGGCCTCGAGCCGGTCCGCGCGCTCCCGCGCCGTCTCGAGCGCGGCGCGCGCCACCTCCTCGCGCGCGTGTCGCACCTCCTCGTCCCGGGCGGAGCGGGCCGAGCGTCCCGCCTCCTCTGCCGCGCGCGCCTCCGCCTCCCGCTCCGCGAGCGCGGCCCGGGTCGCCTCGAGCGCCTCGAGCGCCTGCGGAAGGCGCACCGACACCTCGCGCTCCACCGCCAGCGCGGCCTCCGCGGCGTCCCTCTCCGCCGCCAGCGCGGCCGCCACCCGCTCGTGCTCGGCGTCGCGGCTGGCCGCAAGGGAGCGGTCTTCCTCCAGGCGCCCGTCGGCCTCGCGAAGCCTCGCCCTCAGCTCTGCGAGATCGACGTCGCGCTCCCTCAACCGGGAGAGGACCTCGCCCACGTCGGCCTCTCGGGCCGCGAGGCGGGCGTCGCGCTCGGCCACCTCCCGCCTCAGGCCCTCCCGCTCCTGGGCCACCCGGGCGGGGTCGGGACAGGAGGCGTGGGCGCGGGCCACCTCGGCGAGGGCCTGGGACTGCTCCCAGAGCTCGCGGGGCGGCAGGGCGACGAGCGTGAGCCCCGCGAGCCCCGTGGGTTCGGAGGCGCAGAAGAAGAGGTAGTAGGCGGCCTCGCTTCCACCGGCGAGCGAGCCGTCGACGGTGACGTCGGGCTCCGCCTCGCCGGGCCCGGCGGCGATGACGTAGCCGACGGCCGGCGACTGGGTGGCCACCTCGACCACCGGGAACTCCGCCGCCAGGCTCGCGGCGAAGGGCTCGTACTGCGGGATGCGCGCCTCGTCCGGGGCGGGGCCGCCCGCCACCGCGGAGAGCGTGCTGCCGTGCGGCGCCGGGATGGCGGTGACGAGGATGCCCTGCGGGGAGAGGAGCGCGTGGAGCGAGGCGATCTGCGCCGGATCGGCAGCGAGCGCAGTGCCGTCGTGGAGCAGGATGAGGTCGAAGGCGCCCCGGGGGAGCTCCGCCGGCGCGGCGCGGCGGAACTGGACGAAGGGGTGCTGCACCGCAGCCGCCGCGCGCTCGACCGCGTCGGCGGCGTCGAGCGAGAGCACGGCCGCGGCGCCGCGCTCCGCGAGGAAGGCAGCGGTGCCTCCGCCGCTCGGCCCCGCCGCGCCGATCTCGAGCACCCGGCGTCCCTCCAGGATCGGCTCGAGGAAGCTGAGGCGCGGGAGCATGTCTCCCGCGCCGCCCGGCGCGTAGAAGGCGGCCATGGTCGCGATGTTACATCGCGTCCGCCCCATTGCACGACGGCGCCCCCCCGGAATGGGGGCGGGCGCCGGGACTCAGGGCGAACCGCCGTCGGGAGGCTCGGCGGAGGTGGCTGGCGTCGGCGCGGCGGCGGCCGCGCGATAGCGCTCCGCGTTGAAGCGGGTCGCCTCGAGCATCGACTGGTTGGCGCCGGCCATGATGGGCTCGAGCGAGTGCAGGAGGGACTGGGCCTCGGCGGCCACCGGCCCGCGCGCCTCGGAGGCGAGGCGAAGCTGGTCGAGGGCATGGCGAAGGGACTCGGCCCCCTGCTCGAGGTGCCAGGCTGCCTCGTGGAACGCGGTCTCGGCCTGCATGACCCGGAGGTCCTCGTGCTGGGCCGCCGAGATCCCGGCGAGGCGCGCGGCGCGCTGGAGGTAGTCGCGGGCTCGCTGCATGCGCTGCAGCTGCTCGGCGCGGATGTCCTCCTTCGCCCAGCGGGCGAGGAGCTCGAAGAGCGCCTGGTCGAGCGCGGCGCGGTCCTCGAAGGAGCGCTCGGGCGGGAGCACGGCACCCGCCGGCGCGGTCACCGGAGCGTAGGTCCTCGACAGCTCGGGGTCGTCGGTCTTGAAGGTGCTCTTGCCGGTGGGGAAGAGGATGCCCTTCTTCACGATCACCTTGCCCTCCTCGGGCACGAGCCACCACTCCCGCGAGTTCCGATCGGCGAGCAGCCAGACGACGAGGACGCCGAGCCCCACCACCACGAGCCACGTGAGCGGCGACCGGTGCCGGGGAGCGGCGCGCGCCGCCGCGTTCTCAGTCTCTTCGGCCATTTTCTACTCCCGGACGACGGAAGGGGGGCGCCCCGGCTGATCGAGGCGACGCCTGCAGTCGCGTCCCGCGCCGCGGGCCGCTGCCTCGCTCATGGAGGGCCAACCTACCCGCGGTGGCAAGGGGGCGGCAAGCGCAACGCGTGCTATACCCGGCCGGTGATCCGGCTGCGCGCCCGAGCCCCGGCCAAGGTCAACCTCGTCCTGCGCGTCGGCCCCTCGCGCCCCGACGGCTACCACGACATCGAGAGCCTCATGGCGCCGCTCGACCTCGCCGACCTGGTGGAGGTGGCGGTCACGCCGGGCCGCTCCGGCGGGGTGCGCTGCCGGTGCCCGGGGCGACCGGACCTCGACGGCGCCGGCAACCTGGCGGCGCGCGCGGCGATGGCGCTGCGGCGCCGCCTCGACATCGACGACGCCGTGGACATCGTGGTGCACAAGGCCATCCCGGTCACCGCGGGGCTCGGCGGCGGGAGCTCCGACGCGGCCGCCGTGCTTCGGTGCCTCGCCCGGGCCTGGCGCGTTCGCGACCGGCACCTCCTCGCCGAGGCCGCCCTGGAGGTGGGCTCGGACGTCCCCTTCTTCCTCGGCGCGGGGGCCGCCTGGGCGCGCGGCCGCGGCGAGCGACTCCGGCCGGCGCGCGTCGCCCGCCTCGACCTCGTGCTTCTCTACCCGCGCGACCCGGCCCTCGCGGTTCGAGCCGCCGACGCCTACCGGTGGCTCGACGAGGCCCGTTCGGGTCGGCCGCTGCCAGAGCGCGGGAGGCCGGGCGCGGGTCGCCCCGAAAACGACCTGATGGGGCCGTGCCTGGAGCGGCTCCCGGCGCTGCGCGCCCTCCCCAGGTGGATAGGAGACCTCGGCGGCGCGGTGCCTATAATGTCGGGGAGTGGGCCGACCTTCTTCGGGTCGTTTCAGGATCGTTCCGCGGCCCTAGCCGCCGCAGAGGCCCTGGCGGGCAGGCAGGCCGGAGGTGAAGGCGTCGAGGCCATCGTCGCGCACACCGTGGCGCGGATGCCGGGAGTCTCACCATGGAAATCACCGAGGTTCGCGTCTTCCCGGTCAACGAGGAAAAGCTCAAGGCGTACGTGACCATCACGCTCGATGGGTGCTTCGTGGTGCGCGACCTGAAGGTGATCCAGGGCACCTCGGGGCTGTTCGTCGCCATGCCGGCGAAGCGCCGCAAGGACGGGACGTTCAAGGACATCGCCCACCCGCTCAACGCCGAGACGCGCGAGCGGATGGAGCGGGTCATCCTCGACGAGTACGAGCGCGAGACGCAGGCCGGAGGGGAGCGCCGCCCCACCGGCACCCAGGGGGCGGAGCCCTAGGGGCGCGAGCCGGAGTGGCGCGCTCTTTTGGCGCATGACGGTGACAGGCCCGCGGGCTATAAGGGCGCGGCCGCGCGCTCGCGGCGCCCGCAGGTAGGACGCGAGGCCTCGCGGGCCTCGCCACGGAGGCTCCGATGATCGCGCACGCCAACGGGTACAAGGTCCTCGCCGGGAACTCCAACCTGACGCTCGCGAGGGCGGTCGTGAAGAGCCTGGGCCGCGAGCTGTCGGCCGCCACGGTGGGCACGTTCTCCGACGGCGAGATCCAGGTCGAGATCGGCGAGAACGTGCGCGGAAGCGACACGTTCGTCATCCAGTCGACCTGTCCCGACGCGAACCACAACCTGATGGAGCTGCTCATCATGGCCGACGCGCTGAAGCGCTCGTCGGCGGCGTCCATCACTGCCGTGCTCCCCTACTACGGGTACGCGCGGCAGGACCGGAAGGTGGCCTCCCGCGCCCCCATCACCGCCAAGCTCGTCGCCGACCTCATCGAGGCCGCCGGGGTGACGCGCGTGGTGTCGATGGACATGCACGCCGGGCAGATCCAGGGCTTCTTCAACATCCCGTTCGACCACCTCTACGCCGCCCCGGTGATGCTCGAGCACATGCGCAAGCGCTTCGGAGGAACCACCGGCGACCTCGTCATCGTCTCCCCCGACGCCGGCGGCGTGGAGCGCGCTCGCGCCTACTCCAAGCGGCTCGGCGCCGGGCTCGGCATCGTCGACAAGCGGCGGCTGAAGCCGAACGTGGCCGAGATCATGAACGTGATCGGCGACGTGGACGGCAAGGTGGCGGTGCTCCTCGACGACCTCATCGACACCGCGGGCACGCTCGCCCAGGCCGCGGCGGCGCTGCGGGAGAACGGCGCCCGCCAGGTCTTCGCCTACTGCACCCACGCGGTGCTCTCCGGCCCGGCCGTGGAGCGGATCGTGAACAGCCCCATCGAGGAGCTCGTGGTCACCGACACGATCCCGCTGCGCCCGGCCGCCGCCGCGAGCGGCAAGATCCACGTCGTGACGGTCGCGAAGCTCCTCGCCGAGGCGATCCACCGCATCCACAGCGCCGACTCGCTCTCGAGCCTGTTCGTGTGACGGGGGGGCCGCCGCCGCCCTTCGCCCCCGCACCAACACCTTGACGGCACCGGGCTTTCCCGCTATACGCCCGTCCTCCACGATTCACATCTCACCCAGGGCCGGGGGCGTTTCCACCACCGGCCCCTCGCCGCGCCGGCGCGCGCGGGTCGAGTCCACTGGGAGGAACACATGGCCGAACTCGCCTCCAACATCCTTACCGCCGACGCCCGCCCGGGCCACGGCAAGGGCCACGCCCGTCGCCTTCGACTGAAGGGCCTCATCCCCGCGGTGGTGTACGGCCGCCACGCCGAGCCCACCTCGGTGGCGGTGAACGCCGCGGCCGTGCTGAAGGCCATCGCCACCCCGCACAAGCGCAACACCCTCATCACGCTGCGGTTCGGCGCGGGCGAGAAGCGCGTGCTGTTCAAGGACTACCAGGTCGACCCGGTGAGCCGCGAGCTGCTCCACGCGGACTTCCTCGAGGTGGCCCTCGACAAGCCCGTGAAGGTCCGGGTCCCGGTCGTCACCACCGGCAAGGCCGAGGGCGTCATCGCCGGGGGCATCCTCTCGGTGGCCGCCCAGGAGATCGTGGTCGAGGCGCTGCCGGAGAAGATCCCGGTCCAGATCGAGGTCGACGTCACGCCCCTCAAGATGGGCCAGTCGATCCACGTCTCCCAGCTGAAGGCCCCGGCGGGCTCCAAGCTGCGCTTCGCCACCGACTACGTGGTCGCCTACGTCGCCGTGCCCGAGAAGGAGGAGGTCGTCGCCGCGGCCGCCGTCGTTGCGGGTGCCCCGGGCGCCGTACCGCGCCGAGGGTGCTGCCGCCCCGGCCGCGGGGGCCGCGCCCGGCGCCCGGGTGCCGCGCCGGCAGCCGCCGGGCGCCGCGCCGGCCAAGGCCGGAGAGGCCGAAGCCGGCCGCGGACGCCGGCGCGGGCAAGGGCAAGGGCGGTGGCAAGAAGTAAGGCCATCCCTTGAAGCTCGCTCGTCGGCCTCGGCAACCCCGGCCTCGAGTACGCGCGCACCCGGCACAACGTCGGGTACCTGGTGGCCGAGGAGGCCGCGCGCCAGCTCGGGGTCGGGTTCACCGCTCCGCAAGTTCGCCGCGGAGATCGCAGAGGCGGGGAGCGGAGCGAACAGGCTCTGGATCATGAAGCCGCAGACCTACATGAACCACTCCGGCGAGGCCGTCGGCGCGGCGCTCCGCTTCTGGAAGCTCGGGCCGGAGGACCTCGTGGTGGTGCACGACGACCTGGAGCTCGACCCGTACCGGGTACAGGTCAAGGTCGGCGGGGGCCACGGCGGGCCACAACGGGCTGAAGAGCGTGAACGCTCACCTCGGCACGGCCGACTACGGCCGGATCCGCGTGGGGGTGGGCCGCCCGCCGCCGCAGGTGGACCCCGCCGACTACGTCCTCGGCCGCTTCGCGCCGGGGCGAGGACCGCGAGCTCGCCGCGTGCGTCGAGCGGGCGACCGCGGCTGCGCGGATGGCGGTCGAGGATCGGCGTCGGTGAAGGCGATGAACGAGTTCAACCGCCGGCGGTCGCCGGCGGGAGTAGGGACGCGCCGGGGCATAGCGGGCCGCCGGTGCGAACGCGTCGACTCCTCGCGGCGGGCGAACCGCCGCTGCAAATCCGAGGGGAGAAGAGCATGGCTGAAGCCCAGAAGCGCTTCGTGCGCGAGTACGAGACCACCTACCTGCTCAAGGCGGAGACGCCCGACGACCAGGTGGAAGAGATCAAGGAGCGCCTGCGCGCCGTCGTCAGGCGCGAGGGCGGCAAGGTCATCCGGTTCACCAACCAGGGCAAGCGCAAGACCGCCTTCCCGGT
Organism: uncultured delta proteobacterium; assembly: GCA_963754915.1. Taxonomy (GTDB): domain Bacteria; phylum Myxococcota; class Myxococcia; order Myxococcales; family Anaeromyxobacteraceae; genus DATJZG01. The sequence continues at coordinate 730,593 of CAVWHZ010000016.1, read as the reverse complement.
CGCGAAGCAGGCGAAGGCGCTCTACATGCACTGCCTGTACGTCGGCAAGCCCGGGCTGGTGGCCGAGTTCGAGCGCAACCTGAAGATGATCGACTCGGTCACCAAGTTCGAGTCGGTGCGGCTCGCCGACGACGTCGACTTCGACGCGCGCCAGGTGGAGGCCGACGTCAAGGTGACGCCGGTCGAGGAGGAGCCGCGCCCGCGCGCGCGAGTTCGGCGAGCGGAGCGAAGAGGCATTCGAGCCGAGCTTCGAAGAGCGGGGGGAGGAGTAGCCATGGCGCGTCCTGACATGGGTGAACGCAAGGGACCGCCCTCGGGCGGGCGCTTCGGGATCGGCGGCGGGGATGGTGGCGGGGACCGCGGCGGGGATCGCGATCGCGGCGAGCGCGGCGATCGCGGGGACCGCGGCGGCGAGGAGGGCGGCCGGCGCGGCTTCGGCCGGCGCAAGGTGTGCCGCTTCTGCGCCGACAAGGCCCTCAAGGTCGACTACAAGGACCAGGGCCAGCTCAAGTACTTCCTCACCGAGCGCGGCAAGATCATCCCGCGGCGCATCAGCGGCAACTGCGCGAAGCACCAGCGCGAGGTGGCGACCGCCATCAAGCGCGCCCGCATCCTGGCGCTCCTGCCCTACACGGTCGCGAGCGCCTAGGAGCCCGACATGAAGCTCATCCTGCGCGAAGACGTCCAGAACCTCGGCAAGGGCGGCGAGCTCGTCGAGGTGAAGCCCGGCTACGGCCGCAACTTCCTCATCCCCCGCGGCCTCGCCGTGCTCGCCAACCCGAAGAACATCCGCGACATCGAGCACCAGAAGGCGGTGGCCACCGCCAAGGCGGCCAAGCTCCGGGCCAGCGCCGAGGCGCTCGCGAAGCGGCTCTCCGAGACGCCCGTCACCCTCAAGCGGAAGGTGGGCGAGCAGGACAAGCTCTACGGCTCGGTGACCGCCATGGACGTCGCCGAGGCGCTCGCTGCCCGCGGCCTGCAGATCGACCGGCGCAGCATCGACCTCGGCGAACCCATCAAGACGGTGGGCGACTTCGAGGTGGGGGTGAAGCTCCACTCCGAGGTGGTCGGCAAGGTCAAGGTGAAGGTCGAGCCCGAGACCTAGGCCCGGCTCCGTTCGACGAACTTCCGGGGGGCCGGTCCGCGAGGGCCGGCTCCTCGCGTTTCCCGGGCTACTGGCAGACCGCGAGCGGGCGCCCCGGCTTCTGGGGCTTCTTCGCCCCGAGCCGCCTCGCGCCCTTCTTCCCCTCGGCGCCGGCGTCCGTCTTCTTCGCCTTGGCAGCCTGCGTGTAGGCGTCGAGCGCCCGGCGCAGGGCGTCGCGGGCGCCGCCGCGCCAGTACAGGTCCTCCTCGGCCCGGGCGACGAGCAGCTGGGCCTCGGGGGCGAGCGGCGAGTCGGGGAAGCGCTGCAGGAAGAAGGCGGCGCGCCGGGCCACCTCCGCCGACCCGCACGGGCCGGCGCGGGTGATGAGCCGGAAGCTCGCCTCCTCGGCGACGCGACCCTCCCCCTGCACGAGCGCCTCGAAGGCGCCCGCGTAGCGGGACTTTCCGCTCGCGACCTCGAAGACCGGCTCGCCGAGGAGCTGGGAGGCGCGCTCGGCGCTCGCGAGGTCGGGCGCGCCCGAGCCGGCCATCCGCTCCGCCAGCCGGCCCGCGGCGAGCAGCACCTCGCCCTTGGCCGACGACCCGGGCAGGAGCTTCGCGAAGCCGGCGGCGAGCACGAGCGCCTGCCCGACGCGGTCGGCGCGGGCGAGCTCGTCCACGAGCTTCAGGACGGCCTGGCCCGAGGCGCTGTTCTGGCCGAGCGCCAGCGCCTGGTAGGCGCCTTCCCCGCGCCAGGCGCGCACGCGCACCAGCACCGGGGCCTCGGGGCGCGCCGCGGCCGCGAGCCGCAGGAGCAGGAGCTGGCCCAGGTCGGCCTCGCCGACCTTCTGGAAGCGCCTCCGGTCCTGCGGCCTGTCCCGGCCCAGGTCCTCCTCGTCGGGGGCCCAGGCGTAGGCCTCGAGCGCCACCTCCGGCGCGGGGACGAGCGCCAGCACCTCCGGCACCTCGCCGGGGCCGCGCGGCGCCACCGAGAAGGTGTCCCAGTCCTCCTCGCTCGTGGCGGCCTGGATCACCCTGCCCTCGCCGAGCGGGTTGCGCTCCGCGAGGTCCCGCCACTGCGGGTAGCGGATGTAGCGGGCCGCCACCGAATCGGGCTCGTCGTTCGGCTCGACCTCCTCCCCCGGCTGCGGCTCGGCGAGCCAGACCTTGAGGCTGTACCAGTCGGTGGGCTTCTCGACGGGCTCCTCGCCTTCGCGGTGCTTCTCGCGGACCGCGAGGTAGTAGACGCCCGGGACCACGGCGGCGCTGAGCTCGGCCGGGTGTCCCGGGCCGCCCCGGTCCACCCTGGCGACGAGGGGGGCCGAGCGGCGCGGATCGGCGCCGTCGCGCTCGCGGTTCAGGGTCAGGACCACGTGCAGCCCCCGGATCCCGTCGCCGGGCCGCTCGCCGCTCCAGGCGGCGTGCAGCACGAGCGGCCGCCCCGAGCGCGGGACCTCGATCCGGTAGACGTCCACGTCCCCGGTCACCGCGTTCAGCTTGGCGCCGATGTGGCCGCGCACCGTGGCGACGCCCATGCCGCGGCTGCCGTCGGCTCCTGGCGGCAGGGGGACCCGGTTGGCGAGCGCCGGCATGTCGTTCGGCTCGTGCTCCTCGCCGTCGTAGAAGTCGGCAGGCCGCATCGAGAGCGGCAGGGACGCCGCCAGAGCCGGCGCCCTCTCGTGGAGGAGCACGTACACGTCGCTCCAGCGCCAGGCGAGAAGCACAGCCAGCGCGACCGCCGCCAAGGCGGCAGCCGGGCCGAGCACCCGCGTCCGCCGGATGGAGCGGATGTTGTCGTCGAGCTCGGCGAAGTCCTGGCGCCGCGCGATCTCGAGGTCTCCCGTGATCCCCGAGGGATCCGGGGGGCCGAGCGACAGGGTGGACTCGTCGGGCTCCGCCGCCTTCTGCAGGGCCACCCGCATCTCGTCGGCGGTCTGGAAGCGGTCGTCGGGCCGCTTCTCGAGCGCCTGGTGCACCACGGCGGCGAACGCCGCGGAGACCCCCGGTGCGAGCTCCTCGAGCGGCGCGGGCTTCTGGGTGAGGTGGGCGGACACCACCGCCATCGGGTTCGCGGCGACGAACGGGGGCCGGCCGGAGAGGAGCTCGTAGAGGACCGCGCCCACCGAGTAGAGGTCGGCGCGGGCGTCGAGCACCTCGCCGCGGGCCTGCTCCGGCGAGAGGTAGTTCGGCGTGCCGATGATGGTGCCCGAGCTGGTCTCGCTCCCGTCGCCGCTCGCGTCGCGGAGCTTGGCGATCCCGAAGTCGAGGACCTTGACGAAGTCCCCCTCGGTGCGGGTCTGCATGAGCATCACGTTGGCGGGCTTGATGTCCCGGTGGACGATGCCCGACTCGTGGGCTTCGCCGAGCGAGCCGAGGAGCTGGTCGGCGATGTGGACGGCGCGCGCCTCCGGCAGGCGCCGCTGCTCCCGGAGCACCGTGGAGAGGTCCTTGCCGGGCACGTACTCCATGGCCAGGTAGAACCCGCCCTCCGGGCCGTCGACCTCGCCGAAGTCGAAGACGGCGATGGTGTGGGGGTGGGAGAGCCGGGAGACGATCTGGGCCTCGGAGCGGAAGCGCGCCACCGCCGCCTCGTCGCCGGCGAAAGCGCCCCGGAGCACCTTCACCGCAAGTGCCTTGCCCATGCGCACGTGCTCCGCCTTGTAGACGGAGCCCATCCCCCCCTCGCCGAGCAGGGACATGAGCCGGTACCGGTCCGCGATCACCCTCCCCACCCAGGCCTGGGACGCGGAGTGCAGGTCGCTCGGGACCGGCCTCAGGTCGGTCCCGCACTTGGGGCAGAAGTTGAGGCCGACGGACGACGAGTCCGACAGGTAGCCGCATCGCGGGCAGGGCGAGCGGAGGGGAATGAGGGCGGCCTGCGACATCGGGTTCGATTCGAGCGTAACAGCGATGCGCGGACCCTCCAAAGGACCGCCGCCGTGGGACACGGCACATGTCACACCGATACCCGCACCCGCGCACCCCCGATCGGCGGATGCTGGGAGTGCACGGCGGAGGGTTCCCCGTGTCGTTGCCAACATCTCGGTCCCTGCTATAGTCGCCCACCCCGGACGACCTACAACGTGCTCGACTGGCTCCACAACATCCTCTCCCGCGATCTGGCCATCGACCTCGGGACGGCGAACACGCTCATCTACATTCGAGGCGTGGGCATCGTCTCGAACGAGCCCAGCGTCGTCGCGGTGCAGCAGGACGCCCGCGGCGGCCGCCGGGTGCTCGCGGTGGGCAAGGAGGCGAAGGAGATGCTCGGGCGCACGCCGGGCAACATCGTCGCCATCCGGCCCATGAAGGACGGCGTCATCGCCGACTTCGAGATCACCGCGGCGATGCTGCGCTACTTCATCCAGACGGCCCACAACCGCAAGTCCTTCGCGCGGCCCCGCATCATCATCGGCATCCCGTCCGGCATCACCGAGGTCGAGAAGCGCGCCGTGCGCGAGGCGGCCGAGAGCGCCGGGGCGCGCGAGGTCTACCTGATCGAGCAGCCCATGGCGGCCGCCATCGGCGCCGGCCTGCCCATCACCGAGCCGTCGGGCAACATGATCGTCGACATCGGCGGCGGCACCTCCGACGTCGCCGTCATCTCGCTCGGCGGAATCGTCTACAGCCGCTCGGTGCGCGTCGCCGGCGACAAGATGGACGAGGCGATCATCCAGCACATCAAGCGCAAGTACAACCTCCTCATCGGCGAGCGCACCGCCGAGCTCATCAAGATGGGCATCGGCACGGCCTACCCGACCGAGGAGGAGCTCACCATGGACATCAAGGGCAGCGACCTCGTGGCCGGCGTGCCCCGGACCCTGACCGTCACCTCCTCCGAGATCCGCGAGGCGCTGGCCGAGCCGATCAACGGCATCGTCGAGGCGGTCAAGGTGACGCTCGAGCGCACGCCGCCCGAGCTCGCCGGCGACATCGCCGACCGCGGCATCGTGCTCGCCGGCGGCGGCGCGCTCCTCAAGAACCTCGACACCCTGCTTCGCGAGGAGACCGGCCTGCCGGTGTTCCTCGCCGAGGACCCCCTCTCGGCCGTGGTGATCGGCGCCGGCAAGGCGCTCGACGAGCTCGACATGCTGCGCCAGGTGGCGCAGCGCTGACCGGTCGGGGGCCCGGTCACATCCGGCCGCAGGGGCGGCGGAAGGGGCATCGGCGGCACGCCTGGCGGTCCTCGATGGGCGGGAACCGAGCCATCGAGGCCTCGTTGCGCAGCGGGTCGTCGAGCAGCGCCTTCATGCCGGCGATGCTCGCGCGCATCTTCTCCGTGGAGGCCGCGAGCGCCACCGGGTCCACGTCCACGTCGATCCGCTCGGCGTCGCTGCAGAGGTAGACGAGCCCGCCCTGCACGGCCTCCGGGAGCACGCCCCACTTCTGGCGGGCGTACATGGCGTAGATGGAGACCTGCATGTGGTCGACATCCCGCTCCCGGCCGGTCTTCCAGTCGAGGACGTGGATGCGGCCCCCGTCGTCCCGGTAGGCGAAGTCGATGGCCACCCACACCTTGGTTCCCTCGAAGGGCCAGGAGTCGAGCTCGTCGACCGTCAGCCACCGGTCCGGGGGAACGGCGCGGATCCGGTCGAAGGTCTCGCTGCGGTAGAAGGCGCGGATGGATCCCTCGATGACCTCGTCCCAGAGCCGCTTCCACTCCTCGGGGGCCACCGGCTCGCCGTACTCGTGCTCGAGCAGGCCCTCGATGCGGGAGGCCTCCCGCCAGTAGCTCTTGTCGCGCGAGGCGGCCCACACGGCGCGCGACCGCTGCCGCGTCTGCGCGAGGAGCGGCTCGAGGCCCTTGCGGTCGCCGGCCGCGCGGGCCCGGCTCAGCATGTGGCGCAGGGCCTCGTGGACCACCGACCCGGCCCACTGCCAGCGGGTGGAGAGCTTCTTCAGGACGTAGATCTCGCGGCTGGCCGACCCGGCCGCCGCCTCCCACCCGCCCCAGCTCCCGTAGTACTGGTAGTAGTAGGCGCGCGGGCAGGCCTCGAACTTCTCGTGTCGGGACTTCGACCACGAGAACTCGTTCTGCAGCTCTCCGGAGGCGCCTCGCATGGGTGGGACCGGCCCCCAGTCTAGCCGGGGGGCCCGACACCCCCTCGCTAGCGGGCTCCGGGGCTCGGGCGGACATCGAGGGGCCCGATGGGGAGGCCCTCGAGCTGTGGCTTCACCGCCTTCGCGTTCCCGACGAGCACGGTGACGAGCCGCGACGGGTCGAGAGCGCGGCGGGCCACCCGCTGCACGTCCGCGGCGCCGACGGCGCGCACCGCCACCGCGTACCGCTCCCACCAGTCGTCGGGCAGGCCGTACACCACCTCGTCGGCGAGCTTTCCGGCGATGCCCGCAGCGGTGGCGAACTCGCCGGGCAGCGCGAGCGCGATGCTCGCCTTCGCGTCGGCGAGCTCCTCCTCGGGAACCGGGGTGTCGCGCACCGCCGCCACCTCGGCGAGCAGGTCGCGGACGGCCTCGCCGGTGGCGTCGGCGCGCACGCTGCCGCCCATGTAGGAGACGCCGCCGAGCCGCTGCGACGATTCGCGGGCGGCAAGCCCGTAGGTGTAGCCCTTGGCCTCGCGAAGGTTGCGGAAGAGCCGGGAGGCGGAACCCCCGCCGAGGACCTGGAAGAGGACCTGCGCCGGGACGTAGTCCGGGTCGGCTCGCGCCATCCCGGGCATGCCGAGGATGAGGAAGGTCTGGGGCGCGTCGGCCTTCTCCACCAGCACCGCGCCGAGCTTCGCCTCCGTGGATTGCGCGGCGGGCGGACGCGCCGGCGCCGCGCCCGACCACGCGGCGAACGCGCTCTCGAGCAGGGCGCGCAACGCCGGCTCGTCGACGTCCCCCACCACCACGAGCTCGCTCGCCCCCGGCCGCCAGTGCTCGGCGTGGAAGCGGGCCAGGTCCTCGCGCGTGGTGGCCGCCACCGAGCGCTCGGTGCCCGAGATCCAGTGGCCGTAGGGGTGTCGCCCCCAGTAGAGCGGGCCGAAGGTCTTCGACGCCACCGAGCCCGGCTGGTCCCTCTGCTGCAGGAGCGCCACCTTGCGCTGGTCCTGGACCCGGGCAAAGTCGGACGCGGGGAAGGACGGGTTCATGGTCACGTCGGCGAGCAGCGCGACGAGCTTCGGGAGGTGCCGCGACAGCGAGTACCCGGAGACGTAGGCCGCGTCCATGCTGGCGCCGGCCGAGAGGCTCGCGCCCAGGAAGCCGAGCTCGTCCGAGAGCTGCGTGGAGCTGCGGGTCTTCGTTCCCTCGGTCACCATGGCGGCGGTGAAGCTCGCGAGGCCGCCGCGGTCGGCGGGATCGCCGACCGCGCCGCCCTCGAGCAGCACGAGCTGCATCGCCACGATGGGCAGGCGGTGATACTCGACGAGGCGGACGCGGAGCCCGTTCGAGAGCTGGAAACGCCGCTGGGGAGGGATGCGAAGCTCCGGCGGCGGCCCCATCGCCGGCACCCGGGCGCGGTCGGCCGGGGCGGCGGCGGCCACCGGCTCCGCCGCGGGGGGGACCTGGCGCGCCGGGGCCGCGCAGGCGCCGAGCAAGAGGGCCGCGGCGAGCGCGGCGGGGCGGAAGGAGCGCATCACTTGGCCTCCGGCGTTGCGGGCGGGGCCGCGGCCGGGCCGTGAGCGGGCGCGGCCGCCGGGCTCCCGGCGCGGGGGACGATCGACAGGACCACGCGCCGGTCGTTGCCGAGCCAGCGAGCGGCGGCAGCCCGGACGTCCTCGGGCGTCACCGCCCAGTAGCGCGCCAGGTCCTTCGCCAGGTAGCCCGGGGTCGCCCGTCTCCCAGTAGTAGCTGTTCAGGTGGTTGGCCCTGCCGCCGAAGCCCCCCACCGGCTCGAGGCCGAAGATCACCTGCGACTCGATCTTGTTCTTGGCTCGCTGGACCTCCTCGGCGCTCGGGGGCTCCCGGGCGATGCGGGCGAGCTCCTCGTCGATCGACCGCTGCAGGGCCTCGAGGGTCACGCCGGGCTTGGGCGTGGCCACCACCACGAAGCTCCCGGCCAGGGACTCGCTCTGCTGCGCGGCCATGACGCCCTGGGCGGTGCGCTCCTCCATCACGAGGCGCTTCACGAGCCGGCTCGACTTACCCGACGAGAGGATGTCGCCGAGGATGTCGAGGGCTGCGTCGTCGGGCGCGTAGTCCTTCGGCGACTGCCAGGCGATGTACAGCTTCGGCAGCTGGACGTCGTCCTCGAGCGTGACCCGCTTCTCGGCGGCGAGCGGCTTCGGGGTCGGCCCGGCGTGCTGTGGCGCCGGGGAACCGGGGAGGGCTCCGAACCACCTCTCCACGAGCGCCCGCGTCGCCGCCGGGTCGATGTCGCCGACGATCGCGAGCGAGGCGTTGGCAGGCCCGTACCAGCGGCGGAAGAACTGCTGCACGTCCCCCAGGTTGGCGGCCTGCAGGTCCTCGTGGGAGCCGATGGGCTGCCAGTGGTAGGGGAACTCCGGGTTCCAGAGATTCTCGCCGAGCGCCTTCCAGGCCATCCCGTAGGGCTGCATCTCGTAGTTCTGCCGGCGCTCGTTGCGCACCACCTCGCGCTGGTTGTCGAGCTTGGCCTGGTCGAGCGTGGGCAGCAGGTAGCCCCATTCGCTCCGACTGGATGAAGAGCATCTGCTCGAGCGCGTTCGACGGGACCTGCTCCCAGTACTCGGTGCGGTCCGGGCTGGTGGCCCCGTTCGAGGAGCCGCCGGCCGCCTCGATGAGCCGGTCCGCCTCCCCCTTGGGGAGGTGCTCGGTCCCCTGGAACATGAGGTGCTCGAAGAGGTGGGCGAAGCCGGTGCGGCCCGGACGCTCGTCCTTGGAGCCCACGTTGTAGAGCATGTCCACGCCCACGACCGGCGCGGTGTGGTCCTCCGAGAGGATGACGTTGAGCCCGTTCGGGAGCCTGAACTGCGTGTAGGGAATCGAGGGCGCGGCGTCCGCGCCCGAAGCGGCGAGCGCCGCCGCTCCGAGAATCGCAAGGATGGAGTTCATGGCCAACCCCTTCTTATGCCGAACGCTCCGCGGCGTCACGGGCTTCCGGAATGCTTCTCAATTCACTAATGGTCCGTGCGCTCCATGGGCCCCCGCCGGGGCGCCGCCGGGCGCGCTCCCATCCGGAGTCCCCCGCATGGGGTTCAACGTTGGTGCGAGTCCTCCTCAACCCGGGGTGACAGCCGGGGATGGCATGCCTATGGTACCGGAGGGGAGAGTGAATGGGCGAAAGGTATCGCTTCCTCATCGCGGACGACGACCCGGGCGCATCGCGGCTGTACCAGACCTACGCCCAGCGCCGGGGCCACGACGTGCTGCTCGCCCGCGACGGCGCCGAGACGCTGCTGCTCGCCGCGGCGGAGCACCCCGACGTGATCCTCCTCGACGTCGCCATGCCCAAGCTCGACGGCCGCGACGTCCTGCGCCAGCTCAAGGCGAACCCCCGGACCGCGGGGATCCCGGTGATGGTGGTGAGCGCCATGGCGGCCGATCAGAACGTCCGCGGCCAGCTCGTCGACCTGGGGGCCCACGACGTCGTCGAGAAGCCGATCGACCTCTCCGTCACCTTCTCCAAGGCCGAGCGGCTCGCCGAGGCGGCGAAGCGAGCGTAGCGGCCCCGGCGTCAGCCGCGCGGCTCGATGTGCATCCCCTTGGGGATGACGACGATGCCGGTCTCGGTGACCTGGAAGCGTCTCTTGTCCTCCTCGGGGTCGAAGCCGATCACGGTCCCCGCCGGGATGTCGACGTGCTTGTCGATGATGGTGCGGCGGATCTTGCAGTGTCGCCCCACCTTCACGTCCTCGAAGAGGATCGAGCCCTCCACGTAGGAGTAGCTGTTGATGCGGACGCGGGGGGAGAGGATGCAGTGGTGGGCGTGGCCGCCGGAGAGGATGCAGCCCTCGGAGATGAGGGAGTCGGTGGCACGGCCGATCCGCTGGTCCTTCTCGTTGTTGAAGACGAACTTCGCCGGCGGGTAGTTGTAGCGGATCGTGAAGATGGGCCACTCGAAGTTGTAGAGGGAGAAGACGGGATCGACCGCCACCAGGTCCATGTTGGCCTGGTAGTAGGCATCGAGGCTCCCGACGTCGCGCCAGTACCCGCGCTCCTTCTCGGACTGGCCCGGCACCACGTTGTTCATGAAGTCGTAGACGTAGACCCGCTTGCGGTTGAACATCGAGGTGACGATCGACTTGCCGAAGTCGTGGGCGCTGTTCGGGTCGCCGGCGTCGCGGACGATCTCCTGGACCAGGGCATCGGTGGTGAAGAGGTAGTTGCCCATCGACGCCAGGCAGCGGGTGGGGTCGTTCGGCATCGTCTTGACGTCGGTCTTGGGCTTCTCCACGAAGCCGATCATCCGGCCGTCCGGGGCCATCTCGATGATGCCGAACTGGTCGGCCTCGGCGACGGGGACGGGGATGGCGGCCACCGTCAGGTCGGCCTGCTTCGCCTGGTGGTAGTCGAGCATCTGCCGGACGTCCATGCGGTAGACGTGGTCGGCGCCGAAGACGAAGGTGAAGTCCGGCTCCTCGTCGGTGATGATGTTCAGGTTCTGGTAGATGGCGTCGGCGGACCCCTCGAACCACTTGGGCCCGTAGCGCATCTGCGCCGGCACGATCTCCACGTACTCGTTGAGCAGCGAGGTGAGCCGCCAGGCCCGCTGCACGTGGGTGTTGAGCGAGTCGGACTTGTACTGGACGAGCACCTTCATGCGGACGATGCCGGAGTTGGCGAAGTTGGAGAGGACGAAGTCGATGATTCGGTAGCGGCCGCCGAAGGGAACGGCGGGCTTGGCGCGCTCCCGGGTGAGAGGGTCCAGCCGGCGTCCCTCGCCGCCCGCCAGGATCATCGCGAGAACCTTGGCCATCCGGACCACCCCCGGCGTCACTCTAGCAGGCCCGATGCGGCCGGCAACCATCGCTTGGATCCGGGCCGCCCGTTCGCTATAACGGCCGCGCCGTGAAGGAAACGAGCGCACTCGCGCACCCGCCCCCCCGCGCCCTGGCACCCGTGCCGGGCCGGTGCACGCTCTGCGGCGGCGGTCGCCTCTCGCTCCGCTTCCCGGCCCGCGGCGAGACGGTCGCGCTCGACGCCACCGCCTGGCGCTGCACCAGCTTCGGCCACCGCTGCCATCCGCCCATCTGGTCCTGCGGCGACTGCGGCCTGCTCTTCCAGTGGCCGATGCCGGCAGCCTCCGAGCTCGTCCGGGCCTACGCCGACGTGGTCGACCCGCTCTACATGGCCGAGCGCGAGAACCGGATCCTCACGTTCCGCAGGGTGATCCGGGCGCTCGGGCCGGCCGAGGGCCGCCGCCTGCTCGACGTCGGCGCCTACTGCGGCTACTTCCTCGAGGTGGCGCGCGAGCGCGGCTTCCACGCCGAGGGGCTCGAGCTCTCCCGCTGGGCCGCCGACCACGCCCGGCTCCTGGGCTTCACCATGCACTCCGAGCCTCTCGTGGAGCGCGCCCGCGCCGGGACCCGCTACGACGTGCTCACCCTGTGGGACGTGCTCGAGCACCTGCCCGACCCCCGGGAGGAGCTCGAGGCCGCCCGCGCGCTCCTCGGGCCCGGCGGCCGGCTCCACCTCTCCACCATCGATACCGGGAGCCTCGTCGCCCGCGCCCTCGGCGCGCGCTGGCCCTGGCTCATGGACATGCACCTCGTCTACTTCGACCGGGCCACGATCTCCGCGCTCCTCGAGGAGGCGGGCTTCCGGGTGCTGTCGATCCGGACCTACAGCCACACCGTCTCGGCGGGCTACCTCTTCCGCAAGGTGGGGGCGAGCTTCCCGGCGCTCGCCTGGCTCGCCCGGGCCGCCGCCCGCGTCATCCCGCCCGAGTGGCCCATTCCGGTCAACCTCGGCGACAACATGCTCGTGAGCGCAGAGCGCGCCTAGCCGGGATGGCGCCCGGGGCCCCTTCCGCTGCGGCGGCCCGCCCGAGGCGGCGGGTCCTCGGAGCGATCCTGGCGGCCTCGCTCGCCCTCACCGCCCTCGTCCCGCTCACCAACGTCGGGCCCTACGGCGACCTGTCGCAGGCCTACACCGACCACATCCACCACGCCCAGGCCACCTGGGTCTTCCTGCAGAGGGGGCTCGACGCCTACCGGCTGCCGCTCGAGGAGTCCTCCCGCGGCGTCAACTTCCCGCAGGCCGGCGGGGCCTGGCCGCAGATGCCGGTGAACTACCCGCCCGGAATGTTCGCGGTCTTCCTGCCGCTCGCGCTCGCAGGCCGCTTCGTCCCCATGGCCCCGGCGACGTTCGGGCGGCTCGGGATCCTCTGGCTGCTCCTGCTCGCCCACCTGGCGCTCGGCGCCGTGTTCCTGCTGCTCGCCGAACTGCCGTCCGGCGGTCGCGCGGTGGTCGGGGTGCTCGCCTGGATCTACCTCGTGCGCCTCGCCCTGCAGGGCTTCTACGACGTCACCTTCATCGGCGCCGGGGCGCTCGCGCTTCGCGAGCTCCACCGGCGGCGACCCGGACCGGCGCTGTCGTGGATCGCCGTGGCGGGGCTGCTGCACTACCGGGCCGTGGTGCTCGTCCCCGTGGGCCTCGCCGCCCTGTGGATGGCGGTGCGCGGCCGCCCGCCGCGGGAGTGGCCGTGGCGCTCCTTCGCCGCCGTCGCCGCCGCCGGCGCGGTGGTCGTCTACACCTTCCTCGTCATGTGGCCGGTCGCCGACCGCTACCTCTCGACCTTGCCGCCCTCGCTCGCGGCCGTGGCCACGGGCCCGCGCTTCTGGGCGGTGGTGGCCGCGAGCGCCGGGGTGGCCGTCGCCTGCCTCTGGCTCTCCGACTGGCTCGTCGCCGGCCTGGTCCTCTCGGCCATGGGCCTCGCGCTCACCGACATCTACGACTGGTGGCACGGCGCCGTGCTGCTGTTCGCGCCCATGGCGGTGGGCGCGCTCCGCGCCGGCGCGGCGTCCTCGGCCCGGGCGGTGCTCGTGGGGTGGCTGCTCCTCATGCAGCCGCTCGGGTTCGACCAGACCCCGAGCGACCTCTTCCGCGACTTCGCCACCCGCTACCGCCCGCGCCCCTGAGGGAGGCGGGCCTTCAGAGGCGCAGCGCCGGCGCGTGCGCCGCCTCGTGGGCGAGCAGCTTCGCCTTGACGTCGACTCCCCCGGCGTAGCCGCCGAGCCGTCCCCCGGACGCCACCACCCGGTGGCAGGGGACCAGGATGGCGATCGGGTTGTGGTGGTTCGCGCCGCCGATGGCCCGGGCAGCGCCGGGACGGCCGACCTTGCGAGCCACCTCCCCGTAGGTGCGCACCTCTCCCCAGGGGATGTCGACGAGCTCCCGCCACACCCGCTCCCGGAAGGGCGTGCCTCGCAGGTCGAGCGGCGGCAGGCTGGGCGGCCTCCCGGCGAAGTAGTCCGCGAGGGCGCGGAGCGCCCCCTCGAGGTTGTCCCGGGTGCGGGCGGTGATGGGAGGGCGCGGGCGCTCGCCCCCGCCGAAGCGGATGCCACACACCCCTCTGTCGCTCGCCTCGACGGTGAGCAACCCGACCGGGGAGCGGAACTTGGCGACGGCCGTCACCGGGCGAGTCTAGACGGACCGGGCCCCCAGGCGAAGGCCCCCCGCGAGGCCGCCCGGCGCCGACTGGGCTATCCTCCAAGCATGTCCCACTGGCTCGTCGCCTTCCTCGTGCAGCTCGCGGTCTCCTCCCTCGTCCTCATGCTGGCGGTCGCCTGGGTGACCCCGAAGAACCCGAAGAACACCTTCGGCCGCGCAGCGGGCGTCTCGCTCGTCCTCGGCGCCGCCTGGACGCTCACGCTCGCCCGCTTCGCGTGGTTCCTCCTCCTCCCGCTCGTGCTCTACGCGCTCGTGTGGATGGTGGTGATCACCGTCGCCTACGGGGTCTCCTGGAGCCGGGCGCTCTTGCTCGCGCTCGCGCTCTCCTTCCTCTCGTGGCTCGTGATCCTCGTCTTCGGGATCCCGGCGTGAGGTCCGTCGCCGCGGCGCTCTCGCTCGCCGTCGCCCTCCCGGCGGCCAGGGCGGAGCCGCCCCCGGCCGCGGCGGACCTGGCGCGCGCCGCCTTTACCGGGGACGAGGCTCTCGTGGTCCGGCTTCTCGACCTCGGCCTCTCCCCGTCGGCCCGCACGCCCTCGGGCTCCACCCCGCTCGGGATGGCCGCCCAGGCGGGCCGCCTCGAGGTGGTGCGCCTCCTCGTCGCGCGCGGCGCCGCCGTCGACGGGCGCGGCTCGGACGGGTGGACCCCGCTCATGCAGGCGGCGGCGGGCGGCCACCTCGAGGTCGCCCTCTGGCTGCTCGCCAGGGGAGCGAACCCGAACCTGCGCACCCCCGCCGGCTTCTCGGCGCTCGACGTCGCCCGCGCCACCGACCACCTCGCCGTGGTGGGCGCGCTCATGAAGGCCGGGGCCCGCGACCCCGACCGCCTGCCGCGGGCGCGGGCGGCCGCGCCGGACCGCGCCGCCTCCGCGGTCAGCCCGGACGGAGGAAGCGGGCGATGACCCGTTTCTCGCCGATCCCCGGGAAGACCACCGTCACCTTGGCGTCGGGCCCGGCCCCGTCGCAGCCGCGCACGAGCCCCTCGCCCAGGCTCCCGTGCAGGACGCGCTCGCCGGGCGCGAAGGCCGGGCGCATGCCCTCGGGGCGCTGGTCGTAGGAGTAGTCGACGGAGTGGCCGCGGGCGCCGCGGGGGGGCGAGGCCGGCGCGGCCTCCCCTTCGTACTCGATGACCGGCTCTCCCGGCAGCGCCCCCGGGTGGCGCCGCACCACCGGGGCCGACGCCGCGGGCCGCGCCTGCCGCACCGGCAGGCCGAAGAGCTCGGGGGGGAGGTCGCCGAGGAAGCGAGAGGGCTCCCGCTCCCTCCAGCTCGGGCCGCCCTCGCCGTAGGCCATCCGGCGGCGCGCGAGCGAGAGGGTGAGCCGCGACTTCGCCCGGGTCATGCCCACGTAGCAGAGCCGCCGCTCCTCGTCGAGCTCGGCGGCGCGCTCGCCGTCCGGCACGTCGCGGCGCCACGGGCGCTCGTAGGGGAGCATGCCCTCCTCGAGGCCGGCCACGAGCACGGCCTCGAACTCCAGTCCCTTCGCGGCATGCAGCGTCATGAGCGCCACGCGCCCCTCGGGCGTGGGCGCGTCGGCGTCTCCGAGGAGGGCGATCTGCTCGAGGAAGCGCGCGAGCGCCGGTGGCCGGGGCTCGTCGGGGTCTCGCGGCGGCGGCTCGTGCACCCGGGCCTCGTCGAACTCGCGGGCCGCCGCCACCAGCTCGAGAAGGTTCTCGGCCTTGTCGACCGACTCGTCGGTGCCCTCGGCCCGCAGCCGCTCGAGGAGCCCGCTGCGGGAGAGCGCCTCCTGGACCGCGGCGCCGGCGTCGAGGCTGCCGACCGCGCCGTTTAGCCCTGCCACCACCGCGTGGAACTCGCCCAGGCTGCGCCTCGCCGCCGCCTTGAGGTCCCCGATCTCGTCGCGCCGGCCGATCGCCTCGAAGAGCGGGATGCCCCGCTCGGCGGCGAAGGCCTGAAGGCGGTCGAGCGTCTTGTCGCCGATGCCCCGGGCGGGCCGGTTCACGACGCGGGCGAGGTCGAGGTCCGAGGAAGGGGACAGCGCGAGCCGGAGGTAGGCGGCCGCGTCCCGCACCTCGACACGCTCGAAGAAGCTCGTGCCGCGCACGATGACGTAGGGGATCCTCGCCCCGCGCAGCGCCGCCTCGATCGGGCGCGACTGGGCGTTGACGCGGTAGAGCACCGCGATCTCGTCGCCGCGGGTGCCGCGCGCGGCGCTCCTCCTCGACGGCGGCCGCGATGCGCTGGGCCTCCTCGTGCTCGTCCTGGGCGACGAGCAGCTTGAGCGGTGAGCCGGCCTCGCGGGTCGTCCACAGCCTCTTCTCCCGGCGCCGGGAGGCCCGGGAGATGACGGCGTGGGCCGCGGCGAGCACGTTGGCGCTCGAGCGGTAGTTCTGCTCCAGCTTCACGACCCGGGTGCCGGGGAAGTCCTTGTCGAAGTCGAGGATGTTGCCGACGTCGGCGCCCCGCCAGCGGTAGATGGCCTGGTCGTCGTCGCCCACCACGCACACGTTGGCCTCGGGCCCGCACAGGAGCCGGAGCAGCCGGTACTGGGCCGGGTTCGTGTCCTGGAACTCGTCGACGAGCAGGTACCGGAAGCGTCGGCTCCAGCGCCCGCGCAGCTCGCCGTCCGCCTCGAGCAGCTGGGCAGGCCGCAGAAGCAGGTCCCCGAAGTCCACGGCGCCGGCGCGGGCGAGCGCCCGCTCGTAGCGGCGCCAAAGCTCGAGGCTGCGCTCCGCCTCGACGTCGTCGTCGTCGAGCCGGACGTCCTCCGGCGACAGGCCCAGGTTCTTCCAGCGATCGATGCGCGAGAGCACCTCGCGCGGCCCGAGGCGGCCGTCGTCCGCGAGCCCCATCTCGGCGAGGAGGCGCTTCGCGAGCGACCGCTGGTCGTCGTCGTCGTAGATGGCGAAGGACGGCGGCAGGCCGGCCCGGGCGGCCTCGCGCCGGAGGAAGCGCGCCCCGAAGGCGTGGAAGGTCTGTACCCAGGCCTCGCGCCCCTCCGGGCCGAGCAGCGCCTCGAGCCGCTCCCGCATCTCGCCTGCGGCCTTGTTGGTGAAGGTGACGGCGAGCACGTGCCAGGGCAACGACGCCGCGCGCGCGGACGAGGTGGGCGATGCGGTGGACGATGACGCGGGTCTTGCCCGAGCCGGCGCCGGCGAGCACGAGCAGTGGGCCCGTCCCCGTGGAGGACCGCCTCTCGCTGGGCGTCGTTCAGCGGGTCGAGGACGGGATCCATCGGGCGCTCGCAACATACCGCGGTCGCCCCCGACGCGGGGCGCCCGCAAGGCCCCGCTCGCGCAGCTTTACCTCGGCGGCCCTTTCCCGTCAGAGTGGGGCGATGGCGCTCCCCGTCCGCATCGCCGCCCTGGGCGGCCTCGGCGAGATCGGCATGAACTGCCTCGCGCTCGAGTGCGACGGGCGCATCGCGGTGGTGGACTGCGGCCTGCTCTTCCCGGCCGACAACCTGGGGGTGGAGGCCGTCTCGCCGGACCTGTCCTGGCTCGCCGAGCGCCGCGGGCAGGTCGACGCGGTGCTCGTCACCCACGGCCACGAGGACCACATCGGGGCGCTCCCGCTGCTCCTCCGCGACGTCCCGGTTCCGGTGTACGGGCCGAGGCTGGCGCTCGCGCTCTTGCGGCCGCGCCTCGAGGAGGCGGGCGTGCGGGCCGACCTCCGCGAGGTCCGGCCCGGCGAGGTCGTCGGCGGCTCGCCCTTCTCCGCGGAGTTCGTGGCCGTGGCGCACTCCATCCCCGACGCCTGCGGCCTCGCGGTCTCCTCGCCCCAGGGCGTGATCGTCCACTCCGGGGACTTCAAGATCGACGACCACCCGCTCGACGGCCGCGCGACCGACCTCGAGCGATTCGGAGCGCTCGGACAGGCCGGCGTTCGGCTCTTGCTGTCGGACTCCACCAACGCCGACCGGCCGGGGAGCTCGCTCTCCGAGTCGGAGGTGGGGCCGGCGCTCCGCCGCGTGATGGAGGGCGCGCCGGGGCGCGTGTGGGTGGCCTGCTTCGCCTCGCACCTCCACCGCATCCAGCAGGTCGCCGACGCGGCGAGCGCGTACGGGCGGCGCCTCGCGCTGCTCGGGCGATCGATGGAGCAGAACGTGCGGCTCGGCGTGGAGCTCGGCTACCTGCGCCTCGCGCCGGGATTGCTCGCCGGGGCCGAGGAGGCCCGCGACCTTCGCCCGCGCGAGGTCTGCGTGCTCGTCACCGGGACGCAGGGCGAGCCGAGGAGCGCCCTCGCCCGGCTGTCGCGCTCCGAGCTCCGGGACCTGCCCCTGCGCCGCGGCGACCGGGTGGTGCTCTCCTCGCGCTTCATCCCCGGCAACGAGCTCGCCATCGGCCGCGCCCTCGACGGGCTGGTGCGGCTCGGCGCCGAGGTGCTCTGGGAGGACTTCCGCGCGCTCCACGCGTCCGGGCACGCCCAGGAGGAGGAGCAGCGCCGGCTCGTGCGCCTCGCGCGCCCCGAGCACTTCCTCCCCATCCACGGCGCGCTGCGCCACCTCGCGCGCCACGCCGCCCACGCCGCCGCCGAGGGCGTCCCGGGCGACCGCTGCCACGTGATCGTCGACGGCGAGGCGCTGGAGCTGTCCGACGCCGGGGCGCTCCTCGTCGCCCGCGCCGTCCCGGCGGGGCGCGTCCACCTCGATCGGGACGCCGGCTTCGCCGAGGTGGCCGGGTCCGTGGTACGAGAGCGGCGGGTGCTCGCCGAGCACGGGCTCGTGCTGCTCGTGGTGGTGCTCGACCGGTCCACTCGCGAGCTGTCGCGGCCCCCGGAGGTCCGGGGCCGCGGCGCCGCCGGCCTCGCTGGCCGGGAAGTGGAGCTCGCGGCCGAGGCGCGGCAGGCGGTGGCCGGGCTCCTGCCGGGGGAGCGAAGCGCCGAGCGCGTCGGGGAGGCGCTGTCGCTCGCGGCGCGCCGCTGGTTCCGGCGCGAGCGGGGAAGGCGGCCGGCGGTGGAGCCGGTGGTGCTGGAGATCTAGGGAGAGGAGGAAGCGGAAATGCCGAGCTTCGACGTGGTCTCGGACCTGAACATGATGGAGGTCGACAACGGCTTCAACCAGGCGCGCAAGGAGATCGGGCAGCGCTTCGACTTCAAGGGGACCTCGACCGACCTGGAGCGCCAGCCGGACGGCGCCATCCTGGTGAAGGCGAGCAGCGAGGGGCGCATCGACGCCGCCTTGACGGTGCTCATGGAGAAGCTCGCCAAGCGCGGCGTGCCGCTCGAGGGGCTCGATCCCCAGAAGAACGAGCCGGCGGCGATGGGCCACGTGAAGCGGCTCGTGAAGCTCCGCCGGGGGTTGAAGCAGGAGGACGCGAAGAAGATCGCGGCGCTGGTGAAGGAGAGCGGCCTCAAGGTCCAGGCGGCCATCCAGGGGGAGGCCGTCCGCATCACCGGGAAGAAGAGGGACGACCTGCAGTCGGCGATGCAGCTCTTGCGCGGGGCGGCGCTCGGGATCCCGCTGCAGTTCCAGAACTTCCGGGACTGACCACCCCGAACGCAGTTCGCCCCGGCAAGCGCGAGGCTCCCGACGCCGCTGGCGTCGGGAGCCTCGTTCCCCTCCGGTCCCGGTGAGGGACCTCCCTAGTGACAGCTGTTCATGAAGACGGTGATGCGGCCGCTGTAGGAGCCCGCCACCACGATGTCCGGCAGCCCGTCGCCGTTCATGTCGCCCACCGCCACCCCCTGCGGCGTGTCGAGGATGGTGGTGGTGAGCGGCAGGTTGAGCATGGTCCCGAAGGTCCCGTCGCCCTTGCCCGGGAACACACCCACGGCGGCCGCCGTCCCGCTGCCCTGGTTCGTCGCCACGATGTCCATCTTCCCGTCCCCGTTGAAGTCGCCGGCGGCGAGCGCCACGACGTTGAGCGAGCTCGGAGCCGGGGCGAGCACGTACGCCTTGCCGGAGGTGAACGCCGCGGTGGAGGACCTCGCGTTCAGGAGGACCGAGATCGACCCGTAGGCGCCGTCCGCCGTGACGATGTCCGGGTAGCCGGTGTTCTCGAGGTCGACGACCGCGACCCGGTTCGCCACGGTGGTGGTCGTCGCGGTCGTGGCCGCCACCGCGATGGCGGCCGGCGTCGGGTAGTCCACCGCCGGGAGGAAGATGCCGCTGCCCGCGCCCTGGAACACGGCCACCTCTCCGGCGCCCACGGCGCTCTGGCCGGAGACGACGATGTCCGGGATGCCGTCCTTGTTCAGGTCGGCCACCGCCACGTCGTACCCCTGGAAGCCCGGAGAGAGGATCGGCAGCATCTCCTGGAAGACGCCGTTGCCCATGTTCTCGAGGATGAAGACCCCGGTGTTGGGCGAGACGACGACGAGGTCGGGCTTTCCGTCCCCGGTGACGTCGGCCACCGTGATGCCGTAGGTGGGAACGCCGACGAGATCGTGGGTGAGGGCCTGGAAGCTCCCGGTCCCCTTGCCGAGCAGCACGGCCACCTCGCCGGTCCCGAAGTTGGTGACGAAGGCGTCGACGTTGTGGTCGAGGGTGGCGTCGCCCGCCGCGATCCGGCTCGAGTAGAGGCTCAGGGCGACGTTCGCCCCGCCGCTCGAGAGCGTCCCGGTGGAGCTCCCGAGGAGCAGCCCCAGGCTCGGCGCGACCTGCTCGCTGTAGACCACGTCGAGGTTGCCGTCGTTGTTGAAGTCCCCGAGGGCGAGCCAGATCGGCTGCTGGCTCGCGGTCGCGTAGTAGGCGCCGGTGGCGAAGGCGAGCGAGCTGCAGGAGGCCACGCACGCGCCGGAGACGCACTGCTGGGTGCTCGTGCAGGCCTTCCCGCAGGCGCCGCAGTTCTTCGGGTCGACCTTCTCGTTCGTGCAGGTCGAGGTGCACAGGTTGGGCAGGCCTGCCGGGCAGGCGCACGCGCCCGCCTTGCAGTACTCGCCGCCGGTGCCGCAGCTCGAGCCGGCCGCAGCCCCGGTGCAGTTGCCCGACGCCCCGCAGTAGCTCGAGTTCGAGGTCGGGTCGACGCAGCTCCCGCCACAGATCACCTGTCCCGTCGGGCAGATGGTGACGCAGGACCCGAGGTAGCACGCCTGGCCCGTGGCGCACTTCGCGCCCGCGTAGTTCGTGCCGGGCGTCGTCCCGACGCAGGTGCCCGACGCCCCGCAGTAGGTGGTGTCGGTCTGCGGGTTCACGCAGGTGGTGCCGCAGTAGAGCTGTCCCGTCGGGCAAGCGGAGACGCAGGCGCCCGCCGAGCAGACCTGGCCGGCCGCGCAGGCCTTCGCGCAGGCGCCGCAGTTCGCCGCGTCGTTCTGCGTGTTCACGCAGGCGCCGCTGCAGGCCGTGTACGGCGGGCTCGCGCAGGTGGCGGTGCAGGCGCCGGCGGAGCAGGTGGTGCCCGCGGCGCACTTCGTTCCGCAGGCGCCGCAGTTCTGCACGTCCGTCTGGGTGTCGACGCAGAGGGTTCCACAGAGCGTCCCGGTCGTTCCGGTGCAGGCCGCCGCGCAGGTTCCGGCCGAGCAGACCTGACCGCTGCTGCAGGCCTTGCCGCAGGTGCCGCAGTTGGCCGGGTCGTTCTGGAGGTTGGCGCAGGCTGCGGTCGAGCCCGTGCCGCAGGTGGTGTAGGGCGTGGCGCAGGTGGCGGCGCAGGTGCCGCTCGTGCAGACCTGGCCGGCCGCGCACTTCGTCCCGCAGGCGCCGCAGTTCTGGGCGTCGTTCTGGGTGTTCGTGCAGGTCGTCCCGCAGAGGCTCCCGCCCGCTCCCGTGCAGGTGGCGGCGCAGGCGCCGGCCGAGCAGACCTGGCCGGCGGCGCAGGCCTTGCCGCAGGCGCCGCAGTTCGCCGGGTCGTTCTGGGTGTTGGCACAGGTCCCGCTGCAGCTCACGTAGGGGCTGCCGCAGCTGCCCGTGCAGGCACCGTTGCTGCACACCTGTCCGGGACCGCAGGTGGTCCCGCAGGCGCCGCAGTTCGTCGCGTCGGTCTTCACGTTGGTGCACAGCCCGCTGCAGAGCGTTCCGGCGGAGCCGGTGCAGGTGGCGGTGCAGGTGCCGGCGCTGCAGACCTGTCCGGCCGGGCAGGCCTTGCCGCAGGCGCCGCAGTTCGCCGGGTCGTTCTGCTCGTCGGCGCAGGCGCCGCTGCAGGTGGCGTAGCCCGTGCCGCAGGTCGCGCCGCAGGTGCCGGCCGAGCAGACCTGGCCGGCCGGGCAGGCGTGGCCGCAGGAGCCGCAGTTGGCGGCGTCGGTCTGCGTGCTGACGCAGGTGCCGCTGCAGACGAGGCCCCCGGCACCGGTGCAGGTGGCGACGCAGGCGCCGGCGCTGCAGGCCTGGCCCGACCCGCAGGCGTGCCCGCAGGTCCCGCAGTTCGCGGGGTCGCTCTGGGTGTTCGCGCAGGTGCCGCTGCAGACCGTGAGCCCGGAGCCACAGGTGGGCGCGCAGGCGCCGGCGCTGCAGACGTCGCCCGGCGGGCAGGGGCTCGCGCAGGCGCCGCAGTTCTTGTTGTCGCTCTGCGTGTTCACGCACAGGCCGTTGCAGAGGGTGCCGCTCGTGCCGGTGCAGGTCACGCCGCACTTGCCGCCCGAGCAGATCTCCCCCACGGGGCAGGCGATGCTGCAGGCGCCGCAGTTCGAAGGGTCGATCTGGGTGTTGGCGCAGAAGGCGCTCGAGCCGGTGCCGCAGGTCGTGTACGGGCTCGCGCAGGTCCCGGCGCAGCTGCCGCCGGCGCACACCTGTCCGGCCGGGCAGGCGGTGCCGCAGGTGCCGCAGTTCTTGTTGTCGGCCTGGGTGTTGACGCACAGCGAGCCGCAGATCGTGTCGCTCGCGCCCGTGCAGGTGGAGGCGCACTGCCCTGCCGAGCAGACCTGGCCCGCCCCGCAGGCGTGCCCGCAGGACCCGCAGTTCGCCGGGTCGCTCTGGGTGTTCGAGCAGCTGCCGCTGCAGACCGCGAGCCCGGGCCCGCAGGTGGGCGCGCACCCGCCGGCGCTGCAGACCTCGCCAGACGGGCAGGCGTTGCCGCAGGAGCCGCAGTTCTTGTTGTCGGCCTGGGTGTTGACGCACAGCGAGCCGCAGAGCGTTCCGCTCGCCCCCGTGCAGGTGGCCGCGCACTTGCCGGCCGAGCACACCTGGCCCCCGGTGCAGGCGGTACCGCAGGCGCCGCAGTTCGCCGGGTCGCTCTGGAGGTTCGCGCAGTAGGAGGAGGGGCCGCTCCCGCAGGTGGCGTAGGGCACGCCGCAGGTGGCGGCGCAGCTCCCGCCGCTGCAGAGCTGTCCGGCGGGGCACGCCAGGCCGCATCCGCCGCAGTTCTTCGGGTCGGTGTTCGCGTTCACGCAGTTGGAGCCGCACTCGGTGGCGCCGCCCCCGGCGCAGTCGGCGGCGCACACGCCGCCCGCGCAGAGCTCTCCGCCCTTGCAGGCGTTGCCGCAGGAGCCGCAGTTGGACGGGTCGAGCTTCGTGTCGGCGCAGTAGGTCGCCGCCCCGCTCCCGCAGGTGGCGTAGGGCGGGCCGCAGGTGACGGCGCAGCTCCCGCCGCTGCAGAGCTGGCCGGCCCCGCAGGCGACGCCGCAGGCGCCGCAGTTCTTGTTGTCGGCCTGGGTGTTGACGCACAGCGAGCCGCAGAGCGTTCCGCTCGCCCCCGTGCAGGTGGCCGCGCACGTGCCCGCCGAGCAGACCTGGCCCGCGGCGCAGGCGGTGCCGCAGGTGCCGCAGTTCGCCGGGTCGCTCTGGAGGTTCGCGCAGTAGGAGGAGGGGCCGCTCCCGCAGGTGGCGTAGGGCACGCCGCAGGTGGCGGCGCAGCTCCCGCCGCTGCAGAGCTGGCCGGCAGGGCACGCCTGGCCGCAGCCGCCGCAGTTCTTCGGGTCGGTGTTGACGTTCACGCAGGACGAGCCGCACTCGGTGGCGCCGCCCCCGGCACAGTCGGCGGCGCACACGCCGGCCGCGCAGACCTCCCCGCTCTTGCAAGCGTTGCCGCACGCGCCGCAGTTGGCGGGCTCGTTCTTCGTGTCGGCGCAGTAGCTCGACGCCCCGCTCCCGCAGGTGTCGAACCCGGGCCCGCAGGTGGCGGCGCAGGCGCCTCCGCTACAGACCTTGCCGGCTCCGCAGGCGACGCCGCAGGCGCCGCAGTTGGCGTTGTCGGTCGCCGTCTGGACGCAGGTGCCGTTGCACTCGACCGAGGTCCCCGCGCACGGAGGCGAGGAGGCAGCGCCGCATCCGGCGAGCCAGAAGCACAGCGCGACGACCGGACCGAAGCGAGCCAAGCGAGCCATGGTCTGCCCCCACAAAGAGCTAGCGCTAAGAGAGGAGCGAAAGGTACCATTTCGTCACACAGGCAGCGTGACCCGGGACCGTGGTACGGGTTGAATTCCTGGCGGTAAAGTCGCTGCACCGCAGGGCAAGGCGCGCCTGCCCCGTCCGTAGACTACCCATTAGGGTCTACTGCCACCGCTACCTGGGCATGGCGTGTCTTCCGCGAAGGCGGGCGGGGCCCCTCGGGCGTCGCGCGCCCGGGGGGCCCCGGCCCTCTTGCCATCGCGAGGGAGCGGCGCCGAGGCGCCGCTCCCCTCTTCCTACCTACTTGCAGGCCCCCGCGGTGCAGGTCTGGGTCGCCGTGCAGGTCGTGCCGCAGGTGCCGCAGTTGCTCGGGTCCGTCTGGGTGTTCGCGCAGTAGGCCGTGGTGCCCGAGCCACACGTCGAAAGCCCCGTGCCGCACGTGTTCTGGCAGCTCCCGTTCGAGCAGACCGTTCCAGACGGGCAGAGGTTGTAGCAGGCGCCGCAGTTGTTGAAGTTGTTCGCCAGGTTGGCGCAGTAGCCGCCGCAGTTCGTGAACGGGCTCGCGCACGCGGTGGTGCAGTGCCCGCCGTTGCAGAGCGGCGTGGCGACGGGGCAGATGGTGCCACAGGCTCCGCAGTTCGACGGGTCGTCGAGGAGGATCGTGCAGGTCTGGTTCCCGACGCCGCCGCAGAGCGTGAAGTTGCCCTGGCAGGTGCAGGTCCCCGCCGAGCACACCGTGTAGGTCGTGTTGCTGCAGACCTTGCCGCAGGAGCCGCAGTTGTTGGGGTCGGTCTGCTCGTTGGTGCAGGAGGTGCCGCACAGGTTCGGGGTGGTCGTGCCACAGCCGGTGGTGTTCGCGACGCACGTGCCGGCCGAGCACACCTGGCTCGAGGTGCACTTCGTCCCGCAGGCCCCGCAGTTCGCGGAGTCGGTCTGGAAGTTCGTGCAGAACGAGACCGTCCCGCTCGTGCAGGTGTTGGGCGTCGTGCCCACGCAGGTCGCGCCGCAGATGCCGCCGGTGCAGACCTGGCCGCTCGCGCAGGTGTGGCCGCAGCTCCCGCAGTTCCTCACGTCGCTTCGGGGGTCGACGCAGAACCCCGAACAGCTGGTGTTCGGGCCCTGGCAGGCCGCGCCGCAGCTGCCCGCGTTGCAGACCGGGCTCGCCCCGCTGCAGGCAGTCGAGCAGGTCCCGCAGTTCGCGGGGTCGTTCTGGAGATCGGCGCACTTCGCCGCGGCTCCGGTCCCGCACGTCCCGAACGGGTAGCTGCAGGCGGCGGCGCAGGTTCCGCCGTTGCAGACCGGCGTGGCGCCGCTGCAGGCGGTGCCGCAGGTCCCGCAGTTCTGGGGATCGGTGAGGGTGTTCACGCAGGCGGCGCCGCAGGCCGTGGTGCCGGCCCCGCAGCTCAGCGCCACGCACTTGCCCGCCGAGCAGGCCTGGCCGCTCGCGCAGACCGTCCCGCACGCTCCGCAGTTGTTGGGGTCGGTCTGCTCGTTCACGCAGACGGCCGACGAACCCGTGCCGCACTGGGTGTAGGGAGAAGAGCAGCTGACGGCGCAGGCCCCGCTCGTGCACACCTGTCCGGTGGCACACTTCGTCCCGCAGGCCCCGCAGTTCTGGGGGTCGGTCTGGAAGCTCGTGCAGATGGCCGTCGTGCCCGTGCCGCAGGCGTTCGGCGTGGTGGTCGGGCAGGCGCAGGTGCTGTTCGTGCAGGCCTGTCCGGCCGGGCAGACGTTCGCGCAGGCGCCGCAGTTGCTGGCGTCGTTCGTCAGGCTGGCGCAGTAGGTGGGGTTCGTCGTCGGGCAGGCGGTCTGGCCCGTCGAGCAGCTCTGCGTGCACTTCCCGCCGCTGCACACCTGGCCTGCGGAGCACTTCGTGCCGCACGCCCCGCAGTTGTTGGGGTCGGTCTGGTCGTTCGTGCAGAAGGCGGTCGAGCCGGTGCCGCAGGCGTTCGGCGTGGCCGTCGGGCAGGCGCAGGTGCTGCTCGTGCAGGCCTGGCCGGCCGGGCAGACGACCCCGCAGCCCCCGCAGTTGTTGGGGTCGCTCGACGTCGTGGCGCAGTAGGTGGGGCTCGCGGCGGGGCAGGCCGTCTGGGACGCCGAGCAGCTCTGGAAGCACTTCCCGCCGGTGCACAGCTGGCCGGACCCGCACTTGGTGCCGCACGCTCCACAGTTGTTGGGGTCGTTCTGCTCGTTCGTGCAGAAGCCGGTCGCGCCGGAACCGCAGGCGTCGGGCGTCGCCGCCGGGCAGGCGCAGGTGCCGTTCGTGCAGGCCTCACCCGCCGAGCAGGCGATCCCGCAGCCGCCGCAGTTGTTGGCGTCGTTCGAGGTGGTGGCGCAGTAGCTCGGGTTCGCCGTCGGGCACGCCGTCTGGCCCGTCGAGCACGTCTGGCCGCACTTCCCGCCGCTGCAGACCTGGCCGGCGGCGCACTTCGTGCCGCAGGCGCCGCAGTTCTGCGGGTCGGTCTGCTCGTTTGTGCAGAAGGCGCCCGCACCGGTTCCGCAGGCGTTCGGAGTCGCCGCCGGGCAGGCGCAGGTGCCGTTCGTGCAGGCCTCACCCGCTGCACAGACGACCCCGCAGCCTCCGCAGTTGTTGGGGTCGTTCGAGGTGGTGGCGCAGTAGCTGGGGTTCACCGCCGGGCAGGCGGTCTGGGACGCCGAGCAGCCCTGCACGCACTTGCCGGCGCTGCACACCTGGCCCGCCGAGCACTTGGTCGTGCAGCTGCCGCAGTTCTGCGGGTCGGTCTGCTCGTTCGTGCAGAAGGCGCTCGAACCCGAGCCGCAGGCGTTGGGCGTCGCCGCCGGGCAGGTGCAGGTCCCGCTCGCGCAGGCCTGGCCCGCCGGGCAGGCGTTGCCGCAGGTGCCGCAGTTCGCGGCGTCGCTCGTCAGCGTGGCACAGTAGCCTTGCCCGCCCGCGGTCGTGCAGGCGGCCTGGCCGGCGGAGCAGCTCTGGACGCACTGGCCCCCGCTGCAGACCTGCCCGGCGCCGCACTTCGTCCCGCAGGCGCCGCAGTTCTGCGGGTCGGTCTGCTCGTTCGTGCAGAAGGCGCTCGCGCCCGCGCCACAGGCGTTGGGCGTGGCCGCCGGGCAACGGCAGGTCCCGTTCGCGCAGGCCTGGCCCGCCGGGCAGACGTTGCCGCATCCGCCGCAGTTGTTGGGGTCGTTCGACGGGGTGGCGCAGTAGCTCGGGTTCGCCGCCGGGCAGGCGAGCTGGCCCGCCGAGCAGGTCTGGCCGCAGTGGCCGCCGCTGCACACCTGGCCGGCCGCGCACTTCGTTCCACAGGCGCCGCAGTTCTGCGGGTCGGTCTGGTCGTTCGTGCAGAAGGCGCCCGCACCGGTTCCGCAGGCGTTCGGGGTCGCCGCCGGGCAGGCGCAGGCGCCGCTCGCGCAGGCCTGGCCCGCCGGGCAGACGATGCCGCAGGCTCCGCAGTTGTTGGGGTCGTTCGACGTGGTGGCGCAGTAGGTGGGGTTCGCCGCCGGGCAGCCTTGCTGGCCGACCGAGCAGGTCTGGCTGCACTTGCCGCCGCTGCACACCTGGCCGGCCGCGCACTTGTTCCCGCAGCTGCCGCAGTTCTGCGGGTCGGTCTGTTCGTTCGCGCAGAAGGCGCTCGCGCCCGAGCCGCAGGCGTTCGGCGTCGCCGCCGGGCAGGTGCAGGTGCCGTTCGCGCAGGCCTGGCCCGCCGGGCAGGCGTTGCCGCAGGTGCCGCAGTTCGCGGCGTCGCTCGTCAGCGTGGCGCAGTAGCCTTGCCCGCCCGCGGTGGTGCAGGCGGCCTGGCCCGCGGAGCAGCTCTGGACGCACTGGCCGTTGCACACCTGGCCGGCGCCACACTTGTTTCCGCAGCTGCCACAGTTCTGCGGGTCGGTCTGCTCGTTCGTGCAGAATGCCCCCGCGCCGGACGCGCAGGCGTTCGGGGTCGCGGCCGGGCAGGTGCAGGTGCCGTTCGCGCAGGCCTGGCCCGCCGGGCAGACGTTGCCGCAGGCTCCGCAGTTGTTGGGGTCGTTCGACGTGGTGGCGCAGTAGGTGGGGTTCGCCGCCGGGCAGCCTTGCTGGCCGGCCGAGCAGGTCTGGCTGCACTTGCCGCCGCTGCACACCTGGCCGGCGCCGCACTTCGTGCCGCAGGCCCCGCAGTTCTGCGGGTCGGTCTGGAAGCTCGTGCAGAAGGCCGTCGCTCCGCTGCCGCAGGCGTTGGGAGTGGCCGCCGGGCAGGAGCAGGTGCCGTTCGTGCAGGCCTCGCCGGCGGCACAGGTCACGCCGGCGTTGCTCCCGATGCAGGTCGAGGAGGCACCGCAGTAGGTCCGGTCGCTCTGCGGGTCGACGCACTTTCCATTGCAGAGGACGAGCCCCGACTGGCAGCTGACCTGGCAGGTCCCGGCGCTGCACACCTCGCCGGAGCCGCACACCGCCCCGGCCTGGCTGCCGGTGCAGGTGCCGCTCGCGCCGCAGAAGCCCCGGTCGCTTTGCGGGTCGACGCACTTCCCGTCGCAGAGGACGAGCCCCGACTGGCAGCTGACCTGGCAGGTCCCGGCGCTGCACACCTCGCCGGTCGCGCAGACCGTGCCGGCCCCCGCGCCGGCGCACTGGCCCGACGCGCCGCAGTGGTCGCGGTCCGTCAGCGGGTCGACGCAGTGCCCGTCGCACTGCACGAGCCCGACCTGGCAGGTGAGGTTGCAGGTGCCGCTCGAGCAAACCGTCCCCGCCGCGCAGGCGTTGGCGCACGCGCCGCAGTTGGCGTTGTCGGTCGCGGTGTTGACACAGGTCCCGGAGCACTCGATCGACGTGCCGGCGCACGGGGGAGCGGTGGCGCCGCAGCCGGCGAGCGTGAGAAGCAACGCGGCGACGGAAAAACATCGAGCCAAGCGAGCCATGGACGTCCCCCAGGAGGTCGGTACCGACGGGGGGGGCGGCACCGAGGCGCGGGACGCTAGCACGGTGACCCACACTGTACGTGACCCCCAACCACGGTACGGCGAGGGCGCACAGATGGGGTCGGCGGCACCCGCCGTTGCGGCCCACCCCCTTCGGAGGTTAGATCCGCCCCTCCATGGCGACGCCGGTCTACATCCACACGCTCGGATGCCCCAAGAACCGGGTGGATAGCGAGATCATGCTCGGGACCCTGTCCCAGGCCGGGTTCCGCCTGGTCGACGATGCCGCCGCAGCGGATGTGATCGTGATCAACACCTGCGGGTTCATCGAGAGCGCCAAGGAGGAATCGATCCAGGCCATCCTCGGCCTCGCCCGCATGAAGAAGGAGGGGCGCTGCCGCAAGCTCGTGGTGGCGGGGTGCCTCGCGCAGCGCTACCCGGAGGAGCTCGCGCGCGAGCTTCCCGAGGTGGACCACATCGTCGGCACCGGGGCCTACCAGGACATCGCCCGGATCGTCCTCGACGCGCAGGCGAAGCGGCTCGTCGTCCCCGACCCCGACTTCGTCCACGCCGCCTCGACGCCGCGGGTGAACTCGCTCCCCTCTCACACCGCCTACCTGAAGATCGCCGAGGGTTGCGACAACGCCTGTGCCTTCTGCATCATCCCCAAGCTGCGCGGCGCCCAGCGCTCGCGCCGTGTCGACGACATCCTCGCCGAGGCGGAGGCGCTCGCGCGCCAGGGAACGGTGGAGCTCTCGCTCGTCGCCCAGGACCTCACCGCCTACGGCCAGGACCTCCCCGGCAAGGTGAGGCTCCACCACCTCTTGCCCGAGCTCGCCCGGGTGGACGGGATCCGCTGGATCCGGCTGCACTACGCCTACCCCCGCGACTTCCCCGACGCGCTCGTGGACGTCATCGCCCGCGAGCCCAAGATCGCGAAGTACGTCGACATGCCGCTGCAACACGCCTCGGACCGGCTGCTCAGGTCCATGAAGCGCGGCCGCGACGTGCGCTTCCTCCGCGGCCTGCTGGGCAAGCTGCGCGACCGCGTGCCGGACATCGCGCTTCGCACCGCGCTCATCGTCGGCCTGCCCGGCGAGACGGAGGCGGACTTCGAGGAGCTCGTCCGCTTCGTCGAGGAGCAGCGCTTCGAGCGCCTCGGGGTCTTCACCTACTCGCGCGAGGAGGGCACGGCCGCGGCCGGAATGCCGGGCCAGGTCCCGGAGCGGGTGAAGCGGTCCCGCCAGAGAAGGCTCATGGAGCTGCAGCGCGACATCTCGCGGGCGCACCAGCAGGCGCTCGTGGGCGAGCGGGTCGAGGTGCTCGTCGAGGGAAGGGCGGAGGGCACCGAGCACCTGCTCGCCGGGCGCCACGCGCGCCAGGCGCCGGAGATCGACGGCCTCACCTACATCAACGAGTTCGCCGTGCCGGGCGAGGCGGTCGCCTACCCCGGGGAGATGGTGACGGTGGAGGTCACGGCGGCCGGCGACTACGACCTCGTGGGCAAGGTGGTGGCCCGGGACGCGAGGCGGCCCGGCCGACGGGCTCCCCCTCCTCTCCCGGCGCGGGGGCGGGCCTCGCTGCGCGTGGTTCCGTGACGCTCGAGCACCTCGTCCGCGAACCCTCCGCGGGCGCCGGGCGGCCGCCGCTCCTCGTGCTCCTCCACGGGTTCGGGGCAGACGAGGCAGACCTCTTCGGCATCGCCCCGGCCCTCGACCCGCGCTTCCTCGTCGTCTCGGCGCGCGCACCCCGCGAGGCGGAGCCGATGGGGTTCGCCTGGTACGCCATCGACTTTCTAAAGCACCCGCCGCGCCCGGACGAGGCCCAGGCGCTCGAGAGCCGGGACCTCCTCGTCCGCTTCCTCGCCGAGGCCTGTGCCGGGTACGGGGCGGACCCGGGACGGGTCTGGCTGTGCGGGTTCAGCCAGGGGGCGTCGGTCGCGATCGGCGCGGCGCTCTCGCGCCCCGACCTCCTTCGCGGGGTGGTGGCGCATTCCGGGCGGGTGCTCCGCGGGTTCCTCCCCCCGGCGCCGCCCGCCGGCCTCGCCGGGCTCCCGGTGCTCTGGCTGCACGGCCGCGCCGACTCGGTGGTCCCGGTGACCCACGGCCGCGAGGCGCGCGCCCTCCTGCCCCCCCTCGGCGTCGACCTCGATTACCGGGAGTACGCGCTCGGCCACGAGATCGGCCCCGAAAGCCTCCGCGACATGCGCGACTGGCTCTCGGGCGGCCTCTCCGAGGCGGGCGTTCCTTGACCTCGCGGGCGCTCGCCGCCGTCTTCGACCTCGACGGGACCCTCGTCGACAACATGCGCTTTCACGGGGAGGCCTGGGTGGGGCTCGCCCGAAGGCTCGGGTCGGGCGCGACGCGCGAGCAGTTCGAGCGCGACTGGGCCGGGCGAAAGGCCGACGAGATCCTGCCGGTGCTCCTCGGCCGCCCTGCCACCGCCGCGGAGGTGGCAGGGCTCTCCGCCGAGAAGGAGGCCGCCTACCGGGCCGCCTACGGAGACAAGGTGGCGCCGGTGCCGGGGCTCTTCCCCTTCCTCGACGCGCTGCGGGGCGCGGGGTATCGCCTCGCGCTCGCCACCGCGGCGCCGCCCGAGAACCGCTCCATGGTGCTCGCTGCCCTCGACCTCCGAAGCGCCTTCGAGGTCGAGGCGGGGCCGGAACGGGCCCGGCGCGGCAAGCCCTTCCCGGACATCTTCCTCGCCGCCGCGTCGCTGCTCGGGCTTCCGCCCGGGGACTGCGTGGCCTTCGAGGATGCCGTGAACGGCGTGCGCGCGGCCCGCGCCGCCGGGATGGCGGCGGTCGGGATCGCCACCGGCGAGCCCGCGAGCGACCTCGTCGCGGCCGGCGCGCGCTTCGCCGCCCCCGACTACGCCTCCCTGTCCGCCGACTGCCGCGACTGGCTCGGCATCTAGCGACCGGGCATCTGGATGCGGCGCACGTTCGCGGGCATCTTCACCTCGAAGTCGGCGTCCTGGATGCCGGTGTTCCGCCTCAGGTCCTCGAAGGCCATGTCGTTCACGTTGCCCTGGGCGTCGACCACGGTGGTCCGCGTCACCTCGCCGTTCGGGCCGACGAAGAGCGTCACCGTCTCGACGCGCGGGTCGGGCCGCCGGGGACGGAGCACGAGCTCGCCCCCCTCGCCCAGCGAGACCTCGAACTCCCGCTCCAGGCTTCCCTTGCCGAGGAGGAAGGTCACCGCCGCGCTCATGGCCGTGGCGTCGAACTTGTCGTCCACGTACACCTGGTTCGCCTCCGGCTCGTACTGGGTGAGGCGGGCACCGACGACGGCGATGCTCTTCTCCGCCGGGGACCGGTAGTCCCAGCGCATGCGGCCGGGCTTCTTCACGAGCAGGGTCCCCCGCGACACCTGGCGGCGCCCCACGGCGGCGTAGGTGTAGGTCTGGACGAAGCTGGCGCGGAGGTCGCGGGTCGTCTCGTAGAAGTCCTGGACCTTCCTCGCGACCGCGCGGGCGGCGTCCGGCGACGGCGCCGCGGCGAGGGCGGCGAGGAGGTGGAGGGCGACGAGGGGCATGGAGTCGTTATACTCGACGGACGCCGCCCCCCGGGGATTCCCCGGGGCGCCCACCGTGGAGGCCGGATGGCCGAGCTCGAGTTCTTCTACGACTTCGTGAGCCCCTACTCGTACCTGGCGTCCACCCGCGTCGAGGCCGAGGCGAGGAAGGTCGGCACCAGGGTGCGCTTCCGCCCGTTCCTCCTCGGCGGCGTCTTCAAGGCCACCGCCAACAAGGCGCCGCTCGAGACCCCGGCCAAGCTCGCCCACATGTGGGTCGACCTGCAGCGCTGGTCGAGGCGCCTCGACGTGCCCCTTCGCAAGCCCGCGCTGTTCCCGGTGCTGACGGTGCTGCCCTTGCGGGCGGCACTCGCGGCGGAGAGGAAGGGCGCGCTCATCCCCTACACGCACGCCCTCTACCGGGCGTACTGGGCCGACGGGCGCGACATCTCGCAGGCCGAGGTGATCGAGCAGGTCGCGGCGCAGGCAGGACTGGACGGGGCTGCGCTTCTCGCCGAGGCCCCCTCCTTCAAGGAGGCGCTCGCGAAGCAGACCCAGGAGGCGGTCGACCGCGGCGCCTTCGGCGCCCCCACGTTCTTCGTCGGCAGCGAGATGTTCGTCGGCAACGACCGGCTCGACTTCGCGATCGAGGCTCTGTCGGCCTCCAACCGTCCTTGACGCGCGGGGCCACCCGGGCGATCCTCCGCGCCTCGATGGCCACCCCCCGCACCGTGATCGCCCTCGTCGGCGTCGCCGCGGCCGCGGCGCTCGCCGCCGCGGGCTGCGCGAGCCCTTGCCAGGAGCTCGGCGACCGCGTGTGCCTCTGCCAGCCGCAGGGCTCGGCGCGAACCCAGTGCGACACCGACGTGAAGAACCGCGTCGGCGAGGCCGGTGCCACGAGCGCCCAGCAGTCCTTCTGCTCGAGCAAGCTCGACACCTGCCCGACCCCGCCCACGAGCTGGAGCGCGTCGGCGCCCCCGCCCGTCTGCGCGCTGCTCAACACCTGCCAGGGCAAGATCAACTGCGGGCTGGCGCTGCCCCAGCCGCTCGCCGACGGCGGCACCGACGGCGGCTGCATCGAGACGCCGGAGGGCAACCCGCCCGTCACGCCGTTTCCGGACGGCGGGTCGCCAGACGGCGGGTAGCCGCGGCAGGGGCTACATCCCGAGGAACGCTCGCCGCGCGGCGGTCGGGCGCACCGGGCCTTCGCCGAAGCGGCCCGCCACCCGCCGTCCGCAGCGCGGGCAGGCACCGCCCGCCCCGAGCCGGTAGGCGCGTACCGACATCCAGTCGCGCTCGATGAGAGGGGCCTCGCAGCCCGGGCACCAGGTGGTTTGCCCGTCCGGGTCGTGGACGTTGCCCGTGTACACGTAGCGCAGCCCGGCTTCCCGCGCGATGCGGCGGGCCTCGGTGAGCGTTCTCGAAGGCGTCGCGGGCCGGTCCATCATCTTGTAGTCCGGGTGGAAGGCGGAGAAGTGCAGCGGGACGTCGGGCCCCATGTGGTCCCGGACCCATTCGGCGAGGCGGCGGGTCTCGCCAGGGGCGTCGTTCAGGCCGGGGATGACGAGGTTCGTCACCTCGGTCCACACCTTGGTCTCGCGCGCCAGCCACTCGAGCGTCTCCAGGACCGGAGCGAGGTGGGCGAGCGAGACTCGCTGGTAGAAGTCCTCCGTGAACGCCTTCAGGTCGACGTTGGCGGCGTCCATGTGCGCGAAGATCTCGGGTCGCGCCTTCTCGCTCACGTACCCCGCGGTGACGAAGACGGTCTTCAGTCCGCGGCGGTGGGCCTCCTTGGCCACGTCGATCGCCCACTCGGCCCAGATGACGGGGTCGTTGTAGGTGAAGGCGATGGAGGGGCAGCCGGCCTCGATCGCGAGGTCGACCACCTGGCTCGGCGTGTGGACGCCCATGGCGCGCCCCGTGGCCCGGGCTTTGGAGATGTCCCAGTTCTGGCAGAAGCGACAGCCCAGGTTGCACCCCACCGTCCCGAAGGAGAGGACCTGGGTCCCGGGGTGGAAGTGGTTGAGCGGCTTCTTCTCGATGGGGTCGGACGCAAACCCGGTGCTGCGCCCGTAGCCGAGGGCCACCATCTCACCGCCCTGATTCGCGCGGATGAAGCAGAAGCCGGCCTGGCCCTCCGACAGGCGACAGTCCCGCGGGCAGAGCGTGCACCGGAGCCTCCCGTCCGCCTCGCGCTCGTACCAGCGGGCGTGGTGCGTCGGGCCGAGAGGCTCGCGGTTCTCCATCAAGGGTAATGTAAGTCGCCGCGGGAGCGTTGCACCTCGCCGAGGTAGTGGCGAAACGCCCGGATCACGCCGCGGTGGAGCACCTGACCCTTGAGGAGCACCTCGAAGCGAACCGGAACGCCTCCGCCCTCGGCCCGAAAGAGCCGCTTCCGGGGGTCCACGTCCCCCGCCTCGAGGACCGGCGAACCCGGGGCCGGGCGCTCGCCCCAGAGGTCGAGCTGGGACGGGCGGGACGCCGCTGGCCCGAAGCGGGTGTAGCCGGCGTAGTAGGCGAGCTCGGCGGCGTCCTGGTAGCTCGACGGGAAGACGACCACGTCGGGGCCTGCGCAGCCTTGGAGATCCCCGGCCACTGCGCAGGCCTGGCGAGCCGACTCGCGGGCGCGCGCCCCGTAGTCCCGCCAGCCCCGGAAGCGCTGCACGAAGGGGGTATCCGCCGCGACCAGGGTCGGGTTTCGCACCTCGAAGCCGAACGCGGCGGCGGCGACGAGGCCGAGACCCGCAGAGAAAGCGAGGAGCCCGCGCCTCGTGCGCGGCCCGAGCCCCGAGAGCGCCGCCGCGGCGGCCCCGGCGAGGGCCGGATACACGAGCGCTCCCCAGTTCGCCTCGACCGGGCTTCGCGTCGCCGCGGCGAAGGTCACGAGCATCGGGAGGAAGGTGGCCGCGGCGACGCGCTTGCCCGCCGACGAGCGCGAGCGCGCGAGCCACCCGACCCCGAGCACGAGCACCACCGGCCCCGGGCCGACGAGGAGGCCGCCCAGGTAGTCGAGCACGCTTCGCAGCGTGACCGTCGACTCGAAGCCGTGGCGGAGCTGGAAGCGGACGGCGATCCAGTCGTGGCTCGCGTTCCAGAGCAGGTTGGGGAGGAAGAGCCCCACCGCCGCGACGGCCCCGAGCCAGGGCCAGGGCGCCTTCAGCTCGGCTCGGAGGTCCGGGTCCCAGACCACGAGCAGGAGGAGGGCCGGGGCG
Source organism: uncultured delta proteobacterium (assembly GCA_963754915.1). Classification (GTDB taxonomy): domain Bacteria; phylum Myxococcota; class Myxococcia; order Myxococcales; family Anaeromyxobacteraceae; genus DATJZG01. The sequence goes on along the minus strand of CAVWHZ010000016.1, from coordinate 695,231 downwards.
AGGAGTGCGGCGGTGAACTTCGAGAGGAGGGCGAGCCCCACCGCGACCCCCGCCCAGACCCAGGTCTTCCCGCGTGCGCGTGCCACGAGCCACGTCCCGGCCCCGTAGGCCGCCTCCACCGGAGCGTCCGGGAGCGCGAGGCCCCCCGTGAGCGTGAGGATCGGGGCCACGGCGGCGAGTAGCGCCGCCGCCGCCGGGGCCCTCGGGTCGTCGACGAGCTCGCGCGCGATGAGACCGGCGAAGACCACCGCCAGGACCCCGCAGGCGAGGAAGGGCAGCCGCACGCCGAGCTCGCCGGGCGCCGCTGCGGCGCCGAGCCAGACGAGCCACGCCACCATGGGCGGGTGGTCGAAGTACCCCGCGGCCAGGTGGCGCGACCAGAGCCAGTAGTAGGCCTCGTCGGCGTAGAGGTCGAGCCGGAGGAAGAGCAGCAGGCGCAGGGCGCCGGCCGCGAGCGCGATGGCCCAGACCTTCCCCATACCGCCGTTGCCCCTCGACATGGCGGCGCATCTTACAGCGGAGGTGGCGGAATCGCAGGAATCGGCCCGCCTCAGGCGCCGAGCGCGCCGGACCCGAGACCCTTGCGGAGCGGCCGGAATCCGCCTAGGAATTGCCCGTCCGCTTCGGCGGACACAACGTCCCGTGACCCTCCGCGAAGCCATCGAGAAGCGCGTCCTCGTCTTCGACGGGGCCATGGGCACCCAGATCCAGGGGTTCGCCCTCAAGGCCGCGGACTTCGGGGGCAAGGAGGGGGCGAACGACCTCCTCACGCTCACGCGCCCCGACCTCGTCGAGGCCATCCACGGCCGCTACTTCGCCGCGGGGTGCGACGTCGTCGAGACCAACACCTTCGGGTCGAGCCGGCTGAAGCTCGACGAGTACGGCCTCGGCCACCGCACCTACGAGGTGAACTTCCGGGCCGCCATCCTGGCCCGCCGCGCCGCGGACCGGCACGCGACCGCGTCGGCGCCCCGCTTCGTCGCCGGCTCCATCGGTCCGACGGGGATGCTGCCGTCCTCCTCGGACCCGGCGCTCTCCAACATCACCGGCGACGCCCTGGAGAAGATCTTCGCCGAGCAGGCCCGGGGCCTCATCGACGGCGGCGCAGACGCCGTCATCATCGAGACGCAGCAGGACATCCTCGAGCTGCGCGCCGCCGTGCTGGGAGCCGACACCGCGCGGCGCGCGGCCGCGCGCGACGTCTTCCTCATCGCGCAGCCGACCCTCATCGACGCCTCGGGCCGGATGCTGCTCGGCACCGACATCGCCGCCGCGCTCGCCACGCTGGAGCGGCTGCCGGTGGACGCCATCGGCATCAACTGCTCGACCGGCCCGGCCGAGATGCGCGAGAGCGTGCGGCTGCTCGCCCAGAAGTGCAGCCACTTCGTCTCGGTGATGCCGAACGCCGGGCTCCCGGAGAACGTCGACGGCCGAGCCGTGTACCGGCTCTCCCCCGACGCGCTCGCCGACGCGCTCGCCGACTTCGTGGGCGAGCTGGGCGTGGACATCGTCGGGGGCTGCTGCGGCACCACGCCGGAGCACATGCACCGGGTGGTGGAGCGAATCCGCGCCCTGTCGGCGCCGCGCCGGCGCCGCCCGCGGGCCGCGCCCGAGCTCTCCTCCGCCATGAAGGCGGTGCCGCTCGACCTGCAGCCGAGGCCGCTCGTGGTCGGGGAGCGCGTCAACAGCCAGGGCAGCAGGAAGGTGAAGGAGCTGCTGCTTGCCGACGACTACGCCGGCCTCCTGCAGATCGCGCGGGGCCAGGTCGAGGGGGGCGCGCACGTCCTCGACGTCTGCACGGCCCTGAACGAGCGGGACGACGAGGCCGCCCAGATGCGGACGCTCGCGAGGCTGCTCGCCCAGAGCGTCGACGCGCCCCTCATGATCGACTCCACCGAGGCCGACGTGGTGGAGAGCGCCCTCAAGGTCTACCCGGGCCGCTGCATCGTCAACTCGGTCAACCTGGAGAAGGGCGGCGAACGGGTCCGCAAGGTCCTCCCGCTCGTGCGACGCTACGGCGCGGCGGTGGTCTGCATGACCATCGACGAGAAGGGGATGGCCCAGACGGCCGACCGGAAGGCCGAGGTCGCGCGCCGGACCGTCGGCATCGCCCGCGAGCACGGGCTCGAGCCGGACCAGCTGGTGTTTGACGCACTGACGTTCACGCTCGCCACCGGGGGCTCCGAGTACCGCCGCAGCGCCCTCGAGACGCTCGAGGGCATCCGCCGCATCAAGGCGGAGAACCCGGGCGTCTTCACGACGCTCGGCGTCTCCAACGTCAGCTTCGGCCTCACCAAGGCGGCGCGCGAGGTGGTGACCTCGGTCTTCCTCTACCACGCGGTCCAGGCCGGCCTCGACCTCGCCATCATCAACCCGAAGGACATCCGCGCCTACCCGCAGATCGGCAAGGAGGAGAAGGAGCTCGCCGAGGACCTGATCTTCGACCGCCGCGAGGACGCGCTGGCGCGGCTCGTGACCCACTTCGAGGGAAGGGTGCAGGTGGCGACCGCGTCGCTCGAGGATCAGTTCGCCGGAAAGGCGGCGGAGGAGCGCATCCACCTGCGGATCCTCCACCGCAAGCCCGAGGGCATCGAGGCCCTCATCGACGAGGCGCTGACGCGCCACGCGCCCGTGGAGGTCCTGAACGACGTGCTCCTCCCGGCGATGAAGGATGTCGGAGACCGGTTCGGAGCCGGAGAGCTCATCCTCCCTTTCGTCCTCCAGTCGGCCGAGGTGATGAAGCGGGCCGTCGCCTACCTGGAGAAGTTCCTCGACCGGGTCGAGGGGACGACCAAGGGGACGGTGGTGCTCGCCACCGTCTACGGGGACGTCCACGACATCGGCAAGAACCTCGTGAAGACCATCCTCTCCAACAACGGCTTCACGGTGCACGACCTCGGCAAGCAAGTCCCGGTGGCGACCATCATCGAGAAGGCGGTCGAGGTCGGGGCCGACGCCGTCGGACTGTCCGCGCTGCTCGTGTCGACCTCCAAGCAGATGCCCTACTGCGTCGAGGATCTGGCGCGGCGAAACCTGACCTTCCCGGTGATCATCGGGGGCGCCGCCATCAACCGCCGCTTCGGCTACCGCACCCATTTCCTCCAGGGCGGGACGGCGTACCCGGGCGGCGTCTTCTACGCCAAGGACGCCTTCGAGGGACTCGACCTCGTCCAGGCGCTCGTGGACCCGGCGCGCCGCGACGGCCTGAAGCGCGAGGTGCTGGAGAAGGCGACGCGCAACCGCAGCACGCCCGCCACCGAGGCGGCCCCGGCCGGGCCCTCCCCGCGCAGCGACGTGCGGCCTGCCGAGAAGGCGCCGGCGCCGCCGTTCTGGGGGACCCGCGTGCTGCCGTCGGGGGCGGTGGAGCTCTCCTCGCTCTGGCCGATGCTCGACCTCACGGAGCTCTTCAAGCTCCAGTGGGGCGTCCGCGCCAAGGGCGACGAGTACGAACGGATGATCCGCGAGGAGTTCGGGCCGAGGCTCGCCGCGCTCCAGGCCGAGGTGCAGGCGAAGGGCTGGCTCTCCCCCAAGGTGGTCTACGGCTACTTCCCCTGCCACTCCGAGGGGGAGGAGCTCGTCGTCCTCGACCCGGTGCACCGGCGCGAGGAGCTCACTCGCTTCCGCTTCCCGCGCCAGCCCGACGAGCGGCACCTGTGCCTCTCCGACTACTTCCGCAGCGAGCCGGGCAGCGACGTGGTGGCCTTCCAGGTGGTCACCGTCGGGGACCAGGCATCCAGGGTCGCCGACGCCATGCAGGAGCGGTCGGAGTACTCGGCGGCGCTCTACCTCCACGGCCTGGCGGTCGAGACGGCAGAGGCGCTCGCAGAGTACTGGCACCGGCAGGTGCGCGCGGACCTCGGCCTCCCCGACGGCCAGGGCAAGCGCTACTCGCCGGGGTACCCGGCCTGGCCGGACCTCGCCGACCAGCGAAAGATCTGGAAGCTGCTCGACCCCGAGCGGGCCATCGGCGTGTCGCTCACGAGCGCCGACCAGATGGTACCCGAGCAGTCGACCTCGGCCATCGTGCTCCACCACCCCGATGCGGTCTACTACGTGGTTCGCGGCGCGGGGGTCGCCGCTGCGGTCTGACCGGGGGGCGCCCGGAGAGGCAGCCGCGTCGGGAAGAGGCGTGACATCGCGGCCGCGATATTCCCGCCCCCGTCATCCCTGGTGGGACTCTGAGTGGATCTCGCTTCGCCGTGGCGGCTCCCTGCGGACGGTGGTAGAGGAAGGCGTTCGTATGCGACCGCACCCGAGGGTGAGAGCCCTCTTACCGGCCCTGGCCGTGCTCGCCCTGCTCGGCCCCGTTCCGGGCGCCGCCGCGGAGCCCGACGGAACGGTTCCCCCGCCGGTCCGCGACTTTCCCCGGAACCTGACCCTCGCGGATGCCTTGCGACTGCTCCGGGACCACTCCCTCGACCTCGCCACGGCGAACGCCGCGCTGAGCTCCGCGAAGGCGCAGGTCCGCGTGGCAGGCGCCGTCCCGAACCCGGAGGTGGGGTTCAGCGTGGGGAGGAGCTGGCAGTGCCAGGGCGCCGCCTGCGACCAGCTCTACTGGAGCGGGTCGCTCTCGGACCAGGGAGCCCTTGCCTTCGTCGCCACGGGGCAGCGCGGGCTGGCTGTGGGAGCCGCCGAGCAGTCGGTCCGGGCGGCCGAGGCCTCCCGGAACGACACCGTCCGCAACGCGACCTTCCAGATGAAGCAGCAGTTCGTCAACACCGCCATCGCCCAGCGCGCGGTGCAGTTCACCCGCGACGAGGCGAAGCTCTCCCTCGAGACGGTGGAGCTTGCGAGGAAGAGGCTCCAGGCGGGCGCGATCTCGGACGCCGACCTGGCGCGGCTGGAGGTCCTCGCCATGCAGCTCGAGCAGGCCGCCGACCGCGCCGACCAGGCGTACCAGCAGGCCAAGACCGCGCTCGCTCTCGTGCTCGGTGTGCGGCCGGCCCCGGTGGATTTCCAGGTCGACGCGCCGGAGGTGTCGAGCGCGCTCTCGCCGCCCGGCCTCGCCGGGGCCACGCTGCAGGCGCTGACCTCCGAGGCGCAGGAGCGCCGGCCGGACGTGGCGGCCGCCCGGGCGCAGGTGGAGCAGGCGCGGCTGTCGGCCTCGCTCGCGCGCCGGCAGCTCATCCCGCAGTTCTCGCTGCAGCTCGGCTACTACCAGCAGGGATCGTCGGGTAATTACATCAACTACCCGACGGGGACGATCGGCATCAGCGTGCCGCTGCCAGTCTTCTACCAACAGCAGGGCCAGATCGGTCAGGCCGACGCCGCCAACTGGACCGCCGAGGTCGCCCTGGCGAAGCTCGAGGCCCAGGTGGCGAGCGACGTTGCCACCGCCTGGAGCGCGATGGTCTCCTCCCGCAGCGCCGCCCAGCGGGCCGAGCAGCACCTTCTCGCGCGCTCCCGCGACGCCCGGGACCTCGTGAACATCCAGTACGCGAAGGGTGCAGCGAGCCTTCTCGACCTGCTCGACGCGGAGCGGACCCACATCTCCAACGAGATCGACTACCTGCAATCGCTCGGGGCATACTGGCTGGCCGTCTTCCAGCTGGAGCAGGCGGTCGGAGCGAGCTACGTCCCGTGAAACGATCTCTCATCGCGCTGCTGCTGTCCGTCCTCGCGGCCTGCGAGGGCAAGCCTCCCTCCGAGCCCTCGCAGGCCCCGCCCGGCGAGGCGTGGCTCAGCGACAAGCAGGTCACCGAGGGCAAGATCGTGATCGAGCCGGCAGCGGTCCGGCCCGTCGGCGCGCCGGTGATCGCGCCCGCGCGGATCGCCTTCAGCGACGAGAAGGTGGCGCACGTGTTCTCCCCGGTCGGGGGCCGGGTCGTGAAGGTGCTCGCCCAGCCCGGCGAGCACGTCCGGCGAGGGCAGGCGCTCGCGGTCATCCAGTCCCCCGACGTCGGCCAGGTGTTCTCGGACCTGCGCAAGGCCGAGGCCGACCTCCAGTCTGCGGAGAAGGAGTACGAGCGCCAGAAGGAGCTCGTCGCGGCCCGCGCCGGCGCTCGCCGGGACCTCGAGACCGCGGAATCCGCCTACCTCAAGGCCAAGGCGGAGTTCGTTCGCGCCGGCGAGAAGGCGAAGCTCCTGCCCACCTCGGACGGGTCCGGCGTCAGCCAGGACTACGAGCTTCGATCCCCGATCGACGGCGAGGTCATCTTCCGGAACATCAACCCCGGCGCCGAGGTTCAGGGACAGTACGCCGTCGGGCAGGCCGTCGAGCTGTTCACCGTGGGAGAGCTGAAGCAGGTCTGGGCGCTCGCCGATGTCTTCGCCGTCGACCTCTCCCGCATCGCCCCGGGAGCCGAGGCGAGCGTGACGCTCCCCGCGCTGCCCGGCCGGGCCTTCGTGGGCAAGGTGGACTGGATCTCCGGCGCGCTCGACCCGTCGGCCCGCACCGCCAAGGTTCGCATCACGCTGCCCAACCCCGGCGGCGACCTCAAGCCCGAGATGCTCGGGACCGCCTCGATCGCCGGGAGGTCTCACGAGGCGCTCGCCGTCCCGAGGAGCGCGGTGCTGCGCCTCGGCGACCAGATGGTGGTCTTCGTCGAGGCGGGGCGGACGCCCGACGGTCGGGCCCGCTTCGAGCGCAGGTCGGTCGAGGTGGAGGACACCGAGGGAGACTGGTCGGCGGTCGTTCGCGGCCTGAAGCCCGGGGAGCGCGTGGTCACGAGCGGGGGCATCCTCCTCGTCGGGCTGCTGTGAGGAGGCTCCCGTGATCGGCCGTATCGTCCGGCTCGCTCTCTCCTCGCGCGGCGTGGTCCTCGGCCTCGCGCTCGCGCTCGTGGCCGCGGGACTCGCGGCCTTCCAGATGCTGGACATCGAGGCCTACCCGAACCCGGTGCCACCGCTCGTGGAGGTGATCGTCCAGCCCCAGGGCTGGAGCGCCGAGGAGGTGGAGCGCTACGTCACCATCCCGCTGGAGGTCGAGCTCTCCGGGATGCCTGGCCTCGACCACATCCGCTCCCAGTCCCTCTTCGGCCTCGCGGACGTGAAGGCGTACTTCCGCTGGGGCGTCTCGTACCAGGAGGCGCGCCAGGAGGTGGTCAACCGCCTCCAGTTCGTGCAGCTGCCGGCAGGTCTCCAGGCACAGCTGTCGCCGTGGAACGCCATCGGCGAGGTCTTCCGCTACCGGGTGAAGGGCAAGGGCTACTCGCTCGCCGAGCTCAAGACGGCGGCGGACTGGATCCTGGAGCGGGAGTTCCGGCAGGTGCCGGGCGTCGTCGACGTGACCTCGTTCGGTGGCGAGACGAGGCAGTACCACGTCGACGTCGATCCGAACTCGCTTCGCTCCTACGGGGTGACCCTCGCCCAGCTCCAGCAGGCGCTCGGGAACGCCAACCTGAACACGGGCGGCCAGCGGATCACGGAGGGCGAGCAGTCCTACACGGTGCGCGGCATCGGGGTCATCCGCTCTCCGAAGGACATCGGCGACGTGGTGATCGCGCTCCAGAAGGGCGTCCCGGTCCGGGTGCGGGACGTGGGGGCGGTCACGATCGGCGCCGCTCCGCGCCTCGGCCAGGTGGGCCTGAATGAGGAGCCCGAGGTCGTCGAGGGCATCGTGCTCATGCGCTATGGGGAGCGCACCAAGCCCACCCTCAGGGGCATCCACCAGCGGCTGGAGGAGATCCGCAAGAAGAAGATCCTCCCCCCGGGCATGGAGATCGAGCCCATCTACGACCGCGGAGCGCTGGTCGCGCTCACCACGCGGACGGTGATGGAGAACCTCCTCGTCGGCATCCTGCTCGTCTCGGCCGTGCTCGTCGTCTTCCTCGGGAACTGGAAGGCGGCGCTGGTGACGGCGATGAACATCCCGCTCTCCCTGCTCGTGGCCTTCATCGGGATGGTGGCGACGGGCACGCCGGCGAACCTCATCTCGCTCGGCGCGGTGGACTTCGGCATCGTGGTCGATTCCACCGTGATCATGGTGGAGAACGTCTACCGCCACCTCGGCTCCCACGGCTCCGGCACGATGGTCCACCGGATCCTCGCCGCCGCCGCCGAGGTGGGGCGGCCGATGGCCTTCTCGACCCTCGTCATCGGCGTCGCGTTCCTCCCGCTCTTCACGATGACGGGGGTGTCGGGGGTGATCTTCTCGCCGATGGCCCACACCTATGCCTTCGCCATCGGCGGGGCCTTCGTCCTCGCCATCACGCTCACCCCCGTCGTCCTGTCCCGCGCACTGAAGGCCCGCGAGGAGGACAGGGAGAGCCGGGTGATGCAGCTCCTCCACCACCTCTACACGCCGGTCATCCGGGCGGCCATCCGCCGGCCCGGCGTCGCGGTGGCGGGGGCGCTCGTCCCGGTGCTCGCCGGCCTCGCGCTCTTCCACTTCGTCGGCGCGGAGTTCATGCCCAAGCTGGAGGAGGGGAACTTCTGGATCCGCGCGACGCTCCCGACGTCCGTCTCCCTCGAGCAGTCGACGAAGTACGTGGGCCGCATGCGGGGCATCGTGAAGGCGCATCCGGAGGTCGCGGCCGTGGTATCGCAGCTCGGGCGACCCGACGACGGCACCGACGTGTCCGGCTTCAACAACATCGAGCTCTTCGCCCCGCTCAAGCCCTTCGACGAGTGGAAGCACGGGCTCACGAAGGAGGGACTGACCCGGACGCTCTCTCGCGAGCTCAGCGACGCATTCCCGGGAGTGGTGTTCAACTTCTCGCAGATGATCGGCGACAACGTGGAGGAGGCGCTCTCCGGAGTGAAGGGAGAGAACACGGTCAAGGTGGTGGGGCCGGACATCCGCGTCAACGAGGAGCTCGGGGACAAGATCTCCGACCTGATGGAGGGCATCCGGGGCATCCACGACCTGGGGATGTTTCGGTCGCTCGGCCAGCCGAGCGTCAAGGTGTCCACCGACCGCGTCCGCGCCGCCCGCTTTGGCCTCAACACCGGCGACGTCGAGGCGGTCGTCCAGGCCGCGGTGGGCGGCCAGTCCGCCACGCAGGTCTACGAGGGCGAGAAACACTTCGACGTGGTGGTCCGCCTCCAGGAGCCCTACCGCAACAGCGCGGCAGCCATCCGCCGCATCCCGCTGTTCACGCCAGACGGGGCCCAGGTCGCGCTGGGCGACGTGGCCGACGTGATCGAGGAGGACGGCCCGGCCGTGGTCTTCCGCGAGGACGGCCGGCGGTACACGCCCGTGAAGTTCTCGGTCCGCGGCCGCGACCTCGCTTCCACCATCCGGGAAGCCCAGGGCCGCATCGAGGAGAAGGTCCACCTTCCCTGGGACACGCACCTCGAGTGGGCCGGGCAGATCAACGAGCTCGCCGACGCGGTACGGCGGCTGGCCCTCGTCATCCCCCTCACCCTGCTCGCCATGGGCTTCCTCGTGCACCTGGCGGTGAGGAACACCCGGGACGTGGTGGTGGTGCTCATGTCCATTCTCGTGGCCTGCGCCGGCGGCGTGGTCGCGCTGGCCCTGTCCGGGATCCACTTCTCCGTGTCGGCGGCGATGGGGTTCATCTCCATCTTCGGGATCGCCATCCAGGGGGCCATCCTCGTCGTGAACTACGCCCAGCAGCAGTGGGCGGAGGGCTTCGACCTCCCCGAGGGCGCGCGCATCGCGGCCGAGAAGCGACTTCGGCCCGTGCTGATGACCACCATCGTCGCGACCTTGGGGCTCCTCCCGGCGGCGCTGTCGAACGACATCGGCGCTCAGACGCAGAAGCCGCTGGCGGTCGTGGTCATCGGGGGCTCGCTGGCGCTCGCGATCTTCACACCCGTTTTGCAGCCGGCGATGCTCGTCGTGTTCCACCGGCGATCGTTCCACGGCGCGCCGCCGACCCCGACGCGAACCGCGCCGTCCGCGTAGCTCGCCGTCGCGGTAGCGCGGGCCCGGGTAGGGGGCCGCCATGGCCGCGACTGGCCGGCCAGCCGCCCGCCGCGTTCGGGTTCGAGACCCCAGGGCCGGGCCAGAGGCATGCCCTCGAAGTCGAGCTCGCGTAGCTCCACCCATGGTGGTCACGGGCGAATCCCAGGCGCTCGCGTTTCCCACCGCCCGAAATCCGGACGGGGGCTCTGCGATTGGCCTTTCTCTGGACAGGGCGATATCGGCCCCCCACAATGCAGCCACATGCGCCCCCTGCTCCCACCTCCCATGTCCCGCGACGAGTTCGACGAGAAGAATCGCCGCCTCCTCGCCGGCGACCGATGGCTCGGCGAGGCCGACATCAAGACCTGGGAGCAGGCGCGCGACTGGCTCGTGGAGCAGCTGTCCCTCGACGACGGCTTTCTCCTGCGGCGGCGCTTCCCCCGGCTGCGGCTCGAATTGCCGGCGCACATCGCCGGCGTGGGACGCGCCGTGACCGACGACATCGGGTTCTTGGGCGTGCGTCTCGCGCCGTCGGTTCCACTGACGGCGCTCAAGGAAGGGGACGAGGCTAGCGTGCGCCTCTCCCTCTTCGGCCGCTCGATCTACGTGCTCGGGCGCGTCCGCTGGCTCGGGCCCCAGCATCTCGGGGTCGCGCTCGACTCCGTCCACCCCTCGGACGAGCGGGCGCTGCAGGCGGCAGTCCTTTCGGGCTACCTCGACCGGTTCGCCGCCTAGGTTCTCCACCGACCGTCCACCGCCCGGCCACGTCCGGCTCCACGGATAATTCGGACTTATCCACCGGTCATCGACGGTGAACCCGTCGGACTCGGCTGCTACCATCCGCGCCGCGATGGGAGAGCCACTGGCGCTGCGGGGAGCCCGCGACCTTCCGCACAACCTCGAGGCAGAGCAGGCGGTGCTGGGCGCCGTGCTGCTCGACGAGACGGCCTTCGACCAGGTGGCCGCGCTGCTCCGCCCGAGCGACTTCTATTCGCTCCCGCACCAGCACGTCTACTCGGCCTTCGAGGAGCTCGCGAAGGAGGCGCGCAAGATCGACGCGGTGCTGGTGCAGCAGCGGCTCGACGCGAAGGGGCTCCTCGGCGGCCAGGTTCCGCGCGACCTGCCGTTCGTGCTCGCCAACTCGGTGGGCACCGCGTCGAACGTGAAGCACTATGCCGAGGCGGTGAGCGAGCTGGCGCGGCTGCGCGGCATGATGCTCACCGCCCAGCGCGTGGTGGAGCGCGGCTACGAGGCCGGCTCGCACGTTCGCGACTTCCTCGAGCAGTCCCAGCAGGACGTCTTCGCCGCGGCGCAGGGGGCCTCGCTCGAGTCCATGAAGCCGTTCTCGGAGGCCATGGCGGTGGCCCTCGACCGGCTCGAGGCCATCCACAAGCGCGTCCAGGAAGGGCTCTCGCACATCACCGGGGTGCCCACCGGCCTCCCGTGGCTCGACGACCAGATGCTCGGGCTCCAGCCCGGGGCGCTGTGCATCGTGGCGGCGCGCCCATCCGTGGGCAAGACGGCGCTCGCGCTCAACATCGCGAGCCACGCCGCCACCCGGTCCGCGAAGAAGGTGGTGTTCTTCTCGCTGGAGATGCCCTCCGATCAGCTCGCGCTCCGCATGCTCGCGAGCGAGGCCAAGCTAGACTCGGAGCGGCTCGGCAAGGGGAAGCTCGCCCGGCACGACTGGGACCGCATCATGATCCAGGGCGACAAGCTCATGGGCGCGCCCATCTGGTTCGACGACAGCTTCATGCTTTCCCCCGTCGACCTGCGCTCGAAGTGCCGCAAGCTGAAGCGGGAGTCCGGGCTCGACCTGGTGGTGATCGACTACCTCCAGCTCATGCACGCCCCCTCCGACCGGTCGAGCCAGTCGCGCGAGCAGGAGATCGCCACCATCAGCCGCTCGCTCAAGGCGCTCGCGAAGGAGCTGGAGGTGCCGGTGCTGGCGCTCTCGCAGCTCAACCGCGCCGTGGAGAAGCGCAAGGGCGAGCGGCCTATGCTCGCCGACCTCCGCGAGTCCGGGGCCATCGAGCAGGACGCCGACGTGGTCATCTTCCTGCACCGCCCCGAGTCGGGCGACGGAGACGGCGGGGCGCAGATCAACGCCGATGTACAGGACGTGGAGCTCATCCTGGCCAAGCACCGCCAGGGACCGACCGGCCTCGTGCCGCTCGTCTTCTTCAAGAAGCACACGTTCTTCGCGGAGCGGAAGCGCGACGCCTAGGGCGGTCGCGCACTCCCTCCGCGGCGCGCTAGGCGGGCATGGCGGAGGGCAGCGACCGGGGCGGCGGACCCTCGCCGGCCACCTCGAAATGGATGGTCCCCTTGCCCACCCGCTTGGCCCGGTACATGGCCGCGTCGGCACGGGCGACCATCTCGGCGGTCGACGCGGGCGACGACTCGAAGGTGACGGAGCCGATGCTCAGGCTGGCAGCCCATCCCTTCTCTGCGAGCGCGGCTCCCAGACGACCCCGGAGCCGTCCCAGGAGCGCCGCGGCCGCGTGGAGCGAGGTGTCGGGAAGCAGCAGCGCGAACTCGTCGCCCCCGATGCGCGCCGGCGTGTCGAGCCGGCGCGTTTCCCGCGCCAGCGTCGCCCCGACCAACCCCAGCACCTCGTCGCCGGCGGAGTGCCCGTAGCGGTCGTTCAGCCGCTTGAAGTCGTCCACGTCGAGGTAGACGAGCGTGAGCGGCCGCAGCTGGCGCCGCGCCCGCTCCAGTTCGCGTTCGGCCGCCTCGTCGAAGGCGCGGCGGTTGGCGATCCCGGTGAGCTCGTCGGTGCGCGCCAGGCGCCGCTCGCGCCGCACGCGCTCCTTCAGCACCGCGAGCAGGGTCGACTGGGATCCGAAGACCCCGAGCTGCACGACGAAGTTCCAGAGGTGCACGGCGAGGTGCGTCCCGACGCCCTGCCCGGCGCCGTGGGCGACGAGGCCGGTCGCGAACGACGTCGATGCACAGGCGAGCGAGAGGGCGAAGCCGAGCGGGAGCCCCGCACCCCAGGTGACGAGGCCGATGGGCCAGAGGCAGAGGAAGTCGAAGCCCACGTCCGGCCCGGCGAGCGGCCCTCCGGCCGCGATGGTCAGAGCGGCCACTGCAGCGACCCAGAGGGCCAGGCGCCGCAGCGCCCGCCCGCGGCCGGGGGCGCCCCGCGGCGCCGCCATGACGGGCCATCGCACGTGTCCTTCCCGTCACTCAGCGTGCGCTTCGCCGGGCCCGCGTGCAAGTTTCCGGCGCCGTGCCCGCTTGGGCTAGCGCCTTTGGGCCGCGTCCAGGTAGCGCTCCACGAGCCGCTTGGCGCGCCGGATCGCATCCTCCAGCGGCACGCCCCCGGCAAGGAGGCCGGCCACCGCGCTCGCGAGGCGGCAGCCCGTCCCGCGTGCCGTCCCCGGACGGCGGCGCCCGGCGATGCGGACGAGCCGGCGGCCTCGCACGAGGAGGTCGACCGCCTCGCCCTCCCTGTGCCCACCCTTCACCAGGACGGCCCGGGCCGGGAGCTCGCGGGCCGCCCGCACCGCGTCCTCTTCCGAACCGATCGACCGACCGGCGAGCCGCTCGAGCTCCGGCCAGTTGGGCGTGACGAGGGTCGCCCGCTCCGAGAGCGCGCCGAGGGCCTCCGCCGGGGTCCGTCCTCCCGTGGAAAGCAGCGGCAGCCCCGACGAGGCGGCAAGAACCGGGTCGACCACGAGCGGGACGCGCGCGAGCCGCGGCGAGCAGAGCAGCTCCGCCAGCGCCGCCGCGTTCGCCGCCGTCCCGAGCATCCCGGTCTTGGCGGCGCGAGGCCGCTCCCGGCCGCCTTCGAGAAGCGCCTCGACCTGCGCCCGGACGAGCGCCGCCTCGACCGGCTCCATGGCGCTCGCCCCGCGGGGCCCCTGCGCGGTGATCGCGGTCGCCACCGCCCAGCCACGCGCGCCCACGCCCGCGAGCGCCTCGAGGTCGGCGAGCAGCCCGGCGCCGCCGCTCGGGTCGAGGCCGGCGCACACGAGCACCAAGGGCGGCCTCACCGCAGCCGCTCCCGGGCGGCGGCGACGAAGCCGCGGTACAGGGCGAGGTGGCGCGGGTCGTGGCGACCGACGGCCTCGGGGTGCCACTGGACGCCGAGCGCGAAGGGCATCTCGGGCATCTCCACCGCCTCCACGACTCCGTCCGGAGCCCGGCCGGAGACAGCGAGCCCGCGGCCGACCCGGCACACCGCCTGGTGGTGGGTGCTGTTCACGGCGAGCGGCGCGGCACCGATGAGCCGCGCCAGCGCGGAGCCGGGTGCGACGTCCACCGCGTGGCTCGCGACGTCCTTCGGCGGAGGTTGCTCGTGGGAGAGCCCCAGGTCCTCGGGGAGGTCCTGGTAGAGCGTGCTCCCGAGGACCACGGCGAGGAGCTGCATTCCTCCGCACACCCCCAGCAGCGGCAGCCGCGACGCCAGCGCCGCCTCGGCGAGCGCCCACTCGAAGTCGGTCCGCTCGGGCCGCAGCGGCCCGCACGAGCTTCGACGGGCCTCCCCGTACCGCTCCGGGGCGATGTCGAAGGCTCCGCCGGCGAGCAGGAGCCCGTCGCAGAGCTCGAGATAGGCCTTGGCCGCCGAGGTGTCGCCGCAGGGGAGCGGGAGCGGCAGGCCCCCCGCGTCCCGGACGGCGTCCGCGTAGGCCCGCGGCAGCTCGTAGCCGGTGGCGCCCTCGGCCAGGTCGATGGGGATGCCGATCCGGGGCCTCCTCACGCCGGGGCCCTCCAGGTCCTCGCGGCGCGCTCGAAGCGGGCGGCGAGCGCCGCGGCGCGCGCTCGGACGTCTCCGCGCTCGAGAAGGTCCTCGACGATGGCCGCGGCGGCCGCCCCCGCGGCGGCCACCTCCGCCACGCTGTCGAGGGTGATGCCGCCGATCGCCACCACCGGCGCCGGCAGCGCCGCCGCGACCTCGCGGAGCGCATCGAGCCCTCGGGGCGGAACCGCGATCGCCTTCGTGCGGGTCCCGAACAGCGGGCCGAAGCCCACGTGGTCCGCGCCTGCGGCGAGCGCGGCGCGGGCGTCCTCGAGCGTGCGGCAGCTCCGCCCGACGAGCAGTGCCTCCCCGACGAGGCGGCGCGCCTCGGCGGGCCCCAGGTCCTCGTCCCCGACGTGCACTCCATCGGCGCCGGAGAGCAGCGCCAGGTCCGCGCGATCGTTCACGATGACGAGCGCGCGGTCCCGGCACTGCTCGACGATGGCCCGCGCCGCAGAGAGCACCTCGCCGGCCGGCGAGCTCTTCATGCGCACCTGCACGACGCCCGCGCCGCCGGCGACGGCCGCGACCGCCCGCTCCAGGGGGTCGACGTCGCCGACGATGGCATAGATCCCGCGAAGCCGGGCAAGCCGCGCCTGTCGCTGCGCGATGGGGCTCTCCATGCGGGCTACGCTCGCATGCGCTTGACGCCCCGGCAAGCCAAG
Organism: uncultured delta proteobacterium; assembly: GCA_963754915.1. GTDB lineage: Bacteria > Myxococcota > Myxococcia > Myxococcales > Anaeromyxobacteraceae > DATJZG01. Next base: position 680,008 of record CAVWHZ010000016.1, on the reverse strand, counting down.
CATATTTTCCCGGCTCCCCGCACAAGCGAAGTCAGGAAGTGCCATGGCCGATACGTCGGAGAACAAGGTCGTCGATCGCCGAGTGGTCCAGCGGTACCTGCGCAAGGGCCTCCTCGACGAGAAGGACTACGAGCAGTACCTCAAGAAGCTCCCCGACGTCGGAGACCAGGCGATTCCGGTCGAGTCCGAGATCGAGCACGTCGAGACGGGCAAGGACGACGAGTAGCCGTGAGGTCTGGCGCCGCCCGGCTGGGCGCCCTCGCCGCCGTCCTCGCGCCGCTCTGGGCAGCGGCCCAGGGGCTTCTCCCTCGCTCCGAGCCGCATCCAGTCTCGGAGCGCCGCACCCCGGTCGTCGCGGCGGTCGAGCGCTCCCGCGGCGCCGTCGTCAACGTGGCAGCCGAGGAGCTCGTCCGCGTGCGCGTCGGCGGCCAGGGCGGCGACATGACGCAGCTCCTCTTCGACGAGTTCTTCGGTCGCCCTCGCGAGCGCCAGGGCTACGCCGTCACCTCGCTCGGCAGCGGGGTGATCGTGAGCCCGGACGGCTACGTCCTCACGAACGCCCACGTGGTCGAGCGCGGCGCCCGCTTCCGCGTCCAGCTGCTCGACGGGCGCGAGCTCGGCGCGCGGGTCCTCGGGGTCGACCTCTCCACGGATCTGGCCGTCCTCCGCGTCGATTCCAAGGAGAAGCTCCCGTACCTCGCCGCCGGGAGGTCCGACGACCTCATGATCGGCGAGACGGTGATCGCGATCGGCAACCCCTTCGGCCTCTCCCACACCGTCACCACCGGCGTGGTCTCCGCGCTCCACCGCAGGGTCGCGAGCCGGGACCACTCGCTCTTCGACACCATCCAGACCGACGCTTCCATCAACCCCGGGAACTCGGGTGGCCCGCTCGTGAACATTCTCGGCCAGCTGGTGGGAGTGAACACCGCCATCCTCGGCGACCGCAACGCCGGCATCGGGTTCGCCATCCCCATCGACCGCGCGCTGCGCGTCGCGGAGGACCTGATCCGCCACGGCGAGGTCCGCGAGGGCTGGATCGGGCTGTCGGTGTCCGACCAGCCCGTGAAGAGCGACCTCATCCGGGACGAGCGGGTCCGGGTGCTCGTCTCGTCGGTCGAGGCCGGGTCGCCGGCGCAGGCCGCGGGCCTGCGGAAGGGAGACCTCGTCGAGGCCGTGGGCGACCAGCCCGTCGAGAGCGCGGCGGAGTACCGCTTCCGCATGCGCGACGTTCCGCCGGGCGGGACGGTGCGGCTCCAGATCTCTCGAGATGGCAACCGCCAGACGGCCTCGGTGAAGACGGGGCAGCTCTCGACGGAGCGGATCGAGGCGACGGTGGCGGAGCGGACCGGCATCCAGGTGCGCGAGGAGAAGGTGAAGGGCGGGACCGCGCTCGTGGCGCGGGCCATCCGGCGCGGCAGCCCGGCCGCCGACGCCGGGCTGCAGGCCGGGGACTGGATCCGCGAGGTGAACTCGCGGGAGGTGGCCACGCTCGCGGACTGGCGCCGGGCCGCGACGGAGGCCCACGCCTCCGGGCGCCTCGTGCTGCTCGTCCAGCGCGGCTACGCCGCCGAGCGAATCACCTTCGACGTGAACTAGGATGACGCCATGACCGGACACGAGACGCACGTCGCGATCGACTTCAGCACCTTCGTCCTCTCGCTCGGCTCCTCGGCCCTGGTCCACCTGGGCGAGATGGCGCACCCGGAGGCGCAAACCGAGGAGGAGAACCTCTCGCTCGCGCGCCAGACCATCGACATCCTGGCCATGCTCGAGGAGAAGACCCGCGGGAACCTGACCGCGGAGGAGTCCCGCTTCATCCTCGACCTCCTGTCGGAGCTGCGGCTGCGCTTCGTGGAGCGCAGCCGCGCCCGGGGCGTACCGGGCTAGAGGCCGCCCTCGACCAGGCTCTCCGCCAGGCGGCGGATGAGCTCGCGGCGGATCACCCGCCGCGTGCGGGAGAGGGCGTCCGGGTCGGCAGCGGGAGCGTGGGTGCGTCGCGCCGCCGCCTCCACCACCCAGGCGATCCGGCGGGGGTCGAGCTTCGCGGGGCCCCGGCGCGTTCGCTTGAGGAAGAAGCCGATGCCCCGCTGATCGAGCACGCGGTGCAGCGAGCGCCGCGCCTCGGCGGTGAGGGTGAGATCGACCACGTTGGGCACGGGGAGATCTCTAGGAGAGATTCCGCGATCGATCCAATTTCCGGCGCGCGGCTCAAAACTGGACTTCGCCCGGGAGGCGCCCGGCGAAGCTGCGGGCACGCTCGGCGCCGTCGGCCACGTAAGGAAGCCTCGCGACCACGCGGACGCCGGTGAGCCGCTCGATCTCGGCGGCGTTGTGAGCCTCGGACGGGTCGCTCCCGGGCTCGGAGCGGTTCAGCACGACCCCGCGGATCTCGAGCCCGCGGATGCGCAGCACCTCGCAGGTGAGCGCGGTGTGGTTGATGGTGCCGAGCCCGGCTCGTGCCACCAACAGGACCGGCATTCCCAGCGCCCAGGCGAGGTCCGCGAACGTCCGGTCGTCGGTCAGCGGCACGAGCAGGCCGCCCGCCCCCTCGACGAGCAGGGCGGCGTGGCGCCGAAGGAGCTCGCGGGCGCAGGCGAGCACGTGGTCGAAGGAGATGGTGCGGCCCTCGAGCCGCGCCGCCACCGCTGGCGCGACCGGGGCCGCGAGCCGGTACGGGCAGACGAGCTCCATCGGGTCGACCCCGCCCGTGGCCGCTCGCAGGCGCTCGGCGTCGGCGACCTCGCCGGGTGCGACGCCCGACTCTGCCGGCTTCATCGCTGCCACGTCGAGCCCGCGCGAGCGCCACCCCTCCACGAGTGCAGCCGTGACCTCGGTCTTGCCCACGCCCGTGTCGGTACCGGTGACGAAGAGGCCCCTCACCCGAGCCTCGTCACGGCCGCGTCGATGGACTCCCGGGTGATGCGGGCGAGCTCGCGAAGCTCGTCGGCGGACATCCCCAGCGGCGGCATGAGGACCACCACGTTCCCGAGGGGGCGGAGGATGGCGCCGCGTCGACGCGCCTCGAGGGTCACCTGGTGGCCAGCGCGCGCCTCGTATGGGTACTCCTCCCTCGTCTCCCGGTCGCGCACCAGCTCGATGCCGAGCATCAGGCCGCGCTGGCGGACCTCCCCGACCCGCGGGTGCCGCGACAGGGGCGCGAGCTCGCGCGCGAGCAGCTCGGCCTTCGCCGGCAGCCCCGCGAGGACGCGGCGATCCCGGAAGAGCCGCAGGCTCGCCACCGCCGCCGCGCAGGCGAGCGGATTGCCGGTGTAGGTGTGGCCGTGGAAGAAGGTCTTCCGCGAATCGAAGGGGCCGAGGAACGACTCGAAGACGTGCTCGGTGGTCAGGGTCGCGGCGAGCGGAAGGTAGCCGCCGGTGAGGCCCTTCGCCACCATCATGATGTCCGGTGCCACCCCCTCCTGCTCCACGGCGAACATGGTCCCGGTCCGCCCGAAGCCGGTGGCCACCTCGTCGCAGACGAGCAGCGCCCCGTGGCGGTCGCAGAGGGCGCGCATGCGAGCGAGGTAGCCCGGGGGCTGGGCGATCATCCCGTCGGCGCCCTGCATGATCGGCTCGATGACGAGCGCGGCGATCCGGCCGGGGTGGGCCTCGAAGACCCGCTCCACCTCGTCGGCGCACGCCATCTCGCAGGAGGGCCAGGTCTTGCCGACGGGGCAGCGGTAGCAATAGGGCTGCGGGGCCTGGTGTACCGGGAACAAGAGCGGCTTGAAGATGCGGTGGAAGAGGTCGATTCCCCCCACCGACACCGAGCCGATGGTGTCGCCGTGGTAGCCGCCGTGGATGGCCAGGAACTCCTTGCGATCCGGCTCGCCCCGGAGCTGGAAGTGCTGGTAGGCCATCTTGAGCGCGATCTCCGCCGCGGTGGAACCGGCGTCGGAGAAGAAGACGCGCGTCAGGTTCGGCGGCGCCACGCGCACGAGCTCCTCGGCGCACTCGATCGAGGCGGTGGAGGCGAGCCCGAGGAGCGTGGTGTGGGCCACCTTGCCGAGCTGCTCCACGACGGCGCGATCGATCTCGGGCACCCGGTGACCGTGGACGTTGCACCAAAGCGAGGCGCAGCCATCCAGGTACCGGTTCCCCCGGGTGTCGGTCAGGTAGACGCCGTCGGCGGAGTCGATGACGATCGGCTCCTCCGCAAGCCAGTCCTGCATCTGCGTGAAGGGGTGCCACAGGTGCCGGTGGTCGCCCGCCTGCAGGCGCCGGTGGCGAGCCTCGCGCTCCTCCTCGATCGGGCTCATGGGCCGCCCAACCTAGCGCAGCGTCGGGGCCCTGAGAAGGTGGACCGCGCCAGGGCCGGGGCATCGTGGAGGCGACTGCGGCTCGCCATCGCACGGGGCCGGGCCCGCCCAGGCTCCCGCGGGCGTCGTGCGCGCAACGCGTCGGGCGCTCGGGGTGCCAACGGGTCCTCCTCGCCGCGCGAACCTCATGATGGAGGTCGCGCCGCGCGCCTCAGGCCCGCGCCGGGGGCCGGCCCCGTCGGTGGGCCGGGCGACCGGAGCGAAGCTGCTCGCCGGGGCGGAGCCGTCCGGTCCTTCGCAGTGCCTCCTCGATGAAGGGGCGACTGCGGGGATCGCCCCAGCGGATGAGGGCCTTCTGCAGCCTCTTCTCGCGCATGTCCCGGACCACGTGTACCGGCTTTCCGGTCATGGGATGGATGCCCGTCCAGTGGATGTCCGAGGCCAGCGTCATGGGAGTCGGCATGAAGTCCTGCACCTGCTGCGGCTTCCAGCGGTTCTTCTGCAGGTACTCCATGAGGCGGACCGCGTCCTCGGTGGTCGAGCCCGGGTGCGAGGAGATGAAGTAGGGGACGAGGTACTGCTCCTTGCCGGCCTTGCGCGAGTAGCGCGCGAACTCCTCGCGGAACCGCTCGAACTCGCCGACCCCGGGCTTCTTCATCACCCGGAGCACGTCCTCGCAGACGTGCTCGGGCGCCACCTTGAGCTGCCCGGAGACGTGGTGGGCGACGAGCTCCTCCAGGTAGAGCTCTCCGGACTTCGCGTCGGCGTGGGCGAGGTCGTAGCGAACGCCGGAGCCCACGAACGCGTGCTTCACTCCCCTCACGCGTCGGGCCTCCCGGTACAGCTCCACGAGGGGACCGTGGTCCACGGCGAAGAACTGGCAAACCGACGGGTAGACGCAGCTCGGGCGACGGCAGGCGGCGTGGGCCGAGGCGCTCGTGCATCCCATCTGCCACATGTTCGCGGTGGCCCCCCCGAGGTCGGTGACGGTGCCCCGGAAGCCCGGGTGGCGCGTCAGCACCTCGATCTCCCGCAGCACGCTCTCCTTCGAGCGGGACGAGACCTCGCGCCCCTGGTGCTCCGTGATGCAGCAGAAGGCGCACCCGGCGGCGCAGCCGCGCAGGATGGCGACGCTCCAGCGGATCTGCTCGAGCGCCGGGATGTGGGCGCCGCCGTAGCTCGGGTGGGACTCCCGCTCGAAGGGGAGCTCGTAGATGGCGTCGAGCTCCGCGGTGGTGGGGGGCGCCATCGGCTCGTTCACCACCACGAAGCGGGTGGAGTCGCCGCGACCGTGGCGCTGCACGAGGATCCGCGCGTTGTCGTGGTTTGCCTCGAGGTGGTAGAGGCGCGAGAAGAAGGCGAAAGCCCTCTTGTCCGAGGCGACCTCCTCGAACGACGGCAGGGTCACGACGCCGCGACCGCGGCCCTCGAGCATCGCCAGGGAGAGGTCGGCGAGCGCCACCGCGGTACCGGGGACGTCGGTGAGCCCGCAGACGTCCTCGCCCGCCGCGAGGCGCCGCGCGATCTCCACGACCGGCTTCTCGCCCTGGCCGTACACGAGCAGGTCGGCGCCGCTCTGCACGAGGACGGACGGCAGCACCCGGTCCTCCCAGTAGTCGTAGTGGGCGATGCGTCGAAGCGAGGCCTCCACGCCACCGATGACCACCGGCAGGGTCGCGGCCCGAAGGCCTCGCCGCGCGAGCCGCGCGTAGACGGCGGTGGCCCGGTCCGGCCGCCGGCCCGGCTCGCCCCCGGGAGTGTAGGCGTCGTCGGAGCGGGGCCGCTTGTGGGCGGTGTAGTGGTTCACCATCGAGTCCATGGCACCGGAGGTGATCCCCACGAAGAGCCGCGGCCGCCCCAGTCGGCGTCAAATCCTCGGGGCTCCTCCAGTCGGGCTGGGCCACGATGCCCACCCGGAACCCGCGCGACTCCAGGACCCGCCCGATCACGGCCGCGCCGAAGCTCGGGTGATCGACGTAGGCATCTCCGCTCACGAGCAGGACGTCGAGGTCGGACCAGCCGCGGCTCGCGACCTCGTCGGGGTACATCGGCAGGAAGCTCATGGAGCGGGCCACGGTCCATACATGAGCGCACACGAGCCCCGGATCAAGAGCGCCCGTCGTTTTTGGAGGGCCGGGATGAGCGGGGTATCATGGACCCGCTCTCCACGGAGCATACCGGACCCTCATGGCCGAGCCTCGAAGCCCGCTCAAGGAGTTCCGCCACCTCGACGAGAAGCTCCGCACCGTCGGGCTCGCGCCCGCCGAGCGGGTGCGCTGGGAGTCCCTGCGCGCGCTCGTCTCGCCGGCCCCCAGCGCCTCCGCGGGTGGTTTCGACGTGTCGGCGGCCGCCGAGGCGTTGCGTGCGTCGCTCGTCCCCGCCGGGCTCCGCCCCGGCGCAGCTGCGCCTTCCCCGGCGCCCCCGGTCGTCGCAGAGGAGAAGCCGCTCGACCAATGGGTGACCGCGGCGGGCTGGCCCCCGGGGGCGCCAGTCGCCAATCCGGACGCGGCGAGCTGGGTGCCCGAGGAGGCCGTGGTCACGTGGGACGAGCTGGGGGGCCAGGACGGCTCGGTTCCAGCCGTCCCCTGGGATGCCGGCCCGGTAGCGGACGCCGCGGTTCCATGGGACCCGAACGCCCCTCCTCCCGAAGGGGCGACCTGGGACACAGCGCCCGCCCCGGATGCCGAGACCGCCGGGGAGCCCGTCGCCTTCCCCGACAATTCCGCGATCCCGGCCGAGTACGACGCCGCTCCGTGGGACTCCCAGGGAGCCGCGGCCCAGTTCGACCCGGGCGCGCTCCCGGCGGACGGGGGAGCCTGGGATCCGGCCGGGGCCCTGCCCCCCGAGGCGGGAGCTCTCGCCGACCTCGGCACCGCCTCCTGGGACTTCGCCGCGGCGACCGCCGACGGCGCAGGCGCCGCGGCCTCTCCTCTGGGTGAGCTTGGCGCTCCTGGCGAGGAGCCAGCCTGGCCCCCAGGGACCGAGGTGGCAGCCGAGTACGATGCCGCCGCCTGGGATGCCGCCGCGGCGCCGCCCTTCGCTGCCGCCGACGAAGGTGGGCAACCGGCGGCGACCGCCGGGTGGGCCCCCGAAGGCGCACCGGAGGCTCCCCTCGACGCGAGTGCGGCAGCCTGGCCGGACGCCGGAGCACCGGCTGGCCAGGACGCGCAGCCCGCCGACGGCACCTGGGACCCGAAGTCGCTCGCCGCGGAGCCCGCTTCGGAGTGGGGACCTCCGGCCGTCAGCGGCCACGACGGCGCTCCCGCCGGCGCCACCGCCGACCTCGACCCTGCCAACTGGGCCTACGGTGCACGCGCCGAGCTCTTCCGGGCAACGCCGGCCGAGCTCGCCGCCTGGGAGCCGGGAGACGCGTCCGGCCAAGGAGCCGACCACGTCCAGTTCGTGGCAGCGGACGAGACCGCCCCCGGGTCGGAGGAGATCTCGGAAGCGGCCCTTGCCGGGCCGGAGGCGGTGGACACCGCCGGGTTCGAGCCGGCGGCAGAGGAGCCGCCTCCCCAGCTCGAGGAGATCGCGCTCGAGGAGCTCCCCGTGGAGGAGCTCCCCGTCGAGGAAATCGCGCTCGAGGAAGTTACGCTCGAGGGCGAGGAGCTGCAGCCGGATCCCTACGCGCCTCCCGAGGCGGCGGCTCGGCTCGTCGAGGCCGTCGAGGCGGGGCCGGTCCCGATCGAGGAGGAGCCCTTGCCGGGCGCCGAGCTGCTGGGCGAGGTGGCGGTGCCTGAGGCGACTCCTTCCGAGCCCGAGCTCTCGGCCACCGCCGCCGACATGCTCCCGCCGGCGCCGGCGCGGGACGGCGCGCTCGAGATCAGCACCGAGGACGTCGAGGCCTTCACGTTCGAATCGGATCAGGTCGGTGGGCCGGGGTGGGTCGAGGCCGCCCCCGTCGAGGCTCGCGCCGCCGAGGTAGCCGACCGATCGCTCGACTTCGTCCCGTCTCCGACAGAGGGTGTCGAGCTGGCGACCGCGAGCGAGTTCCTTTCCTTTGTCGGCGGGTCGCCCGTCGGCCACGAGCCGCTCATCGAGGAGCTCGACCCGGACGCCATCCCCGAGGTCTCGGCGGAGGACATCGAGGAGATCGTCGAGGAGATCCCCGGCGAAGCGGCCACCCGCGTCCCCGGCGGTGCCCGCGCCGTGGCAGGCGGCTCGCCCCGAGGACGCGCCTCCCGAGGAGCCGCTCGAGGCGGCCGCCCTTCACGGCGGCTCCCGCCCGAGGAGCCCGAGTTCGCGGCCGCCGAGACGACCGAGCCCTGGGCGGTGGAGCCGGTCGCGGCCGAGGACGGCGCCGAGGTGGTGTCCCTCGACGAGCTCGTCGTCACGCCCCCGCCGCCGCATGCGGAAGCCCTGGCACCGCCGCTGCCGGTGCGTTCCGATCGGCACGAGAGCCACGCGCCGGCGGCCGTGCCCGTTGCGGACTTCCGCGCCCCCCGCGGCGCCGGCTCGCGCCGCCGGAGCCCCGACGCCTCCCTACGCGGCCGAGCCCGTGCCCACGCCCGTGCCCTCCCCGCGCCGACCGGCCTCCCCGGCATTCGCCGTCCCGGCGCGGACGCCCCCGCTCACGCCGCTCACCGACCTGAGCGCGCTCGCCCCGCCTGCCCCATCCCCCGCCGGGCTCCGCCGCACCCTCCTTCGTGGCCGGCGAGCATCGCGTGGTGCTGCACACAGTGGAGGGCCTGGTCCTCCGCGGCGCCATCAGCGACGTGGACCTGGTGGATGCGGAGGTTCCCCTCCTCCAGCCGAGCGGCGAGACGGTCGGCATCGCCGCAAACCGCGTGAAGGCCATCTTCTTCATGCTGGCGTCGGGCGAGTCCGCCCCCTCGTCGCTGGGGACGAAGGTGCGCGTCACCTTCGGCGACGGGCGGCAGGTCGCGGGAATGAGCCCCGACTACTCGCCGAGCGCCGTCGGGTTCTTCGTCGTCCCGCTCGAGTCGCGCACGAACACCGGCCGCATCTGGGTCTACCGGGACGCCGTGCGCCAGATCTCGGTCGGCTGACCCGCTTCGCCTTCACCGCCTCAATTGAGCAGCGGCGGTCGGGGTCCCGATCGGCGTGGATGACCGTGAACGGCCTGCGCTTGCCGAATCGCGGAAGCCGCAGCCGCCGCAGCCACTGCCCGGGCCCGCGCGTACCGGCGAGCAGCGCCATGGCGCCCTCCGCGAGGAGGTGGGGGAGGAAGGCCGGCAGTCCGGAGAAGACCGCGTAGAGGAGCGTCCCTCCCGACCGTGAACCAGAGCAGCGCCCGGCCCGAGACCGGCAAGGCGAAGAAGAGCAGGATCTGGCGGAAGGGGAAGAGCAGCGCCCACGCCACCGCGAGCGCGTCCACCGCGGGCCAGAAGCCGCTCCAGCGCGCGGCGAGGCAGCGCGGCCACAGGAGCGCCACCGCGGATGCCGACGAGCCCGGCGGCCGCCGCGATGCCGAGGTAGGCGAGCAGGAAGCGGCGCTCGCCCCATGACCTCGCAGACGTCGCGCCCGAACCAGAAGAGCATGAGACCGCCGAAGAGCAGGCCGAGCGGGTCGGTCTCGAAGAAGCCCACGTGACGAGCCGCCAGACCTCGCCCGCGCCAGACCATGCCCGGGGCTCGAGCAGGCCGAGCCGCAGCAGCGGCAACCCGTTGCGCTCGCCCACCACCCCGACGAGGCTCGCGACCACGGTGACGGCGATGATGGCGCCGACCGCGACCGGGACGCGGCCGCCGAAGGTGAGCCCCTGGCCGAGGCGCCGCGCGCTGCCCACCCTCTAGCCTTCCTTCCTCGCCGGCCGGAAGAACAAGACGATGGAGAGGCAGTGGAACTGCCGGTCCGAGGAGAGCGCCACCACCTTGTCCACGACCTCGAGGTCGGCGTGCTCCTTCAGCCACCGGTTGATGGTGTCGCTCATCGCCTCCCGGTCCCTGGCCAGGGTCGTCGAGAAGACCTTGCAGCCTGTGAAGCTCTCCACGCGCGCCTCCTCCCCGATGATGGCTTGCCGCGACGGGCGCGGCAAGCCCGCGGCCCGCCTACAGCGCCTCCACGATGACCGCGATGCCCTGGCCGCCGCCGATGCAGGCGCCGCCCAGGCCGTAGCGGCCGCCGCGGTGGCGGAGCGCGTAGATGAGGTGCGCGGTGATGCGCGCGCCACTCGCCGCGAGCGGATGCCCGACCGCGATGGCGCCCCCGTCCACGTTGGTTCGGTCGCGCGGGAGGCCGAGCTCCTTCTCCACCGCGAGGTACTGCGGGGAGAAGGCCTCGTTCACCTCGAAGAGGTCGAAGTCCGCGAGCTTCGCCTCGGCGCGGGCGAGCGCGTTGCGGAAGGCCGGCACCGGGCCGATGCCCATGATGGTCGGGTCGACCCCTGCGAACCCCCAGTTCACGAGCCGCGCGAGTGGCTTCAGCCCCTTGCGCTCCGCGAAGGCGCGAGTGGCGAGCACGAGCGCGCCGGCGCCGTCCGAGACCCCGCTCGCCGCCCCGGCGTGGATCACGCCGTCCTTCTTGAACACCTTGGGGAGCTTGCGCAGCCCCTCCACGGTGGTGTCCGGGCGCGGGTGCTCGTCGCGGCCGAAGGTCGACGGCCCCTTCTTGGTCTCGATCTCCACCGGCGCAATCTCGTCCCGGAGCCGGCCCGCCTCCTGCGCCGCGGCAAAGCGGCGCTGGGACTGGACGGCGAACTCGTCGACCTCGTCCTGGGTGATCCGGTACTGCTCGGCGAGCTTCTCCGCCGTCAGCGCCATGGGCATGCGGGCGTAGCTGTCGGTGAGGCCGGACCACAGCACGTCCTCGAGCGCGGGCGCCTTTCCCAGCGCGACGCCGAACCGGGCGCCGCGGACGGCGAAGGGCGCCTGGCTCATCGACTCGGCCCCTCCCACCAGGACCGCGTCGGCCTGGCCGGTCATGAGGTAGAGCGCGCCCTGCACCACCGCCTCGAAGCCGGACCCGCACAGGCGGTTCACGACGAGGGCGGGGACGTCCTGCGGGCACCCCGGCCCGGAGCCCCACGTGCCTCGCGAGGTAGATGGCGTCGGCGGAGGTCTGGATGACGTTGCCGAACACGACGTGGCCCACGTCCGCGGGCGCGGCGCCGGACTGTGCGAGCGCCGCCTTGGAGGCGTGCACCCCGAGGTCGGTCGCGGAGAGGTCCTTCAGGGCTCCCCCGAAGGTCCCGAAGGGCGTGCGCTTCGCGGCGAGGAAGACGACGTCGTCTCGGCTGGCGGCTCTCATCGGTCACTCCTCCATCGCTAGCGGGTTCCAAGGGCGACGTGTGCGCAGAGCCCAACCCAGGATCAAGGCCGCGAGAAGGGTATTGAGGAAATAGGCGAGGAAGCCGCGCGCGGAACTCTCGGGCGCCGGCGGCCCGGTAGAAGGCGCGGGCGGCCGCCTCGCGCGCGCCCAGGTCGGCCCGGGCGCCCGGCGCTCCGTGGCGCGGAGCCATCCGGTCGAGGACCCGGCGGTGGGCGGCCCAGGTCGCGGCGACGCCCGCGCCCGGGATGCCGCCGACCTCCGCCGTGCCGCCGGAGCGACCCTTGCGGGCGTGGTTGGCGGTGAGCGCCACGGCGGCGTCCGGAAAGACGCTGAGGAAGTACAGGCGGGCCCCGGCCCCCTTGCGCGGAGCCTCCTCGAACACGTCCGCGTAGGCCCCGGCTGCCTCGTCGACCCAGGCGTCGGAGCGGAGTCCCAGGCCTCCCAGGGGCCCCTCCTCGGATCGCGCGCCGAGGCGCCGGAACCCGAGCGGCTCGAGCTCGTCCCCGGCCGCGCGCTGCAGCGCGGTCGCCGGGGGCGCGTCCGGGTCCGAGTGGAAGCGCACGAGCCCCGGGGCGACGAACAGGATCCCGCGACGGCCGTAGCGCCAGAGCATCATGGCGGCGTAGACCGCCACCAGGGCGGCGAGCAGGCTCACGACGTCGCGGCCGCGCCGCCTCGGGTTCCTTCTTCTTCTTGCCCACGAGCCGCGCCGCCAGGATCCCCACCTCGTAGAAGAGGATCATGGGCACCGCCATGAGCGCCAGGTTGAAGGGGTCGCCGGTGGGGGTGATGATGGCCGCGAGGATGACGTTGATGACGATGGCGTGCCGGCGGTACTTGGCGAGGAACTGCGGGGTGACGAGCCCGACCATCGCCAGGAAGGCGATGATCACCGGGACCTCGAACACCACCCCGAAGCCGAGCATCATGGCGAGCACCAGCGTCAGCTGCTCCTTCATGGTGAGCAAGGGCCGCATGTCGGGGCCGGCGATGGCGGCGAGCGCCGGGAACGCGAAGGGCATCACCAGGAAGTAGGTGAAGGCGACGCCCAGGTAGAAGAGCGCCGTCCCCACCACGATGAACGGGACCACCACCTTCTTCTCGCGCTTGAAGAGCCCGGGCGCGACGAAGAGCCACAGCTGGTAGAGCACCCAGGGCGCCGCGACGAACAGGCCCGCCGTAGAGCGCGACCTTCAGGTAGACGAGGAAGGGCTCGAGGTAGCTCGTGTAGTTGAGCGTCCGCTCCTTCTCCGGGAGCGAGGCGATGCACCGGCCGCATCACCAGCCGGAAGATGTCGTCCGAGAACCAGGCAACGACCCCGACGCCGACGGCGATGCCCGCGACAGCCCGCACGAGCCGGGTGCGGAGCTCGGTCAAGTGGTCGAAGAACGAGGCCCGGACCTCACCCTCCGGCTCGGGGGTGGTCTCCGGCCCGGGCAGCGACTTCTGGGCGGGATCGCTCATTCCGGCTTCGCTGGCGGCGCGGGCTCCCCGGGCGCGGCGGCCACCGCCGCCGCCGGCGCCTCCACGAGCGCAGCGTCGAGGCCCGGGACGTTGTCGACCGTCGCCGCGGGAACGGGGGCCGGCGGGGGGGCCTGGACGGGGGCCGCGCCCGTGGGAGGCGCGACGATGTGGGGGTGGCTCTTCTTCACTTCCTCCGCGTAGAACTCCCGCTCGAACTGGCCCTTCAGGTCGTCGGTGGCCTTCTTGAACTCGCGCATTCCCTTGCCGAGCTGCTTCGCGACCCCGGGAAGCTTGTCCGGCCCGAGGATGATGAGGGCGAGCACGAGGATGATGATGATTTCGGAGAAGCCAAGCATGGAGGGGGGGTTTATAGCATCGCCATGGCCTATTGGCTGCTAAAGACCGAGCCTTCCGCCTACGCATTCGCCGACCTGGTGCGGGATCGGCGCACCCGCTGGGACGGGGTCTCGAACCCCCAGGCCGTCTCCAACCTCCGCGCGATGCAGATCGGGGACGAGGCCCTCGTGTACCACTCCGGGGTCAAGGAGGCGGTGGGCATCGCCCGGGTGGTCAAGGCGGCCTATCCCGACCCCGCCGATCCATCGGGCAAGGCCGTGGCCGTCGACCTGGCCGCGGGCAGCGCGCTCGCCTCCCCGGTGGGCCTCGAGGCCCTGAAGGGCGAGGCCGCGTTCTCCGGCTCGCCGCTGCTGCGCCAGGGGCGGCTCTCGGTGGTGCCGCTCACGCCCGCCCAGTGGAAGGCGGTGGAGCGCCTCGCGGGCCGCGCTACTCGACCTTGAACCGCTTCATCTCGCCGCGCAGCACCTGGGCCTGGCTGGCGAGGTCGATGATGGCCGCCTCCAGCTCCTGGACCGAGTAGGTCTGGGCCTCGGCCACCTGCTGGATCTGGACGACCGCCTGCATCACCTGCTCCGAGCCGCGGGCCTGGTCCTTCTGGGCGCGGTTCAGGTGGTTCACCATCTCGCTGATCGACTCGATCGCCTTGGTGATCTGCTTCGAGCCGCGGGCCTGCTCCTGGCTGGAGCGCTCCACGTGCTTGGTGATGATCTTCATCTTCTCCGCGCTCTTCATGATCTGCTCGGAGCCCCGGGCCTGCTCGCCGGTCGCGCTCGCGATCTGCTGCACCGTCTGGGCGATGCGGTTGATCGCCATGGTCACCTGCTTCGACCCGCGGGCCTGCTCCACGGTGGCCCGGGCGATGGCCTTCACCATCTGCGTCGACTTCTGGGACGAGTCCTGGATCTTGCGCAGCGCGCCCTCGGCGTCCTGGCCGAGGCGGACCCCGTCCTCGACCGCCTTCACGCCCCGGTTCATGGCGTGGATGGCGTTCTTGGACTGCTCCTGGACCGAGCGCACCAGGTCGGAGATCTCCTTGGTGGACGCGCCGGTTCGCTCGGCGAGGTCCTTGATCTCGTCGGCCACGACGGCGAAGCCCTTGCCGTGCTCGCCGGACTGGGCGGCCAGGATGGCGGCGTTGAGCGCGAGCAGGTTCGTCTGCTCCGCCACGTCGTCGATGACGTTGAGGATGTTCCCGATGACCGCGATCTTCTGGCCGAGGGCCTCGATGACGCTCGCGGCCTCCTCGCTCGACCCCTTGATCTTGTGGATGCCGGCGATGGTGCGGGAGAGCGCCTCGGCGCCGACCTCGGCGTCGCGCTGGGCCTGCTCGGATAGCTTGGCGGTCTCGTTGGCGTTCGACTCCACCTGGGAGATGGAGACGTCCATCTCGTTCATCGAGGAGCTCGTCTCCTCGGCGGTGGCGGAGAGGTCCTCGATGTTCTTCGCGACCTCCTTGATGGACCCGGTCATCTGCTCGATGGCGGCGGTGGTCTCCTCGACACTCGCCGCGAGCGCCTGGATGTTCTCCACCACCTCGTCGTTGGTGGCGGCCATCTCCAGGATGCTCGACGACGACTCGTCGGCCGCCTGCGCCAGCGTCTCCACGTTCTGGCCGATCCCCTTGAGGCTCTGGATCATCCGCTCCATCAGGGACCCGGTGTCGAGCACGCGCGCGGTGACGGTGCCGACGCCCTCCGCCACGACCGTCCCGGTCTTCTTGATGCGGCCGATGACCTCGGTCACCACGTCGGTGACGCCCTTCAGCTGCCCGAGCGTCCCGCCCATGCTCTCGGCGATGGAGTTGAGCGCCCCGGAGAGCCGGCCGAGCTCGTGGTTGCCGAGTCGCGGCGACCGAACGCCGAGATCGCGGTCGGCGATGCGCCGGGCCGCCGCGTCCATCCGGGCGAGCGGCTCGAAGACGAGCCACCGCTCCGCGTAGCCGACGAGCAGCGCGATGAGTCCGAAGCCGAGGCCGAGCGCCACCGCCATGGCCCACAGGAGCCGCCGCAGGGACCGCTCCGTCCCGGCGAGCGAGAGCCCGACGAGCACCTGGCCCGACGCGCGGCCCGGCTCGAGGCGGCCGCCCGCGGGGTGAACGGGCGCCGCGACCGCGATGACGTCGCCCGAGCGGAGGCGCGACGGGAAGTGGGCGCGCTGGTAGAGGCCGACGATCGACTCGGCGGACACGGCGAGGCCCGGCATCACCCTCTCGGAGAGGATGGTGCCGTCGGGGCGCAGCACCACCGTGAAGGCGGCGTCCGGCAGGAGCTCGCCGCGGGTGACGGCCGACGCGGCGGCGGCGTCGTTCGACGCGACCGCGGGCACCGCCGCCTCGGCCAGCGCCCGGGCGGCCACCTCGCCCCGCTCGGCGAGCGAGTCCTCGAGGACCTCGCGCCCCACCTGCCGGGCGGTGAGCAGGGTGGCGGTCGATATGCCGACGGCCGCGATCCCCATGACGAGCAGGTGCACGCGCTTGAAGCCCAGTCGCTCGAGGGAGTTCAGCATGGTGGGCTGCCCGCGACGCCGAAGCGCCCGACGGGAAGGCGATTTCATGCTAACGCCCCGCCTGGGGGGGTCAAGAAACGGGCCCGCGGCGGCGGCCGGCGCTATCGAGCTACTGCGCGAACAGGTCCTGGACCTCCACCTTGGGGTGGTCCAGGGACTCCTGCGATTCCGGCTGGGGCTCGGTGCCGGAGAGGTACGGCTCGAGCACTCCCCCGCCGTTGAAGGGCGGCAGCGCCTTGCCCGTCTTCGGGTCGATCCGCTGAAAGACGATGCCGTCCGGGACCGGGAAGGTGGGCTGGGGCCGGTCGCGCAGCGCGGCCTGCATGTAGGAGAGCCAGATCGGCAGGGCGGCGCGGCCGCCGGTCTCGGCCCGGCCGAGCGGCTGCTCGTTCTTGTCGAACCCCAGCCAGACGCCGGCCACCTCGCCGTGGGTGAACCCCATGAACCAGGTGTCGAACGAGTCGTTGGTGGTGCCGGTCTTCCCGGCGGCCGGCTTGCCCAGCCGGGCGGCCTGCGCTCCGGTGCCGACGGTGGCCACCTCCCCGAGGAGGTGGACGAGCACGAACGCGGCCCGCGGGTCGAGCACCCGCGGCCGCTCGGTGCGGACCTCCGCATAGCCCGCGGCGAGCCGCGTCGAGAGCGGGACCCAGGGGTCCGACGGGGAGGAGTGGTCCTCGAGCACGCCGCCGTCGCGGTCGAGGACCCGCTTCACGAGGAAGGTGGGACGCTTCTCGCCGTAGCGGTCGATGACGGCGTAGACGCGCACCAGGTCCCAGAGCGTGGTGCAGGAGCTGCCGAGCGCGCTGCCGAGCTCCGGCTTCACCGGGGCGGAGATCCCGAGTTCCCTGGCCCAGTCGCCGAGGAAGCGCGGGCCCATCTTCGAGGCAAGCGCCTCGGCGGTCTTCACCGCCGGGATGTTCATCGACTGGACGAGCGCCGTGCGGAGGGTCACGTCCCCCTTGAAGTCCTCGCCGAAGTTCTGCGGCTTCCAGGCGCTCTCGTCGTCGCGGAAGACGACGGGGGCGTCGGTGAGCAGCGTGGACGGGTTGAAGCCCAGCTTCTCGATGGCGGCGGAGTAGACCACCGGCTTGAAGGCGCTCCCGGGCTGCCGGCAGGCCTGGAAGGCACGGTTGAACTCGGAGGCCTCGAAGTCGTAGCCGCCCACCATGGCGTCGACGTACCCGCTCCAGGGGTCGACGGCGACGAGCGCGCCCTGGAGCCTCGGCTCCTGCTCCAGCGCGAGCAGGAGCCGCGCATCCGGGACCGCGTCCGGCCGGCCGGCCCGGGCCTGGCGCTCGCGCTCGACGAGTTCGTCGCGGGTGACGCGTTGCACGAGCACCACGTCGCCGACCTGCAGGGCCGCCGACGGGCGAGAGAGCGAGGCATCGCCGTAGTGCACTTGCGGGTTCGGCGGGCGCGCCCATCGCATCCCGGCGAGCGGCAGCACGCCCTCCTGCTCGCCGAGCTCGACGCGCACGAGCCCGGTGAGGTCGTTCACGGCCGACACCACCCCGACGGCGAACTCGCCGACCTGCAGGTGGCCCGCCGGCCACGCCTCGGCGAGCCTGCGGCGGAGCGCCTCGCGGTCGGCTCCGTCCACGTGCGCCACCGGGCCCCAGAAGCCCTGCCGGCGATCCACGTCGAGAAGCCCGACGAGCATGGCGGCCTGGGCGGCGCGCTGCTTGTCGAGGTCCATGGTCATCTCGACGCGCAGCCCCTCCTGGAGCAACCGCTCGTTGCCGTAGCGCTCCACCACCTGCCGGCGCACGGCCTCCACGTAGAAGGGGGCGGTCTCGCGGAAGACGTCGTCCACCTTGTTCACCTTGATCTCGGCCTCGTCCGCCGCGCGGCGGTCGGCCTCTCCCACCATCCCCTCCTCCCGCATGCGCCGCAGCACGTAGCGGCGCCTCTGCCGCGCCGCCTCGGGGTTGACGAAGGGCGAGTATCGCGACGGGGCCTGGGGCAGCCCCGCGAGCAGCGCCGCCTCGGCCAGGGTGAGGTCCTCCACGTTCTTGCGGAAGTAGTTCTCCGCCGCGGCCTGAACGCCGTAGCTGTGGTGGCCGAGGTAGACGCCGTTCAGGTACAGCCAGAGGAGCTCCTCCTTCGAGAAGGCCTTCTCGAGCCGAGCCGCCAGGATGGCCTCGCGCACCTTGCGACGGACGTTGCGACGGGTGCCCTCCGCGAATCCCTCCGAGGACACGAGGAGCGCCTTGGCCGTCTGCTGGGTGATGGTGGACCCGCCCTGCACCTTCCTGCGCAGGAGGTAGGTGTTCACCATGGCCCGCGCCGTGCCCAGCCAGTCGACGCCGGCGTGCTCGAAGAAGTTCTTGTCCTCCGCGGCGACGAAGGCCTGGACGAGCCGCTTGGGGATGCGCGCGAGCGGCACCACCTTGCGCCGCTCCGCGAAGAACTCGCCGGCCACCTGGCCGTCGGAGGTCACGAGCTCGGTCACGACGGGCGGCCGGTACTCCGCCAGCGTGGGCACCGAGGGGAGGTCGCGGGCGAAGTACGCCCAGGCCGCGCCGCCGGCGAGGAGCCCCGCGTTGACGAGCCCGAGCAGCGCGAAGAGCGACCAGCGCAGCGCCTGTCGCCACCACGGCCTCCGGGGAGGCAGGTCGCAGAGCACGAGCCGCTCGGGGGGCTGTGGCTCTCGATCCTCGCCTCGCGGGTCCATGCGCAAGGACTCTAGCGAGCGTGCGGCCGCGGGATCAATGGAGAGCGGGTGCGACCCCCGCCGGGAGGCGGCGCCAGGTTCGCCCGCGAGAGCACCTCCGCGAGCTCGGCCGGCAGGGGCGCCTCCAGCTCGAGCGGGGCCCCGGTCACCGGGTGGGGAACGGCGAGCCTCCAGGAGTGGAGGAACATTCGCTTGAGGCCCCAGCGCGCCCGGGCCATTCGATTGAAGGGGAAGTCGCCGTAGCGGCGGTCGCCGGCCACCGGGTGGCCCGCCGCCTGGAGGTGGCGGCGGATCTGGTGGGTGCGGCCGGTCTCGATGCGGACGGTGAGCAGCGAGGCGTCGTGGTTCGCAGACGTCGCCTGCCACCTCGTGAGCGCCTCCTGGAAGTTGACGCCGCGGCGTTCGCGGGAGCGCGAGGTCTGCTCGTGCTCGGACAGCGGCACGTCGATGACGCCGGAGGGCTTCGACATCTTGCCCTTCACGAGCGCCAGGTAGGTCTTCCGGACCTCCTCTCCCTCCGTGAAGATGGCCCCGAGGCGCACCATGGCCTTTCGCGTCTTGGCGACGAGGACCACGCCGCTCGTGTCGCGGTCGAGGCGGTGGGCCGGGCTCGGCCGGAACTCCCCCGGGGGCAGGTCCGCCGGGACGGCGAGGTGGGCGCGGACCTCCTCGACGAGCGTGGGGCCCTCGATCCCGCTCCCCGGGTGGGCTGCCAGCCCGGCGGGCTTGTCCACCGCGAGCAGGTGCTCGTCCTCGTGGAGCACGCCGAAGGTCGTCCGCACCGGGCGAGGCGCCCGGTCGCCCTCGACCGGCGCGAGCAGGCGGTCCTCGTCGCCGCGGATAGCGACCTTGTCCCCCTCGGCAAGCACCTGCTCGGCGCGGCCGCGGCCGCCGTTCACCCGGATCTTTCGGGTGCGCAGCATCTTGTAGACGTGGGAGAGCGGCACCTCGCGCAGCGCGCGCCGAACGTACTTGTCGAGCCGCTGGCCCGCGGCGTCGGCGCTGACGGTGAGCTCGATCACCGGGCACTCTTACCCCGTCGCCCGCCTCCGCGCGAGCCCCGAGGTCACAGGAGCTCGAGCTGCAGCTCCGAAGTCATCGGCTCGGCGCGGATCCCCTCGCGCCGCAGCGCCTTGGCGAGCGGTTCGGCGTGCCCGTGCAGCGTGAAGACGCGGCTCGCACCCGTCTCCCGGGCGTAGCGCACGAGCGACGGGAAGTCGGCGTGGTCGGAGAGCGGGAAGGCCGCGTCCACCGCCGCGGAAGTGGTGGCTCCCGTCGATCGCCCAGCCGGTGAGGATGGCGGTGCGCCGCCTCCGGATGCGAAACATCGCCGCCGAGCGCGCCAGGTGCGGCGGCGCCACCACCACCTCGTCGCGCCCGGGCCCTTCGGCGCCTAGCGCCCTCACGTTCGGCAGCGCCACGCCCTGGTCCTCGTAGACGCGGTTCACCGCGTGGACGACGGGGTGGGCGCGGCAGGCGTAGCCGAGCTCGCCGAGGTGCTTCAGGATCCCCTGGGCCTTGCCGAGCGAGTAGCCGAGCAGCACCGGCGTCACGCCGTCGGAGAGCGCGTCGTCCACGAAGCGGCGGACCTCCGCGAGCACCTCCTCCTTGGGAGGGAAGACGTAGCGGGGGAGGCCGAAGGTGGACTCCATGAGGAGCACGTCGCAGCGCATCAGCTCGGCCGGCTCCGCCGTGCGCGTCGGCTCGATGCAGAGGTCGCCCGTGTAGCCGAGGGCCACCCGGGACCCGCCGGTGACGCGGATCTGCGCCGACCCGAGCACGTGGCCGGCCGGGAAGAGCTCGAGCGTGAGCTCGCCCAGCCCGAACGGCTTGCGGTACGCGGCCGGGAGCACCTCGCCGCGGGCGCGCTCCCCGAGCCGGTGCCGGGCCAGCGCCGCCGTGGCAGCGGTGGCGATGGTCCGGTCGTGGCGCCCCAGGTGGTCGGAGTGGGCGTGGGAGACGAAGGCGCAGGCGCGCCTGCGGCGGGCGTCGAGGAAGAGCCCGGTGCCGGTGACGTGCAGCTCGCCGTGGACGAGCTCGATGGGGCGCGTCGCATCCGGCCTCTTCTTAGCAGGGGGGGCTGTCCCCGGCCGGGCCGCGATCGCCCTTCGCCTCCTAGCGGGCGGCGGGCGCCGCGCGGCGCCTCGCCTCGAGCGCTCCCCCCACCTCGCCGATGACCACGCCGAGCACGATGAGGCCCCCCCCCAGCATCCCCGACGGTTCGAGCCGTTCGCCGGTCACCCAGTGGGAGAAGAGCGCGGCCGCCGGCGGCTCGAGCGCGTAGATGAGCGCGGCCCGCACCGCGGTCGTGTGCCGCTGCGCCCAGTTCATGACGTAGAAGGCGCCGACCGTCATGGCGAGCGCCGTGAAGAGCACCGTGGCCCAGAACTCCGGCGAGGGCGTGAGGCGCACGGGCTCGAAGGGGAGCATCGCGAGGCTGCCCGCGAAGGTGACGCCGATCTGGACGAGCGTGAGGGAGGACAGAGGGTGTCGCGGGGAGAACTCGCTCGTCCAGATGATCTGGAAGGCGTAGGCCACGGCGCATCCCGCCGTGAGCGCGTCGCCGAGGCGCACGGCGTCGGCCACGTCGCCGCCGAAGGGCCGGGTGAGCAGCACCAGGCCCGCCACCGCGAGGGCCACCCCGGCCCAGGAGGCGAGGAGCACCCGCCGCTTCATGAGGAAGCGGGCGATGAAGGGCACCACCAGCACGGCGAGGCCGGTGAGGAAGCCGGACCGAGCCGGCGTGGTGTAGCGCAGGCCCACCGTCTGCAGCGCGAAGCCGGCGAACATGGCGACGCCGAGCAGGCCGCCCTCGCGGGAGAGCCCGGGCGACGGGCCGGGCCGCCGCCACAGCCAGATGGCGAAGGCGGCCACGAAGGCGACCCCGAATCGCAGCGACAGGAAGACGGAGGCGCTCGTCCCGCCGAGCGCGATCTTCACGAGCGTGAAGGTCGTGCCCCACACGAGCGTCAGGGCGAGGAGCGCCAGGTCGGCCACGGGGCGAACCTTCTAGCAGAGGCCCGCGTCCCGGGGAACCGCCGCGGCTAGAGCTGGAGCCTCAGCTGCTCGTGGACCGCGCGGCGCGCATCCGGGTCGCCCTCGTAGGAGGAGTGGAGCCGGACCGGGGCCTCCTCGGCGCGGCGCATCCGGATGTTGAGGAACTCGACCGCGAGCGAGAAGGCCATGGCGAAGTAGATGTAGCCGCGCGGGATGTGCCGCTCGATGGCCTCGGCGACGAGCATCACCCCGATGAGGATCAGGAAGGAGAGCGCCAGCATCTTCACGGTGGGGTGGCGCTCCACGAACCGCGCCACCGCTCCGGCGAAGACCAGCATGGCCCCGACGGCGATGAACATCGCCGCCACCATCACCTCGAGGTGGCGCGCCATCCCCACGGCGGTGACGACCGAGTCGAGGGAGAAGACGATGTCGAGCACCGCGACCTGGACGAGGACCGCGGCGAAGGAGGCGCCCCCGCCCCTCATCGGCTTCTCGTGGCGGACCTCGAGGCGGTCGTGGATCTCGAAGGTGGCCTTGGCGACGAGGAAGAGACCTCCCGCGGCGAGCAAGAGGTCGCGGCCGCTCACGCCCTGCCCGAGGAACGTGAAGAGGTCGGCGGTGAGCCCCATGACCCAGGAGATGGCGAAGAGCAGCGCGACGCGCGTGGCGAGCGCTGCGAGGAGCCCGAGCCGGCGGGCGAGAGGCTGGCGCCGTGGCGGGAGACGGCCGACGACGATGGCGAGGAACACGACGTTGTCGAGCCCGAGGACGATCTCCATCGCCGACAGGGTCGCGAGGCTCGCCCAGGTCTCCGCCTCTCCCCAGATGTGGAGCATGCACCGGTATTGCCAGAACCGGGACCGCGATGTCGAGCGGCGGAGCCTTCCCTAGGCCAGGCGAAAGCGGTACTGGTCGCCGTCGAGGTCGCGCACCACCTTGCCGCGGGCCTCGAGCACCTCGACGTTCGCGATCGCCTCGGAGACGGTGAGGAAGGTCGCCCGCGCCGGCGCCGCGGGGAAGAGCGAGCGGGTGAGCTCCCAGGCAGTCGCCGGCCCCGTCTGCAGCCTCGCGCAAAGCCGATCCTGGCGCTTGCCGTAGAAGGCGAGCAGGCGGTCGATCACCTCGCGGTGGCCGGTGAAGGGCGTCGCGTGGCCCGGCAGGACGAGGTCGACCTCCAGCTCGCGCAGGCGCGCCACGCTCTCGAGGTAGGCCACGAGCGGCCGCCAGTCCTCCTCTCCGTTCGGCCCGATCTCGATGAGCGGGTTCGGCGAGACGTGCTCGAGCAGGTGGTCGTCGGAGATGAAGAGGCGATGCTCGGGGTCGTAGAGGCAGAGGAGCCCCGGCGTGTGCCCCGGCATGTGCATGGGCTCGAAGGTGGCGTGGGCGAGGCGCAGCGGGCGCGAGAGGTCGAGCGGCTCCACCCGCGGGATGCGCCGCGCCAAGGTGAAGCCCCCGGCGATCTCCTGCGCCGCCTCGGCCATGGTTTCAGGCGGCACGCCCAGCTTGGCGAAGTACACGCCGTAGCGGGGGATCATGTCGCGCCAGCGCGGGTATCCCTCCGCCATCTTGGGGATGTCGCGGGGATGGGCCTCCACCGGGACGTCGTGCCCGGCCTGCTCGAGGAGCGTCCGGGCGCCGCCGTAGTGGTCGACGTGGCCGTGCGAGACGATGACGCGCCGGATGTCCCGGGGCGACCGGCCGATGCGCCGCAGGCCGGCGGCCATCGCGGCCTCCGCCTCGGGCGAGCCGAGCCCGCAGTCGAAGAGGAGGAGCCCGCCGTCCCGGTCCTCGAGCGCGTAGGCGTTCACCGGGCCGCCGGCCTCCGGGAAGGGGACGGGCACCGAGATCCGGTGGACCCCCAGGTCGGCGAGGTCTCGCTCCGCGATCACGAACCCTTGCCGGCCTTGATCTTCTCTCGCAGCTCCGGGACCGCCTTGAAGAGGTCGGCGACGAGCCCGTAGTCGGCGAGCTGGAAGATGGGTGCCTCGGCGTCCTTGTTGATGGCGACGATGACCTTCGAGCCCTTCATGCCGGCGAGGTGCTGGATGGCGCCGGAGATGCCGGCCGCCACGTAGAGATCGGGGGCCACCACCTTGCCGGTCTGTCCCACCTGCCAGTCGTTCGGGACCCAGCCGGCGTCGACCGCCGCACGGCTCGCGCCCACCGCCGCGCCGAGCTCGTCGGCGAGCGCCTCGATCTCCTTGAAGTCCCCCTTCGTGCCGCGGCCGCCGGAGACGACCACGCGCGCCTCGGTGAGCTCGGGGCGGGCGCTCTTCACCTCGCGGAAGTCGACGAAGCGGGTCTTCTGCGAGGCCGGGTCCACGGACACCGGCACCGGCTTCACCTCTCCCGTCCCCTCCTTCTGCGCGGCGGGGAACTCGGTGGGGCGCACCGTGAGGACCTTCACCGGGGTCGCCAGCTCCACCTCGGCGAGCACGTTGCCCGCCCACATCGGCCGCAGGAAGGTGATCGACGGGCCGTCCCCGGCGAAGGCCAGCACCTCGGTCGCCGTCGCCGCGCCGAGGCGGGCGGCGGCCCGCGGCAGGAGGTCCTTTCCGAACGCGCTCGCGGCCGCGACCACGTAGGTCGCGCCGGCGCCGCGAGCGACGTCGGCCACGACGGGGGCGAAGGCCTCGGCGGTGTAGCGCTCGAGCGCCGGGGCGTCGGCCGCGTGCACGGTGGCTCCGTAGGCGGCGAGCTCCGCCGCGAGCGGGGCGATGCCCTTGCCCAGGATGGCCACGTGCAGCGAGCCGCCGGCGCGCTTCGCGAGCGCCCGCCCGGCCGAGATGGCGTGGAAGGTGGCCTTGCGCAGGTGACCACCGGACTGCTCTGCGACGACGAGTACGTTCGCCATGGGCTCTCCCGCCTAGAGGACCTTCGCCTCGTTCTTGAGCTTCTCGTAGAGCTCGGACACGTCGGCGACCTTGACGCCGCCCTTGCGCTTCGGGGGCTCGGAGAGCCGCCTCACCACCACCTTGGGCGCGAGGTCCACGCCGAGCGACGGGGCCGCGATCTCCTCGATGGGCTTCTTCTTCGCCTTCATGATCCCCGGCAGGGACGCGAAGCGCGGCTTGTTGAGCCGCAGGTCGCAGGTCACCACCGCCGGGAGCGCAAGGTCGAGCGTCTCGAGCCCGCCGTCGACCTCGCGGACCACCCTCAGGACCTTGCCGTCAGCCGAGAGCACGAGCCCCGGCTGCTTCTTCGCCTCGGCCTCGCTCTCGAGGCTCTCCACCTTGGAGGCGCTCGTCGCCTGGCCGAGCCCGAGGCGCTCTGCGAGGTACTGGCCGGCCTGGTTCTGGTCGTCGTCGATCGACTGCTTGCCGAGCAGGACCACGTCCGGCCGCTCCTTCTCGAAGACCTTGGCGAGCATCGCCGAGACCACGAAGGGGTCGAGCGGGCCGTCGTGGCGCACCAGCACGCCGCGGTCGGCACCCATGGCCAGCGCGGCCCGGATCTCGGTCGCCGCCTTGTCGGTGCCGATGGAGGCGACGACGACCTCGCCACCGTGCTTCTCCTTCAGCCGCAGCGCCTCCTCGACCGCGATCTCGTCGAAGGGGTTCATCTTGTAGTTCACCCCGTCGGTGACAATTCCGCTCCCGTCGGGCTTGACCTTGATCTTCGACTCCGGGTCCTCGACGCGCTTCGCGGTGACCAGGATCTTGAGGGGCATGGCCGCTCCTTGACTCGAGAATCAACCGGCTCGACAATCTAACGCGCCGCGCCAACGGGAGGCAACGGGTTTCTGCCCACTTGCCTGTACCAGGGCCGGGGGCGTCTCCGCCATCCCGTATGGGGTGTCCCGGGGGTGGCCTTCCGGCCCGGGCCCGCGGATCCATACTTGAGGCGTGGTCCTGCGATTGCTCGCGAAGTTCAGCTACGTCGCGGTCTTCGCACTCCTGCTCGGGGGCGGGGTCGGGCTGCCCTTCCCCGAGGAGGTGGTCCAGCTCACCGCCGGCTTCCTCGCCCGCCAGGGAACGTTGGCTCTCTGGCCGGCGCTCGCCGTCACCGCGGGGGGCATCCTCGCCGGGGACTACATCCTCTTCCGCCTCGGCCGCAGCCACGGGGCGCGGGTCCTCGCGTCGAGGCACCTGCAGCGCCTCTTCACCCCCGAGCGCCGGGCCTGGGTGGAGCGCCACTTCGCCGACCACGACTTCCTCACCGTCGCGGTGGCGCGGCTCGTCTCGCCGTTCCGGCTGCCGGTGTTCGCGAGCGCCGGCGCGCTCGGGGTCCGCACCGGGACCTTCCTGCTCGCCGACGGCGCCGCCGCGCTCGTCTCCGTGCCCGTCGTCTTCGGCCTCGGCTACCTCTTCGCCTCGAAGATCGCTGCGGTGAGGCAGGGGATGCACGAGGCGGAGATCGTCGCCCTCCTCTTGCTCGCGGGGCTCGGGATGGCCTGGTCGACGGTCCGGCGCAAGCGGGGCGCCCGGCTCATCGTCGCGGGGCCCGTCCTGCGCCACCGGACCGCGCGCCCGGGTTAGGGGCGCGGGGAGTAGTGCCCCGCCGCCTCCTCGCCCGAGAGCACCCGCAGTGCCCCCTCGGCGAGCGCGCGGAGCTCGTCCTCGCCGGGGTAGAGCACCACCGGCCCGACGAAGCGGATGCGCCGGCGCACCGGCTCCACCACCTCCGGGAGGTGGGCCATTCCGCCCGTGAGCAGGACGGCGCTCACGTCTCCCTCGAGCGAGGCCGCGAGCGACCCCACCGACTTCGCGATCTGGAGCGCCATGGCGTCGAGCACCTCCGCCGCGCGGGAGTCGCCGCCCCGGGCGCGGCCGAGCGCCACGCTCACGTCGCGGGTCCCGAGGTGCGAGTAGAGCCCGCCGTCCCCGAAGAGCCTGCGGCGCACGGCGGCGCGGTCGGCGGCGCCAAAGCACATGTCCACCACGGCCGTCACCGGGACCCCACCCGCCCGGTCCCCCGAGAAGGGCCCCTCGTCCTGCGGGTTCACGACGTCGAAGAGGCGCCCGTCGCGCATCGCGGCCATGGACACGCCGGTCCCGAGGTGGACCACCACGAGCCGCAGCCCGGCGAGGGGCACGCCCGCGGCGGCGGCGTGGCGGCGCGCCACGGCGCGGATGTTGAGGGCGTGGCAGAAGCTCCGGCGCGCCACGCCGGCGACGCCGGTGACGCGCGCCACGGAATCGAGCTCGTCCACGCTCACCGGGTCCACGGTGAAGGCGGGGCACCCGTGCGCCTCCGCCACCGCGAGCGCGAGCGGCACCCCGAGGTTGGAGGCGTGCTCCCCCCGATCGCCCCGAAGGAGCTCGGCCGCCATCTCCGGGGTCGCGGCGAGGGTCCCGGAGGGCACGGGCCCGAGCAGCCCGCCGCGGCCCACCGCGGCGTCGAGGCGCTCGCCGGCGGCGGCGCGGGCGAGGAAGGCGAGGACCGCCTCGAGCCGGATCGGAAGCTCTCCCGCCACGTGCGTGGCGACCGCCAGGTCGGCCGCGGAGTGGCGCACCGTCTCCTCGCGCAGGAGCTCGCCGCCGCGGAAGAGACCGAGCTTGGTGGAGCTCGTGCCGGGGTTCACCGCCAAAACGAGCGGCGCCGCGCCGGGCGCGCTCACGCTTCCTCCGCGGAGAGGACGCCGAGCGCCACGGAGAGGAGCTTGTCGTCGGCCCGCTCGACCCGGGACGGGATGAGCACCGGGGCCCGCGCACCCTCGATGACGTGGGCCACCGGCTTGCCGGCGAGCCAGGAGAAGGCCTTGCCGAGGATGTTGCCGGCCTCGATGGTCGGGACGAGCAGGATGTCCGCCTTCCCGGCGAGCGGGTGGACGACCCCCTTCGCGCGCGCCGCCCAGGGGAAGAGCGCGTTGTCGAGGGCGAGCGGCCCCACCACGTCGCAGTCGCGGATCTCGCCTCGGAGCGCCAGCTCGGCGAGCGCGCGGGCGTCGAGGGTGTGGGGCATCGCGTCGACCGGCGCCTCGGTCGCGCACAGCACCGCGACGACCGGCCTCTCGAAGCCGAGTCGCCGGAAGACCCGGACCGCGTTCTCGAGGATGGCGCGCTTCTCGGCGAGCCCCGGCGCCACGTTCACGCCGCCGTCGGTCATCGCCACGATCCGCCGCGGGGTCGGCGCGGGGTGCTCGCTCACCATCACGTCGGAGAGGAGCCGGCCGCAGCGCAGCCCGGTCGCCCGGTCGAGGACGGCGCGCAACAGCTCCCCGGTGGGAAGCCTTCCCTTGAGCAGCAGCGAGGCGGCCCCACAGCGCACCCGGTCGACCGCCAGTCGCGCCGCCCGGCCGTCGTCGGGCTCGTGGACGATCTCGTGGTGGGCGGGATCCTCCTCGAGCTTCCAGAGGCGATCCACGAGCGCTTCTCGGTCGCCCAAGAGAAGCCCGCGGGCGATGCCGCGCCGGCGGGCCTCCACCACGGCGGCGAGCGCGGTGTCGCTCTCCGCAGCGGGAACGGCCACGACCTTGGGGCCCGCGGCGCGGGCGCGATCGAGCAGCTCGTCGAGCGATCGGACGGGTTCCACCCTCGGTTCCTCGCCCGACCCTTGCCACGGCTCGGTCCCTCCCGCCAGTCCCCAGCGCCCGGAAGCGGGCTGCCTCGGAGCGGGGGGCCGCCCCGGCCCGCTTCCGCGATCGCCTCGCGGCCACGCCGCGCGAGGCGACCCTTGCCTACACGACGCCAAAACGAGACAATCGGCGGCTCACTCTTCCGGCCGACGCTCCGCCGGGCGCGATCCCGCGCCGCAGCGGCGAGGCCGCCTGCGGAGGCTCCTCCACGTGCAGACCGCGACGGCGACGAAGGCCCCGGACCGAGGCCTGTGGAGCGGCGACGAGGCCGTCGCCATGGCCGCGCTCGACGCAGGGGTCGCGCTCGGGACAGGGTACCCGGGAACCCCGTCGACAGAGATCCTGGAGAGCTTCGCCGAGCTCGGGGGCAGGGCGCAGTGGGCGCCCAACGAGAAGGTGGCGCTCGAGGTCGGCCTGGGGGCCGCCTTCGCCGGCGCGCGCGTGCTCGTGACGATGAAGCACGTGGGCGTGAACGTGGCCGCCGACCCGCTCTTCACCGCCGCCTACACCGGCGTCGACGGCCCGCTCGTCCTCGTCAGCGCCGACGACCCCGGCATGTCGTCCTCCCAGAACGAGCAAGACAACCGGCGCTACGCGGTCGCCGCCGGCATCCCCATGGTGGAGCCGTCCTCCTCGCAGGAGGCCTACGACTTCGCGCTGGCCGCCTTCGAGATGTCGGGGCGCTGGAAGATCCCGGTCATCCTCCGCATGACCACGCGCGTCTGCCACTCGAAGTCGGTGGTGCGCCGCCGCCCCTCGCCGTTGCCGCCGGCCCCCACCCCGCACTTCGTCCGCGACATCCGCGGGAAGGTCATGATCCCGGGCTATGCCCGGCCGGCGCACAAGAGGCTCCGCCAGAAGCTCTCCGAGATCGCCCATTGGGCCGAGACCTCCCCGCTCAACGTGCGGCGCGACGGCGACCGCGCGCTCGGGGTCATCACCGCCGGCATCAGCTACCAGCACGTG
Source organism: uncultured delta proteobacterium (assembly GCA_963754915.1). Lineage (GTDB taxonomy): Bacteria > Myxococcota > Myxococcia > Myxococcales > Anaeromyxobacteraceae > DATJZG01. Next base: position 651,031 of record CAVWHZ010000016.1, on the reverse strand, counting down.
CGCGAGGCCGCCCCGTCCGCCAGCGTGCTCAAGGTCGGGACCGTCTTCCCGCTGCCGCTCGGCCTCATCGCCTCCTTCGCCCGGAGCGTCGAGCGCTGCGTGGTGGTGGAGGAGGGCGATCCGGTCTTCGCCGACGCCATCCGCGCCGCCGGCATCGCCGTGGAGTCGAAGGCCGAGATGTACCGCTTCGGCGAGCTCTCGGTGGAGCGGGTGCTGCGCATCCTCGCCCGCGACGACTCCCCCGAGCCGCCGGCGCCGAAGGCCAAGCCGCCGGAGCTCTGCGAGGCCTGTCCCTACCACCCGGTGTACGGCGCGCTCCGCCGCATGAACTGCATCGTCGCGGGCGACATCGGCTGCTACACCCTCGGCGTCATGGAGCCCCACCAGGCGATGGACACCTGCGTGGCCATGGGGGCGTCCATCGGCGTGGGCCTCGGGCTCCGCCACGTGCTGCCCGACGCCGAGGCGCGCCGGGTGGTGTCGGTCATCGGCGACTCCACCTTCATCCACAGCGGCGTGAGCGGCCTCATGGAGATGGTCTACAACCCGCCCGCCACCGGACACGTGCTGCTCGTGCTCGACAACGGCACCACCGCCATGACCGGCCAGCAGGAGCACCCCGGCACCGGCCGAAAGCTCGACCACAGCGCCACCGGACACGTCTCCATCGAGGGCCTGGCCCGCGCCGCCGGCGTCCGCCACGTCTACGTGCACGACCCGGTGAAGGACCCCGCTGGCTTCGAGAAGCTGCTCTCCGAGCGGCTCGCCGCGAGCGACCTCGCCGTCATCGTGGCGCGCCGCCCCTGCGTGCTCGCCGCCGCCGACATCCGGACCTACGAGAAGGTGAACGCGGAGAAGGCGGCCGAGGCTGCCACCGCGTGCTCGGCCTGCGGGGGCGGCGATGCCTGACGTGGTGAACGTGATCTTCGCCGGCCTGGGCGGCCAGGGCGTCATCAAGGCCTCGGACATCCTCGCCGACGCCGTCTTCCGGGCGGGCCACGACGTGAAGAAGGCCGAGATCCACGGCATGAGCCAGCGCGGCGGGTCGGTCACCTCCGACGTGCGCTTCGGCACGGAGGTCTTCTCGCCCATGGTCCCGACGGGCGAGGCGGACTTCCTCGTGGTGCTCGCCCCCTCCCAGGTGGAGAACAACCGTCACATGCTCCGGCCCGCGGGGCTGCTCTTCCCTCCGGACCTCGTCCCGGAGGCGAGCCTGCCCAACCGCCGCAGCCTGAACGTGGCGCTGCTCGGGGCGCTGTCGCACCACCTCTCCATCCCCGAGGAGCACTGGAGGGCCGCCATCGCCGCCGCCCTGCCCGAGCGCCTCCACGACCTCAACTTCAAGTCCTTCGAGCTGGGCCGGGCGGCAGCGCGGGCCCGGGCCGCCGCCTGAGGAGCGATCCGGTGACGAGACACGACGCCCAGCGCTTCCATCCCTCGAGCGCCCCCGACTACGTCCCGGTGGCGCAGCTGAGGAGCCTCCAGCTCGAGCGCTTGAAGAGGATCGTCCGCCGCGCCTTCGACCGGGTGAAGCTCTTCCGGCACCGGATGGAGGAGAGGAAGCTCGGCCCCGACGACGTCCTCGCGCTCGAGGACCTGGGGAAGCTGCCGTTCACCGTCAAGACGGACCTGCGCGACACCTACCCGTTCGGCCTGTTCGCGAGCCCGATGGACGAGGTGGTCCGGCTGCACGCCTCGTCGGGGACGACCGGCAAGCCGACCGTGGTGGCCTACACCCAGTCCGACCTCGAGGTCTGGACCCAGGTGATGGTGCGCAGCCTCGCCGCCTGCGGGCTGCACCGGGGCGACGTCGTCCAGAACGCCTACGGGTACGGCCTCTTCACCGGCGGCCTCGGCGCCCACTACGGCGCCGAGGCGCTCGGCGCCACGGTGATCCCCATCTCCGGGGGCAACACCGAGCGGCAGATCATGGTGCTGCAGGACTTCGGGGTCACCGCCATCTGCTGCACCCCGAGCTACTTCCTGCACCTCATGGAGCGGGGGCGGGAGCTCGGCGCCGACTTCTCCAAGCTGCGGGCCGGCATCTTCGGAGCCGAGCCCTGGAGCGAGGCCATGCGGCGCCGCATCGAGGCCGACACCGGCGTGAAGGCCTACGACATCTACGGCCTCTCCGAGATCGTCGGCCCGGGCGTCGGAATCGAGTGCTTCGCCCAGTCCGGGCTGCACATCTTCGAGGACCACTTCTACCCGGAGATCATCGACCCCGAGAGCGGCGAGGTCCTGCCCGACGGGAGCGAGGGGGAGCTCGTGCTCACCACGCTCTCCAAGGACGCCATGCCGATGATCCGCTACCGGACGCGCGACGTGACCGCCATCGTCCCGGAGCCGTGCGCCTGCGGCCGCTCCATCCGGCGCATCCACCGAATCGGCCGGCGCTCCGACGACATGTTCATCATCCGCGGCGTGAACGTGTTTCCCTCCCAGGTGGAGACCGCGCTCCTGGCGGTGGAGGGGACCCTGCCGCACTACCAGATCGTGCTCACCCGCGAGAAGGGGCTCGACGAGATGGAGGTGAAGGTCGAGGTCACCCCCGAGGTCTTCTCCGACCAGATCCGGGCTCTCGAGCTGCTGCAGCGGAAGCTGGAGCAGGCGCTCGACCACACGCTCGGCATCCGCGCCCGGGTGACGCTCGTGGGACCGCGGACGCTGCAGCGCAGCGAGGGCAAGGCGAAGCGGGTGCTGGACCAGCGGCAGATCTGAGAGCCAGCGGGAGGACGGGACCATGAAGCTTCGACAGCTGTCGCTCTTCCTCGAGAACCGGCCCGGGCAGCTCAAGCTCCCCTGCCAGGTCCTCGGCAAGGCGGGCATCGACATCCTCAGCATGTCGCTCGCCGACACCCAGCAGTTCGGCATCCTCCGCCTCGTCGTGAAGGAGGAGGACAAGGCCCGGCGGGCGCTCGAGCAGGCCGGCTGCGTGGTCAACGTCACCGAGGTGCTCGCCGTCGAGGTCCCCGACCGCGCCGGCGGGCTCGCCGACGTGCTCGAGGCCTTCGACCGCAGCGGGCTCTCGGTCGAGTACATGTACCCGCTCACCGCCGGGCACCACGCCAAGACCGCCGTTCTCCTCTTCCGCGTCGAGGATCCGGACCGGGCCGCCGTGCTGCTCCGGGATGCCGGCGTCCACGTCCTCACCCGCGAGGAGGCCTTCCGCAGCGTGGGCGCCTGAGGCGCCCCGCCCGCGCGCGCATGGAGACGGACCTCCACAACCGGATCTGGGATTCCGGCGGAGACGCTGCCCCGCGAGCAGCTCTCCCGCCTGCAGGCCGAGCGGCTGCGCGCCTCGGTGGCCCGGGCCGCGCTGGCGCCGTTCTACCGGGAGGCGCTCTCCCGCGCCGGCGTGACTCCCGACCTCGTCCGCTCCGCCGACGACGTGTCGAGGCTCCCCTTCACGGTGAAGGACGACCTGCGCCGGAACTACCCGCTGGGCCTCGTGACGGTGCCGCGAGCCGAGGTGGCCCGGGTGCACGGCTCGTCGGGCACCACCGGGAAGCCCACCTTCGTCGCCTACACGCGCGGCGACCTGGAGCGCTGGTCCGGGCTGTGCGCCCGCTTCCTCACCGCCGGCGGCCTGCGCGCGGAGCACCTCGTCCACGTCGCCTTCGGCTACGGGCTCTTCACGGGCGGCTTCGGCCTGCACCAGGGAATCGAGAGGGTCGGGGCCGGGATCGTGCCCGCCGCCGGTGGCAACACGCCGCGGCAGGTGATGCTGCTTAGGGACCTGCGGCCCGAGGTGCTCGTGTGCACCCCGAGCTACGCGCTCCACATCGCCGAGGTGGCCCGGGCCGACGGGCTCGACCCGCGCGAGCTGGGGCTCCGCTACGGCCACTTCGGCGGGGAGCCCTGGACCGAGGAGATGCGGTCGGCCATCGAGGCGGAGCTCGGCATAGAGGCCTTCAACAACTACGGCCTCTCCGAGGTCATCGGCCCGGGAGTCTCGGGCGAGTGCTCGCGCCGCAGCGGGATGCACGTGTCCGAGGATCACTTCCTCGTCGAGTGCCTCGATCCGGACTCGCTCGCGCCGGTGGCCGACGGGGAGGTGGGGGAGCTCGTCTTCACGAGCCTCACCAAGGAGGCGATGCCGGTGCTGCGCTACCGCACCCGGGACCTCGCCTCGCTCGACCGCTCGCCGTGCGCCTGCGGGCGCACCGGGGCGCGCATGAGCCGGGTGGTGGGCCGCTCCGACGACATGCTCATCATCCGCGGCGTCAACGTGTTCCCCTCGCAGATCGAGGAGGCGCTCTTGCGGGTGGAGGGCACGGCCCCGCACTACCTCATCGAGGTGGCGCGGCCGGGCACCCTCGACGAGGCCGTCGTCAAGGTCGAGATCCGGCCGCGCAACTTCTCCGACGAGATGCGCCAGATGGTCGAGCTGCGCGACCGCATCGACCACGAGATCCACTCGGTCACCGGCATCCGCATGAAGGTGGAGCTCGTCGCACCGCACACGCTCGCGCGATCCGAGGGGAAGGCCCGCCGGGTGCTCGACCACCGGACGGAACGCTAGGGGGACACCGAAATGCGAAGGATCATGCCGGCGGCAGCGGCCGCCATCCTCGTCGCCGCCTCGCCGGCGGCGGCCGCCGAGACGCTGCGCATCGGGGCCATCCTGGCCGTCACCGGGCCGGCTGCGTTCCTCGGCGCCCCCGAGGCCCGCACGCTGGAGATGCTCGTCGAGGAGGCGAACGCCCGGGGCGGGATCGGAGGGAGGAGGATCGAGCTCGTCCTCAAGGACTCCGGCGGCAGCCCGGAGAAGGCCTTCTCGTTCGCGAAGCAGCTGCTCGAGGAGGACAAGGTCTTCGCCATCATCGGCCCCTCCACGAGCGGCGAAACCATGAGGGTGAAGGCGCTCGCCGAGGAGGCGCGGACGCCGCTCATCTCGCTCGCCGCTGCCGAGGTCATTGTGAACCCGGTGGCCCGCTACGTCTTCAAGACTGCCCAGAAGGACAGCCACGCGGTGGTGAAGATCTTCCAGGAGATGAGGAAGCGCGGCATCGTCCGCATCGCGGTGTTCTCGAGCAACACCGGCTTCGGCGCCTCCGGCAAGGAGCAGATCGAGAAGCTCGCCCCCGAGTACGGGATCCAGATCGCGCTCGACGAGGTCTACGACAAGGCCGCCACCGACCTCACCGCCGAGGCCACCAAGCTGAAGGGCGCGAACGTCCAGGCGGTGCTCAACTGGTCCATCGAGCCGGCGCAGTCGATCCTGGTGAAGAACGTCCGCCAGCTCGGCCTCACCATCCCCATCTACCAGAGCCACGGCTTCGGGAACCTCGCCTACGCCAAGGCGGCGGGCCCGGCGGCCGAGGGGGTGGTCTTCCCGCTCGGGCGGCTGCTCGTCGGCGACATGCTGCCGGACTCCCACCCGCAGAAGGCCGTGCTCGTCGCCTACCGGACCGCCTACCGGGCGCGCTACGGCGAGGACGTGAGCGGCTTCGGCGGCTACGCGTGGGACGCATTCCGCATCCTGGAGCGGGCCATCGAGCAGGTGGGACCGGACCGCGAGCGGGTCCGGACCGCCATCGAGAACCTGAAGGGCTTCGTGGGGACGAGCGGCGTCTTCGCCTTCTCGCCGTCCGACCACAACGGGCTCGACCTCGGCTCCTTCGAGATGCTGACCGTCAAGGACGGGCGGTTCGTCATCCTGGACAAGTAGACCTGGGCCGGAGAACCGCCCGAGGAGGAACCATGAGAGCGATGCGCACCATCGTGGCGGCAGGGCTCCTCGCGCTCTGCCCGGCGGCCCGGGCAGCCGACCCCATCAAGATCGGCGCGCTGCTCGCGGTCACCGGCCCGGCCTCCTTCCTCGGCGCGCCGGAGGCCCGAACGCTGGAGATGCTGGTGGAGGACCTGAATGCCAGGGGCGGCATCGCGGGCCACCCGGTGAAGCTCATCGTGAAGGACACCGGCGGGAGCCCGGAGAAGGCCTTCTCGCTCGCGAAGGAGCTCATCGAGGAGGAGCAGGTGTTCGCCATCATCGGTCCCTCCACGAGCGGCGAGACGATGCGGGTGAAGGCGCTCGCCGAGGAGGGGAAGACGCTGCTCTTGTCGGCCTCGGCCGCCGAGGTGATCGTGAACCCGGTGGCGCCGCACGTCTTCAAGGTGGCGCCGAAGGACAGCTTCGCCGCGGAGGTCATCTTCCGCCGCATGAAGAAGATGGGGATCACCCGCATCGGCTTCCTCTCCTCCAACACCGGGTTCGGAAACGCCGGCAAGGAGCAGGTCGAGAAGCTCGCGCCCGCCTACGGGATCCAGATCGCGGTGAGCGAGGTCTACGACAAGGCGGCCACCGACCTCACCGCCGAGGTCACGAAGCTCAAGGCCGCCAACGTGCAGGCCATCCTCAACTGGTCGACCGAGCCCGCGCAGGCCATCGTGCTGAAGAACGTCCGCCAGATGGGGCTCGCCGTGCCGGTGTTCCAGAGCCACGGGTTCGCGAACGTGCAGTACGCCCGGGCGGCCGGCGCCGCCGCCGAGGGCGTGATCTTCTCGGCGGGCCGAGTCGTCGTGGCGGACGCGCTGCCCGCCGGCCACCCGCAGAAGGGCGTGCTCGAGTCGTACAAGAAGGCCTACGAGGCCCGCTACCGGGAGGACGTCAGCACCTTCGGCGGCCACGCCTGGGACGCCCTCATGATCCTCGCGAAGGCCATCGAAGAGGCGGGGCCCGACCGCGCGAAGGCCCGCGCCGCCGTGGAGAACCTGAGGGGCTTCGTGGGAACCGCCGGCGTGTTCAACTTCTCGCCCGCCGACCACAACGGGCTCGGCATCGACGCCTTCGAGCTCGTCACCGTGAAGGACGGGCGCTTCGTGCCGCTCGGGCCGTAGCGCCGGCGCGGCCGGGGCCATGACGCTCGAGCTCTTCTTCCAGTACCTGGTCGCGGGGCTGACCTACGGGTCGATCTACGCCGTCGTCGCCATCGGCTTCAACATCATCTACAACGCCACCGGGGTCATCAACTTCGCCCAGGGCGAGTTCGTCATGCTGGGCGGCATGATCGCCGTCTCGCTGCACCGCTTCGCCCCGCTGCCCCTCGCCATCGCCGGCGCGGTCGCCGCGACCGCCGCCATCGGGGCGCTCGTGGAGGTGACCTGCATCCGCTGGCTCACCCGACCGTCGGTGCTGCGCCTCATCGTCATCACCATCGGGGTCGCCATCCTCTTGAGGGAGGCGGCGCTCTTCGCCTGGGGGGAGGGGGTCTTCTCGCTCCCGTACTTCACCGGGGACGAGGTGACGTCGCTCTCCTTCCACGGCGTCCACGTCTCTCCCCAGGTGCTGTGGGTGCTCGGGACCACCGCCCTCACCGTCGCGCTGCTCGCCTTCTTCTTCGGCCACACCATGCTCGGCCGCGAGATGCGCGCCTGCGCCGCGAACCGGGACGCGGCGGCCCTCTGCGGCATCCCCACCCGGAACCTCGTCACCCTCTCCTTCGTCCTCTCCGCCGCCATCGGCGCGCTGGCCGGCTGCGTCGTCTCGCCCATCACCTACACGTCGTACGCCATGGGCGGGGCGCTCGCCATCAAGGGCTTCACCGTCGCCATCCTGGGCGGGCTCGGCAACGGCGCCGGGGCGGTCGCCGCGGGACTCGTGCTCGGGGTGCTCGAGTCGCTGTCCGTCTCGGTGCTGCCCACCGCCTACAAGGACGTGGTCACCCTCACCATCCTCCTCGCCATCCTCTTCGTGCGCCCGAGCGGCCTCTTCGGCAGCCGCGAGGCCTCGCGGCAGAGGGCGTTCTGATGCGGGGGCGGCGCCAGCTCCAGGTCGGGGCGCTCGCGGCCGCGGTGGTGGCCGTGCAGCTCGCGACGCTCGCCGCCGGCAAGGGGTTCTTCCTCACGCAGCTCACGATGTCGGCCTACGCCACGCTGGTCGCGCTCGGCCTCTCGCTGCTCATGGGCTACGCCGGCCAGGTCTCGCTCGGCCAGGCCGGCTTCTTCGCCATCGGCGGCTACACCTCGGCGGTGCTCACCACCCTCGACCTGTCGGCCCACCGCGGCCGGCCGCTCGTGGCGGCCGCGGTGCGGCTCGGCCTCCTCGCCCTGCGCCCGGACCTCTTCGGGGGCGAGCTCCTCTCGGTGTCGCCCTGGGTGGCATGCGCCCTTGCCATCCTCCTCGGGGCAGCGGTCGCCTTCTCGCTCGGGGTGCCCGTGCTGCGGCTGCGCGGCCACTACCTCGCCATGGCGACGCTCGCCTTCGGGACCATCGTCTCGGGCATCGTGGTGGGTACCCAGGCCTTCGGCGCGGCGGACGGGATCTCCGGGGTACCGCCGCTCGTCCTGGCCCCGGGGCTGCGCGTCGGCGGCGGCGCCGCCGACCGGGTCCAGAACTACTACCTCGCCTGGGGCCTCGTGGCGCTGGCCATGCTCTTCCTCGGAAACCTCATCCACTCCCGGACCGGCAGGGCGCTCGGCGCGATCCACGGGGCCGAGGACGCCGCTGGCGCCATGGGCGTCGACACGGGGCGGCTGAAGCAGAAGACCTTCGTCCTCGCGGGGGTCTTGGCCACCGTGGCGGGGGTGCTCGCCACCCACTACAACGGCGGCATCGGGCCCTCGGAGGCGTCGGTGATGAAGTCGGTGCGCGCCGTCGCCATCGTCGCCGTGGGCGGGATGGGAAGCCTGTGGGGCACGCTCACCGCCAGCGCGGTCTTGAACTTCCTCTCGCTTCGCGGCTACTTCGGCGCCTACGACGACGCCGTCTTCGGCGGCATCCTGGTGGCGGTGATGCTCTTCTCCCCCGACGGGATCCTGCGGGCCGACCTCGGGTCGCTCGCCTCGGGGCTCGTTCGCGGCCGCCGCCCGCCCGGGGAGGAGGCCTAGATGGCGCTCCTCGAGGTCGACGGGCTCTCGAAGCGCTTCGGCGGCGTCCGCGCCGTCCACGACATCTCCTTCCGCCTGGAGAAGGGGACGGTGAAGGGCGTCATCGGCCCGAACGGGGCCGGGAAGACCACGCTCTTCGACCTGCTCTCGGGGTTCCGGTCGCCGGACGCGGGCACGGTGCGCTTCCGCGACCGGCGCATCGACGGGCGGGCGGCCCACGAGATCGCGGCGCTGGGGCTCTCGCGCACCTTCCAGAACCTGAAGATCTTCCCGCACATGACCGCGCTCGAGAACGTCATGGTCGGCTGCCACGTGCGCAGCCGCGCCGGGTTCGTGGCGGGCATGCTCGGCCTGCCCGGGACGCGGCGCGAGGAGCGGCGCATCGAGGCGGAGGCCAAAGACGCCATGGAGTTCCTCGGCGTCTCGGCCCTGGCGCGCTCGACTGCCGGCAGCCTCTCCTACGGCCAGCAGCGAGGGGTGGAGCTCGCTCGCGCGCTCGCGGCCGCCCCGGAGCTCCTGCTCCTCGACGAGCCCGCCGCCGGGCTCAACATGCGGGAGACGGCGGACCTGGCGAGGCTCATCGGAAGGATCCGGGAGCGGGGCATCACCGTGCTGCTCGTCGAGCACGACATGTCGCTCGTCATGGGCACCTGCGACGAGGTGGTGGTGCTGTGCTTCGGCGAGAAGATCGCCGACGCCACGCCGCAGGCGGTGCAGCGGGACCCGGACGTGGTTCGGGTCTACCTGGGAGAGTAGATGCTGAAGGTCCGCAACCTCGACGTGGCCTACGGGAAGCTGGCGGTGCTGCGGCGGGCGTCCCTGCACGTGAACCCCGGGGAGATCGTGGCCATCATCGGGGCGAACGGCGCGGGCAAGAGCACGCTGCTCCGGACCATCGCCGGGCTCGTGGCGGCCCGGGCCGGGGAGATCCTCTTTCGCGGATCGAGCATCCTCGGCGAGCGCACCGAGCGCATCGTGGCGGCGGGATGCTCGCTCGTGCCGGAGGGGCGCCAGGTGTTCGCCTCCATGCCCGTGCGCGAGAACCTGCTCCTCGGGGGCTACGTCCAGCTCCGGCGCGGCCACCGCCGCGAGGCCCGCCTCGACCTCGAGCGCGTCTACGACCTCTTCCCCGTGCTGCGGGAGCGCCACGGCCAGCTCGCCGGCACGCTGTCGGGAGGAGAGCAGCAGATGCTCGCCATCGGCCGGGCGCTCATGGCCCGGCCGGCCCTGATGATGCTCGACGAGCCGTCGATGGGGCTCGCCCCGCTCGTGGTGCGGGACATCTTCGCCATCGTCCGGCGCATCAGCGCCGACGGGACCACCGTGCTGCTCGTCGAGCAGAACGCCCGTGGCGCGCTCCGCATCGCGAGCCGTGGCTACGTGCTCGAGACCGGGCGCATCGTGCTCTCGGGCTCGGCGGACGAGCTGCTCGCGAACCGCGACGTGCAGCGGGCCTACCTGGGAACCGAGGTCGAGTCGGAGCGCGCCTAGCGCGCCGGAAAGGCCGTAGACCATGACCTGGCAGCCGGATTGCGAGAAGATCGACCGCGACGAGCTCGAGCAGCTCCAGCTGGAGCGGCTCGAGGCGACCCTCTCCCGCGTCTACCGCAACGTCCCCTTCTACCGGAAGCGCTTCGACGAGATCGGGTTCGACCCCGACGACCTGCGCTCGCTCTCCGACCTGCGCCGGCTGCCGTTCACCACCAAGCGGGACTTCCGCGAGAACCACCCCTACGGCCTCTTCGCCGTGCCGCTTCGCGACGTGGTGAGGGTCCACGCCTCCTCGGGCACGACGGGGCTCGCCACCGCGGTGGGGTACACGCGAAACGACCTCAAGACCTGGGCGGACCTGACGGCCCGGGTGCTCGTCGCCGGCGGGGTGGGCAAGGACGACGTGGTGCACGTGGCCTTCGACTACGGGCTGTTCACGGGCGCGTTCGGCTTCCACCACGGCGCCGAGCGGCTCGGCGCCTCGGTGATCCCGGTCTCGAGCGCCAGCGCGCGCCGCCAGATCCAGATCATGCAGGACTACCGGTCCACGGCGCTCGTCACCACGCCGAGCCACGCGCTCGCGCTCGCCGACGCCATGATCGAGTCGGGGGTGAACCGGAACGCGCTCTCGCTCAGGTACGGCCTGTTCGGAGCCGAGCCCTGGTCGGAGTCGATGCGCCGGGAGCTCGAGGAGAAGCTCCGCGTGGTCGCCACCGACAACTACGGCCTCTCCGAGGTGATGGGCCCCGGGGTCTCCGGCGAGTGCCTCGAGCGCGGGGGGCTCCACGTCGCCGAGGACCACTTCCTCGTCGAGGTGATCGACCCCGACACCCTCGAGCCCGTGCCCGAGGGGCAGGTCGGCGAGCTCGTCGTCACCACGCTCACCCGCGAGGCCCTGCCGGTGGTCCGCTTCCGGACCCGCGACCTCACCTCGATCTCCACGGGCCCGTGCCCCTGCGGCCGGACGCTCGCGCGCATGAGCCGGGTGAAGGGTCGCACCGACGACCTCATCATCGTCAAGGGCGCCCGCGTCTTCCCGTCCGAGATCGAGGCGGTCCTCTTCGAGATCGAGGGGACCGCGCCGCACTACCAGATCGTCCTCGAGCGCCGGTCCGGCGAGGACCTCGTGACGGTGGTCGTCGAGGCGGGCGCGGGCCCCGCGGCCGCCGCGGCGGATCGGCCCGCGCTCGAGGTGGCCATCGCCCGGCGGCTCGCGACGGAGCTCGGCGTCTCGGTCGGCGTGCAGATCGTGGAGCCGCGCACGCTCGTCCGCTTCGAGGGCAAGGCGCGCCGCGTCGTCGACCAGCGGACCTGAGTGACGCGCTGCGGCATTCGGCGGACCCGAATGGACAGTTGTGGGATCCAGACGCGATGGGTAGCTTCGTTTTTGACGCTTTGCGCCGTGATTCTCGCTCCGCAAAGTCATAGAAACGCGCGTTGACCCGCGGTCGACTGAGGGAGGCGACCCCGGGGGTGCTTCGTCCCGCGCATCGCCACACACTTCGCCGAGGAGGCAGCATGTCGCTTCGCCGCTTCGCGCCCGTCCCGCTACTGGCGCTGGCATTCTCCGCGTGTACGCCGTCGGTCCAGTCGACCCAAGAGAAGTCCGTGGTGACGGCCGCGTTCGATCCCAACACGCTCGTCGTCCCTCTTCCCAACGACCTGGCGCTGCTCTCCGCGCCCTCGACGACCGCGACGAACGCCGAGTTCGAGATCCTGCAGTACTTCAAGGCGCAGGGCGGCTTCTCCTACGACCAGGAGATCGACATCACCATCCCGTTCGTGACGGTGAGCGTCGCGGACTCGAGCACGTCGGTCCCGTCCATCGACGTGAAGTCGATCAAGCTCTGCACGGCTCCCAGCACGTCCACCACGAGCGAGTGCAACCTGCTCGTCTGGGACAGCACCGCCAACGAGTACCCGACCCTCGAGGCGCCGACCTACGCCGCTGGCCCCGCGAGCGGCACGCTCACGATCGTGAAGGCGCTCGACCCGGTGGCGCAGAACCACCTCTGGAAGGCGGGCCACCTCTACTTCTACGCGGTCCGGGGTGAAGCGAACGGGATCAAGACCACCGACGGCGCCAGCGTCTATCCGTCGCCCACGACCTACGCGCTTCTCTTCTTCCCGCCGAGCGAGCTGCCGGGCTGCGGCACGACCCCGCCCTCTGCGAGCTGCGTGCAGGCCCAGGAGCTCCAGGCGCAGTACCAGCCGGTGTTCGCCGCGGTGACGAACAAGGGCTTCCCCCAGAACGACATCGCGGTCGTCGGCACCTTCCAGATCGCCCCGGGCACGACCTGGGTTCAGGCCGACGCCACGGCGGCTTCGCTCCAGATCCCGCTCCCCTCCGACTTCCTCATCGACCCGACGACGGGCAAGGTGTCGGCAACCGCGGCGGCTGCCTTCGGGCCGCTTGCCGCGGGCATCGCGACCCTCGACGGGTTCTCCACGACCGCGATCGGCCTCGCGCCGACGAGCGGACCGATAGAGGGCTCCTCGGTGCGCATCCCCGGCTCCCCGGCCGGCATCTACCTGTACGAGTTCACGAAGACCGGCCCGCAGCAGGTCTACGACGTCGTCGACGCGCTCACGGCCGGCAAGTCGCCCACCTTCGTCACCCAGCCTCCCCCTCTCAACGGGCTCACCGAGGCCATCGCCTTCCAGCCGGCGGTCCCGGCGGCCGTGCCGACGCCGGCAGGGACGGTGACGTTCACCCTGCCGCCCTTGCACGAGCAGACCGAGTACGCCGTGGTGATCACCCACGCGGTGCTCGACGCCGCGGGCAAACACCTCTCCAACACCACGCTCGGCCAGTTCCTGCTCTTCCACAACGCGCTCTGCAGCCCGTCGCCGGCGTGCGCGGCGAACCCGGCCGATTCCACCTCGACGGTCCCCGGCATCTCCAACTCCGAGGCGTCCGGGCTCGAGGGGATGCGCCTCGCGCTCCAGCCGGTCACGGCGCAGCTGAACGCCGACCACGGCGTCGCGAAGAGCGACATCGCCATGATCTACATGTTCCGGACCCAGACCATCACCGAGCCGGCGCTGGAGCTCGCCGCGGCCCCCTACGCGCAGACGCCGACCTCGCCGCCGCAGGACGTCTTCCCGCCGGCGCCCATTCCCGCCGCCACCGTTGCGCTCACGCCCGCGCAAGCCGCTGCCAAGTACGGCGTCCCCACCGCGGTCGTCGCCGGCGTCGGGCACTTCGTCGACACCGAGATCGTGACCTTCGACAAGCTCGACCCGGGCACGGGCGCCTTCTACCCGGCGACCACGGCCGGGACCGCGGTGCCCATCCCGGCGCTTCTCGCCTTCCCGTCCACCTCGGCGCCCGCGACCGGCTACCCGCTCGTCGTCTTCCACCACGGGTTCACCGGCGGCCGCGCCGACATGCTCCTCATCGCCCAGGCGCTCACCGCGGGCGGCTTCGCCGTGGCGGCCATCGACGCCCCCAAGCACGGCGATCGCAGCTGGTGCACCGTCGACGCCCAGTGCGCCACCGGCTCCACCTGCAACCACTCCGTCTTCGGCAACCAGGGCGACCCGGCGGGCGACCTTCCCGGCCTGTGCACGGCCGGTCTCGCCTACAAGCCGGTCGCGCCCGGCCTGCCGGCCTGCTCCGCCACCGTCACCACCGACTGCTGGGACGGGACGGGCGGCATCGCCGTCGCCTCGGGCAACTACCTCGTGTCGGCGAACTTCTTCAGGGTTCGCGACACGCTCCGCCAGGACATCCTCGACGAGTCGATGCTCGTGCGGGTGCTGACGACGCCGCAGGGCCAGGCGGTGATCCAGGCGGCCCTGAACCCCGCCGAGGTCTACTTCGTCGGCCAGTCGCTCGGGTCCATCGAGGGCACGCTCGACGTGGCCGCGAACCCACGCTTCTCCAAGACGGTGCTGAACGTCGGCGGAGGGACCATCGTGGACATCTTCACGACGTCGCCCTCCTTCACCCCGGCCCTGGACCAGCTCCTCGCCGGCCTGGGGATCGTGCCGGGCACGCCCGCGTACCTGGAATTCCTCCTCGCCGCGAAGTGGGTTCTCGACCCGGCCGACCCCATCAACTTCGCCGGCCACCTCGTCGGCGCGCCCCTGCCGAACCTGCTCGTCAGTCCGCCGGTCGCGCAGGCGCCGAAGGTCGTGCTCGGCCAGGCCGCCCGCTGCGACAACGTCGTCCCGAACGCGACCAACCAGGAGCTCTACGGGAACATCGGGCTCTTGCCCATCGACCCCGCCGCGGCGTCGGGAACTCCCGGGGTGCAGTGGTACATGGACTCGACCTCGGGCGCGTGCCCGACCGACGGCACCACCGGGCCGGGAGCCACGCACGGCTTCCTGCTCGACGGCGTCAACCTCTCGCTCACCACCCAGGCGCAAACGAACGTCGTCGAGTTCTTCCTCGGCGCTCCCGTCGCCGCCACCCCCGTCACCCCGTGAGGACCGACATGAAGAAGCTTCTCGTCGCAGCCCTCCTCGTCCCCGCGCTGGCCCAGGCCGGCGGCTACTCCATCCCCAACACCATCCCGCGCGACCTCGCCATGGGCGACGCGCTGGTGGCGGCGCAGGACAGCGCCGCCGCCGCCTTCCGCAACCCGGCGTCGCTCTCGCGCCTCTCCGGGCTCGACCTCAACCTCTCCCCGGGCATCCTCGGCAACGGCACCACCTGGTACCCGCCGGCGAGCATGGCCGGGACGGCCTCCGTCTCCACCAAGTTCCAGGCGGCCTACCCGGTGTCGGCGTTCCTGTCCTGGTCGGGCAAGATCGGCGACCACGGCTACGGCGTCGGCCTCGGGGTCAACATCCCAGGCGGCGGCAACGTCTACTGGCCCGCCGACTGGCCCGGGCGCTACGAGATCCAGACCGTCGACCGCAAGGTCTACGGGGGCTACCTGACGCTGGGCTTCGGAATCATCCCGCAGATCCGCGTCGGCGGCGGAGTCGTCTACTACTACACCACCGAGAAGCTCTCGGTGGCGAAGGCGCTCCCCGGTCCCGGCGGCACCGTCGACGGCCAGGCCACGCTCGCCGACTCTGGAGGCAAGGTGAGCTGGGACGCGTCGGTCGACATCCAGCCGGTGGCGAGCTACCCGCTCAAGATCGGCATCGACTACAAGCAGCAGGCCTACCAGGGGCTCACCGGCACGGTCAACCTGGCGTTCCCGCCGGCGCTCCAGCCGCTCTACCCGAACCAGAGCATCACCCACACGCTGCCGTTCCCGAGCCTCCTGAACGTGGGCGTGTCCTGGAAACCCCATCCCCGCCGTCGAGATCGACCTCGCCTACACCTACGAGGGGTACGCCGCCTACCAGAGCGACACCTTCAACGGCACGAGCATCGACCCCTCCACGGGCAAGCCGCTCTCGATCACGGTGCAGCGCGCCTACTCGAACTCGAGCGTCTTCCGCCTCGGGGCGGCCTGGCGCGTCATCCCGGAGCTCGAGGTCCGGGGCGGGCTGCTGCGCGACGTCTCGGGCGTGAACCCGAACTACTTCAACCCGTCGCTGCCCGACGGCAACGTCTGGGGCGGCTCGGTTGGCCTCGGGTGGGACCCCGTGAAGAACCTGACCATCAGCGGGGCCTTCTTCTACGCCTGGTTCGACCGGCTCGTCTCGACCCCGGCAGCCGACTCGTTCTCGTCGCTCGCGGGGGCCTTCGACAGCTACGCCTGGATCGCCTCCATCGGCGTGCAGTGGCGGTGGGATCCCTTCGCGAAGGACGACAAGGCGGCGAAGCCGAACTGAAGCGCGGCTTCCGGGCCGAGGCTTCCACTCGAGGCGGGCGTGCCCCCCGGCGCGCCCGCCTTCTTCGTTCGCGCGGCGAGGCGGCCCGGCCGCCCGCCCTCGAGCCGGGCCGGCAAGGGGACGGACGCGCGCCGAGCACCCTGCGTCAGGGAACGGGGTTGCCGTGGACCTTCGCGACGATGTCGTTGAACCAGTCCTGCACCGCGCCCCAGGCGGCTGGCTGGCCGGAATCGGTGGCGTCGAGCCAGGTGACGAAGGTGAGCGACGTCACGTCCGGGGCGCCGTCCACGGCAGCCGCCTCGAGCGAGCCGGACTGCGTGCGGACGAAGCGGTTGGCGAGGACCTCCTGGTACCGCATCCCGATGGACTGGGGTGCGTCGGCCGTTCCATCGATGCCCCCGCGGTAGGCCGACTCCCACTCCACGGTGCCGACGATGCTGTGGACCGTGTACTTGATTCCGAAGGTGAGGGGAAAGGGCTCGGCGCCGGGGACGACGTCGGTGCTCGTGCCGTGGATCCGGCTCACCATCGGGTCCTGGAGCGCGGCCCACACCGCCGCCGGCGACGCCTTCACGTAGGCGCGGCCGTGGGCGTAGTCGTGGCCGTCGCGGTGACCCGTCACCGGCGCCCCCAGCATCTCGGGGGTCGAATCGGCGGCGGAGCCCGCGGGCCAGCTCGCCTCGTTCGCCTCGAGGGGCTGGTAGCCGACGTCGATCGGAAAGGTGCTCGGGTAGGTCTTGGTGCAGCCGGTCGCGGCCACAAGCGCGAGCGAAACGAGCGCGACCGAGCGCGCCGGAGTACCCCTCATCCTCGCCATCGTCTTCCGCCGTCGCCGTCGAGTCGCGGCGCAGCGCCCCCATCGCGGAGAAACTCCCCCGGTTCTTGCCTAGTTCACGCCGCTGCACAGGACCGGGAAGGACGCCACGGTCCCGTCGAGGTACGCCTGCAGCTCGTCGTAGTAGTCGGTGATCCAGCTCTGCGTCTGCGGCCCGTTGTTGGTGTTCTTCGCCGCCAGGTGGCGGATGAGCTCGACGCTCGTGACGTTCGGGTCGTCTGGCACGGACGGGTCGGTGGAACCGGCCACGCCCCCGCGGAACACGATGGAGCCCGCCAGCACGCCCACGTAGGTCGTGCCCCAGGTCTTCTGGTAGACGACGGCGACCTCCTGCGGGGCCGCCGACGTCCCGAGGATGACGCCCTCCCGGAAGGTGACGATGAAGTCGGCGAAGGAGCCGATGCCCTTCGGCGTCTCGTGGGTGGAGAAGCTCACGTCGTAGCCGCTCTCGACGTTCTCCGCTCCGCCGCAGGTGCTCTGGTCCCTCTCCGGGTAGAAGCTCAGCTGCACCACCTCGGGGAGCTGCAGCGTGGCCCACACCTCTGCGATGGGGTGCTTCAGGTACCCGCGCCCGTGCGCCCAGCCGTAGGCCGGACCGGTGCCGTTCACGCCTCCCTGCTCGGTGTTGAGCGCGTCGGGGTACGGATCCGTCGCGCTCGCACAGCCGGTGGTGGTGCCGGTGGCGCAGTTCGGCCAGGCGACGTCGATGGTGTCCTGCAGGGCGTTGATGCCCGGCGGGAACTCCGTCGAGACCTTGCTCCCGCAAGCCGCGAGCGCGGAGACCGCGAGCGACGCGACGAGCCGCCGAGTGCACATTGCCATGGCTCGCATTCTAATTGAAGGCCCACTTTTGATCACGGTCGAAAAATCCCCTGTCGTTTCGGTAGGTAGGAGTGCAAGCCCGCACCGACTGACCACCTTCATGGGGCCCAGGCGCGCTCCGCTCACATTACAGGGTCACTCCAACCGTGATTCTCACTGTGGCTCTCGGGACGTGGCCGCCCCCGGTGGGAGGCGATCGACGCAGCCCGCAAGATCCCCCGAGCCCTGGAGAGCCCCCCGCCCGGGGGTTCGGGGCGCTTGTCGGGGACCCGCCGCTTGACGCGCCGCAAGCGCGGGTGGTGAAGTCCCGCGAACGCGTGCGGACCCCGAAGCCTCTCCTGCTCGCCGCGCTGGCCGTCGGGCTGGCCGTCGCCTGCCGGCGCCCGACGCGCCAGGCCGGGCCGCCGGACGCCGGGCCCAGCGCATCGGCGCCCGACGCGGGCGCCCTGGACGGAGGCCCGGTGCCGGTGGCGGAGCCTGCCACCTCCAGCGGGACCTTCGCCCTCGCCGCCGGCGAGCCGGCCGACCTCCCCGTCCGCTTCACCTGCGAGGTCGACGGCAACGAGTTCCGGCTGGGAGTCGACGGACGGGGCAGCTGGCGGCGCCCGGGACGCGCGGCGCGGCCGATCGAGATCCCGCTCGTCGACGCCGGGGACGTCGCCTCCGTCCGCTGTGGTTCGCTCGCCGACGGCGCGCTCCTCGTGCTCGGGCTCGCGGACGAGAAGGCCTTCTGGGGCGAGGTGGCGCGGCTCGCCGGCGACCCGCCCGCGGCGCGCTGGCTCGCCTACCTCCCGGGCGCGCCCGGCGGCGAGCCGCTCTTGTCCGGGCGCCACCTCTACCTCGCCGGCTCGGGCATCGCCGGCAAGCTCGACGTCGAGACCGGTCGCTGGGCCTGGACCCACCGCGGCCTGCCCGACGCGGAGTCGCCCGGGCGGCCGGAGCTCGACGGCGGGGTGGTGACCTTCCCGGACGCGTCCGGCCCGGGCCTTCGCGCCGACGACGAGACCGGCGTGGCGCTCCCCGGCGCCGGGGCGGACGGCGTCCTGCGCCCCGGCGTCGCACAGGCGCGACGGCTCGCCGCGCTCGCCTCCGCCTGGTTCCCCGGCTTCTACTGGCGTCCCTCGAGCTTCCTCGAGCTCGACCTCGACGGCGACGACGTGCCCGACTTCGCCCTGCTCGGCACCGCGCCCGACATGGTCGCGGTGGTGGCGGTGCTCGGGCCCGCCTCCGCGGAGGCCCGCCACCTCCGGCTCCTGTTCCACACGTCGCGGCCGGACGAGATGCAGCTGCGGGTGGAGCGGATCCAGTCGCCGCCGAGCAAGCTCGTGTGCCCGGTCCCGGCAGAGCCGTCGGCCGCGGCCCGGGGCGCTCGGCGCTCCCCCGCGGCGCCGCCGGCAGAGCTCGGGCCCGAGTGCGAGACCTACCTCCGACGCCGCTCGCGCCTCGCCGAGATGGACGACCGGGGCGTCCGCGGCGTCGGCCTCGCCCCGCTCGGCGTCCACGTCTTCTTCGACCCGGAGGCCGGCCACCTCGTCCACTGGGGGCCGTGACCCGCGGCATCCACCCACGGTCTCCGCCGCGCGGCGCCCTTGTGCGCCCGTCGGCCCGGCTCCATACTTCGCCGACCCGGACCCGGCAGCCAGATGCCCAAGCTCAGCGTGACCATCATCGCCCAGGACGAGGCGGCCAGGATCGGAGAGGTGCTCGACGCCATCCGCTGCGCCGACGAGGTCCTCGTCGTCGACGGGGGCAGCACCGACGGGACCCGGGAGATTTGCCGCGCGAGGGGCGTCCGCGTCCTCGAGCGCC
Organism: uncultured delta proteobacterium; assembly: GCA_963754915.1. Classification (GTDB taxonomy): domain Bacteria; phylum Myxococcota; class Myxococcia; order Myxococcales; family Anaeromyxobacteraceae; genus DATJZG01. The sequence continues at coordinate 631,500 of CAVWHZ010000016.1, read as the reverse complement.
GCTTCGACGGCTTCGCCGCGCAGAAGCGCTTCGCCGCGGCCGAGGCCGCCCACGACTGGATCCTGAACCTCGACGCCGACGAGGTCATGACGCCGGCCTTGAACGAGGAGGTTCGCCGGCTCATGGCCCGCGACGACATCCCCGAGGCCGCGTTCTTCGTGCCCATGCGGCTCGTGTTCATGGGTCGCCCGTTCCGGCACGGGAACCAGTCTCACGCGCTCAAGCTCCGGTTCTTCGACCGGCGCCGGGCCGAGTACGCCGACAAGAAGGTCCACGAGCACATCGTCGCCCGCGGCCCGGTGGGCGAGCTCCGCGAGCACGCGCTCCACTACAGCTACCGCGACCTGTCGCACTGGGTCGACAAGATGAACCGGTACACGACGCTGGGCGCGCTCGACCTGGAGCGCCGCGGCGCCAGGCGCTCGGTGGCGCGGCTCGTTTTGACCGGGCCCTTCCACTTCGTCCAGGACTGGATCTTCCAGCGCAACATCCTCGACGGCGTGCCGGGCTTCTGCTGGTCGGTCCTCGCCGGCATCGCTCGCATCGTCAAGTACATGAAGCACATGGAGGGCGGGCAGGGCGGCGGGTCGCCCGCCTCGCCGCGCTAGCTTCCTTCGAGATGGCACGCGCCCGGCACAAGCCGCTCGACACCCGCGCGCCCCCCCTCGAGGTGCACCCGGCACCGAGGCACGCCGAGGGCGCTCGCTTCACCGTCGTCGTTCCGTCGTGGAACAACCTTCCGTTCCTGAGGCTCTGCCTGGAGTCGATCCGCCGCAACTCGGCGGAACCTCACCAGGTCGTCGTCCACGTGAACGACGGATCGGACGGCACCCTCGAGTGGGTGCGCGCACAGGGGATCGACTACACCTGGAGCGCCACCAACGCCGGGGTCTGCTTCCCGGTGAACGCGGCCGCCTCGCTCGCCACCACCGACTACGTCGTCTACATGAACGACGACATGTACGCCTGTCCGGGGTGGGACGCGGCGCTCCTCGACGCCGTTCGCGAGATCGGCCACGAGCGGTTCATGCTGTCGGGGACGATGATCGAGCCCGGCGGCAAGACCCCGGGCAGCATCGTCCCCCACGACTTCGGCGGCGACCCGGGGACCTTTCGCGAGGCCGACCTGCTCGCCGCCCTTCCCTCGCTGTCGCGGCCCGACTGGGCGGGTGCCACCTCCCCGCCCACGCTCGTCCACCGGCGCATGTGGGACCTCGTCGGGGGCTACAGCGTCGAGCTCTCTCCCGGCATGGGCTCCGACCCCGACCTCGCCATGAAGCTCTGGCTCGCCGGGGTGCGGGAGTTCCGCGGGGTCGGCCGCAGCCGCGTCTACCACTTCCGCCACAAGTCGGTCGGGCGCGACCTCGCTCTCAACGACGACGCCCGGCAGTTCGCCCTCAAGTACGGGATCCCCATCAGCTACTTCCTCCGGGAGGTGCTGCGCTGGGGACAGCCGTACGCCGGCCCCATCCCGGAGATGCCGTCGGACCTCCGGTTCCGCTGGGCCCGCGTGCGGGGATTTCGCTACCGGTTCACGCCGTAGCTTCGTCCGGCCCTGGCCCAACCACCCGCTGTCCGGGAGAATCGCGCCGTGAGTTCGCTCGAGAGGCTGCGCGTCTTCGCCGCGCGCCGAAGCACGCTGCTCGCGGTGTACCTCGCCACCGCGGCGATCGTGGCCCTGCAGATGTACCTTCGCCACACCTACGGGAACTTCCTCATCTTCCGCCTCTCGTTCGAGCACCTCGTCGGGGGCCAGGACCTCTACCTCCGCTATCCCGAGACGCAGCTCGACCTCTTCAAGTACAGCCCCACCTTCAGCCTCCTCTTCGCCCCCTTCGCCGTCCTGCCGGTTCCGCTCGGCATGCTCTCCTGGACGCTCCTCAACGCCTGGGTGCTCTTCGAGGGGCTCCGGCGCTTCCCCTTCCTGTCCGAGAGCCGGCGGGTGCTCGCGATGTGGCTTTGCTTCGCGGAGATGCTGGGTGCGCTGCAGCACATGCAGACGAACGCCCTCATCGCCGGCCTTCTCCTGCTCGCCTTCGGCGCGCTGGAGCGCGAGCGGCTGGGCCAGGGCAGCCTCCTCATCCTCGCCACCGTCTTCATCAAGCTCATCGGGGGAGTTGGCTTCGCGCTCACCGCCTTCGTGCGCCGCAAGGCGCGGATGGTGGCAGCCGCCGCCGGGTGGGCGCTCCTGCTCGCCCTCCTGCCGCTCGTCGTCGCGCCCCCGGCGCGGCTCGCCGGCCTCTACCGGAGCTGGTTCGAGTCGCTGCGGGCCGACCACAGCGTGTCCTACGGGTACTCGGTGCTGGGCATCCTGCACTCCTGGTTTGGCCTCGACCCCGACAAGCTGCTCGTCCTGTCCGCCGGGGCGGCGCTCATGGCGCTGCCGTTCTTTCGGGTGCGCGCCTACCGCGAGCCGGCCTTCCGCGCGCTGGCGCTGGCGGCGCTGCTCATCTGGTGCGTCATCTTCAACCACAAGGCCGAGGGCCCCACCTACATCATCGCCATGGCGGGCGTCGTCGTCTGGTACGGGGTCGCCGAGCGCACGCGGGCGGACCTCTGGCTGCTCGTCCTGGCGGTCGTCCTCGTGTCGGTGGCCCCGAGCGACATCTCGCCGAGGTACGTGCGCGACCACTACGTGGGACAGCGCGCGCTGAAGGCCGTGCCCTGCGTGCTCGTCTGGGCGAAGTGCATCCTGGAGATGCTGACCTTGCGGATCTCCCCCGCCGCCGCCCCGGAACTCGAGGCGCCCGCCGCGCGGACCTGACGCTGCCGGGGGCTAGGGGACTTCGCAGAGCAGCCGCGCGTCGGCCGCGTCCACGTCGGCGTCCACGAGGTCGACGCCCTGGCGCGCGAGGCGGCGCGCCGCGGCAGCCGCCCGTCGTCCCCTCCCGTTGTCGAGGCACCACTGGGCGTGCAGTGCGAGCAGCGCCAGCTCGGTCACCCGGCCCAGCGTGAGCGCGAGCCGGCGGGCCCCCGCCTCGAGGGCGGCGGGGCGGTCGCGGGTGGCCGCGAGCCAGCCCCTGGCGTCGGCGAGGGCGCGGGAGGCCACGTCGGAGGCCGCGCGCAGCGACGGGTCGCGCACCGCTTTGAGCGACCCCTCCACCTCGCGGGAGAGCGCCTCGGGAACCCCGGGTGAGGAGAGCGCGCGCAGGGCGTCGAGCGCCAGCACGTTGGTGGTTCCCTCCCAGATGGGAAGCACCTGCGCGTCGCGCAGGAGCCGCGGCAGCCCGGTGTCCTCGACGTACCCGGCGCCGCCGAACGCCTCGATCGCCTCGGAGGTCACCGCCACGGCCTGGCGGCCGGTGGTGAGCTTCGCAAGTGGCGTGAGCACCCTCAGGAGAAGACGCTCCCCCTCCGGGGTGGGCCCCGCCTCGACCCGGCCCTGCAGCTCGGCGAGGCGGAAGGCCAAGAGGAAGGCGCCCTCGGCCTCCGCCTCGAGGGCGGCGAGCGTGTCGAGGTGGAGTGGCTTCTCCGCGAGCCGCTCGCCGAAGGCCGTCCGCCTTCGCGCGTAGTCGAGCGCGAGCTGGAGCGCGCGGCGCATCGCGGACGCGGCCACCACCGTGTTCCACAGGCGAGTCGTGTTGAGGAGCGGCGCGATGTTCCGGACCCCGTCCCCGAGGCCGGCGACGGGCTCCGCCCTCGCGCCCTCGAGCGTCAGCTCCGCGGTCGGCACCTTGCGGGTGCCGAGCTTGTCCTTCAGCCGGTTCACGGCGATGCCGTTCGGGCGCCCCTCGGCGTCGCGGGTCTCCAGGTAGAAGAGCGCGAGCCCCTTGCTGCCCGCCGGGTTTCCCTCCGGCCGGGCCAGCGTGAGCGCCATCTGCGCCGAGGTCGCGGAGGTGAACCACTTCGTGCCCCACAGGCACCACCCGTCGGGCGTCCGACGCGCCACCGTCTCGGTGCGCGCCACGTCCGACCCGCCGGTCCGCTCCGTCATCCACTGGCCGCTCGTCCAGGCCTGGGCCGGGTCGCGCGAGGTGAGCCGCGGCACCGCCCTCTTCGAGAGCGCGGTGCTGCCGAGGTCGATGAGCGTCCTCGCCGCCCCGTCGGTCATGGCGAGCGGGCAGGAGTAGACGTCCATGGACGGCTCGAGCAGGTACACCATGGCCATCTGGTGGAGACGCGAGTGCTCGCCGTGCTCCTGCTCGTAGGGCACCGCCACGAGCCCGTGCTCGGCGGCGAGGCGCGCCGCCTCGCGCCAGAGCGGCGAGACCTCGATGGCGTCGATGCGCCGCCCCCAGGCGTCCCACTGGGTGAGCCGCGGCTCGTTCAGGCGGTCGTCGTGCTGCAGCTGCGCGAGCCGCCCGCCCGCGAGCTCGCCCAGGTAGCGGAGCTCCGGTTCCACGGCGAGCAGCGCACCCGGGGGCAGGAGCCGGGCGAGCGCCTCTCGGAGCAACGGGTCGGCATCGTAGGTGTTCCCGAGTCGCGGCGGCTCCTGGAAGAAGGACATGTTCATCGGTTAACCGGCGGCCCTCGCGGGAGCACGGCACCCCGCGGCCGGACGCGAACTTGCCCCGGCCCCCGACCGCCGCCACAGTTGGCCGATGGACCCCCTCCCGGGCAGGACCTGGCCGCTCGGACCCACGCCGGCCGCCGGCGGGGTGAACTTCAGCATCTGGGCGCGGCACGCCACGTCGGTCGACCTCCTCTTCTTCGACCGGGCCGAGGACGCCCGGCCGAGCCGCGTCATCCGCCTTTCCGCGCCCCGGCACCGGACGTATCACTACTGGCACGCGTTCGTCCCCGGGGCCGGCATCGGCCAGGTCTACGGGTTCCGTGCCCACGGCCCCTTCGACCCGGTGCGAGGCTTCCGCTTCGACGGCGAGAAGCTCCTGCTCGACCCCTACGGGCGCGCCGTCGCGGTCCCGAAGGGCTACGACCGCCAGGCGGCCGTGCGGCGCGGCGACAACGCCGGCACGGCGATGAAGAGCGTGGTCGTCGACCTCGCGAGCTACGACTGGCAGGGGGACGAGCCCATCCACCGCGCGCCGGCGCAGACGGTCATCTACGAGGCGCACGTGCGCGGGCTCACCCGGCACGAGTCCTCGGGACTGCCGCCTGGCCGCCGCGGCACCTTCGCCGGGGTGGTCGAGAAGATCCCCTACCTGCTCGAGCTCGGCATCACCGCCGTGGAGCTCATGCCGGTCTTCCAGTTCGACCCGCAGGACGCCCCCGCGGGCCGCTCCAACTACTGGGGCTACTCGCCCGTCTCCTTCTTCGCGCCGCACCTCGCCTACGCCGCGAGCGGCGACCCGGCGGGCGCGCTCGACGAGTTCAGGGACATGGTGAAGGCGCTCCACCGCGCCGGGATCGAGATCATCCTCGACGTCGTCTTCAACCACACCGCCGAGGGAGACGAGCGCGGCCCCACGCTCTCGTTCCGCGGTCTCGACAACCGGGCCTACTACCTCCTCGACGGGGGGAACGGCTGGGCCGGCTACGCCAACTACACCGGCACCGGGAACACGCTGCGCGCCAACCACCCCATGGTCCGCCGCCTCATCCTCGACAGCCTGCGCTACTGGGTCTCGGAGATGCACGTGGACGGGTTCCGCTTCGACCTCGCGTCGGTGCTCTCGCGCGACGAGCGCGGGCACGCGGTGGCGAACCCGCCCGTCATCTGGGACATCGAGAGCGACCCCATCCTGTCCGGCACGAAGCTCATCGCCGAGGCCTGGGACGCCGCCGGGCTCTACCAGGTCGGCTCCTTCGTGGGGGAGTACTGGAAGGAGTGGAACGGCAAGTTCCGCGACGACGTCCGCGGGTTCCTGCGCGGCGACCGCGGCACCGTCTCCCGCTTCGCCAACCGCCTGCTCGGGAGCCCGGACCTCTACGAGTCGGGAGGCCGGGAGCCGGAGCGAAGCGTCAACTTCGTCACCTGCCACGACGGATTCACCGCCAACGACCTCGTGAGCTACGAGCGCAAGCACAACGAGGCGAACGGGGAGGACAACCGGGACGGCTCGGACCACAACCTGTCGTGGAACTGCGGGGTCGAGGGGCCGAGCGACGACCCCGCCGTGGAGGCGCTGCGCAACCGGCAGGTGAAGAACCTGCTCGCGGTGACGCTGCTCTCGCCCGGCATCCCCATGCTGCTCATGGGCGACGAGGTCCGCCGCACCCAGCGCGGCAACAACAACGCCTGGTGCCAGGACAACGATCTCACCTGGCTCGACTGGGGGCTCATCGAGCGCCACCGGGACGTCTTCCGGTTCGTGCGCCGCCTCACGCGCCTGCGCTTCTCCATCCAGCCCGGGCGCCGGTCCCCCCTCACGCTGACCGAGTTCCTCCGGCGGTCCCGGGTGCAGTGGCACGGGGTGCGCCTCGGGGCTCCCGACTGGAGCGACGACGGCCACAGCGTCGCCGTGTCCTTCCAGGACGTGGACGGCCCTGCGCTCGCCTACGCCATCATCAACTCCTGGCACGAGCCGCTCAACTTCGAGCTCCCTCCGGTGGAGACCGGGTGGCGCCAGATGGTCGACACCTTCCTCCCGTTCCCCGACGACATCCATCGCTGGGAGGAGGCGCCGGTCCTGGAGACCGGCTCCTACTTCGCCGGGCCGAACTCGGTGGTCTTCCTGGCAGCGGAGGCGCCGGCGCGCTAAAGGCGCCCGCCCTCTAGATGAAGCGCTTCGTGCCCGCCCAGAGCTCCTCGAGGGGGCGCACGGGCCCGCGGCACACCCAGATGACGCGCCGGTCCTCGTAGGGCATCACCCAGGGGGAGGGGTCCATCCGCAGGAGCGCCTCCCGGGATCGGAAGCTCCCGCCGCAGTCCTCGCGCTCGTCGGAGACCACCACCACCACGTCGCGTCCCGGGGGCACGCCCCACAAGAACCACTGGTTGTGGCCGGACACCACCGGCGGGATCCCCATCCCCTGGCCGAAGAGATCGATGGCGGAGGCCTCGCCGTAGTTCCGGGCGAACACCACCGCGCGCGCCCTCTCAGCCCCGGGGAGCTTCTCGACCGCGCTCGCCACCCCGAGCGTGAGCTCCCGCCAGCCGTGCTGGTCCGCGTAGATCTGCGGCAGCCGGCCGAGCGCGAGGCGCTCCGTCGGCTGCGGGCCCACGCCGAGGGCGGCCTGGTACTCGACGAAGCGCTCGCGCGGCAGGATGGGGAGCGCAATGGGCAGGAAGACGAGGCCGACGGCGACGAGCGCCGTTCCCGGGATGGCGAGCAGCCAGGCGGCCCGCGCGCCCCGAGGGTCCCGGGGAGTGAAGGCGCGCATCCGCGACTCCAGGACCGAGGCTCCTGCGGCGAGGAGCGGGGGGAAGGCAGGGGCGAGGTAGTAGGGCTTCGCCCGCGTGGCGACGTCGGCCATGACGAGCAGCGCGAAGCCCAGCCCGAGGAACCGCTGCGGCCGAAAGGAGGGCGCAAAGAGAAGCGCCGCGAGCCCCGGGCCCCAGAGGGCCACGTTCAGCGGGTTCAGGTCGGTCACCTGGGCGAGGAGGAACCTCCCGAGGCCGAAGGGGGCGTTCTTGTGGAGCTGACCGTTCTTCACGAGCTCGAGGAAGGGGAAGCCGTGCGACGCCTGCCAGGCGAGGTTCGGCAAGGCCAGCGCGGCGGCGATCGCCGCCCCGCCCGCCGCCCACGCGGAGAAGGCGCGGCCGCGCTCCCGGGTGAGCAGGAGGCCAGCGAGGAGCGTCCCGGCGTAGAGCGCCATCGAGTACTTGTTCTCGAGCCCCGTCCCGGCGAGCGCCCCGGCAACGAGCCAGAGCCGCGGGTCCCCGCCGAGGACGATGCGCACGAGCGTCGAGGCGAGCAGGACGAAGAGCAGCGGCTCGAAGGCGTTCATGGTGAGGTAGTGGCCGAGCCCGAGCAGCAAGGGCGCCGAGAGCACCGCCGCCGAGGCGAGCGTGGCGCCGGCCGCGGTGGCGCCGAGCACGGCCGCGAGCGCGCCGGTGGCGTAGACCGTCGCGGCCGACGCGAGCCAGGGAACGAGGCGCAGGCCCGGGACAAAGAGCCCGAAGGCGTCGTGGGCAAGCCGGGCCACGAGCGCCACGAGCGGCGGCTGGTCGACGTACCCCGCCGAGAGGTGCTGGCCGCAGGAGATGAAGTACAGCTCGTCCCGGAAGACCCCGTAGCGATCCCAGGCAGCGGCGTGGAGCGCGAAGGCGGCGACCGCGACGAGGGCGGGGCCGACGCGGACGCCCCGCGGCACCGTCACGCCCGCATCCCCGGCGACGCCAGCCAGAACTGGAGCCCCTGCGCGTTCAGGTCGAGGTCGGCGCGGAAGGCGTCGAGCGCCTCCGCGGGGCTCCCCCTCCAGCCCTTCGCGACGAGCGCGCGCAGGAGCTGGGCGGCGAGTCCGTCGCGGATGGCCCTCTCCCGGCCGGGACCGCCCGGCGCGCTGCGGGCGACGCGCGCGTGCTCGTCGATGGCGCGGTGCAGCTCGTCGGCCCACTTCTCGAGGGGCCCCTCGAGCATGCCGAAGTGCGTCAGGTACATGCGAGCCGGGCGGCAGGCGAGCATGCGGTCGATGGAGGCGTGCAGCGCCGGCGGGTCGAACTGGATGGGGGTGGTGGTCGGAAAGAGAAGCGGTCCCGCCGGGCCGTCGAACTCCCGATACGAGATGCCGAAGGTGTCGCCGGTGAAGAAGCCGCGCGTGGCCTCGTCGTGGACAACGAAGTGGTGGCGGGCGTGGCCCGGGGCGTCGAGAAAGCGCAGCGGCCGGTCGCCCAGGTCGAGCGCGAAGCCGTCCGGGGCCTCCACGACGCGGTCCGGCGGCGCGGGGACGACGTCGCCGTAGAGCTTGCGCAGGGCCTCCTCGCCGCCGTAGACGGCGGCGGCTCCGGCGACGAGGCCGGAGGGGTCCACCATGTGCCGGGCCCCGCGCGGGTGGGCGACGAGCGTCGCCCGCGGCAGCTCCCGGAGGAGCGCGCCCGCGCCTCCGGCGTGGTCGAGGTGCACGTGGGTGACGATGACGTGGCTCACCTCGTCGCGCCGGACGTCGTGGGCGGCCATCGCGGCCAGGATGCGCGGGACCGAGAGCGCGGTGCCGGTCTCGACCACCGCCGAGCTGTCGCGGCCCCGCACCAAGTAGGCCGCTGCCACCCCGGCGTGGAAGTAGCCCGTGTCCACCAGGATCACGCCCGGCGCGATCTCACGGGGGGGCTCCTCGACGGGGACGGGCGGCATGGCGCCTCCTTGGGTTGACCGGTGGTTGGGCAGGCGAGGCCCATCATAATGGCCGCCCCACCGACGCGGCCGCTCGACGCGGATGTGGGCCGCCACGCCCGCCTCCGGCACGGCGGGCACTCCCGGGACACTCGGAGCGGAGCCGGACCGCCTCAGGCGAGCCGCAGCCCGTCGAGGCTCGCCCGCAGGACCTCGGCGCTCCGCCGGAGCGCGGCGCGCTCGGCCGCGTCGATGGGCGGCATGTACGTCTCGCTGACGCCATCGGCCCCCACGAGCTGCGGGAGAGAGAGGGTGACGTCGCCCACGCCCTCGATGTCGTCGTGGTGGGAGGAAACGGTGAGGATGGCACGCTGGCCGCCGAGCAGGCCCTGGGCGATGCCGACGAGCGCCCCGCCGATGCCGTAGTACGTCGCTCCCTTCCCGGCGATGATGCGGTAGGCGGCGCGGCGGACGCCGGCGTCGATGGTGGCGCGCACGCCGGCGTCGAAGGCGACGCCGCGCCGTTCTGCAAATGCCTGGAGCGGAAAGCCGGCGACGGTGGCCACCGACCAGGTGAGCACCTCCGAGTCGCCGTGCTCGCCGATGACGTAGCCGTGGACGTGCTGCGGGTGGACGCCGACGTGACGGGCGATGAGGGTGCGAAACCGCGCCGTGTCGAGGGTCGTGCCGGAGCCCATGACGCGGCCGGGCGGAAGCCCCTCTCGCGCGGCGAAGTGGCCGGCGAGGTGCGTCATGATGTCCACCGGGTTCGTCGCCACGACGACGAGCGCGCCGGGCGCGTGCCGGAGAATCGGGGGAATGATCTCGCGGAACACCCCGGCGTTTCGCTCGAGCAGCTCGAGCCGGGTCTCCCCGGGCTTCTGGTTCACCCCGGCGGCGACGATGACGAGGCGGGCCCCGGACAGGTCCGCCCACTCGCCAGCGCGGACGTCGGCGCGGCCAGCGAAGGGGATGGCGTGGAAGATGTCGTCGGCCTCCGCCTGGGCTCGCGCCGGGTTCGCGTCGACGAGCACCACCTCGCTCGCCGTGCCCCGCAGCGCGAGCGCGTAGGCGGCGGTCGCCCCCACGAACCCGCTTCCCACGATCCCGATCTTCACGAATGCCCCCAGAGCTCCCGGTCGATGCCTTCGAGGGCCTCGAGCCCGCCGACTGCCATCGCCAGGTGCGGGGGCCGGATGTCCGGCTCCCGCGGGTTCACGCGGACCACGACCGCCCCGGCGGCCCGGCCGAGGCGCTCGGTGAGCCAGCGGATGGTGGCAACCGCGGTGCCGGCACCGATCTCCAGCACGAGGAGCCGGTCGCCGTGCTCCTCGAGGAAGGCGTCGAGGCCCCGCTGCTGGGCGTGGCTGCGCTGTGGCAGCCAGGACCCGTCCCCGAACATGAGGATGTTGGGTCGCGCCACCCGGGTGCAGTGACGGCAGCCCGGCAGGACGCTCGACCGCATGGTCTCGAGGTCGACCTCGATCGACTCCTGGTTCTCCCAGATGTCGTCGCTGCAGGGCGACGTGCACTGGAGGTGGTGGATGGACCCGTGCACCTCGACCACGCGGGCCGGGTCGAAGCCGGCCGCCTGGAACTGTCCGTCGACGTTCGAGGTGACCGCGTGCCAGGGCAGCCCGAGGCGATCGATCCATCCCCGGATGAGGGCGTAGCCCCGATGCGGCCGGGTGGCCCGGTACAGGTTCAGCCGGTGACCGTAGAAGCCCCAGCCAAAGGCCGGGTCCTCCTCGAAGTGCTGAGGATTTGCGGCATCGACGAAGCGGAGCCCGAGCCGCTCGTACATGGGGTAGGCGTTCCAGAAGCCCTGGTCTCCGCGGAAGTCCGGGAGCCCCGAGTCAACGCCCATGCCGGCGCCGGTGGCGACGACGAGCGCCCGCGCCTTGCGGAGCGCCGCGGCCGCGGCCGCGTAGGTGTCGACGAGCGCCATGGCAGGATTCCTCGGGCGCCGGAGCAAACCACAGGGCCCGGGCGGCTGTCGACCGGCGCGCTCCCCTGGAAAACGGCCGGCTCCCGGGCGAGAATGCGCGCGGGCCACGCCTCCCTGACCCCGAGGCCCGCCTCCACCAACTTCCGTCAGGCCTCGGAGAAGTGCTGATGAAGATCGCGAATGGAACCGTGGTGGTCGTCGACTACCGCCTGCACCTCGGGGACGGAGTCACCGTCGACGCCTCCGAGCAGGACGATCCCCTCCACTTCATCCAGGGCGCGGGCAACATCGTGCCCGGGCTGGAGAAGGCGCTCGAGGGGCTCGAGGCCGGCGCCGCCACGAAGGTGGTGGTGACCCCGGACGAGGGCTACGGCGACTTCGACCCGCGCGGCCTCCAGGAGGTCCCGCACCAGGCCTTCGGCCCCGAGCTGCCGGAAGCCGGCGAGCAGTACACGGCGCGCGGCCCCGAGGGGGAGCTCGTGCCCTTCGTCGTGAAGGAGATCCGGCCCGAGACCGTGCTCGTCGACCTGAACCACCCGCTCGCCGGCAGGACGCTCCACTTCGAGGTGTCGGTCCGCGAGGTACGCCTCGCCACCGACGAGGAGAAGGAGCACGGCCACGTGCACGGGCCCGGCGACCACCACCACCACTGACGCGGTCGAGAGCGCCGCGGCCGCGCGGCCGCCTGACGCCCTCTAGGCGGGCGCCTTGCCGGCGAGCCCACCCTCGGCAGAGATGCGCGACACGAGCGACGGCGCCACGTAGGCGAGCGCGAGCCGGAGGATGTGTTCCTCCACCTTGCCGCTCGAGACGAGCTCCGGGCGGTCGAGGAGGACCCGGTTCACGAGTCCCTCCACCGCTGCCACGAGGACGAAGGACGCGATCTCCACGTCCTTCACCTCGACGTGGTCGCGGTTCGCCTCCATCCACGCGCCGATGAGCCGCTCGTAGCGGCCGTAGAGCTCGTGGAGGCGGCGCAGCGCCCCGATGCGCGGCACCTGCTCCGCGAGCGCCCGGTGCAGCCGGGGCTCCCGGCGCTGCGCCTCGAGCATGGCCCGGATCATCTCGGTGGCCACCTCGAGAGGCCCGGACGCGGCGACGTTCATGAGGCGCTCCTCGATGTGCGCCTGCATCCGCGCGGCGTGCTGCTCCATGACCGCCGCCACGAGCGCCTCCTTGCCCGGGAAGTACTGGTAGAGCGAGCCCACGCTGACTCCGGCTTCCCTGGCCACCCGGTTGGTGCTGAGCGCGTCATAGCCGTCCTTCACGAGGACCCGGGCGGTTGCGGCGACGATGGCGTCGTAGGTGACGCGGGAGCGCTCCTGCGCTGGCTCCTTCCTGGGGGTGGTGCGAATGCGCCGTGCAGCCATGCGTGCCTGGTCGAGGGGGTGGGAACGTTGGGCGCTCAAAGCGAGCGATTGCTCGCATTCTAGCACCAAGGCCCCGCGGGGCGAAGCCCCGGCCGGAGGTCGGGCGATCCCAGTCGGGTCCCTTCGGGGGACGCGAGCGCCGCCCCGCCCGGGTGGACCGATGGTGCGGGCGGGCGGTGGGCTCGACCCGGGCGGCGGATTCGGGCAGGAAGGAGGGAGCAGGCCCTCGAGGAGGAGAACGTGGCGAACCCATTGCCCCAAGACCCCCAGTTCGCTTCCCGGGTCCGCGACAGCTTCGCGCGCCAGGCCGCCATGGCCACGCTCGGTGCAACGCTCGAGCGTGTCGAGCCCGGCGAGGTGGAGATCCGGCTTCCGTTCCGGTCCGACCTGACGCAGCAGCACGGGTTCCTGCACGCCGGGGTGATGACGGCGGTGGTCGACAGCGCCTGCGGCTACGCTGCGCTCTCGCTCATGCCCGCGGGCGCGGGGGTGCTGACGGTCGAGTTCAAGGTGAACCTGCTCGCGCCGGGCGAGGGGGAGGCGGTCGTCGCGCGAGGCCGCGTGCTGCGCGCCGGGCGCACGTTGACGGTCTGCACGGGCGAGGCGACCGCGTTCACCGGGGGGAAGGAGAAGCTCGTCCTCACCATGCTCGCCACCATGATGGTGGTCCGGGACCGGCCCGAGGTCTCCGACTAAAGCGCTCCCTTCGCCCCGGGGAGCCAGACGCGAGAAGAGGCCCTCTAGGGGCCTCTTCTCTTCAATCTGGACGCTCTCGGGGGAGCGTCGGTCCGGCTCACGCCGGTGGAGACTGCGTGTCTGTCGGGAATTGCGACGGCTCTGCTATCTCAGCCTCCTTCGGTGGTGACTGCCACTGAGAAAAGGCTACGCCCATTTTTCGGCGATGCCTAGGGGGAGGATCGGCGCGAGACGGGCTCGCAGCACCGCCGGCGACCGGCCAAGCCATTGGGATGACGAGAGAAAACTTCGCCATGCCCGTCCGTTGTCCCACTTCCGTGGCATGGACGAACGCGCTCGCCGCTAGGTCGCCTCGCCGCTCGGCTCCATGATCCGGACGGGCAGGACCATCGCGTTCATTCCCGCGAACTGCAACCGGCGCTGGATCTGGTAGGCGGTCTCGTTGTGGAGGAAGCGCTGGAACCAGCGCTCCCGCTCGAACACCAGCTTGCCTGCGAAGAAGACGGCCCTCGGGAACTCCTTCGCGATGGTGGCGCAGAGCTTCTCGGCCTCCGAGACGGCCTCCGTCCCGACCGTCATGCGGTAGTCGGCCGGGATGCCGAGTCGGTGGGCCAGCGCCACGTACTGCTGCAGGGACTGGTCGGTGCGGAGCCGGACGCGGTCCACCTCCTCGACGCCCTTCATCGCCGCCGAGTCGATGACTCCCACGCCGACGAAGAGGACGTTCTTGAAGTGGCTGCCGAACGTGCGCTGCACGCTGAGGAGCGCGTGGATCCCCAGGCCGCCGTACCCGCCGACGAGGAGCACCGCGGTGGGTAGCTTGGGATCGACCGGGGGCGGGGTGGCGGAACCCCGGTGCGGGAGCGCCCCCATGACGGAGTCGAGCCGCCTCAGGTTCTCCTGGACCCCCATGTAGTGGCGGTGGATGAGGAAGCAGAGCCCGACCACGAGCGCGGTCACGGCGATGGTGACCCAGCCCCCCTCCTCGCCCTTCTCGTAGATGGTGCCTCCGAGGATGGCGAGGCACAGGACGAGCGCGACCCCGTGCACCGCGAGGCCGCGCCTCCTTCCCGGCTCCTTCTTCTCGAGCCACAGGCGCACCATCGAGGCCTGGGAGAGCGAGAAGGTGAGGAAGACGTTGATCGAGTACATGGTCACGAGCGCGGTGATGCTGCCGCGCGTGTAGAAGAGCGTGAGCAGCGAAGCCCCGCCCATGAGGACCACGCCGTCCTTGATGGTGAGGCGCGCGGAAAGCTGGGCGAAGCGGTGCGGCCACCAGGAGTCGGTGGCCATGTTGGCCATGACCCGGGGGCCGTCGATGAACCCGGCCTGGGCGGCGACGAAGAGCAGCGCAGCCTCCGAGATCAGGGTGACCACGACGAAGATGCTCCCGACCGGCAGCCCGGCCGGGCGCCAGCCCTGGGTGAAGTTCTCGAGCAGGACGGCGTTCATCGTCTTGCCCTCGACGGGCACCGCGCGGAACAGGAGGTAGCAGAGGAGGATGCCGCCCGCGGTGATCGAGAGCGAGACCGCCATGAGCACCATGGTGCGCTTGGCGGTCTGGACCTTGGGCTCCCGCATGATCTGGATGCCGTTCGACACCGCCTCGATGCCGGTGTAGGTGCCGCCTCCCATCGAGTAGGCCTTGAGGAAGATGGCGAAGAGCCCGAACACCCCGACGCTCGCGAGCCCCTCCCGGAAGCCGGTGCCGACCTCCCTCGCCACCGCCGGGACCTCCGGGAGGCGAGAGCCGATGCCGCCGAAGATGAGGATGGCGTGGGTGGCGAGGAAGAGCCCGAAGACCGGGGTGAGCACGGTGACGGACTCCTTCGTGCCCCGCAGGTTGAGCGCGACGAGAAGGAGGATGGCGGCTGCCTCGATGGGCAGCTTCAGGGGGTAGGTGGACGGCGGCAGGAAGCTGAAGACGGCATCGCCCCCGGAGGCGATGGAGACCGAGATGGTGAGGACGTAGTCGACGAGAAGCGCCGAGCCGGAGACGACGCCCCAGCGCGGCCCGAGCAGGCGGGAGGCGACGACGTAGCCGCCGCCCCCGAAGGGAAACCGCTCGATGATCCGGGAGTACGCGACGGCGATGACCACCACGGTGAGGGCGGTGGCAAGCGCGAGGGCGACCGCGAGGTGGGTGTGGCTGCCGAGCGCGCGGTACGCCTCGTCCGGGCCGTAGGACGAGGAGGAGAGCCCATCCGCGCCGAGGCCGACCCAGGCGAGGAAGGCGACGAGCGAGATCGCGTGATAGGTGTGCGGGTCCTCGATGTCCCGGGGCGCGCCGACGACGGCTCGCTTCAGCCGGGCTGCGAGCCCCTTGGGCTCGTCCGGACCCTCCGGCGCCTTCGCTCCGGAGGGGCTTCCAGAGCCGCTGCCTGCCCGTGATGGGTCCTCGCCCATTGGTCCCCCTTTGGGGCTGTCAGCCGCAGAAGGCCGCGGACACTATCACCGCGCCTGGGATGTGAAAAGCCTCCCAGGGCCGGGACCTTGCCCGTCGCAGGCCGCGCAGGCTCGCCCGATTGCAGCTTGCAGGGACGCGCCCCGCGCGGCGCGCGGGTGGCCGCGCGGCGGTTGCCAACTGGCCGCGGGGCGGTGATTTTCTCTCGCTCTGCCCCCTGGAAGGCCCGGGGATCGTGGCACGGATGGTGCGATAGGCGACCTCGGTGAAGGCATCTGCACAGCGCGCCGGGCGAGGCCTCGTGCAGTTCCGGGTTCCGGCAGGCGGGGACAACGACGAGGTGCGCGACCTCCTCGCCGCGCACCAGCGCTACCACGGGCTCCGCGGCGAGCGATCGCTGCTCACGCTCGCGCTGCCGCTGCCGGTGGCGCTCTCGATGCTCGCCCTGGCCTGGCCGGACCGCTGCCCGGCCTGGCTGCGCCAGCTCGCCTTCGGGTCGACGGCAGCGCTCCTGCTCGTGATCCCCGTCGTGGTCGCGCTCGAGTTCGGAGCGTACCGCCGGATGGTGCGCAGCGCCCGGGCCCTCGACCGCGATTGGGCGGAGGGCGGCGGGCCTCGCGCAGACGGCCAGCCCTGACGGCGGCGCCGAGCCTCGGCTTCAGGTCGCTTCGGCCTCGTCCCCCTCCACGCGAACCCGGACCGGGAGCACCATGGCATTCAAGCCTGCGAACTGGAGCCGGCGCTGAAGGGCGAAGGCGGTCTCGTTGTGCAGGAGCCGCTGGTACCAGCGCTCCCTCTCGAACACCAGCTTGCCGGCGTAGAAGACCGCCCGCGGAAACTCCTTCACGACCTCCAGGCAGAGCCGCTCGCCGTCCGCCACCGCCTCCGTGCCGATGGCGGCCCGGTAGTCGGCCGCGTAGCCGAGGCGGTGCGCCAGGTCGACGTAGCGCTGCAGCCCCTCCTCGGTCCGCCGGCGCATGTCCTCGACCTCGTCGACGCCCTTCATGGTGGCGGAGTCGATGACGCCCACCGAGAGGAAGATGAGGTTCTTGTAGTGGCCCGGGTAGATCCGCTGCAGGGTCAGGATTCTGGTGGATGCCCAGGCCGCCGTAGCTGCCCACGAGCAGCGCCGCGGTGGGCTGGCGGGGGTCGAGGGCCCTCGGCTCTCCGGCGTCCTGGGTCGGGAGCCCGGTCATGATCTGGTCGAGGCGGCGAAGGCTCCGGCGCACGCCCAGGTAGTGGTTGCGGATGAGGAAGGCGAGGCCGATGAGGAGCGTCGTCGTCACGAGGGTGATCCACCCGCCCTCGGCGAACTTCTCGACGACCGCCACCACCAGGATGGAGAGGCAGAGGATGAGGCCGATGATGTGGATGATGATGTGGCGGTACCAGTCCGGGTACTTGCTGCGCTCGCGGAACCAGTAGCGCACCATCCCGAGCTCGGACAGCGAGAAGGTGAGGAACACGTTGATGGAGTACATGAGCACGAGAGTGCTCGTGTCACCCCGGGTGTAGAGAAGCGTGCCGATGGAGGCCACCGAGATGAGCAGGATGCCGTCCTGCATGGAGAGGCGGTTGGAGAGCTGGGCGAAGCGGTGCGGCAGCCAGGAGTCGTTCGCCATGTTGGACATGACGCGCGGGCCGTCGATGAAGCCGGCCTGCGCGGCGACGAAGAGCAGCGCCGTCTCGGCCCCGAGCGTGAGCCAGATGAAGCCCTGACCCCAGCTGCCCCAGCCCCCGGCGAAGTTCTCCACCAGGACGGCGTTCATCGTCTTGCCCTCGACCGGGTTGGCGTGGACGAGGAGGTAGCCGAGCGTGATGCCGCCGGCGGTGATGGCGAGCGAGCTCGCCATGTAGAGCATGGTCCTCTTCGCGGTCTGGACCTTGGGCTCGCGCATGATTTGCAGCCCGTTCGAGACCGCCTCGATGCCGGTGTAGGTGCCCGCTCCCATCGAGTACGCGCGCAGGAAGAGCGCCGCCATGCCCCCCCACCCGAGCATGGCGAGCGTGCTGTGGTACTGGGTCTGGACCTCGCGGGCCACCGCGGGGAACTCCCGTCCGCGGACGAGGAGCACGCCGAAGATGAGGATGGCGTGGGTGATGAGGAAGAGCACGAACACCGGCGCGAGCACCGACACCGACTCCTTCACGCCGCGCAGGTTCAGGACCATGAGCAGCGCGATGGCCGCGAACTCGATTCCGAGCTTCCAGGGGTGCCAGGCCGGCGGGAGGAAGCTGAAGGTGGCGTCCGCACCCGCCGCGACCGAGGTGGAGATGGTGAGCACGTAGTCGACGAGCAGGGCCGACCCGGAGACCACCCCGAAGCGGGCGCCGAGCAGCTTCGTCGCCACCACGTAGCCGCCGCCGCCGAATGGGAAGTGCTCGATGATGCGGGAGTAGGCGTAGGAGATGATGAAGACCGTGAAGGCGGTGGCGACCGCCAGCCCGACTGCCATCCAGTGGTGCTGGCCCAGCGCCCGGAACGACTCGTCCGGGCCGTAGGACGACGAGGAGAGGCCGTCGGCACCGAGGCCGACCCACGCCAGGAACGCGATGAGCGAGATGTGGTGATAGGTCTTCGGGTCCTTGATATCGCGCGGCTTTCCCAGGATGAGCGTCTTCAGGTTGTCCGCGGTCATGAGCCCTCGCGTGGATTCGGCGGCGCCGCCCGCCGTTGCACCCGTCGTGCCCCCTCGCTCTACACGTTCCCGGAGCCGCGCGGGAGCCGATTCGTCCCTCCGACCTCCGGTGTCCTTGCGATATGCAAGATTGGCCACGGCGGGTCGTGTAATCTGCAAGCCGCCCTGCCCGGTTTCCGTCGCGGCGATGCACACCTCCCGGGCAGGGGGTCCCGGGCGGCCCCCTGGCCAGCGAGCGGAGGACCCTCCGGCGGCGAGCGCGAGTCGGCCGACCGAGAGCCCCCCCGTCCCGCTGGCACGAGCCTTGGACGATGGGTAGTCTTTCGAGGAGAGCCCATTGACAGCCGAAGCCCCGACGAAGGCGTCCCCCCCGGTGATGCGCGTCCTCGTCATCGACGACGAGCCGAACATCCGCGACACGCTCGCCCTCTGCCTCGAGAGCGTAGGCTGCCGCGTCCAGAAGGCGACGACCGGCATGGCGGCGCTGGAGGCGCTGCGGATCGCGCCGTACGACCTCGCCTTCTGCGACCTCCGGCTCGGCACGGAGAGCGGGCTCGACCTCGTGCCGAAGCTGCTGGCCGAGCGGCCGGGGCTCGACGTGGTGGTGGTGACCGCCTACGCCACCTTCGACACCGCCGTCGACGCCATCAAGCGCGGCGCCAAGGACTACCTGCCCAAGCCCTTCACGCCGGCGCAGATCCGGCACCAGGTGGACGCGGCGCGCGAGCGGCGCGCCGCGACCCTGCGGGTGGAGGACCTCGAGTCGCGGCTCGCCGACGCCGCGCCCGAGGCCTCGATGGAGTCGGCCTCGCCCCGGATGCGGAGCGCGCTCGAGACGCTCACCAAGGCGGCCGGGCACGACGTGGCCGTGCTCGTGCGCGGCGAGAACGGCACCGGCAAGGGAGTGCTCGCCCGCGCTCTGCACGCCGCCAGCCCGCGACGCGACCTGCCCTTCGTGGTGGTGAACTGCCCGACGCTTTCGGAGGAGCTGCTCGCGAGCGAGCTCTTCGGGCACGCGCGCGGGGCCTTCACCGGCGCGGTCCGCGACCAGGAGGGCCGGGTCGAGGCCGCGGAGGGCGGGACGGTGTTCCTCGACGAGGTCGGGGAGATCTCCCCGGGCCTCCAGGCGAAGCTGCTTCGCTTCCTCCAGGAGAAGCGCTTCGAGCGCGTCGGCGAGAACCGCACGCGGACCGCCGACGTGCGCATCGTCGCCGCCACCAACCGCGACCTCGAGGCGGCCGTGAAGGAGGGGCGCTTCCGCCAGGACCTGCTCTACCGGCTCAACGTCGTCGAGGTGACCGTGCCGCCCCTGCGCGAGCGCCCGGAGGACATCCTCCCGCTCGCCCGGGGATTCGTCGCCTTCTTCGCGCGACAGGCCCGCCGGGCGGCGCCGGAGCTCTCCGAGGCGGCGGCGAAGATGCTCGTCGCCTGGCCGTGGCCGGGAAACGTGAGGGAGCTGCGCAACGCCATCGAGCGCGCGGTCATCCTCTCGCCGGGGCAGGTGCTCGACCGGGAGAGCTTCCCGGAGCGCATGGCCGGCCACGTCGCCGGCGTCCCCGCGCTCGGCGGCGACTTCACCGTCGACGACATCGAGCGCGAACACATCCTCCGCGTGCTCGCCCGCACCGCCACGCAGGAGGAGGCCGCTCGCGTCCTCGGCCTCGACGCCTCCACGCTCTGGCGCAAGCGCAAGAAGTACGGCCGCTAGGCGGCCGGGACGTTTGCGGCAGCGGGCAGCGTGAACCAGAAGACGCTGCCGCGCCCGGGCTCGCTGTCGAGGCCCATCTCGCCGCCGTGCGCCCGCACGATCTCCCGCGAGATGTAGAGGCCGAGCCCGACGCCGCCCCGCTTCCCGCCGGGCACCTGGAAGAAGCGCTCGAAGATGCGCTCGTGGTACTGGCGGGGGATGCCGGGCCCGGCGTCCTCGACCTCGAAGCGGACGTCCGGCCCCGAGCGCTTCACCCTCACCGAGATCCGGCCTCCGGCCGCGCTGTGGCGGACCGCGTTGCCGAGCAGGTTAGTCAGCACCACGTCGGTGCGCTCGGGGTCGGCGAGCACCGGCAGCGGGTCCTCGGGCGCCTCGACCACGAGCGCGACGTCCGAGGCGCGCGCCGACCCCTCGACGCCTGCGGCCGCTTGCGCTGCCAGCCAGCGGGCGTCGACCGGCTTCGCGTGCAGCTCGATGCGCCCCGCCTGGATCCGGGAGAGGTCGAGGATGTCGTCGACGATGGCCTGCAGGCGCTCGCAGTCCTGCCGCGCGGCCGCGGTGAGATCGGCCTGGCGCTCGGTGAGGGGGCCGGCCGCCTCCTCGGCGAGCAGGTGGATGGCCATGTGCAGGGAGGTGAGCGGCGTGCGGAACTCGTGGGCGACCGTCGCCACGAGATCGTTCTTGAGCTCGTCGAATCGCATCAGCCGCGTGACGTCCTGGAGCACGATGGTGACGCCACTGACGGTTCCCTCGGCCGAGTAGAGCGCGGTGGCGCGCGGCAAGAGCCGCCGCGCACCGTCGGGCAGCTCCACCCGGACCGCCTCCTCGAAGCCGCGGGGCACCACGGCACCCTTCCCCCCGAGCACGTGGGAGCGCACCGCCTCGAGCCGCTCCCGGAGGCCCGGCTCGAGCGCGTGGATGGGCTTTCCGACGCCGTCGCCGGGGGAGAGGCGCAGGAGCGCCTCGGCCGCCTGGTTCAGGTTCACCACCACGCCCTCGGTGTCGAGCATGAGCACCGGGTCGGGGAGGCTGTCGATGGCCGCCTGCGACGCCTGCTGCGCCTGGAGCAGGTCCCCGAGCGAGCTCTTCTGGTACTCCTCGAGGCGGCCGGCCATGGTGTCGAACTCGCGGCCGAGCTCGGCGATCTCGTCCTCCCCCTGCGGGCGCGCCCGCGCCTCCAGGTCCCCCTCGCCGAAGCGACGGACGGCCTGCGACAGCGCCGAGAGCGGCCGGACCATTCGCGCGGTAAGGGTCATCGAGGCGACGAGCCCGAGCGCGAGCGCGAGCGCGGTGGCTGCCGACATGAGGTAGAGGAGCCGCTCGGAGGTGCGGCGGGCCTGGTTGCTCTTGCGCACCATGGCGTCCTGGTTGAGGGAGAGCACCTCCTCGGTCGCCGCCCGGACCCCGAGCGAGGCCCGGTGGACGGCGTCGAGGTAGACCGTCAAGGGCTCGTGCGCGACCGACGAGGCGTCATGGGCGCGCTGGTAGGCCTCCCACGCGGCGCGGAGGTTCTTCGTCGCCTCCGCCTCGCCCGGCTCGGTGATGTTGCCCTCCTGCACGCGGAGCTCGGACTCGAAGTGCTGGCGGGGCGCCGGGTCGGGCGCCGCGGGCGAGCGGCCGAGCGCGCGCATGAGCGCGTCGCGGTCGAGGAGGTCGAGGGAGGCGTTCATCCGCTGGGCGGCGAGCACGCTGCGGTAGTTGTCCTTGAGGATTCCCTCGGAGCTCTCGCCCAGCGAGGCCACCGTGCGCAGCGACGCGGCGCCCACGAGCACCAGCGCCGCCGCGAGCGGGGCCTGGGCGAGCAGGAGCCGGCGGCGGAGCGTCACGGCCGCCCCTCCTCCTCGAAGGAGACGACGTGGACGTCCAGTCCGGCGCCGCCGTCGACGAGGCGGTCGAGCACCGAGCGCCGCAGCAGCCTCCGCCACCAGACCTCCTCGGCCCTGCCGACGATGAGGTCGCTCACCCGGTGGGTGCGGGCGAAGTCGAGCAGCGCGCTCGCCGGGTCCTCGGAGCGCAGCCGGACGAACTCGCCGCCGAGCTCGCGCGCCCGCTCCATGTTCGTGTGCAGCCGCCGCTGCGCCTCGGCGTCGATCCGGTCGGGCGCCTCCCGCGGGGTCTCCACGTAGACGACGTACCAGTCGGTGTTCAAGCGGCCGGCCATGCGGGAGCCGCGCCGGAGCAGCGTGGCCGCGTGCGGGGGGTTGGACGACAGGCACACCATCACGCGGCCGGGGGCGGGCGCCGTGGGCACGCTCGTGG
This sequence comes from uncultured delta proteobacterium, assembly GCA_963754915.1. GTDB lineage: Bacteria > Myxococcota > Myxococcia > Myxococcales > Anaeromyxobacteraceae > DATJZG01. Next base: position 609,363 of record CAVWHZ010000016.1, on the reverse strand, counting down.
GCTGGCGGGCCTGGCGGTCGAGGCTCTGGGCCACCTCCCGCAGCGAGAGCTCGCGCAGGGTGGCGAGGTTCCCGTCCTGGAAGAAGTGCTCGAGCGCCCAGGGGATGCGGTCGGCGGGGTAGATCTTCCCCGCCTTGAGGCGGTCGATGAGGTCCTCGACGGCGAGGTCCAGGTTCACCACCTGGTCGGCCTGCTCGAGAAAGGAGTCGGGCACGGTCTCGCGCACCTGCACGCCGGTGTTGCGCTGCACGAGGTCGTTCAGGCTGTCGAGGTGCTGGATGTTGAGGGCGCCGATGACGTTGATGCCGGCGGCCAGGAGGTCGAGCACGTCCTGGTAGCGCTTGCGGTTGCGGGAGCCGGGGACGTTGGTGTGCGGGATCTCGTCGACGACGGCCACGGTCGGCCGACGCGCGAGCACCGCGTCGATGTCCATCTCCTCGACCACCACCCCGCGGTACTCCACCCGCCTGCGCGGCACGATCTCCAGGTCGCGGATGAGCGCCTCGGTCTCGGCGCGGCCATGGGTCTCCACGAGCGCGCCCACCACGTCCACGCCGCGCTTGTGAAGGGCGTGGGCCTCCTCCAGCATCCGCCACGTCTTCCCGACGCCGGCCGCGAAGCCGATGTACAGCTTGAGGCGGCCGCGCCGGCTCCGCTCGACGAGCTCGAGGAAGTCCTCCGGCCGGTGGCGGGGTTCGGCCACGCCCTAGTGATACCCCGATCCGGCGAGCGCCGGGCGCCCGAACTGGCGGTCGAGCGCCAGGTTGAGCAGCAGGACGTTCACCCGGGGCTCCCCGAGCAGGCCGAGGTCGCGCCCTTCCACGGCGTCCTCGACCGCGGCGCGGACGCGCGCCTCGCCCACCCCGCGGGCGTGGGCCACCCGCGGGACCTGCCACAGCGCCGCCGCGGGCGAGAGGTGCGGGTCGAGCCCGCTGCCCGACGCCGTCACGAGCTCGACCGGAACCGGCCCGGGCGCGCCCGGGTTCTCCGTCCGGAGCTTGTCGGCGGCCTGGCCCGCCTGGTCGTGGAGCTTCTTCGAGGTCGGGCCCAGGTTGGAGCCACCCGAGGAGAGCGGGTCGAACCCCTTGTCCCCGGCGGCGGACGGGCGCGGCTGGAAGTACGCGGGGTCGGAGAACCCCTGCGAGAGGAGCTCGGAGCCCACCACCCGCCCGGACTCGTCGGAGACGAGGCTCCCGGAAGCGCGGCGCGGGAAGAGGACCCGCGCCAGCCCGGTGACGAAGAGCGGGTAGGCGAGCCCGGTGAGCACGAGCGTGACGACGGTGGCGCGCAGCGCTGGCAAGAGGTGTTCGCGCATGAGTCTTCCTCCTCAGACGATCCCGGCGGCGGAAAGCGCCATGTCGATGAGCTTGATGCCGACGAAGGGAGCCACCACCCCGCCGAGGCCGTAGACGAGCAGCGAGCGGCGCAGCACCGCGGCGGCGCCGAGCGGGCGGTAGCGGACCCCGCGAAGCGCCAGCGGGATGAGGAGCACGATGATGATGGCGTTGAAGATCACCGCCGAGAGGATGGCGCTGTAGGGCGAGGCGAGCCGCATGACGTCGAGGGGCGCCATCTCCGGGTAGGCGGCGACGAAGAGCGCCGGGAGGATGGCGAAGTACTTGGCGACGTCGTTCGCGATGGAGAAGGTGGTCAACGTGCCGCGGGTCATGAGCAGCTGCTTGCCCACCTCGACCACCTCGAGCAGCTTCGTCGGGTTGGAGTCGAGGTCGACCATGTTCCCGGCCTCCTTGGCGGCCTGGGTGCCGGTGTTCATGGCCACCCCGACGTCCGCCTGCGCGAGCGCAGGCGCGTCGTTGGTGCCGTCGCCGGTCATGGCCACGAGCTTGCCGAGCGCCTGCTGCTCCTGGATGAGGCGCATCTTCGCCTCGGGCGTGGCCTCGGCGAGGAAGTCGTCCACGCCGGCCTCGCGCGCGATGGCCGCGGCGGTGCGGGGGTTGTCGCCGGTGATCATCACCGTGCGGATGCCCATGGCGCGGAAGCGCTCGAAGCGCTCCTTGATCCCGCCCTTCACCACGTCCTTCAGCTCGACGATGCCGAGCACCCGGGGGCCGTCGGAGACGGCGAGCGGCGTCCCGCCCGAGTCGCCGATGCGCCCGGCGACGGCGGCGAGCTCCGGGGGGAGCGCCCCGCCGAGCGCGGCGACGTGCGCCGCGACCGCGTCCACGGCTCCCTTGCGGATCACCCGGCCGCCGAGGTCGCAGCCGCTCATGCGGGTCTGGGCGCTGAAGGCCACGAACTGGGCCTCTCCGTGCAGGTCGCGCCCGCGCAGGTTGAATCGCTCCTTGGCGAGCACCACGATCGAGCGCCCCTCCGGCGTCTCGTCGGCGAGGCTCGCGAGTTGCGCCGCGTCGGCGAGGTCCTCGACGCGGACCCCCGCGGCGGGGAAGAGGTCGTTCGCCATGCGGTTGCCGAGCGTGATGGTGCCGGTCTTGTCGAGCAAGAGGACGTCGACGTCGCCCGCCGCCTCCACCGCCCGCCCGCTCATGGCGAGCACGTTCTTGCGCAGGAGCCGGTCCATCCCGGCAATGCCGATGGCGGACAATAGCCCGCCGATGGTCGTGGGGATGAGGCAGACGAGCAGCGCCACGATGGCGGTGACCGAGAGCCCGATTCCCGAGTAGGCGGCGAGCGGCACGAGCGTGACGCAGGCGAAGAGGAAGATGAGCGTCAGGCCCACGAGCAGGATGTGGAGCGCGATCTCGTTCGGGGTCTTCTGGCGCGAGGCCCCCTCGACGAGGCCGATCATCCGGTCGAGGAAGGACTCGCCCGGGTTGACGGTGATCCGCACCACGATCCGGTCGGAGAGCACCGTGGTGCCACCGGTGACGGCGCTGCGGTCGCCGCCGGACTCGCGGATGACGGGCGCCGACTCGCCGGTGATGGCGGACTCGTTGACCGAGGCGACCCCCTCGATGATGTCGCCGTCGCCGGGGATCATCTGCCCGGCCTCGACCACGACCCGGTCGCCCTTGCGCAGCGCGGCGGCCGGCACCTGCTCCTCGCGACCGTTCACGAGCCGCCGCGCGGTGACGTCCCGGCGCATCTTGCGCAGCGTGTCGGCCTGGGCCTTGCCGCGCCCCTCGGCCACCGCCTCGGCGAAGTTGGCGAAGATTACCGTGAACCAGAGCCACAGGCTCACCGAGAGGGTGAACCACCCGGGGGCCGCCCCTGCGCCCGGAGCGATCCGGTCGCGCAGCCAGAGCAGCGTGGTGAGCAGGCTGCCGACCTCCACCACGAACATCACCGGGTTCTTCGCCACGAGCCGCGGGTCGAGCTTCACGAGGCTCGCGAGCGCAGCCTGGCGGAGGATCTTGGGGTCGAAGATGGCGGACTGCCGGGTCGCGGTGGCCATGGCTAGAAGAGCTTTCCGTTGAGCGCGGTGAAGTGCTCGAGCACCGGCCCGAGCGACAGCGCGGGGAAGTAGGTGAGCGCGCCGACGATGATCACCACCGAGACGAGCAGCGCCACGAAGGTCGGCCCGTCGGTGGGGAAGGTGCCGGGGCCGGCGGGGACCGACTTCTTGCCGATCATCGCCCCGGCGATGCCGAGCGCGGGGATGATCATGAAGAAGCGCCCGACGAGCATGTCGACGGCAAGCGTGATGTTCCAGAACTTGGTGTTGGCGTTCAGCCCGGCAAAGGCAGAACCGTTGTTGGCGGCGCCGCTCGTGAAGGCGTAGAGCAGCTCCGACAGGCCGTGGGGGCCGGCGTTGTTGAGCGAGGAGGTCCCGTACGGCACCACCGACGACCAGGCCGCGAGCGTCAGGACCACGAGGGGAAAGACGAGGATGTAGAGGACGGCGAGCTTCATCTCTCTCCCCTCGATCTTCTTTCCCAGGTACTCGGGGGTCCTTCCCACCATCAGTCCGGCGATAAACACCGTCAGCACCGCCATCACCAGCATCCCGTAGAGGCCGGCGCCGACGCCGCCGAAGATCACCTCTCCGAGCTGCATGTTGACGAGCGGGACGAGCCCGCCGATGGGGGTGAAGCTGTCGTGCATCCCGTTCACGGCGCCGCAGGAGGCGTCGGTGGTGACCGTGGCGAAGAGCGCCGAGCTGGCGATCCCGAAGCGGACCTCCTTGCCCTCGGTGTTGCCGGCGGCGTTCTCGATGCCGAGGCCGGCGAGCGCCGGGTTGTGCCGGGACTCCGCGCCGTAGGCGACGGTGACGCCGGCGAGGAAGAGCACCGACATGGCGGCGAAGAGCGCCCAGCCCTGCCGGGTGTCGCGGGCCATCTTGCCGAAGGTGTAGGTGAGGCCCGCCGGGATGGCGAAGATGAGCAGCATCTGCACGAAGTTCGTGAGCGGGGTCGGGTTCTCGAAAGGATGGGAGCTGTTGGCATTGAAGAAGCCGCCGCCGTTCGTCCCGAACATCTTGATCACCTCCTGGGAGGCGACCGGGCCGAGCGCGATGACTTGCTTCGCGCCCGACAGCGTCTGCAGCTCGACGTTCGGGGCGAGCGTCTGCACCATCCCCTGGGATACGAAGAAGAGGGCGCCCACGATCGAGACGGGCAGCAGCACGTAGACCGTGGCGCGCACCAGGTCCACCCAGAAGCTCCCGAGCGTCTTCGGGCCATGGGGGCCAGGGCGGCGGGTGAGCCCGCGCGCCAGCGCCAGCGCGACCCCGATCCCGACCGCGGCCGAGGTGAAGTTGTGCCAGGCGAGCCCCGCCATCTGGGTCAGGTAGCTCATCGTCGACTCGCCCGAGTACGACTGCCAGTTCGTGTTGGTGGTGAAGCTGGCGGCGGTGTTGAAGGCGAGGTCCGGGGCGACGGCGGCCATCCCGTTGGGGTTGAGGGGCAGCACCGCCTGCAGGCGCTGGATGAGGTAGGTCCCGACGAGCCCGAAGAGGCTGAACAGGAGCATGGAGACCGTGTAGCCCTTCCAGTCCTGCTCCTTCGCCGGGTCGACGCCGCAGAGCCGGTAGAGGAGCCGCTCGAACGGGCCGAGGATCCGCGGCAGGGGCTGGCGGTCCCCCTCGAAGACGCGGAACAGGTAGAGCCCGACCGGCTTCGTCAGGGCGAGGATGGCAAGCGAATAGAGAGCGATCTGCAGCCAGCCGTTCACGGTCATGGGAGTGCCTAGAAGCGCTCGGGGCGGATGAGCGCGTAGACGAGGTAGGCGGTGAGAAGCAGCGTGAGGCCGATGCCGACGGCGTACTCGAGTGTCATGGGTGGCCTCTCAGGTCTTCGGGCGGAGGAGAAGCTGGATGAAGAACAGGGCGGCGACGGTGATGAGGACATCGACGACCGGGCTCGGCATGGCGTTCTCCGAGGCTAGAGCCTCTCGCAACCGCGAACGTAGGCGATCGAAAGGGCGAAGAAGGCAACGGCAGCGAGCAGGAAGATGGCGTCGGCCATGGCACCCCCAGGGTTTCAGAAGCACCCAGAGCATGGGTCGGGCCAAGAGGGGTGGCACGGCCGATCCGCGACATGACGGGGCTTTTCGGCGCGGCCTCTTGGGGAGCGTGCGAAGCGCAATGGGCGAGCCGGGCCGCCTTGCGACGTGCACGACCCGGCCGGGCCACGACCGCCCGAGTTTCACCGGCCGAGTCAGCCGGCGGGGGGAGCGTCGCCGCCCGCGGCGGCCGAGGCGGCGGCTCGCAGCCCCTCGGGCACGAGCACCCGCTCGGAGGCGTCGAAGAGACCCTGCACCGCGAGCGCGAGCAGCGCCGCGGGGACGGCGCCTTCCAGGATGAGCGGAGTCGACGCGAGCCGGATGCCGGCGAGGATGGGCTGGCCGTAGCCCCCGGCCCCCACGAGCGCGCCGAGCGTGGCAGTGCCCACGGTGATGACCGCCGAGGTCTTCACCCCCGCCAGGATCGACGGGGCGGCGAGCGGGAGCTCGACGAGGCGGAGGCGGGCGAGGCTCGGCAGGCCGAGCGCGAGCGCAGACTCGCGCAGCTCCGGAGCGATCCCGACGAGGCCGGCGTGGGTGTTCCGGACGATGGGCAGGAGCCCGTAGAGGACCAGCGCCGCGATGGCCGGCCGCGCGCCGATGCCGAGCAGCGGGATCATGAAGACGAGCAGCGCGAGCGACGGGATCGTCTGCACCACCCCCACGACCGCCAGCACGACGCGGCCCACGCGGCGGCGCCGCGCCGCCCAGATCCCGAGCGGGACGGCCACCGCCACCGAGATGGACAGCGCCAGGCCCACGAGGAGGAGGTGCTCCTCGGTCCGTCGCAGCAGCCTCGCCCACAAGCCGGCCACGGCAACGTGCGACTCGAGGCCGAGCGACGCCGAGAGGAAGTCCGACGCGACGGCGGACGGAGGCGCCCGGTCGAAGCGGACCCGGCCGTTCATGGCGATCATGTCCGCCGCGGAGATGCGCCCCTCGAGGAGCTCCAGGGCGGCGACCGCCGCCGGGGCGCGCTCCGCCAGGTCCCGGCGGTAGAGGATCACCGCCTGGTACTCGGGGAAGGCACCGCGGTCGTCGGCGAGCGCCACGAGGTCGTAGCGAGCGATCTCGGCGTCGGTCGTGTACAGGTCGGTGGCGTCGATCTGCCCGCTCGCCAGCGCGCGGTAGGCGATGTCGTGGTCGAGCCCGCGCACGCCGCGGTGGGCGAGCCGGTAGCGATCCCGCAGCGCTGGCCACCCGTCGGCGCGGTCCATGAACTCGTCGGTGAAGGCCAGCTTGAGCTCGGGGTGCCTCGCCAGGTCGGAGATGCGCGCGATCCCGAGGCGCCGCGCAAGCTCGCGGCGCATCCCGACGGCGTAGGAATCCTGGAAGCCGAGCGGCCGCGTCATCGACACGCCGCGGGCGGCGAGGGAGCTCTCGAGCCCTGCCGGGTCCACCGCTGCCTCGCCCGCCAGCACCTCCCGCGAAAGCGTCCCCGTATACTCGGGGTACAGGTCGACGTCCCCGCGCAGGAGTGCCTCCCACACCACGCGGGTCCCGCCGAGCTCCTCGCGGCGCCGGGCGATCGCCCCGGACCCGTCGACGAGCTGCGCGGCCATCTCGGCGAGCAGGATCGACTCGGTGAACTTTTTCGAGCCGACCTTCACCACCGGGTCCGGCGTCGCGACGAGCGCCAGCGCGAGAATCGCCGAGCCGATCACGGGCCCTCCCCGGTCGGTGGGGCGATCGCCTGCGCCTCGATGAAGCGGGTGACGAACGGCTCGGCGGGGGCGGCGTGCATCTCGGCAAGGGTTCCCTCCTGCACGAGGCGCCCGTCGCGGAGCAGCACGATGCGGTGCGCGAAGAACGCCGCCTCGGCGAGGTCGTGGGTGACGAGGACCACGGTCTTCGAGAGCTCTCCGAAGATCCGGCGCAGGTCGCCCTGCAGCTCGGAGCGGGTCATGGGGTCGAGGGCGCCGAGCGGCTCGTCGAGGAGCAGGACCTCGGGGTCGAGCATGAGCGCCCGCATCAGGCTGACCCGCTGCCTCTGGCCTCCCGAGAGCTCGGCGGGGTAGCGAGCGAGCGCGTCGCCCGACAGGCGGCAGAGCATGGCGAGGTCGGAGATGCGAGCGGCGATCCGGTCCCCGGCCCATCGAAGGAACCGGGCGACGAGGGCCACGTTGTCGCGGGCGCTGAGGTGGGGAAAGAGGCCTCCCCCCTGCACGACGTAGCCCATCATCCGGCGGCGAGAGAGGTCGTCGACCGGGGCCGTCGGCGCCCCGCGGAAGCGGACCTGTCCCGAGTCGGGATGGATGAGCCCCATCACGATCCGGAGCACGGTCGACTTCCCGGCGCCGCTCGGGCCGATGAGGGCCACCGTCTTCGACCGGGGGACGGCGAGCGTGAGCGGGCCCACGGCCGTCGCCGCGCCGTAGTGCTTCACCACCGCCTCTAGCTCGATCTCGTTCAGCCGGGGGCCCCCGATCGTCGGTCGATGGCGCGAGTGGCTCCTTGCCCGCCCTCTGTCCGTTGCGGCTCCGTGCGGCGGGCCCGCCCCGGGAGTCCGCTAGCTCTTTCGCCGGGAGGTCCCCCGGACGTGCGTCTGGAACGTGCCGCCGGGCGGGGCGACGGCGAAGTCGGCCGAGAGGCCGTCCCTGCCGGTGCGCCGGTAGGTGAGGCGAAAGCGCGGCCCCGGCGAGGCCGGGTCGCTCTCGAAGACCACCGCGTCCTCGCCCGCGCGAACGCGGTACTCGATCACGTGGCCCTCGCTGTCCCAGTAGGTCGCGCGGAGCCCGTCCGGGGACGGGTACAGCACTATGATGTCGTCGTGGGTCGCGCCGCGCTTCTCGCCGGGCCTGGGATCGAAGGCCACGTGGGACCTGCGGACGACCACGTGGCGGTCGAGGTCGAAGGCGAACGAGAAGCCGCCGTTTGCCACCTCGCCCGGCTCGCCGCCCCCGGAATCGACCGTCCACTCCCCGAGGAGGGGCGCGACGGTCGACCACGGGTCCGTGGGAGCGGCGGGAGCGGCGACGGCCGGGAGGAGCAGCGCGGCGAGGAGGGCGCGTGACCGGGCCATGCGCGCGAGCATACCCGACGCGGCGACGGCGCGCCGCGGGCGCGCCCCGCTCAGTCGTTCTTCATGAGGAGGTGGGCCACCCCCGGGATCCAGGCCCGGGGCACGAGGCGGTTCGACCAGGCGGTGAGCTTGTTCGCCCACCCGGGCACGACGCTCCCCCTTCCCCGGGCGAGCGCCTCGAGGCCGATCCGGGTGACCGTCGGGCTGTCCATCATCACGAGCCGCTGGTACGCCGTGGCCCTCTGGCCCGACACCTTGAGGAAGTCGGTGGCGGTGATCCCAGGAGAGAGCACGGTGACCTTCACCCCCTTCGGCCGCCACTCGTAGCTGAGCGCCTCGCCCCAGTTCAGGATGAAGGCCTTGGCGGCGCCGTAGGTGGCATAGAGAGGGCTCGGCTGGTACCCGCCGATGGAGCTCACCTGCAGCACCCAGCCCTCCCCGCGCGACACCATCGCGGCGCCGAAGCGCCGGGTGAGCTCGAGCGGCACGAGCACGTCGAGCTCCATCATGGCGCGCTCTCGCCCGGCGTCGATGGCGAGGTACTCGCCGTAGAGGCCGAAGCCGGCGTTGTTGACGAGCACGTCCACCCTGCGGCCGCGGCGGGCCACTTCCGCCTCGAGGGCCGCTGGCGCCCCCGGGGCGCCGAGGTCCATGGCGACCACGTCGGCCTCGATGCCGTGGCTCTTCGCGAGCTCCCGGCCGAGGGCCTCGAGCAGGTCGGCGCGGCGGGCCACGAGGACCAGGTTCGCACCCGCGGCGCCGAGGTGGCGCGCGAAGTCCGCGCCCAGTCCCGACGAGGCGCCGGTGACGAGCGCGGTCCTTCCCTTCCACAGGTCGAGCTTCACGGCTTCACCCTTCCTTTCGATGTCGGCAGCCCGGTGACGAGGTCGGGGGAGAGCAGGGCTCGATGGAGCCGTCGAGGAGCCGACTCTGGCGACCCGGAGCCCGGTCTCTTCGCCATCGCCTACCCGAGCGGCGCCTTCCGGGCAACGAGTGAAGCTCCTCCCGAGTCCGCCGCGCGGCGGGGACTCATGCGAGCTCGCGCAGCACGAGGACAACGTCGCGCCGCTTTCCGCCCGACTCCAGGACGAGCCGCACCCGCGTCCCCGGCTTGCGGGTGCGGAGCAGGGTCCTGAGCTCGCCGACGGTCATGTGCGAGGACTGCACGCCATCCACGGCGACGATGGCGTCGCCGACGCGGACGCCGGCGAGCGCGGCCGGGCCGCCGGCGAGCACGTCCGCCACGGCGAAGGCGGTCCCCTCGACGTTCACCCACATCCCGGACCGGTCGAAGGCGTCGCGGGTGCGGTCGTTGGCATTGGGCTCGAGGTAGAGCTGCTTCTGCCCGTAGTCGAAGATGACGTTGAAGCGCTTCAGCACCCCGCCCCCCACGTTTCCGGCCACGTAGGGATCGGAGAAGGCGCCCTTCTCCTGGGCGGAAAGGAGCGTCACCGGGTCGCGCACCACGACCGTCCCGAGCTTCAGTTCCTTGGCGCGGGTCACGTAGCTGCGCGCCGGGCCTCCGACGCCCCAGCCGGTGACCACCGCCTCGGTGGCCCGGTACTTCTTGCGCAGGTCGTGCTCGGCGACGAAGGGGCCGAGCAGGTCGACCGAGGACCGGCTTCCGGTGTCGATGTCGAACTTGCCGCGGATGCCGTCGATGGCGCCCTCGACCTGGGGGATGTGGCTGTTGAACTGGAAGGGGACCGCGGTCCCCTTCCCGGCGTAGCGGAAGGCCGAGGGGAGCGTCAGCACCAGGTGGCTCGACCCGTAGTTCACCTCCACCACGAACCGCTTGAAGACCTCGTAGCCGATGAGCCCGTGGATGGGCAGGCCCTCGACCTTCTCGAAGGACTCCATGGGAAAGACCGCGAACAGCTGGTCGCGGATGGTCGCGTCGCCCACGGTCACCGCGTCCACGCGAGCGAGCGCGACGTCCTCGGACTTCTCGCCGACGCCGCGACCCTGGAGCGCGCCCTCGGAGCGCAGGCCGAGCTCCGCCGCCAGGGTTGGGGTGACGATGTTGGCGCCACCGGTGTCGCAGAGGAGCCGGAAGGGCCCCTTCCCGTTCAGCTTCACATCCACGTAGATGTGGTTGTTGACGAGCGCGAAGGGCACGGTCGTCGAGGTCTTGCCCCCTGCGAAGGAGAAGTCCGGCGGCGGCGGGGCCGGCATCGCGAAGAGCGCTGGCTCGAGCGGAGGGTTGAGCACGACCTCGGTGACCTCGCCGAGCTGGTCGTACTTCGCCTCGCCGTTCGTGGAGCGGGATCGGAAGGGGACCTTCACGCCGCCGACGGGGCGGTAGTCGGAGAGGAAGGTGGTGCGGGTCTCCATGGCCATCTTCTCGACGAAGCGGTCGACGAGGTAGGTGGCGCCGTCGATCCACATGTCGAAGGGCCTGCCGCCCGCGGGCTCGATGGTGAAGACGAAGAACGCGCGGCCGCCCTCGTCCTCGACGCGCATCTGCATCCGGGCCGGGGCGCGCTCCGGGAACCAGTAGCCAAGCCGCCGCCGGTAGGCGTCGTCCACCGCCGCCAGGCGGGCCTCGCCGCCGGACTCCTCGCGCACCTGCTTCGAGCTGTCGAGGGACCAGGCGACCTTGCCGTCGTAGCCCTGTGCCCCGGTCATGGGCCCGAGCGAGTAGCGGTCGAGGAAGCGGCCGTGCTCGAGGTCGTCGAAGGCGTCCCCGGTCCCCTCGAGCCCCGAGGTGCGCAGCTTCGCCGTGCCGCGCATCGTCCGTACGTCGTTCCAGGCGTCGCCTCCGGCCGCCGCCTTGGCCTTCGCGAGGACGTCCGCGGGCGATGGCGCGTCCTTGGCACGAGCCGGGGCGGGGGCTGGCAGGGTTCCGGCCGCGAGCATGAGGAGAAGCGCGTGCGTGCGCATGTAGCCTCCGCGGCGGGGCGCGGGAATCAAGGGACACCTGCGCCGGCCTTTTCCTCGGGCCAGGGTCAGCGAGGGCCCCGACCGGCGTCAAGTGCCCTGAGGAGGCCGCGAACAGCGCCTCGCCGCCGGTCGCGTGGATGGAGGCCCAGGAGCGCTCGGCCCCGAATTCTTGCCCCGCAACGGCACACGACCGCCTACCAGTAGTACTTGAAGTTGATCCAGGCAGTGGTCGAGGTCTGGGTCTGGGCGTTATTGAGCTTCCCACCCGCAAAGTCGAGCTCGACGCCCACCGACATGTCCTTGCGCCCCGTGTAGTAGAGCCCGAAGTCCCAGTCGTGGGTGGTGGGAACGCCGTTCCCCCCGATCGGGCTCGCATAGGCGTACCCGAAGTTCACGCCCAAGGGGAGCCAGTGCACGAGGGGCAGCGCGTCGAAGTCTGCCGTGCCCGCCATGTAGAGCCCGTTCTGCGCGTAGCTCCCGGCGCCCGTCTTCCCCGGGTGGATGTAATCTAGGTTCAGGTTCACCCCAAGGAACGGCCAGGGCGACCAGGCGCCGACGAGCGCGGCCGTCCAGGTGACCGTGTCGCCCTGCTGCAAGACGTCGGACGGCAAGGTGCAGGCCGACGGGTTGCTCCTGCACTGCTCGAGCGCGGCGAGGATCGGGTCCAGGAGGAGGAGCGTGTAGACCGGTCCATACCGGGCGCTCACGTTGAGCGCCAGCCGCACGTGGTCGCCGATGGGGAGGCTGCCCTTCACTCCCAGCGTTCCCGCCAGGTTCACGCCCGTCCCGACGACGAGGATGGAGCCGCGCCCGCTCCCCGCGTAGGCGGACGCGTCGCTCGAGAAGTTGAGCGAGAGGTACTCGAGGATGCGCACGTCGAGCAGGAGCTGGAGCCCGAGCCCCAGGTAGCTGTACCACTTCGACGCGGGCGCGATGGTGGGCGGGCTGGTGCTGGTGTCGAGCGTCGGCCCGAGCGCCTGACCGCTGCCCGCGCCGAAGGCCATCCCGTACGCGGTGTACGAGAAGGGCTCGATGGTCAGGTGGGAGGGCATGAAGTAGTGCCCTCCCAGGACGCGGTGGCTCGGCTCCTCCTGCGGGCACGGGGCCGCTTGCGACGCAGGCGGCTCGGCCGCCGCGGCGGGCGGGTCGTCGGCCGCCCTCACACCGAGAGAGGGCAGTACTGAGAGGCATGCTGCGGCGAAGACCGGCGCGTAGCCTTTCATGGAGAGTCTCCCGGGGCGCTCGCCCGCTGTGCGGCCAGGGGCGCAGCATACCGCTGCCGCCGCGGCATGACTGCGACGATCCGGGGCGACGTGCGCGAGGGCCCCGATTGGGGCCCTCGCGACCAAAGCCCCGAGGTGCACGTACTGCAAGTGACCTCACTGCATGAGCACCGCGATCATCGCCAGCGGCAGCTGCGGCATCACCGGTTCCTCCACCCGGGCAGCATCGCCAGTGAGCGTCAGCATCCCGGCGGTGTCGTTGGAGTACATTCCGGGAGCCGCACGCGACAGGTCGAAGGTGTTCGCCCCGGCGCTCCCCCGGATGCGGTCCGTCGCGACCTGGAAGTTCACCTGCGCACCGAGCCACGACCCGCTGACGGCGATGCTGCCGTCTGCCTGTCGCACCACCCCGATGTCGATCCCCGTGCCGGTGATCTTCCCCGGTCCGGCCGCGAGGAGCGCGTCGCGGCCCTGGAACGTGCCGCGCCAGAGCCCGTCCGGGCCCCGGACCAGGCTCACCGCCGGCCCGGTCACGCGCCACCCGTCGTAGGAAGCCCGCTGGGTGGCCTCCTGCCGGACGTACGCCCACAGCACCTCGCCGGTGGCCTGGAAGTCGAGGGCCACAGGCCCGGGCGGGACCGGCGATGGGGCCACGGGAGTCCCCGGGCTCGTCGTGGCACAGGCGAGAAGGGCCGGCAGGCAGAGGGCGAGCGTGCGAGGGCTCATGGGCGTTCTCCTTTTCGGCATTGCCCGGCCGTGAACGGCGGGCGTCACCTGCTGTTCATCCTGTTGCTTGCGAAGCGCCGTGCCCGTCGACGCCGCACTGGCTCCCCTGGTCACGTGCACCGGACCGTGTCGAGAAGCGGTGCCGGAGCGAAAGCCGTCGTCATGGCCGTGGGCGGTCCCGGAAAGAGCTTCACCTCGACTGCGGGTCCTGTCTAGTCTACTGGAGGCGCGATCGCCACCGGCTCGGACGGCGCCCTTCCCACAGGGCCCGGACGGACCCGCGCGGGGCCCCCGGGCCGCCGGAGGTGGCCGGATCCGGCTGCCGCGTCCCATGCACATCTGAATGATTCATATGCGAAAGTGCATCGGGCCCGCTTCGCCTCCGCCAGGTAGATTCTTCCCTGGCCGCGCCATTCCCCGCGGACCGCCCGGGAGGGCCCGATGCCCCACCTCCAGTTCGAGACGAACTTCACCCCGACGAGCCAGGAGAAGCGCCAGTTCGCCGCGGCGGTGGTCCGGCACTTCTCCGAGATCATGGACACCGGCACCGATCACATCGGGGTCACGCTCCGTTCCTACGGCCGCGACGACCTCGTCTTCGGTCGCGCCGAGCAGGCGGAGCGCGGCATCGTCTTCCTCAACGCCGACATCCGCAAGGGCAGGACCGCCGATCAGAAGCGGCGGCTCGCGCTCGCGATCATGGCCGAGCTGGACCGGACCTGGGGCGTCCCCCAGCCCAACATCTACGTCGTGTACACCGAGCACGATGGCGAGAACTTCCAGCTGTCCGACAGGGTCCTCCCGTCCTGGAGCGCCGGGGAGGACCCGCTCGTTGACGACACGGGGCGGAGGACCTGACCCGCCACCGCGCCGTCCAACGCTCGGTCGCCCGGGCGCGCCGAGCTCTCGGGAGGCTCCTTGAAGGTCCTCATTCCGCTCCCGGATCGGGACTTCGACGTGACCGAGGTCGCCGTCCCGTGGAAGCTCCTCACGCTCGCTCGACACGAGCCGGTCTTCGCGACCGAGACGGGTGCCACGCCCGCCTGCGACCCGAAACTGCTCGCCGGCGTCGTCCTGGGCAAGCTCGGCGCCGAGGCCGAGGCGAAGCACTGCTACGGCGAGCTCGAGCGCACTCCGGGATTCCAGCGACCGATCTCCTGGTCGTCGATCCAGGTCGAGGACTTCGACGGCCTCCTGCTCCCGGGGGGCCACGCCCCGGGAATGCGCCAGTACCTCGGGAGCCCCGATCTCCAGGCAAGAGTTGCCGGGTTCTTTGGCCTCCGGCGGCCGGTGGCAGCGATCTGCCACGGCGTGCTGGTGCTGGCGCGCGCGAGGGACCCCGCCAGGGGACGCTCCCTGCTTCACGGCCGGCGCTCGACCTGTCTCCCGAAATACATGGAGCGCGCCGCCTACCTCGCCACGTTCTGGAAGCTCGGCAGGTACTACCGCACCTACCCGGCCTACGTGCAAGACGAGGTGACGGCGGCGCTTGGGTCGACGGGCGAGTTCGTTCGCGGTCCCTTCGACCTCGGGCGCAAGCCCGTGGACGGCCCTCGCGGCTTCGCCGTGGTGGACGGGAACTACGTCTCGGCGAGGTGGCCAGGCGACGCCTGGGCGCTCGCCCGACACCTCATCGCGTTGCTCGACGCTCGTCGGGGCGGTTCCATCGTCCCGGGCGCCGGGCCCTGACGGCGGCCCTCAGATCCGCCTGAGGACGTCCTGCGGGTAGGTCTTCGGGTCCACCTTGGGCAGCCATTCCTTCACGCGACCGTCGGGACCGATGACGACGCCGACGCGCTGCGCGCTTGCCGCCGAGGCGCTCGATGCCGCTCCGTAGGAGACTCCGATCGCTCGCCCGGTGTCGCACAGGAGCGGATAGTTGAACTGGAACTTCTCCGCGAAGGCTCGGTTCTCGGCGGGCGTGTCGAAGCTCACCCCGAGCACGACGGCGTTCTTGCGGTCGAATTCCTTCTTGAGGTCGCGGAACCCGCAACCCTCGATCGTTCAGCCGGGGGTGTCCGCCTTGGGGAAGAACCAGAGAACAACGGTCTTCCCACGCAGGTCGTCGAGCGAGACGGTGTTGCCCGTGTGGTCCGATGCCTTGAACGACGGAGCCGTGTCGCCGGGCTTCAGCATGTGTCCTCCTGGGAGCGTAGAACCAGGGGCGTTCGGTGGCGAGCGCGCCCGGTGACTAGTTGGCAGCGACGAGCGTCCCTCTCGTGGAGAAGGCGCCGAAGTAGGCGTTTCGGTCCTTGTAGTCCCATTGGGTCTCGCCGTCCGCGTAGTGGAAGGCGTTCGACTTCCCCTGCGTGACGTCCGTGACCCAGGGGAAGGGGACCACTCCGTCGAGCTTGATGCGCTTCGCCACCGACTTTCGACCGTGCTTCGTCTCGCCGATCTTGATGTTCACGAGATCGGCCACGAGCTTCCCGTCGCCGATCTCGATCCGGGCGGAGTCGGAGTTCGCGGTCAGCTTGATCGAGGCGAACGCGGGGGGCTTTGCGTTCTTCATGTCCATCTTCCCGAACATCCCGGCGATGAGCTGCGGGAATGCCGCTCGCTGTGCCGGGCTGGCCTTGTCGTCGAGGTAGATGGCGAAGTGGTCCATGTCGCCCCTCGACATCGCATCGAGGATCTTCTGGTTTTTCGGCGACTTCAGGACCACGGCGAAGTTCAGGCCGTCCATCTTCGTCTTGCCAACGAAGGCGTAGTCGAGGTGGAAGGTCATGACCGCGTCGCAGTGACCCTCGGTCGGGAGAAACTCGTTCGTCCCGCAGGGACAGCTCACCGCGCAAGCACAGGTCTCGTAGTACCTCCCCTTCGCCTCGAACGCGGGCCCCCCGGCCAAGGCGAGCCCGGGGACGGCATAGATCGCCACCAAGGTCGCGATACGGGTCGTCGTCATCTCTGCATCCTCCCTTCGCTGGTGCTGCCGTTATACGGCGCCGTCCGGTCGAGCTCGGAGAGCAGCGCCTCGAGGTCGGTGATGCCTCGCTGCGCGAGGAGCAGGCGCCCCTCGCTGGAGATGAGGTATGTCGAGGGCAGGCTGCCGTCCCAGGACGCGTCGAGCGCGCGGATCGCGCGGGCGGCGTCGGCCGACGCCGCTCGAAGGTTCTCCCCGGGCACGCCCCCCGACTCGCGCAGCAGCCCGCTCGCCGCGCCCGCCGTGGCACGGTCGTCGAGCGCGATGAGGACAACCTCGACATCCGCGGCGCGCCTGCGGAGCGCCGGGAGGAGCCGCGGAAGCTCGGCGGCGCACGGGGTGCACCAGCTGGCCCAGACGTGAACGAGCTTCGTTCGCCCTGGCCGCGGGTTCGCCAGGGCGGCCGCGACCTGCGCACCCGTCGCCTCGCGCATCTCGGACCCGCGCGCGGCGACCGCCGCGGCGCCCACGGTGAGCAAGATCGCCGGTATCACTCGGAGGCTCACGCTCGGGGTGCTACGCCTCGAGAGGCCTTTTCACATGGTCCATATGGGTCTGCGGGGCGGAAAAGGTCGTTCACTGCTGGCGCGGCAGCCGGTCGCACCGGTCACCGTTCGCTTACGCCCTCGAAAGGGAGCTCGGGCGAGCGAGTTTGCTCGGGGTTCGGCTCGCGGACGATTCATGTCGGAGGAGCTCACGACTCGCCACGGCGTCCTCGCGGGGCGAGCCATGCCGGTGCGAACCGCCCCGGTTAGCCTTGTCCGGATCGGGCGGCCTCGACCGTCGATAGACCGTAGGGACCGGAATCCACCGGCTCACAATTCAAGGGGTAAGGCGATGGCCAACTTCATGTTGATCTTCCGAGGCGGCAATTCCGGGGGCGACTCACCGGAGCAGATGCAGCAGCACATGCAGAAGTGGTTTGCCTGGTTCGACGGGCTCTCCAAGTCGGGCGTGTACAAGGGGCAGGGCGCGCCGCTCGAGCTTGGCGGCAAGGTGGTTCGAGGCAATCGCAAGACCGTCTCCGACGGGCCCTTCGCCGAGTCGAAGGACCTCGTGGGCGGCTATGCCATCGTCGAGGCCAAGGACCTCGACGCCGCCGTCGAGATTGCCCGCGGCTGCCCGACCTACGAGAAGGACGGAGCCGTCGAGGTTCGGCCGGTCCGGGCGATGTGAAGGACGACGCCTTCCGCCTCGCCGATCACCTCTTCCGCCGCGAGGCGGGACGTATGGTCTCGTCGCTGGTCCGCGCCCTCGGCGTCCGCCACCTGGCGCTCGCCGAGGACGCGGTGCAGGACGCGCTCGCGCGCGCGCTCGAGACGTGGAAGTTCAGCGGGGCCCCCCGGAACCCGGCTGCGTGGCTGATGCGGTCCGCCCACAACCGGGCCATCGACCTGCTGCGCCGGCAGGACCGGCTGGACCCGATCGGGCCCGAGCTTCTGGCGGCGCTCGAGTCGCCGGCGGCCGAGGTCGACGACGAGCACGCCATCTCCGACGACGAGCTCCGGCTGATGTTCTCCTGCTGCGACCCCGCGCTGTCCGCCGTGGCGCAGGTGGGGGTGATCCTCAAGTACCTCTGCGGATTCTCGGTGCAGGAGATCTCCCAGGCCTTCCTCTCTGGCGAGTCGGCCGTGGAGAAGCAGCTCTTCCGCTCCCGACGCGCGCTGGAGGAGCGGGGAGCGCTCTTCGAGGTGCGCGACCCTGCCCAGGTGCGCTCGCGCCTCCCCTCGGTGCAGAGCGCCATCTACCTCCTCTTCAACGAGGGCTACCACGGCGCCCACCCGCAGCAGGCGGTTCGGGAGGACCTCTGCCACGAGGCGCTGCGGCTGTGCCTGCTGCTCTCGAGGCTTCCGGCCGCGGCCGGCCCCGAGACCCAGGCGCTGCTGGCACTCTTCTGCTTGCTGGCGGCACGGCTGCCGGGGCGGGTCGACGACGACGGGAACTTGCTGCTGCTCGCGGAGCAGGACCGTCGCACCTGGGACCGCAAACTCATCGCCGAGGGCCTGCGCCGGCTCGACCTCTCTGCGGCGGGGGTGGCGCTCACCGCGTGGCACCTCGAGGCCGCCATCGCCGCCCGGCACTCGGCGGCGGAGAGCTTCCCGGAGACGGACTGGGGCTCCATCCGCCAGCTCTACGACCTCCTGCTGCGGTTGCGGCCGACGCCGGTGGTGGAGCTCAACCGGGCGATCGCCGTCGGGATGGCCGACGGGCCCGAGGCTGGGCTGAAGGCCCTCGCCGAGATCGGGGACCGCGAGCGCCTGGCGCGCTACCCCTTCCTGCCCGCGGCGGTGGCCGAGTTCGAGCTCAGGGCCGGGCGGCCCGAGCGCGCCGCCGTCCAGCTTCGCGCCGCGCTGCTGCTCGTCCGCAACCCCGCCGAGGAGGCGGTGCTGGCGCGAAAGCTCCTCGCCTGCGGCGCCGGGTAGGAGGAGCCTGCGGCGATCCCCGGCTTCGGGAGCTAACCTCGGGAGGCCCGGCCCCGCGGGGGTGGGGAAGACGCAGGTTGACGAGCGCCCGCCCGGGGGGCTACTCGACCGGCGTGCGCAAGACCAACCGACCGCTGACGGTCGTCGCCCTGCTCCTCGGGCTCTTCCTCGCGGCGATGGAGATGACGGTGGTCTCCACCGCCATGCCGACCGCCGTTGGCGACCTCGGCGGGCTGCACCTGTATGCATGGGCGTTCTCGGCATACATGCTCACCGCGACCGTATCGGTGCCCATTTACGGGAAGCTCGCCGACCTCCGCGGCCGCAAGCCGGTGATGCTGGTGGGCATCGCCCTCTTCCTCTCGGGCTCGATGGCGTGCGGCCGCGCCGGGAGCATGGGCGCCCTGGTGGCCTTCCGGGCGCTCCAGGGGCTCGGCGCCGGGGCGATCCAGCCCATGGCGCTTACGATCGTCGGCGACCTCTTCGACGTGCGGGAGCGCGGGCGGATGCAGGGCGTCTTCGGGGCCGTGTGGGGCGTGGCGGGCCTCGTGGGGCCGCTGCTCGGCGGTGCCATCGTCCACTGGCTCTCCTGGCGCTGGGTCTTCTACGTGAACGTGCCGCTCGGGCTCGGTTGCGCCGCCGTGCTCCAGGCCGCCTACCACGAGAAGGTGGAGCGTCACGAGCACCGGCTGGACCTGGCCGGTGCCCTTCTCCTCGCCGGCACGGTCTTGGCCGTGCTGACCGCAACCCGGTCGCGGGCGATGGGCTCGTGGGCGCTGCCCGCAGCGATCGTGCTCGGTCTGCTGTTCGTCATGGTGGAGCGGCACGCCGCCGAGCCGCTGTTGCCGCTCGACCTCTTCGCCCACCGGGTGATCGGCGTCGCATCCGCCACCGGCGCCCTGGTGGGCGCCGCGATGATCGCCACCGTCACCTTCGTGCCGCTCTACGTGCAGAGCGTCCTCGGCGGAAGCCCGACCGTCGCGGGTAGCGCCATCGCGCCGATGGTCATCGGCTGGCCCATCGCCTCGGCGGTGAGTGGCCGCGTCCTCCACCGCGTCGGCTACCGGCCCCTCATCCGGGGAGGGCTCGCGGTCTCGTTTCTCGCGGCGCTGGGGCTGGCGCTGCTGCTACGCCCCGGCGCCTCCGCGTGGCTTCCGCGCCTCTTCACCGGTCTCTACGGCATCGGGCTCGGCCTCGCCAACACGCCAACCGTCATCGCGGTGCAGACGAGCGTCCCGTGGAACCGGCGCGGCGTTGCGACCGCCTCGACGATGTTCTTCCGCACCATCGGAGGCACCCTCGCCGTCGGCGTTCTCGGTGGCCTGCTCGCCGCCTCGCTCGCCAGCGGCCCGGCGACGCCGGAGCAGGTGGAGCAGTTGCTCGGGCCGGAGCGCGCGCTGCTCGACCCGGCGCTGCTCTCCTCGCTCTCCAGCGTGCTCCAGGTCGGAATGATCCGGCTGTTTTGGGCATTGGCGGGCATCGCCGGTGCGGCCCTGGCCGTCGGGATGGCCTTCCCGGCGGTGCCCGTCGCGACGGCGAATAAGCCGCCGGCCGCGGCAACGTCGTAGCGGGCGCGACCCTGTTTGCGCGATCCTCGGCGGTGGCGAACAGTTGCCGGGTTGCGCGAGTAGTGCGCGGGCTCCAAGGGAAACGACGAAGACCTACCGCGCGTTGGCGTCTGCGAACCGGACGGCCGAAACGGGGACTCGTGGCTTGAATCCCAGGCCTTCAAGCGCCCGGACCGCGCGCAGGGCGTTTGCCGGGTCGAGCGCCACCACGAGGTCGAGGTCGGCAGTCGTCCGCAGGTGTCCGTGGAGCACCGCCGCCACACCCCCTACGATGAGATAGCGGACGCCGGCCACATTCAAGCCAGCCAGGACTTGCTCGATGGGATGCGCACTCATCGCGAGCACATGATAGCCGTGCTCGGACCGAGTGCCACCGGAGCCGCCGGATCGTGCTTGTCGATCTCGCCGAGGGGGAAGCGGTTGCATCCGAGGAGCGTCGCCGATAGGTGTCTCGCGGCGACGGTCCGCGGCCCTTCACACCGAGCGTCACCGCGGTCCCTGGCTGCCGCGGCATCTGGGACCAGCGCACTTGGGAGCAGGAGACCGAGATGAACGCCAGAGCGAGGATGCGATGGCTCCTGCTGCTCTTCCCTGTGTGGGCCTGCGGCGGGAGCGGGTCGGGGGGCAGCGCCGGCGGCTTCAGCATCGCCCTCGGGCCGGCGAGCACGTTTGCGACGCACGCCCAGTTCGTGGCGAACGGGTTTCAGTGGGGACCTGTCGACGGCACGATGGGTGCCGTCGCGAGCGGCGGCGGCTACACCTTCTTCGGCTCGGCAAAGGGCTCCACGGCCTGCACCGGGTCGCCGAACGTCCAGGGCGCCTTTGCCTTCAAGGGCTCCCTCGACCAGCTCACCGGGCTTCCGGCTTCTCAGTGCAAGGCCCTGTTCAGCCTCGGGGCGGCGCCGGCGGGATGGATCTTCGACAGGGACTACGCGGGTGGTGGCTCCGTCGTGCCCTTCCAGAGCGGGTCGACCGAGGGCCTGCTCATGACCTATCACGGCGAGATTCATTGGACGATTCCGACCGGGAACGGCCTGTGCGGCAACGTCCCCTGCTTCTACGGCGGCATCGGGCTCGCGGTGTCGCTCGACGGCGGCGCGACCTTTCGCTCCGTCGGCCAGATCATCCAGGCCTACCCGCCGCTGTCCGCCTACGAGGGCGGCAGCAAGAACATCGGCATCGGGTACGGGACGATGGTGGTGGCAGACGCGAACGGCCACTGGCTCGCCGCGCCGCCGACAAGCCCGTCGAGCGCCTACCTGTACGTCCTCTACGAGGACTACGACCCGACCGGCCCTGGACCCTGCGCCAATGCGGCGTGTGTCGCGGTGGCGCGCGCCCCCTTCGACCAGGTGATCTCCGCGGTCGTCCCGCTGAGCAGCAGCAGCCCGACCACCGTCGCGGGCCTGTTCCGCAAGTACGACGCGACGGCGAGCGATCCCTGGAGCCCGCGCGCCGCGAGCGGCGATCCGACCGAGAACACCGCGTCCGGCCACTTCACGCCGCTGTTCGACGATGCCAACAGCTTCCTGCCCACCGTGGTCTGGGACAGTCTCGCCAGCGCGTACCTGATGGTCCACCAGAGGTCCGTGGGCGGAACTCAGCCGACGAACTTCATCGTCCGCAGCTCGACCGATCTCCTCCACTGGACCTCACCGCTCGCCACCTTCGCCCCTCCGGCAGGCGAGGAGCCCTTCTATCCGACGCTCATCGGAGAGGGGGGCAACCCTCTCGTCGGCGGGGCAGCGCCGCGGCTGTTCTTCTCGACCTTCGACACGTTCCCGGACTGGCCCCAGTCCAAGCTTCAGAGCCTCGCGGTTCAGGTCACGCCGAAGTAAGCAAGCGTGGCGCACGCCGACCACGCCGGTCGGCCGCACGCGACGTTGTATAGGATGGCGTCGTTCGTCACCCCAAGACTGGAGGTACCTGCGATGAAATACCGCCCGCTGGCAGACACAGGCGTGTTCGTTTCGGAATTGTGCCTGGGCACGATGACGTTCGGCGGAGCTGCGCAGTTCTGGGCGGCGATCGGTGGTCTCGACCAGTCCGCCGCGACCGCGCTCGTGCATCGAGCGATGGATGCCGGGATCAACTTCATCGACACGGCGAATGTCTACGCCGCCGGCGAGTCGGAGACCATGGTCGGCCAGGCGCTCCAGGGGCGGCGCCACGAGGTCATACTCGCCACCAAGGTACGCGGGCGCATGGGTCCGGGCCCGAACCAGGTGGGGCTGTCGCGCCTTCACATCGTGGAATCGGTGGAGGCAAGCCTGAAGCGGCTGCGCACCGACTACATCGACCTGTACCAGATTCATCGGTCCGACCCGCTCACGAACCTGGAGGACACGCTCGGCGCTCTCGACGACCTCGTGCGAGCGGGCAAGGTGCGCTACATCGGCTGCTCGAACCTCGAGGCGTGGGTGCTCATGAAGGCGCTCGGGATCTCGCGGGCGCAGCAGCTCGAGCGGTTCCGCTGCTCGCAGTCGTACTATTCGCTCGTCGGGCGCGACCTGGAGCGGCATACCATCCCGCTGCTCAAGGACCAGGGCCTGGGGCTGCTCGTGTGGAGCCCGCTGGCCGGGGGATTTCTCTCGGGCAAGTTTACGCGGACCGGCGGCGACGAAGCGGCGCGGCGTGCCAAGTTCGACTTCCCGCCCGTGAACAAGGAGAAGGGCTTCGAGGTCCTCGACGTCCTCGGAACGGTCGCGGCTCGCCGCCAGGCGTCGGTGGCGCAGGTTGCCCTCGCCTGGCTGCTCTCGCAGGAGGTCGTGACGAGCGTGATCATCGGCGCACGAAAGCCCTCCCAGCTCGAGGACAACCTGAAGGCCGTCGACGTCATCCTGTCCGACGAGGACAGGAAGGCGCTTGACGAGGTGAGCAAGCTCGCTCCGGAGTACCCGGCCTGGATGGAAGTGCTCGGCTCCGATCGGAATCCGGGGGAGCGACGCTATTGAGGCTTCGCGCGTCAGGCGGATCCCATTCCGCGACGCGTGAGTGCCGGGCCCACAGGCGAGCCGTCCGAGGGGCGTCGTTCCCCGCGCAGGTTCGGCCCGATTCCACTCGTGAGCGCCGGCCCCCTTCGACTGAAGGCTAGCGGCATTGGCGCTTCCCGGGGAACTCAAGCGCTGCCCCGCTTCGGCGGCGGCGGGGCAGGAGACGTCGCCGAATCAGTTTCCGCAATGGACAACACCGGACGTAAGCTGCGAGTCGGATGCTTCACCGGCAGCCGCCTCTGCGTTCCGCTCGAAGCCGACTGGCCCCTGTTCCGGGAACGGGACGCGCCCTGTCTTGGCGCCCTGCCTGGCCATTTCCAGCGAGGTCCACCATGCGCGGCCTTCTCACGGGGACAGCCCTTCTCGCCGTTCTCCTTGCCTGCGCCGCCTCGGCGGGCGACACCTCCGCGGACGCCAAGTTTCATCGGATGAAGAAGGTCGCACTCGTCGATCGCTACGGCTTCGAGAAGCCGCTGCCGGCGATCTCGATGCTCATCCCCAGCGACTGGAAGTTCGAGAGCGACGTCGTCTACCCGAAGGGCATGCCCTGCGGCGAGATGGTGAAGCTGAGCTTCCGCGCCCAGAGCCCAGACGGAAAGCTCGCCATCGAGCTCTTGCCCGCCTACGTCTGGCAGTGGGCCGACGATCCGAACTCGCGTCAGATGATGCAGTCGAGCAACCAGCAAGCCCAGAAGTTCGGGAAGGCGGGATGCGACCTGATGCAGCCGATGCACGCCGCCGATTTCGTCACCAAGGTGATGGCGCCCAAGGCGCGCCCGGGC
The DNA here is from genome assembly GCA_963754915.1 of uncultured delta proteobacterium. GTDB lineage: Bacteria > Myxococcota > Myxococcia > Myxococcales > Anaeromyxobacteraceae > DATJZG01. The sequence continues at coordinate 585,399 of CAVWHZ010000016.1, read as the reverse complement.
GCGCGGGTGCTGGGCGTCGAACCGATCCCCGGCGTGAACGAGTCGCTGCAGAAGCAGACACAGCAGGCACAGGCGCAGGCGCAGCAAGTCGGTCTGAAGGTGCGCATCTCCTCCGAATCGGCGCGCGCCAAGGTGGCTTACGAATCGAAGGGCGTCCCGGTCGAGGAATGGCTGAGCACGGTCGTCACCGTGCACGCGCGGCCTCTACCGGTGTTCAGCGGTGGCCGCATGGGCGAGACCACCAGCTACACGGAGGAGGCGCGGTTGCTCTTTGCCATGCGCGCCCCGGCCGGGCAGCTGGAGTCGAATCAGAAGCTCTTTCAGCTCATCGTCTCGACCATGATCATCGAGCCAGACTGGCAGGGGCGCGTGGCACAGGTGCAGGCAAACATCGCGGCCATCCGCCAGAAGGGCGAGGCGGACCGCCAGAAGATCCGGCAGCAATCGGCCGAGGACATCCACCGCATCCAGAACGAAACCTTCCAGCATCAGCAGCACGCGCAGGACGTGCAGCACCAGCAGTTCAGCCAGTACATCCGCGACGTCGAGACCTATCGCGATCCCAATTCGGGCGAGAGGGTGGAGTTGTCCAACCAATACGGACACGCGTGGAGCAACGGCACTGGCGAATACATCCTCTCCGATTCGCCCAACTTCAATCCCAACGCGCACCTGAACGGCAGCTGGACCGAGATGCAGCACGTCCAGCCGCGCTAGGCGAGCTCTCGAGGGGCGACACCGGGCGTTCCCGCTGCGGTCGGCACAGCTCAAAGGCCCCAGGACCCCTTGGGGCGGCGCGTTGCGTGTCGCTCGGGCGACCTGCCACAGTCATCGATCGATATCTGCCTCGGGGTGACCGCATGATGCCGATCCTGTTCGCGTGGGCCGCCTTCGTGGCCGTCTTCACCCTGTCCTGGGCCATCGGCACCCGCCGGCGGCGGAAGTCGCCCCCTCCGGTCTCCCTCAACGCGGCGCAACCTGGCTGTGCAGCTTGCCGCGTCGAAGTCGCTGCGAAGGGTCGACTGACCGACGGTGCGGGGGACATCCGGTGGGCAGCTCCGCGGGTCATCAGGCTGCCACCCGCGCGCCTAAGACGCGCCGCCGATTCGGGTGGAGGGTGGCAGGCGGGGACCGCCGCCCGGAGCGGGGCAATGGCCCCATCACTCCACGACAACGCCTCCGCATTCTCAAGATAGGGACGCTGTACGGCGTGGCGGGATGCGTGTTGGGGTCACCTGACTGTCCTAGCCTGATGGAGGGCGACTCAGCGGCGACGCTGCTTCTTCCACGGTTTCGAGCCCGCAGTGGCGGGAACGGGGCGCTGAGCTCATTCCCCCCGATCTTCTAAGGGGAGGGAGGCTGCGCGTTCCCCGACTGGCGCTGTTTGTCGTATTGCTGCTGCTCCTTGTCCGACTGCAGTTGGTCGGACTGCTTCTGTTGCTTCTTCTGGTCGGAGTTGCGCTGTTGCTGGTCGCTTGCGTCATCGAACGGGCCAGCCTGTTGGGGCTCCTGCTGGTACTGGCTCCGTTCGCTGTAGGTTCTCGTGTACGGCTGCGTCGCCTGGCCCGGCGAGCCGACCTGGCCGGCGGTGCAAGCCGAGGCGCCGAGCGCAGCAGCGATGGCTACGACGACGAGCCAGTTCATGCTTTCCCCACTCTCGCTGGAGGATGTGGGCCAAGCCGAACGCCGCCCCTTCGCAGTCGGGAGAAACTGATCCGACCTCCTCCGGCTCGAGCGTCCTTCGGCTCGGCTAAGGTCTTCCGTAGAAGCACGCCTACTTGTGCGCTGCATCCTTCCGAATCTCTCGCTCGGCCTGCCCCCAGTCCTCGACTGCTCGGCCTTCCTGGCGGCCTCGCTGCTCGTACAGTTCGTAGGCACGCCTCGCGATCTGCGGCGTAACGTCATCTGGCCTCCCAGCCAAATGGGGAGCCTTCTCTTCGTTGCCTTCCCTCATGGCGTCGGCTTTCCTAAGGATCTTCATCCTGGCGGTTCCCTTTCGTGAATGTGACCTCGGTGCGCCGTGTGCGGCGCTACCTGTCTGCTTTCCTTGTGCCTCGCCAACTTGCGCCGCTGCAGCATTCGGGAGCCCAACCCCAATGGCGGGCCGGTGGCTGGCGCTCGCGGCGTGGAGGTGGGCTCGGAAGCGGGCCAGGTTTCTCCTGATAACGTCCCCGCTTTCGCACGCTTGAGGGCAGAAGCAGCAGCCGAAGGACGCGCTTCCAGTCCCCGGACGTCACCGTAGTCTGAGGCCCGATCGCTCCTGCCATCGGCTCCGGAGCCTCCGGCTTCGATCTGCGGCGTCAGGGCTCATCGGAAAGGGCCGGTGGCCTTGCAGGCCTTCCGCGCATCGTGAGCGCTGCCCTCGTCGGCGTGCACGAGGACTCCGCGTAGAGCGGCTCGAGACGCGCTCCCCCCCGGCGGCGAGCTTGTCGAGGTTCGGCGTCTTTGGGTCTGACCCGCGAAGACCAACGTCCTTCCAGCCGGGCTCGTCGGCCTCGACGTTGACCGTGGCCTTCTGCGGAGGCGCCGAGCGCCCGACGGCCGGGGCAGTGCTCGTCCGGAGGCCAGTGCGACGAGACAGGGGCGCCTTGTTCGTTTCATGGGCGCGCACTTTGTCGCGGGCACGATGCACGTTCCCTCGAAGCAACGTTCGCGCTCGCCGTCGACCGAGCTGCGGAGTGGTGCAAACAAGGGTGGGCGCCGCGCGATCGTCGAGAACAGGGCCACCACTCGGGACGGCGAGGGCGGTGGCGCAATGCGCTCGGGAGGCTCGCCGGAGCTGGTCGGCCTTCCTTGGCACTTGGTGCAGGGAGCCGGACCCTCGACTAAGATGCCCCGGACTTGAAACGCTTTCAGCAGTTTATCTCCGAGTTGAGGCGCAGACGCGTCATCCGCGCCCTGATCGGGTGGGGCGTGTTCTCGTTCGCCGTCCTCCAGATCTACGAGCCGGTGATGCACGGGCTGCACCTGCCCGAGTGGACGCTCAGCGCGGTCGTCCTCGTGCTCGCCACCGGGTTCCCATCGACCATGGTGCTCGCCTGGATCTTCGACCTTCGCTCCGGGGGGATCGAGCGGACAGCGGCATACGCGGATGGGAGCGGGGCATCGCCCCCGGCCTCGCGGCTCAGGGGCGCCCGGCTTGCATTCCTCCTGGTGGGCCTGGGACTCGTCGCCGCGGCTCCCGGCCTCGCCTGGCATTTCCTGTGGCGCGGGCCGGCCACGACGCCCGCGGCAACTGCCGGCCAGGCGGCCGGCGCGGCCGCCCCCTCCGTCGCCGTGCTCCCTCTCGTCAACATCTCCGGCGACCCGGGGCAGGACTACTTTGGCGACGGGATGACCGAGGAGATCACGAGCAAGCTTTCCCGCCTGCGCGGCCTCGCCGTCACCGCGCGCACCAGCGCGGCGAAGTACAAGGGCACTGCGCGCTCCGCACGGGAGATCGGCAGCGAGCTCGGCGTGGCGTACCTGGTCGAGGGAAGCGTCCGCCGCGCCGGTGACCGGGTCCGCGTCACCGCAGCGTTGGTGAGAACGAGCGACGCCGTCCAAATCTGGTCAGAGGACCAGGACGCGCGGCTCGACGACATCTTTGCGGTGCAGGAGCGCCTCGCGGGCCGGATCGTCGAGGCGCTCGGCCTGAAGCTCTCCCCGGGCGAGCTGAGCTCACTCGCCAACTGGGGCACCCGCAACGCCGCTGCGTACGACGAGTTCCTGAAGGGACAGGCGCGGTATGGCCAGGGCGCCGACGATCCGGCCGTGATGAAGGACGCCATCGCGCACTTCGACCGGGCGCTCCGGATCGATCCGAACTTCGCCCCGGCCTTGGCGAGCATGGCCGTGGCCGAGGCGCTGAGCTACCGCGACTTCGACAGCACCCCGGAGCGCCTCGCCCGCGCCGAGGCGCTCGCCGGCCGGGCGCTTGCGCTCGACCCGCAGCTCCCTACGGCCATCCAGGCGGCCGGAGACCTTCGGGCCCTTCGCTTCGACTACCTGGGCGCTGCCGCGCAGTACCGTCGCGCACTGGAGCAGACTCCGCGCGACCACCTGGCCTGGGACCAACTCTGCTGGGCGCTCGGCTATGCCGGCCCACCAAACCTCGAGGAGGCGGAAAGGGCGTGCCGACGGGCCCTCGCGCTCCAGCCCCTCTTCCCGTCATCGCAGTACCACCTCCTCCGGATCCACGTGCAGCAGGGGCGGATGGCCGAGGCCGAGGCGGACCTCTCGGCCCTTCGGGCGGCACCCGTGGACGCGCGCTCTTTGGTGGGCGCCGGCCAGTTCTGGCTGGCACTTTCGTCGAAGCGCCCGCGAGAGGCGCTGGCGACGCTGGAGGGGCGAAAGACCAACCTCGACACGGCCTGGCGTGCCATGGCCTACGCCCAGCTCGGTGACCTGGACCGTGGCTTCGCGGCGCTCGAGGAGGCGCTGGCGGGCGGATACGCCGACGGCGCTGACCTCCGCAACACGCCCTACTGGGCACCGATGCGCGGCGACCCCCGCTGGGCGACGATCCTCGCGCGCCACGGGCTCGCGCAGTAGTCGTTTTTCCTCGCCGGGCCCGCTGCACCCAGCAGGGAGACCGGTGGCGGCTCCGCCGCCTCGGTCACAACGGCAACGATCAGCGGACGCAGCCGCCGAACCTCCCCCGTGACCTGCTCGCCGAGAGCGAGAAGGAGGGGCTGAGCAAGCGTTCGCGCCCCGCCTGAGGCGCGTGGACGGCAAGGGCCGATAGCGACAGACTGCTCGGCATGCCCGACCTCTCGAGGGACCCTGTTCCCGTCGGATACAGCCATCGCCCGAAGGTCGTCGTCCCCCGGCCGGAGCTCGTCGCCGGCGGGACGCGATTCAAGTGGTACGACCTGCGGTACGAGGAGTACGTCATTGGCGACGCGCTCGCCCAGGAGAGCCGAACGCGCATCGTCTCGGATGTGGAGAGCACGCGCATCGACTTCGGGAGCACCATGGGGTTTGTCATCCTGCACATTGGAGTCGGTGTCGCGATGCTCATGGTCATGACATGGCGTTGCTCGAACGAGATCTGGCAGACCGTCTACCTGAAGGATCTCCCGGCGAACTCGGCCTACGAGCCGTTCGAGCGCCGAGGCCATCTGCCAACGTTCTGTGTGTGGGAGCTCGGCATCGTCTGGCACGAGCGGAACGCGTTCGAACGCTACCTCTACTCGAAGCGGGACGACGCGGCGGCCAACGAGTACTTTGCGGACACGCTCTCGGGATCGGTGTGACGGCGGCTGCGGTGCGCCATCTCGGCACCGAGAGGTGGTCGGGAGTTCGTGCCGTCGCAGACCACCCGGCTCGGGGCTCTCCCTGGCATCGCGCTCACGACCTTGCACGACGTCGACCGCGTGATCGACATCGGCGAGGTCCGGTGTCCTACACGGGCCGGGCCCGCTCCGCCGACCCCTCGGTCGCCCGCCAGGCCCGGGAAAAGCCTCCGCTCAGGACGTAGCGCGGGAAAGTGACCCACTGCTCCACGAAGAGCCGCACCACGAAGTCGCCGGGGCCATGGAACGGCGCGGGCCGGTTGGCCTCCAAGCGGTGGCCGCGCCCCTGAAGGAAGAGGGGCAGGGCCACGGCGGGCACCGCGAATGCGAGCAGCCACGAGCTCGTGAACGGCGCCAGCACCAAGGCGCAGGTCCCGGCCACAAAGAAGGGCGCGGTGGCTGCGTGCACCGCCAGGTTGCGCCGGTCGCGATGGCCGTTCGGATAGTTCCGGAACTGCCACGCCAGGAGGCCACCTTCTCGGGATGGGTCCATGTGGCGGATCTAGCCTGAGGAAGGTGCGTGCGCTGGACGACGGGCAGGTCGGCCCGGGCGCGCACGTCCACGCATTCGAAGCACCCACAAGACCTGCCTGGGCTGCCGGGGACGACCGAATTGGCAGCGACGCGCTTCGGAAGGTTCAGTACCGACCGGCACAGCCCCAGGATGGGTGCAGCCCCATCGGGCCCGCCTTCAGGAGTGGAGCGCCTCGAAGATCCCGCAGCGTGTACCCGTTTCCGGCACCGCCCATCGTGACCTGGGGTATCGCCACCATCGCCGTCGTCCTCGCCATCATCTTCATCTTCGGCGTTCGTGCCGCCGGAACGCGCACTGGTCTGCCGCCGAGTGCCGTCCTCAGTGAGACGGGACAGGCGGCGGTTGTGGTGGTGGGATGGTTGGGAGGCTTCGCCATCGCCGCTGCAAGCGGGGCGCTCGCGAGCAAGAGCCTTCGGCCACCTCCGCTCGTGCTGGTAGCAGCCTTCTCGCTAGGGGGAGCCGTCCTGCTCGGCGCCTCCAAGTCCGGCAAGCTCCTGGCCGAGGGGCTACCGCTCGCGGCCCTTGTCGGTTTCCAGGCCTTTCGGCTCCCGCTCGAGCTTGTCATGCACAAGGCGGCCGAGGCCGGTGTCATGCCCAGCCAGATGACCTGGACAGGTTGGAACTTCGACATCGTCACGGGCACGACGGCTCTCGTCCTCGCTCCCTGGGTCGCGTCCGGCCGCGCGCCACGTTGGCTCGTCCTCGCGTGGAACGCGATGGGGTCGGTGCTCGTGGCCGTCGCCATGGGGCTCGGCATCGCCGCTACCCCGGTGTTCCATGCCTTCGGCGATCGGGATCTGAACACCTGGATCGCCTACTTCCCCTTCGTGTGGCTCCCCTCCGTGATGGTCGCCGCGGCGATCGCCGGCCACATCCTTGTCTTCCGGAAGCTCACCGGCCGCGACGGACGAACGGGGCTCTAGCCGACCGCCGGGACCACTCGGACGAGGTAAGAGACCCGGCAAGCATTCCCCTGCCGGGCGTTGCGCCTGGGGGACCCATGGCGCTCGGGCCGAGCGATCGACCCGGGCTTGTCGCCGCACCTGCACCTGGAGCGTCGCGGTAGGTGAGAGTCGCGGGACTGCACTTGGTCCATTGGCTCGTTAGACTCGAATCATGTCCGACGGGCCCTCGAGCAGCTCCTGGCGCGATCACGGCGTGCGGATCGTGCACGCCCCCGACCTGGACCGGAACACACCCCAGACGCCGGGCATGTCGCGCGCCGCCGCGATCGATTTCGCGAAGGTGGGAGCCCGCAAGCTCTGGGCAGGCACGGTCAACATCCACCCGGCCGCGAAGACGGGCGCGCACCATCACGGCGAGCTGGAGAGCGTCATCTACGTCGTGAGAGGCCGCGCCCGGATGCGCTGGGGCGAGCGCCTCGAGTTCGTCGCCGAAGCAGGAGCGGGAGACTTCATCTTCGTGCCGCCCTGGGTGCCACACCAGGAGATGAATGCGAGCGCCTCCGAGCCGCTCGAATGCGTGCTCGTCCGGAGCGACAAGGACCCCGTGGTCGTGAACCTCGACATCGCCGGGGCGGAGCCCTCGGACGAGGTGTGGGTCGACCCCGTCCATCCTCCTCGGTGACGCGCGAGATGCTCAAACGGACTCTGGCGCACCTGGGGATCGGTGCGGCTGGCGAGCCGCTCAGACTGGCCGACGCGCCCCCGTGTCTCGTTCGTCTGCTAGACATACTCCTGGATGTCGGGATTGCCGTCACAGAAAGTGGGCCGAACGACGTCATCCACGGGGTCCGTCGACGTGACGCTCGTCGACACCCTGCTCGCGCTTTCGCCCGAGGAGCGTCTGCGCCTGAACGACACGATGCTGCGGACGATCGAAGAACTCCGCCATGGCTTCGCCGCCGCCAAGCCTCACGACGCTCCTGGCACGCCTGGCGGCGAGCGGCGCTGACTTCCTTCTCGTGGGCGGCCTTGCGGCCGTGGCCCAGGGGGCGCCGCTCACGACGATGGACGTGGAAGTGGTCCACCGTCGCGAGGCGGGCAACGTGGATCGGCTGCTCGCCTTCCTCGACTCCGTCAACGCTCGTTACCGGGGTAGGCCCGAGGGTCAGGTCCTTCGTCCCACACGGGATGCCCTTCTCGGCGAAGGGCATCAGCTTCTCATGACTGACTTGGGGCCGCTCGATGTTCTCGGAGCCATCGAGGGTGGTCTCGGTTACGGGGACTTGCTGCCGAAGTCGCTCTCTATCGACGTCGCGGGACAGCGTGTGACTCGAGACACTCGCCGACCTGAAGCGCGGCGCTGCCTCGGCAAAGGACCAGCTGGTGCTCGCAATCCTGGAGGAAACCATCCGACGCGCGGGCGGCCGGTGAGCAAGCGCCTGCCGGGAAGCAGTTCGGGGCCGGCGTCCCTCCTCGCCCCGACGCTGCCAACTGGTCGCCGTTGCACCTGCGCTGCCAGGCCGGCCGCGCCTTATCAGCCGCCCCCGGAGAAGTCACAGCGTCGTGATGAGGCCCAACCTGAGCCCTTGTCGCGTGTCGAGCCGCGGCACGAGGTGGCTGCCTCGGCCGGTAATCGTTCACTTCGGGGCGGACTTCGAACCGGGTGGATTCTCGCTGGATGGGGGGACCAATCCCTTGATCCGCATGTACGTCACCATGTTCCCGTAGTGCTCGAACCCGTGACCGATGACGATCCCGACAAGGGCGAAGCGGTTCGTGTCGATGCCGAAGAGCCTCAGCCCCGTCGCGAGGAGGGCGTCCCCCTGCGCGAAGGCGCGGTCGCAGATCGCAACCGACTCCTTCAGCGCCGCGACGAGGTCCGCCTTGGACGTCTTCGTCTTCTCGACGGTCCACGGCTCGATCTTCTCGCCGAGCGCCATCGAGCACATCGTCGCGTTCGCGTCGGCGAGGTGGCCGACAATCTGGCCGAAGGTCCTCACGTCCGGGGTGGGCCGGAAGCCATACTGCTCCTCGGGCATTTTCTCCGCGGCGCGGACCGCGATGTCCTTCACCCGGCTCCACGGCATCTTCAGGCCGGTGGCGGCCGGGTTCACGATCGCTACTCCGGCGGGGGCCTTGACGTCCTGGGCGGCGACCGGGAGGGCGAACAACCCGAGCACGGCTGCCGAGGTGGCGAACGGGGTTTTCATGTGGACTTCTTGGCCTGGCCCCCGCCGAAAATCCAGGGAATCGTTCCCAGGCCGAGGATCTCTACCCCAGCGAGGGCCAGGGGCCTTCGGTCGAATCCGGTCTGAGAGAGGCGAAGCATGTCCGCCTGGCGCGAAAGCTCTGGAAGGCCTTGCGCTGGGTCGAGCGCTCGGACGTCGGGTCGATGTCGCAATCTGCCTCGGGCGCGTGGGTGTTGCCCGCACCCTTAGCTGGCCAGGCGACGCGGGCTCCAGGTGCCAAGCACCGCCCCTCCCACGATGAGGACCAAGGCCGCGAGCGAAGTCGGCCCGAGCCGGCCACTCCCGAAGAGCGTGAGAAGCAACGTCGAGAGGAGCGGCGTGAGGTAGGCGAGCGTCCCGATGGTGCGCGGGTCGCCCTCCCCGAGGGCCCGGTCCCACAGGTAGAAGGCGGCCCCCATCGGCCCGAGCCCGATGAAGACGAGCGGGGGGACGTCGCTCACACGGAATGAGTAGCTCGGCTCGAGCAGCGCGTGGCAGGCGAGAGCGAGCGCTCCGGATGCAACGCAGAAGGTCGAGATGCTCCCGGAGCGGAAGCCGCCCATGCGCCGCGCGAGGAGAGAGAACGTCGACCAGATGATGGCAGCGAGCAGCGCCAGGAAGTAGCCGGGCATGCTGCTGGCGTCGTAGCCGAAGCGCCCGCCAGTCACGAGTAGAGCGGCGCCACTGAAGCCGAGCAGCGCCCCCGCGACGTGCCTGGCGTGAAGCACGGTTCCCGCCAGCATGATCGGTGAGAGGACCACGATGAGGAGGGGCCAGAGATAATTGATGAGATTTGCCTCGACCGGTGGCGCGAGCCGGAGCGCAACGAAAAGGCAGAAGTGGTACGCGAACAACCCGTAGACGCCCACGAGAAGGGCCTTGGGCCGGACATCGCGGCGCGAGATGCGGTGCAGTCCGAGGAGCGAGCCAAGCAAGAGTGCAACGCCCACCAAGAGGAAGGGCGGGACGGCGCGCAGCCGGAGCGAGAGGGTCGCGAGCGAGCCCCAGAGGGCAATGGCGGCGAGCGCGCTTGGCGTGGCGCGGTGGCTCATCCCGATCGTGCGCCTCCGCGCCGTAGCTCAGCCACGTTCCCCACGTTGGAGCCAGGCCGGATTCCCGCCTGCACCACCGCCGTGGAAAACAGCGGACCCGGCGGATCCATCGGATCGCCGGGCCCAGTGCTTTCGCAGAGTTTGGTGCCTGGGGGCGGAATCGAACCACCGACACGGGGATTTTCAGTCCCCTGCTCTACCGACTGAGCTACCCAGGCGAGCCGTTCCAGCTGCCCTCTCGAGCAAACCGGGGGGCTGTTTTACGATCGGGCTTCTAGGGAAGCAAGCCCGTATTGGCCGGGGCCCGTCGCGCCGATCCGCGCCGCGGCGGTTCAAGTCTTCGGCACGGCCTTCAGGATCGCCTTGCCGTCCTTGATGACCACCTTGAACTCCACCTCGCGGGCGTTGTAGCGGGTCACGATCTCCGGGATCTGCTTGTTCACGCTCCTCGCTACTGCCTCGTAGGTGAGGCGGGACACGTCCTCGCTGCAGCGCTTTTTCGCGTCGATGTAGGCGTCGTAGAGCGAGCGCAGTTGTCCCTCGGTGAGACTGGGCGATGGCCGGGGAGTGGGAGGGGCCGCCCCTGCGGGGCGCGCCGCCTCCGGCTGGGCGGCAGGCGGGGCCGCCTTGGGCTGGGCGTCGGGCGACGCCGCTGCCGGTGTGGGCGGGTTCGCCGCCTCGGCCTCGGCGGGCTCGCTCCCCGCGCCAAAGTCCGACAGGTCGACGTCCTCCGAATCCAGCGCGGGCCGCTTCTGGGTCTCACCCCTCGCCGCGGCCGACTCCTGCAGCCGGCGCCGGCGCGCCTTGAACAGGTCGCGTCGGTAGGTGCCGTCCTCCTTCTCGCGGGCCGAGCGCATCCACATTCGCTCATAGGACAGGTAACGTGCGTGCAGCGACTGGATGCGGAAGCGGAGCCCGGCATTGCGGGTGAAGGCGTTCTTGAGCCGCGCGATGTTGCGCTTCAGCTCGTCGCGCCGCCGCGCCGGCTCCATTCGCTCGACGCCGAGGAAGTACATCTCGTACTTGACCTTGATCTCCTCGAGCTCCTCCTCGAGCTCCCCGCACACCTCCTCGAGCCGCTCGTTGGCGATCTTCTCCTTACCGGACTCGAAGTCGCTGAGCTGGGGCCCGCCGAGGCGGGGCACGCCGGGCTTCTGCGGGGGCGGGGCCACGGCGCGAGTCTATCGGCGGCGCAGGTGCCGATCAAACTAGGGGAGGAGGTGCTATCGCACATCCGCCTCTCGCGCTGCCGCGGCGTCAGGCGGGCAGCTGGGCCAGCACCTGGCGGGCGTGGCGGCGGCCCGCCGCCCATATGGCCGCCCCCGCCGTGAAGATGGCGATCGACGTCCACTGGCCCGCCCCGAGCCCGAGGTAGACGCCCCGCTCGACGTCCCCGCGAAACGTCTCGGTGGTGGCCCGGAGCAGCGAGTAGAGCACGAGCCACGTCGCCAGCACCTGCCCGTTGAAGCGCTTGTTCGGCCGGACGACGAAGACGAGGACGAGGAAGATGAGGAGCTCGCCCGCCGACTCGTAGAGCTGGACCGGGTGCAGCGCCACGGTGTGGAGGTGGTCCGCCGACAGCCAGCGACCCGGATCCGCACGCTGGGCCATGCTCTGGTAGGCGAGCGAGTCCGGCGGGAACCTCGCCGCCCAGGGCAGCCGCGGATCGGAGGGGCGGCCCCAGCAGCAGCCGGCGCCGAAGCAACCGATGCGCCCCAGGAACTGGCCGAAGGCCACCGAGGGGATGAGCGTGTCGGCGTAGGGGAGGAAGGCAATCTTCTTCGTGCGCAGGAACCACCAGGCGGTGAACGCGGCGGCGATGAACCCGCCGTAGAAGACGAGGCCGCCCTCCCAGATGGCGAGGAGGCGCGGCATGCGGCCCACCCGCGTCGTCATCCAGGCATTGGCGCCGAAGTAGTCGTTCCAGTTGACGAGGATGAAGTAGACGCGGCTGCCGACCAGCGCCGACACGAGGACCCAGAAGGACAGGTCGGAGACGGCCTGCGGGTCCTGCCCGACGTGCACGGCCTGCCGCTGCGCCAGCCAGATGGCGGCGATGAAGGCGAGCGCCAGCATGAGCCCGTAGCTGTGAAGCGGCAGGCGCACGTCCTCGGAGAGCACGCCCGCGCGCCAGGCGAGCGCGACGCCCACCACGAGCGCGAAGACGACCGCCTTGTCGCTCCACAGCGCCTCTCCCCAGGAGACCCGGTGGCCCTCCCGCGCGGAGGCCCGGCGGTAGGACCACGCCCGGCCGGCGACGAGCAAGAGGGCGCCGACGAGGGTCACCGGAAGGGCCCAGCCGGCGGGGATCACGATCTGGAAGAGGATGGGGAGCATCTATGCCGATACGTCCGGGGCGGCCGCCTTCTTCCCGCCGGTCGCCTCGGTGCGCTTCTCGTTCGGGTGGAGCATGAGCATGGCGACGCCCACGACGATGAGCGAGTCGGCCACGTTGAAGGTCGGCCAGTAGAGCTCGGGGCGGTTCCACCAATGCCACTGGACGAAATCGACCACGTAGCCGCGCGCCACCCGGTCGATGAAGTTTCCGACCGCGCCGGAGAGCACGAAGGCGAGCGCGAGCTGCATGAAGCGCTGGTCGGGGCGAAGCCGCCGGTAGTACCAGAGGATGAACACCACCGCGGCGAGCGACACGCTGAGGAAGAAGGCGTTTCGGAACCCGCCGGGCATGCCGCGGAAGAGGCCCCACGCGGCCCCCGGGTTCTCGGCGTAGCTCATGCGCCACACCGGCTTCCACACGACGAAGGGCTCGCGAGCGGAGCTCTCGAGGTGCTTCAGCGTGTAGAACCCACCGACCCGCTCGGCCGCGGTCTCGAGGTGGTGGCGCTCGAAGGCGAAGGTGAGCCGCTCCACCGCCAGGTACTTCGTCACCTGGTCGGCGGCCACCATCGTCGCGAAGACGGCGGCGAGGAGCACCCACTTCGACGCGCTGGCTCTCATGACAGCGCCGCCGCGCACTTGCCGCATACGGTCGGGTGGGCCGGGTCCCGCCCCACGTCGACGGCGTACACCCAGCATCGTTCGCACTTCCGCCCGCTCGATCGCTCCACCGCGACGCCGGGAGTCCCCGGGGCGAGCTCGACCTCGGAGACGATGAAGAGGGCCGGCAGCTCCGCCGCGGCCGCCCGGAGGAGCTCCAGGGTCTCACCCTCGGCCCGCACGCTCACCCTTGCCTCGAGGCCAGAGCCTATGAGCTTGTCGCGGCGCGCCACCTCGAGCGCCTTCAGCACGTCCTCGCGCACCGAGAGCAGCTTGCCGTAGCGCTCGAAGAGCGCGGGAGCATCCGGGGGCGGCGCCCGGCGCGGGAACCCGGCCAGGAAGACATTGTCGGCCGGCGGCTTCCCGGGGAGGTACTTCCAGCCCTCGTGTGCCGTGAACGAGAGGACGGGGGCGAGCAACCTCAGGAGATCCTGGGCCACCCAGTAGAGCACCGTCTGCCCGCTTCGCCTCGCCTTGCCGTCCTTGCGCGCGGTGTAGAGCCGGTCCTTGATGACGTCGTAGTAGACGGACGAGAGCGTCACGGACACGAGCTCCATGGTGGCGTGGTAGGCCACGTGGAACTCGTAGTCCGCGTAGGCCTTCTCCACCTTGTCCTGCCACTCCACGAGCTTCGCGTAGGCCCAGCGGTCGAAGGGCTCGAGCTCGTCGACCGCCACGACGTCCGCGACCGGGTCGAAGTCGTGCAGGTTGCCGAGCGCCCAGCGCACCGTGTTGCGGATCTTCCTGTAGCCCTCGGCGAGGCCGTTCAGGATCTCGGGGGAGACCCGCACGTCGTCTCGGTAGTCGGAGGCGGCCACCCACAGCCGCAGCACCTCCGCCCCGTACTTCTTGATGATCTCCTCGGGGGCCACGACGTTCCCCACGCTCTTCGACATGGCGCGGCCCTGACCGTCGAGGACGAAGCCATGCGTCAGCACCGCCTTGTAGGGCGCTCCGCCGCGGATGGCCATCGAGGTGAGCAGCGAGGAGTGGAACCAGCCGCGGTGCTGGTCGGACCCCTCCAGGTAGAGCCCGACCGGGACCTCCATGTTCTTCCCGCGCGCGGCCACCGCCGCCCAGGAGACGCCGGAGTCCCACCACACGTCGAGGATGTCCTGCTCCCGCCGGAATGCCGCCCCGCCGCAGCTCGCGCACTTCTCCCCGGCGGTGAACTCGGCCGGCTCGCGCCGGTACCAGGCCTCGATCCCCTCGGCCTCGAAGACGTCGGCCACGCGGTCCATCACCCGGGGCGACACGAGCGGCTCGCCGCAGCCCTCGCAGTAGAAGACGGCGATGGGCACGCCCCAGACGCGCTGGCGCGAGAGGCACCAGTCGGGGCGGTGCTCGATCATGTTGTAGATGCGCTCGCGCCCCCAGCGAGGGATCCACTGCACCCGGTCGATCTCCGCCAGGGTTCGCCGGCGGAGGTCCTCGTGCTCGAGCGAGAGGAACCACTGGTCGGTGGCCCGGAAGATCACCGGCTTGTGGCAGCGCCAGCAGTGCGGGTAGCTGTGTCGAAGGGTCGCCTTGGGGTCGGAGAGCAGGTGGCCCGAGGCGTGGAGGTCGGCGACGATGAGCCTGTTCCCGTCCCAGATGCTCTGGCCCGCGTAGCGGCCAGCCTCCGCCGTGAAGTGGCCGGTGCCGTCGACGGGGTTCAGCACCGCGAGGCCGTACTTCATGCCGACCTCGTAGTCCTCCTGCCCGTGGCCGGGAGCGGTGTGGACGAGCCCCGTCCCCGCCTCGAGCGTGACGTGGCTCCCCAGGATGACGGGCGAGGTCCGCTCCATGAACGGGTGGCGGTAGCGCACGCCCTCGAGGGCCTTCCCCTCGAGCGTGGCGAGAACCTTCGAGGGGTCGCGGAGCGCCACCCCCGGCACGCCGCCACCGCCGGTTGCCGCCTCGTGCGCCGCCGGGGAATGGGGCGACGGCGCCTCGCCGGGCGCGAGCTCGCCGGGGGCCACCTCGGCGAGGAAGGCGCCGAGGAGCTCCTTCGCCACGACGAGCACGGACCCGCCGAGCTCGTAGGCCACGTAGACGAAGTCGGGGTGCGCGGCGACCGCCAGGTTGGCGGGCAGGGTCCAGGGCGTGGTCGTCCAGACGACGAGCCGCGCCTTCCGGCCCGAGAGCCTCGGATCGGGCAGGTCGCCCTCCACGTCGAGCGCCACGTAGATCGACGGGGAGGTGTGGTCCTCGTACTCCACCTCGGCCTCGGCGAGCGCGGTCCGATCGGTGGTGCACCAGTACACGGGCTTCTTGCCCCGGACGAGGAAGCCCTTCTCGGCGACCCGCGCCAGCGCTCGGACGGTGTCGGCCTCGTAGCGCCGGTCCATGGTGGCGTACGGGTCTTCCCATCGCCCGAAGATGCCGAGCCGCTTGAACTCCTCGCGCTGCTTCTCGATCCACTTGCCCGCGTAGGCTCGCGCCGCCGCGATCACGGCCGGCCGGTCCATCTCCCGCTTCTTCGACCCGAGCTCCTCGTCGACCTTGCGCTCGATCGGCAGGCCGTGGCAGTCCCAGCCAGGCCGGTAGTCCGCCACCTCACCGGCCATGTTGCGGTACTTGACGATCACGTCCTTCAGGATCTTGTTGAGCGCGTGCCCGATGTGGATGTGGCCGTTCGCGTAGGGCGGCCCGTCGTGCAAGACGAAGAGCTTGCCGCCTCGGGCGGCGTTCTCCGCCACCATCCGGTCGAAGAGCCTCGCCTCCGCCCATTCCTTCAGGATCTCCGGCTCCCGCTGCGGCAGGTTGGCCTTCATCGGGAAGTCGGTCTTGGGGAGGTTGACGGTGTCCTTGTAGTCCACGGCCGCTTTCTCTCGCTGGGGAACGAGGGTTCTACCAGCGGGGACCCTCCCGATCAACGAACGCGGCGAGGCGCCCTTGCGACGCTGGGTATCGCATCGTACGCTCGAGGCGAGCCATGGCGAAGCCGGTCCCCAAGCGCCCCGTGAACGCGAGCCGGCGCGCGCGCGCCGCGGCTCCCCCCGGGGGACGGCTCTGCATCGCCATCCTGTCCCGCAACCGCAAGCTGTACTCGACGCGGCGGCTCGTCGAGGCGGCCAAGGCGCTCGGCCACGGGGCGCTCGTGCTCGACACGCTCCACTGCAACATGGTGCTCTCGCGGGAGCGCCCGGCCATCTTCTACCGCGGGGAGGAGATGCCCCACGTCGACGTGGTCATCCCGCGCATCGGGGCCTCCATTACCCACTACGGCCTCGCGGTCGTGAACCAGTTCGACATGATGGGCGTGCCGGTGCTGGCGAACTCGATCCCCATCGCCCGGTCGCGCGACAAGCTGCGGGCGCTCCAGCTCCTCTCCCGCTTCGGCATCGACATCCCGCGCACCGCCATGTGCCGGTACCGCGAGGAGGTGCCGCAGGCGGTGGAGCAGGTGGGCGGGCTCCCGTGCATCATCAAGCTCATCCAGGGCACCCAGGGCGTGGGCGTCATGATCGCCTCCACCATGGAGGAGGTGCGCGGGATGCTCGACACCTTCTGGAACCTCGGCCAGGAGATCCTGCTGCAGGAGTTCGTCTCCGAGTCGAAGGGCCGGGACATCCGGGCGCTCGTCGTCGGCGACCGGGTGGTGGCGGCGATGCGCCGCCAGGCGCGCACGGGCGAGTTCCGCTCCAACATCCACCGCGGCGGCACCGGAAAGTCGGTTGCCATGACGCGGGAGCAGGCCGAGACGGCGGTGAAGGCGGCCCGCGTCATCGGCCTCGAGGTGGCGGGCGTCGACATGCTGGAGGCGCGCACCGGGCCGAAGATCATGGAGGTCAACAGCTCCCCGGGCTTCGAGGGCCTCGAGAAGGTCACGCGCGTCGACATCGCCCGGGTCTACGTGGAGCACGCCGCTGAGTTCTCCCGGGCGCGCGTCACCCGCGGTAGCGGCGGCCAGCACCTGCACCTCTGACGGCGGGCTCTCACCGTGTCGGCCACGGCCCGACAGCGCCCGACAGCTCCGCGGCCGGTGAATGGATCGACCGGCCGGGGCGTCGTACAAGAGGATGGCTCCCCCTCGCAAAGGTGACCCCATGAGACGGCTCGCCCTCCTTGCGCTCCTCGCCCTCGCCGCGGGATGCGCCGTGACCTACTCTGCGGCTCCTCCCCCGGTCGTCGCCGAGCCGCCGCCACCTCCGCCCCCGACGGAGGTCTACTACGGCGGCCAGCACGCCATCCCCGCCGCGCTCGGGGGCGGCTGGTGCTACGTCTCCGGCCCCCACGCCCACCCGTACTTCCCGGACCAGCTCGACGCCTACGTCTTCGACGACGGCTTCTACTACTGGCGCGGGCCTGTCGCGTTCACGTACACGGGCCCCCACCCGCTCCCAGGCGGCGCCTGGTGCCTCATCGACGGGCCCCACCGCCACGACTTCTTCCCTCCCCCGGAGGCCGGGTTCGCCTGGCGCGGCAACGGCTACCTCTACGTCGGCGCCTGGACGCCCGAGCGGCCGCCTCCCCCTCACGTCTGGGCTTGGTCGCCGCCCCCGCCCCCTCCGCGGGCGGCAGTCTACGCCCCGCCGCCGGCGTCCTACCGACCGCCGCCGCCTGCCCGGCGCGCCGACCTCCCCCGCCCACCTCCGCCCGCCTACCACTCGCCACCGCCCGCGGCCTCGCCCGCCCCTCCGTCGGCGCCGGCGCCCGGACAGGGCGAGGCGCGGGAGCACTACGGCCGCGGCTACGAGAAGGAACCGCCGCCGCCTGCCGCCCAGCCTCCCGTCGCCGCGCACCCACCCGCGCCACCCGCGAGCCCTCCCCCAGGGCGGAGCGCCGTGCCTCCTGCGAAGACGGCCGAGTCGCCCGCTCGCCCCGCTTCGCGGCCGCAGCCTGCCGCGCAACCGAAGCCGCCCCCGAAGCCCAAGCCCCCGCCGCCGCCGCCTCCCAAGCGCGACTCCGAGAACGAGAAGAAACGGGAGTGACAGCCGGGCTCTTCTCGCCCCGTTTTCCAGCCCCCCTCCGCCGGTGATCGGGTAGCCTCGGGGCGCCATGAACCCCTGGCTCACCGCGCTCCTCCTCGTCGCCGCCGGCAGCTTCTTCACGTTCACCATGGTCCGCCGCCTCGTCCCCCTCTGGGGGATGCGGCGCGTCGACCGGCTCGACCGCGTCGCCGAGCGGGTCGGCGCGCTCGTCCGCTTCGGCCTCGGCCAAGCTCGCCTGCCCAACCGGGGCGACGTCGTGCCCGGGCTGCTGCACGTCGCCATCTTCGCCGCCTTCGTGGTCCTCGGCCTGCGCACGGTGACGCTGTTCGGCGTGGGCTTCTCGCCGACCTTCCACCTGCCGCTGCTCGGGCCGGGCTCCGCGCTCGGGGCGGTCTACGGGTTCGTGAAGGACGTGGTGGTGCTGCTCGCACTCGTGGCCGCGGTGGGATTCCTGTGGCGGCGCGTGGTGACGAAGCCGGACCGGGTGACGCGCAGCTGGGAGGGCATCCTCATCCTCCTCTTCATCGTCACCCTCATGGCGACGGAGATCGGGTTCGAGGGGGCCCAGCGCGTCGCGGACGGTGCCGCATTCGACTGGGGCCTCCCGGCGGGATTGCTCGGGGCATTCAAGCTGCGCGCGCTCGGGCTCGGCGGCGAGGCGGTGGCCGCCATCGGCGTCGCCTGCTTCTGGCTGCACCTCGTCGTCATCCTCGTCTTCTTGAACTTCCTGCCCTTCGGCAAGCACTTCCACATCATCACCGCGCTGCCGGACGTGTTCTTCCTGCGGCTTTCGCCCGCGGGCGCGCTCCGCAAGCTCGACCTGGAGAGCGAGGCCGCCGAGTACGGGACGAAGACCGTGAAGGACCTCTCCTGGAAGGAGGGGCTCGACACCTACTCGTGCACGGAGTGCGGGCGCTGCCAGACCTTCTGTCCCACCTACGTCACCGGCAAGCCGCTCAGCCACAAGGAAGTGAACCGGGCCATCCGGCACCACATCGTGGAGCGGGCGCCGGAGCTCGCCGCCGTGGCCCGGGCGAAGGACGCCGCCGCGCGCGAGGCGGCCGCGGGACCGCTCCCGGCGCTCGTCGGCGAGGTCGTGGCGGCGGACACCGTCTGGGCCTGCACCACCTGCGGCTGGTGCGAGACCGCCTGCCCGGTGCTCATCGAGAACATCCCCCGCCTCATCGACATGCGCCGCTACCAGGTGCTCGTCGAATCCGCCTTCCCGGAGGAGGCGGCCCGCGTCTTCAAGAACATCGAGACGCAGGGCAACCCGTGGGGGATCGGCTCGAACCGCCGGGCGGAGTGGTGCGAGGACCTCGCCATCCCGCGGGCGAGCGAGTCGCAGGACTTCGAGTGGCTGTTCTTCGTGGGCTGCGCCGGCGCGTTCGACGATCGCCAGAAGAAGGTGTCGCGGGCCATCGTGAAGCTGCTCCGCGCCGCCGGCGTGAAGTTCGCGATCCTGGGGGAGGAGGAGACCTGCACCGGGGACGCGGCGCGCCGGCTCGGCAACGAGTACCTGTTCCAGACGCAGGCGGCGGCGAACGTGGAGCGCCTCAACGCCCTCGGCGTGAAGAAGATCCTGGTGCAGTGCCCCCACTGCCTCAACACCTTGAAGAACGAGCTCCCCCAGTTCGGCGGCAACTACGAGGTGGTGCATCACGCGGAGCTCATCGCCCGGCTCGTCGCCGAGGGCAAGCTGCGCCCGGAGACCGCCGCCTCGACCGCGGGAAAGCCGGTCACGTTCCACGACCCCTGCTATCTCGCCCGCTGGAACGGGATCGTCGACGCCCCGCGCCAGGCGCTCGGGGCGGTGCCCGGGCTCGCGCTGCGCGAGATGCCCCGCAACCGCGAGCAGGGCTTCTGCTGCGGCGCCGGCGGCGGCCGCATGTGGCTCGAGGAGAAGCTCGGCACCCGCATCAACCAGAACCGGGTCGAGGAGGCCGCGCGCACGCTCGGAAACGGGGGCGTGGTCGCCACCGGCTGCCCCTTCTGCCTCACCATGGTTCGGGACGGGGTGAACGAGCTCGGCGAGGAGGAGCGGCTCAAGGTGCTCGACATCGCCGAGATCGTCGCCGAGGGCGTGCGCGCCTCCTGACGGCCCGCAACGCTTCTTCATGATCCCGAAGCGCGCCCTTCAGGGGGCCGCTCCATGTCTCGGGGGAACCCGAAGAAAGGAGCGGTCATGAACGGAATCCTGGTCGGCGTCCTCTCCACCCTCGTGGGTCTCGCGGTCCTTCGCGCCCTCTTCGCCGTGGCGCGGAGGCGGCACTGGCGGCGCCGCGGCGGCGGCCGCGGCTTCATGACCCGGCGCCTGCTGCGCCGGATCGAGGCCGGGCCCGAGCAGGAGCGCCTCCTGCTCGAGGAGATGGAGGCGATCGCCAAGACCCTGCGCGAGGCGCGGGAGGGGCTCTTCGCCTCCCGCGACGAGCTCGCCCGGCTCCTCGAGAGCGACCCGGTCGACCCGGGAGCGCTCGGCGAGTTCGGGGACCGGCAGGCCGCCCGCCTCGACGCCCTGCGGCGGCGGGCGACGGACGGCATCGCCCGCTTCCACGCCTCTCTCGACGCCCGGCAGCGAAAGCTCCTCGCCGAGATGATCCGGTCCGGCGGGCGCCACGCCCACGGAGCCTGCTGAGGGTGAGAGGACCAGCCCGGGCGGTCCCCGGCGACGGTCGGAGGGGACCGCCTCGCGCTACGGCTCGCGCACCTTCCAGGGTGGGTCCTTGCGGTTCTCGCCGGCGCGGAAGAGGCAGAGCCGGTTGCCGTCCGGGTCCCGCAGGCGAGCCTCGCGCCACAGCCAGCGCTCGTCGACCGGGCCCGAGTCGAAGGCCACGCCGCGCTGGCGCAGCGCCGCGACCCGCTCGTCGAGGTCCTCGCACTCGAAGTAGACGACGACGCCGGGCGCGCCTGGCGGGGCGTCGGCGAGCTCGAGCGACAGGGTGGCCTCCCCGTCGGGAAGCTCGAGCCGGGCGTATCGCGGCACCGCGTCGACGACGAGGGTGAGGCCGAGGAGCCGGTAGAAGGCGACCGCCCGCCCGACGTCCCGGGAGGGAAGCGTCACCTGGTTGAGATTCATTCCCCGATCGTAGCCGCCGCTCCACCGGCGCGCTTCGAGGAGAGGGCGCGCGCGCAGGCATCGAGGCGCCTGTGCACCTCCGCCTCGAGCCGGTCGAGGTCGTTGCCCGACCGCGGGTCGGCGCCGACGCAGGTGAGGATCTCGTCGTACCGAGACCGCTCGCGGCCGGCGGCCTCGTAGTCGATGTGGCGGTGCACCGGATCGCCCTGGGCGTCGGGGCGGAAGGCGCCGAAGAGCCCCTCCGACCCCGGCTCGAGCTCCTCCTTCAGCGCGAAGAGGCGGCGGAGCGCTTCCCGGGCGCCCGGCGCCTCGAGGTGGCGCAGGTGCAGCCGGGCCCCCGCCAGGTCGGCCAGGGCGGCGAGCACCGCGCGCACGAAGGGCACGTCGGTCACGACGAGCCCGTAGAGAAGGGAGTCGGCGCATACCGCGTCGACGATGTCCGCCTCCTCCTCCCCGAGCCAGGCGTGGCTCGGGCACAGGAAGCTCTCGCAGGTGAAGGCGTCGTAGGCGCCGCAGTCCCTCAAGTCGGGCCCGCCGGTGACCGCGGGGTGCGCGAGGCAGCCGACCCGCGTCCTCGCCGCGTCGAGCCAGCCGAGCAGCGGGCAGACGCGCACCGACGGAAACACCGGCTCGCCGTCGTCCGCGGCGAGGCGAGCTGCCACCGCGCGAAACGCCTCGGCGGTCCGCGGCACCCCGGCGAGCGCGTCCGTGCGGGCGTCGACGAGCCGGCGCAGCGCCTCTGCCGAGTGGTCGGCGCGGTTGTACATCCCACAGCACGCCCCGCAGCTCGAGGAGCTACGCTGGCAGAGGGGGTTCAGGGGCGGCCGATGGCGGCGCGGCACTGGCCGCACAGGCCGGTGCCCTTGCGGTCCGCGTCCGCCGCCGAGTGAGAGAGGAACATGGCGCAGCGAAAGTCGTTGCAGTGCGAGAGCCCGAGCAGGTGCCCCATCTCGTGAATCGCCTCGGCGCGGGCCCGGTGCAACAGCCGCTCCGGCGCCACCGCCCGCCCGTCGGGGCTCCCCTTCAAGCGGAACACCGAGACGAGCGCCGCGCGCGCGTCTCGGTCGGCCTCTCCGAAGACGAACGGCTGGTCGGGGATGAAGAGGTCGACGTCGACCACGCCCAGCACCGGGTTCGCCCGCATCCGGCCTCGGATGGCGTCGAGCCTGCGGAGCACGGCGGTGGAGTGGTACTGGTTCCGGTCCTTGTTGAAGGCGTAGTCCGGCTTCACCTGCGCCGGGCCGATGTCCGCCGGCGCCCCGAACACCTGCTCGAGCGCCTGGCCGAGATCGGCGAGAAGCCCCTTCGGGACCGCCCCGAGCGCGACGAGCAGGAAGCGCTCCGGCAGCGGCAGCGGCTTCAGCTCCGCCCGCTGGTTCGGGGCCCGGACGGGCGTCTTGGCTGAGGCGGAAGGATTCGAACCTTCATAGGCGGATCCAAAGTCCGCAGTCCTGCCGTTAGACGACGCCTCAATTTCCTTCCGGGACACCAACCGATGTCTCCTCGCAGTTGTCGCCGGCGAGAGCCGGCCATCCTCACCACCGCGCCAGCGCGGCACCCCAGGTGAATCCAGCTCCGAACGAGCACATCCCGACGAGGTCTCCCCTCTTCACGTCCCTCGCCTCCACGGCCTCGGAGAGCGCCAGCGGGATGCTCGCCGCCGTGGTGTTCCCGTACTTCTGGATGTTGTTGAATACTTGGTCGTCTCGCAAGCCCAACGATTTCTGCACCGCCTCGCTGATGCGGAGGTTGGCCTGGTGGGGGATGAGCACCTTCAGGTCGCCGGTGCCGAGCCCGGCGCGCCCGAGCAGGCCCCGCACCGCCTCGGGCATGCGGACCACCGCGTGCTTGAAGACCTTCTGTCCCTCCATCTTGGGGAAGATGGCCCCCGAGTCGATCATCTCGTGGGAGTTTCGCGGGTTGTAGATCGAGCCCGGCGCGTCGGTCCACAGGTCTGTGGCGTAGCGGCCGTCGGCGTGGATGGTGATCCCGAGCACGCCCCGGGCCGGGTCGTCGGTGGCCTCGAGCAGGGCCGCCCCCGCCCCGTCCCCGAAGATCACCGTCACGTCCCGCCCCCGGGTGGAGACGTCGAGCCCCGTCGAGTGGACCTCGGAGCCGACGAGCAGGATGCGCCGGTAGGTCCCGGCGCGGATCCAGGCGTCGGCCACCGAGAGCCCGTAGAGGAAGCCCGAGCACTGGTTGCGGACGTCGAGCGCGGGGATCCCGGGCACGCCGAGCTTGGCGTTCAGGAAGCAGCCGTCGCCCGGGAACATGTGGTCCGGCGACAGGCTCGCGAAGATGATGGCGTCGAGGTCGGTCGCCTTCCAGCCGGCCTTCTCGAGCGCGCGGGTGCTCGCCCGGAAGCCGAGCTCGGCGGTGCCGACTCCGGGCTCGACCCAGCGCCGCTCCTTGATCCCGGTCCTCTGGGTGATCCACTCGTCGCTCGTGTCCATGTACCGCGTCAGCTCCTCGTTGGTGACGACGCGGTCGGGCACGTAGGTCCCGATGGTGACGAACGCAGCGCGCGGCATGGTTCCTCCTCGATCCCTCTCCCTCAACGCCCGTCGAACGATTGGCCCGCGACGGTGCGGAACGACTCCTCCGATGGGCTCACCGGCCCCTGGAAGGGGTGATCCAGTGCTGCGGTCACGAATACCACGAGCCCCACGAAGGCGGCCATGAGGCAGGCGAGCACCCGGTGGAGCCGGGCGTCGTCCATGTGGACGAAGAACGTCGACCCGCCGAGCGCGAGCACGCCGCCGGCGATCACCACGAGCCACACCAGCCCCGGCAGCGCCGTCCGGGCGGCGTGGACCCGGTCTCGCCGCAGCTCGGACGCCCGCGTGAGCTCGCGCAGCGCCTCCGCGTGCATGAGCTCCTCGGCGACGCCGCGCGGCTCGTAGGCGTTCAGGGCCTTGCGGATCTCGTGAAACGGCGCCGAGCCCGCCACCGGGTCCTGGCCGAGGCGCTGGGCCGGCCACTCCCGCTCGGCAACGGTGGCGGCGTACCCCCGGATGAGGACGTCGAGCCGCGAGCGCGTCGGCTCCGGGTACAGGGACGCCTTTCGCGCCAGGACCTCGAGCGCCGCGCCTTCCCGGTCGACGACGTCGTTGGCGGCCTGGAAGTTCGACCACGCGCCCACGGCGACGAGGCTCAGGATCAAGCTGTAGGTGAGCCAGACCTGGGTCCCGAAGTAGCTCACCTGGCCGAAGCCCTCGGCGAAGCGGCGGGCAAGCCGGTCGCGGAAGGGAGCGAGCAGCCGCAGGCCGAGGAGCGTCCCGCCCACGAAGAGCGCCATGGACAGCGCGAAGGAGACCGGGAGCGGCAGTCGGTAGAACCACAGCATGGCCGTTCCCCCGGGGCCCGCGCTTCAGATGTCGAGGTTCTGCACGTCGAGCGCGTGCTTCTCGATGAACTCCCGGCGCGGCTCCACCGCGTCGCCCATGAGCACGCTGAAGACCCCGTCCGCCTCGACGGTGTCGTCCACCCGCACCTGCAAGAGCGTGCGGCGCAGCGGGTCCATGGTGGTCTCCCACAGCTGCTCCGGGTTCATCTCCCCGAGCCCCTTGTAGCGCTGGATGGTCTGGCCCTGGCCCGCCGCCTTCTTGAGCGCCGCCACGGCGGCGAAGACGTCGTCGACGTCCTCCGAGCCCTCCGGGGTCTCGAGGCGGTAGGGGCCGAGGCCGATCTCCGCCACCGCTCCGTAGAGAGCCGAGAGCTCGCTCCACTCGGCGCCGGAGAGGTACTCGTGGTCGAGCTTGGTCTCGCGGGGGGCCCCGGCGACGTTGGTCTGGAACACGAGCGCGTCGCTGCCGTGCTCCTCGTCGCGGACGATGCGGGCCGCCCGCACCTCGATGTCCGGGTAGAGCTTCTGGGCCTTGGCGGGGATGGCCTCGGCGAGCGCCTTCACCGCGGCGTGGTCCTTCAGAGTCTTCAGGTCCAGGTCGCCCTGCTGGATGGCGGCGTCGATGACGCGCGCATCGCGCCGGCGGTCGGCGCCGCCGAGCAGCTCGCGATAGGCGAGCGCCTCCTCGGCGAGCCGCTTCAGGTCCGCCCCGCCGATCTCCTGCTCGCCGGCGACGAGCTTGGCCTTCTCGGTGCCGATGGCCATGAGGTAGTCGTCGAGGAGCTTCTCGTCCTTCAGGTAGACCTCCTTCTTCCCCTTCTGGACGCGGTAGAGCGGCGGCTGGGCGATGTAGAGGTAGCCCCGCTCCACGAGCTGCGGCATCTGCCGGAAGAAGAAGGTCGAGCAGCAAGGTCCGGATGTGCGAACCGTCCACGTCGGCGTCCGTCATGATGACGATGCGGTGGTAGCGGGCCTTCTCGACGTCGAACTCCTCCGAGCCGATGCCGGTCCCGAGCGCCGTGATCATGGTGGCGATCTCGGTCGAGGAGAGCATCTTGTCGAAGCGCGCCTTCTCCACGTTCAGGATCTTGCCGCGGAGCGGCAGGATGGCCTGGATGCGGCGGTCGCGGCCCTGCTTGGCCGATCCGCCGGCGCTGTCCCCCTCGACGATGAAGAGCTCGCACTCGGCCGGGTCGCGCGACTGGCAGTCGGCGAGCTTGCCCGGGAGCGACGCTCCGTCGAGCGCGCCCTTGCGGCGAACGGTCTCGCGGGCCTTGCGCGCAGCGATGCGGGCCCGGGCCGCCTCCGCCACCTTCGCCATGATGCGCTTGGCGAGCGCCGGGTTCTCCTCGAGCCAGGAGCCGAGCCGGTCGTTCACCATGGTCTCGACGATCGACTTCGCCTCCGTGTTGGAGAGCCGGGTCTTCGTCTGCCCCTCGAAGCTCGCGCCCGGGAGCCGGATGGAGATGACCGCGGCGAGGCCCTCGCGCATGTCGTCGCCGCTCGGCACCTCCTCCTTCAGGTCCTTGAAGAGGTTGTTCTTCGTGCCGTAGGCGTTGATGGTGCGCGTGAGCGCAGCCTTGAAGCCGACGAGGTGGGTGCCGCCCTCGTGGTTGTGGATGTTGTTCGCGAAGGCGAAGACCTTCTCGTCGTAGCCGTCGTTCCACTGCAGCGCGATGTCCACGCTGGCGGTGCCGTGGTCGGTCTCCATCTCCTGGTGGAGCGAGATGGGCGGCTCGAACAGCGCCTGGCGGTTCTTGTTCAGGAAGGCGACGAACTCGCGGATGCCGTCCTTGAAGAGGAACTCGTGCTTCTTGCCGGTGCGCTCGTCCTCGATGGTGATGCGAAGCCCGGGGTTCAGGAAGGCGAGCTCGCGGAGGCGGCCCGAGAGCGTCTCGAAGGTGAACTCCTTCGCCTCGAAGAGCGGGAAGTCCGGGCGGAAGGTGACGCGCGTGCCGCGGCGCTGGGTCTCGCCGATGGGCGTGACCTTGCCCGAGGGGTGGCCGCGCTCGTAGCGCTGCGCCCAGACCTTGCCCTCGCGGTACACCTCCACCTTCAGCCACTCGGAGAGCGCGTTCACGCAGGTGACGCCCACGCCGTGGAGGCCGCCCGACACCTTGTACGCGTTCGACTCGAACTTTCCGCCGGCGTGGAGCTTCGTCATCACCACGTCGAGGGTGTCCATGCCCTCCACGGTCGGGTGGGGACCGACCGGGATGCCCGAGCCGTTGTCGACGACGGTCACGGAGTTGTCGGTGTGGATGGTGACGTTGATCTCGTCGGCGCGGCCGGCCATGGCCTCGTCGACCGAGTTGTCCACCACCTCGAAGACGAGGTGGTGGAGACCGCGCTCGCCCACGTCGCCGATGTACATGTTCGGGCGCTTGCGGACCGCCTCGAGCCCCTCGAGCACCTTGATGGTGTCGGTGGTGTAATCCTCCCCGTTCCCGTTCGACGGAGCGGGGGCCGGTATCTGCGGCTGGTTGTCCAGGGGTTCGCTCGTGCTTTCGCTTGGGATTCTGAAGACTTGCCCGCGTTTGGATATAGCAGACGGGGGCGGCCGGGGCAACCCGGAAGTGTCACTTCAACGCCCTGTAACTACTCAGGAAATATCCCGCGAGAAGGTCCCGGCGTGAACCCGGTAGAAGACGGCGTCGGGCCCGGCCGCCGGCTCGATGAGGCGGCGGTCCGTGGTGGTGAGAAACGCCTGGCCGGGAAGCGCCGAGAGGTATCGCAGGAGGTAACCGTTCTTCTCCGGGTCGAGCTCCGAGGACACGTCGTCGAGCAGCAGCAGGGGCGGCCGCCCCGCCTGCTCGCGCAGGTTCTCGATCTCGGCGATCTTGAGTGCCAGGACGAGCGCGCGCTGCTGTCCCTGGCTCCCGTAGACGCGGGCCGCGCGGCCACCGAGAGCGAGGGTGAGGTCGTCCATGTGCGGGCCGGCCGACGTGTAGCCCTTCTCGCGGTCCCGGGCGAGGCGGAGCCGGAGCACCTCGGCGAGCCGCGCCGCGAGCTCCTCCTCGGGGGCCTTCGCGGGCATGCCGGCGGCCGGGCGGTAGGCGAGCGCGGCCGCCGGGGATTCGGGGCCGGAGATCTCGCGAAACGCGGCGCCCATGCGAGGCCCGAGCTCGTCTACGAGCGCCTGGCGACGAGCAACGAGCCGGGCACCCGCTCGCACGAGCGGCTCCCGGAAGCTTTCCTCGACCTCGGGCGCGCCCGACCGGAGCGCGGCGTTTCGGGAGCGCAGCGCCCTGACGTACTCGCGGGCCTCCTCGAGGACGGCGGGCCAGCGGTTGAAGGCCGCGCGGTCGAGGAAGCGGCGGCGCGGCTCCGGTCCTCCCTTCACGAGCAGGAGGTCGTCGGGCGAGAAGCAGACCGCGGCCTTGCCCTCGAAGTACTCCTCGAGCCGGTCGGTGGAGGCAATGGGCTTGGAGTCGAGGAAGGCCGTCCGGCCGGTGGGGCCGAGCTCGACCTTCACGCGGCGCACGCCACCGGGGCCGTCGAAGTCGCCCTCCACCCTCGCGGAGTCGGCGCCGAAGCGGACGAGCTCGGCAAGCCTCGCAGCTCGCAGGGGCTTCAGCGTGGAGAGGAGGAAGAGGGCCTCGAGCAGGTTCGTCTTGCCCTGGCCGTTCGGGCCCACGAGGACCGTCGCCCGCGGCGACGCCGCGATCTCGGCGGCAGCGACGTTGCGGAAGTCCTTGAGGTGGAGCGAGAGGAGGCGCACCGGAGAGACCGGGCCTGCGGCTCGGGTCCCGCCGGGGACCTCAGATCCGCATCGGCATGATGACCGCCGTGAAGTGGTCCTCGCCCTCGCCCTTCGGCTTCACGACGCCAGGGGAGAGGTCATCGGCGAGCTCGAGGCGCACGTCCTCGGAGGTGAGGACGCTGAGCACGTCGATGAGGTAGCGCGCGTTGAAGCCGATCTTGAGGGCCTCGCCGGCGTACTCCACCGGCACGTCCTCCTTCGCCTCGCCGAGGTCGGGATTCTGGGCGGCGAGCCGCAGGTTCCCGCTGCCGAGCTCGAGCTTCACGGCGTTCGACTTCTCGGACGAGAGCAACGAGACGCGGCGCAGCGTCTGGAGCAGTCGCTCTCGGCCGACCGCCACCACCTTCTCGCCGGCCTTGGGGATGACCTGCCGGTAGTCGGGGAAGGCGCCCTCGATGAGGCGCATCACCAGGACGACGCCGGGCCGCCGGAAGATGGCGGAGTTCTCGGCGAACCCGAGCTCGCCCTTGGGCTTGTCCTCGGGCCCCTCGACCGCCTCGCCGAGGAGCTTGCGGAGCTCGAAGATCCCCTTCTTGGGGAGGATGACGCCCTTCTTCAGCTTGAAGTCCCCGTCCACCGGAGCGTCCGCCATCGAGAGGCGGTGGCCGTCGGTGGCGACGAGCCGCACCGCGCCCGTGACCG
This sequence comes from uncultured delta proteobacterium, assembly GCA_963754915.1. Classification (GTDB taxonomy): domain Bacteria; phylum Myxococcota; class Myxococcia; order Myxococcales; family Anaeromyxobacteraceae; genus DATJZG01. The sequence goes on along the minus strand of CAVWHZ010000016.1, from coordinate 556,663 downwards.
GCTCGAAGAAGACGCCGTTCAGGTTGTAGCGGGTCTCGTCGCTCGAGACGGCGAAGGCCGTGCGCTCGATGAGCCCGAGAAGCGTCTGGGGCTCGAGCGAGACGAAGGGGACCTTCTCGAACTTCGGCAGCGCCGGGAAGTCCTCGGCCGCGAGGCCGACGATGCGGAAGTCGGCCGGCCCGCACTTCACCTCGAGGTAGTTGTTCTGGGCCTTCTTGAGCGAGACCGTGGCCTCGGGGAGCGCCTTCACGATGTCGAACAGGTGCCGGGCCGACACGGCCACGCCGCCCTCGCGGACGACCTCGGCCGGGTGGACGCCCGACACCGAGACGTCGAGGTCGGTGGCCGAGACGGCGAGCTCACCCGACTTCCTCGCCTCGAGCAACACGTGCGAGAGGATGGGCATGGTGCTCTTCTTCTCGACGATGCCCTGCGATCGGGCGAGCGCGCGGCTGAGCTCCTGGACGGCGATCTTCAGTTCCATGAGAAGAGATCCTCTCTTTCTCTTCTACTCGTCGTGATCGTAGGTCGGCGAGGGATGTGGAGAAGTGGTCTCGGACCGCGAGAGATCTCGGGAAACCGATCTGGACAACGACCCGGATCGGCTGGCTTGCTCGTTGTGTAGCGCGCGGCCGGAAGCGGTGTCAACGAGTCGTCCACCCCGCGCCCCCACCCCGACCAGGGTGGATCCCCAGCGGATCCACGCGCCGGCCCGGGCAGCTATGGCGCAACCCGCTCGCGCAGGTCCTGCACCGCCTGGAGGATGGCCGCGTCCGCCGCCATGAGCTCGGTGACGCGGTCGATGGCGGCGATGACGGTGGTGTGGTCCTTCTTGTTGAACTTCTCGGCGATGCTCTGCAGCGTCTCCTTGGCGAGCTCTCGGCACAGGTACATGGCGACCTGGCGGGGCATGGCGATCTTCTGTTCGCGGGACGTGCTCGTGAGCTTCGCCACCGTGATGCCGTAGTGGGCGGCGACCGCCTCCTGGATGCGCTCGATGGTGGGGCGGTACCCGGGCGGGGGGATGACGTCGTGGAGGACGTCGCGGGCGAGCGGGACCGAGATGGGCTCGGCCTTGAGCGAGGCGAAGGCGGCGAGTCGCATGAGCGCACCCTCGAGCTCGCGCACGTTCGACTTGATGTGGGTGGCGAGCAGCGAGGCGACGTCGTCGGGAAGCTCGATGCGCTCCACCGAGCGCCTTCTTCTTCAGGATGGCGGCGCGGGTCTCGAACTCGGGGGTGTCGATGTGGACGCGCATGCCCCACTCGAAGCGGGAGCAGAGCCGTTCCTCGAGGCCCTTCAGCTCCTTGGGGCTCCGGTCGCTCGAGAGCACGATCTGGATGTTCTGCTCGTAGAGCGCGTTGAAGGTGTGGAAGAACTCCTCGGCGGTCTTGTCGCGGCCGGCGAAGAACTGGACGTCGTCGACGAGCAGCGCGCCGCACTCCCGGTACTTGCGCCGGAACTCGCTGCATGGAGTTGCGCGACAGGCCGTCGACGAAGTCGTTCGTGTAGCGCTCGGAGGTGACGATGGCGACCCGGGCGCCGGGCTGCGAGGCCAGGATGGCGTGGGCGATGGCGTGCAGGAGGTGGGTCTTGCCGAGGCCGGAGTCGCCGTGGAGGAAGAGCGGGTTCCAGGCGCGGCCCGGGTTCTTCGCGACCGCCTGGGCAGCGGCGAAGGCGAAGCGGTTCGACTCGCCGACGACGAAGGTGTCGAAGAGGTAGCGGGGGTTGGGGCGGGCCTCGCCGGTCACGGGGCCGGGCGCGTCCACCGGGGCCGTGGGAGGCGAAGGCGTCGCGGCCCGGGCGGCGCGCCGGCGCGGGGCGTCGTCGACGACGAAGTGGGTCCGCACCGGGGCGCCGAGGAGCGTGGGGACGAACTCGTCGAACCAGTCCCGGTAGTTGTCGTCGACGAAGTCGCGGTGGAAGGGGTCGGGGGCGGCGACCTGCAGCCGGTCGCCGTCGATGCCGAGCGGGCGCAGCGGCGCGAACCAGCGGCGATAGAGGTCCTCGCGCAGCCGGCCGCGCAGGTACTCGTCGATGCGGCTCCAGTGTTCCTCGGCGGGGACCGCCGATTGCGACGTGCTCGCCCCGGTTGCCATCTCCCTCGATCCCTCCGGCGAAAAGCGGCCCCTTCACCGCCGGTTGGGCGGCGGTGTTCACCGTGAGTCAGCATCACAATGGTCGGTCCGTCGGGTGACGGTCCGGTGTCGCGGCAACCTCATTAGCGAAGGTTCGGCGGTGGGATCAAGTGCGACGTGAAGTGCCGCGGAAGGGCGGGCGTTTTTGCCGTGCCCCTCCGGGGCCGTGCACCGGCGGCCAGCGCGGCCCCCGGCGGGGGCCCTGGCGTCCTTGACAGGGGGCGGCCGATCGGGGAGGTTCGCGCGCCATGAAGAGGACCTATCAACCCAAAAAGGTGAAGAGAAACCGCACGCACGGCTTCCGCAGGCGGATGAAGTCCGCAGGTGGGCAGAACGTGATCAAGAGGCGGAGGGCCAAGGGGCGCAAGCGCCTCGCGCCGAGCGCCCCGTCGAAGTAGGGATGGGCGGCGCGCGATCGGCGTCCGGGTTCGGCAAGGGGGCGCGGATCCTGCGCCGCCGGGAGTTTTTGGCGGTCCAGGAGCGGGGCGCCGCCTCTACGGCCGGGAGCTTCTCGTGCTCGCGCTCGACAGCGGTGGAAGTCGTCCGCGCCTCGGTATCACGGTGTCCGGGAAGGTGGCGAACTCGGTGATCCGCAATCGCGTGAAGCGCTGGGTGCGCGAGGCGTTCCGCGGCGTCCAGGCGGACCTGCCCGCGGTCGACCTGGTGGTGATCGCCAGGGCCGGGGCTGGCGAGGCGGGGCTGGCGGGCGCCCGGGCAGCGCTCGCCGCCGCCCGCGATCGCCTCGCGGCCGGGAGCGGGCCGTGAAGCCGCTCGCGGCGCTGCTCTGGGGCCTCGTGCGGGCCTACCAGTGGCTCGTCTCGCCGCTGTTGCCGCCGTCGTGCCGCTTCTACCCGTCCTGCTCGGCCTACGCGGCGACAGCGCTCGAGCGCCACGGGGCGTTGCGGGGCAGCTGGCTCGCGGCCCGGCGCGTGGCGCGTTGCCACCCTTGGCACCCGGGCGGCGTGGACCCGGTGCCGTGATTGTTCACCCGTGGTGAGTAAGGCAGGGAAGAACCCTTGAACGACAGCAAGCGCATCCTGGTCGCGGCCCTGGCCTCGGTCCTGATCCTGTTCGCCTGGAACGAGCTGGTGATGCCGAAGCAGCGGCACGGCGCGGGCCAGAAGGCCCCGGCGGCCGCATCGGCACCTGCCGCCGTGGTGGCCCCGTCGGGGACAGTGGCGGCTGCGCTGCCCCCGCCTCTGACGCGCGAGCCCGCCGTGGCTCCCTCGTCGCCCGAGGAGCTCGTGGTCCTCGAGACGCCGGAGTTCCGGGCGACCTTCACGAGCTGGGGAGGGGCGCTGCGGGGGCTCGTCCTCAAGGGAGAGACCTACCGGCGCCGCGGCGGGGGCGACAAGCCGGACGCCGCGGTCGACCTCGTCCAGGTGCGGCCCGGCGAGCCCTGGCCACTCGCGGTGGTCCCTTCGCCCGAGCTCGGTGGCACCGGGGATCCCGGCAGCGACCCGGTGGCCCGGGCACCGCATGCGGGTCGCGGCGAAGGACGCCACGAGCGTGACCTTCGAGGGGCGGGCGGGCGCCGTCGAGGTGCGGAAGACGTTCCGCGTCGGCGCGCAAGCCGTACCAGATCGACGTCGAGCTCTCGGTCGGCGGTGGGGAGCGACCGGGCGCGGTCTCGGTGCTCTATCCCGGGTTCCATGCCGCCCGACGCGCCGAAGCCCGGCTTCTTCTCCGGGCGGGGAGGTCTACGAGACGCGTGACGCCCATCTGCCGCGCCGGGCGACAAGACCGACCCGGTTCGACGGCAAGGAGGCGCTCAAGGTGATGTCGGGGCCGCGCCCGGTTCGTCGGGCTCGACCAGCACTACTTCGTCTCGGTGGTGATGCCCGAGGGCCTGGACGGCGAGTGCTTCTTCGCGAAGCTTCCCGCCGCCGGCGAGAGCCTGGCCGCGCTCCGGCCCCCCGTTTCGCAGGCGCTCCGGACGAAGCTCACCGTGTACGCCGGGCCGAAGCAGCTCGACCTCCTGCGCGCGTACGGCCGCGCGCTCGACACCGCCATCGACTACGGCCCGGTGACGAACTTCTTCGCCTTCTTCGCGCGCATCCTCCTCTGGGTGATGCAGCGCTTCTACGGCTTCGTCCACAACTGGGGCGTCGCCATCATCCTGCTCACGCTGCGTGGTGAAGGCGCTGCTCTATCCACTCACCGTGAAGTCGATGCAGTCGATGCAGGAGATGCGGAAGCTGCAGCCGGAGGTGGAGAAGCTGAAGGCGAAGTTCGGGGACGACAAGGAGAAGATGAACCAGGCGGTGATGGAGCTCTACCAGCAGCACAAGGTGAACCCGCTCGGCGGGTGCCTGCCCCTGCTCTTGCAGATGCCCGATCTGGCTCGCCCTGTACGCCACCCTGCAGACCTCGGTGGAGCTCTACCGCGCAGCCGTTCCTCTGGATCCACGACCTCACCACCTACGACCCCTACTACGTGCTGCCGCTCGCCATGGGCGTCTCGAGCTTCGCCATGCAGAAGCTCTCGCCGCAGCCGGCCGACAACGCCCAGGCGAAGATGCTGCTCTACTTCATGCCGGTGTTCTTCACCTTCATCATGCTGAAGCTGCCCGCGGGCCTGACGCTCTACATCCTCGTCAACAACCTGCTCACCATCGCCCAGCAGCAGTGGCTCATGCGCAAGGACCCGAGCCGGCCGAAGACGCTGACGGCGAGCGACACGGGAGGGAGCCATGGACGACCGCGAGGCGACGCACGGCCCGCCACCCCGGGAGGCCCCGGAGAAGGTGGCGCGCGCGAAGGAGTTCTGCGAGGGGCTCTTCGCGCGGCATGGGGGCGCGCGGTGGCCGTGGCAGGTGCGGGAGACGCCCGAGGCCATCGGGGTCTCGCTCACCGCCGGCGACGGCAACGGGGTCGAGCTCACCGGGGGCCTCGTCGAGGCCGTGCAGTACCTCGTGAACCGGGTGGTGAACCCGCGCGCCGAGGGGCGCAAGTGGGTGAACCTCGACGTCGGCGGGTTCCCGCGAGGAGGCCGACCCGGCCGTGCGGGCCATGGCGGAGCGGCTCGCCGAGGCGGCGCGGCGCACCGGGCAAGGTGCTCGCGGTCGCCCCCATCAGCGCGCGGGAGCGCCGCCAGAATCCACCTCGCGCTCGTGGGCGTCGACGGCGTGTCGACCCGCAGCGAGGGCGAGGGGCTCTTCCGGCAGCTGCTCGTCGTCCCGGGAACGAAGCCGCGGCCTCGCCGGGGCCTGAGCGCGCGTGGCCCGCGAGAAGACCCAGGCAGGAGAAGCTCTTCGCCGCGGCGGTGCTGCGGCGGTCCTTCGAGCTCTCGGGCGACGAGCACCGCCAGGGCTTCCGGTTCGTCTACGAGGGCGTGCTGCGCGACCTGGGCCTCGAGGACGCGGACGTCGAGGCCTTCCTCGAGGCGCACGCGGCCGAGGTCGAGGCCGCGCTCGGGCGGCGCCGGCCGTAGCGGCGCCGCGGGGGCTCGCGCGCGTGGACCGGGACTTCGACGGGGCCTTGCGGCGAGGCGTCCGGCGCGCTCGGGCTTCCGGTGGGCGAGGCCGGAGCTCGCCGCGGCTCGGGCGCTACGCCGACCGGCTGCTCGCGCTGGAACCGGAAGGTGAACCTCACCGCGGTCACCGACCCGGCCGAGCTGGCCGAGAAGCACCTCGTCGACAGCCTGGCGCTGCTCCCGGAGATTGAGGGCGGCGCGTCGCTGCTCGACGTCGGGTGCGGGGCGGGCCTTCCGGGCATCCCGCTCGCCATCGCGCGGCCCGGACCTCGCGGTCACCTGCTGCGACGGCGCGGCGAAGAAGGTGGCCTTCGTGAAGGCGGTGGCGGCCGAGCTCGACCTTCGGCGTGCGGGGGCTGGCGGTGCGGGCCGGGGGCGAGCCCGGAGCGGGAGGGGTTGCCGCGGGCCGACCGGGTGGTGAGCCGCGCGCTCGCCGACCCGGGGCGCTGGCTCCCGCTCGGCCAGGCCTACCTCTCACCCGGGGGGCTCGTGCTCGCCATGCTCGGGCGCGAGGCCGACGAGGAGGCGCTCGACGCGGGCGGGCCTCGCCGCCGGGGTGGAGCTCGCCTCGCTTCGGCGCTTCTCGCTGCCGCTCTCCGGGGCGCAGCGCGCCGTCGCCACCTTCCGGGCCCGCGGGTAGGCGGTGTTCCACGTGGAACACCTCGGCGTCGCGTCGGAGAGCGGTTGGTCCCCGTTCTGGCTCCGGGCCGAGGGCGTGCCCCCGGCCCCTCGGCGGTGCCGAGGTCCGGCGGCGCTCCATGGGGAACGCGGGCGCGGGCGTCCGCGGCCCGGGGGGATTCGGGTTGTTCCACGTGGAACAGTGTGTCAGATCCTCCGAGGACACTCGCCGCCGCGAGGACAGGAGAGCCATGGGCCGCATCGTCACCATCGCCAACCAGAAGGGCGGGGTCGGGAAGACCACCACCGCCGTCAACCTGGCCGCTTCGCTCGCCGCCGCCGAGCGCCGGACCCTGCTCGTCGACCTCGACCCCCAGGGCAACGCCGGGTCGGCGCTCGGGGTGGCCCGGGACGCCGTCGAGGCGAGCGTCTACGAGGTGCTCCTCGACGGCCGCCCGCTCGGCGAGGTGGCGGTCCGCACCGAGCTCAAGTTCCTCGACCTCGTGCCCTCGAGCCGCCACCTCGTCGGCGCCGAGCTCGAGCTCGCCGGGGTCGAGCGGCGCGAGTACCGGCTCGCGCGACGCGCTCGGGAAGGTGGCCCGCGACTACGAGCACATCATCGTCGACTGCCCCCCGTCGCTCGGGCTGCTCACGCTGAACGGGCTCGTCGCCGCCCAAGGGGTCATCGTGCCGCTGCAGTGCGAGTACTTCGCGCTCGAGGGGCTCGCCGACATCCTGCGCACGGTGGAGCTCGTGAAGGCCGGGGCGAACCCGACGCATCGAGGTCGACGGCATCCTCCTCACCATGTACGGGCAGAACAACCTCGCCGCCCAGGTGGCGGAGGACATCCGCCGCCACTTCACCGGCCGGGTCTTCGAGACCATCATCCCGCGCAACGTGCGGCTGTCCGAGAGCCAGTCGCACGGCAAGCCCATCCTCCTCTACGACGTGGCGAGCAAGGGCTGCCAGAGCTACCTCGCCTTCGCCCGGGAGCTCACCCGGCGCGGCAGCCGCCGCGAGAGGAGGGCCCGCCGATGAGCCTCGCCGACCGGCGACGCCCGGCGCTCGGCCGGGGCATGGCCGCGCTGCTCCCGAACGCCACCCCGCCTCCGGTCGGCGGGCCGCTCGGTGATGCAGCTGCCCATCGAGGCGGTGGAGCGCAGCAAGGAGCAGCCGCGCAAGCGCTTCGACGAGCGGCAGCTCGAGGAGCTCGCCGCCTCCATCCGCGAGCACGGGGTGGTGGAGCCCATCCTGGTGCGCCGCCACGGGGAGCGATACCGCATCGTCGCCGGCGAGCGGCGCTGGCGGGCGGCCCAGCGGGCCGGGCTGAAGGAGATCCCGGCGCTCTTGCGCGACGCGCGGAGACCGCGAGGCCTTCGAGCTCGCGCTCGTCGAGAACCTCCAGCGCACCGACCTGAACGCGGTCGAGGAGGCCGAGGCCTACGAGTTCCTCCTGAAGGAGCACGGGCTTACGCAGGAGCAGGTGGCCGGCGCGGGTCGGCAAGGAGCGCTCGACGGTCGCGAACGCGCTGCGGCTGCTCAAGCTCCCGGCCGACGTCCGCGACATGGTGCGCGACGGGCGGCTGGAGATGGGCCACGCCCGGGCACTGCTCGCGCCTCGAGCGCGCCGACGTCATCCGGCGGACCGCCCAGGAGGTGGCCCGCGGCGGGCTCTCCGTCCGGGCCACCGAGGCGCTCGTGCGCAAGGCCCTCGCACCCCCCGAAGGGGCCAAGAAGGGGAACGGGGCCTCGGCGGACACGGCCAGCGTCCGCGCGGTCGTGACGCAGGCTGCAGCGCCGGCTCGGCGCGCGCTGCCGCCTCACCCCGCGCACCGCGCAGGCCGGCAAGGTCGAGATCGAGTACACCTCGCTCGAGGAGCTCGACGGGATCCTGTCGCGGATCGGGGCATAGAGGGCCGCCATCGACCGTAGGTGAATGTGGTCGCTGTCGGCGCGTGTGGGAGGCGGCCCCACGCCACCGCCAGCACCGGTCGCTCGGGCGCGCGCGACGAACGTTGGACGGCGGGCCCAGCCGGTGCTAACCCTTGCGGGACAGCCGGCGCGTCCCCGCCCCGCGGTACACGGCGGACCCGCGCCTCGCCTGGAGGACACTCGGCATGGCCATGCTGAAGCGGGAAGAGCGCAGTGGGCCCGGCGCTCGTGGGCAGCGACCTCAACGCGCTGCTCGGCCGAGGCTCGGAGTTCGACGGCAAGCTCACCTTCGAGGGAACCGTCCGCATCGACGGCCGCTTCACCGGGACCATCGTCACGACCGACACGCTCGTCGTCGGCGAGGGGGCCAAGGTCGAGCGCCGAGGTCTCCTGCGGCACCATCATCGTGCACGGCGAGATCAACGGGAACATCCGCGCCAACGTGAGCGTGGAGCTGCACCAGCCCGCGCGCGTGCACGGCAACATCGAGACGCCCGCCCTCGTGGTCGCGAAGGGCGTCGTCTTCGAGGGCCAGTGCAAGATGGAGAACGTGGCCGCCGAGAAGCCGCGCAGCCTGCCGGCGATGACGCCGACCCCCATCAAGTAGGTCCGCGCGGGGCAGATTGAAAAAAGGGCGGGCCGCCTCGCGGCGGGCCCGCCCTCGACCTCTCGCGCCAGAGCGGCGCCTGGGGTGAGCTACGAGACCTTCACCTGGATGGCCTTCGGCTTCGCCTCGGCCTTCTTCGCCAGGTGGACCATGAGCACGCCGTTCTTCGTCTCGGCGCGGATCTTCTCCGCGTCGACCGTCGCCGGGAGCGAGAACGTCCGGGTGAAGGAGCCGTAGGACATCTCCACGCGGTGGTAGTTCTCCTTCTTCTCCTCCTTCTCCATCTTCCGCTGCCCCTTCAGGGTGAGGACACCGTTCTCGAAGCGGATGTCCACGTCCTTCGGGTCAACGCCGGCGAGCGCCGCGCGGATGACGACCTCCTCGCCGTCCTCGTAGACGTCACAGGCGGGGGTCCAGCCGAGCGACTCGGCGGGCAGGTTCCAGTTGCCGCGGTCCTCGAACAGCCTGCCTACCTCCTCCTGGAAGCGGGCGAGATCGCGGATACGGGTCGAATCGAGTCAGAATTGCCATAAATACCTCCGGGTTGGGATCGTTTGGGTCCAAACGAAAGGTAAGCACGTTCGCCCCCGTGTCAAAGGCGCGCCAAAACACGCGCCAAGGTCGCGTTCCCAGACCCCTTTCCGCTTGACCACCCGCGCGAGACCATGCTAGCCAGCGACCTCCCATGATCGTCGGTTCCATCGCCCGCCGTTACGCAAAGGCGCTGTTCTCGCTCGCGGACGAGCACGGCCAGATCGAGCACTGGTCGAAGGGCCTCGAGGTTCTCCGACACCTCCTCACCTGGCCGGAGCTCCGGGACGTCGTCGCGAACCCGTCGCTCGACCGGGAGGCGCGCCGGGCCATCGCGAAGGCGCTCGCGGTCACCGTCGAGGTGGCGAGCCCGAAGCTGCTGGCCCGCGAGGTGCTCGGCCTCGAGGAGGACGTGCGGAACCTCCTCCTGTTGCTCGCCGACCGCAACCGCCTCGCCTACCTGCCGGCCATCCTCGACGACTACCGCGCGCTCTCGGATCGCCGCCTGGGCCGCGTCCGCGCCCGGGTGACGAGCGCGGTGCCGCTCGCCGCCGACGAGTCGCGGCGCATCGCCGACGAGCTCGCGAAGGCGACAAAGTCCCAGGTCATCGTGGAGACGGACGTGGACCCGAAGCTCCTCGGCGGAGTGGTCGCCCAGGTCGGCAGCATGGTCTACGACGGCTCCGTTCGCGCCCAGCTCGAGGAGCTGCGCCGCGCCATGAAGTACTAGCCACCCGCTGGAGACAACCGACAATGGACATCCGCGCCGACGAGATCAGCCGCATCATCCGCGAGCAGATCAAGGACTACGGGAAGAAGGTCGACGTCTCGCGAGACCGGGACCGTGCTCTCGCAGGCGGACGGCGTCGCGCGCGTCTACGGCCTCTCCGGCGTCGCCGCCGGCGAGCTCGTCGAGTTCCAGAACGGCGTGCGCGGGCTGGTGCTGAACCTCGAGGAGGACAACATCGGCGTCGCCGTCATGGGCCACGCCGAGGAGATCCGCGAGGGCGACAGCGTGAAGCGGACGGGCCGCATCGCCGAGGTGCCCGTCGGCGAGGAGCTGCTCGGCCGCGTGGTCGACGGCCTCGGCAACCCCATCGACGGCCGCGGCGCCATCGCCTCGAAGAGCACCCGCAAGGTGGAGATCAAGGCCCCCGGCATCGTGAAGCGCAAGAGCGTGCACGAGCCGATGCAGACGGGGCTCAAGGCCATCGACGCGCTCGTGCCCATCGGCCGCGGCCAGCGCGAGCTCATCCTCGGCGACCGCCAGACCGGCAAGACCGCCGTCGCCATCGACGCCATCATCAACAACAAGGGCAACAACCTCTACTGCTTCTACGTGGCCATCGGCCAGAAGCAGTCGACGGTGGCCCGGGTGGTGGACACGCTGAAGAAGTACGGCGCCATGGACTACACCACCGTCATCGCCGCGAACGCCTCCGACCCGGCCCCGATGCAGTACCTCGCGCCCTACACCGGCGTCACCATGGCCGAGTACTTCCGCGACTCCGGCCGGCACGCGCTCATCATCTACGACGACCTCTCCAAGCAGGCCGTCGCCTACCGCCAGCTGTCCCTGCTCTTGCGGCGGCCGCCGGGCCGCGAGGCGTACCCGGGCGACGTCTTCTACCTCCACAGCCGCCTGCTCGAGCGCGCCGCCAAGCTCTCCGACAAGGAGGGCGGCGGGTCGCTCACGGCGCTGCCCATCATCGAGACGCAGGCCGGGGACGTGTCGGCCTACATCCCGACGAACGTCATCTCCATCACCGACGGGCAGATCTTCCTCGAGACCGACCTCTTCTACCAGGGCGTTCGGCCGGCCATCAACGTGGGCATCTCGGTGTCCCGCGTCGGCGGCTCCGCCCAGATCAAGGCGATGAAGCAGGTGGCCGGCACCCTCAAGCTCGAGCTGGCGCAGTACCGCGAGCTCGCCGCCTTCGCCAAGTTCGGCTCCGACCTCGACAAGTCCACCCAGGAGACGCTCGCCCGCGGCGAGCGACTCGTGGAGGTGCTGAAGCAGGGCCAGTACCAGCCCTTGTCGGTGGACCGCCAGGTCATCCAGATCTACGCCGCCACCCAGAAGGACGCGCAGGGCCAGGGCTGGATCCGCGCCGTGCCGGTGGAGGAGATCGGCCGCTACATGAAGGAGCTCCTGGAGTTCCTCTCGGCCCGCCACCCCGAGGTGAGCAAGCAGATCCTCGAGAAGAAGGCGCTCGACGACGGGCTGCGCAAGGCGCTCGACCAGGCGCTCTCGGAGTTCAAGGGCATCTTCCAGTTCGAGCAGAAGGCCTGACCCGAGGCGCTAGAGGCCCCCCGTGCCCTCCCTTCGCGACATCCGGCGCCGCATCGGCTCCGTCAAGAGCACGCAGCAGATCACCAAGGCCATGAAGATGGTGGCCGCGGCGAAGCTGCGCCGCGCCCAGGAAGCCATCACCCGCGCCCGGCCCTACGCCGTGCTCCTCGAGCAGGCGCTGCAGCGCGTCGCCTCGCGGGCCGCGGCCGAGGAGGCGCTGGCCCACCCGCTGCTCACGTCGCGCCCCGTGCGGGTGGCGGAGCTCGTGGTGATCACGAGCGACCGCGGCCTCGCCGGCGGCTTCAACTCCAACGTGGTCCGGCGCGCCCAGCGCTTCCTCGTGGAGAGCTCCGGCAAGTACGACGAGGTGCTCGTCTCGACCATCGGCCGCAAGGGCCGGGACGCGCTGAAGGCCCGCCGGGTCGCCACCCGCAAGGACTTCACCGGCATCCACGCCCAGCTCAGCTTCGACAAGGCGCACGAGATCGCCACCGAGTACAGCGAGCGCTACCTCGCCGGCGAGGTGGACGCCGTGTTCCTGCTCTTCAACGAGTTCAAGAGCGCCATCGCCCAGACGGTGCGGTTGAAGCAGTTTCTGCCCATCGAGACCGAGCCCGTGCAGCCGGGCGCCGGCGCGGCCGTGGACTTCCTCTACGAGCCCGCGCGCGACGAGCTCCTCGCGGATCTCGTGCCGCGCCACCTCGACGTGCAGGTGTGGCGGGCGCTGCTCGACTCTGCGGCGAGCGAGCACGGGGCGCGCATGACCGCCATGGAGGCGGCCACCAAGAACGCCTCGGAGATGATCGCCGCCCTGTCCTTGCAGTACAACCGGGCGCGCCAGGCCTACATCACGAAGGAGCTGATGGAGATCGTCAGCGGCGCCGAGGCCCTCAAGTAGCCTTTCGGGGAAAAAACGACATGTCCCAGACCCAGACCCAGAACGGCAGGATCACCCAGGTCATCGGCCCGGTGGTGGACGTCGAGTTCCCGCCCGGCTCGCTGCCCGAGATCTACACCGCGCTCTCGGTGACGAACCCCGGCATCGACGACCGCAAGGAGAACCTCGTCCTCGAGGTCGCGCAGCACCTCGGCGAGAACACCGCCCGCACCGTCGCCATGGACTCCACCGAGGGGCTCATCCGCGGCATGGCGGTGCGCAGCACCGGCAAGCCCATCCAGATGCCGGTGGGCAAGGAGGTGCTCGGGCGCATCCTGAACGTGGTCGGCGAGCCCGTCGACGAGCGCGGCCCCGTGCTCTCGAAGAGCTTCAAGCCCATCCACCGCGCGCCCCCGACGCTCGTCGACCTGAACGTCAAGATCGAGGCCTTCGAGACCGGCATCAAGGTCATCGACCTGCTGGCCCCGTACCTCCGCGGCGGCAAGATCGGGCTCTTCGGCGGCGCCGGCGTGGGCAAGACGGTGCTCCTCATGGAGCTCGTCAACAACGTCGCCAAGGAGCGCGGCGGCTTCTCCGTGTTCGCCGGCGTCGGCGAGCGCACCCGCGAGGGGAACGACCTCTACCACGAGATGATCGACTCGGGCGTCATCAACAAGGACGACCTGTCGAAGAGCCAGTGCGTGCTCGTGTACGGGCAGATGAACGAGCCGCCCGGCGCCCGCGCCCGCGTCGGCCTGTCCGCGCTCGCCATCGCCGAGTACTTCCGCGACGACGAGGGGCGCGACGTGCTGCTGTTCATCGACAACATCTTCCGCTTCACGCAGGCGGGCTCCGAGGTGTCGGCGCTCCTCGGCCGCATCCCTTCCGCCGTGGGCTACCAGCCGACGCTCTCCACCGAGATGGGCGAGCTGCAGGAGCGCATCACCTCCACGAACAAGGGCGCGGTCACCTCGGTGCAGGCCATCTACGTGCCCGCCGACGACCTCACCGACCCGGCGCCGGCGACCGCGTTCGCGCACCTCGACGCCACCACCGTGCTCTCCCGCAAGCTCACCGAGATCGGCATCTACCCGGCCGTCGATCCGCTCGACTCGACCTCCCGCATCCTCGACCCGCTCGTCGTCGGCATGGAGCACTACACCGTCGCCCGGCAGGTGCAGGAGATCCTGCAGACCTACAAGGACCTGCAGGACATCATCGCCATCCTCGGCATGGACGAGCTCTCCGAGGAGGACAAGCTCACCGTCGCCCGGGCCCGCAAGATCCAGCGCTTCCTCTCGCAGCCGTTCCACGTCGCCGAGCAGTTCACCGGGAACCCCGGCGTCTACGTGAAGCTCCCCGAGACCATCCGGGGCTTCAAGGAGATCGTGGAAGGCAAGCACGACGAGCTGCCCGAGCAGGCCTTCTACATGGTCGGCACCATCGAGCAGGCCGTGGAGAAGGCGAAGAAGCTCGCCGCCGGGGCGTAGCCCGGCCGCGTGAGGAGCGTCCCATGGCGGCCCTGACCCTCGAGATCGTCACGCCGGAACGGCGCGTCGCCACCCTGCAGGCGGACGAGGTCCGCGCGCCCGGGATCATGGGCGGCTTCGGCATTCGCCGGGACCACACGCCGTTCATGAGCAAGCTCGAGCCCGGCCGCCTCACGGTCGTGGCGGAAGGGGCCGAGCGGCACTTCGCCATCGGCGGGGGCTTCCTGCAGGTGGCGGACAACAAGGTCATCGTGCTCGCCGACACCGCCGAGGAGCGCGAGGAGATCGACGTCGAGCGGGCCGAGAAGGCATTCCGCGAGGCGACCGAGCGCTTGCGCAGCCTGACCGAGCAGGACGAGAACCAGCCGGTGGAGTCGGCGCGGGTGCGCCGCGCCGCGGCGCGCCTCACCGTCGCCGGCCGCCTCTAGCCGACGCTGGCCCGCGGCCCCCGGGCGGCTCGCCGCCAGGTCCGAAAACGGCCAGACACGTCCCGGTGTCCGGGGTATCACCGTCCCCGTGACCCTCGACGCCGCCACCTGCCACCGCGCGCTCTCGGCCCGTGACCGCCGCTTCGACGGCCTCTTCTACGTGGGCGTGCGCACCACCGGCATCTACTGCCGCCCGGTCTGCCCGGCGCGCACGCCGCGGATCGAGCGCTGCGTCTTCTTCGAGCGGCCTGCGCAGGCCGAGCGCGACGGCTTCCGGGCCTGCCTGCGGTGCCGGCCGGAGCTCGCCCCCGGCAACGCGCCGGTCGACTCCTCGCCGCGCCTCGTCGCGGCCGCCCTCTCCCGCATCGAGGCGGGGTATTTGAACGAGTCGTCGGTGGACGAGCTCGCGGACGGGCTCGGGGTCAGCGCGCGCCACCTGCGACGCGCGGTGGCGTCGACGCTGGGAGTGACGCCGGTGGAGCTCGCCCAGACCCGGCGCATGGCGCTCGCGAAGCAGCTCCTGCAGGACACGGCGCTGCCGGTCTCCGAGGTGGCGCTCGCCGCCGGGTTCCAGAGCATCCGGCGGTTCAACGCGCTCTTCCAGAGCCGCTTCGGCCGCCCCCCGGGGGCGCTAAGGCGCGAGGCGGGAACGGCGAGCGGCGGGGGCGCGCTCGCGCTGCGGCTCGACTACCGGCCGCCCTTCGAGTGGGGCGCGGTCCTCGCCTTCCTCGCCGCACGCGCCACCGCGGGCGTGGAGGAGGTCGAAGGCGGGGCCTACCGGCGGACTGCCCGCCTTGGCGGGCGCTCGGGCTGGCTCGCCGTGACGGCGGACCCCGGCCGCCCGGCGCTCCGCGCCGAGGTGTCGCCGTCGCTCGCCGGGGCGCTCATGCCGCTCGTGGCAAGGCTGCGCGGCCTCTTCGACCTCGACGCCCGGCCCGACTCAATCGCGCGCCACCTCGGCCGCGATCCACTGCTCCGGCCCTCGGTCCGCCGCCGCCCGGGGCTGCGCGTGCCCGGCGCCTTCGACGGCTTCGAGTCGGCCGTGCGCGCGGTTCTCGGGCAGCAGGTGACGGTGCGCGCCGCCACCACGGTGGCGGGCCGGATGGCGGAGCGGTTCGGCGAGCCGCTAGAGACGCCGTTCCCCGGGCTCGGTTGCCTCTTTCCCACGCCCGCCGCGCTCGCCGGCGCCGGGGAAGGAGGCCTCGCGCGCCTGGGAATGCCCGGAGCGCGTGCGCGCGCTCGTCGCCCTCGCGTCCGCGGTCGAGAACGGCGAGCTCGTCCTCGACCGCCACGCCGACGTCGACGCGGTGCGCGAAAGGCTTCGCGCGCTGCCCGGCATCGGGCCGTGGACGGCCGACGTCGTCGCGATGCGGGCGCTCGGCGCACCGGATGCCTTTCCGTCCGGGGACCTCGGCGTCGGCCGCGTCCTCGCCTTGGGCTCGGCCCGCGAGGCGGAGGCGAGGGCGGAGCGCTGGCGCCCGTGGCGGGCCTACGCAACCGTGCACCTGTGGAACCTTCTCGCGGAAGGAGCGGTCGGATGACTCACTACCGGATGGACGTAGATGCCCCCATCGGCCGGCTCACGCTCGCGGCGAGCGAGGAAGCGCTCGTCGCCGTCCGGCTGCCGGGCACGAGGGAACTGGCACTCGGTGCCACCGACGGGGGCGGCCACCCACTCCTCGAGCGCGCCGCGGGCGAGCTCCGCGAGTACTTCGCCGGGCGCCGCCGCGCCTTCGACCTCCCGCTCGCACCGCAGGGGACGCCCTTCGAGCGGGCGGTATGGGCGGAGCTCGTCGCCATTCCCTTCGGGGAGACCCGCTCGTACTCGGGGCTCGCCCGCGCGCTCGGGCGCCCGCGAGCCGCGCGCGCCGTGGGCGCGGCGAACGGCAAGAACCCCATCGCCGTCGTCGTGCCCTGCCACCGGGTCGTCGGCGCCGACGGGTCGCTCACCGGCTATGCCGGCGGCGAGGCGATGAAGCGCTGGCTCCTCGATCACGAGCGGCGCGCCGCTGGCCGCAGCCGTGGAGCGGACGCGGAGCTCTTTCCCTGAGGTGCCCGGCCGCTTCCCGTCTGCCGCGGCGACAGCGTCCTTCGAACCCTTTGGAAACACCCCCGAATTTCCGGCGGCAAATGTGGCAAAAGCCGTTGAAATTCCAAGGGGAATCCGCTAGATAAGACGCTCGCGTCTGAAGCGACTTTCCCGCCCCGCTCCAAGGGGAATTCCGGACGCTCTCGAGCCCATGCCCGACGAGACCCTTCCGCCTGTTCCGCCCGAGGCGCCGCCACCCGCGCCGCCCGAGGGGCCGCGCCAGCAGGTCGCCATCGAAGACGAGATGCGCAAGTCGTATCTCGACTACTCGATGTCCGTCATCATCGGCCGCGCGCTCCCCGACGTGCGCGACGGCCTGAAACCGGTGCACCGCCGCATCCTCTACGCGATGCACTCCGAGGGGCTGCACCACAACAAGCGCTACTCCAAGTGCGCCGGCGTCGTCGGCGAGGTCCTGAAGAAGTACCACCCGCACGGCGACGCCGCGGTCTACGACGCGCTCGTGCGCCTCGCGCAGGACTGGAACCTCCGCTACCCGCTCATCGACGGCCAGGGGAACTTCGGCTCGGTCGACGGCGACCCGGCCGCGGCCTACCGCTACACCGAGTCCCGCCTCGAGAAGCTCGCCGACTACCTGCTCGCCGACATCGACAAGGAGACCGTCGAGTGGGTGCCGAACTTCGACGACTCCACCGTCGAGCCGACCGTGCTCCCGGCGCGCTTCCCGAACCTGCTCGTCAACGGGTCGTCGGGCATCGCGGTCGGCATGGCCACGAACATCCCGCCCCACAACATGGGCGAGGTGATCGGCGCCGCCATCCACCTGGTGCGCAACCCCAAGGCCACCGTCGCGGACCTGATGCGCTTCATCCCCGGGCCGGACTTCCCGACCGCCGGCATGATCCTGGGCCGCGAAGGCATCCGCCAGGCCTACGAGACCGGGCGCGGCAGCATCACCGTGCGCGCCCGCGCCGCCATCGAGGTCCACCACAAGACCGAGCGGGAGAGCATCGTCGTCACCGAGATCCCCTACCAGGTCAACAAGGCGAAGCTGGTGGAGCACATCGCCGAGCTCGTCCGGGAGAAGCGCATCGAGGGCATCTCCGACCTGCGCGACGAGTCGTCGCGCGAGGGGATGCGCATCGTCATCGAGCTGAAGCGCGACGCGGTGTCGCAGGTGGTGCTGAACAACCTCTACACGCACACCGCGCTCCAGACGGGCTTCGGGGTGACGCTGCTCGCCATCGACGGCGGCCAGCCCCGCACGCTCAACCTGCGCCAGCTGCTCGAGCGGTTCGTGGCCCACCGGCGCGACGTGGTGACCCGCCGCACGCGCTTCGATCTCCGCCAGGCCCGGGCCCGCGAGCACATCCTGCTCGGCCTGCAGATCGCGCTCGACCACATCGACGAGATCATCGAGCTCATCAAGAAGGCCCCGAACCGGGACGCCGCCCGCGACGGGCTCATGGGCCGCTTCTCGCTCTCCGAGTTGCAGGCGAAGGCCATCCTGGAGATGCAGCTGCAGCGCCTCACCGGGCTCGAGCGGCAGAAGATCCTCGACGAGCTCGCCGAGGTGCAGAAGCTCATCGCCCGGCTGAAGGAGATCCTCGCCTCCGAGAAGGTGCTGCTCGACGTCATCGTCGGCGAGCTCGAGGAGGTGAAGGAGCTCTTCTCCGACGAGCGCCGCACCGAGATCCAGGGGGAGGCCGGCAAGCTCGACGTCGAGGACCTCATCAAGGAGGAGGAGATGGTCGTCACCGTCTCCCACCTCGGCTACGTGAAGCGGAACCCCATCTCGCTCTACCGGGCGCAGCGGCGCGGCGGCAAGGGCAAGACCGGCGCCGGCACCCGGGACGAGGACTTCGTCGAGAGCCTCTTCGTCGCCTCGACCCACAGCTACGTGCTCGTCTTCAGCGACAAGGGCAAGGTCTACTGGCTCAAGGTCCACGAGATCCCGCAGGCGGGGCGCTCGGCGCGCGGCAAGCCCATCGTGAACCTGGTGCAGCTCGCCCAGGGGGAGAAGGTCGCCGCCATCCTCCCGGTGCGAGAGCTGCCCGAGCCGGACGGAGCGGCCCCCGACGGCGAGGTCGCCGAGGCCGAGGAGGCCGCCCCGGGCGGCGGGGTGTGCGTCTTCCAGGCGACGCGACGCGGGCTCGTGAAGAAGACCCGGCTCGAGGAGTACAGCCGACCGCGGCCCTCGGGCATCATCGCGCTCTCCATCGAGGAGGGCGACAGCCTCATCTCGGCCCGGCTGACGGACGGCCGAAGCCACATCCTGCTCTCCACCGCGCAGGGGATGGCCATCCGCTTCGAGGAGTCGGAGGTGCGTCCCATGGGGCGCACCGCCTACGGCGTGAAGGGAATCACGCTCGAGGAGGGCGACGAGGTCGTCTCGGCCGAGGCGCTCCCTCCGCAGCTCGAGGGCGAGCCCGCCCCGACGATCCTCACGGCGACGGCCAACGGCTACGGCAAGCGCTCGGAGCTCGCCGAGTACCGGACCCAGAGCCGCGGCGGCAAGGGGATCATCACCATCAAGGCCACGGAGCGAAACGGCCCGGTGGTGGCGGCGGTGCCGGTCGCCGAGGGCGAGGAGGCGATGATCATCACGAACCGCGGCATGCTCATCCGCCTGCCGGTTCGCCAGATCAGCGTCATCGGGCGCAACACCCAGGGCGTGCGCCTCATCACCGTGGAGTCGCGCGAGGAGCAGGTGGTGGCGGTGGCGCGCGTGGCCGAGACCGGCACCGAGGCCGGTGCCGCGGGCGTGGCCGACGCGCCGGACGACGCGGCCGACGGGGCGGCGGGTCCGCCCGAGCCGCCCCCGGAGGGCAACGGCAACGGCAACGGCAACGGCAACGGGAACGCGGGCGGAGGCGGAGAGCCTTGAGCGGTCGCTCCGGCCTCGCTGCCGCGCTCGCGGCCCTGGCCCTCATCGCCTGCTCCGCGTCCGAGGGCAAGCTCGAGCAGGCGAACGAGCTCCGCCACCAGGGAAAGCCGCGGGAGGCGCTCGAGGCCTACCGGGACCTGCTCGGCGAGATGGGCGACGGGACCATCCCGAAGTGGGACACGGGCGTGCGCCTCAAGGCGCTGAAGTACGCCGCGGACCTCTCCTACCTGGAGCTCGGCGACTTCCCCGGGGCCATCTCCTACTACCGGCGCATCGTCTCGCTCTACCCCGGCAGCGAGGAGGCCTGGCGCGCCCGCGCCGCCATCGGCGACATCTACGTCTCCCGGCTCGGCGACCGCGTGGCCGGGATCGCCCAGTACTCGGCGGTGGCCCAGAGCGACTGGCGGGAGGCGCCGCGCTACCAGCTCGAGGTGGCGCGCCAGTACCTCGAGCTCAAGAACTACGAGCAGGCCCGCACCGAGGCCCGCATCCTCCGGGAGCGCTGGCCGCAGAGCACCGAGGCGGACGAGGCCCAGCTGCTCACCGGCCAGTCCTGGGCGCTCGAGAAGCGCCCGGAGGAGGCGCTCGGCGCCTTCCAGGCGGCCTGGGAGCGCCGGCCCCGCCCGGACGTGGCCGCGCTCGCGCTCGAGGGCGCCGCCCAGATCCAGGCCCAGGCGGGGCACTTCGACAAGGCCATCGAGCTCTACACGCAGGCATTGCCCGGCCACCCCAGCCCCGAGGCGCTGCGCACCGACATCGAGAAGGTGCGGCAGCGGCGCGAGGCAGCGAAGACCGTCACCCCCGGCGACCGGGACGCCGTCTTCGACCACAAGGTCCGGGGGCGATCGAAGGAGGTCCAGTGAAGACCGAGCTCTCCGAGAAGCTGTTCCAGAAGGCCCTCACCCTGTTCCCCGGCGGCGTGAACAGCCCCGTCCGCGCCTTTCGAAGCGTGGGCGGGACCCCGCTCTTCATCGCGCGTGCGAAGGGGTCGAGGCTCGTCGACGTCGACGGCAACTCGTTCGTGGACTACGTGGGCAGCTGGGGCCCCGCCATCCTCGGCCACGCCAACGCGGAGGTGATCCGCGAGGTCGACGACCAGCTGCGCGACGGGTCGAGCTATGGAGCCCCCTCGCCGCGGGAGATCGTGCTCGCCGAGATGGTCCGGAGCCGCGCCCCCTGGATCGAGCGGATGCGCTTCGTGTCGTCGGGCACCGAGGCCACCACCGCCGCCATCCGGCTCGCCCGCGGGTTCACCGGTCGCGACGACCTCCTCAAGTTCGACGGCTGCTACCACGGGGCGGGCGACCCGCTCCTCGTGAAGGCCGGCTCGGGCGTCGAGACGCTGGGGCTGCCCGACTCGCCGGGCGTGCCGGCCGACGTGGCGAAGCACACGCTCACGCTCCCCTACAACGACCTCGCCGCCGTCGAGGCGCTCCTCGAGGAGCGCGGCAAGACCATCGCGGCGGTCATCATCGAGCCGGTGGTCGGCAACATGGGCGTCATCGTCCCGAGGCTCGGCTACCTCGCCGGGCTGCACGCCGCCTGCCGCAAGCACGGCACGCTCCTCATCGTCGACGAGGTCATGACCGGATTCCGGCTCGCCGCCGGGGGGGCGTGCGAGCTCTTCGGGCTGCGCCCCGACCTCGTCACCTTCGGCAAGGTGATCGGCGGCGGGCTTCCGGTGGGCGCGTTCGGCGGCCGCCCGGACGTGATGGACCGGGTCGCGCCCGCGGGCCCCGTCTACCAGGCCGGCACGCTCTCGGGAAACCCGCTCGCCATGGCGGCCGGCACGGCGACGCTGCGCCAGCTCGGGCCGCGGGAGTACGCGCGCCTGGAAGAGGCCGGGGCCCGCCTCCAGGCGGGGCTCGTCGAGGCGGCCCGGGCCGCCAAGGTGGCCGTCCAGGTGAACCGGGTGGGCTCGATGCTCACCGTGTTCTTCAGCGGCGAGCCGGTGTTCGACGCGGCGAGCGCCCGGAAGTGCGACACGAAGAAATTCGCCAAGTTCTTCCGGGCGATGCTCGAGAACGGGGTCTACCTGCCCCCGTCGCAGTTCGAGGCGGCCTTCGTGTCGGTGGCCCACACGGACGACGACGTCGACCTGACGGTGGGGGCGGCCCGCAAGGCCTTCGCGGCGGTGGCGAACGGCTAGCAGGGAGCCATTGACGGGGCAGGTCCGTATTGCTATACGGGTCCGCCCTCTCTCCCGGAATCGCGAGCAAATCCGAGCGGGAAGGCAGGAGGCGCCGTGAAGCCCCCCGACGATCGAGAGCGGCGGGGGGACGATGAGAAGGGGCTCTCGGACCTCGCCTCGGCCTACCAGAAGGCGGCACCGTACATGGGTGCCTCGACCTCGCTCGTGGTGGCGGTCGGGGCGGGCACGGCGCTCGGCTGGTGGATCGACCGCAAGGTGGGCAACAAGACGCCCTGGTTCCTCCTCGCCGGGTCGCTCCTGGGAATGGTGGGCGGCTTCGTGAGCTTCTTCCGAACGGTGCTGGGAAAGCGCAAACAGTGAAGGGACACCTCCTCGCCGCCGCGGTCGTCGCCGCCCTCGCCCTGGGGGTCTCGCTCCTCGCCGGGCCGCTCGCGCGCCCCGCGCTCGTCGGGGCCGCCATCGCCACCGCCACCGGCCTCGCCTCGCTCTACGGGTTCGGCCGCACGGGCCGGTCGAAGAGCCAGCCCGTAGAGCGCGCGCTGCTCGTCTTCGTCTTGGTGTTCCTCGCGCGCATCGTGCTCGTCGCGGCCGGCGTCGCGCTCGTGGCGCGCTCGGGCGAGAGCGTCATCGCCTTCGTCGTGGCCTTCTTCGTACCCTACTTCGCCTTCACCGCGATCGAGGGGAGCTTCCTTCACGCCCTCGGGCGCGGAATGGGGAACCCAGCATGACGCTCACCGCCGCCGCCCTGGCACTCGCGCTCGCCCTCGGACAGCACCCGGCCGAGCCCGCCCACGACGCCGCCCCGGAGGGCGCCGCCGCCGTCCACGAACTCGCGCCGGCCGGTCACGAGGAGCACGGCGCGGGCGAGCACGCCGCCGGGGCGCACGGCGAGGAGCACGCCACGCTTCCGGAAGTGATGATGCACCACGTCTCGAACGGCTACGAGCTCGAGATGCCGGCCATCTGCAACGGGTCGTTCCAGTGGAACTGCCGGTACGACCTGCGGGAGCTCACCGGAGGCGGGTGGAACCTCAAGGTCGGCGGCGTGAACGTCGACATGACGCCGTCGAAGCACGTGGTGATGATGTGGCTCGCCGCGCTCATCCTGCTCGTGGTCCTCGTCGTGGCCTCCGCCCGGCGCAAGCTCGTGCCGAAGGGCTTCTACAACTTCTTCGAGCTGCTCGTGGAGTTCGTGCGCGACATCGCCATCTCCAACATCGGCAAGAAGGACGCCGACCGCTTCGTGCCGTACCTCGCCTCGGCCTTCTTCTTCATCCTCTTCATGAACCTGCTCGGGCTCTTGCCCTTCATGGCGACGGCCACCGCCAACGTCTCGGTGACGGTGGCGCTCGCGCTCTTCACCTTCTTCGTGACGCAGTACGCGGCCATCAAGGCACAGGGGGTCGGCGGCTACCTGAAGCACCTCACCGGCGGCGTACCGGCCTCGCTCGCCTGGCTGTGGCCGATCATGATCCCGGTCGAGTTCATGGGGCTCTTCACGAAGCCCTTCGCGCTCACCGTCCGTCTCTTCGCCAACATGGTGGCGGGCCACTTCGTCATCCTGGCGCTGCTCGGACTCATCTTCTCGATCTCCGTCTGGGTGGCGCCGGTGTCGGTGGGCCTCGCGCTCGCCATCTTCCTGCTCGAGCTCTTCGTCGCCTTCGTGCAGGCCTACATCTTCACCATGCTGTCCGCGCTGTTCATCGGCGCGGGCCTCGTGCATCACGACGACCACCACGACGATCACGGGCACGCCGACGACGGCGCCGCCCCGAACGCTTCTCACGTGGCCGGGAAGGCTCCCGGCCACGGGTAGTCGAGCGCCGTACGCGCCACGGGACCCGGCGGCCCGCCAGTCACCGCCCACCATCGAACGACAGGAACAGGACGACATGAACGCTCTCTCTCTCGGGTACCTCGCTGCCGGCCTCGGGGCCGGCATGGCCGTCATCGGCGTCGGTCTCGGCATCGGCAAGCTCGCCGCCGCCGCCATGGAGGGCTCGGCCCGCCAGCCGACCGCCGCCGGCGACATCCGCACCTCGATGATCATCGCGGCCGCCCTCATCGAAGGCGCGACGCTCTTCGCCATCGTGGTCTGCCTGCTGCTCGCCATCAGCAAGTGATGCGGCCGTTCGCCGCTTCCGGAGCCGTCCGATGAACGCACTCGTCGCCACGCCGGTGCTCGCCGCCGGGATCATGGACCTCAACCCCGGCCTGACCCTGTGGACCGCCATCACCTTCCTGGTCCTCATCGTGGTCCTGTCGAAGTACGCGTTCGGCCCGATCGTCAAGATGCTCGACGAGCGGGAGCGCACCATCCGGGACGCCATCGATCAGGCCAAGAAGGAGCGCGAGGAGGCGGAGCGCCTCCTCGCGTCGCAGAAGGAGTCGCTGCTCAAGGCGCAGCGCGAGGCCGCCGAGATCGCGAAGCGCAACCAGCAGGAGATGGAGGCCTTCCGGGTCCAGCTCACCGCCCAGGCGAAGAAGGAGGCGGACGAGCTCGTCTCCACCGCCCGCAAGCAGATCGTCGAGGAGAAGTCGAAGGCCATCGGCGAGCTGCGCGCGGAGGTGGCCGACCTCGCCATCGGCGCGGCCTCCCGGATCGTCCGCTCGAGCCTCGACGACAAGGCGCAGCGGCAGCTCGTCGACGAGTACGTCAAGGGCCTGCCCGCCGGGAAGGCGTAGGGCGCGCAGAGGCACGCTGTCCTTGCTCCGGCGGACCCCGGTCCGCCGGAGCATTCATTTGGGGCGGCAGCCGTCGCCCGCTCGAAGCAGGGAACAAGGATCATGGGCCTCGCCATCGGAATCGTCGGTCTGCCGAACGTCGGCAAGTCGACCCTGTTCAACGCGCTCCTCGGCCACGCGCAGGCCCAGGCGGCGAACTACCCGTTCTGCACCATCGACCCGAACGTCGGGGTGGTGCCGGTGCCGGACCCGCGGCTCGCGAGCCTGTCGGCGCTCTTCAAGCCGAAGAAGACCACCCCGACCACGCTCGAGTTCGTGGACATCGCCGGGCTCGTGGCCGGGGCCTCCAAGGGCGAGGGGCTCGGCAACCAGTTCCTCTCCAACATCCGGGAGGTGGACGCCATCGCCCACGTGCTCCGCTGCTTCGAGGACCCGGACGTGGTCCACGTGGGCGGCGGGGTCGATCCGAGGGGCGACCGCGACGTGGTCGAGACCGAGCTCATGCTGAAGGACCTCGAGCAGATCGAGCGCCGCCGGGAGCGGAAGCTGAAGGACGCGAAGGCGCCCGGCAAGCCCGGGGAGCTCGCCAAGGCGGAGCTCGCGGCGCTCGACAAGGTGCGGGACGGCCTCGAGAAGGGCGTGCCGGTCCGCGCCCAGCAGCTCTCTCCCGAGGAGCGAGCGGCGGTCGCCGACCTCTTCCTCCTCACCGGCAAGCCCGTGCTCTACATCGCCAACGTCGACGAGCGCCAGCTCGGCAACCACTCGGACGCCACGGTGACCGCGGTGAAGGCGCTCGCCGCCGAGGACGGCGCGCCCTGCGTCGTCATCAGCGGCAAGGTCGAGTCGGAGCTCGCCGAGCTCCCGGACGCCGACCGGGCCGAGTTCCTCCGCAGCCTCGGGCTCGTGGAGCCCGGGCTCGACCGGCTCGTCCACGCCGGCTACCGGCTGCTCGGGCTCCTCACCTTCTTCACCGTGGGGGAGGACGAGTGCCGCGCCTGGACGGTGCACGCGGGCACGCACGCCCCCCAGGCTGCCGGCGTTATCCACACCGACTTCGAGCGCGGGTTCATCAAGGCGGAGGTCTCCCGCTGGGACGACCTCGTCGCGGCGAAGTCCGAGGCGGCGCTGCGGGAGAGGGGAATGCTCCGCATCGAGGGCAAGGAGTACGAGGTGCAGGACGGCGACGTCATGCACTTCCGCTTCAACGTCTAGCCGGCCCGCGCTCGGCGCCGGGCGACGTCCGCCGCGAGCGAGAGCGCCGCCCGCATGCTCCGGTCGCTCGCGCGCCCGGTCCCCGCGAGGTCGTAGGCCACGCCGTGGTCCGGGCTCGTGCGGACGAAGGGCAGGCCGAGCGTGATGTTCACCGCCGGGTCGCCCATGAGCGCGTCGATGAGCTTCACCGGGATGAGGCCCTGGTCGTGGTAGAGGGCCACCACCGCGTCGAACTCGCCCGACGCCGCGCGGAAGAAGACGCTGTCGGGCGGGAATGGCCCGCTTGCGTCGATCCCGGCCTTCCGCGCGCGGCTCACCGCGGGGGCGACGAGCCGCGCCTCCTCGTCGCCGAAGGCGCCTCCCTCCCCGGCGTGAGGGTTCAAGCCGGCGACGGCGATGCGCGGGCGGGCGATGCCGAGGTCGCGGGAGAGGCCGGCGGCGGTGACGGCGACCGTGGCGGCGATGCGGTCGGTCGACAGCACCCGAAGCATCCGGCGGAGCGAGAGGTGGTTCGTCACGAGCGCCACCCGGAGGCGACGGCCAGCGAGCATCATCACCGAGCGAGCCCCGCCGGAGCGCTCCTCGAGCCACTCGGTGTGGCCGACGAAGCCCGGGAGCCGCCGCTGCACCTGGGACTTCGAGAGGGGCGCCGTGCAGAGCGCGTCGGCACGGCCGGACCGCAGCGCTTCGAAGGCCGCGGCGAGGTAGGCGAGCTGGGCCGATGCCCCGGCCGCCGACGGATGCCCCGGGCGCCGGTCTGCCGCGGCGAGCCGGCTCACCCGAACGAGCGCCGCGCCGCGGGGAAGGGGCTCGCCCGGCTCCGCGAGCTCGAGCGGGAGGCCGGCCGAGCGGGCGAGGGCGGAAAACGAGGCGTCGCCGAAGACGCACGGGACGAGCCCCCGGCGGAGCGCGGCGAGCGCGCGGGCCGTCACCTCCGGGCCGATCCCCGAGGGGTCCCCCAGGCTCACCGCCACGCGGACGGGCATGGTGTGCGAGCCGCCGGCTAGGAGCCCGGGCGGGCGCTCTGCGGCTTTGCCTCGGGGGTGGCGACCGCCTCGGGCTTCAGCTCCGGGATCCGGATCTCGATGTTGGCGTCGCGCTTCAGCTCGTCGAGGTACTGCTTGCGGTACACCTCGACCTGCTCGTTCCCGAGCTTCTCGCGGATGCGCTCCTTCACGTCGGCGAACGCGGGGGCGTCTCCGGCTCGCCGCTCCTCGACCTTGAGGACGTGAAGGCCGGACTTGGTGCGCACGAGGCCCGACCACTTCCCGGGGGAAAGCCCGAAGGCCGCCCGCTCGAGCTCGATCTGGATGCTGCCCCGGTGCAGCCAGCCGAGGTCGCCGCCCTCGGCGGCGCTCGGGCCCTGCGAGACCTTCTTCGCGAGCGCCGCGAAGTCCTCGCCGGCGGCGAGCTGGGAGAGGATCTGCTCGCCCTGGGCCCGGATGGCGGCCTCCTGGGCGGCGGTGGCACCGGGGGGCACGGACAGGAAGATGTGGCGCACCTTCACCTGCTCCTCCCCGGTGAACTCCTTCGTGTGCGTCTGGTAGTAGTTCTGGACGTCGTCGTCGGAGATCTTCACGCGGCTGCGGACCTTCTGCGAGAGCACCGCGAAGCCCTCGAAGTTCTTGCGCAGCTGCTCGCGGAAGGAGGCGAGGTCGAGGCCCTGCTCGGCGAGCGCCTGCTTCAGCATGGCGTCGTCGAACTTGTTTCGCTTCTTGATGTCGTCGACGGCGCCGTCGATCTGGGCGTCGGTGATCTCCACCCCCAGGTTCTTCACCTCGGCCTCGATCATCTTCTCCGACACCACGAGCTCGAAGGCGGCCTGGAGCGCCTGGGCGCGGGCCCGCTCGCGGGCCTCGCCGGGGCGCATCTCCATGGCGCGGCGATACGGCGGCCCGGCGCGGTCGACGAGCTCGGAGAGCGTCACCACCTCGCCGTTGACGGTGGCAGCGACGCGGTCGACCGCGCGGCGGTCCTCGGCGCGCGGGGCGGCGGGGAGGAGGAGCATCGAGGCTGCGAGGAGGAGGATTGGCTTCACGGCTTCACCGCTGCGACGGCCGCCTGGTCGATCTGGATCTTCGCCTTGGCCCGGAGGGCGGCCACGTACTCCTCCTGGGCGTGCGCCCGCTTCTCCCGGAGGAGCCGCTGGGCGATGATGGGACGCGCCTGCTCCAGCGTCCGCTTGGAGGCCGCCTTCCGCTCGACCACCTTGAACACGTGGAAGCCGTAGGGCGACGGTGTGACGTCGGAGACGGAGTTCACCGGCAGCCGGAAGCAGACGTCGAACACCTCCGGCATGCCTCCGCCGCGGGAGAAGTAGCCGAGGTCGCCACCCTGCTTCCCCTCGGGCCCGATGGAGGCCCGCCGGGCCACGTCGGCGAAGGTCTGCGGCTTGCGGCGGACCTCGTCTCGCACCTTGGCGGCCTCCTCGCGGGTGCGCACCACGATCTGGGAGGCCCGGACCCGCTCCGGCTCGTCGAGCGCGCCGGGGTGCTCCGCGTACCAGCGGTCGACCTCGTCGTCGGCCACCTGGATGCGGGGGAAGACCTCGTCCTGGAAGAGCTTCTCCACCGTGAGCTGGTCGCGCAGCCGCGCCTTGAGCTCGGCGGCGGACAGCTTCTCCTGGGCGAGCAGGTCGTCGAAGGCAGTGCCCGGGTACTCCGCGCGGATCTGGAGGAAGGCGCGATCCACCTGGTCCTGGCCGACGCCGATGTTGCGTGCACGGGCCTGCTGGAGCAGGAGGGCGCGAGCCACGAGGTCGTCGAGGATGCTCTGCCGGAGCAGGTCCGCCGGCGCGGCCTCGGCGTTCCCGAGCCGGAACTGGGAGAGCTCGCGCTCGAAGGTGGCCCGGGAGACGGGCTCGCCGTTCACCACCGCCACCGACGCCGGGGGCTCCCCGGCCTTGTCGCGCCCGCCCCGGCAGCCGCCGAGGGCGGCGCCGAGGGCGAGGAGCGCCGCGGTGGCGGTGGAGCGGCGCAACCTACTTCGGAGCCGGAGCCGGAGCCGCCGGAGCCGGCGCGGCCGGGGTTGCCACGGGAGCCGGAGCCGCCGGGGCGCCGCCGTGCCCGCCCATTCCGCCACCCATCCCGCCAGGGCCCATCATGCCGGCGTGGCCGCCCGGGCCGCCCTGCGGGACGACGACCTTCTCGAGCTCGGCGTCGTTGACGGTGACGTGGGCGTCGTCGCGGAGCTTCTTCACGTACTCGTCGAAGTCCTTGGTGCGCTTCTCGCGGAAGAGCCGCGCCTGGATCTGGGACTTCACCTGGTCGAGCGTCCGGTTGATCTCGTCCTGGCGGCCCGTGACCCTGACGATCCAGAAGCCCTGGGGGGTGTCGAGGACGACGATCTCGCCGTCCTTCAGCTGGAACGCGCCCGCGGCGAAGGCAGGCCCGTACTGCTTCGCGAACTCGTCCTTGCTCTTGAAGCCGAGGTCGCCGCCGGAGGGCTTCGTGGCCGCGTCGTCGGAGCTCGTGCGGGCGAGGGTCTGCAGCGCCAGCGGGTCCTTCTTCTCGGCGGTCTTCACCTGGGCGAGCGCCTTCTTCGCCTGCGCCGCCTTGGCGGCGCGGTCCTTGTCGGTGGCGGCGACGAGCGTGCCGGCCAGGCGGACCTTCGCAGGCTTCTGGAACTCGTCCTTGTGCTCGTCGTAGAACTTCTGCGCGTCGGCGTCGGAGATCTCCTTTGCCGCGTCGCCCTCCGCGAAGCGCTTCTGGACGAGCTTCTGCACCATGACCTTCTTCACGGTGAGCTGCACGTCCGGGTCGTTCGCGAGCCCTTCCTTCTCGGCGGCGCGGGCGAGCACCTCGAAGCGCACCAGGTTGTCGAGGAACTCCTTCTTGCGCTCGAGCGAGGTGTAGCGCTGGCGGATGAAGGGAGACTGCTCCTCGAGCCGTGCCTTGAACTCGTCGGCCGTGACGGTCACTCCGTCGCCCTGGGCGACTGCTGCGCCGTTCTTCTGGAGGCCCGGGGGGGTGGGCTTGCAGGCGGCGATGAGGGTTGCAAGGGCGATGGTCGCCACAAATCCGCGCGTCATCGGATCGGTACTCCTGTGTTGGGGGTTGAAATCGACCGTCGGGAAAACCGCCGGCATCGCGCCGGCGTTCCCGGTGGGGCGACGGGGGAAAAAACCACATACGCTCGGGGGGATCAAGCTCGCGGGCACCGCAGGCGAGCGTCGAGGTAGGGAAATTCCCTACCTCGTGGGCAGGTCGCTAGCTGCGGGCGCAGGCGGCGAGCCCGGAGAGGACGCGCCGCGCCGCCTCGAGGAGCTCGCGGCCGTGGGCAGCCTCGCCCGCCGGGCTCGCGGGCAGGCTCGTCCGCGCGGGAGGAGCGCTGCCCTTCGCGGCCTTGCCCTTCGAGGGCGGCCCGGGGGCCTTGCTCGAGAGCGCGGCGACGAGCTTCATGTCCGGAGTGAGCCGGAGCGCGCCCCCGCTCTTCTGGACGTGCTTCGCGAGCAGGAACGGGTCGAGCGCCGCGTCCGGGCCGAGCGCGAACACGAGCCGCCCCGGCCCGGACTCGAGGCCGCGGATGGAGAGCGCGCGCAGCCGGACCTTCACCTCCATGAGCTCGACGAGCGCGAGGAGCTCGTCGGGCATCTCCCCGTAGCGGTCGACGATCTCGTCGCGGGCCTCCTCGAGCTCCTCGTCGGAGGCCGCCTGCGCGAGCCGCTTGTAGAAGTAGAGCCGCTGGTGCACGTCGGGCATGTAGGCGTCGGGGATGAAGGCCGGCACCGGCAGCTGGACGTCGGGGTCGAGGTCCTGGCGCGGCGCCTCGCCGCGGAGCTCCCGCACCGCCTCGTCCATGAGCTCGGTGTAGAGGTCGAAGCCCACCGCCTCGATGTGGCCGGACTGGTCCCTGCCGAGCAGGTTCCCGGCGCCGCGGATCTCGAGGTCGTGGGTGGCGATCCCGAACCCGGCCCCGAGCTCGGTAAACTTCTGCAAGGCCTCGAGCCGCAGCCGCGCCTCCCGGGTCACCGGGCGGCGGGCGGGCACGAGCAGGTAGGCGTAGGCCCGCTCGCGGCTCCGGCCGACGCGCCCGCGGATCTGGTAGAGCTGCGACAGCCCGAAGTGGTCGGCGCGGTTCACCACGATGGTGTTGGCGCTCGGGATGTCGAGCCCGCTCTCGATGATGGACGTCGAGAGCAGGACGTCGAGCTCGCGCGAGACGAACCGCGTCATCACCTCCTCGAGCTTCCCCTCTCCCATCTGGCCGTGGGCGATGCCGATGCGCGCCTGGGGGACGAGCTCCGTCAAGAACCTCTCCATGGCGTGGATGGAGCGGACCCGGTTGTGCACGAAGAACACCTGGCCGCCGCGGCGCAGCTCCTGCTCGATGGCCTCCTTCACCGCGGCAGGGTCGAACTTGAGCACGAAGGTCCGGATGGAGCGCCGGTCCTCCGGCGGGGTGGCGATGATGGAGAGGTCTCGCACCCCGGCGAGGCTCATGTGCAGCGTGCGCGGGATGGGCGTGGCGGTGAGCGTGAGCACGTCGACGAGCTTGCGGAGCTTCTTCAGCCGCTCCTTGTGCGAGACGCCGAAGCGCTGCTCCTCGTCCACCACCACGAGCCCCAGGTCCCGGAAGGAGACGTCGCTCGCGAGCAGCCGGTGCGTGCCGACGAGCACGTCCACCTTCCCCGCGGCCGCGTCGGCGAGGATGCGCCGCACCTCGTCGGTCGACTTCATGCGCGAGACGGCCTCGACGCGGACCGGGTAGCCGGCGAAGCGCTCGCGGAAGGTCCGCTCGTGCTGAGCGGCGAGCACGGTCGTCGGCACGAGCACCGCCACCTGCTTGCGGGCGAGCACCGCGAGCATGGCGGCCCGCAGCGCCACCTCGGTCTTGCCGTAGCCGACGTCTCCGCAGACGAGCCGGTCCATGGGGGGCCGCGACGCCGCGCCTTCCGGGCCGTCGCGTCCCTTCACCATGTCCGAGAGGACGTCGGCGATGGCCTTCGCCTGGTCGGGGGTCTCCTCGTAGGGGAACTCGGCCTCGAACTCGCGGAAGGTCTCGTCGGGGGCGCCGAAGGCGACGCCGGGGTGGGCGGCGCGGGCCGCGTAGATCTCGAGCAGCTCGGCCGCCATCTTGAGGAGCTGCTCCTTCACCCGCGCCTTGCGCAGAGCAAAGGAGCTCCCTCCGAGCCGGTCGAGCCGGAGCCCTTCGGGCGCGGCGCCGGAGAACTTCTGCACCTGCCGCAGCTTCGCCACCGGCAGGTAGAGGCGGTCCGCGCCCTCGTAGGCGAGCACGAGGAAGTCGCCCTCCACGCCCCGGATCTGCATCTTCGTGAGCCCCTGGTAGCGCGCGATCCCGTGCTCGACGTGCACCACCAGGTCGCCCTCCTCGAGCTCCCGGAAGCTCGCGGCGAACGCGTTCTCGATGCGGGCCGCCCGCGCCCGCTTCTTCACGCGCCGGCCGAAGATCTCCTCGTCGGAGACGAGCGCCACGCCGCCCGAGGGGTCGACGAAGCCGTGGGAGATCTCGCCGGGGACGAGGTGGGCGTGGATGGCCGGATCCCACAGCGAGCGCAGATCGCCGCCGTGCGCCGCGTGGACGCGCGCGGCGAGCCGCCGGTCCTCGAGCAGCCGCCGCAGCCGGTCGGCGGACGACGGCGAGCTCGTCGCCACCACGGCCGCGAGCCCCCGGCTCCGCCACTCCTCGAGCCGGCGGGCGAGCGGCCCGAGCGCGCCCTCCTCGCCGTGCGCCCCCTCGATCTCGCGCCGCAAGGACGCGGTCTCGCCGAAGGCGAAGCGGACCGGCTCGCCGGTGCCCATCCAGACGCGGTGCAGCCGCACGCCCCCGAGCGCCGCGAGCCGGGCCTCGACCTCCGCGGAGGCGAGGAAGTGGGCCGCGGGGGGCAAGACGAGCTCGCCGCGCCCGCGGGCGGCGGCGTGCTCGCGCTCGAGCTCCAGGTCGAGCTCCACGAGCGCGCGCGAGACCGCCTCGACGTCGTCCACCCAGGCGACCGCGCCCTGGGGCAGGTAGTCGGCGAGCGTGCCGAGCCCGCCCGAGTGGAAGCCGGGCAGGAGCCCCTCCATCCCGAAGAAGGGCGTGCGAGCGTCGATGGCGTCGAGGACCTCGCGGACCTTCGTCGTCGGGCAGTTCACCTTCTCGGCGAGCTCGCGCACGGCGCGCCGGGCCGCGTCGCTCCCCTCGGCGGTGAAGAGCACCTCCCGCGCCGGGGCGAGCACGAGCTCCTCCACGTCGCCGTGGGTGCGCTGCGAGACGGGCTCGAAGCCCCGGGCGCTCTCCACCTCGTCGCCGAAGAGCTCGAGCCGGACCGGGCGCTCGTGGACAGGGCTCCACACGTCGAGGACCGAGCCGCGCACCGCGAAGGTCCCCGGGTCCTCGACGAGTGGCACCCGGGCGTAGCCCATCTCCACGAGCCGGGCAGCGAGCGCGTCGCGGTCGACCGACATGCCCTTTCCCACGAGGTCGAGGTGGCGCTCCATCGCCGGCCGGGGCACCGTGCGGCGCGCGAGCGCCCGGGCGGAAACCACCACCGCCCGCACGGACGCCCCAGAGAGGTGGAGCCGGGAGAGCGCCGCGAGCCGGTCCATCTCCAGGCCGCGATCGGGGGAGAGGTCGTCGTAGGGGAGGATGGGGTCGGCGGGAACCCGCACCACGGATGGCGCGCCGGGGGCGCCGGGGCCGAGGAAGAACTCGAGGTCGTGGCCAAGGACGTCCGCCTCCTCCTCGTCCGCCGCAACGGCGAGGAGCACGCCGCGGCCGCGGCCGACGACCTCGCGCGCGGCGAGGCCGCGAGCGGCGCCCGTTAGCCCCACCACGTCGGCGACGCCCCGCTCGAGCGCGGCGTGGAGCTCCCGCCAGGGTGCGGGCCGCGTCGCCTGCTCGGTGGGCGCGGGGATGGTGCGGGCGTCGGACACGGTCGGAAGGCTCCGATTCGTAACAGGTTCGAGGCCTCTTCGCCTGCCGTGGCAACGGTCATTGCCTTGATCCCCATGGGGGGGATGGCTAGACTCCCAGGAGTCCGCAAGGATCCCGCACGATGGTGAACCCGCTACCCGCACGCTTCGCGTGGCTACCCGCGCTCGCGCTCGCCGCCGCCTGCGGCGGGCAGGAGCAGGGCGCGAACGCCCAGGGCACGCCGCTCGCGGCGACGCTCGCGCAGGCGGCCGGGCAGGGCACCTCCGAGCTCCGCGCCGGGCAGCTCGCCCAGGCGCGGGCCACCTTCGAGGCCTCGCTGAAGGGCGACCCCGACCGGATGGCGGCGTTGAACGACCTCGCCGTGACCTACTACCTCGAGGGGCGCTTCGAGGCGGCCCGCCAGCTCCTCGACGAGGTCGTCGCGAAGGGCGCAGCCCCGGAGCAGCAAGCGGCGCTCGTGAACCTGGCCGAGCTCTACGCGCTCGACGGCTACCTCTCGGCGGCGCAGGCGCACCTGGAGAGCGCTCGCGGCATCGACTCGACCCGGGCGGAGCCGGTGTACGCGCTCGCGCTCCTCGCCGACGGGCGCGCGGACCCCGAGGGTCTGCGGCTCGCCCGCGAGGCGCTGCAGCTCGACGCCGACGGTTCGGCGCGCCGCTCGCTCGCCTTCGTGTACGCCGAGGAGAGGAGCCACCTCGACGCGCTCGTCGCCGAGGCCTCGGGCGACCGCACGACCGCGGCGGCGCGCTGGCGGGAGCTGAAGGCCGGGCGCTTCCCCTCGCTCGCCCTGGCGGCGCAGCGACACCTGGAGGAGCCGTAGACGGGCGCGATGTCCGCCCCGGGAACCGACCTCGGACGCCGGGAGCGCGAGATCCTCCGC
Organism: uncultured delta proteobacterium; assembly: GCA_963754915.1. Lineage (GTDB taxonomy): Bacteria > Myxococcota > Myxococcia > Myxococcales > Anaeromyxobacteraceae > DATJZG01. Next base: position 522,532 of record CAVWHZ010000016.1, on the reverse strand, counting down.
GCCATCGTCCAGGACTACATCCAGACGGGTGACCCCGTCGGCAGCCAGCCCCTTCTCGCCCGCCACGGCCTCGACATCTCCCCGGCCACCGTCCGCAACGTCATGGCGGATCTGGAGGCGCTCGGGCTCCTCGAGAAGCCGCACACCTCGGCCGGGCGGATCCCCACCGTCGCTGGCTACCGGCTCTACGTCGACCTCCTCGTCAAGGTCCGCCAGCCCTCGCCGGCGGACCGCGAGCGCATCGAGAAGCTCACGCACGACGCCCCGGCGGTCGAGTCGCTGCTCGGGAGCACCGCCGAGCTCCTCCACTCGCTCTCGCAGCACGCCGGGGTGGTCTCCACCCCCGGCCCGATCTCCGACCCGACCCGCCACCTGGAGTTCGTGCGGTTGCGCGACAACCGGGTGCTCGCGGTGTTCGTCTCCCAGGCCGGCCTCGTCACGAACAAGCTCGTGCAGCTCGACGCACCCGCTGTCGGCCGCGGAGATCGAGGGTGCGGCCGGGTACCTGAACGAGAAGCTCGCCACCTCGCCACTCTCGCAGCTGCGCGACGCCATCCTCGCCGACATGCGGGCCGACGAGAGCGCGCTGCGCGACCTCATGGCGAACGCGCTGGCGCTCGCGGAGCGGGTGCTGCCGGCTCCTGGAGCCACCTCGGGGACCGTGCTCGTGGACGGGGAGGAGAGCTTCCTCGACGCGCCCGAGTTCGCCGACGTGGGCAAGGCCCGGGCGCTGCTCCGCGCCTTCGCCGAGAAGGACCGCATCCTAAGGGTCCTCGACCGCGTCCTCGAGGCCCGCGAGGTCCAGATCTTCATCGGCGCCGAGAGCGACCTCGCGTCCTTGTCGGACGTGTCGGTGGTGGCGGCTCCCTACGGCCGCGACGGGCAGGTGCTCGGCGCACTTGCCGTGATCGGGCCGACCCGGATGAACTACGCCCGGGTGATCCCGCTCGTCGACTTGACGGCACGCGAGATCTCCCGCGCCCTGTCGGGCGAGCCGGAATCCTGAGGTACCGAGCGGAGTTGCGCTTGTGGCGCTTCCTTGCTGCGCCTCGCGGCGTGTGCAATATTTGAAAGTTCGGATGCCAGGAGACGGAAAAAAGGGCAGCTTCAGCGCGGACATCCCCTCGTCCATCCTGGAGGAGGCGCTCCGGTCCGTAGAGAAGCACGGGCCCGGCGAGGGTGAGGCTCCGGCTGAGGTCCCGGTCGAGGTGGAGCCCCCGGCCGGGGCTCCCGAGGTCTCCGAGGTGGAATCGCTGCGGGCGCAGCTCGCGCTCTCCCAGGAGAAGGCGCGCGAGACGCTCGAGCGGTTGAAGGACGAACACGACCGCCACCTCCGGGCCGCCGCCGACCTCGAGAACTACAAGAAGCGCGTCGCCCGGGAGAAGGAGGAGCTCCAGCGGTTCGCCGCCGAGCGCCTCGTGAAGGAGCTCCTTCCTGCAATCGACAACCTGGAGCGCGCGCTCGCCGCGGCCGCCGTGGACGACCCCCTCTCGGGCGGCGTCCGGATGGTGGTGAAGCAGGTCGAGGACGCGCTCGGCCGCCACGGCATCACGGCGAAGAGCGCGGTGGGGGAGCTCTTCGACCCCCGCTTCCACGAGGCGCTCGCGACCGTGGACGCCCCCGACCGCCCACCGGGCACGGTGGTGTCGGAGCACGGCCGAGCCTGGTTCATGCACGGAAGACTCTTGCGTCCCGCCATGGTGGCGGTGGCAGCAGGAGCGGCGGCCCGAGGCGCCGCCGGCGGCGCGGGGGCGCCGGACCCGGAGGCGAAGGGCTAGGAACGCATGGGCAAGGTCATCGGCATCGACCTCGGGACGACCAACAGCTGCGTCGCCGTGATGGAGCAGGGCGAGGCGGTGGTGATCCCGAACAGCGAGGGATCCCGCACCACGCCATCGATGGTCGCCTTCACCGAGGGTGGAGAGCGCCTGGTGGGGCAGATCGCCAAGCGCCAGGCCATCACGAACCCCGAGGCCACCGTGCACTCGGTGAAGCGCCTCATCGGCCGCAAGTTCGAGGACCGGGAGGTGAAGCGCACCACGAGCCTCGTGCCCTACCGCATCGTCCCGGCCGACAACCTGGACGCCTGGGTGGAGATCGCTGCGCAAGCGCTACTCGCCCTCCGAGATCTCGGCCATGATCCTCGGGAAGATGAAGCAGACCGCCGAGGACTACCTCGGCGAGCCGGTGACCGAGGCCATCGTCACCTGCCCGGCCTACTTCAACGACGCCCAGCGCCAGGCCACGAAGGACGCCGGGCGCATCGCCGGGCTGAACGTGCTCCGCATCATCAACGAGCCGACGGCCGCGGCGCTCGCCTACGGCATCGACAAGCAGAAGAGCGGCAAGGGCGAGAAGGTCGCGGTCTACGACCTAGGCGGCGGCACCTTCGACATCACCGTCCTCGAGCTCAACCAGGGCGTCTTCGAGGTGAAGGCCACGAACGGCGACACCTTCCTCGGCGGCGAGGACTTCGACCAGCGGCTCATCGACTGGCTCGCGAAGCGCTTCCTCGACCAGACCGGAATCAACCTCGCGAAGGACCGCATGGCGCTGCAGCGGCTCAAGGAGGCCGCCGAGCGCGCCAAGCACGAGCTCTCGTCCGCCACCGAGACCGAGGTGAACCTGCCCTTCATCACCGCCGACGCCTCGGGCCCGAAGCACCTCGCCGAGACCATCGACCGGGCCACCCTCGAGAGCCTGGTCGGCGACCTCGTCGAGAAGACCATCGAGCCCTGCAAGACCGCGCTGAAGGACGCAGGCGTCACCGCCGCGCAGCTCGACACCGTCATCCTGGTGGGCGGCATGACCCGCATGCCCAAGGTCCAGGAGGTGGTGAAGCGCTTCTTCGGCAAGGAGCCGCACAAGGGCGTGAACCCGGACGAGGTGGTGGCCGTAGGCGCCGCCATCCAGGGCGGCGTGCTGAAGGGCGAGGTGAAGGACGTGCTCCTGCTCGACGTCACGCCCGCTCTCGCTGGGCGTCGAGACCGCGGGCGGCGTCTTCACCCGCATCATCCCCAAGAACACCACCGTCCCCTGCAAGAAGGGGCAGGTGTTCTCCACCGCCGTCGACAACCAGCCGCTCGTCTCGGTGCACGTGCTCCAGGGCGAGCGCGAGATGGCCGGCGACAACAAGACGCTCGCCCGCTTCGAGCTCGTCGGCATCCCGCCCGCGCCCCGCGGCGTGCCGCAGATCGAGGTCAACTTCGACATCGACGCGAACGGGATCGTCCACGTGTCGGCGAAGGACCTCGGCACCGGCAAGCAGCAGCAGATCCGCATCACCGCCTCCTCCGGCCTCACCGAGGAGGACATCCAGCGCATGATCAAGGACGCCGACGCGCACTCCGCCGACGACAAGCGGAAGAAGGAGCTCGCCGATCTCAAGAACAACGCCGAGGGCCTCCTCTACACCACCGAGAAGAGCCTGGAGGAGTACTCGAGCGCCCTCAAGGCAGAGGACCTGTCCGAGATCCGCGCCGACGTCGAGGCGCTGAAGCTGCGTGCTCCCCACCGAGGACACCGAGAAGATCAAGGACGCGCTGCTCCGGCTGGAGGGCTCGGCCTACCGCATCGCCGACGCCATCTACGCGAACCAGGGCGGCGGCGGCCCTCCGGCTTAGAGACCACTTCGGCCTCGCCGCCGCGGTGCGAGGCCCCGATGGCGATTCCCTCCAGTTTGCCAGACCCCGCCGGGGCGTTATGTTCAGCCCGAGGGGCGGCCACCCAACCGAATGAACGTCGAAAAGCGCGACTACTACGAGGTCCTGGGGGTGGGGCGCGACTCCACGCCCGAGCAGATCCGTAGCTCCTTCAAGCGGTTGGCGATGGAGTTCCACCCCGACCGCAACCCCGGCAACCCGGCCGCGGAAGAGCGCTTCAAGGAGGTCGCGGAGGCCTACGACGTGCTCTGCGACCCCGACAAGCGCGCCCGCTACGACCGCTTCGGCCACGCGAACGGGGGCCAGAGCCCGTTCGACGGCTTCGCCGCGGGCAGCATGAACGACATCTTCGGCGAGATCTTCGGGGAGATGTTCGGGGGCGGACGCCGTCGCCAGCGGGGGCGAGCCCGGGGCACCGACCTCCGCTACCACCTCGAGATCTCCTTCGAGGAGGCGGCCTTCGGCTCGGTGGCGCGCATCGAGATCCCGAGGCCGCGGCGCTGCGCGACCTGCAAGGGCAGCGGCGCCAAGGCCGGCACCGCAGCCGAAGACCTGCCCGACCTGCCGGGGCACCGGCGAGATCCGGCTCACCCAGGGCTTCTTCGCCATCGCCCGCACCTGCCACCACTGCAACGGCGAGGGGCGGATCATCGTCGAGCGCTGCGCGACCTGCGGCGGCGCCGGCGGCGTCACCGAGAAGGCCGAGGTCGAGGTGAAGGTTCCGCCCGGAGTCGACACCGGCACGCGCCTCAAGCTCGCGCGGCGAGGGCGAGCCGGCCCCGTCCCCGTCCGGGGAGGCCGGGGACCTCTACGTGGTCGTGCAGGTGCGGGAGCACCCCATCTTCCAGCGCCAGGACACCGACGTGATCTGCGAGGTGCCGATCTCGGTGGCCCAGGCGGCGCTCGGCGCGACGGTCGACGTTCCCACCCTCGACGGGCCGCACAAGCTCAAGATCCCCGCCGGAACCCAGCCCGGCAAGACGTTCAAGCTGAAGGGCAAGGGGATCCCGGCGCTCGGCGGCGGCGGCCGCGGCGACGAGCACGTCCACGTGCAGGTGGAGATTCCCACCCACCTCTCAGAGGAGCAGCGCGAGCTGCTCGCCCGATTCGCAGAGCTCTCGGGCGAGCAGACGAACCCGCGCTCGAGCCACTTCTGGTCGAAGGTCGGAGAGCTCTTCGGGAAGTAGCTTGGCGGGCCCCGGCTTGAGCGTTCGCTTTCCCCCGCGCGCCGGGTCGAGTAGAACACCGGGGTCCATGACACGCGCGCGTTCCCTTGCCGCCCTGGCGCTCACGCTCATCGCCTGCGCCACCGGGAGCGGGACCGGGCCAGGGAACCCGGCCGCGCCACCGCCGGTCGCCACCGCCCCCTCGCCCGAGGCGGCGCGGGATCTGAAGCGGCTCGAGGTGGACGTTCCCGGGCTTCCGCCGGAGAAGGCGGCGGAGGCCTTCGAGAGGCTCGCGGAGCGCTACCCGGCTGCCCCCGAGGCGGCGGAGGCGCTCTTCGAGGCGGCCCGCCTCCGCGAGCGCGCCCGGCAGCCCTCCCGCGCCGTCGACGACCTCGGCGACCTCATCTCCCGCTACCCGCTCTCGCCGATCGCTCCCCAGGCGCGCTTACAGTACGGCCTCGCCGAGCTCGAGGCCGGGCGCTCCGACGAGGGGCTGCAGACGCTCACCCCGCTGTGGAACGACCTGCCTCGCGCTGACAAGGCCGAGGCGGCCTCCCGCATCGCCGATGCAGCCGAGACCGGCAAGGCGTGGATGGTCGCCCTGCACTGGCGCGGCGAGGCAGCCGAGAGGTCCTCCGGCGCCGCTCGCGACCGCGAGCTCGCCCGCGCGGTGGAGCTCCTCGACTCCCGCGTCTCCTTCGCCGACGTGGAGCGCCTCGACCGGGAGCTCTCCCGCGACTCGCCGCTCGCCCCGGCGGTGGCGATGAAGCTCGCCCGCGTCTACCTCCACCTCGGCGAGGCAGGGCGCGCGGAGGAGCAGGCGCGGCGCATCGTCGATCTCTGGCCCGGCAGCGTCCTACGCCGCCGAGGCGCGCGCTCTCTCTCCGACAGGCTCGCCCGCCGCGGCAAGGCCGATACGCACCTCGTCGGCGTGGCCGTGCCGCTCTCCGGGAAGTTCAAGAGCTGGGGGGAGGCGATCCTCCAGGGCGTCGAGCTGGCCCTGCCGCCGGCGAGCGGATTCAAGGTGGCGGCGAAGGACACCCGGGGCGAGGCCGATGGGGCCGCGCAGGCGCTCGAGGAGCTCGCGGCCCAGGGGGCGGTGGCGGTGATCGGCGGCGTCACCAACGCCGAGGCCCAGCGCGCCGCCACCGCCGCCCAGGCGCTGTCCGTCCCCCTCGTGTCGCTCTCCAAGGTGGAGGCCGTCACCGAGGCCGGTCCGTTCGTCTTCCGCCTCATGCTGACCGCGTCGGCGCAGGCCGCCGCGCTCGCGGACTTCGCGGTGGCGAAGCGCGGCATGAAGCGCTTTGCCGTCCTCTACCCCGACACCTCCTACGGTACCGAGCTCATGGCGGCCTTCTGGGACCAGGTCGAGGCCCGCGGCGGGGAGTTCCGCGGCGCCGGCATGTACGAGCCGGACCGCACCACCTTCGGGCCGCTCGCGAAGGACCTCGTCGGCAAGGCGCAGCTCGACGAGCGCGCCGACTGGGCCGAGGCCGTGAAGGAGATCGTGAAGAACGTCAAGGACCCCTACCGGCGCGCCAAGGCGCTCGAGAAGGCGAAGAAGGAGCTGCCGCCCGATCGTCGACTTCGAGGCCATCTTCATCCCGGACTTCGCGAAGAACGTGACGCTTCTCGCGCCCGCGCTGGCGGTGGAGGACGTGGTGACCGCCTGCGACCAGAAGGAGCTCGACCGCATCCGCAAGGTGAGCAACTGGGACGTGAAGCCGGTGCAGCTCCTCGGGACGAACGGATGGGACGACCCGGCGCTCTTCGAGAAGGCCGGCCGCTACGTCGAGTGCGCGGTCTTCGTCGACGGGTTCTTCCCGGCCTCCGAGCGACTCGAGACGAAGAGGTTCGTCGCCGCCTTCCAGGAGCGCTACGGCCGGGCGCCCTCGATCCTGGAGGCGAGCGCCTACGACGCGGCGCGGCTTGTCGCCCAGGCGGTGGAGAAGGACAAGGCGGACGGGCGCGACGCGGTGCGCACGGCGCTGTCCGGGGTTCGGGCCTTCCCGGGGGCGACCGGGGACATCGCCTTCGACGCGAAGGGCGAGCCGCTGCGCGCCCTCTTCTTCCTCACCTTCGACAAGTCCGGGATCCGCGAGCTCCGCGCGGACGAGATGGCCGCCACTCGCCGGGAGCCCGTAGCGGCCGTGGACGAGACGCCGCTCCTCGGTCCAGTGGTTCGCCGGCGCCCGCGCTGGCCGTGGATGAACGCTGTCCTCTTCCTCGCCACGCTCGCGAGCGTTGTCTTCGCCGGCGCCGGCATTCGCTGGCGAGAGCGGAGCGGACGGCTTCTGGGGGGTGGCGATGGCCGGCCTGCCCTACGGCGCCGCCATCATCGGCATCCTCTTCGCCCATGAGATGGGTCACTACCTTCAGGCCCGCGCCTGGCGGGTAGACTCCACCCTGCCCTACTTCATCCCCATGCCGCTCAGCTTCGGCACGCTCGGGGCGGTCATCCGGCTGCGCTCGCCCATGCCGGGCCGCAACGCCGTGCTCGACATCGGAGCCGCCGGACCCATCGCCGGCGTGCTCGTCGCCCTGCCCCTCTATGTCTGGGGGCTCGCCCACTCCGAGGTGCGGGCCGTGGCCGAGACGGCTGCCGCGAACACCACGTCGCTCTGGACCATCCTGCAGGCGAAGCTCCACGGCGAGGCGCTCCAGTGGGGCGCGGGCCCCGACGGGGCCATGGTCTTCGGCGACAGCCTGCTCACCTGGGGTCTCGAGAAGCTGGTGCTCGGCACGCCGCCGGCGGGCCACGACGTCCTCATCCACCCGGTCGGGCTAGCCGCCTGGCTCGGCCTCTTCATCACCACGCTTGAACCTCATCCCCATCGGCCAGCTCGACGGAGGCCACGTCACCTATTCGCTGCTCGGCGGGCGGCTCGCCTTGCGCGCGTCGCAGGTCGTGTCGTGGGCGCTGCTCGCCGCCGGGGTCTTCGTTTCGCTGAACTGGCTCGCCTGGTGGCTGCTGACCCGCCTCGTCATCGGGCTGCGCCACCCCCCGGCGCTCGAGGAGGAGCCGCTCACCCCCGGCCGCCGCTGGGTGGCGATCGCGAGCCTGGCGCTCTTCGTGCTCACCTTCGTGCCCGTCCCGATCCGCATGTAGCCGGGCGCGGTCCCCCGGGCCTCGCGCTCTCCCGACGGCGAGCCGCCCTCAGGGCGACGGAGCAGGCTCGTCGGCCCCGGACGGGCCAAAGGCCCTGTAGGCGGCCGCGAGCGTGAGCGCGAGGAGCGCCGCGGCGAGCCCGAGCGCGGCGTTCAGGTAGGGTGGTGCCGAGAGCGCCGCGCGCAGCAGCACCGTCGCGACCGCGAGCCCCGAGTTCCGGAACACCACCTGGTAGGTGGCGCTGTACCGGAGCGAGAGCAACACGACGAGGATGTCGGCGAAGATGAGGAGCGTGTAGAACGGCTCGAAGAAGTGCATGCCCGAGTGGCCGAGCACGGTCGTGCGGCGGCGCGAACACCCATGAGCGCGAAGACCACGAGCAGGACGAGCGCGATGGCCTTCTTCGCGGCGATGAAGCCCTCGCGGTCGCGCAGCTCGCCGGGGGCCGGCCGGTGGCGGAGCAGCCGGTAGTAGAAGCCCAGCACGAGGAAGATGGCGAGAGCCCCCCCGGCGTCGGAGAGCATCTCCGGGACCCTCGGCGCGAGCTCGGGCCAGGTGAGCGGCTCGTCGAGGTGGGCGAAGACCTCGAAGGCGTGCCGGAGCAGGATGAGGCTGAAGATCTCGAGCTGCTTGCCCGCGGCGTTCGAGACCGACTGGGCGAGGCCGAAGACGAGCCCCACCACCTCGTAGGAGAGCAACAGGTAGAACGCGAGCTCGATGGCCTGGAAGTGGCTCCTCGGCATCGCCGCGGCGAGGCGATCCGGAAGGAGCCCATCTCGCCCGAGCTCGATGCCGGCGATGGCGAGGACGTAGGTCGAGACGAGCAGCGCGGCGACGAAGCGCCGCATCCTCGCGCCCTTCCAGCGCGCCTCGAGCCAGTCGAAGAGGGAGACGAGCATCTACGGGCCCCCGCAAGGTGGCCATTCTCTCCCGCGACGGGGCGCCGGGGCCAGGACTTCGCGTGGCCACTCGCGACCTCGAAACTGCACGCCCGGGGACAGCCCGGCCCAACCGCGTGGCCGGAAGGCAGCCCCCGCCGTCCCGTGCTAGAAGTCCACCGACGATGAAGGTGCTCTGCGAAAGCTGCGGTGCTCTCGCCGAGGCGCGGCTCGTGGCCCGGCCCGGAGGCGCGGCCCTCGTCTGCGAGTCCTGCGGCGCGGAGACGGCGGTTCCCGCCGCCTCGCCACCGGCAGGACCGCCACCCGCGTCGCTCCCTCCCGACGAGGAGGCGGCCTGGTCCGAGCTTCGGAGCCGCTGGCAGGACCCGGAGGCCCACGAGGCCTTCCTCTCCCGCTTCGCCGACCTCGAGGGCCTCGCCCGCGCCGGCGCCCACTACCGGGACGTGCTCGCGACGAGCCCGTCCGACGAGGCGGCCCAGAAGGGTCGCAACGAGGTGCTCAAGCGAGCCACGGCGCTCGGGCTCGTTGCCATCCCCCGGACCCCGGCCCCCGCCGACGAGCCGAGGGCGCTCAAGTGGGGAGCCCTGGCGGTCCTCGCGAGCGCACTCCTCGGGGCTGCCGGCTGGGTCGCGTGGTCCTTCGCCAGGCTGAAGGCGGTCCGCTAGTGCCCGTCACCGCGCAGAGCGCGCTCGAGGCCATCCTGGCTCCGGGCGGTGCGCTCTCCCGGGCGCTCCCGGGCTACGAGCCGCGCCCCGACCAGCTTGCCATGGCCCGGGCAGTGGCGGACGCGCTCGCGAGGCGGCGCTACCTCATCGCCGAGGCCGGGACCGGCACCGGCAAGACGCTCGCCTACCTCGTCCCGGCGGTCCTCTCGGGCCGGCGCATCGTCGTCTCGACGGCGACGAAGACCCTGCAGGAGCAGATCTGGTTTCGAGACCTGCCGCTGCTCCGCGAGCAATGCGGCATGGAGATCTCGGCCGCGTATCTCAAGGGCCGCGCCAACTACTACTGCCTGGAGCGCGGCGAGGAGTTCGAGCGCCACCCCACGTTCCCCACCCGGGACGAGGCGGCGCTCTGGCCGCGCATCCGCGAATGGGCGCGCCTCACCGGCACCGGCGATCGCAGCGAGATCGACCTCCCCGACTCCTACATCGCCTGGCGCGAGCTCTCGGCCACCGGCGAGACCTGCCTCGGCAAGGAGTGCAAGCGCTACGAGGACTGCTTCGTCCAGCTGGCCCGCGGCCGGGCGGCGGCGGCGGACGTGGTGCTCGTGAACCACCACCTCTTCTTCGCCGACCTGGCGATGCGGACCTCGCGGGCCGGCGTGGAGGTGCTGCCGCCCTACGAGGCGGTGATCTTCGACGAGGCGCACGCGCTCGAGGACGTCGCCACCGAGTACTTCGGGCTCCAGGTGTCGTCCTATCGGGTCGAGGAGCTCGCCCGGGACGCCCAGCGGTCGGTGTCCGACCGGCCCGACCTGGCGAGCCTGCTCAAGCGAACCACCGGCGAGCTCGTGAAGGCCGGCGAGCACTTCTTCGCCGGCGTCGGGCGCTCGCTCGCGGCCCACGCGGGGCGGTCGCCGCCTCCTCGCGGCGGGCGGCGCGCCGAGGACGAGAGCCTGCGCGGGCCGCTCACCCCGGAGATGCTCGAGCCGCTCGGGCGGGACCAGGCGCGGCTCGACGCGGCCCTCGAGGAGCTGCGAGGCGAGGTCGCCGAGTCGCTCTCCCCGGCGCTCGCGCAGGTGGCGCGCCGGGCGGCGGAGCTGCGGGTCGAGCTGGCGGCGGTGACGGCGATGAAGGAGCCCTCCCGGGTCTTCTTCGCCGAGGCGCGCGGGCGCGGCGTCTTCCTGCGCGCGGCCCCGGTGAACGTGGCCGACGAGCTCGCCACGAGGCTCTACCGCGCCACCGACACCGTCGTCTTCACGAGCGCCACGCTCGCCACGCAGGGACGCTTCGACTACTTCCGCCGCCAGGTGGGACTGCTCTCCGAGTTCGACGTCGACGAGCGGAACTTCCCGGGCCCCTTCGACTACAGCCGCCAGGCTGCGCTCGTGGCGCCGGACGGCATGCCGGACCCGAACGGCCCCGGCTTCGTGCCGGCGGCGGCCGACGCCATCCGCGGGCTCGCCGCCGTCACCGGCGGCCGGGCCTTCGTGCTCTGCACCTCGGTGCGGAACATGCTCGCGCTCCGGGAGGCGCTCCGCGACCTGCCCTGGCAGCTGCTGCTGCAGGGGGAGCGCCCCAAGCACCGGCTCCTGGAGTCCTTCCGGGAGCGTCCCTCGGTGCTGTTCGCCACCCAGAGCTTCTGGGAGGGCGTGGACGTTCCGGGCGAGGCGCTCTCGCTCGTGGTCATCGACCGGCTTCCGTTCGCCCCGCCCGGGGACCCGGTGGTGGCGGCCCGGCTGAGGGCGCTCGCCGAGGACGGGCGCGACGGCTTCTCCGAGCTCTCGGTCCCGGCGGCGGCGCTGCAGCTGCGGCAGGGCTTCGGCCGGCTCATCCGCTCCCGGGACGACCGGGGTCTCGTGGCGGTGCTCGACCCGCGGCTCACCACGCGGAGCTACGGCCGGGCGTTCCTGCGCTCGCTTCCTCCCTGCCCGCTGCTGCGCTCGGTGGACGAGGCGCGGCGGTGGTGGGAGGAACGCTTACTGCCCACCAAAGGACCCCCCGGGCCTTAGGTTGGATTGAGTGGCCGGATTGCGTTAGCTTTTACGGGCGGGTGGAGCGCCGAGAGGCGCAGAGCGGCGAGGTTCATGGTCCAGTTCAACAACGAGTCCCGCGAGATCGCGGTCAAGGTCGTCTACTACGGCCCTGCCCTCTCCGGGAAGACGACCAACCTCCAGGCACTCTTCCAGAAGATCGACTCCAAGGTGCGCGGGCGGCTCATGACCCTCGACACCAAGGACGACCGCACGCTCTTCTTCGACATGATGCCGGTGTTCTTCCGGTCCGCCTCCGGCGTCAAGGTGAAGCTCAAGCTCTACACCGTGCCCGGGCAGGTGATGCACGAGTCCACCCGGCGCATCGTGCTCCAGGGGACGGACGCCGTGGCCTTCGTGGCCGACGCGCGCCGCTCCGAGGCTGGGCCGACGCTCGCCTACTGGAACAACATGCTGAAGAACCTGGAGGCGAACGGGCTCGACCCGCGCACGCTCCCCATCGTCATCCAGAAGAACAAGACCGACCTGCCGGACCTCCGCGACGACGACTTCGCCGACCTGCGCCAGGCGGTATCGGCGCCGGTGGTGCCGGCGGTGGCCATCCAGGGCGAGGGAGTGCTCGAGACCCTGCACGTGGTGCTGCAGCTCTGCTACCGAAACCTCGACAAGACGGTCGGGCTCGGCAGCCGCTGGCACATCGCCGAGAAGGAGTTTCTCGACTCGGTCTTCGCCCACGTGGACGTGAAGGGCACGCGGCTCCAGCCCACGGGGACGGTCACATGACGCTCCCGGAGTCCGTCCTCCAGGCGCCGACGCCGCTCGGCGACTTGCTCGATCTCAAGAGCTTCTCCGAGGTCTGCCAGTCGTTCGCCGAGCTGTACCGCATCGGCATCAAGGTCTTCGACGGGGACGGCAACAAGCTCGTGGACGTGAAGGTCGGAAATGCCGACTTCTGCGGCTACATCTGGCAGAAGCCCGACGGGCGCTCCCAGTGCATCGCCACTGTGTCGCGGGTGAAGGGCGAGGCGGTTCCCGAGGAGGCGGTTCCCACGCTCTTCGACTGCTTCTCCGGGTGCCGCTACGCCGTGCAGCCGGTGCTCTACGAGGGCGACGTGGTGGGGCGCATCGTCTTCGGCCCCTTCGTGCCCGACGACCTGGTGGCGCTGCCCCAGACGCTCACCTCCATCGCCACCGACTTCGACGAGCGGCTCGCCGCCAGCTACATGCAGAAGATCCGGCGGGTCCCGCGGGCGACCGCGGAGAAGGTGCTGAAGCACTTCGCCGAGATCCTCGACGTGCTCGTCTTCACCGGGCACAAGAACCTGCTCACCGCCCGGCTGCACATCGAGGCGGTGCAGGAGTCCTACCGGGAGCTGCAGGGAAAGAACCGCCAGCTCGAGAGCGCCTTCCACGCGCTGAAGGAGCTCGACCGGTTGAAGTCGAACTTCCTCGCCACCATGAGCCACGAGCTCCGCACCCCGCTCACGAGCGTCATCGGGTACTCCGAGATGATGCTGGAGGGGCTCGGGGGACCACTCACCGCCGAGCAGCGCGAGTACCTCCAGATCATCATGGAGAAGGGCGAGAGCCTGCTCCAGCTCATCACCTCCATCCTCGACATCTCCAAGATCGAGGCCGGCCGCGTGAAGCTCGTCATCTCCGACGTCGACCTCGCGACCGTGATGCGCGACGCCGTGGCGACGGTGATGCCGCTCGCCCGCAAGAAGGGGCTGCGCCTCACCTGGCAGCCGGCTCCGCTGCCGCGGGTGCAGTGCGACCGCGAGAAGATCCGCCAGTGCCTCATCAACCTCGTGAACAACGCCGTGAAGTTCACGCTGCCCGGGGGCGCGGTCACGGTCGAGGCGCGCCCGGTCTCGGGCGAGAAGGTCGGGCTCTCGGTGGTCGACACCGGCATCGGCATCTCGCCCCAGCACCTGCCGCGCGTCTTCGACGTCTTCTACCAGGTCGACGGCTCCTCCACCCGCGAGTTCGGGGGCGCGGGCCTCGGCCTCGCCATCGTGAAGAGCTACGTCGAGGCCCACGGCGGCGAGGTCGCCGTCGAGTCCACCGTCGGCAAGGGGACGACCTTCACGCTCGTCCTGCCGGTGGTGGCGCACGGCCCGGCCGTGGTGAGCGTGAAGCAGGCCGCGACCGACGAGCCCTCGACCGCGGTCGCGGGGTAGATAGCCCCCGGTGCGCCACCTCGGCGAGTTCGAGCTCATCTCGCTCTTCACCCGCGGCATGGCTCGCCGCGGCGAGGGAGTGGTGGTGGGCATCGGCGACGACGCCGCGGTGCTCCGCCCCCCGCCCGGGGAGGACCTCGTCGCCACGGTCGACGCCGTGGTGGAGGGCGTCCACTTCGACCGGTCGTTTACGCCCGAGGGCGTGGGCTGGAAGTCGGTGGCCGTGAACCTCTCCGACCTCGCCGCCATGGGGGCGAGGCCGCTCTGGGGCCTCGTGGCACTTGCCACCCCGAAGGCGCACGACCCGGCACTCCTCGCGCGGATGGGACGCGGGATCGCGTCGTGCGCTCGGCGCCACGGCCTCTCGGTGGTGGGTGGGAACGTGACCTCCGCGAGCGAGCTATCGCTCACCGTCACGGTCGTCGGCGCCGTGCGCCGCGGCCGGGCGCTGCTCCGCTCCGGCGCGAGGCCAGGTGACCTGCTCGCCGTGACGGGCACGCTCGGGGACGCAGCCCTCGGGCTCGAGAAGGGTGCCTCGCCCGCCCTCGTCCGGCGCCAGCGCCGCCCCTCTCCGCGGCTCAAGGTCGGGCGCGCCCTCGCCGGGATCGCGCGCGCGGCCGTCGACATCTCCGACGGGCTCGTCCAGGACCTCGGCCACCTCTGCGACGCCTCCCGGCTCGCCGCGGTCGTCGAGGTTGAGCGGCTGCCCCTATCGGCCTCCTACAGGAAGGCCGCGAAGGGGAGGCCCGACCCCTTCGAGGCGGCCCTCTCCGGGGGGGAGGACTACGAGCTCCTCTTCGCGTTGCCGCCCCGCCGCGTCGATGCCGCGCTCGCCGCCGCGAGGCGCGCCCGGACCCCCCTCACGTTCGTCGGCCGGCTCAAGCCCGGCCGGGGCGTCGAGGTGGTCAACGGTGGGGGAGAGCGCGTGGCTGTCCGGTGCAGCGGCTACGACCACCTCGCCCCGGCCAAGCGACTTCTTGGACGGGGCCGGTCGGGGGCGTAGGATCTGGCAAGTGCCCCGCCGTCGCGGCGGGGTGGGAGAATCCCTTGTCCCGAAGCATCCGTGAGGATCGGCCCTCGACGCGCCCCTCTGCCCGCGGGCAGGACAGCGCCCCGCACCTCGTGGCGCTGCGCGGCCGGCCGTCGGAGCGGGAGCTCCGGACGCCGACCCCGGCACCGGGCCGCAGCGTCTCGCTCCAGACGAAGCTGCTCGTCTCCTACCTCATCCTCGGCATCATCCTGCTCTTCGCCATCCCGGTGGTGGAGGCGCTCGTCCCGGTGAGCCGGCTCGGGGCCGGCGCCGTGATCCTCGGCCTGACCGTCGCGGTCGGCTACGGCCTCTCCACCGCGGTGCTGCACGTGTCGCGGCTCGCGCGGCTGAAGAGCTCGGCCGTGGAGATCAGCCGCGGGGACCTCTCGAAGAGCGTGCTTTCCGAGGAGCAGCGGGGCTTCCACGACGAGGTGGACGACCTCACCGAGTCGATCCGCACCATGCAGGAGAACCTGCGGGATCTCGTCTCGCGCATTCAGCGCACCGCCCAGTCGGTGGCCGACAGCGCGAACGAGCTGCAGACCTCTGCCGAGGAGGTGAACGCCTCCACCGACGAGGTGGCGAGCTCGATGGCGAAGATCGCCAAGGGCGCCGAGGACCAGTCGGGCCTGGTGGAGGCGACCTCCAAGGTGATCGGCGACATCGCCGCCTCCATCGAGCGCACCGCGCGCAGCGCCGAGGAGGCCGCCAAGGCGAGCTCGGACACCTCCGGCGGGGCCGCCCAGAGCGGCGAGGCCGCCCGGCTCGCCGCCGAGAAGGTGAAGAAGGTGTTCGCCCGCATCGAGGCGGCGAGCGAGCAGGTCTTCGCCTTCGGCGAGCGCACCCGGGAGATCACGCAGATCGTCGAGGTGATCACCAACATCTCCCAGCAGACGAACCTGCTCGCCTTGAACGCCACCATCGAGGCGGCGCGCGCCGGTGAGTACGGCCGCGGCTTCGCCGTGGTGGCCGAGGAGGTCCGCAAGCTCGCCGAGAGCGCCGGGCGCTCCGGGGAGCAGATCTCGGCGGTGGCGGCCGACGTGTCGGGCCGGGCCTCCATCGTGGTGCAGGCCATGCGGGCCTCGGTGTCGGAGCTCGCCGAGGGGCGCGAGGATCTGAACGCCATCATGCGCTCCCTCGATGGAATCGCCCGCATCGCCGCGACCGGCGCCGAGAAGGTGAACGTGATCTCGGAGGCCGCCCGCGACCAGCTGCAGGGCTCCGCCGACATGGTGCGGGCCATGGACGACATCTCCGACGTGGCCACCGGGAACGCCACCGCCACCGAGGAGGTCCGCAAGGTCATCGTGGAGCAGACCGCGTCGGTGTCGCAGATGGCGAGCGCCGCGCAGGAGCTCTTGAACCTGTCCCTCGAGCTGCAGACCGTGGTCTCGCGCTTCCGGCTGGACCGGGGCTAGCGGTGGACCCCCGCCACGTGCTGTTCCGCGCCGGCGGCGAGCGCTTCGCCCTGCCGCTCGAGGCGGTGAGCGAGGTGGTGACCCCCCAGCCCCCCTTCGTGCGGGTGCCGCGGGCGCCCGACTCGGTGAGGGGCGCCATGAACCTGCGCGGCCGGGTCGTCGCGGTGGTCGAGCTCTCGCTGCTCCTCGGCCTCGACGGGGAGCGCCTCGGAGACGGGCGCGGGCAGGTGCTGGTCCTCGACCGCGAGAGGCACGGACTCGGGTTCCTCGTGGATGGCGTCCTCGGCGTCGAGCCGGTGGGGGCGCTCGAGCGGCCCGGCCAGGGCCCTCCGGTTCGCGGCCTCGCCACCGTGCGCAATGCGCCGGTCGCCGTGCTCGACCCCGACGCGCTGTCCGAGGCGGCCCACCGCCTCTTCGGGGGGAAGGGTGCCGCGGCGGGATAGCGGGTAGGTAGATCCCCCACAGTCCGCTTCCTTGGAGGCTGGCGCGGGCGGGTGTTAACTTCGGTGTTAGTCCCGAGGAGGTGTGCGGTTCATGACGAAGAAAGTCCTGGTTGTCGACGACGCCATCTTCATGCGCAACATGATCAAGGACATCTTCGCCACGGGCGGCTTCGAGGTCGTCGGAGAGGCCGCGAACGGGCTCGAGGCGGTCGAGAAGTACAAGGAGCTGCGCCCCGACCTCATCACCATGGACATCGTGATGCCGTTCAAGAGCGGCATCGAGGCCACCCGCGAGATCGTCAAGGTCGACCCGAGGGCGCTCGTGGTGATGTGCAGCGCGCTCGGCCAGGAGTCGCTCGTCATGGAGGCCATCGAGGCCGGCGCGAGCGACTTCATCGTGAAGCCCTTCAAGTCCGAGGACGTGCTCTCGGTGGTGAAGAAGGTCCTCGGCGAGGCGTAGCGACGCCGGGGCGGGCACGCCGTGGAGCTCGACCTCTCGAAATACCTGGGGCTGTTCCTCTCCGAGTCGACGGCTCACCTGGAGGGACTGTCCGGCACGCTCGTCGCGCTCGAGCAAGCCGGTGCGGAAGAGGCCCCGGAGCTCGTCGACAAGGTCTTTCGCCACGTCCACAGCATGAAGGGCATGGCGGGCACCATGCAGTTCGACGGGATCGCGCTCGTGGCCCACCGGGCCGAGGACGTGATCGGCGTGCTGCGCGGGCGCGGCGGCAAGGTCGAGCCCGAGGTCGTCGACCTCTTGCTCTCCGCGAGCGACGCGCTCCTCTCCATGGTCCAGGCCACCGAGGGCGGGGGCAGGCCGCCCGAACCCGACGCGGCGCTCGTGGACCGGCTCGCCCGCTCGATGAAGGCCCTGAAGGAGGGCGAGAGCATCCCCGACGCTGCGCCCTCGCCCCGGGCCGAGGCCTCGGCTGCCCCGCCCCCCGCCGCGGTCCGCCCGGCCGCCGCACCCGCCGCCCCGGCCGCGGGCCTGCGCCGCATCTCCGTCGAGGTGGAGGTGGCCCAGGCCTGCCAGGTGCCTTCGGTGCGGGCCTATCTCGTCTTGAAGCGGCTCGAGTCGCTCGGCAACGTGCTCGCGGCCTCGCCCGGGCAGGAGGACCTGAAGGCGGGCAGGCTCCCCGACCGCCGGCTCGTCGCCACGGTCGAGACCGCGCACCCGCCCGAGGCCGTGGAGAAGGCGCTCGAGCAGATCGCCGACCTCGCTCGGGTTTCGACGCGCCTCGCGGAGGAGGAGCCGGCGGCACCGGCTGCCACCGCCGGCCGCCCGGAGGCCGCCGAGGCGAAGCGCACGGTTCGCGTGCGCGCCGAGCTTCTCGACGACTTCCTCGACGTGGTGGGCGAGCTCCTCCTCGCGACCGCCCGGCTTCGCGAGGTGGGCCGGGCCATCCCCGAGGCGCAGCGGCGCTCCCACGACGACGGGGTCGACCGGCTGCACGCCATCGTGAAGGACCTCCACAGGAAAGTGATGACGGCGCGGATGACCCCGCTCACGCTCCTCTCGGACCGCTTGCCGCGAGTGGCGCGCGACCTGGCGCGCCGCACCGGCAAGCAGGTGGACGTGACCGTCTCCGGGGCGGAGATCGAGATCGACCGCTCGCTCCTCGAGGACGTCTCCGACCCGGTCCTCCACGTGCTCCGCAACGCCGTGGACCACGGCATCGAGACCCCGGCGGACCGCATCACCGCCGGGAAGTCCGCCACCGGCCACGTCGAGGTCTTCGCGCGCCGGGAGCGCGATCGGGTGGTCGTGGAGATCGCCGACGACGGGCGGGGGATGGACCCCGAGCGGCTGCGCCGGGCGGCGGTGGAGAAGGGCGCGCTCTCCCGGGAGGCCGCGGCGGCGCTGTCCGACGCCCAGGCGCTAGAGCTCTCCTGCCTGCCCGGGGTCTCGACCGCGCGCGTGGTCACCGACGTCTCCGGTCGCGGCGTGGGGATGGACGCCGTGAAGCGCGCGCTCGAGGCGGTCGGCGGCAGCCTCACCATCGAGAGCCGCTCCGGCCAGGGGACGCGCATCTCGATGCGGCTCCCGCTCACGGTGGCCGTGCAGCCGGTCCTGCTCGTCCGCGTCGGAGAGGAGATCCTCGCCCTGCCGGTGTCCAAGGTGCACGGCGCCGCCCAGGTCGACCTGGAGCGGCTAGAGCGCTCGAGCGGAGCGCCGCTGCTCGGGTTCGGCGGTGCCCACATCCCGGTCCACGACCTCGCCAGCCTCATCGGCCTCGAGCCGACCCGCGCCACCGGGCGCCGCTCCATCGTCATCACCGAGGGCGCCGAGGGGCGCGTCGGCCTGGCCGTGGACCAGCTGCTCGGCCAGGAGGAGGCGGTGCTGAAGCCGCTCCACCGGCCGCTCTCGCTCGTGCCCGGCCTCTCGGCCGTCACCGTGCTCGGCTCGGGCAGGCCGGTCTTCGTCCTCGACGTCCCGAGGCTCATCGCCGCATGACGCCGCTCGTCCTGCCAGGCCTGGAGGCCCTCCGTCAGCTCGCCGCCGAGGGCAGCCTCGAGTCGGCGCGCGCTCTCGGCAAGCTCGTCGGCTTCCCCCCGGCGCTCGACGGAGTCGAGGCCCTCGCCTCGCCGGACGCGGACGAGCTCGCGTCGCTCTTCGCGCGGGCCGGCGACGACCTGGTTGCGGTCGCGATGGACCTCGCTGGCCCGCTCGGCGGGCGGCTCGTGCTCGTCGCCGGCGCGAACGACGCCGAGCGGATCGCCACGAAGCTCGCGCCCATGGCAGCGGCCGGCTCGCTCGATACCGTGGGCGAGAGCGCGCTCGTCGAGGCGGCGAACATCGCCGGCTCCGCCTTCGTCTCGGCGGTCGCCCGCCGGCTCAATCGCCGGCTCCTCCACGGCGTGCCGCGGCTCACCCGCGGCGGCGCCCGCGAGTGCATCGACGACCTCGTCGGCCGGCCGGCCGGGCCGGCGCTCGCTGCCCACTATCGCGTCGGTTCGTCGAGCGGCATGCTCGTCTTCCTGCCCGACCCGGATCGGGCGGCGGCGCTTCTCGCAAACATGGAGGGACGGTGATGGACGAGCGGAGGCTGCGGGCGCTGCTCACGCGACTCACCCGTGGCGGTGCGACCGTCGACGAGGCGGTGGGAGCCCTGAAGGGGGCGCCCTACGAGGAGCTCGGAGGCTTCGCCACCCTCGACCACCACCGGACGCTGCGGGTGGGCATGCCCGAGGTGGTCCTCGCCGAGCGGAAGACGGCGGCACAGGTGGCGGCCATCGCGCGAAAGCTCGGCGCCAAGGGGCCGCTGCTCGTCACGCGGCTCGATCCCCGCAAGGCGGGGCCGGCGCGCCGGGCGGTGCGCGGTTCCCGCTACGACCCGGTCTCGCGCACGCTGTCGCGCGGCCGCATGGACCTTCCCACCCGGGGACCCGTGGCGGTGTGCTGTGCCGGGACGAGCGACATCCCGGCCTGCGAGGAGGCGGCGGTCACCCTCCACGTGATGGGCCTGGAAGTCATCCGGATCTACGACGTGGGGGTGGCAGGGCTGCACCGGCTGCTCGCCCGGCGCGCCGACCTCGAGCGGGCAGTGGCCATCGTGGTGGCGGCCGGGATGGAGGGCGCGCTCCCTAGCGTGGTGGGCGGGCTCGTGGGAAAGCCCGTCGTCGGGTTGCCCACCTCGGTGGGCTACGGCGCCAACCTGGGCGGCCTCGCCCCGCTCTTCACCATGCTCAACTCCTGCGCTCCCAACGTCACCGTGGTGAACGTCGACAACGGCTTTGGCGCGGGATTCGTGGCCGGGCTCATTGCCCGAAGGTGACCCCGGCCCGCCGGCGCGGTAAAGAGCGGGAATGGCGGACCTCCTCCTCCTCGAGCCCATCGGGGGCGTCGCGGGCGACATGTTCCTCGCCGCGGCCCTCGACCTGGGAGTGGACCGCGCGGAGCTCGAGCGGTTGCTTTCGACCCTCGACGTCCCGGGCTGGCGGCTCGTCGCCACCCGGGCGGAGGCGGGCGGCGTCGCGGGCACGCACGTCGACGTGGTCGTGACGGCCGGCGCCTCCAGCGCGCGGCACTTGCAGGACATCCTCGCGATCGTCGACCGAAGCGGGTTGCCCCCGCGCGCCCGCGCGGCGGCTCGCAGGATCTTCGAGCGCATCGGCCGTGCCGAGGCGGCCGTGCACGGCGTCCCGCTCGAGAAGGTGCACTTCCACGAGGTGGGAGCCGTCGACTCCATCGTCGACGTCTGCGGAGCGGCGGTCGTTCTCGAGATCGTCGGCTGGCCGCGGCTCCTCTCTCCCCCGCCCGAGCTCGGGCAAGGATTCGTCACCACGGCGCACGGGAGGCTCCCGGTGCCGACGCCGGCCGTGCTGGAGATCCTTCGCGGCGCCCCGGTTCGCCCGGGCGGCCCTCCGGGGGAGGCCGTGACGCCCACCGGTGCCGCGCTTCTCGCCGAGCTCGCCGAGGTGGTCCCACCCGACGCCATGCCGACCTTCGTGCCCGAGAGGGTGGGCTACGGCGTCGGCACGTCCCGCTGGCCCGACCGGCCGAACGTGCTCCGGCTCACGCTCGGCCGGGAGACCGGGACGAGATCGCTGTGGGTGCTCGAGGCGAACCTGGACGACTGTCCTGGGCAGCTCGTTGCACGCGCCATCGAGGCGGCGCTCGCTGCCGGGGCGCTCGACGCGTGGTCGGCGCCGCTCACCATGAAGAAGGGGCGGCCGGGCTTCCTCGTCGGCGCTCTTGCCTCGCGGGACCACCGAGACGAGGTGGCCCGCGTGCTTCTCGACGAGACCACCACGCTCGGCGTCCGGTTCCACGGTGTGGACAGAGTCGAGCTCGACCGCGAGCTCGTCGCCGTGGAGACGCCCTACGGGACGGTTCGGGTCAAGGTCGGGCGCCGGGGCGACGCGGTCGTCGGGGCGCATCCCGAGTACGACGACTGCCTTGCGCGGGCCACCGAGCGCGGGGTTCCCGTGAAGGAGGTCCTGGCGGCGGCGATGGCGGCGTTCCGGAGCGGGCCGACAGGTCGCTAGCGGTCGCTCGATGGCTCTAGAAGGACGGGGGGCGGGTGAAGCGGAAGCGAGAGAGGCGAGCCACGGGCAGCGCCGCGAAGCGGTCGACCGCTCGGCGCAAGGCGTCGGGTCGGGCGCGGCCCGCCCGCGGCAGGCCGCTCACGGCCCGCGACGTGGTGGCCGCCTTCGAGCTGTCGCCGGTGGCAGCTGCTCTTCTCGATGGAGGCCGGGTGGCCCGAGCCAACGAGGCCTTTGCACGGGCGCTGGGGCTCGAGGTCTCGGCATGCACCGGCCGGAGCATCGGCGAGCTGCTCCCCCCGGACGGCGAGGCGCCGGCACTTCCTGGGCCCGGGCAGGCAGCGGCCTGGCGCGCCAGGCTCGCGGGCGTCGGCGCGCGCGTCGACGTGCGCGGGCTCGGGAGGTCGGCCGGAAAAGCCCACCGCTCGGTGCTCGTCCTTTCGCTCCACGCCGAGGACGCCGACACCGCTCAGAGCCGGGCGCTGCTCGAGCTCTCCCGCGAGCTCGCCCAGGCGCGCGCCGAGGAGGAGATCGCGGGCGCGCTCGCCCGCGTCCTCGAGCTCCTCTTCCCGGGGCGGGCCTTCTGCATCCGGCTGCTCGACGCGAAGACGCTGGCGCTCACCACGCTCTACGCGCGCGGGCGGCTCAAGCCCATCGCCCGGGAGCAGGTGCTCCTGCGGCGCGGCGCGGTCGGGCGCGACGGGCTCTCCGAGGCGGCGCTGGAAGCAGGCGGAATCGGCGTCGTCGAGCACGACGACCCGGTCTTCGAGGACTGCGTGCGAGCGGTGGCGGTTCCGGTGGCGGTGGGCGGAAACCTCTTCGGCGTCGTGAACCTCGAGTACCTCCCAGGGGCGCCGGGCTCGCCGGTCGCAGACGAGCCCTTGCTCCGGCAGGTTGCGAACCAGGCTGCGCTCGGCGTGCGCAACCTTCGCTCCATCGAGGAGCTCGTCTTCTTGAAGACCTACCTCGAGGAGCTCATCGAGAACGCCAACGCCCTCATCATCGTCACGAACCGCGAGCGAGAGGTCCTGGTCTTCAACCGGGCCATCTCGCGGCTCACGGGCTTCGGCCGCGAGGCAGCGCTCGGGGTGGACCTCCTCACGCTCTTGCCCGAGGGGGAGCGGGAGCGGACCCGGCGGGTGCTCGAGCGCAGCATCGAGGGCGAGGCGGTGACGAACTTCGAGACGCGGCTCTCGCTCCGGGGCGGCGGGGAGGCCCAGGTGGCGGTCAACACCGCCCCCATCGCGGGACACAGCGGCGAGGTGGAGGGCGTCATCGCCATCGGCCAGGACTTGACGGCGCTCCGCGCCATGGAGGAGCGGGCCGAGCACTTCCAGCGCCTCGCCGCCTTCGGCCGGCTGGCCGCGGGCATCGTCCACGAGATCAACAACCCGCTCGTGGCCATCATCACGTACTCGGACAACCTCCTGAACCGCGCGCGCGTCGGCGCCGGCGACCCCGCCGACACCGAGAAGCTCCGCCGCATCCGGGAGGCGGGAGAGCGCATCCAGAGGTTCTCGCGCGACCTCACGGCCTACGCTCGCCCGTCCGCCGGCAAGATGGAGCCAATCGACGTCGGCGCGCTGCTCGACCAGGCGGCGCGCATGTGCGAGCCGGTGCTGAGGGAGGCTCGCGGGCAGATCCGCCTCGACCTCGCCCCGGCGCCCCGCATCCAGGGAGTGCGCGCGAGCCTCCTTCAGGTGTTCGTGAACCTGGTGACGAACGCCGCCCAGGCGCTCAAGGCCGAGGGGGGAAGCGTGACGCTCGGACTCGCCGCCCGGGGGGATCGAGTGGTGGCGCGGGTGACCGACGACGGGAGCGGGATGAAGGAGGACGTGAAGACGCGCATCTTCGAGCCCTTCTTCACCACCAAGGAGGGCGGGCGCGGCTCTGGCCTGGGGCTCTCCATCGTCCAGGGAATCGTGACAAGGCACGGCGGGAGCATCCAGGTGGAGAGCGCGCTAGGCGCCGGCACCACCTTCACCGTGACGCTGCCGGTGCTCGTGCCCGAGGCGCAGCCCTGATCGTTCGCCCGCCGGTGCGGAAGACCCTCGGCGCCGGTCACTTCCGGCGTGAGTAGGCGATCTCCAGCATCTTGAAGGGTTTCCCGACCGGGGCCGAGCCCCACATCTCGAGGGTGTGGTGGTCGGCGTCGGCGACCGTCAGCTTCTCCGTGAGCTTGTCGGGCTTGCCGTTGACGGGATTGTAGACGGTGGCGGTGGTGTCGATCGCCCGCGCCCCGGCGGCCTTTCCGGTCGAGACCATGATCCCGGTGCCAGCGTCGTCCATCCAGACGCTCACGTACCGCTTCCAGACGTTGTCGTAGCCGGTGAAGCCGATGCCGCTGAAGGGCTGGCCCATGAAGGTGCCCTGGAAGCGCTGCTCGACGTAGCGGTTGCCGAGCACCCACTTGTTCTCGGAGGTGCCCTTCGTTTCCTCGGGAGGCTTGCCGGGGGCCATCCACGCCCTCACCGTCGCGTCGAAGCTGCCCACCAGGGGATCGAGCCGCTTGTGCGACTCGCCCGGCGTCGCCGCCTTCACCATGGCCTCCATGGCTGCCTTCTCGTCGGGAGGGCCCGTTTGGGTGGCCTTTGGGTCTGAGCCCGCCGAGGCCGTCGCGGTGAGGAGGAGCGAGGCGGCGCAGAGCATCCGGAGGGTGTGGGCGCAGTCGTTCGTCATGGCGAGGTCTCCATCGGGGCGGCCTTCGGAGCGCCCCAGCGGTCGACCACCTATGGCCGCGCTGCTCGACTTGCACTACCTGAGCGGGTACCGCTGCGATCGTTCCCAGGGTCTCATCCGGTAACGCGTCGTGTCAGATACACGATCCGTTTACGACCCAAGCGCGCATGGACCGCGAGGCAGGCACTCGCTAGGCCCTTCGCGCCCTAAAGAGGGTCGCTCGGGATGTGTCCACGATGCGTCCCCGCGCACAGCGCACAGGCACAGACAGGCACAGGAGGATCGGTCATGAAGCTCTCCGGATGGAAGCGATGGCATTGGTCTTGGGCAGTCCTGCTGACCGTCTCATTCGCGGTCGTGGCGCCCACTCTCGCGGCTGCGAACGACGGGTGGGAGGGCGGATGGGGAGGTCGCTGGGTC
Source organism: uncultured delta proteobacterium (assembly GCA_963754915.1). Taxonomy (GTDB): domain Bacteria; phylum Myxococcota; class Myxococcia; order Myxococcales; family Anaeromyxobacteraceae; genus DATJZG01. The sequence continues at coordinate 497,881 of CAVWHZ010000016.1, read as the reverse complement.
GGGACGTGGAGCGCCTCGATGCAGGCGCCGCTCGGCACTCCGGCCACCACGGTCGACAACCAGACCCTTCGCCAGGTGGTGCACACCACGATCGGCGGCTCGGTGGTCCGCGTGCGCTTCTCGAACGCGCTCGGCACCGATCCGCTCACCATCGGCGCGGCGAGCGTCGGGCTTCACGGCACCGGCGCCTCGGTCAAGGCTGGGTCGCTCACGCCGCTCACCTTCGGCGGCTCGGCCTCGATCACCATCCCCAACGGCGCGGTCGCGTACTCCGACCCGGTGCAGCTCCAGGTGAAGCCTCAGGATGACCTCGCGGTGAGCATGTTCGTTCCGGCTCTCTCCTCGGCCAGCACTCTCCTCTCGCTCGCCCACCAGACCTCCTACGTCTCGCCCGCCGGGGACTTCACCGGTGCCACCGACATCCCCGGCGCGACCACGATCACGTCCTGGTACTGGCTCTCCGGGGTGGAGGTCCGAACTTCCTGGGGCGGTCGGGCCGTCGTCGCCTTCGGGGACTCGATCACCGAGGGCTATGCCTCCACGACGGATGCGAACTCGCGCTGGCCCGACTACCTGGCGCGCCGGCTTCTTGCCCACAAGGACACCCGCGACATCGCCGTGCTGAACGAGGCCATCAGCGGGAACCGTCTGCTGAACGACGAGATTGGCCCCAACGCCCAGAAGCGCATCGACCGGGACGTTCTCACCCAGGGAGGCCTCGCCTACGTCATCGTGCTCCTCGGCACGAACGACATGGGCTTCTCCCAGCTGGCCCCCGGGACCTTCCCGCCGTCCGTCGCTCTCACCAACGTGAGCGCGGATGACATCATCGCCGGCTACAAGCAGGTCATCCGGCGCGCTCACGAGCAGGGGGCGCGGATCTACGGTGGCACCGTGCTTCCGTTCGAGGGCGCCTTCTACTGGGATGCGGCGGCGGAGGTGAAGCGCGAGACCATCAACCAGTGGATACGCACGAGCGGCTGGTTCGACGCGGTCATCGACTTCGAGAAGGTGGTCCGCGATCCGAGTGCGCCCACGAAGCTCCTCCCGGCCTACGACAGCGGGGACCACCTGCACCCCAACGACGCCGGGTACGCCGCCATGGGGAACTCCATCGACCTGCGCCTCTTCTAGCGAGGGATTGGACGGCGCCGGGGTCCTCCGGGGCCCCGGCGCCGGTCAGGTGCCCTTCCCCACCGGGCGGTCGTCGAGGCCGAAGACGCCGACGACGACCTCCGTGAGGTCGCTCGGGAGCTCCACGGCTCCCTGGCGGCCCCGAAAGCGGCGACCGGCCTGCTGGTAGTTGCAGAGGTCCGCGTGGACCGCGGCAAGCACCTTGGCCGCCGGGCCCGCCACCACCACCGTCTTCTGGGGCTGGCTCGTGAAGACCACGGCGAGGCCGGCGCCGCGAGCGAAGGCGGTCACCCGATCGAGGTCGCCCTGGGCAGCGCCGTAGCGCGCGGCATATTCCTCCCGGCTCATGGTCTCCGCGGGGCCCGCCGCTGGCGGCTCCGCCTTGGCGCGGAGCAGGAAGGTCACCTCGATGCGTTCCCCTGGATCGACGGGGCCAACGAGCTTGGCGCCCGCTGGCAGGGTCTTCTCGCTTCCCGGTACAGGCAGGTACTTCGGGCTCGCCGACATCGGCTCTTTGGCGTCCACGCGGTCGTCCATGGCGACCCCTCCCATGGGCCGTGGAGGGGCCTGCCACAAGGTCCCCGCTGGGCTCCTGCCCAAGGGTGAGTCTTCCGGCGCAGTAAGCGGACGCGGCCGTGGACGCTGGCTATGACTCCTTCGGCGCCGAACAATTGGGGACTGGGGGAGACGATGGACCTGTTCGAGAAGGTCGACGAGGTGATCCGGTCCCACCTCGCGGACCTCCGCATCCCGGGTGTGCTCACCGTGAGGCCGGGCTTCCGCTTCGCGAACGGCTGGATCACGCGCGACCCGGCGGTCGTCATGACCGTGGACGCCGACGCGGACGGTCGGGCGATCCCGGCGCGGGTCGGCCCGTACCCGACCGATGTCCGCAGGGCGAGCGCTGCGGAGCTTCTTCGGAGAAGCGACCCGCGCGGGTTCGCCGATGCCCTCGGCGCGGCGCCTCCGAGGCTACGGCCCGCGTACTTCCCGCTCGAGCGGGAAGTGGCCACCGGGGCGCTCGTCCCCCGCCCGCGGGCGGCGGCGAAGCCGACCGTCCCGTACACGCCAGCGCCCGGCGCGACGCTCGCCCCCGTCCGGGACCGGATGTCGCTCACCTGCTCGGCAAGCCCTGACTCGGGTTGGATGGTTCTCTCCGGGTTCCTCGCAGTGGTTCGACAGGCACTGACGGTGGGGATGTACGACTTCACCTCGGGCCACGTGCTCGCTGGAGTAAAGGCGGCGTTGACGGGGTCGGGCCGAACGCTCTCGCTCGTCCTCGATGACCCGCCGGGGAACCCGGCCGGAGACCAGACCGACGACGAGGCGGCAGCTGCGCTCGCGCAACTGCTCGGTGGCGCGGAGTCCTTCGCCTGGGCCGCGGAGGCGCAGGACCCGCACGTCGCTCAAGCCATCTTCCCGAACGCCTACCACATCAAGGTCGCGGTCCGGGACCACGAGGCCTTCTGGCTCTCCTCGGGGAACTGGAACAACACGAACCAGCCCGTCATCGACCCCTGGGGCGATCCCGCGGGCGCTGCCGCCATCGCGGCGAAGAGCGATCGCGACTGGCACGTCATCGTCGAGCACTCGGGGCTCGCGCGGACGTTCGAGGCCTACCTGCTCCACGACCTGGCCGTCGCCAAGGGGCTGCAGGCGGCTCGCCCACGCGACCGGGTTGCACTCCCCCTGGCGCTCTTCGCGCCGCAGGCGAAGGTGCCGCCCACGGCCCCGCCCCGGCAGTTCTACCGGCCACTCCAGATCGTGGACCAGGTGATCGCCGTCCAGCCGGTGCTGACGCCCGACGTCGGGGTCGGGAACTACGCCGAGGGGCTGCTCGAGCTCATCGAGTCGGCCGCCGAACGCCTCTACATCCAGACGCAGTACGTCCATCCGCCACTCTCCGGGGAGGACCCTGCCTTTGCGACGCTCGTCGCGGCCGTGGCCTCGAAGATGAAGGCAGGGCTCGACGTCCGGGTCATCCTGAGCGAGTACGAGACCGCGGCCTACCTCGAGCAGCTGCAGGCTGCCGGATGGGACATGAGCGCGGTCCGCATCCAGCGGGGCGTCCACAACAAGGGCTTCGTCGTCGACTCGCAAGCGGTGGCCGTCGGCAGCCAGAACTGGTCGGGCGACGGCGTCTTGCGCAACCGCGATGCCACGGTCGTCGTCCGCGACGCGCAGGCGGCCCAGTACTTCGAAAGGATCTTCCTCGACGACTGGGAAGGGCAGGCCCGCCAGCAGGTGTAAGTTCTGCCGCGTTGCCGCGTTCCGGGCGGGGGGTCCGAAAACGCGGGGCGGGGAGCCGGACCCTAGAAATACTCTCCGGCATTCAGCCAGAAGCCCCAGAAGCCCTGGCCGAAGGCGAGGTCGAGGTCGAGGTTGGTGCGGGAGTCGCGGTTGACGAGGATGCGCAGGCCGAACCCCGCCGCAGGCTGGACGTACTGGAGGAGCTTCACGCTTGGCGATACGTAGCCGGCCGAGGTGAAGCCGGGGCTCGAGAAGCTCTCGGCGTTTGCGAAGAGGACTCCTCCGAAGAGCCCGTTGTCGGTGATCCGGAAGCGCCACTCGGCCTCGGCGTATGCTTCCCACGGCCCGCGGAACCTCCCCTGGGGGTAGCCCCGGCCGTTGCGCTGGCGCGGCCCCCACCCCGTGGAAGGGAGCGCCAGGTACGGCAGCTCGCCGTCCACGACGCCGTCGACGTACACCCAGAACGCGAGCACGTTCCGCGGGACCTCCACCGACATGGGCACGTACGTCCGGAACTCGGCGTGAAGGACGGTGCTCGACCTCGAGCTACCGAGAAATTCCGGGTTGAGCGTGAGCTGGAGCGTCCCGTAGATGCCGCGGTACGGGTTGATGGTCGAGTCCCGGCTGTCGTAGAGGACGGCGGCGCTCACCCCGGAGACGACGTAGCGGGAGGGATCGAACCCGTAGCGGGTGGCGTATGCGTAGCTCGCGGTCACCTGCTGCGGCGATCCCGCGAGATCCAGGCTCCGGTCGACGATGCTGCTGTAGAGGTCGAGCCCGTACCCGGCGCCGAGGTACAGGTGCTCCGCCACCCTCCGCAAGACGAGCTCGTGGAAGCGGAACTGGTCGAAGTCCATCGGCTGCGGGCCGGTCACTGCCACGGCCGTCCCGCCGCCAGGGAGCGACTCGCCAGACGAGGAGGCCGACGGCCCCGTCCCGAGCCCGTAGGTCGGCTGGTTGTAGATGAGGTAGCGCCAGTCGCCCACGAGCTCCCACTGGTTGCCGGCGGTCATGACGCTCGACGTGAGCGACAGGATGATCTGGCGCTCCGTCGTGAAGAGCACGCTCACGTTGGCGCTCGAGATGGTCGTGGTCGCGAGAGGGCCGAGGTACATCCCCACGCTTCCGTAGGCGCCGCCGAGGAAACCGAGCGCCGGGTTGTAGCCGATGGCGGGGAAGAGGGACGGGAGGAAGACGAACGGCTCCGGCGGCGGGCCCGAGCGGTCCTTCAGGCCGAGAAGGCCGAGGACGTCAGTCTCGTTCACGTAGGGAAGGCAGCGCCCGGATACGCAGACGTTTCCGTACCCGAGGCGCGAGGCGCACTCCTCGCTCAAGGTGCACGCCTCCGGGGAGCCGGCGCCCGGCGGCGCGGCAGCCGCTTCGCCATCGGCGCGCGCGAGCCCGCCGGCGAGGAGGCCGACGAGCGCGAGACTGCGTGGGAGCGCGCCGCAGCGCCAGTTGCGCGCGGCCCACCACTCTCGGTCCCGGGCCTCTCGAGGTGCGCGCATCGAGCTCGCGCTACCTACCGGCGCCGACCGGATCGCGCAAGAGAATGCGGTAGGGCTGCCCGCGTCCGATCGGGAGCGCAGCGAACGGCAGCGCGGCCTGCGTGTTCCGACTAGGCAGCCGCGTCCGGGGCGGCGCGAAAATCAGCCCTCCGCGTCCGACGACGATGGCGAATCCGGTCCCGCCGGTCGCGACGGCGGGCGCCGTCGAGGTAGCGGTTGAACGCGAAAAGGAACGTGGCGAGAAAGACGAAGTACGCGAGGCAAGCAGCGATCATGCGCAACCTCAGGCGAGGCACGCTACCGGATCGCCCTTTGGAAGTGTCTTGACCTGGGTCACCTTGGCTCGGCCGGGGACCGGATATGCCCTCATGGCACGAGCGACAGGACCGCGTAGCCCTGGAAGGCGGGCAGCACCGTCGACAGCGACCACCCGGCGGGATTGAGGGCGAACTTCTCGTCGCCCCCGGATGCCGCTCGGAAGCGGGCGCGGCGCGCAGAGCCCGCGACCGCGTCCCCGAGGAAGAGCGTCGCTCCCCGGACCGGCTCCTCGGCGAGCGACACGAGGTGCACGTCGAGCCGCTTCGGCGATCGCCAGAGGGATGCGAGGACCGGCGTCCGCGAGTGGACCTCCACCGCCCGCTTGCCCTTGCCGCGAAGGGCGTCGAGCGCGCGAGCCACTTGCTCTAGCGGGACCGGGCCGACCGGAACGCCGGCAGCGGGGTACGAGACGAGGGGAGGGAGGACAGCCAAGGTTCCCTCACCCACCTTCGTCCCCGTGGACTTGCCCTCGGGGAGGAACGGAGCGAGCGGCAGGCCCGTCTCGTCCACCTGGCCGGGGAGGCCGAACGCGAGGACCGAGCCCCCCGCATCGAGGAATCGCCGCACCGCGGCGGCCTCGGGGGCGGAGAGCGCGCCGGCCTGCGCGAGCACGAGCACCGTCCCCTGGCGCAGCGCGGCCCGAGGCAGCGCTGCCGCCCACTGCACGTGCATGCGCGAGAGGACCTCGCCCACCTCCTCCACCGCGGTGCGGTGGAGTCCGCGGGTCCAGAGGTCCGCCTCGGCCGAGTAGAGCACGAAGCACTCGGCCACCGGGTCCGCGAAGGCGAGGCCCGCGCGGCGGTCCGCCTGCTCGCGCAGGAGCCGCCGCGAGGGCGAGATTGCCGCGCCCCGCTCCGACTCCTCGAAGGCCACCTCGACGCCCGAGCTCGCGAGGACCGCTGCGAGCCGGGAGACGGAGGCTTCGTCGGCCGACGCAGGGAGCTCGGCGGCAACCGATCGCTGGCCCATGACGGCGCGCCAGAGCCGGGCAGCGCCCACGCCGGAGTGGTGGGCAAGCGGTCGCAGTGGGAAGACGGCGGCGTCGAGGAATCGAGTGGCCTCGAACTGCGCTGGCCCGACGGCGTCGAAGCGCGCCCCGATGCGGAAGTCGCGGCGGACCTCCCGCGCCCGGTCGCGCAGTGGGCGCACGTACGCGTAGACCGCCTCGGGCAGCGACTCGCACCGGAAACGCCAGAAGTCCCGGCCGAAGTGGAGGTGGTCGAAGGCGACCGCGCCGCTCGCCGACGCGATCGCTTCCCCGGTGAGCCGCCGGTAGTCGAAGGGCTCGAGCTGATCGCCGTACTCGTGCTTCAGCTCGGCGAGGAACGCCCGCTGACACGAGTCGGAGAACCCGGCGCCGAGCAACCCGAGCGCCAGAACCGCGTCGGGGCGGTCGAAGAGCACGCCGGCGTGTCCCGAGTCGAGAGCCGCGCGGCCTGAGTCGGCCACCCGCTTTCGGTGAGCCGGGCTGTGGAGGCAGGCGCGCTCGAACCCGGAGACGCCGGACACCTTTCCATCGGCGGCGCGGCAGGCCTCGTCCTGCACCGCCGCCCTCCCCGCCGGCACCCGCGCCCAGGTCCTCCCGGCGAGGCCTTCGGGGAGCGTCTCCGCCGGGTCGGCGATGAGGGGCGCCCCGCCGGTCTCGGCCGCGAAGGCCTCGACCGCGGCAAGCGCATCGCCGGGGCGGAGGCGGAAGGGCGCGAAAGCTTCGAGGGCCACGGGGAGGGGGACCGTACAACGCCGCGACGCCGGCCGGCAACGCGCGGCGATGCCCTCCCGCGCGAGAGGCCGTCCACGCGGATTCGCAGCCCATGGACGCCCAGGGGACGCCCAAGCGGGTATGCAGGCGACGACCGAGCGGCGGGCACGAGCGGCGGAAATCGGGTGCGGAGAGACCCGCCCACACGCGGCGTGCAGGGTGGGCAAAGGTGCGTAAGTCGTGGAGTTGACGAGGGTTTGACCCGATGGTACGCACAAAGGCAACTGGTGCGCCGGGTCTGCCCTTAGCGGGGCTACCCTCACCCCCCTCCGGGCGCCCAGGGAGGTCTTGTCGCGATGGGCGAACTGTTCGGCTGGATTGCCAAGGCGTTCGAGGCGGGCGGGCTGGGGATGTACCCCATCGCCGTGGCCATGATCTTCGCCCTCACCATCATCGTCGACCGCATCTGGGTCCTCTACTTCAAGGCGAGCATCGACAAGGACGCCTTCATGCGGACGCTGAAGAAGCTCGTCTACGCCGGCGAGCTCGACAAGGCCATCAGCTACGTGGCCGGCCAGAAGAAGACCCCGCTCACGCTCGTCATCAAGTCCGGCCTCATCGCCGTCCCCAAGGGGGAGGAGGACGTGCAGGCGGCGCTCGACGAGGCGACGCTCCGCGAGGCGCCCGTCGTCGAGCGGCGCACCGGCTACCTGGCCATGATCGGCAACGTGGCCACGCTCCTAGGCCTTCTCGGCACCATCATCGGCCTCATCAAGTCCTTCGGCGCGGTCTCGGCGGCGAACCCCGCCGACAAGGCCACCATCCTCTCGCAGGGCATCTCCGAGGCCATGAACTGCACCGCCTTCGGCCTTTCGGTCGCCATCCCCGCCCTCATCGCCTACTCGGTCCTGCAGGGCCGCACCCAGCGGCTCATGGACGACATCAACGAGTCGGCGGTCGGGCTCCTCAACCTGATCCTCGCGAACCGCGACAAGATGAAGCTCACGGCTGCTCCCACGCCGGAGATCCCCGAGGAGCTCGAGGCGTAGGGCGCTAGCGCGCCCTCGCGGAGGCGACCATGGCCGGCGGCGGAGCCCCGGTACCGGAGAGCGGTGGAAGGGGGGGCAAGAAGAAGCGCCCCCTCGATGCGGTGATCAACGTCGTTCCCGCCATCGACCTGCTCGCCTGCACCATCTCGTTCCTGCTCTTCACCGCGGTCTGGACCCAGATCACGCGGCTCCAGACCCAGACGGGCGGCGTCGGCGGGCCGCCGGCGGCCGACGAGAAGAAGCAGCTCCAGGTTACCGTGACGCTCGGCGAGCGCGGAATGACGCTCACGACCTCCACCGGCACCGTGGTGGAGATCCCGTCGATCGGGCGAGGGCCCGATGGCCAGCCACTCCAGGACTTGAAGACGCTCACGCAGAAGCTGAAGCAGATCAAGTCGGAGTACCCGGACCAGTCGTCGCTCACGGTGGCGGCCGAGGACGGGATCATCTACGTGGACCTGGTGCGGGTCATCGACGCCGCTGTCGGCGTCGGGCTCCCCTCGGTCTCGGTCACGGCGGCGGGCTAGCGATGCCCATCGTCATGCCCGGCCGCCGCCCCGCGAAGCGCTTCGAGGCCTCCAAGGTCCTCGGCGGGAAGATGCAGCACGGGCACAAATCGGTGAACGCCGAGCTCAATGTCGTGCCGATGGTCGACATGATGACGATGCTCGTCATCTTCCTCCTCATGCAGTTCTCGGCGACCGGCGAGATCCTCTACATGCAGAAGGACATCAAGCTGCCGGACGCCCAGCACGGCCAGACCATCGAGGTGGCGCCGGTGGTGGCGGTGAGCGCCTCGCAGATCGTGGTCTCCGGCCAGGAGGTCGCGAAGGTCGCCGACGTGGAGAAGGGCGACGACTTCGCCATCCCCGGGCTAGAGGAGAAGCTACGGGACGAGAAGAAGCGCTGGGACTTCATTCACCAGAACGACCCCGACCGGGAGAAGAACTGGAAGGGAGACGTGAACATCCAGGCCGACCAGAAGGTCGCCTTCCGCATCCTGAAGCGCGTCATGTACACGGCCGGCCAGGCCGGCTACTTCACCGTGAACTTCGCCACCCTCGACCAGTCGAACGTCGCGGCCGTGGCGAAGGCCGAGTGATCCAGATCAAGCCCGATTGTCGTCTCGGATGAGTCCGAGCGGCGGCCGCTCGTCGACGGCGCGGCGCGTCAGACGCCCTTTCCCGCGTCTTGCGGCGTAAGTGCCGGTTCTGTAGTATCCCGCGCCTCCCGAAGGCCTATTCGGGGCTTTGCCCGCGCAGCGCCCTAGCGCCCCGCGCCGTTTGACGTGTACGCGCCCGTACCGATCTCGGAGGAACCGGTCTCGCCATGAACATTCCCGCCCTGCTCTCGTCCCTAGCGATCGCCTCGACCCACGGGGGCGAGGTGAACATCAAGGTGCCCGACCTGGGGTCGGTCACCTTTCTGGGTGTGAAGGGGAGCTCGCTGCTCCTCGTCGGCATCCTCGTCTCGCTCGCCGGCCTGGCGCTCGGCCTCGGCATCTCCGCGCGCGTGAAGCGGATGCCGGTTCATCGGTCGATGCTGGAGATCTCGGAGCTCATCTACGAGACCGCGAAGACCTACCTCATCACCCAGGCCAAGTTCCTCGCCGTCCTCTGGGCCTTCATCGCCGTCATCATTGTCGCCTACTTCGGCTTCCTGACGAACGGCGGCGAGGGCATGGGCTTCGGCCGGGTGGTGATCATCCTCATCTTCAGCGTGATCGGCATCCTGGGATCGACCTTGGTGGCCTGGTTCGGCATCCGCGTGAACACCTACGCGAACTCCCGGACCGCCTTCGCGGCGCTGGGCGGCAAGCCCTTCCCCACCTACTCCATCCCGCTCATGGCGGGGATGAGCATCGGCACCATGCTCATCTCCACCGAGCTCATCATCATGCTGTTCATCCTCCTCTTCGTCCCTGGCGAGCTCGGCGGGGCCTGCTTCATCGGCTTCGCCATCGGCGAGTCGCTCGGCGCCTCGGCGCTCCGCATCGCCGGCGGCATCTTCACGAAGATCGCCGACATCGGCTCCGACCTCATGAAGATCGTCTTCAAGATCAAGGAGGACGACGCCCGCAACCCCGGCGTCATCGCCGACTGCACCGGCGACAACGCCGGCGACTCGGTGGGCCCCTCGGCCGACGGGTTCGAGACCTACGGCGTGACCGGCGTGGCCCTCATCGCCTTCATCACGCTCGCGGTACCGTCCACCGTCTCGCAGGTCCAGCTCCTCGTCTGGATCTTCGCGATGCGCATCATGATGGTGATCGCGTCGGTGCTCTCCTACTTCGTGAACGAGGCCGTGGCCCGGGCACGCTACGGCCACGCGAGCCACATGAACTTCGAGGCGCCGCTCACCTCGCTCGTGTGGCTCACCTCGTTCGTCTCGGTCGGCCCTCACCTTCGTCGTGAGCTACCTCCTCATCCCGGACCTCGGCGACGGGCTGTGGTGGAAGCTCTCCATCATCATCTCCATGGGCACGCTCGCCGGCGCCGTCATCCCCGAGGTGGTGAAGGTGTTCACGTCGGTGAACTCCGGCCACGTCCGCGAGGTCGTGACGGCCTCCAAGGAGGGCGGCGCCTCGCTCAACGTGCTCGCCGGTCTCACCGCGGGCAACTTCAGCGCCTTCTGGATCGGCGTCGTGATCATCGCCCTCATGGGAGTTGGCTACGGCGTCTCCACCATGGGCGTCGGCGGCATCATGGTGGCCCCCGAGGTGTTCGCCTTCGGCCTCATCGCCTTCGGCTTCCTGGGCATGGGCCCGGTGACCATCGCAGTCGACTCCTACGGCCCGGTCACCGACAACGCGCAGTCCGTCTACGAGCTCTCGCTCATCGAGAACGTCCCCAACGTGAAGGCCGAGATGAAGAAGGACTTCGGCTTCGAGCCGAACTTCGAGAAGGCGAAGGAGTACCTCGAGGAGAACGACGGCGCCGGCAACACCTTCAAGGCGACCGCGAAGCCCGTGCTCATCGGCACCGCGGTGGTGGGCGCCACCACCATGATCTTCTCCATCGTCATGGTGACTCACCGCGGGCCTCACCGACGCCGGCCAGGTGCGGAAGATCTCCATCCTCTACCCGCCGTTCCTGCTCGGCCTCATGATGGGCGGCGCCGTCATCTACTGGTTCAGCGGTGCCTCCACCCAGGCGGTCTCCACCGGCGCCTACCGGGCCGTGGAGTTCATCAAGAAGAACATCCGGCTCGAGGGCGTCGAGAAGGCGTCCGTCGAGGACTCGAAGAAGGTGGTCGCCATCTGCACCCAGTACGCGCAGAAGGGCATGATCAACATCTTCATCGCGGTTTTCTTCGGGACGCTCGCCTTCGCCTTCCTGAACGAGTTCTTCTTCATCGGCTACCTCATCGCCATCGCGCTCTTCGGCCTCTACCAAGCGCTCTTCATGGCGAATGCAGGCGGCGCCTGGGATAACGCCAAGAAAGTGGTAGAGACGGAGCTCAAGGCGAAGGGCACCGAGCTCCACGCGGCCACGGTGGTCGGCGACACCGTCGGCGACCCCTTCAAGGACACCTCGTCGGTGGCCATGAACCCGGTCATCAAGTTCACCACGCTCTTCGGGCTTCTCGCCGTGGAGCTCGCGCTGCAACTCGGCGGCGGCGTCCGCTGGGCCCTCTTCGGCGCCTTCTTCCTCGTGATGCTGGTGTTCGTGTACCGGTCGTTCTACGGCATGCGCATCGAGGTGGCGAAGGAGGGCGCCTAGCCCCCGGGCCGGGCGCCTGGCGCTCTTGTCCGGGCGCTCCCCTCCCGCCGCCGACAGCCTCCGGGCTGTGCTCGCCGAGGCCGAGGGGGCCCTCAAGGTCTTCCCGCTGCCGGGCGCGGTCGTCTTTCCAGGGACGCCCGCGCCCTTCCACATCTTCGAGCCCCGCTACCGCGCCATGACGCTCGACGCGCTCAGCGGCGACCGGATGCTGGCGGTGGCGACGCTGCGCTCCCCCGGAGACGCTGCCCTCGAGCGGGCCCAGGTGCATGGCGTCGCGGGTGCTGGCTTCATCGAGGCCGACGAGCGGCTCGCCGATGGCCGCTTCAACATCATGCTCCGCGGCGTGGCCCGGGTCCGGCTCGTGGACGAGCTTAGCGCCACGAACAAGCCCTACCGGGAGTTCCGGGTGGAGGTCCTCGACGACGAGTACCCGGAGGCCGGGCCAGCGGCGCTGGGGTCCGAGGTGGAGACCCTCGAGCAGTGCGTGCTCGAGCTCGCGCGGCGATTGCCCGCTGACAGCGGTGCCGCGGAGCTCGCCGAGGCTGTGGCGAGGATGCGAATCCCGGCGCGTATGGCGGACCTCGTGGCCGCGGCCGTGATCGGCGACGCCGGAACGCGTCTTCGCATTCTCGAGGAGCTCGTCGTCTCGAAGCGGATGGAGATCGTCATCCGCGAGGTCGCCGGGCTGCTCTTGCGGGCTCCCACCAAGGGCGGCACCCCGGCGCCGAGCGCCTGAGTCCCGTGGCGGCGTCGCGGCGCGTCTCACGGACCGCGAAGGAGCCCTCGGTCGAACGGTGATATCGCCCATGGATTCCATCCCCCTCTTGAGGCTTGCCCTCAGCGGGCCACTGAAGTTTCATCCCCGGCTGGCGGCCACGGTCTCTCGGAGGAGGCATGCATTCTCGTGCGGTGCGGGTCACGGTCGCGCTCGCGGCACTGGCTGCTGCGGCCCCGGCGGCGGCCCAGCGCATCACCATCGGCGCCATCCAGGAGGAGCGAGGAACGACGCTCTCCAAGCAGGTCGCCGCGGCGGTCTGTGGCACCTACGAGTGCGTGCCCCGAAAGCAGCTCATCACGAACGGCAAGGTCGACTTCGCGAAGATGCGAGCAAAGAAGGTCTCCGGCTTTCTCCTGGGATCGGTGACCCGCAAGGGCACGAGCCAGAGCCTCTGGCTCGCGCTCGTGCGGAGCTCGGAGAAGCCCTCGCGCACCTGGACGCTTCCCATCGCTGCCGGGACGAAGCTCGATCCTGCGGCCCTCGACGAATTCCGGAACGAGCTCGGCGACCTCCTCGGCGCTGGCGTCGCTCCGCTGCCGCCTCCTGCTCCTCCGGCCCCCATCGCCGAGACGAGAGGCGAAGGGCAGCGCATTGCTCTCGGAGCGGTGAGCGGCGAGGGCGCCTCCGCCGTCACCCGCCAGCTCTCCTCCGCGCTCTGCAGAGAGTACCAGTGCGTGCCGCGCGGTCAGGTCGTGACGAAGGGAAAGGTCGACTTTGCGAAGATGCGGCAGCACGGGGTTGCGGGCTTCTTCTTCGGGTCGGTCACCACGACGGGGATGACCTCCTCGCTGTGGCTCGCTCTCACCACGGCGCCCAACAGGACCCGAAGCTGGAAGCTGCCGCTCACCCAGACGGGGACCCTCTCGTCGGCGTCGATGGCAAAGCTCAGCGAGGGAGTCAGAGCCGAGCTCGGCGGCGGTGCTCCGGAGGTCGTGCCGGCCGCCCCGGCGGAGGCAGCAGCCCCGGTCGCGGCCCCGCCGGGTCCCCCCACGCCGGTCACTGAGCCCGCTCCGGCTCCAGCCCCTGCGGCCGCCGCGGCAGAAGTGGCGGCCCCGGCTGCGGCCGCGACCGCGGCTCCGGCGGAGCCCGCCGCCGAGGCAAAGCCCGCGACACCGGAGCGCCGGAAGCAGTACCTCGTCGCCGCGGAGGCCGGTGCCTTCTTCACCAGCCGGAACCTGTCCTACTCCGGGGCGCCAGCGCCGCTCGGGTTCGACATGACGCTCGCCGGCGGCCCCTGGGTAGGCGTGGAGTTCTTCCCGGTGTCGCTCGTCGGGAGCGACATCACGAGCGGGATTGGCATCATCGCGAACTACGGCACCACCGTCGGCTTGAAGGGAAGCGCTCCGAACGGCACCTCGCTGCCATCGACCCTGTGGTGGGTGCGGGCTGGGGCCGAATGGCGGTTTCGGCCCATGGCCTCCTCCGAGTTCGCGGTCACCCCGGCCGTGTCCTACCTGATGCAGAGGTTCACGGTGAGCCCGCCTTACGCGGGCCTTCCGAACACTAGCCTGTCGGGCATCGAGGGCTCGCTCCGCTTTGACATCCCGGTGATACCGATCCTCTCGGTGCTCGCCGGGGCGAGCTACGTGTACTGGTTCAGCGAAGAGGACCTCGTCGGCAACGCCCAGTACTTCCCTTCCGGGTCCGCCTGGGGGCTCGAGGCCGAGGTGGGGCTCTCGGTGAAGGTCTGGGGACCGCTGTCGGTGCGCGGGCTAGGGACCTACAGCCTCACGACTTACACGCTCACGCCGACGCCCGCCACGGCGTACCAGTCGACGGGAGCGAGCGACCGCTACATCGGCGGGCGCGTCACGGTGCGCGGCGAGTTCTAGCGAGAGCCTCGTCCGTTGGGGGGGGCCTGGCGGCGCTCCCGCCTCTGCTGCCTTTGCTCTCAAAGAGCGAGAAGTGCTGCCGATATCGCATCCGTCGATATCGTGGCCCCGATCTGGGACAGGCGATCCACCATGGACATTGGAGCAGAGGTCGCTAATAGATCGTCCCTTGAACTGGGTACACTCCATCGCCACCTGGCTCAGGCACGGAGGCAGCGCGCGGGGACGCGCGGCCCCGATCGTCTGCTGGGCCGTGTACCTGGAATCGGACACGGCCCGTGGGCCCTCGCACGAGATGGTCGGTGTATACGCCTCCGAGGCCGAGGCGCAGGCCGCGCTCGCCGTTTGGGAGGTTGAGCTCGCGAACTTCCCCGACGCGCACGCGCGCCCGGCCAGCGCGGGCGTGAGGCGCGGTCCCGCCCCAGCCGACCCGGAGTCGGCGGCGTCGCCTTCTCGCGCTGATGCACCGACGTCGAGGGTCCGCTTCGCTCCCGTCCTGCCAGACGGGCTCTGGCCGGGTAGCCAGCGCCGCGGCTGATCGCCCGCGCCGGCCCTCCTCTCTCGAGCGCGAATCCGGCGCCTGAGCACGCTCCCGTCGAGCGGCTCTGCGGTTCCCGCCGACGACCCGGACATCGGGGCTCGTGACGAGGTCTCGGAGTGGGAGAGGAGGGCGTGCGACGGTGGGGCCCCGCCCGCGCGTGAACGCCCTGGCGTGCCCGGACAGCGAGCGAATGCTGGTAGCATTTCGGGGCTCGGAGCCGCCGCTCCGTGGCGGCTCAGCTCTCGGCCGGCTCGGAGGACCTCATTGCGTCGCCATCCATCCGCTGCCGGAGCGCCCGTTCCGGGCCACCACGCCTCGCGTCGGGACGCGGGCATTGCAGCGGCCCTCGCCCTGGGACTCGCGACGGTCTACAGCGGGAACCTCGACTTCCTCCCTTCCGCCGACTCGACACCGAACGTGTACCTGGCGGCCCAGCTGCTCGAGGGCGGAGGGCTGTCCTTCACGCCGTCGAGCGCGCCCTACCTGTTTCAATGGGTTCTCAGGACACCTCTTGGCACCGCGCCCGGGCGGGTGTTCGACATGAACGACCGCCTGGGCGAATGGACGGCCCGAGAGCTCTACCGGTCCGGTGCCCTCATCCCGAGTGCCCCCTACTACTTGACCGCTTCGGTGCGGCAGGACCCGGTCACCGGTGAAAGGCAGTACGTCGGGCTCTACGGAGTCGGTGCCGCTCTCGGCGCCATCCCCGTGCTGACGGCGGTCCGGGCAGCGGTGGGAGACCTGCGCAGCAACCCGGCGGCCCTGTGGTACGGGGCGAAGCTTGCAGCCACGCTCTTTGTGGCGGCCTCGGCCGCGCTCCTCTTCCTGCTCGTCCGGCGATTCCTGCCCCGAGGGCCGGCGCTCGCGCTCGCGCTCCTGTACGGTCTCGCGACGCCCGTGTGGAGCGTGAGCAGCCAGGCACTCTGGCAGCACGCTCCGGACGAGTTCCTGCTCACCCTCGGCGCGCTAGCCCTGGCGAGCGCGCGGGGCAGCGCCCGCGCCGCGGCCCTGGCCGGAGCCGCCTTCGCGGCTGCGGCCGCCTGCCGCCCGACGAGTGCGCTCTTCGCCGTCTCGGCCGCGCTCTGGCTCCTCTGGGTGGACCGGCGATCGTTCTGGACATTCTGTGCCGGCGGCCTGCCGCTCGCCCTCCTCCTCGGGGCCTACAACCTCTACTTCCTCGGCTCGCCGCTTCGCTTCGGGCAGGGCGAAGCCGCGGCGGTGGCGCTCGCAAAGACCGGGTCCCGGGACCTGTGGCGCCCGCACGTGGCCACTGCACTCGCCGGGCTCTTTCTGAGTCCCGCTCGAGGCCTGTTCGTGTTCTCGCCGTTCTTGCTCCTCTCCGTTCCTGGCGCGGTCCTAGTACTTCGCCGCGACGAGTACTCCGATCTGCGGCCGCTCGTCGTGGGGGCGGGTCTCGTCCTCTGCGTGGACGTGGCCTGGTTCGACTGGTGGGGAGGCTGGTCCTACGGCTGGCGGCGCCTCGTCGACCTCGCCCCGGTGCTGGTGCTGATGCTCGTCCCTGTCATCCCTGCCCTGAACCGGTTCCGCTGGGGGCGTCTGCTCTTCGGGGCCGCCGTGGCCTGGGCGGTTCTACTCCAGTTCGTCGGCGCCTTCGCGTACAGCGAGGACGCCTGGGACGCTCGCCGTGCGTGGCGGGTGACGAGGCCTTCGGGCGAGGAAGTTCTTCTGCTGGAGGAATCGGCCGCCCAGGACGAGGTTGCTGCGGGCGTGCTGCGCGTCGAGCCACTCGCGCTCGACGTCGATCTGCCGCAGCACAGGGCCCGGCTCTGGTCCCTCGGTGGCGGTCCGATCCCGTACTACCTCTCTCGCTTCCCCGAGGCGCGGAGAGCGAGGGAACGGAGCGTGGAGAGGTGGATCGCGTCGTGGCAGATGACGCCGCCGCCCGCCCATTGAGGGCATCTCGCCACCTTTCGTCCCACGTCCCTCGGCAATGCGGTCCGGCCCAGCCGCCGCGGGAGTCTGTGGGCGGGTTGCCTGTATCCCCTCGCCCCCTTGGGGTATGGTAGGCGCCATTTTCGCGGAGGGAGTCGCCGCGCGCCGCAGAGGGCGGCCGTCGCAGGGACGAGCGGGGCCCGAGCGCCTCGCAGAGAGAACGATGTCCGACGAGACCATGTCCGCGCCTTCTCGCGCCGACCGAATCCTCCGGGTCCTTGGGTCTCCTGGCTTCCTCTACGCGACCCTGGCGCTCGCCGCGGCGCTGCGAGTGTGGCACGTCCTCTCGCTGCGGCAGTTGCCCCTGTTCGACCACCTCATCCTGGACTCGGAGTTCTACGACGCCTGGGCGCGGCGCCTCTCGTCGGGGAACTGGCTCGACGGAAACCGACCCTACTTCTTCGACCCGCTCTATCCCTACTTCCTCGCCGGCCTGTACCGCGTCTTCGGCCGCGACGTGCTCGTGGCGAGGATGGTCAACGTGGCGCTCGGTGTCGGAACGGTCGGCGTCCTGGCGGTCATCGGCCGCCTGGTCAGTGGAGCCGTCCTTGGAAACCTCGCCGCGCTCTTCTATGCGCTCTATCGGCCAGCGATCTTCGAGGAGGCGGAGATCGAGAAGACCGCACTCGGGGTGTTCCTGCTCACCTGCGCGCTCGCGTTCGCCCTGAAGCGCTCCTCGTGGGCGAGGTTCGCATGCGGGATCTTCCTCGGGCTCGGGGCCCTCGCCCGGGGGAACGCCGTCCTGCTCATCCCGGTCGGTGCGGCCTACTTTGTCCTCGCCGAGACCGGAATCCGGCGGCGCGCGAGGTCGGCCGGGGCATTCATCGCCGGGGCGCTCTTGGCGTTCTCCCCTGCGGTCTGGCGCAATCACCGCGTCTCGGGCGAGTGGATCCTCACGACCTCGGGAGCGGGTCCCAACCTCTACCTGGGCAACAACCCCTGGAATCTGACTGGTGCCTATCAGTACCTGCCGTGGATCCGCCCGGAATCGAGCCACGAGGAGGAGGACTGGCGCGCGGAGACCCAGCGCCGGGTCGGGCGGGACCTCAGCCCGCGGGAGCTGTCCACGTACTGGCTTCACGAGACCTTCGACTACGCGAGGGAGAACCCGTCGCAGGTCGCACGAGTGACGGCAAACAAGCTCGGGCTGCTTGTCGCGAACGCAGAGCTTCCCGACGGGTGGGGTGTGGATTTCGTGAGCCGCTTCTCGCCCGCCCTTCGCCTTCCGCTCGTGACGATGGCGATCCTGTTCCCGCTGAGCGTCGTCGGCACGGTGGTGTGCTTCTCCAACCGGAAGGTGCGTTTCGTAGGCGGAGCGACCTTGTGCTACGGGGCGACGCTCATCGCCTTCTACGTGTTCGCCCGCTTTCGCATCTACTACGCGGCACCCTGTGCCGTGCTGGCTGCCGCGGCAGTTCAATGGGCCCTAAGCGCTCCTGCACGAAAGGTCCTCCTGGCGCTCGGCAGCGCCGCCCTGCTTGCGTTCGCGTCGGTGGCGGTGGGGCCGTGGATCGGAGTCACGGCCGACCGCGATCAGAGCCAGCAGTTCGCCAATCTGGCCACCGTGTACATCATGGATGGCAACTTGCCGTCGGCGCGGAAGCTCCTGCTCGCCGCACTCGCCGAAGGCCGGAAGGCCGCCACCCTGTGCGCGATGGGCCAGGTCACGCTTCGCTCGGGCGAGATCGGCGAGTCGCTGCGGTACTTCAAGGAGTGCGTCGATACGAATCCCGGCTATCCCAACGGGTGGTACTGGTTCGGGCAGGCACTGGAGGCCGCTGGCAACCGGATCCAGGCCGCGGCGGCGTACATGCGGCAACTGGAGTTCGTGCCCGGCCATCGCGACGCGTCGGAGAGGTTGCAGGTCCTGATGCAGCACTGACCGCGCGATCGACCGCGGGAGCCGGTTTCCGGTGCCCTGAACCGGTGGAGGTGAGAGGTGTTCGGTTCACGGAGTGTCGATGGCGGGAACGCGCTCCGCTGACGCCAGCGCGCCGTGCAATCGAATTCGCTCTTTGGGGGGGGGCGAGCGGTGGCGCGCCTCCCAGGGCGCCAGCCCACCTACATTGCCCGATATCGTCCCCCAATGTCGCAGGCCCGGATCGGGCCTGGCACCAATCCGCTGTGGACAGACAAGTCCTGTCCGCTATTCGATCGTGCCTTGGACTGGGTACATTCCATCGGCAGCTGGCTCAGGCGCGGCGGTGGCGCGCGCGCAAGCGCGAGCTCGGTCGTCTGCTGGGGCGTGTACCTCGAGACGGACACCCCCGAGGGACCCCAGCGCGAGATGGTTGGCATCTACTCCTCTGAAACCGAAGCGCAAGACGCGCTCGCGATCTGGGAAGTCGAGCTGACGAATTTCTCCGACGCCCACGCTCGCCGTGCAGGCAGCGGCAATTGCGACTTCGCCTACCGGGAACCAGCGAGGTCCCAGTCCCGCAGCGGCGCGTCAAGAGCGCGAGTTAGCTTCGCTCCCGTCCATTCCGATGAGCGCCCGTCGGCAACCCACCGGCGCGGTTGAGCCGGGCGCCGCCTGCCCGTTCATTCCGCTCTGGCCGGGCCGGGACTACCGCGCGGCGCCCCCGAGTTGGGCGCCAGACTGCAGCTGCTGAACTGCATGGATTAGTTCCTGCGCCTTTGCCGGGTTCCTCCGGCTGAGTCGGGTGGCAGCCTCGTCGACGCCCGCGCCGTGGCCGGCAAGGGCAGAGGCAATGCCGAGGTTGAAGAGCGCCACCTCGTCCTCCGGACGCAGCCGGACCGCCTCCTGAAACGCGGTGGCGGCCCCGGCGTGGTCCCCCAGCGCACCTCGCGCCATGCCCACGTTGACCCAGCCGTCGACCTCGTCCGGGCGAGCCGCTACGGCGCGCTCGAAAGCCTGGAGTGCCTCGCGCGCCTGCCCGCGGTGAAAGTACTCGACTCCGAGGTTGTCCCATACGAGCGCACTTTCCGGTACGACCTCCGAAGCGTGGAGAAACAGGGTCAACTGGTCCTTCCAGACGGTGGTCTGGACCTCGGTCCGCCAGGTCGCGAACGCGACAAGCACCGCGATGCCCGCGCCGAGAGCCGACCGGCGAAGCCAGCCGGCTCCGGGATCGGGGACTGCCCAGGCTACCGCCATGAAGATGCCCATCGCCGGGATGTAGGTGAAGCGGTCGGCTCTGCCCTGTAGCCCGACCTGCACCAGCCCGATCACCGGGAGAAGCGTCACGATGAACCACAGCCAGCCCACTGCCAGGAACGGCCGGCGGCTCCACTGCCAGACGGCGATCGCGCTAACCGCGGAGACTACCAGCGTCGACGCCGCAATCCACGACCACGGAATTCCCCCCGGGAGGCCAGCCGGATGCGGGTAGAAGACGGACAGCCCAGCAGGCCAGAAGATATCGCGGAGGTAGGTCGCGTAGGAGACGACCGCATTTGCCAGCCGAGTGGGGACGGGCAGGGTCTCGAGATCGTAGTGGGCCTCTCCGCCGAGCGTCTCCACGACAAGGGCAAGTGCGGCCGAGGACGCTGCAATCGCGAACAATGGGATCTTTTCGAAGACGAGCGACGCCAGACGGTGGAGCATAGGCTCACCGCCTCCAAGCCTGCCGAGGGGCCAAACGTCCACGAGAATCAGCGCCAGCGGCAGGGTCACCGCCATGGGCTTGGACATCAGGCCGAGCGCAAACGCGGCTGCCACGAGCAGGTAGCGTCCGGGGCCGGGGCGGCGCGCCCAGGCGACATATGCGCCCATGGCGATCAGCCAGAAGAAGCAGGAAAGCAGATCCTTGCGCTCGGCAACCCACGCCACCGACTCTACGCGCAGGGGGTGGACGGCGAAGAGGGCGGCGGCGAGCGCGCTTCTCCAGGTTGCACCCGACGCCGAACGCAAGACCAGGAAGAAGAGCACGGTGTTGACTGCGTGCCAGGCCACGCTCGCCCAATGGTGCAGGCCGGGATCGAGCCCGAGCAGGCCGACGTCGGCCATGTGGGACAGCCAGGTGAGCGGGTGCCAGTAAGGATTGCGGAAGCTGCCGAAGGCCCACGCCGCGCCCCCTAGAGTCAGCCCACGCCCCACGATCGGGTTCTCCGACACGTATCGCGGGTCGTCGAATCCAACAAAGCCGTTGTGGCCGACGCGGCGGTACGCGAAAGTTACCAGGGCCGCCAGGGCCAGGCACACCACCCACGTCATCGGGCCTGAGCGACGGGATTGAGACTGGAGCGGTGCGCCCACCGGGCCTTCCATAGCATTGATTCCCCGCGGAGGGACTCTCACCCGCGGCTCGAGGGTATACTGCCCGGCTCGACGGAGGACTTCGTGATCAGTGGCAAGCGCATCTGCGTCGTGATGCCCGCCTACAACGCTGCGAGGACGCTCGCCCGCACCTGCGAGGAGATCGACCGATCCATCGCCGACGAGGTCATACTCGTCGACGATGCCAGCCGTGACGACACGGTGGCGATCGCCCGTCGACTCGGGCTGCGCCACATCGTTCACCCCAGGAACCGGGGATACGGGGGAAACCAGAAGACCTGCTACAGCGCGGCGTTATCTCTCGGCGCCGATGTGGTGGTGATGGTCCACCCCGACTACCAGTACTCGCCCAAGCTGTTGCCGGCGATGGCGGGAATGGTGGTGAGCGGACACTTCGACTGTGTGCTCGGGTCGCGCATCCTCGGAGTGGGGGCTCGCAAGGGCGGGATGCCGCTCTGGAAGTACGTTGCCAACCGCACGCTGACTCTCGTCGAGAACCTGCTCCTCGGCTACAAGCTCTCCGAGTACCACACCGGGTACAGGGCCTTTTCCCGCCGACTGCTCGAGACCCTGCCACTAGAGGAGAACTCAGACGACTTTGTCTTCGACAACCAAATGCTCGCCCAGGTGCTCTGGTTCGGCTTCGATATCGGGGAGCTCTCCTGCCCAACTCGCTATTTCAGCGAGGCATCTTCCATCAACTTTCGGCGCAGCGTGACGTACGGGTTCGGCGTCCTCGGCACGGCGCTCGAGTATCGGCTCGCGCGCATGGGGATCGGCCGTTCCCGACGCCTCTCCCCCGATGGCCGCCGCCTGACCCTCGCCGGGGCGCCTCGGTCGAGCGCAGGCGGGCAGTGATCAAAACGGCGCCTTCTCGACGGCCTTAACGATCTTCGGAAGGAACGAACCGGGCTTCTCCTTGTCGGCCTGCAGCGCGTCGGGTGGCGGCGTGATCGGCTTCACCGAGGGCTTCTGGACCTTTCCCTCCACCTCCAGCTCGTCCTGGAGCAGGACCTTGCTTGTGCCCGTCCTCTTCTGCTCCTCGGCCTTGGACGGGGGCGCGCCGATCGACGTCACCGGGGCACCCAGCCCAAGGAGCACCGCTGCCAGGGCAGCGACAGAGCGCGGCGCGTTCACGGTGCCCTTCCCGGCTCAACGGGGGGGGAAGGAGGCGCGATCCTGGCCTCTCCCTCGTGCTTCGCCTGCTGGCTCTCGATGCGGGCCACTCGCTTCTTCTCCTTGTCGAGCAGCGAAGTCGCCTCGGTGCGGACCTGCTCCAGGGAGGCGTCCGTTCCGCCGCCCGATGAGAACCGGCCGAGTTGGGCGATGGCGGTCTCCAGTCGGGCTTGCGTGGAGAGGCCCGCGAACTCGCCCTGGAGGAAGAGGAGTCCAAGGTCGAAGTGGGCGTCGAGAAGCGTGGGGTCGAGCGCGAGGGCTCGCTCGTAGCTGCGTTTCGCATCCTCGAATTGCCGCAGCCCGCGGCGCGCGTTTCCGAGGTCGAGCCACGAGATCGCGCTCGTCGGATCGGCTCGAACGGCTGCCTCGAGCGCCTCCGCCCCCCTCGAGTAGTCTCCCGCGTCGACCAGCACCTGCCCGTAGTTCGTGAGCCCTTCCGGGTAGTCCACCCGTAGTTCGGTTGCTCTTCGAAAGCGCTCGAGGGCCTGGGGAGCGCGGCCCTGCGCGAGTTCCACGAAGCCGAGTCGATTCCAAACTGCGGGGTCGACGGGCCTCAGCTCGCGCGCTGCCTCGAGCACGAGCCGAGCGGCCTCGACCTGGCCGCGCGCCTGGAAGACCATGGCGAGTGTCACCAGCGCGTCGACGTCGTCCTCCTGGGCACGCAGCGCCCGGCGCGCCTGCCGCTCCGCCTCATCGAGGCGGCCCGCGAGCAAGAGCACGCGAGCGAGTTCGACGGTGACTCCCTTGCCCTCGGGCGAGCGTTCCAGCCGGGCTCGGAGGTCGGCCTCTGCCTCGGCGGACCGGCCCGTCCGCACCCGGAGCCGGGAAAGGCTGCGGAGCGCCGGCACGAGGTCGGACCTCGCCGCCAGGGCCTTTAGATATTCCGTCTCGGCCCTAGCCACGTCGCCGGCTTTCTCCCAGGCGACGCCCGCGTCGAACGCCACCCACGCAGCCCGAGGATCAAGCGCGAACGCGCGCTCGAAGGCCGCCGCGGCCGCATCGGGATGGCCGCCGCGCGATTTCTCGAGACCCTCCTGGAAGGCCCACTCGGCGCCGGAGGCCAGGGGCTCGGCCGGGTCACCGGCGAAGAGCGGATCGGGCGAGAGGTCGTCCGACCGGAACCGCCCCCTCGCATCCCGGACGTGCGAGAAGTCCTTGGGGCGGTAGCGGGCGAGCGAGTCGACGATCCTTTGCGTCCACTCGTTCTTCACGTGGAACTCGCCCGCCGCCGCAATCGCCTCCAGATATACCTGGACGGCCTCCTCCTCGAAGGGCTGCGCGTAGGCCGCGAGCTGGTCCTGGAAAGCAGCGAGGTACTCCTCGTGGCCGGCCTTCTTGAACTCGGGGGGCACCGGGGCGTCGTAGAGAGTCTGTGCGAGGCGCTCGAGCAAGTAGGCCTGTCGGTAGAAGGCGGCGAGCGTCCACTCAGGCCTCTTGAAGCGCTTCACCTCATCGTACTGCGGCGCGACCTTCCGCATCTCGGCGAGCTTCTCGTCGAGCGCCTTCTTGAGCCGTGCAGCGTTTGTGGTGGCCGGCAAGGTGAGGCGATCGAAACGCTCGAGCTCCGCCTCGGCTAGCCGGAAGCGGGCTTCGGCTGCGGCGGCCGCTGCGGCCGGGCTCGTCGCAGGGTCGAGAGAATGTCGATCGAATTCCGCCACCACCGCCGAATACTCGGCGGCGACCACCTTGTCGCGCCCGAGCGCCCTCTCCGCTAGCGCAAGCTGCAGATGCGATCGGACGAGTAGCTCGGGGTTCGCCGACGAGGCGAATCTCTTCTGGAATCGCTGGAGCGCCTGCGCCGCGCGGGTCCAGTCCTTCCCCCTCTCGTAGAGGTCTGCCGCGTGAAACTGCGCCTCGGGCGCGTCCGGTGCCTCGGGGAAGAGCTCGGCGTACCGAGCGAAGGTGTCCGCCGCCTCGCCGTAGCGTTGCAGGCTCTCGAGCATCCGCCCTGCGTTGAACAGCGCGTCCTTGCGCTGCTTCGATGCCGGGTACCTGCGCACGAGGAGCAGGTACTGAATGGCAGCCCGATCGAATTCGTAGTTCCCCTCCGAGTGGTAAGCGAGCCGGAAAAGTGCCTCGTCGGCATAGGGGGAGTCGGCATACTCGGATTGCAGGTGCTCGTAGAGGCGCAGCGCGCCGTCACCGTGACCCAGCCCTTCCTCCGACCGAGCGGCGTTGTAGAGCGCCTTGTCGGCGAGTTCCCCCCGAGGAGCCTCTGCCGCGACGGCCTGGAACAGCTGCGCCGCGTCGGCGAAGCGCCGTGCCTCCATGAGCGACAGGGCTCGCTGGAAGCGTCCGGCGAGCTCGAACTCCTTCATCGAGCTCGCCAGCGGGGCGTTCTGGCCGGACACCTGGCCACCAAGTCGTGCCGAGGCCGCCTCCACACCCTCCCAGTCCTTCCCGGCGAGGTGGGTCTCGATGACCAGGTTGGCGGCGTAGCGGGCCACGGGCGACTTCGGCCACCGGGAGGCGACCTCCTCCAGGCGCCGCCGTGCCTCGGCCCACTGGTTGTACTTGTAGAAGAGCTCCGCGGAGCCGTATGCGACGGATGGCGCCCGCTCGTTTGACGGGAAGCGCGCGACGAAGGCATCCGATGCCGAGACTAGCGCCGGCAACGGTGGCGGGAGCGGCTCGGGGGCATGGGGTTCGCCCGGGAGGTCCTTGGCGAGCAGAAGCTTGCGGTCCTCGAGCTCTGTGGACTTTCGCGCACGCGCGGCCTCCGCTTCCCACGACAAGACCGCGCTCAGCGCCGCCTCCTCATGGTGGGCGCCGGCGGCTGCATCGTCGCGAACCTGCTCGTATAGCCTCGCCGCCAGGTCGAACTCGTTGGCGTTGAAGGCACAGTCCGCTCGCGCAAAGGTCAGGTCGGAGGCGTCCTTGGCCCCCGGCACGGCGGCCAGGTAATCGGCGTAGCCTTTCTCTGCGCGCCGGTACTCGGCGGTCGCATCGGCGAGGCGGCCAGACTTCTTGAGGTCCTGTGCTCGCGCGTGGTGGGCGGCCGCGCTGGCGGCGAGCGCCGAGGCCCGGAGCTCGCGAACATCGTTGGCGAGCTTCGGCGTGCCTTCGTTCCTCTGCCACCAGGCCCCCGACTCGCCGTAGGCTTCCACGAGCACGTCACGCTCGCGGGCCTCCTCCTCCGGCCGGCGCTCCCGCGACCAGGCAAGCACGATTCGGGCCTGCAGGCTCGGAGCGTCCGGTGCCGCGGGGTCGGCCGCGATGGCGAGCTTGTAGGATTCGATCGCAGGCCGGTAGCGTGTCTGGTCGAACAGGTCGTCGCCGAGGTGCCGAAGCACGGCGATCGCATAGGGTCTCCGGCCCGCCTTGGCAGCCCATTCCCGGGCCTTCGCCACCCCGTCCCAGCCGGGATCGGCGAACGCGGCGGCCGTGTAGCGAAGAGCCTCGGCCCAGAGGTCCCCGTCGGGTGGCTCCCCGGTTCTCTCGTTGCGAGCCAGATAAAAGTCGAGGAGCCGCGTGAAGGCTTCGACCGCATGGGCGAAGTCGTCCGCGCGGTACCAGGTCCACCCCAGCATGTACATGGCGTGGGCGTGCAGCGGGTGCTCGGGCAGGGCGATCATCGTCGAGTAGGCCCGGACGGCGCGCTGCAGGGAACCGGGCAGTCCCTCATCGAAGCTGAGGTCGCCCATCCTGACCCAGGCCTCGGGCGCGTAGGTGCTCTCGGGGAACGCCTGCACGAACTTTGCGTAGGTGTCGATGGCCTCCCGGACCTTCCCCGTCTGCGCCAGGCAGTAGCCGACCAGGATGTAGACCGCGTCCTTCTGCTTGTAGGCGGGGAAGCCGCTGGCGAGCCGATTGCGGAGCTCCAGCGCCTCGGCGCACCCCCGCGGTGGCGGCGGCGACCGTCTCGACGGATCTGGTGCCTTGGCTTTCGCGCTTGCGAGGGCCTCCGGCGACTCGCCCTCCGTGGCCCGCTCGAAGCGGAGCTCGGCGAGTCGCGAGAGGGCCTCAGGTGTATAGACGGGGTCGTCCGGGTGGCTGCGGACATACTCCTCGAGTTGGGCGATGGCCTCGCGCCGGGTTGCTCGCTCGGCATCCGTGACCGAGCGGGTGCGGGCGGCGAGCTCGGTAGCGATGGCCTGGCGCCGTTCGGGCGCGAGGGGGAGGCGATCCTCTGTTCTCTGGCGCAGCACGAGCGCCTGGACCCGCGCCTGGGCATCCGCCGTTCGCGCGAGCGCGACGTCGGCGACGCCGCGGTCGGCCCGGAGCAGGACCCGGTCAAGGTCGGCGCTGGCGGCCTGCAGGCTCCGAAAGGCCTCCGGTCCGGCGAGGTCCCTTGCCTCCGCCTGTAGAGTCTCGACGAGGCCCCTCGCCTCCGCGAGCTGGCGCTGCTCCTCGCCGACTCGCGCCCGCGCCGCTATGGGCCCCGACCGCTCGAGCTCGGCGACCGCCCGGGCGAGCCTCCCGGCCCGGGCGAGTGAGGCGAACGAGCGCGCCCGAAGCGCGTTCGCGCGGGCGACCACCTCGCCGCCAGGGCCGGCCAGGTCCGTGGAAGGGCTCGACGGACGGCCCGCGAGCGCCTGCAGGTCCGCAACCTCTCCATCGAGAGCCCGCGCTGCCTCCTCGGTAGCGCGCGCGCGCGCCACGGCCTCGTGGAGGCCCTGCACGCCCCGGAGCTCCCGGAGCCGCGCCTCGACGCGATCGGCCGCGGCCATCGCATCGGCGACCCTTCGCGCGGCCGCCTGGATGGCGGCGTAGGAGTCGAGCGCGGGCTCGAGCTCGCCCGAAGCGGATACCCAAGCGAGCACGAGCGGCGGGATCGCGGGGAGGTGCTCCGGGCGGACCGGGCTGCCGCGCGCGAGCCGATCGATGTACCGGGCAGAGTCGCGCTCGCTCCGGAGCACGCGGTCCGTCTCATCACGCACCGGGGCGTATGTTCGGCGGATGCGGTCGTACGCTTCGACTGCCTCCGGATAACGACGAAGCCGGGCGAGCAAGCTCGCCCGCAGGAGCGCGACGTCGGGAGCGAGGGGAGAATCCGGGTCGGCGACCCGGACCCTGGCTGCGAGGCGGAAGGCGGCGTCGGCGAGCCCCGCCTTGTCGTACGTCGAGGCGAGCTCGAAGAGGGCCTCGTCGGCGCGCGGGGAGTCGCCGGGTACCTGCTCGTACCAGTAGACGGCCTCCTTCCAGTTGCCCCGCTCGCCCTGCACCCGGGCCAGGGCGAGCCAGCAGAGCTCCCGCCGGGCCTTCTCCAGCTCGTCGAGCGCCGGTGCCCTGTCACAGGTTTCGAACTCCCGCAGAGCACCCTCCAGATCACCGGCGCGGACGAGGATCGCGCCCCGGTGGTAGGCGGCGGCGATCTGGTACGGCGGCGGGACGGCGGCGAACGCCTCGAGCGCCTCGCGATCCCGGACGTCCCGCGGGCCGTTGCGGCGGTGGAACGCGCCCTTCGCCGCCAGGTAGAGGGCCTCTGGTGCCGGGCCATTCTCGGCATGCCCCCGCCGAGAGCGCGACACGAGCTCGGCGGCCTCGCCGAATCGCCCGAGCCGCGTCTCACACTCGACGGCTCCGACGAGCGCATCGCGCGCCTGGGCCGAGTCCGGTTGCGCCTGCAGGATCCGGTAGTACGCGAGCGCGCCGTCGCAGAGACCCTGCTTCCGAAGGCTGGAGGCGAGCTCGAGCACCGCGGCGCGATAGTCTCCGCCCGTTTGAAACAGTCCCGAGTCGGCCGGGTCCGCGATGAGGGCGGCGGCGCGCCAGTCCGCGAACGGGGTCGCCTCCAGCGCGAGGGGGCTGGCGAGAGAGGCCGCGAGCGCCGCGACCGCCTTCTCCGCGCTGGCGAGCCGGGCTGCCGCCGAGGGCCGGACCGAGGTGGCGTCGAGGGCGTCAGCACGTGCGCTCCCGGAGTCGGTGGGCGCCGCCGACTCCACAAAGACGAGTAGAATCCTCGAGTTCCGCGAGCCGGGTCCGGGATGTGAGCGCCTTCATCGCGATCTCGTCGGCTCTCAGGCGGAGCGCTTCGAGGCGGGTCCGCGTCGAGTCCGGGTCGAGGCCATTCGAGGAGGGAGCTCGGGCCGAGGGCGCGGATGCCGCGACCTCGGGTCCGGCGGCCCGCTCCGTCGCCCCCGCCCATTGCTGGAGCGGCGCCGCCGCGCTCGAGAGCGCGAGGGACGCGACGAAGAGGACGCGGCGAAGGCTCAGGGAATCCTCGTGCGAGTGAGTTCCTGCCCGGGCGCTGCTGCAAGATCCGCCCCTCCCCCGGGCGGATTGGTCAATTGGAGGAATCGGATCGTGCCATTTGCAAGCAACCGCTTCGCCCAAGCGGAAAGTAGCCGCGAAGTGCCCAGATCGAACGGTCTTCTCCGGCGAACCTGGACGAGGGCGCCCGGCGCATACTTTTCCGTTTACGCAGCACGAGCGAGATAGTCGGTGAAATGTTTACGCGCGCATGGCGATTCGGCAGCGCAGCCGCGGCGGTAATGCGCGAGAAGCACAGCCCTCCCTCGCCGGCGCGCGGGTTGCAGACTCGTCGCGCGGGGGAGACGGGGCATTCTTGATGAAAAGGGACGGCGTCTCGCGCCGCGATCTCCTGAAGGGACTGGCTATTACCGTCGGGGGATTCGTCGCTTCCGGTTGCGATGTCGCGCGCGACGGACCAAAGGCTCCCCGTCTCGGCGAGGCGAAAGCCGCGGAGGCGGAGGAGCTTCCACTGGCACTTCGCACGGTTCGAGAGTTCGAGCTGCCCCCGAACTCTTTGCCCGCCCTCGGCTTCCGGGCGTCCCTAGCGGACCGTAAGTGAAGCCGGAGATTGCGGCGCGGCTCGCCCTCGACCTCTCCCTCGAGGAGTGCGCGCGGCGCATGAAGCGCGGCTTGCTGTCGCCCGTAGCACTTGCGGAAGCCTCGCTGGAGAGGATCGGGGACGCCTCGGAGAAGCTCAACTGCTTCATCACCGTCACGCCCGATGTGGCGCTCGAGGAGGCGCGGCGGGCGGAACGCGAGATCAAGGCCGGCCGCTACCTTGGGCCGCTCCACGGCATTCCCTACGGCCTCAAGGACAACATCGACACGGCGGGCATCCGGACGACCTGGGGAGCGCGCCCCTACGCCGATCGGGTCCCCGAGCACGATGCGACCGTGGTGAAGCAGCTGCGCGCCGCGGGGGCCGTGCTCGTCGGCAAGCTCACACTCACCGAGATGGCCGGGGGCTTCAGGCCGAGGTGGGCGCACGCCTCGATCAACGGGGCCTGCAGAAACCCCTGGGACCGGTCCAGGTCGGCCGGCGGCTCTTCCTCCGGTTCGGCCGCCGCAGTTGTCGCGCGCCTCGTCGGATTCGCTCTAGGCACCGAGACCCTGGGCTCGCTCCTCAACCCGGCGGCCCTCTGCGGCGCCTCCGCGTTCCGGCCGACGTACGGCGTGGTTTCCCGATACGGCGTGCTCCCGTTTGCCTTCACGCTCGACAAGGTGGGGCCCGTATGCCGGTCGGCGGCCGACTGCGCCGCGGTGCTCTCCGTGCTCGGGAGGGCGGACCCCTTGGATGCATCGTCGGTGGCGACCCCTCCGGGCCTCGACTCCATTCACGCGGCGGCAGCAACCGGGCTCCGGATCGCTGCGCTGGAGCTGCCCTCGACGTTCCCGGTCCGCCCGGACATCCAGGTCTTCTACGAGGAGGCGCTCGACGTCTTTCGGGTGGCAGGAGTGGCCGTCGAGAAGGCCGAGGTGCCAATCCTGCCCTGGCGCGAGGTTGCAGACCTCATCGCCGTGTCCGAGACGGAGGTGGCCTTCGAGGACCTCATCAAGTCGGGCCGGGCGCGCGAGCTCGTCGATGCAAATCGGCCCCAGGAGACCGCCGGTCGCCCGTCCGATTACGTTCGGGCCATGGCGATCCGCGCCGAGATGCAGCGGCGGATGGGCGCGTTCTTCGAGAAGTACGACCTCATTCTCTCGGCGAACAACCCCGTACTGCCCCAGTTCCTCGACCGCCCGATCCCGGGCGTCGGCGGGGACGTGCTGCGCTACGCCGGGAATCTTCTCGGCCTGCCTGCAGCCGCGGTTCCCATGGGGTTCGTCCAGCCGGAGCGCCTGCCGGTCGGCCTCGCGATCACAGGCCGTCCGATGGATGACGCCAAGGTGCTCGCCGCGGCTGCCCTCTATCAGTCGAAGACCCGCTGGCACCTGGAGCGCCCACCCGCGGTCTGACGAAGCCGGGGGAGAGGTCGCCGGCGAGGGACCCAGATCGTGGTGATCGGGGCAAGGCGCTACCCGGCTCCCCGGCGCCGCTCGCGGACCGCGATCGACGCAAGGAGAACGGCCCCCGCGAGCGTGACGAGCCAGCCGATTCGCACTTCCACGGGCCGGTACGCCATGTGGAGCCGATGCCTTCCGCCCGGCCAGACCACCGCCCGGACGAGGCCGTCTGCCGGAAAAATGGCCGTCGCGCGCCCGTCGATCGTGGCCTCCCATCCCGGCCAGAAGGCGTCGTTGACGACGAGCAGCCCGTCGCTGGCCGAATCCGCCTCGACATCCAGCGACTCCGCGTCGCGCCGATCCGAACTTACGCGTCCGGCAGCGATCGGCAGCGGGCCGCTTGCCTCGACCACCACGATCGGGCTTCCAGCGGCGACCTCTTGGACGAGTTGTTCCAAGGCCCGCGAGGGGGAACTCACCTCGACCGCTCCGGGGGCGAAGAAGGCCCACGGGCGATGCGGGACCTCCCAGACGGCGAACCCCCAGGGATCCTCGAGGACCCGACGCCCACCGGAGGTCGCACCTTCCGCCGTTCTCTGTTGCTCGGGATCGAACCGCGCCGCCTCGTTCACCACAACGTGGGTGAGGGCGAAGCGCCTCCATGCGACGAAGCGGTCCGGCCCGAACTCGCGCCGGAAGGCCCTCGATACCGAGGTGAGCCGGTTGGGCTCCAGGCCGGTGTAGGTCGCGATCTCGTCCACGTGCGAGGCGACGTTGAAGCTCGCCTCGCCCATCCTGGACTGGGCCGCGACGAGCCATTCCGCCTCGTCGAGGTCGGTACTCGAGCCGCGGACGGCGCTCTGGACGGCGACGGCGATCCTGGTCAGCGTGCCCGACCGGGCGATGCCGGAAAGCGGATGCTCTTCGACCACGCCGCGCGCCCCGGCGTGAAGAGCGAACGGAGCGGCAGCCACAGACTGCGCGAAGACGAGGCCGGCCGCGATGGCGGGGAAGCGGCGGCGCACCGCCGGTCGGAACGCGCTCGCCAGCACCGCGGCGAGGAGCCCGAGTGCGACCCCGGCATGGACGAGCCCGATACTGAGGCGGGCACGGACGATCGAGCCCACGTCCTGGGCCTCGCGATGCGGCAACAGCACGAGAGAAGCGCCCACGAGAACGAAGGCGGCTACTGCCGCCGCGACGACTGGGCCCCTTCGGTGCGAGCCAGTTTCTATCCGATCGGCGCCGAGGGCCGCCAGCGCTGCCAAGCAAAGCGTCAGGGGCCCGACGAACTTCTCCGCGTAACGGAACGAGCCCCAGATCGGCACGCCGCGCAGCATCTGATCGGCACCGAGGTTCGTGCCAAGCGCGAGCCACAGGAGAACGAGGGCGGCGACCCCAAGCACCCGCGCGGCGCGCGAGGCGCGGAGCCCGGCGGCGGCGAGCGCGATCGGGATCGCTCCCACGAACACGCTCGGGGCGAACGGCAGGGGAAACTCCGACGGACCGCCCAGGGCGCGGAACACCGGCGCCCCGGCGTCGAGGGCCGGCCTTCCACCGAAGAAGCCCGGCGTAACGATCTCCACCATCCTCCACGGCGCGAGCGCCCACATCTGGCGCTCCAGGCCGGTGAGTCCGGCGTGGCGCCGCGTCTCGGCGAGGAACGCCAGGGTGGGGACGACCTGCACGCCGGCGAGCGCCGTTCCGGCGACGATGCCGAGGGCGGCCCTGGCCGCTCCGCGCAGCCCCGCGGTCTCGATGGCCAGGGCCATCCCGAGGAGGGCCGCCACGGCCGCCCACTGCGGGTCCCCGGCGAATAGGAGGGCTGCCGTCGCGATCCCGCTCCCGACGAGCCCCGAGCGCGCACCCCGGCCCGCCGCGCGAAGGGCGGCGACCGTCCATGGTGCGGTGGCGGCCGCGCACAGATAGGTGAGGATGGCGCTCATCCCAAGGACGTAGCCCGACAACCCGTAGGCGAGGCCGCCGGCTGCGGCCGCCGCCTCCGAGGCGCCGAGTTCGCGGGAAAGCACCGCGGCGCCGATCGCCGCCAGCGCCACATAGACCAAGATGAACGCGTCCATTCCGGCGCCGGGGGCGATGATCGCCGCGGCAAGCGATATGGGGTGCAGGACGCCGTGCATCATCTGGGCGAACAGCGGCATGCCGAGCGCCTCGTGCGGATTCCAAAGCGGCAATCGGAGGTCCCTGAGCGCCTCAACGACGAGCGTGCGGACTGGCCCGAAGAGCTGGCCCGTGTCCCTCCACACCAGCGTGCGCCCGCTCGCGAGGACGGCCAAGAGCGGCAAGACCGCTCCTGTGCCCACGAGAGCGGTCCACCACAGCTTCCGGAGAAGCACGCGGCTAGCCGTTGCGCCTTCGGTACCGCGCTCTCGTCTCGCCAAGCAGGTACCTCCACGTCCCGCGCCGCGAGCGAGGTTGCACGGACGCGCCGACGAGCGTCAGCCGTAAGCCGGCCGACCTTACCCTGATTCGGCGACAGGGGGGCATGTCGACTACGCGCCGGGCCGGATCGGCCTCCCGGAATCGCTCGCTCCGCGAGCGGTCAGGGTCCCGTGGCCTGGCTCACGCTCAACGCCTCGATGCGAGCCTGTGCTTTCTTCTCGGCTGCGGCCAGGTTAGGCGGGTGCAGGTCGAGGAACAGCCGGTAGTGAAACAGAGCTTGCGGCCCTTTTCCGGACTTGTCTTCCACGGCGGCGAGGTTGAAAAGAGCGGTCGCGTCCGCGGGATTCGCCTTGAACGCGGCGGCAAGCCAGCGCTCCGCCGAGCCCCATTCGCCCGCCTGGGCATAGGAGAGGCCGAGCTTCGCTGCGACGTCGAAGTAGGCGGGGTCGATTCCCGCCGCCCGCTCCCAGGCGCCCCGGGCGGCCGGCATGTCGCCCGCGAATCTGATGGGCGAGGCCGAGGCTATAGTGGCCGAGCGCCTGGTCCGGACTCGCCTCCGTCATGGCCGAGTAGAAGGCCACGGGATCTCGCCAAACCAGGTTCCTCCGCAGCGTCACCGCGCCGAGGAGGAGCACGGCCGCCGCGCCAGCCACGGTGAGAGCCGGGCGCCATCGCGGCAGGCGCGCGAAGGCCTTCGAGGTCAGATCGCCGACGATCATCCAGAGGCCCGCGGCCGGGAGATAGAGATACCGCTCGGCCATGGGGGCGCTCGGGATTGGCACGACGCCGCTCACGGGCAGGAGATTCAGGAAGAACCACGCGAGGCCGAAGGTGGTGAGCGGGGAGCGAAGCCTCGCGAGAAGGGCGACCGCAGCGCCGATGGCAAGCCAGGCGAGCACGAGCAGGGGCCAGCGGGCGCCCCAGTCGGCCGGCACGCCGTGCAGTGCACTCAAGCCCCGTGGCCACAGGACGAGCCCCAGGTAGCGGGGGACGATGTAGAGGTCGGCGGCCAGCCGCGCCGGCAGCCGGGCTGGATTCGAGCCCGGTCCCGACGAGCCCCGAAAGCGCGTTCCAGCGAAGCGCGAGGTAGCCGGCGAACACCACGAGGAAGGGAACGAGGCGGGAGCGCCGGCTTCGAGAGACCGGGCTCAGCCACTCGAGGACGGGCAGCGTCGCGAGGAGCATCACCGCGGTCTCCTTGCAGAGGAGGCCTGCCAGGAAAGACGCCCACGAGAGCCACAGGAAGAGCACCCGTCTGCTCTCTCTCGCGCGAACGTACGCGAAGAGGGAGAGAAATACGAACAGCGCGGCGAGCACCGTGTTGCGCGTCGAAAGGAAGTCCACCGCCTCCGAGTTCACGGGGTGGACCGCGAAGACGACGGCCGCCGCGAAGGCAGCTCGCGGATCCAGGAAGGCGGCCCGAACGAAGAGGTAGAGAGCGAGTGCCGCGAGCGCGTGGAGGAAGGCGTTCTCGATGTGGTAGCCCGGAGCATCCCCGCCGAAGAGCTGGTGGTCGACGACATAGGTGAGCCTGGTCAGCGGCCGGTAGTACTCGGCGTGGTGCCCGGTCTGGGTCCTGTCGACGCTCGCGAACAGGGAGGGAATGGCCGACAGGTCCCGGTTCTGCGGGTTGTTCACGATGATGTCGTTGTCGTCCCAGACGAAGCCGTTCGCCGCGGTATTGGCGTAGCTCAGTACGGACAGGCCGAGGATCGCGGCCATGTGGATGGCCGCGGTGCGGCCCTTCCAAGGGCTCGCCGGCGCGACTTGCTCTCGCTCACTCATCGGGGGACGCGAGGATACCATCGCGGAAGCAGAGAAGGAGCGCGTCTCCTGTCCGGAGTCTTCTCGAGGCCGCGAGCGAACCGTCAATGTCCGTGGCTCGCCGGCCCGACCGCGTCACCGGCCGCGGCGGATCCCTTCGACCGTCATCGCGCCTCGGCCATGGCCCGCTCAAGCACGGGTACCTCCGGAGACGCTGGGTGGAGGGTCCGGAGTTCGGCCAGCCTTCGCTCCGCGAGGGAGCGGTCGCCGCGTAGAAGCGCCTGCCTGACCAGGGCAGCGGACGCCGCCGCGCCAGCGTCGGAGGCCTCGCGACCAATCGCCTCCAGGTCCGCCTCGCCGCGCGGATCGCCAATCTCCGAGCGGGCCTCGCCGAGCGCGACCCGCGCGCGCGCGTTCCCGGGAGCGAGGGCCAGGCATGCCTCCAGCTGCGCCGCCTCGGAGCCGTGGTCTCCAGAGAGGTGCAGCGCCCAGGCGAGGAACACGCGCGCCTGCGGGAACTGGGGAGAGAGCGCCACGGCTAGCCGTGCCTGCTCCAATGCGGCCGTCACGTCCCCGAGCTGCAGGTTGGCGAGCGCGAGGCCATTCGCGACCTGTCCGGAGGCCGGATGGCGCGCCTGGGCGTCGCGGAGCCACCGCACGCCTTCCTGCCAGCGCTGCTCGCGCAGGGCGTCGAGCCCCAGCTGCTCACGGGCGAACCAGCTGCCCGGGTCCTCCCGCAGCGCCGCGCCGAAGAGCGCTCGGTCGCTCTGCCAGTCGGGCAAGCGAACGGAGGTGAGGACCGCCCCGGCAAGCGCGGCCGCCGCGACGGCGCCCGGGGCGAGCCAGCGGGCTCGATTGAACGTCCGCGCTGCCGCAGCGGAGAGGACCGCGAGCACCCACGCCAGGCCGACGAGAGGCAGGTAGGAGTAACGCTCAGCGGAATACCCGTATCCCATGGCGGCGAGGGTCACCGGTGCGATGGAGAGCAGGAAGAGCGCAACGCCTGCGGCCGCCGCCCGAAACCTCCACGCGAGCCAGACGAGGGCGGCAACGGCGATGGCCCCCGTGGTCACCTGAGCGAGGGTCGGAGGGGCCCAGGGCCTGTCGACGGTGAGCGGCCACGGAAGTGCCGCGCGCGCGAGCTGCTGGGCGACCGCGTAGATCACGTTCTCAAGCGCGAGTGCCGCCGGAGGGAGCTCCGTGGGGGCGAGCCGTGCGCTAGAGCGCAGGACGACCCACGCGAGAACAGCGAGGCCCTGGGCAAGGTACCCGCGCCACGCCTCCCGAAGCGGCCGGCGGCTGGCGACGTCGTCAACGATGCAAACCGCCGGGATAACGATGGCGCTCTCCTTGGAGAGAAGGGCCAGGAGCAGGAGCCCTCCCTGAGCGGATGCAGCTGCCCAGCTCCTCCGGTCGTTGGCGAGCAGCACTCCCGTGGCCGCCACCACCACGAGGAGGTCGTGGCGGCACGCGATCCAGGCCACCACCTCGGTGTTAAGCGGGTGCAGCGCCCAGAAGGTCGCTGCCGCTCCACCGGCCAGCAGGGAGCCCGTTCGTCGGACGAGGAGGAGTGCCAGGAGGCCAGCGGCGAGGGCATGAAGGGCCACGTTTCCGGCGTGGAGGGACCCGGCGGAAGGTCCCGTCATCCGCGCGTTCAGCCACCAGCTCGCAACGCCCGCCGGGCGGTAGCTCCCCGTGGTTGGGATTCTCGCTCGACCCGGACCCGTAAAGGTCGCTCGAGAGCGCGCGGCGGACGCCCTCAAAGGAGCGGAGAGCGGGGTGGTTCACGACGATGTCGTGGTCATCCCAGACGAACCCGTCCCACACGGTCGGCAGATAGACGCCCGCGGCAGCCAGGGCAACGAGGCCGGCGACCAGAACTTGCCTCGCTACCGGCGCTCCCGGGAGGGTTACAGCGTCACTTGCTGGTTCACCGCTCATGCGGCGGCTCCGGCGCCGCCGGGCAGTGGCGGGCTCGGCGGTGTGCGGGCGGCTCTCGTGTGGCTCGTGTGCAAGGCTGTCGCCTGCTTCTTCCACGTCCGCCGTGCCACCGGCACCGCGGCGATGTGGACCGCGGCGTCCTCGGGTCTGCGGTGGCAGGGCGAGTGCAGAGTGTGATCGACTGAGGTCGCCCTTCGCGCCTACGTGTACTCCAAGGGCGTGGTCGATTCCAACCAGTCCCCGCCCCCGCCCCCGCTCCCGGGGCCGGGCGTGGCGATGCCCGTCGTCTGCGCTGGACAAACGGGAGGGAGGCCGCGACCGCAGCGCGCCCCTCGCTCGACTTCGGGGTTCCCATGCCTCGCTCCAGGTCGGAGCGCCGGGGGTCGCGTCACGCCGCTTAGCGCGTCCGGCCTTCCGCGCCCGCCGGGCGAACGGGTCCAGTGGTCGGTGCCGGCAGGGCCAGGCCCGGCGCGCTCGCCCGGAACACGATGTCGGGCTGCGCTCCCGCAGGCAGCGGGTACTCCCGAACGGCGACGATGTTTGCCGGCACGTCGTCCGGCTTGTTCATCGCCTGCTGATAGGTGTCCTGGACCGGAGGATGAGCCGGCTCGTCGCCCTGGCCACCGTGGCAGGCACTACTGACTGCTGACGCCGAGAGCGCCAACGCCCCCAAGAGTCTACTGCGACCCAGCGGCCTTCTCCCCCGAATCCCTTGGAACATTCAGCGCTCCGTTTTCCCCCGGCACGCTAGAGGTACCTTCTAACAGCGCGCCCCGGGAAAAGTCGCGCTGGGCTCCTTGGGACGGCGCTCGGCCCATAACCCGCCGAACTCCGGCTCGAAGCAGGCGGTCGAGGGGGCCGGGAGCTAGGGCCGCCCGCCCGGCCGCAGACGGTCGACCTGGTGCCTGGCGTCGGGGTCCCCGGGATTCAGCCGAGCGGCGGCCTCAAACTCCGCGAGCGCGTCGCGCTCCCGCCCAAGCTCCAGAAGCGCGAGGCCGAGATTGTAGCGAGCTGTGGGGTCCGCCGGAGCCAGCGCGACGGCGCGCGTCAGGAACGGATACCCCTCCGCCAGCCGGCCGACGGCGCACAGCGACGCCCCCAAGTTCCGGGCAGCTACCGGGTCGCGCGGGCCCTGGCGGACCGCCTCGGCGAGGTAGGAGAGCCCGGCCGCCGCCTCGCCGTTGCGGAAGAGGAGGGCCCCGAGGTTGTTGAGGGCCTCCGGCGAGTGCGGGCGGATCTCCAGGGCGCGCCGGTAGTGGATCAGAGCGCCCGGGTCGTCCCCGCGCCGCTCGAGGTTGACGCCCACGATGTTCTCGGCGAGCCAGTTCCGCCCAGTGACGGAGAGGGTATGGTCGAAGAGCTCGATCTCCGAGGACCATCTGTCCACCTGGCGCGCGGTCGCCACGCCAAGCAACGCGACGACCGCCACAGCGGCGACAGAGACGGCCGCTGCTGCTGTCATCCCCCGCCATCGCGGGAAGGGAAGTGACCAGGCCACGATCAGCGCGAGGCCCACGCTGGGCACGTAGGTGTACCGGTCGGCCATGGCCTGCCCGCCGACCTGCACGAGGCCGATCACGGGCACGAGCGTCCCGAGGAACCACAGCCAGCCGACGGCCACCCAGGGGAAGCGCCGCCATGCCCTCCAGGCGAAGACGGTCGCCACGGTGACGGCCGAGGCCGCTCCGAGGGCAAGCCAGGCGCTCGGGCGGGTCTCGGGGAACGGGTAGAACACCGCGAGCGACGAGGGCCAAATGCTCTTCCCGATGTAGCCGACGATCGCCATCGGCGCGTTGAGCAGCCGGTCCACCAGCGGAACCCTCGAGAAGGATTGGACGGCCCCGCCCTCGGATTGCGCGAAGATCGTGACAGCGCTGCTCGCCGCCGAGAGGGCGAAGAGGGGGGTCTTCTCCAGGACGAGCGGCCGGAGGCCTTGCCAGGAGAGCCGGGCGGGATCGAGACGGGAGAGCGGCCAGGCGTCCAGGAGAAGCAGCGTCGCTGGCAGGGTGACGAGCATGGGCTTCGACATCAAGCCGAGCACGAAGAGGGCGAGCATGGTGGCGTAGCGGGCCCTGCCGGGGCGCCTCACGTAGCTCACGTAAGCGAGGGTGGTGGCGAACCAGAAGAAGCCCGCGAGCAGGTCCTTCCGCTCGGCGACCCACGCCACCGACTCGACGCGCAAGGGGTGCACGGCGAACAGCGCGGCGAG
Source organism: uncultured delta proteobacterium (assembly GCA_963754915.1). Lineage (GTDB taxonomy): Bacteria > Myxococcota > Myxococcia > Myxococcales > Anaeromyxobacteraceae > DATJZG01. The sequence continues at coordinate 459,225 of CAVWHZ010000016.1, read as the reverse complement.
CAGCGCGCTCCGCCACCGCGAGCCCGTGAGCCGCGCGAACAGCGCGAAGACGAGAAGCGCGTTCGCGCCGTGCAGGGCGAGGTTCACGAGGTGGTGCCCGACGGGGTCGACTCCGAACAGGGTCGCGTCCGCCATGTGGGAGAGCCACGTCACCGGGTGCCAGTTGCCGGCGTGCACGCCGACGAATGCCCAGCGGATCGAGTCGGGCGTGAGCCCTGCGCGCACCGCCAGGTTCTGCGTCACGTAGTCGGGGTCGTCGAGCCCGATGAAAGGGAGGTGCGGGACGCCGTGGAACGCGAGCGCGATCGCCCCGACGAGCGCGGCGGCGAGCGGCCAAAGCAGCGGCCAAGGGGCGGCCATTGTCGGCGGAGGGCGGGAAGCCATGGAAGTGGTGGTCGCCGTCGATGAGAACGGCCTGACGGAACTCATTATCGCGGGCGGCCTCCCGCGGGAAGCCCCAGGCCGGTCGGGGCACGACCGTGTCCGCCGGGTGGCGGGAGGCGCGGCGGGAGGAAGACGGCACCGCCCCGTGTGGTAGGTTCTGCCGGTGCGCCGAGCGCTCCGCAGCTGGCTTTGGCTCTCGTTCGCGTTCGCCGGCGCACTCGTCCCGCTCCTCCCTGTCCTGCTCTCCGGGCGGACGCTCGCGTGGCGCGACACGGCCCAGCTCTATGCGCCGCTCCGGCCCACCGTGGTGCGGGCGCTGCGAGAGTTCCGCCTCCCCCTCTGGAACCCGTGGGACGGAGCCGGCCACCCTCTGTTTGCGGAAGCGATGCACAGCGTGCTCCACCCGGTGTCGATCGCGCTCGCCCCGTTCACGGACTCCGTGGACGCGTTCGCGGCCGCTCTCGTCTTCTGCGCCGCGGCCGGGGCCTGGGTGGCGGCGCGAACGCTCGGCGCGAGCCCTCCCGCGGCGGCAGCGGCCGCCGTGGGCTACTCCGCCTCGGGCTACGTGCTCTCGTCCACCGCGAACGTCGTCTACCTGGCCGGCGCTGCGAGCGCCCCTTGGGTGATCGGTGGCATGCGCCTCGCCGCGACCCACCCTCTCGGCTGGACCGCCTCGGCGGGTGCCGTAGCCGCGGCCGCGCTGACGGGCGACGCGGGAACTCTCGCGACCGCGGTGCTCGCCGGTGGTGCGCTCGCTGCCGAACAGGGCGGAAGGAGAGGACTCCTTCGCGCGATGGCGGGCGGCGTCCTCGGGGTCGGAATGGCTGCCGTCCAGGTCCTGCCGACGCTCGCCTTCCTCCCCGAGACGCTGCGGGCCGCAACGAACGCTCCGGTCCGGGGCTGGGCGCTCGCACCCTGGCGCGTCGCCGAGCTCGCCTCGCCCGGATTCTTCGTGGGAATCCCGGATTCCTACCGGGCGCCAGTGTTCGTCGCGCTTGGCGCCGATCCCGGCAATGCGTTTCCATTCGCCGCGAGCGTCTTCGTGGGAGCGCCGTTGATCGCGCTCGCCTTCCTCGCCGCGCGCGACCGGAGGACGGGCCAGGTGCTCCTCGTCCTCGCCGCGCTCGTCCTGTGGCTCGCTCTCGGCCATCACCTTGGTGCCCAGCAGCTGCTCGGGCACCTGCCGGTGTGGGGAAGCCTGCGCTACTGGGAGAAGATGGTCGGGCCGCTGACCCTGTTCCTGGCCCTCGGCGCCGGCCTAGGCGTGGACGCCGCCACCGCCGACCCCGGTCGCGCGATGCGCCTCGCTCTCGTCGCGGCCGCTGTCGCGGCAGCAGGCCTCGGCGCGGTCCTGGCCCTGGCGTCGAACGGCATCTCCGATCCCGCGGTTGCCGAACTCGCCCGATCGAACCTCCGGGCCGGGGCAGTGCAGTCCTTCGCCGGGCTCGCCGGGCTGGCGATGGCTCTGGTGCTGACGAGGAGGCGGCCGGCGCTCGTCGGTCCCGTTCTCGCTGCGCTGATCCTCGCTCAGTCCGTGGCGGCGAGCCCCTACGCGATCCATTCCGGCGACCCCGGGGTCCTGAACGCGCGGCCGCCGGCCCTGGCGGCGGCGCCGCCAGGTCCCCGCCTCGTGTCGCCCCTCGGATCCGCCGGCGTCGAGCCCCGGGGCAACCTCGACGCCATCGACGCCCTCCAGATGCTCGAGGCGCGCACGGGCCGGCCCGCCACGAACGCCGCCGCGCGGGTCGACAACCTTCAGGCCTACACCGGGCTTCCAACGCTGCGCTGGTGGCTCGTGGAGGAGTCCGGGGAGGCGTTCTGGGCTCTCACGCGCCGCTTCGGCTCGACGCACCTGCTCTCGCGCCTACCCGAGAGCCCGGAGGAGGGCGCGCTGCTCGGCCTGCTCGCGACGGGGTCCGTGCCGGTGGCGCTCCCCGGCTCCCCCGATCTTCGCGTCTGGGCCACGGCGCACCGGCCCTGGGCCTCCTTCGCGCCGGCAGCCGCGGTGGCGAAGGGGCCGCGCGAGGCCCTCCGGGCTATGGTCGCGGAGATGGCCGACGGCCGCCCCACCGTCGTGGTGGAGGCGAACGCGGCGCCGCCGGTGGCGCCGGGACAGGTCCTCGCCGTGCGCCGCGGCGACGAGGACCTCGAGGTGGAGGCCGAGAGCGTCGGGGACGCGCTCCTCGTCGTGAACGACGCCTTCAGTCGCGGCTGGCGCGCGCGCATCGACGGCGCACCCGTCGAGATCCTCCCGGCGGACGTCCTCGTGCGGGCGGTGCGCTGGCCGGCCGGTCGACACCGGCTCACGATGCGCTACGCGCCGCCGGACGTCGCGTGGGGGGCGGCGGTGTCGGCCCTCTCCGTGGGAATCCTCGCACTGACCGTGGTCTGGCAGCTTCGCCGGGGGCGCGGGGCCCGGGCTGGTCCCGGGGGGAACTGACAGCAGAACGCTTCGGCCCCACGGGCGCGGGGCGCGCGTCAGGGAACGCTCGTGAGCTCGCGCTCGGCCCTCTCGGCCCAAGCCGCCTGGCCCGGTCCCGCGGCCTCGATGCAGCCGGTGAATGCCCTGCGGGCTCCTGCCCGGTCCCCGCGGTCCCTGTAGTACGTGCCTAGATCGAACCAGAGCCTGGCGTTGGAGGGGATCCGACGAGAGCGCAAGCTCGGCGGCAACACGCCCCTTCTCGCCGAGTCCCCGAGCGAAGTACCGAGCGGCGAGGTCGGCGAGCTTCCGGGCCTGCGCCCGATCGCCTTCCAGCGAAGCGCGCCACAGCTTCGACGCCTCCTCCAGAAGCCCCATGTCGCTCATCGTCACGGCCATCGCGTAGAGTGCGTCCGGGTTGCGGGGCTCCTGCCGGAGGACGGAGGCGAGCTCCCGAAAGGCCTCGGGGCGATGGCCCGTCGCGCGAAGCGCCTCCGCCAGGATCAGCCGGGGCACCGGGGATTCCGGGGCAATGGCGAGCGCCACCCTGGCCTCAGAGATGGCCTCGTCGTATCGCTCCCGCTCGAGGTGCTCGCCCGCCAGCGTCACGTGAACGTGCGCCGACCGCGGTTGGTGCGCGGCCGCCACGGCGAACAGGCGGGCGTTGTCCCGCCAGGCGGCGCCGTAGAGGGTGGCCGGGATGGAGAGCAAGAGGGCCAGCCCAGCCGCCGCGGCCGGGACGGCCCACGCGGGGGCACTCCGGAGCGCGCCCCAGAGCGCGAGGCCGGCGAGCAGCGACAGCGCGACGCTCGGGAGGTAGAGCAGCCGTTCCCCGAAAATGGTCCCGATGGGGAAGAGCAGGTTCGACACCGGCAGGAGCGCGACGACGTACCACACCACGGCGTGCAGGACTTGGGGAACCGGCCGGACGAGGACGAGGCCGAGCACCAGCGCCGCGGCCACGGCGGCCACTGCGAGCAGGAACCGGGGATCGGTGGCGGCCGTCACGACCGGGATCGCGTCGAACGAGTAGTCCGGGGATTGGTTCCAGGGCAAGACGGCGAGCGAGAGGCCCTTCCCGACGACGGCCGTCGCCGTCATCAGCCTTCCGAGGGTCGGTTGGAACGCGGCGGGGTTCTGGACGGGGAGATCCCTGGGCGCGGGGACGCCGCTCGTGACGCTCCACAGGACCGCAAGGTAGGCAGCGGCGAGCAAAGCGTAGAGGCCGTAGCAGAGGGCGCCGCGCCGTGGCGCTCGGCGAGGTCCGTCCGGCTCGGGCGAGGTCGGATGGCGCCGCGCGCCGATGCGGGTGAAGACGTCGTCGACCGCGACCAAGCCGAGGCCCACGATGCCGTTCTCCTTCGAGAGCATGGCGGCGGCGAACGCGAGGGCAGGCACGAGGCACCGGACCGCGCGTCCCCGGAGCGCCCACCGGTGGGCGAGTGCCATGCCGAGCAGGAAAGCGGTGACGAGGAGGTCCTTGCGCCCCACCACGTTCGCCACGGCCTCCACGTGGAGAGGATGCACGGCGAAGAGGAGCGCTCCGGCTCCCGCCGCCGCCGCCCCGAGTCCCCAGGAGAGGCCGAGGTAGAGCACGAGAACCGACGCGACCGCGTGAAGGAGGACGTTCGTGAGGTGATAGGTCCAGGGCGCGAGCCCAGCGACGGCGTAGTTCAGGGCGTAGGTGACGTCGGTGAGGGGCCGATAGGCACGCACCTCGATGCCGCTCCCCGCCCATTCCGTCCTCGCGAAGAGCCCCGGCACCTGGCCGAGCGCCCGGATCCCCTGGTTCAGCGCGACGACCACGGTGTCGTCGTACGCGAACCCATGCCAGAGCGACTGCGCGTAGACGGCGAGAGAGGCGACCGTCACGGCGATCGCCCATCTCCGTCGGGAATCTGCCGGGCCTCCCTCGGCCGGGAGGAAGCGCTCGCAGGTACGTGACGCGCTCATCGTCGTCGCCCGGTCTGGTGCCCGGGCGACGGACCATCCCTCCGCGCCGGCTCCCCCAGGCTCGTGCGAAACATCTCACGGGCCTCCCCGGAAGGCCACGAGCGGCTTCGGGCTCCGGAGGAGCCCGGGTCGCGCCTGCCGAGCGGGTTCCCGGTCACGGCCCAACGCCCGGAGGCAGCTCGGGGGCCGCTGCGAGGTCGCGCCGGTGGGCAAGGTAGTGCCGGTAGAGCTCCCGGAACCGGGGTGCCGCGCGGAGCGGCGCGAGGCTCTCGTCGCGGGCGATGAACCCGAAGTCCTTGTAGCCCAGCCGAAGCGCGAGCTCGAAGCGTTCGAGCGCGCTGTCGAGCCGGCCCTGGCGGGCGGCGACCCGCGCCTCGTCGTAGGCGAGGAACGCGTCGAGGGCGCCGAGCTCACTCGCCCGCTCGTAGGCGAGGCGCGCCTCCGAGTAGCGGCCGGCCGCGAACTCCGAGTGCCCGAGGCAGAGCCATGCCTCCGGGGAAGGCGCGAGCCGGGATGCCCGCCTGCAGGCATCTGCGGCGAGGTCGGTGTCTCCGAGGAAGAAGCTCGCGGTCCCGAGGAGGACGAGGTCCTCGCCCGGGCTGCCTGTGGAGAGCGTCCCGCTCGCGATCCCCTGCCGCACGGACCACAGCCGCGCCACGCCGAGGTTCGATTCGAGCCAGGGCGTAGTCAGGATCGAGCGAAAGGACCTTGACGTACGCGAGCGACGACGGGACCTCGAGCCCCCCGTCCTCGAGCGCGGAGGCAAGCGAGAACCAGGTCGATGCGGACCGCGGGACCTCCCTCACCGCGTCGGAAAAGAGCGCGACGTCATCTCGCCACACCGGGACGCGCCGATAGCTCAGCCAGGCGAGGCCGACGGCGACAAGGACGAGCGCGGCGGCCGCCACCTTTCGCCACGGCCCCCGCCGCTCGGTTGGCGGGACCACCAGGAGCACGAGGAGGGGGGCTGCGCCGAGCATTGGGTAGTAGAGGTAGCGGTCGTTCATCAGGGTCACGAGCGGAACGACCTGCAGGACCGGCAGGAGCCCGACGACGAAGACCCCGGCCCAGGCGGCGAGCGCGGGGCGTCGACGCCAGAGGAGGAAGAGCGAGACCGCGAGCGCGGCCAGGAGGGCCAGCGATGCGGCGACGGCGCCGTCGATCGACGCGCGGAAGGGCGGCGCGTAGGCGGCGCTGAGGTGCGAAGGGAAGGCGAGAAGCCCCAGGTAGCGAACCAGGACCGTCGACATGGTGAAGAGCGAGGCGGCGGGGCTTCCCCCCAGGTACGGGAGCCGCCCCGTCGGGCTCTCGGGCCGCTGGCTGAGGTAGGCGAGGGCTCCGCCGGCGGCGGCGACGACCGCGAAGGGCGCGAGCTCGAGTGCGATCCTCCGGGCGCTGCGCTTTGCCGGAGCGCCGACCTCGAGGAGGAGGAGCACGGCCGGAAGGACGACGGCCGCCGACTTGACGAGCAGGCTCAGTCCAAACGCGAGAAGCGCGCCGAGGTACGAGAGGACGGGGCGGCGGCCCGCGCGGTAGCTCGTGAAGAGGAGCAGGGCCGTGAGGAAAAACGACATCGAGAGAACGTTCTTCCGCTGCGAGATCCAGGCGACCGACTCCACCTGCGCGGGGTGGAAGGCGAAGAGGGCGGCGGCGAGGAGGGCTGCGAGCCGATCCCGCAGGAGCCGAACGAGGACCCAGTAGAGGAGGGCCGAGTTGAGCCCGTGTAGGAGCGCGTTCTCGAGCGCGTACCCGCCGGGGAAGAGTCCGAAGACCCGGTAGTCCAGCATGTAGGAGAGGATGTGGAGGGGGGCGTAGTTGCCGACGAACACCCCGGAGAAGGCGGCGGCGACGTTATCGAGCGTGAGCCCGTGGGCAGCGGGATTGTCGACGACGTAGGAGCCGTCGTCCCAGTTGAGGAGAAAGTGGTGTCCCGCTGCCTGCGCGTATACGGCGAGCACACAGACGACGAGGAGGGCGCAGGCGACGGCATCCAGAGCCCACGCGGAAACCGTTCCCGTCGGCGCCGGCCGCCGCTCGGTGTCCGGGAGGGAAGCCACAGTTACCGGCTCCTGCGGGTCGCGTGAAATAGGACCCGCTGGAACGGAGCCCGGGCCTCCCCGAAGCCCGTACCCGCTTGCGGGCCCATCCGCGGCGAGGGGGCGCCGCGAGGAGTGCGCTCCGCGGGAGCGCGGAGCCGGCGAGGCGCCGTGCGCCAAGGCGGGGAGCGAGGTGCGGTCGTCTCCGGGCCTTCCCGGGTTCGCCGGATCGTCATTTCGCCGCTCCGGGGCGCCCGTCGGCCGCTTCTGCGGCGACGGCGGCCTAGCCTCGACCGCGGAAGGTACCGTCCCGCTCCGCGCTGCACAAGGCGCCTCGCGCTCAGAGGCTGGGCTGGTGCGACGGCGATCATCTCCCCGAAGGCTCGCGCCCGGGAAGTGCTGCTCCCTCAGGCGGACGGAACTGCTCGATCCACGCCCGGGTCTGCCTCCTGCGCGGACGGCGCCCCCGCACGCCCTGGTCCCAGAGGAAGCGGATGGAGCTGTCGTCGAGCGACCAGAGCCGGTGCTGGAACTCTGGGCGGTTTACGTCCATGAGGAGGTGCCCGACGACGAGCCCGCGTTCGGGAGGGAGCGGTTCGGGGAAGGCCTCGACCTCGCGCACCACGGTCTCGCCCGAGGGGAGCAGCACCGCGACTCCCGGCCGCGCGTTCCAGGTCTGGTGGTCGACGAAAGCCCCGGCCGCCTGCAGCGCGACCGACCACGCCACCAGCGCCAGGAACGCGGAGGCGAGGGCTCGGCGCCTCGCGATCCACGGCAGGACGGGCACGAGGAACAGGCAGAGCATCACCGCCAGGTCGGAGATGATGCGGTAGCCGTACGAGTGGCCCCCCCACCACGCGATCCACTTGGCCTGGACGACGAGCACGAACGCCGTCGCGACGGTGAGCGGCCGCAGGGCCTGGTACTCCGGCTTCCGCCAAACCGCCACCGCTCCCGGGAGCGACGCGAGGAGGAACGGAGAGAAGACGAACAACCCGCGCGAAGGGCTCAAGAGCAGGCCGCCGAGGCCGGTCCAGAGCGGCGTGCCCCAGAGGCCCGTCATCTGGGAGTCGATGGCCATCTGCGCGAGGCGGACGGGCGAGCCGGCATAGTAGAGGTTGAAGGCGGCGAGCGCCGAGAGAGCGGGCGCCCCCGCTGCGAGGAACGGCCAGAGGCGCCTGCGGTCGACGAGGAGGAGATGCACCGCGGCCGCCGCGAAGAACGCGGCGCTCGTCGGCCGCGCCGCCACGGCCAGGCTGAAGGACGCGCCGGAGAGCGCGGACGCGGGAGCGCTTTCCGCCGCGCGGATGAGAGCGAACGCCCCGAGGGCGAGGAACAGCGCGTTGGACGGGTGCTGCCAGAGCGCCTGGCTGCTCGAGCTCCATACGCACGTCGCGAGGCCGTAGACGAGCGCGACGGAGAGCGAAGGGAGGAGCGCGAGCCACCTGCGGCAGGCGAGAAACACGAACGCCGCGGAGGCGGCCGCCATGAGCGAGGCAGAGAGCTTGGCCGCGAACCAGAGCCAGACCGGTTCCGCCCGCAGGTCCCTGCCGGCGAGAAGGCGCGCTGCCGCGAGGAACGGGGCGGCGAAGACGCTCACGGCGGGCCCGTAGAGGCTTACGTAGACCGGGTCGCCCGTCCCCTCGTCGACCCTCAGAGTGGGGGCGAGGTAGTAGGGCGCCCGGGCAACGAGCAGGCCTCGGCTGCGCAGCTCGGCCGCCGGGACCCCGTCGACGACGGCGCCGGAGACGTCCCAGAGCCGGAAGGGCGCCCCTGTGCCCGGGGTCGACCACTCGAAGAGCCACGGGTCCTGGGAGGGCGTGAAGGAAAGGCGACCGAACTCGACGAGGTTGGCGGCGCCGTAGGTGCTCGGGATGGCGTCGTTCGTCCAAAGCAAGTCCCCGTTCGCGCTGTACAGCGCGGCGAGCGCGGCAGCGAGCCCCGCCGCCACGAGGCGGTCCTTGCGACGATCGGAGGGGCTCGGCGTCGGACGGGCGGTGCTCGCCCCGGGCTCAGCCATGGCGCTCCATAGGAGCGCCCAGACTACACGGACCGGACGGTCAGCTGCCACCTCGCGCCGGCGCCCTGGGAGCCGCCGACTCGCGCCGCTCAGCGCATCATCGCCGCCCGCCCGTTCTGGAGCTCGCGCACCGCGTCCGCATCGCCCACCTGCCCGGCGAACCCGATGGCCATGTCGTAGTCGACGGGCGCGGCCCGGCCGTCATGTAGGTTCTTGCGGATCTCCGAGAGCGCCTCGCGGGGCTTGCCGGCCTCGGCGAGCAAAAGCGCGAGCTGCCGCCGCGGCCCCGACGGGTCCGCGACCGTGGCGATCACCTCGCGGAGGCGCGAGGCCGCGGTCGATCGATCCCCGCGTAGCGCGGAAGTCTGGGCGAGGCCGAAGAGCGCCTGGGTCCGGACGAGCGGTGAACCGTCGAGGGCCCCCAGGAACATCCCCTCGGCCCCGTCGATCCGTCCCTCGCGGAGGTAGAGGTACCCGAGCGCGTTCCGGCACCGGGCGCAACCGGGAGCCTCGCGCACGCTCCGCTCGAAGTCCGCGCGCGCGCCGTCGAGGTCGCGCGTGCCCACGCCGGGCGGCACCGCCGGCCGCGCGAACCGGTACTCGTCGCGGGCAGCCCGGGCCGCGAGCGCGCCGTCGCGGCGCAGGTAGAGCGCTCCCCCGTCGTCGAAGGCCACGAGCGCCCACCTTCGCCGGTCGGCTGCCCAGTCCTCGTCAGGCTCCGTCGCCGCCATGGCCGCGGCGGTCTCGGCCTCGATCTCCGGGTACTCGATGACGAGTGCGTCGAATCGGTACCGATCGTCGAGCGGCTCGAAGGTCTCGCGCGAGACCGGCCCGAGCAGGGCGCCTCGCACCTCGTCGGGGTGCAGCCCGCCGCGGCCGTCTTGGTAGACCTGCTGATCGAGAATCCACTCGAGGTACCCACCGAAGTGAAACGTGTTGAAGAGGCGGCCGCCTCCGCCGGCGGCGCGCAGGTATTCGACGGCGCGGACCGGCAGCTGTCGGGAAGGGCCGGTTCCGAAGCGCAGGGACGTCCTCGCGAGCGTCGACGCCCAGGGGATGGCGAGCGCAACGGTCGCACCGAGCGGCGCCGCCCAGCGGAGTGACGCCGCCAGGCGGCCCCCGGAAGCCGAGAGGGCCGCGCGGAGGTTCCGCGCGGCGACCGGGGCGAGCACAATGCTCGCCATGGCGCCGAATCGCACGGCTCCGGCGGCGAGCGCGACAAAGGCGGCGCAGGTGGCGAGCTCTCTGACGTTCAGGCGGCGGGCGGCGAGCCACGCAGCGGCGAAGGAGGCGGCAGCGACCACCACGAGCCAGGTGAAGGGCTCGAGAGGGCCCCACTGCATCGGCTGGAGCTCGGTGATGAGCGCCTTCATGAGGTCGTCCGAGCTGCCAGCCGCGGGAAGGCTCGCTCCCGGGGCCACGCCCGGTCCCCTCCCTGCCCAGAGGAGGGCGAACCGGATCGGCGACAGGAACGGGACAAACCCCATGGGACTGAGAAGGCCCGCGAGGGCGATGCCGGCGACGAGGACGGCCGACGGCAGCGCCAGGTCGCGGGCGCTTCCGACCTCCGCGAAGCGTCGGCCGATCCGCCCCGAGGCGAGCAGGACGGAGTTCACCACGATGAAGAGGGACACCACGGCGACGCCGGCGAGCACGGACTGGTGCAGGTTGGCCCAGAGCGCGAGCGCAACCGGGAGCGAGTAGAGAAGCGCCCTCTTGCCCCGCGCATGGCGCCGCAAGGCGAAGAGCGTCCAGGCGAGAAGCAGGTTCGCGAACATCTCCGGTCGCGCCACGGCCCTGCCGCGGTAGACCGCGAGGGCGAGCCCGAGCGGCAGAAGGGTCGCCGCAATCGCCGCTGGGCCTGAGCCCTCCTCCGCCAGGGAGTCGGCGAGGAGGAGGAGGAAGACGGCCACTGCCCCCGCCGACGCGAGGAGGAGTGGGCCAGAGTCGCCGAGGGCCCACTGCGACAGATAGACGAGGACGCTGCCCAGCCACGAGGGCTGGGGGCCGATCGGGACGCCGGCGAACGGGTAGAGGAATGGGTCTTCGCCGGCGAACCCCCCGCGGCGGAGGATGTCCCGCCCCAGGGCGAGGTGGTGAAACGTGTCCCAGTCGTGGAGCTGGTTGAAGGTGGCGAGGGAGGCGGCCGCGGCGACGAGGATCCCGAGGAGGAGGGAGAGGCGGCGACCTGGCGACATGAGACCGACCTTTTGCCGCCGGCGCCGATCCGAAGTCAACCCGCAAGGCCGGGGTCGGCCTCGTGTGGAAGGGCGATCCGGCCGTGGGATGAGGAAGGGGAACGGACCGAGCGGCGTCGATCGCGAGTCCCCTTTTGGTATCCTGCGCCCAGGATGACCTCCACACGCTCTACCGCGGCCACGGCCCGGATGCCCGACGCTCCCGGGACGGCCGTCGAGCCCCAGGACGTCGAGTTCACGGTGGTGATGCCCTGCCTGAACGAGGCCGCGACGCTCGCGGTATGTGTCGCCAAGGCGAAGCACTTTCTCGAGTCCCGCGGGATCGCGGGGGAGGTGGTCGTCGGCGACAACGGGTCGACCGACGGGTCGCAGCGGATCGCACGAGAGGCGGGAGCGCGCGTGGTCGATGTCCAGCTCCGCGGCTACGGGGCCGCGCTGTACTACGCGTCGCTCGCGGCTCGGGGGCGCTATGTCATCATGGGCGACTCCGACGACAGCTACGACTTCTCGGCGCTCGATCCATTCGTCGCGCGGCTTCGCGAGGGCTTCGACCTCGTCGTCGGCAACCGCTTCCAGGGAGGCATCGAGCCGGGTGCCATGCCCTGGAAGAACCGGTACATCGGCAACCCGGTCCTCACGAGCATCGGGCGGCTCTTCTTCGGCTCCCCGGCCCACGACTTCCACTGTGGCCTACGCGGCTACTCGTTGGAGGCCTTCCGCCGCATGGACCTGAGGACGACGGGCATGGAGTTCGCCTCGGAGATGGTTATCAAGGCCACGCTGCTCGCCATGCGCATCGCCGAGGTGCCGACCACGCTCGGCCGGGACGGGAGGTCGAGCCCTCCCCACCTCCGGCCCTGGCGGGATGGCTGGAGGCACCTCCGTTTCATGCTGCTCTACAGCCCGGACTGGCTGTTCCTCTTCCCCGGACTGGTGCTCCTCTTCGCCGGCCTTGCCGTCGGCGCGTGGCTCGTACCGGGCCCGCGCCAGCTCCTCGGCGTGGTCTTCGACGTCCACACGCTGCTCTACGCCGCGCTGGCCGTCATCCTCGGGTTCCAGGCGGTCTCGTTCGCGGCGTTCGCGCGGACCTTCGCGAGCGCAGAAGGGTTGCTCCCTGGCACTGGATGGCACCGGAGACTCGTCCGCATCGTCACGCTCGAGGTCGGCGTCTTGGCCGGCATGGCGCTCTTCCTCGCGGGCCTGGGGGGGTCGATCTACGCGGTGCTGGGATGGAGGCGCCACGCCTTCGGCGAGCTCGACGTGGGAAGAACGCTCCGGGAGGTGATCCCCTCGGTCCTCGCCATGGTGCTCGGACTCCAGGTGGCCCTCTCGAGCTTCTTCCTGAGCGTTCTGGGATTGAAGGTTCGGCCCCTCGAGCCGACCGCCCGGGCGGAGAGGGAGCCTTGACCCCTCTCGACCGCCTGCTGCAGCGCTGGAGGATCGCGAAGGTGCGGCCCTTCATCGCCGCGGGCGCGCGGGTTCTCGACGTCGGCTGCGGCGACGCGGCCCTTTCCCGACTCGTTCCCGGGATCGGGGAGTACGTCGGCATCGACCCGGCAGCGGAGGACGAGGTGCGCGGCCCGAGCTTCCGCCTCGTCCGAGGAGCACTACCGCACCCCTGTCCCCCGCTCGAGCCGTTCGACGCCATCGTCATGCTCGCCACCGTCGAGCACGTTCCCGCCGAGGCGCTGCCCGAGCTTGCACGGGCGTGTGCCGGTCTCCTCCGCGAGCGGGGGAAGGTCCTCGCCACCGTGCCCGACGCCCGGGTGGACGCGATCCTCGAGGTGCTCGCCGGGCTCAGGCTCATCGACGCTTCGGACATGAAGGTGCACGAGCACCATGGGTTCGAGGCGGGGCGGACCGTGGCGCTGTTCGAGGAGTCCGGGTTCCGGCTGGCGAGACGCGCCCCCTTCCAGTTCGGTCTCAACAACCTCTTCGTCTTCGAGAAGGTCTCGCGCCTTTGAGCCTTGAGAGGGTGGGAAGCCGAGGCCCGGACCATCACCTCATCAAGGGTGAGGAGCCCCACGCCCGGGCGGCAGGCGGTCGTCGTCCAGGCGTTTTCTGTTCCCGGGCCGAGACGCTGCTCTCCACTGCGCTTGGCGTTCTCCTTCGCAACCGCGGCATGCCTCGACGGCGGCTACGTCCGGCGGCGGGACGGTCGGCTCTACCTCGCGTCAGGCAGACGCGGGGGCCGCGGCACGGCGAGCAGGGCCCAGTCCCCGAATACCTCGGGCTCGAAGCCCGTCCCCTGGGCGATGAGGCTTGCCTGGGCGGCTGGCGCGACTAGGTAGCGAATGTCGTCCTGCGCCAGCACACGCGCAAGCCGGCCGTCTTCCGGATGAAGGACCATCTGATCGTAGAGCGCGGCGCGGGCGGCGTACCCTGGCGTCATGAACCAGTGGCCGACGTAGACCCGATGGGGCCCGAACGCCGGCACTAGGTTCCCGAGCCACGCAGGGGCTAGGACGTTTCCCGGTGGCAGCGTCGCGAGCCGATCGAGAAGGCGCGCCACCTGCGCAGGGATGACGTGCCCGTCGGTCTCGATCACGGACAGGTAGGTCGCGGTGACGGGATTAGCAAAGAGGAGCGCTCCGAGCGCGGTGGCGCGCACCAAGCCCGCGGGCCCTCCTCGGACGTACCTCGCGAACGCCGAGGCGGCCACCGGCGCCGCGACCAGGCACAGCGGCAGGTGGAGGAAGGGAAGGAACTTGTAGCCGTTGACGAGGGGCGACGAGTGGAGGAGCGCGATGCCCCCGATCCAACCGCCGAGCGCGTATCGCCAGGGCTCCCTCGCCGCGGCCCATCTGCCGAGGCCCCGAAGTGCGAGCACACCCACGATCCCGAGCGTGACGGGGTACCAGAACACCGGGATGGCTTGTGGGCCCAGGACTCCACTCGAGGACTCCCTGAAGACTGGGTCCGCGAACTGCCAGCCTGTGACGAGAAGGACAAGGAGGACCGCCGGCGCGAACGCGAGCGTCCTGCGCCCCATCGCGCCCCACTGCACGTCGTCGGAGAGGATCCACTCGACCCCGAAGGCTGCGACGACGATAAAGAGCGTAGCCAGCGCCGAGTAGACATGGGTGAACCAGAGCGCGGCGAACGCAGCAGAAAGGATAGCCCCGTCGCGCAGCGTCGCCGGGCCGCCGGGGCGCAGAGCCTTGCCGAGGACGAGGAGTGCGAGCACGTACCCCGCGATCCACAGCGGATTGAAGAGCGAGTCGAACGTGCTCCAGCCGGTGAGGATCCAGAGGTCCCCTTCGATCGCTGCACTCGCGAGGGGCGGGAGGCCGGGGTGACCGAGGAGCAGGGATCCCAGGCCCCCCGACAGAAGGGCGAGCCAGCAGGCCCATGCCCGGTCGACAGTCCGTTCGAGCACGAGGCCCGTGAACCACCAGAGCACGAGGACGAGGCCCGCGAGTAGCACGGGCCGAGACAGCTCGAGGAGCAGGAACGGGTCGATTCCGGTCGCGCGGAAGACAGCGTTCAGCGCCTGGTGAAAGAGGAGGATGACCCTGCCCGACTGTGGCTCGGGCGTGAAGGGGTTGGCGAGGAAGGCGACGCCTGGCTCGCGCCCCTCACGAATGAGGGCAGCGTAGGCGAGCCAGTCCTTCGGGATGTAGCCGATGGGGAGGGCCACCAGGTCCGGCGCGGTCACGGGTGCAAGCCGGGTCTTTAGGTAAGGTAGCGCGCGCAGGATCGCCGCGATCGACGCGGCAAGCCAGACGCTCCAAGGGGGCCACCACGCGGCGGACTCGCATCCTTGCGAAGCCATGCCCGATGCTAGCCGATGGGCCAATTCTCCGAAAAGTTTCCCTCTGGAGTGGTGGGACGGACCCCTGGAGGAGCGGCCGTGGTATCTGTGCCCCGTGTCCAGGAGCAACTCCGCTGCGCTCCGGCAGAGGCTCGTCCGCGGTGGGCTCGTTGCCTGCGTCCTCGTCGCCGCAGCGGCAGCGCGCGTCGCCACCTACGACCACGTCTTCACCCGGGACGGCGTCCGCTTCCTTCCGGACACCGACCCGCATTACCACGTGCTCCGCGCCGAGAGGATGCTTCGCGGCGACCCCGACGGCTACTGGTTCGACAGGAACCTCAGCTACCCTGACGGTGCCATCATCTGCTGGGCCCCCGGTTTCACAGGGACGATTGCTCTGAGCACGCGGCTCCTCTTCGGACCTGCTCCCTCCCGCGCGGACCTGGAGCGCACCGCGGCGGTCCTCCCGGCCGTCCTCGGTGTGGTCTCCGTGGCGGTGCTGCTCTGGACAGGAGTGACCTGGTTCGGCTGGGCGGCGGGCCTGGCAGCGGGCTTCCTGGGGGCTGTGCTGCCGCTCTACGCGGACTGGGGCCTTCTCGGGAGACCCGATCACCACGTCGCGGAGCTCGTCCTCTTCGTCCTCGCACTGTTCGCGTTCGAGCGTTCCGTCACGCAGGACCGGTCGGGTCCGTGGCTGGCGACGCTCGCCGGAGTGCTCGCCATGGGGCCATGGATGTGGCATGGGAGCGCCCTCATCCCAGGCTTCCTCGCCGCATTCGTCGCGGCGACGTACCTGTGGCGGCCAGCGGGGGCCGAGGTCGCGCGCCGAAGCGCCCGGGCGCTCGCCGTCACCGCCGCCGCAGGGGGGGCGGCGCTCGCAGCCTCAATGGTTCCCTGGCACGCGCCCTACGTATGGCACCCGGCTTCGCTGAACGGGCTGAGCGCCTTCGCCCCGGCGGCGATCCTGGCGGTGGCGGCCTTCTCCGGCCTGCTGGTCATCGCCGACCGCTGCGGGGCAGGCCGGACGGGAGTCCGGCGTGCCGTGGTCGTGGCGCTCGCGGCGGTCGCCCCCCTCGCCTGCCTCCTCCTCGCCTTTCCGGGTCCCGTCACTCACGGGCTCAGGGCCGCGGTGTCAGGCGATCCGTTCCTCAAAACGGTGGGTGAGCAGCAGCCACTTCTCTTTAGCCGGATCTTCCCGGTGCGAGCGGAGCTAGTGAACGACTTCTGGTCGATCGGACCGATCCTGTTCGCGCCCTTCTTCGCGTTCCCGGCCCTCCGCCGACAGTTCCAGGCCTTCCCAAGCAAGAGGGTCGCGATCGCGCTGCTCGGCTTCGGGACCGCGCTCTTCTTCGTGCTCACCTGTCTCCTCAACCGGTTTCGCCAGTACCTGGCGCCGTTCCTGGTGCTCGACGCGGGCGTCCTGTTCGCCGCGCTCCTCGAGGCAGGGTCACACGGAACGGCCGATGCTTTCGGCGCCCCGCGGTTACCGGCGAGCGTCGCGGAGGGGCGTCCTTGGCGGCGGAGGGCGTTGGCGATGGGGCTCCTCCTCCTCCTCGGGTTCCCTGGATTGCACGTGCTCCTCGCAGACGAAGTGTCGGTGGAGCCACGGCTCGTCAAGATGCTTGAGTGGCTTCGTGCGGCGAACCTGCCCCGCCGCGCGGTCCTGTCGCCCTGGGGATTCGGCCACCTCTTGCAGTACTACGGCGGGGCGCCGGTTGTTGTGACCCCGTTCGGCGCGGATCTGGGCCTGGAGGGGATGCGTTCGCTCGCCTTTTTCCTGTACGCGCCGGACGAGAGAAGCGCGACTGCGGAGCTCGAGCGCCGCAACGTAGGCTTCGTGCTGCTCGACGATCCGATCGTAGCGGTTCAAGACTCCTTCCCGTTCGCGCCGGCAGACGCACAGCAGCTCGTCGTGGAGGAGGGGGGGTGGCCGTTCGGGACGCACCCCACGCCGCTCGGCCGGTACGAGGAGAGCATCCCTGCGGTCCTCTATTACTCCGACGGCGTTCCACCCTCCGGCGGGAGGCCATCGCTGGGGCGCTTCCGGCTGGTCTATGAGACGGGCAGCGGTGAGGGACCCCCCTACAAGCTCTTCGAGCTCGTCCAAGGGGCGCGGCTCGATGTGAGCGGCGTCCCGCCGGCCACGATTGTCGCGGTGGGCGCTGCGGTCCGCACGAACCAGGGTCGACAGTTCGAATGGACGACTTTCGGGCGGGCCGACGCCCAGGGCAGGGCGGTGGTCGTGGTGCCCTTCGCGAGCGGGCGTAATGGCTCGAGCCTGGCAGCGCCCTACGTGGTTCGCTCCGGGTCGAGGCGTGCGTGGGTCGCGGTATCGGAACCGGCGGTGACCAGCGGGGGAACGGTGTCCGTCGACCTGGCGGGCGGGAAAAGTAAGTAGGGGACTCCGCGCGATACAGGTCCTGTTCACTGGAGCTGTCACGATGCGCCCGCGATCGCTGGCATAGGTGCCGGCCGACCGGGGTGGAACCTAAGCGATCCAGCACAGAGTCGACGGCTGGGATCGGGGCGTCGCGCCGCCGGGCAGCTGGGCGGAGGGTCGGCCGGAAGTGGGCCCCTTGCTGGTCCGTCCCACCTCATCGCCTTTGCGACGTGGTGTCGGAAGTTCACCGCAACAGATAGAGGTCTGGGCCTTTTATCTGTCCAGCATCATTCATCAATATCGCCAAGGAATGCGAGAACACGCGCGACAGCGCCTTCGCAGGAGCGCAGATCATGCGCCTTCCCCCTCTACGCCACCGGCGACCTACTTGGGTGCGGGGTTTCCCCCACAAGCTGTGGTTTGTGGGTGACATACCCCATTGGACCCCGCTAGCCCCAATGGGGCATACGCTGTGTGTCCGGGAAGTAGAGGGGATTTTCGATCGGCGGTTGGCCCCGTGCTTGCTAGTGGGTGCAGTCAAGACTTCCGCGGACAACCACGACCGCGGGACATGCCAGTGCCGCAGTAGCAACCACCAGAAGTCACGAAGAGAGGGGAAATATGAGGTTCATGAGACTTGCAGTTGCAGCAGCGTTCCTGCTCGGCTTCTCGAGCGCGTATGCGTTCCACGACGGCGGCGTTGCCGACTGCGGCGGCTGCCACGCGGTTCACAAGGGCGACACGTCGGGGACGGTGACCGGCGCCAGCAACACCAACCTGCTCGCGAGCGACACGGTCTCCGACACGTGCTTCGGCTGCCACGCCAGCCAGGACACGACGGGGAGCGGGTACCACGTTCTCTCGACCACCACGGGCAGCTATGCCGTCACGCAGCCTCCGGCGGAGCGGACCCCGGGTGGCGACTTCGGCTGGCTGCTGAAGAGCTACACGCAGAACGTCCGCGGGACCATCAGCACCTGGAGCCCGGGCGGCCACCACATCAACGCCCCGCTCTTCGGCATCACCAACGCGACCGGCATGGGCTCCCAGGCTCTGGCCCCGGGCGGGACGTTCCCGACCTCCAGCCTCGGCTGCTCGAGCTGCCATGACCCGCACAGCAAGGCCCGCACGGACTCGACCGGCGCGTTCCAGCCGGTCAACGCCTGGAAGATCATCGGCTCCGGCTCGTACACCAGCCTCTACACGCCGGCCAGCGGCGAGACCAACGACGGGTACGGCACCTACCGGTTCCTCTACAACCAGAACAGCTACTACACGGGCGCTGGCTACGCGGGCCCGGTTCCGGCGACGATCGCTGGCGGCCAGGTGACCTGGACCGGCCTGTCCCCCCTCGCCGTCGTTCCCTCGAGCTACCAGCAGGTTGAGTCGGTGAACCAGCTTCGCGTCGCCTACGCGAACATCGCCGGCAGGACGATGGGCCTGTGGTGCGCAGCCTGCCACCCGAAGATGCACACCAACAGCGGCCTCCTCGTTCACCCGATCGACGCGGCGCTCAACACCGGCGGCGAGAACGGCTACTACAATGTGTACGTGAACTCGGGCAACAAGACCGGCACGGCTGCCACGGCCTACCTGTCGCTCGTTCCGTTCGCCATCGACGGCGCCACCCGGTCGACGCTGGCCTCGACGGCTGGCCTGACCAACGGCGCGAACGCTGCCTCCGCCGGCGCGAATCCGACGGACACCGTGATGTGCCTCTCCTGCCACCGCGCCCACGCCTCGGGCTTCCAGAACGACATCCGCTGGGAGAACGAGGTCGAGTTCATCACCTACACGAACTCCGCCAACGTGGCCGTGTGGCCCGGCAGCGACAACCAGCCGAGCCCCACCGCCGGGACCTACGGCAAGGGCCGTCCGTCTGCGGACACCCAGGCTGCCTACTACGACCGCAACGTCACGATCTTCGGCGCCTTCCAGCGGTCGCTCTGCAACAAGTGCCACATCCAGGACTAGTCAGCGAAGCCTGCTGAGTAGGGTTTGAAAGGGGGGGGCCGCGCGAGCGGCCCCCTTCGCCTTTTCTGCGGGGGCCGGCGCTCCTGGACTCGCTGGCCCCGGGAAGGGGAGGCCTCCGCCGTCTCTGCAAGGAGTGCGGACTTCGCAAACAACGCGCCCGGAGGACCGGAGCGCCTTCACGCCCCCGGCGAAAGGTCACCAGGGCCGGAGACCATACAAAGGGATGCTGATCGGGGCCTCCCTCGGCTGTCGACATGCTTTGCAACCACCGCTAAGAAGGGGATTACTCAAGCCAGATGGCGCTAGCACCATGTATCCGTGACCGCATCAGCCTAGCCCGTTCAGGTAGTATAGAAGGCGCCCAGGGGGAAACTGGTGTGGCGCTTGCTACTACCAAGGCGCGTACAGTGCTGCGCACGCGCACCTATGTATGACATGAGAGTTCCGTCCTCCATCGCCTGGCTCTTGACGGCTGCCTTGGCCGTGCTTCCCGTCGGCGCGAGGGGGTTCGCGGTCTCGTACATCTACCAGCTCGCCGCGATCAGCGGGCCGCTCTCTTCGAGCGCCGCGACTCTGGAGTACGACCCGTTCCACCACGAGCTCTACGTCGTCCAAAACGGGAACGTCCGCGTCTACAACGCCGTGGGCATGGAGGTATACGCTTGGCCGGAGGACCCCGAGCTTGGGGCGGTGTGGGGCGTGGCGCCCCTGGAGGATGGCGACATTCTCACCTTACGCTACCTTGCCTCGAGGCCTGCGGTCGTCCGCTGCAACTTCCGCGGGGACATGGTCGAGGAGGTGAAGATCGACGGCCTGACTCGGGCGTTCGAGCGCGACTTCCGGCCCGAGGTCATCCGCTACTCGAAGGGCAAGGTCTACCTTGCCAGCATGCAGACGAAGGTCGTGATGGCGGTCGACCTCGCGCTCGGGACAACGTCCTTCACGGACATCTCCACCCTGCTCGACGACGACGAGAAGATCCGGGAGGCAGGGCTCGACAGCTTCACGGTGGACGAGCACGGAAACCTGGTCGTGAGCGTCGCTGCGGCGTTCAAGGTCTTCGTGATCGCCCCGGACCGGACCTTCCGGTCGTTCGGCCGACCGGGCAGCGCGCCGGGGAAGTTCGGGATCATCAAGGGCGTGGCCCTCGACGACGCCGGTCGCTACTACGTCTCGGACCGACTGAAGCACGCCATCATCGTGTTCGACCGGGAGTTCAACTTCCTCGGCGAGTTCGGCTACCGCGGCTCGAAGCTCGGGAGCCTCGTCGCTCCCACGAACCTGGTCTTCGCCGAGGACAAGCTTTATGTCTCGCAGCAGGGGAACCGGGGCGTCGCGGTCTACCAGATCGGGACAGACAAGTAACCCGCTGTCGGGGCGCGGCGTTGGAGCCCCGCGAGTGCTGCCGCCGCATGATCCTCTCGCCGGCTCCGGCGCGGGGCGAGCACTTCCTCCCGGCGCGATACTCCCTGTTCCCCCTGCCCGCCCATCCCCAGCGGAGAGGATGGACACTGATCAAGTGGCGGAGGCATGAGACATGCTACCAAACCCAACCGCCTACAAAAGAGCCGCAAGGTCTGCGCAGGCATCCCGGGGAGGGGCATGAGACGTCTACGCGGCGCATTAGTTGCCTTGCCGTTCCTGGTGGCCTGCCAGGGCCTCACTTCTTCGGTCCGGCCGCCCCTGGGGGCCGACGGCGAGGTCTATCTCTACCTCCAGCCGCATCCCCAGGAGAGCGGCCGTCTCTCGTTCACCCTGGAGGCGGCCTCCGTCCTTCAGTCGGACGGAGCGGCCGTTCCCCTGACCGTGGCATCAGAGGATCCGATCGTGGTGGGCCCTGGCGACCAGCGACTCCTCGCCTGGGGCCGCCTCAGCCCCGGAAGCTACGGTCGAATGGCCATCCGGGTGAAGAAGGCCACGGTCTCCAGGCTTGAGGGGACGGCCGACCTCCTCGTCGACAACCGGCCGCCCGAGGTCACCGCGCAGTTCACGGTGACGCGGGGAAGAGCCACGGTCGTCTGGCTGAAGCTCGAGATAGCCCGGTCCCTGCCTTCGGAAGCTACCTTCAACCCCGTGTTCTCCTCCTTGCCGCCCGATCCCCAGGTTCCCGGGCTCACCGCCTGGGCATCGAGCCCGGACGCCGGAACGCTCACGGTCTTCAACAAGCACACGAGGCAGGTGACCGGAGTCCTGGAGATTGCGGGAGATCCCTACGGCGTCGCCCTCGACGACATCTCGCTCCGGGGGTACGTCGCACTGAACGGCCGGGACGAGGTGGCGGTGCTCGACCTCCTCACGGGGATGCAGTTGCTCCCGATCCGGCTCCGCCCTGGGGACCGCCCTACCGACCTCGGGATGACCCCCGATCGCCAGACGCTCATCTCGCTCAACACCGGGTCTGCCTCCGCGAGCTTCCTCGACCCGGCGACCACGCTCGAGACGAGCCGGGTGCAGACCGGCTACGAGCCGAGCTACCTGCTCATCGATCGCTCCGGCAAGCGCGCCTACGTCTGCAACCGGATGTCGAGCAGCATCACGGTCCTCGACGTCGCCAACCGGGCCACGGTGGGCCTCATCGCCACCGAGGCCTCGCCGGTGGCGGTCCAGCTGAACCGCGACGGCACGAAGCTCTTCGTGGTCCACTCCGGATCGCCGTTCCTCACGGTCTACGCGGTGCCCAGCTACACACTGCTCGGCCGGTACTTCATCGGGCTCGGCGCTGCCTCCCTGAAGATCGACCCCCTCACGGACCTCGTGTACCTCGGCCGGACCGGATCCGACCACATCGACGTCTACGAGCCCACGACCCTGTTGCTCGTGGGCGCGGCTGCGGTGTCGGGTGGCGTCACCTACTCGGCCATCGACGACGTGGAGAACGCGCTCATCGTGCTCGTACCAGAGCGCAGCCAGGTCGCGGCTGTCGACCTCGCAAGCCGGAAGGTGCTCGCGACGCTCGACTCCGCGGGCGTACCGTTCCGGGTTGCACTGATCGGAGAGCGGCACTGAGCGCGAGATGAAACACTCGGCACTGTCGGTCGCTTGGGCTGCGAGCGCCGCGCTGGCGGCGGCGCTGCTCCTGTGCCTGCCGGGTTCCGCCGTCTCGCTGGAGTGGACGCTCTTCCTGCAGCCGGCTTACAGTTACAGCACCAGCCGGACCGTGGCCTCCAACCTCGTCTCCAACACCGAGGGGAGCCAACTCACCCAGAAGTACCAGCTGCTCGTCACCGAGGCGATCTTCCCCTCCCTCCGGCTGGATGTTGGCGCCTACCTCACCTGGAACATGGGACTGGGCTGAGACGGACGGCGTCTGGTCGAGCATCAACACCCAGCTTTGGGACATTAACGCCAGGCTCAGCTTCGGCACACAGCCGCTGTCGGGCCAGGCCTACTTCGACGGCCAGGAGAAGCTCGCCACGAGTTCGACCGGCGGGTTGTCCTTCACGTCCCCGACTGTCCACCAGAACACGGTCGGGCTCACGACCACCTGGAACGCGGCGGACCTGCCGACCATCAGCGCGACCATCCAGCACATGGACCTCTTCGACAGCTCTCGCCAGCTGGAGGACCAGAGCACGAACGACCTCTTCGTCTCCGCCAAGTACAACCCGGTGCGGCCCCTGAGCCTCTTCTACACCGGCCGCTTCGAGGCGGAGGACGACCGGAAGGCAGAGCTCACGACCAACTCGGTCGGCAACACCGGCACCGTGGCATACGGCGACCAGTTCTTTGGCCAGCGGCTCGTGCTCTCGGCCAGCTATACGCTCACCGGGACGAGCACGAGCATCCACGCTGCGAACGGCTCAGGCCAGGTCCCCATCCAGCGGTTCCCCACGCAAGGACTCTCGCTCGTCGAAGCGCTGCCGGCCACGCCCACGAACGACAAGCTGACGCCCAATCCTGGCCTCATCGACGGCAACTTGACGGCGAGCGCCGGCATCGACATCGGCTACGCGCCGAGCGTTGCAGGGGACACGAACTTCAGGGACGTGGGGGCCGCGTTCGCAGACGCTCTCACGGCGGTGAACCTCATCTACGTGTACGTGGATCGACAGCTGCCCTCGAGCATCAGCTCGGCCTTCCAGTGGACAGCGTACACCAGCATCGACAACCAGAATTGGACGCAGGTCCCGGTGACGTCGGTCACCTTCGGGGTCATCGACAACCGCTTCGAGATCGGAATCCAGCCGATCCAGGCGCAGTACGTGAAGGTGGTGACGCGGCCGCTCGCGGTCGGCGTCACGCTCGACCGAACCTACGCCGATATCTACGTCACCGAGATCCGCACCTATGACGTGGTGTCGGCGTCGTCGGCGTCCGTCTCGTTGAGCTCGCTCACCGGGAGCGCGACCGGGACGCTCCACTTCGTGCTGGTGAGGTCGCTCAATCTCGCCTACGACTTCTCGCTCGCCTTCTACCATGCGTCCGCCACCGGGACCGGCGACCGGTACACCTGGAACATCATGAACGCGCTCTCCATGGGCGGGCAGGTCAGCCGCATCTTCCTCCTTTCCATGCGTGTCGAGGATTTCATCGGAAGCACCGCGCTCGCCTCCTCGCAGGCGGCGCAGTCAGACCTGCGCGTCACTGCGGCTGCGATGGCCCAGTTCCTGCCGACGCTCAACGCCACACTGACGTACCAGGGGCAGTACTCGTTCGTCGGCTCCTTGCTCTCGAGGAACTACCAGACCGCGTCGTTCACGACCCTGGCCGAGTTCTATCGGGGCGTGAACCTGAACGGGCAGGTCGGCTACACCGTTGGCACGCAGGCCATCCCGGGTGCCGTTGTCGGAGTGACGGCGATCCCGAACGAAGACTTCAGCACGCTGACCGTCAGTGCCGGGATGACCATCATCCCAAACTCGATGTTCACGCTCGGGGGAACATTCTCCTACCAGGACTCCCAGACCCGGATCCCCGGCCAGGCGCTCTCCGAGAACCGCACCGGGGTCAT
The DNA here is from genome assembly GCA_963754915.1 of uncultured delta proteobacterium. Classification (GTDB taxonomy): domain Bacteria; phylum Myxococcota; class Myxococcia; order Myxococcales; family Anaeromyxobacteraceae; genus DATJZG01. The sequence goes on along the minus strand of CAVWHZ010000016.1, from coordinate 435,156 downwards.
TTCCGGCTCGCTGGCCTTCAACCCGTTCCCGGCCCTCTCCGCGGCGGTGTCCATCGGATGGTACCCGTGGTACACGACGCCGACCACCACCGAGAACGCGTCGGTGAGCTTCTCGCCGCTGCCTGGCGGGAAGCTCACCTTCACCCTCTCCTACAACCAGGCGCTCGATACCGCGTCCGACACGCGCCAACAGATCTTCTCGCCCGGGCTCCGATGGAACATCCAGCCGACGGCTTGGGTGCAGCTGTATTACACCTATCAATACGTCAGCAACATCGCATACGCGAACACCTCGAGCAGCGTGTACGCGGTGCTCACCATCACTCTGTAGTGGGACCGTTCATGACGGGAAAGGGATCGGAGATGAGGAACAGGCGAGTGACTGCCAAGGCCTTCGCGGCGCTGCTCCTCGTGACCGCGTGCGCGTCGGGGAGGAACTACCACGACTCCAACATGGACTTCGGCTCGGTGAGGACCGTGGTGGTGCTTCCTTTCGCCAACCTGAGCCGCGAGTCCATCGCGGCAGACCGGACGCGGGACGCCTTCTCGACGGCGCTCCTGTCGACCGGGTCGGTCTACGTGATCCCCCAGGGCGAGGTTGCCCGCGCGCTCAACCGGCTCGCGATCGCCACCCCGACGGCCCCCACGGCCGACGAGGTGGTCAAGATTGGCGCGCTGCTCAAGGCCGACGCCGTGGTCACAGGCGTCGTGCGCGAGTACGGCGAGGTGCGGTCCGGCACCGCGGTCGGCAACGTCCTTTCCCTGAGCCTTCAGCTGCAGGAGGCTGCGACGGGTAAGCAGGTCTGGTCTGCGGTAGTGACGAAGGGTGGCCTCTCCTTCTGGGACCGCTTGGTGGGCAGCGGCGGAGCCCCGATGAACGACGTGACGGAAGCGGCGGTCGATGACCTCATCGCAAAGCTCTTCAAGTAGGGTCACGGCGCTCGCGGCGGCCGCGTTCCTCCTCGGGTCCTGCGCCCACCGCGAGGTCGCGCCTCTGGAGGCGCCACGTGCCCGGCTGGCGCTCCTTCCCCCCGAGAACCTGACGGGTGGCGCGGTGGCGCTGAAGGGCTTCGCCGCGTCTCTCGAGCGGGCGCTGGCGAGCGCCGGGGTCGAGGTCGTCGCCGGGGAGGCGGTGGAGCAGTACCTGCACCGCCACCGCATCCGCTACACCGCCGGGCTCGACGGGCCCTCGGCGCAGGCGGCCAAGGAGGAGCTTGGCGTCGACGGCTTGCTCATCGCCACTGTGCAGCAGTACGTCGATGGCGCTCCGCCCCGCATCGCGATCGGCATGCGCGTCGTCTCCGCGGAGGAGACGCCGCACATCACCTGGATTGACGGGGTCGCGATGACGGGCGACGACAACCCCGGCTTCCTCGCCCTGGGCATCGTCCACACGCTGGCGGAGCTCGAGGCGATGGCCCTCGAGGCCCTGAGCGACCGGCTCGGCGCCTTTCTCGACCACAAGGGACCCCGCTCCGTTCCTTGCCCGGCGGGCGGCGGCTCGGCCTGGGTGCACCGCTCCCCCCAGCTCGACACGAGCAAGCCGCTCTCGATCATCGTGCTGCCGCTCATGAACCGCACCCCCCGCCGGGGCGCGGGCGACATCGTCGCCATGCAAATTGCCCGCGAGCTCGCCGCGGTCCCCGGAATCGAGGTCGTCGAACCGGGCATCGTGCGGGACGAGCTCCTCGCCTTCCGCGTGGTAATGCAGGAGGGTCCATCCCTCGACGATGTCCTCGCCATCAATGCCTCGCTTCGCGCGGATCTGATCGTAGCCGGAGAGGTTTTGGCCTACGACGACGGTCCGTCCGGCATCCCCAAGGTGAACTTCTCGGTCCTGGCGATCGACGGCAAGACGCGTCGAGTGGTCTGGCGTTCGAACTCGCGCGCCCAGGGCGACGACGGAGTGTTCTTCTTCGGGCTGGGGAGCGTGACCACGGCGAGCGACCTCACCTGTCGAGTGTCCCGCGGTGTCGTCGACGGCTTCCTTGCCGGGAAGCGCCCGCAAGCGGTCGCCGAGAGCGCCCCGGCGGCGGGCCGCTAACGGGTCGCTAACGGGCGCAGCCGGGACTTAGAGCCTGATCGCGCAAGAGCGCCGTGCGCGTCCGGAGAGCACGCAGACCTTGCGCGCAGGGTATCGGCGCTACCAAGCGGAGTAGCGTTATTTCAATCACTTAGACGGCAAAAGGCGCCTCAGTGGGGGCACAGGGGTTGCACAGCGCCAAGGCGCCCATGAAATCCGCCTCGACCCGCGTCGTCCTCCTCGTCTTTACGCTGACCATCCCGGCCCTCTCCCGGGGAGACTCCCCCGCGGACCAAACCCCCGCTGCGGGTGACTCGAATTCCCGGGCGCTCGCGAGAATCCTCTCGCCAGCCTTCGCCGCCACCCCGGTTGCAAAGGTGGACGCCGACGTCATCACCGCTGGCCAGCTCGCCGAGGCCCTGATGGCAGCCCACGGCGAGCACCCGACCGACGCCAAGGCCAAGGCGGGGACCGAGTACCGGGCGCTCCTCGACCGGCTCATTGACGTGCAGCTCCTCGTGCTCGAGGCACGCGAGGAGGGCATCGACGAGTTGCCCGCGGTAAAGGCCCGCATCGAGAAGGCGGAGGAGAACAAGCTCAAGGACATCCTGAAGGGCCGCCAGTTCGAGGCCATCCACGTCACGAAGGCGGAGCTGGATCGCGCCTACGATCTCGCGCGGACCCAATACAGGTTCCACGCGATCAGCGTTCCCAAGTCGGAGGACGCGAAGGGGGTGGCGGGCCGCCTCGCCAAGGGAAAGACCTTCGCCCAAGTGACGCAGGACATGGTGAAAGAGCAGAAAGCCGGCGACAAGGGCGAGGGGTCTGTATCAGCGGACCAGCTCATGCCTACCATCAAGGCGGCGCTCGACAAGACTAAGCCCGGTGGCGTGACGACGCCCGTCAAGGTCGGCGACGTTTGGCTTGTGGCGCAGTTCATCGAGGTCCGGCGGCGCGACGACCCTGCGCTCCGCACGAGCGTCGAGGAGAGCGTGGTCGCGACCAAGCGCGAGGAGGCGCTCACCACGTACTACAAGACTCTCGCGAAGAAGCACGCCGAGATTGACCAGAAACTCCTGCGCGCTCTCGACTACGAGACCAAGGCCGGGATCATGAAGCTGAGGAACGACCCGCGCCCCCTCGCCCGCGTCGACAGCGGGAAGGTCATCACCGTCGCGAACTTCATCGAGGAGCTTGACAAGCAATTTTACCACGGCGTCGAGGACGCAGCCGGCCAGAAGCAGCTCAACCAGAAGGGACGGGTGGTCTTCGACTCCATGCTCTTCCGGGTGCTCCTGCTCGATGAGGCGGAGCGCCAGAACTTGCGCGCGACGGAGGCCTTCAAGAGGCCTGCACGCGAGGCCACCGACAAAATCCTCTTCGGGGCCTTCATGCAGAACGCGATCCTGCCGACCATCCAGGTCACGGAGACCGAGGGGAAGAAGTACTACGAGGAACACAAGAAGGACTACACCACGCCGGCCATGGTCCGCCTCGACGGCCTCGCCTTCTCACAGGTCAAGGAGGCACAGACCGCCATCCAGAAGCTCAAGGCCGGCACCGACTTCAAATGGATGGCGCAGAACGCCGACGGGCTCGTCCCATCCGACAAGCAAACGTTCCAGTTCGCCGCCGGCCCGGTGACCGTCGATAGCATGCCCGATGGCCTTCTCAAGGCCATCGCAGGGGCCAAGGAAGGGGAGTACCGCCTCTGGGACGGTCCAGGAGGCCAGGCCTACGTGGTGCGCATCCTGAAGGAGGTCCCTCCCAGCGTGCAGCCGTTCGCCGACGTGCAGGAGGGCATCCAGAAGAAGCTCTTCGGCGAGAAGATCGCCCCGGTCGTCAAGCAGTGGGCCGACAAGCTCCGCCAGCACCACGACGTCCAGATCTACGTCTCCAAGCTCGGCGAGTGACAGGGCCGCCGAGCCCAGAAGAAGGGAGCAGGAACTTGGCCAGCACCAGGAATCCGTGGACGAAGATGGCGCTCGCGCTGCTCGGCGCCGTGGCGCTCGGCGCGCTCCCGGGGCCCGGCGGAGCGGCGGAGAAGCAGTTCAAGCAGAAGGACTGCCTCGAATGCCACAAGAAGTTCGCCGACGAGGTCGGCGCGAAGAAGTTCGACCACCCCGGAGTGAAACCGCCCAAGTGTGAGGATTGCCACCTCCGGCACGGCGTCGTCCCGCGGCTCGCGCTCAAGCAGCCGGGGAACGCGCTCTGCACGAGTTGCCACAAGAAGGAGACGCTGGGGCTCGCGAAGCCCTACGTGCACGGGGCCAAGTTCTGCAGCGACTGTCACGACGCCCACGCGGGCAACAACAAGGAGCTCCTCAAGACCCCCGGGGCCGAGGGCTGCTACCGCTGCCACGACCGCAAGGGCTTCGAGCAGAAGAACATCCACCCGGCTCTGGCAAAGGGCGGCTGCTCGGCATGCCACGCCTCCCACGGCTCCGAGTTCAAGGGCCTGCTCACCGCGGACGAGGCCCGCCTCTGCGCCAAGTGCCACGACGCCGCCCAGGGGGCCTTCAAGAAGGCCCACGGCGACTACCCCGTGCGCACCTGCACCATCTGCCACGACCCGCACTCCGCGGCCCAGGCGAAACTCCTGAAGGCGTCGGTGCACCCGCCCATCACCGGGGGCGGCTGCGACTCCTGCCACGCGCCGGCGAGCTCCGGGAAGCCCTTCGCCGTGCAGGCCGCCGGCGGCGCGCTGTGCGCGAACTGCCACGATGTCGCCACCGTCAAGGGCGGCGCGAAGTCCGTCCACCCGCCCGTCAAGAAGGGCGAGTGCCTCAAGTGCCACGACCCGCACGCCTCGGCGAGCAACGCGCTCACCAAGGCCCCTGGGAAGGCGCTCTGCGCCAAGTGCCACGAGAAGCAGGCCTCCGACGTGCCCGTGCCGCACAAGCCTGTTTCGTCCGCGGCGGGCTGCGGGTCCTGTCATCCCACCCACGCCGGCGCGCTGAAGGGCCTCGTCAACGCCGAGGTGCCCGCGCTCTGCTATGGCTGCCACGGGAAGCTGAAGGCGCTCGAGAAGAGCAAGGTCGTGCACGCCCCCTTCGAGGGTGGCGACTGCGACACCTGCCACAACCCGCATGGCTCCCCCTACGTCGGGATGCTCACGGGCCGCGCCGACAAGGTGTGCTTCCGTTGCCACGCCGAGCTGGAGGCCAAGTTCACGAAGACACACATCCACCAGCCCGTGCAGTCCGGGAACTGCCAGGCCTGCCACTCCGGCCACGCCTCGGACACGCCGAAGCTGCTCAAGGCCGCCGGCGCGAAGCTCTGCGCAAAATGCCACGCCGACATGATGAAGACCGCGACGGGAGGGACGAACCACAAGCCCTTCGTGGACGGCAACTGCCTCGGCTGCCATGACCCGCACGCCTCCAACAATGCGGGGATGCTCGTCGCGTCCGAGAAGGAGACGTGCCTCAGGTGCCACACCAAGCAGGCGAAGGACCTCGCCGGGGCGAAGAGCGTCCATGCCGCCTACGCAGATGGCAACTGCAGCAAGTGCCACAGCCCGCACGCCTCGGGGATGAAGTCGCTGCTCCTCGCCCAGAGTCCCGACCTCTGCCTCACCTGTCACAAGACCGTGAAGGACAAGATGAAGGCGCAGAAGGTGCACTCGCCGGCCGAGGACTGCCTGGCGTGCCACCAGCCCCACTTCGCCACCCAGGCCCGGCTCCTTGCCCAGCCGCTCCACGAACTCTGCGGGCAGTGCCACGACATGGCCGCAAAGCCCTTCGTGTCCGCGCACCTGGGGATCGATCCCAAGGCTATCGCCTGCATGAGCTGCCACGATCCCCACGCGTCGAAGGACCCGAAGTTCTTCAAGGCGACGGAGCACGCTCCCTTCGCGGGACGCGACTGCGGGACCTGCCACGTGACCGAGAAGAAGAAGTAAGGGGCGCACATGACTGCCATCAGCCTCGTCCTGCTCACGCTCAGCCTCGCGGCTGCACCGGACGCGAAGTCCGCAAAGGCGGCGGCAACGCCGTCGGGCCAGGCGGCCAAGTTCAAGCTCAAGCCCGGAGCGACGGGCCAGGTTTGCCTCGACTGCCACGGCGACTTCCAGGAGATTGTCAAGAAACCATCCGTCCATACGCCGGTGAAGAGCCGCGACTGCTCCGGGTGCCACAATCCCCACGCCTCCGACCACGGCAAGCTGCTCGCGGCCGAGCCGAGGCAGGTTTGCGGACTCTGCCACGACGTGGTCCCGGCGAAGGCGGTGAGCAGCCACAAGGTCATCGCCGAGAAGGGCTGCTCGGCCTGCCACGACGCCCACGCCTCCGCCAACAAGTACCAGCTCGTGAAGCCACAGACGGAGCTGTGCGCCTCGTGTCACAAGTCGATCGCGGAGGGCGCCTCGAAGGCGAAGTACAAGCACAAGCCGGTCGAGACCACCGGCTGCGTCGCCTGCCATGAGCCGCACGGGTCGGCGAAGGCCGACCACCTCCTCAAGGCGGGCGTGCCGGCGCTATGCCTCGGCTGCCACAAGACGACCGCGCCGGTGTTCGCAAAGGCCCATCTCAACTACCCGGTCGCCAAGTCCAACTGCACGAGCTGCCACGACCCGCACGGCTCCGACAAGCGCGGCATGCTCTACAACCACGTGCACCCGCCGGTCGCCAAGATGATGTGCGGCGCGTGCCACGAGCCAGCGGGCTCGGCGAACCCGCTCGCCACCCGGGAGGTCGCGCCCCAGCTCTGCAAGGGCTGCCACGGCCCGAAGATGGTCGAGATCCTCGACAAGAACCGGGTGCATCAGCCGGTGCTGGAGGGCAAGAGCTGCCTGACTTGCCACGGCCCGCACGCCTCCAAGCAGAAGGGGCTCATGCGCGCGAACCCGGTGGTGGTGTGCGGCCAGTGCCACGCCGACACCATCCGGCGCAGCGAGAGGGCGCTCGAGAAGCATCAGCCGGTGGAGACGGGCGACTGCGTGGCCTGCCACGATCCGCACTCGGCGGGCGGGGCGCTCCTTTTCGTCACTCCGGACCGCGTCGCGCTCTGCGCCAAGTGCCACGACTGGGCGGCGCACTCGACGCACCCCATCGGCGCCAAGGCGATCGACCCGCGCAACAAGAACCTGCGGCTCGACTGCCTCTCCTGCCATCGGGCACACGGGACCGAGTTCAAGAAGCTCATGCCCTACGGGACGCAGACCGAGCTCTGCGTAAAGTGCCACGAGACGTACCGGAGGTGAGGACCGTGAACCGAATCCCGCTCGCGCTCTTCGCGCTCGCCGCGCTCTCCGTCGGCGGCCCTGTCCGCGCGGACTCGCTGTCGCTGCGCTTCTCGAACTCCATCTACCAGGACGACAAGGAGGTGGCGCTCCAGAACCCGGAAGGGGTCGCCTGCAGTGACACCGCCATCGTCGTCGCCGACACTGGCAACGCCCGGTTCGTGAAGTACCAGCTCCTGAACGGCGCGCCGGTCTCCTCCACGGTCATGAAGAACGACAGCTTCAAGCAACCGACTGCCCTTGCCTTCGACAGCAAGGGCAACGTCCTGGTCCTGGACCGCAAGGCGCGGAAGATCGGGCGCCTCGACGCGCAAGGCGCCTTCGCCGGGTGGATCGAGGTGAAGGGAATCGCCTCCGCCGAGGCGGTGGTCCCGGTGGCGTTCAAGGTCGACGCCGGCGACGGCATCGTGTTCATCGACGCGCCCCCCCGCCGCGTGCTCGTCCTCGACGCAGCGGGCCAGGTGACCCGGCAGATCCCGCTGCCTTCCGGCGAGTTCACGGACGTGGCCGTCGACCCGGCGGGTACGATCTTCGTAATCGACTCGACCGAGTCAGTGGTGTGGGCCGCGGAGAAGGCGGCGAGCGCCTTCAAGCCGCTCACGAAGAGCCTGAAGGACGTGCTCACCTTCCCGGCCTTCCTCGTGGCGACGAATAAGGGAGTCCTGCTCGTCGCCGACCAGCACGGGCACGGCGTGGTGATCGTCGGAAACGATGGCTCGTTCCTTGGGCGCCAGCTCGGCCTGGGCTTCGTGGAGGGGCTCCTCTACTACCCGAGCCAGATCTGCATGAACGGTCGGGGCGAGGTCTTCGTGGCCGACCGCTACAACAACCGCGTCCAGGTCTTCGCCACGCAGCGCTAGCGCCCCCCGCGAGACGGCGTTGGGACCCGGAGGGGAGATCACGCCGGCGGCCCACCGCGCGACGAGGCGGGCCGACTGGGGGAAGGCGGTCGCCGCCTACCTCGTCTACGTCGCCCTCGTGCTCGCGCCGGTGTGGTCAGGACGGCTCGAGCTCAAGTGGGACGGCCGCGACTTCAACTACCCGGCCTTCGCCTACGCCGCCGACGCCCTGCACGCTGGGCGGTTGCCGCTGTGGGATCCGTTCACCGCCTGCGGCCAGCCCTTCTTCTCCGACCCGCAGCAGGCCTGGTACCAGCCCGCTGCGGTAGTCGCATCCTTCCTCCGGTCGAGCCACCTCGACGCCTACCTCCTGTTCTGGTCGGCGATCTGGGCGTGGTCGGGGCTCGGCGCCATGCTGCTCGCCGCGGTGCTCGGCGCGGGGCCGGGAGGCTGCCTCGTCGCGGCTGTCTGCTACTCGCTCTCGGGCTTCTTCGTGGGGCACGGCCAGCACCTGCCGTACCTCGTCACCGCGGCCTGGTACCCGTGGGTGCTCGCCCTCGGCCACCGGGCCGTGGCCCGCGTCGCCTGGTCGGACACGCTGCTCCTCGGCGCCGCGCTGGGCCTGTCCGCCCTGGGCGGGTACGGGGGGCTCGTCGATCTTCGAGCTCATCGCGCTCGCGCTCTGGCTCGGGATCGCCTTTCTCCTGCCGGGTTCGGGCCCCGGCCGCGAGCACCCGCTGCCCTTCGGGCGCCGCCTCGGCTGGGTCGCGGCGGTGCTCGCAGTCTCGGTCGGCGTCCTGGCGGTCGCCTGGTCGCCGGCGCTCTGGGCGTTCCTCGTCGAGGCGGGGACCTTCACCGACCGTACCGGGCACGTCGCGGACGAGCTCGCGCTCCGGGGGAATCCCTTCCCGCTCCTCGGCTCGGTGACGTTCCTCTTCCCGCGGATCTCGATCGACCTTCGTGCGCTCTTCCCTTCCAACGTGTCGATGACGAATGGGTACGCCGGGGCGCTCGCCTTCCCGCTTGCGGCGGTCTACGTGGTGCGAAAGCGCCCGCGGGCCTGGTGGATCGTCGGGTTCGTCCTGTTCTGGTTCCTGGTCTCGCTCGGCGGCGACGGGGGGCTCCGGACCGTCCTCCACCACCTCGTCCCCGCGACGCGCTACATGCGCCACAACGGCATGCTGCGCGCCCTGTTCCTCGCGCCGCTCGCCGCCGCCGCCGGCGTCGGGGCGTCGCTCGCAGCGACGACGGCGCGAGCGCTCGCGGCCCGGATCCTGGCTGGCTGGCTCGCCGTCGTCGCGCTGGCCGCAGCCCTCGCTGCGTGGCTCTTCGAGGCGGAGCTCGCCGTCGCCCTCCGCTGGACGCTCCCGGCGCTGCTCGCGACGGCGCTGGCCGCGGCCGCGCTGCGGGTGCTCCCTCGCCGCGGTGCGTGGGTGGCCGCCGCGCTGGTCGCCCTCGCCGGGGCCGACCTCGCCTGGCACTTCCAGTCAAACCTGTTCACGGTCGGCGATCCTCCGGGAAAGGCGACGATTCGCTCGGCCGTGGAGGCGCTGGGAACGGACTTCGACCCGCTGGCCCCGAGACGGACCGATCCCTTCTTTCACTTCACGAAGCTGAACCTCGTGAACCACGTGCCGGTCGTCGAGGGGGACGTCACGCTCGTGTCGAGGGCGTTTACCCCCCTCGTCGAGGGCCGCTTCGTCGAGGTCCTCGCCGCGGACCGGTACTGGCTCTCGCCCACGGCCTGGCCGGCGCCTCCCCGCGAGGCCGGCGTGGCGTTGCTCTCCCGCCTCGGGGCCGGAGACCCGATCCCCGTCCTCGTCGGCCGCGCGGAGGAGGCAATCCCGGGGACGCCCGTCGTGCCGGGCGCGTTCGGATCGGTCCGGGTCGTGTCTTACCGACCAGAGCGGGTGGAACTCCTCGCGGACGTACCCGCAGGCGAGGGTGCGCTGCTCGCCTCCACGGAGCGCACCGCCCCCAGCTGGAGGGTCGAGGTCGACGGCGCCGACCGACCGATCGCGGTCGTGAACTACTTCTTTCGCGGCGTCCGCCTGTCGCCCGGGGAGCACCGGGTGGTATTCGAGTACCGGCCGCGTCCGTTCGGCCCCCTCCTACTCGTCAGCTACGGCGCCCTCGCGGCGGCGATCGCCGGGGCGGTCCTGCTCGAGCGCCGCAGGAGGAGAGCCCCCGCGCCGGGCGAGGCGGCGATGGGCTCGGAGACCCCTGGCGACGCGGCGTAGGCCGCGAGAGCTCTGGCCCGGGGCGCTCAGTCCATGGGGTGGCAAGAGATGCAGAGCGGCTTCGCGCTCACCTCGTACCCGTCGGGAAGTGCCATCTGCTGAGCGCCCGCAGCCCGGGCGGCAACCCGGGGCGCGAGGGAGACATCATAGGTACGCGGATCGGACGGCCGGACGGCCGGGCGGATCTCGGCGCCGGGCGGGATGGCCAGCCGGTACCGATACCGGGACCTGCCGTCGTGGCAACTCACGCAGCGCACCTTCCCGTCGGGGACGAATGCGCCTCGCTGCACGGCCTCCGCGAGCGGGCGAAGGTGTCCGGGAGATGCGCCGTAGGCGCGCGACTGCTCGTAGTCGACCTCCACCGGGTGGCCGGTGTGCTCGCCCATCGTCCGTCCGTGGCATCCAAGGCACTGGCTCACCGTGGCCCTGTGTGAACCCTCGCGCGGGAGCACGCAGCCGAAAGCGCTCTCGGTCGAGGCGCCCTCCGCCGGGGCAGCGGCAGGTGCCGCGACGGCAACGCGCGCTGGCCCGGTGTGGATCTCCATCGGCACCGGCGCCGAGGGGGTCGCGTAGGTGCGCGGCTGCTCTGCGGCCGCCTCGGCGACGTCCCGGGCGGCCCTCGCCTGGTACGATTGGAAGAGGGCCCGCGCCGGGTCCTCGCCCGCGGCGGGCGAAGCGAGAAGCAGCGCTGCACTCGAAACCCATGCCGTCCGCCTGGTCATGCCGGCTAAGCCTAGCGAGCCGCGCGCCAAAGACGCCCCGCAAATGGGTATAAATATCAAGCCTTTACGCCCCCGACGGGGATGACTTCTGGGGCCAGGCCGACCCCGCCGTCGCGCGGGCCTGAGTGCCAACCGCGCGGAACGCCTGGAGATGGGCTCCTAGCGGGTCACGCCAGCACCGGGGTCGGAGGGTCGGCCGAGCCCTCCATCTGCGCGCCGACTGGACGGAATGGCGCCACGTCGCCTACGGTCCAGGTCGCGGCCCAACGGGGCGGTTGCGGAACGCCCTACGCGCCTACCCCTGGACGACGATGACCGAGCCCTCAGCCATCGCCCTCGGCCCGCCCCGCCGGGCCCCTGTCCTCGCAGTCCTGGCGTGGGCTGCCCTCTACCTCCTCGTCGCGGGGGTCCTCCAGTTCCACTTTGTCTCGGTGCCGTGGGATTCCGACACCGCCTACCACGCCGCCGTAGGCCAGCTCATCCGCGAGAACGGCCCGCTCCACGCATTTCCCTGGACCCCGTTCAGCTGGCTTGCCGACCACTACGCCGACAAGGAGCTCTTGTTCCACCTGCTCTTCGTTCCGTTCACTGGGTGGGGTTGGATCGCGGCCTCCAAAGTGGTGGCGACGCTCGCAGGTGCAGCGCTGCTCCTTGCCCTCTACCTCGTTCTCCGTGCCGAGGGAGTGCCGCTCGCGGGCCTCTGGGCGCTCGCCCCGCTCGTCGCCACCGACGTCTTTCTCTTCCGGTTCTCGCTGGCCAGGCCGCACCTCCTTTCCATCGCCCTCTCCGTCGCGGCCCTATGGGCGGCGGCGAGGGGCAGGCTCGCGGTCCTGGCGCTTGTCTCGGCGCTGTACCCCTGGGCCTACATCGCCTGGCCGATGCCGCTTGCTCTTGTCGCGGTGGCGGAGGTCGCGCGCCGGCTCTCCGGCGAGCGGCTGCGCTGGTGGCCCGCCGTGGTGGTCCTCGTTGGCCTCGCGCTCGGTCTCCTCGTCCACCCCAACACCGTGAACCTGCTCCGCCAGACCTGGCTGGTCATCGGCGGGGTACTCATCGGGAACGCGTGGGGAGGGCGGGAGGGCTTCGAGCTCGGCCGGGAGTTCGACCCCTTCACCGTGGCCCAGTGGCTGAGCTGGCTCATGGGGTGCGTCGCCATGACGGCGGCCGCGCTCGCGCTCGGCTGGCGGGGGCGTCGCGGAGGGAGCTTGCCTCTCGCCTTCGCGCTCGCGGCGCTCGCCTTCGGCCTCGTCACGGTCCGGACGGCGCGTTTCGCCGAGTACTTCGTCCCCTTCTCCGTGGCGGCGCTGGCGCTCGCCTCGAGATCGATCCCCTGGCCCTCCGGTCGCGCCGCCAGGATGGCGCCTGCCTGCCTGCCGGTCGGGGTGCTCGCCGCGCTCTCGCTCTACTCGGGTGGGGCGCTCGTCGAGACCGTTCGGGGGCTCGGGACGCGGGAGGATCACATCCCGCCCGCGCTGGCTGGCTGGCTCGCGCAGCGCATCCCGCCGGGTGCCCAGGTCTACACCTGCGGGTGGGAGCGGACCGGCGACTTGCTGCTCGCGCTGCCGGGCCGGAAGTTCATTGTCGCGCTCGACCCCACCTTCCTCTACGCCAGGGACCCCGACCTCTACCGGCTCTGGTACCGGTTGCCGCGGGAGGCGCCGGCCAACGTTGCCGACATGATCCGTAGCCGGTTCGGCGCGAGGTACGTGGTCTGCGCGTGGGAGGACCGGTACCGGGCCTTCCTGAACGGCATCGGGTTCGCGGCCGGGGTGAAGACGCTCGGCATCACCGAGGAGTGGAGCGTCTACGACCTCGGGGATACGCTCTCCCCGTAGGCGCGCGGCCCGGGGTGATGCGGGCCTTTGGCGAGTACGGGGGCGCCGCCCCTATGGCGTGAACGGGCTCGTGAGGATGCTTGCCCAGGAGCCCACGTTGGGGAAGCGCTGGGGCGCGGTGGCGAACCCGTCTGCGGCGCGGGCGTTGGCGGTGATGCGCGCGTAGTAAGTGCTCCCGGCGGCGAGCAAGCCCGCCGGCACCGGCACGCTGAGATTGGGCGTGACCCACGTTCCGACCTCGGTGGACGTCGTGCCCGTCCCGGAGAGACCGAGGAGGTAGATGGTCACCGTGTAGCTCGTCGGCGACCCCACGGCGGGGGCGGTCCAGGAGATCGTCGGCGTGGTCGTAGCCCCGGCGAGGGTGACGCCGGCCGCCGCGATGGCACCCGATCCCGCGACGAGAGGGGCCTGGACCGGGCCCAGCGCCGGCGCGAGCGTCGCCGCCGGCGGACCGGACATGGCCTCTCGCTGCCCCACGCTCGCCACCTCGACGAAGGCCGTCGAGGCCCCCGTGGCGAGGTAGCTCACCTGGGCCCGGAACTCGACGTCGCGCCACTCGTTCCAGAGCGGGTCGAGGAAGTGGCCGTACGCCGGCGGAGTCGCGGCCGTCACGTCGCCCGTTCCGGTGGGCAGCTGCAGGAGGAAGAGCGTCGGGGCGCCCGCCGAGGCCTGCGGGGCCGGGAAGGCGAGCGGGTGCGCGTTCGCGCCCACCGCGAGGAGGTGCGCCGCGGAGGCGGTGCTCGTGCCGGGGCCGAGTTGCGCGACCATGGCCTCGAACTGCGTGGTGCGCCAGTCGATGGCGAGCGCGGAGGTGGTCGCCGGGGTTGCGAGCGCGGCGGTGAACGTCGCGGGGAGCCCGTTCGTCATGGCGATCCCGGACAGCGAGGCCCACTTGTCCGCGTATGCGTAGGCGTAGCTCCCGGCGCCGAGCGTGACGCTCGCCGACGCGAGCTGGTGGAGATAGAGGACGTCGGCCGACTCGAGGAGGTCGAGCGCGCCGGAGGTGCCGACGGACCAGTCGAGCGGGGCAAGGCCTGTCGTGTCGGTCGCCCCGACCGGCAGGCCGAGGGGCGGGATGGCGAGGTCCCAGACGTTGGCGTTCGCAGCGGTGAGCTGGAGCTGGTTGCCGGTCGGGTCCCAGGGGTCGAGGTTCGTGAGGACGAGCGTGATGGCAGTCGGGAGCGTGGCCGGCGTCGCGTCGATGCGTCCGAGCAGGTCGTAGCCCAGGTCGACGGTCGTCGAAGGCGTCTCCACGGCGTGGACGACGCCGCTGCCGTCGACGAGCGTGAGCCAGTAGCTGCCCGTCGGGACGTTGGGGATCGAGAAGGTGCCGGAGCCGTCGGCGGCGAAGGTTCCCGGGTAGGCCCGGACGGTGCCGCTCGCCGAGACGATGGCCTGGATGGTCGCGTGGATGGGCAGCTGGACGTCGGGGGCCGCGGTGGGCGTCGGCGTGCTCACCGCGTCGGGCCAGAAGTAGGCATAGCGGGTGCCGGCCACGGTCTGGCTCGGGACGCAGGTTCCGGCGTTGCAGCTCTGGCCGGCGCCGCAGGCGGTGCCGTCGGGCTGGTTCGTCCCGGTGTCGGTGCAGACGGGACCGGTGGCGCATGCCTCCACGCCCACGTGGCAGGCGTTCGCGGGCGTGCAGGCGGCGTTCGCCGTGCAGGAGACGCAGGCGCCGGCGCTGCAGACCAGGTTCGAGCCGCAGCTCGTGCCGTCGGAGACGAAGGTCTGGTCGGCGCAGACGGGCAGGCCGGATGCACAGGCGATGGTGGCCGTGGCGGCGCAGGGGTTCGTGGAGGTGCAGGTGGCGCCCTGGCTACAGCTGCCGCAGACGCCGGTGGCGCTGCAGACCTCGTTCGACCCGCAGCTCGTCCCCGCCGCGACGAAGGTCTGGTCGGTGCAGACCGGGGCGCCGGAGCCACACGCGATGGTGGCGGTGGCCGCGCACGGGTTCGTGGAGGTGCAGGTGGCGCCCTGGCTGCAGCTGCCGCAGACGCCGGTGGCGGAGCAGACGAGGCCCGTCCCGCAGCTCGTCCCGGCGGGTGCGAAGGTCCGGTCGGTGCAGACCGGGGCGCCGGAGCTGCACTCGATGGTGTCGGTGAGCGCGCACGGGTTCACGACGGTCGGGGTGCAGGCGGCGCCCTGGGTGCAGCTGCCGCAGACGCCGGTGGCGGAGCAGACGAGGTCCGTCCCGCAGCTCGTCCCCGCCGCGACGAAGGTGCGGTCGGTGCACACCGCGAACCCGCTCGAGCACTCGAACGTTGCGGTGGCGTCGCAGGGGTTCGCGGACGTGCAGGCGGCGCCCTCGGTGCAGGCGTTGCAGACCCCGCCGCCGCAGACAAGGTTCGTCCCGCAGCTCGTCCCGTCCGCCACGTTGCCGTTGTCGGTGCACACCGGCGAGCCGGTGGCGCAGGAGATGGCAGCGGTGTGGCAGGGGTTCGCCGACGCGCAGGCCACCCCAGGCGTGCACGGGGCGAAGTTCCACTGGGCGATCTCGCTCCCGAGCGTGCCGCAGTCGATGACGAAGGAGCAGGGGCCGAGAGGGTTGCCGGCGTCGCACTCGAGCGCCGAGACGGGCGAGACGCTCGTCGCGGGGCCGATGACCGGCATGCCGGAATAGGTGCGCGTGCACAGGTGGGCGGGCGGAGCCACCGTACCGAGCATGTCGAAGGGCGTGGAGACGCCGTTCGCGCACGTGTCGCTCCAGTTGGTGTTGAGCGCCATGACGAGGTTCGGCGGGCTGTTCTGGACCTCGACCACGTTGTCGCTCGTCACCGGAACGCTGACGGGCATGCAGCTCGTCGCCGGTGCGGCGACGCTCGTGAGCAGCGTCATCGTGCCCAGCGGGACGAAGTAGGTCGCACGGCCGTCGCTTCCCGAGTACGCGAGCGTCACCGACGCGCTGGCGGTGAACGGCACGCCGGCGATTCCGCTCAACGTGGAGGTGAGGGAGAGCGTTCCGACGAGGTCCTTGCCGACGTTGGGACCGCTCGCGGAGACCACGCCCCAGGTCGTCCAGGTGAAGTCCTGGACCGACGTGGTGAGCGTCTGCGCGGTGCCGTCGACCGTGACCTGGCCGGCGCGCCACCACAGGCCCGTTCCGATCTGGTGGTCGACCCAGAGCTGGGTCACCGGCAGGGCGAGCCCGGTCATCTGGGTGGTGTTGAACGTCAGCGTGACCGCGGTTGTCGCGGCGAAGACGACCCCCGCCGGCGCGAGCTCGTAGGCGCTGCCGATGACCGGGTTTGCCGCCGTGATCGCCTGGATGGAGATGTCGGTCGCGGTCGCCAGCGCTCCGGGGGGAACGGTGACCGTCAGCACGCCGTCCGCCGAGGTCACAGAGCCGCCGGTGGAGTCGATGAGCTTGCGAGAGACGGGGCCCACCGCGCTGCCGATACCGCCGGTGGACGGCCCACAAGCGACGGCGAGCGCCGACAAGCCGATGGTCAGGGCGAGGCGGATGCGTCCCCGAAGCGCTGTCATGAATCCTCCAGCCAAATCGACCCAGAAGGGTACCACATCCCCCCCGCAACGTGCGGGAAAGCGTTGCGGTGTGCGCGTTCCGCCCGTTGCCGAAAAGCGGTGTTCGGGCAAATGGTTGTGTCGAAGTGCGGCCTGCGGTCTGCGGCCCGAGATTCGCCCGCCATCGTCCCGGGGGGCGAGGAACCCCCGGACCCAAGTCGCGCAACCTCGCGATGTCCAGCCCAACGACCCGACGCTGGTGCCGAGCTCCGCACCCGGGGCCCGTGCGACGGAGTGCAGCGCGACGGACCAGGCGAGCACTTCTGCGAATGCCGGCCCCCGAAACCAGAATCGGGTCCGACCTCCGGCGAAGATCCGACGGAGCACGGCGGGTGATCCGCTGCCTACGAAGTGGCTCGCGGGCGCCGCAATCACCCGATTTCGGGGGTACAGGGGCGCCCGCCGCGGGCCCACGGCCGCGAGACGGTTGATGAGATCTTCGGACGGATGCGGTACGAACTTGCCCCGGAGGGAACTCATGCGAGACAGGTCCGTCCTGGCCGTGGGCGCTTCGCTCGCGCTCGCCCTCGCCGCCTGCGGCGACGCGCGTCCCCTCGTGGGAGGAGGAGGCGGCGGCACTGCTGGCTGTGCGCTGTGCCACGGCGCCGCAGGGCGGACCGGCAACTTCCCGGGGACCGACCCGCTCCTCGAGGCCGCCCCGCCCCGCCCCCCGCAGAACGCTCCCGCCTACGCGGTCGGGGCCCACCAGCCCCACTTGAACCCGACGGTCGCAGGAGCGCTCCGCGGCCCGCTGCCGTGCAACAGCTGCCACAACCCCGTCCCGACCGACTACAGCCACGTCAGCAATCCGCCGGCGGAGGTCGTCGTCTTCGGAGGCCTCGCGCTCGGTCCCGTCTCGGCCTCTGCCGGCACGAATCCCGGCACGGCCCGGTGGGACATCGCCACCGGCAACCCGACGTGCTCGGCTGTCTACTGCCACGGTTCCTTCCAGTGGTTTGGCAACGGCCAAGGGGGCAGCGACGTGATGGGCAACGCCTTCACCCCGGACTGGACGAAGGGTCCGGGGCAGGCGACCTGCGGCAGCTGCCACGACCTGCCGCCGAAGGGCCACGTCGACCTGAGCCCCAACCTGGGGACGGCGCCACTCTCGCCCGCGGCCTGCAGCGGCTGTCACCCCGACACGGTCCGAGCGGACGGGACCATCTCGGTGAGCGTTTCCACGGGGACGAGCGCGCACATCAACGGCCAGATCGACGAGGGAGCGCACGCGGACCCGAACTGGTGCGTCCTATCGAGCGCCTTCGGCCAAAGCGCCGGGTGCGCCCCGGAGTCGGCCTCGAACCCCATCGGCGGGGCCCACACCCTGGCCGCGCTCGACTTCACGTCGCCCGCCACCGGAATGCAGGCCTGCCTCCAGTGCCATAGCGTGGGCGGCGTCGACTTCTCGAGCGCGGACGGCCAGCCGACGAGTTCCTGCAACGACTGCCACGCGGCCGCCGGGCACCCCGGCTGGCTCACCGACTGCACCTTCTGCCACGGGACCGCGAACCGGCCGGCGAACGTCCCGGGCACCGATCCGTTCCTCGCGGCTGCTCCCCCGCGCGGCGTGCAGGGCGAGACCGACACCACCCAGGCCGCCGTGGGCGCGCACCAGGCGCACGTGAACCCCACGAGCGCCGCCCAGCTCGCGAACCCGTTCTCGTGTAGCCAGTGCCACAACCCCATGCCGCCCGCCGCGCCGCACCCGAGCGGGGCGACGAGCCTCGTGACGTTCGGCGGCATCGCCACCACCGGGGGAGCTGCTCCGACCTACTCGCCTGCGACCGGATGCTCCGCCACCTACTGCCACGGCAACTACTCGCCCGGTGGCAACAAGTTCAACCCCTCCTGGACCGGGGGAGCGAGCCAGGGCGCCTGCGGCACGTGTCACGACCTGCCGCCGGCCACGGGCGGCCTCATCCCGACCACTTCGCCCCCGGAGAGCATCCACGTCTTCCATGCCAGCGTGGGGCTCACCTGCGGCAACTGCCACCCCGGCTACGGGTTCGCCACGGGCCCGGTGAACCTCTCGCTGCACGTGAACGGCGTGGTCGACGTGGGCAACAACATCACCTCGTGGGACCCGACCACCGGGGCCTGCGTCGGCTGTCACGGCGCCGCCAACTGGTTCACGCCCTGAGAGCCGGACCAGCGGCGCGGGTTCTCAGCGCCCCGGGCCGAGCCCGGGCACGTTGTCTACGACCACGCCGGCCGAGAGCGCCTGCGCCGCCGCCATCCGGGCGCCTTCGGGGTCGCCGGACAGCAAGAGCGCCGCGACCAGGTTCTTCCAGCACTTGGTGTGGGAGGGGCGTACCGCGAGCGCCTGCCGGAGGATCGGGACCGCCTCGGGCGCGCGTCCCTCCCCAAGGAGCAGGCTCGAGAAGTTTACCGCGGCCTCGGCGAAGCCCGGCTCGCGCGCCAGTATCTCCCGGTACGCGGACTCGGCCTCCGAGCGCTGGCCCTTCGCGGCGAGGTAGACGGCCAGGTTGAAGCGGGCGTTCGAGTTCGCCGGGTCCTCGGCGATGGCCCGACGGGTGAGCCGGAGCGCGTCGTCGAGGTCGCCCTGCCGTCTCCGGAGCACCGAGAGGTTGGCGAGGGCAGATGCGTGCTCGGTACGCGCGAGGTCTCCGCTCGGAACGAGGAGCGACAGCCCCGCCGCCAGCACTCCCGCGGCCGCGGCGGCCAGCGCGCGCCGCGCGTGACGATTGCCGAGCTCGTCGATCAGGGCGGAAGTGCCGACCCCTCCGGGAACGCAGAGGAGTGCCGCAAGCGGGAGCCGGTAGCGACTCGCGGCGAAGAAGACGACCGGCGCGACGGCCGAGGTCGCTGCGGCGAGCCACAGGGTGGAGCCGCCAGTCCCCCGCAGCCCCCGGAGCCAGACGCCGGCCGCCGCAAACGCGAGAAGCACGGCGAAGGAGACCGGTGCCGCGAAGCGCCACGGGTTCTCGTCCAGATCCGGGGCGTAGTCGAGGCCGTGCTCGGCGTTGTCGACCAGCAGCAGCAGGCGCCTCCCCACCAGCCTGGCCGTCCCGCCGGGTTCGCCGAGGCGGGCCTGGATTGCCTGGCTCCCCCACCAGCCATCGGCCTCGATGTCATCGAGCGGGAGTCCGGTCCGTGCTCGCGCCACCGCCGTCGCCTCCTGGCGCTGGTCCATCACCCGTCCGGACAGCCCGGTGGGCTTTGCAAAGATGCCGACCGCCCCCGGGCCATTTCCGTGGAAGAGCGTGATGCCGCCGTTGGAGGAGATCGGGACGAGGTGACCGGAAGCGACGCCGTTGTGGATCGCCGAGGGAGCAATCGCCAAGACCAACCCAGCCGCGACGAGCAGGACCGACGCCCACCGGCGGGCGACTCCGTCGCGGACGATCCAGGCAAGGGGTGCGAGGAGCAGGTTGGGGCGCGCGAGCGAGGCGAAGCCGGCCGCGAGCCCGGCCGTCGCGCGAGAGGTCCTGCCGGGAAGATCGACGAGCCATACCGCCGCGGCGAGGAGCAGGATGGAGATCGCCTCGCCGAGCGGCCGCGAGGGGAAGTACAGGAACGGATGGTAGAGGAGCGCGAGCGCGGCCGTGGCTAGGCCCGCGCGGTCGCCGGCGACGCGGCGGGCGACCGCGGCGAGCAGCGCGGCGGCCCCGACCATGCTCGCCTGCTGCGCCAGGTAGAGCCAGGTGAAGCTCTCGCCTCCAAGCGCCAGCCAGGCCGCCAGCAGTCGCGAGTAGAGGGGAGCGAGGTAGAAGGCTCCAGCCTCGGGGGATGGCGTGCCGGACGCGATGGATCGGGCGATGGCGAGGTAGTACTCTCCGTCGAGCAGGGGACTCGAGAAGGCGGGATCGGTGGCGGCCTGGGCAAGAACGTAAAGTACTCGGGCGGCCATTCCGGCGCCGAGGACGGCCAAGAGACGCGTCCGATACCTCATGTTCTTCTCACCGCCGAACTCCCGTTGGCTTTCTTCCCGCGCCCGTTTCCAAGACCGTCGCCCGATTCGGGGCGCAACGCAACGGTGTCGTGCCGCCGCCCGTCGGCGCGGAGGCCCCGATCCAGGGACCGCTCCGGGAAACGGCCGGCGCCGTCGGGCGGAGGTCACTCCGGCAGATCTGACACCGTTTCCCGCCACGCTCCGGAAGGGGGTAGCACCGCGGAGACGTAGGTGGGCGGCGAAGGGCATATCCTGTGTTCGTGAGCGAACCTCGCCGGAGAGGAATTGTGAAGCGTGCATTCCAGGCCGTGGTCCTTGCGACCAACCTTGCGTCGCTGGCGGGGTGCTGGACCACGACCGGCGTCTACTCGACCTACCGACCGGGGACCACCATCTCGGCCCTGGTCGGCGCGCCGCTCATCAAGGTGCAGGGAGGCCTCGCCGACGGCTTCTCCGGTACCCCGGCCGTTGTGAATCGAGAGCTCGTCTACGAGGGCCGACGCCTCGGCATGATCGCCTTCTACTACCGGGAGTGGAGCGAGAACTATCCGAGGACGCCGATGACGGCCGAGGTGAAGTTCGAGCTCGACCGCTCGGACGTCATCCAGTTCGAGGAGATGCGCTTGCAGGTCATCTCCGCGACCGACGAGGGGATCGAGGTGAAGGTCCTGCCCCCCGTGGAGATGACCCGGGCTGAACGTGCCGCGCTGCCTCCCGTGCTTCTCCCCGTCTCCTCGAACGTCCCGCGAGGCTAGGCCGCGCTCGCCTTGGATGGCCGTTCTCAGGGCTGCGCGCGGAGTTCCGCCTCCCGGAGCATGCGCGCTGCGTCGGGCTGCCCGGGCCGCAGCGCCGCGGCGGCCCGGAAGGCCGCTGCTGCGGCCTTCCAGTCCCCGGTCATTCGGTAGCCGATCCCGAGATTCATGAGGGTTCCGAACGAGCCGGGATAGAGGGCCACGGCGCGCAGAAGGTAAGGGCGCCCCCGCAAGGGATCCCCGAGGCGATTGCAGAGGGCCCCGAGGTTGTTCAGCGCGAGCCGGTAGTCCGGGTCGAGCGCGAGGGCCCTCTCGAACGCGTGGATCGCCTCATCGGTGCGGCCGGCGTCGACGAGCGACATTCCGAGCCCGTTCCAGGCGAGCGTCGACTTCGGTGCCCTGGCGGCGGCGTCGAGCCAGAGCGAGAGGTCGTCCCGCCACACCTCCGCGCGGGCGTGGCTCGCGATGGCCAGCGAGAGGACGGTCGTGCACGAGGCTGCGAGCGTGGCGAGTCGGAGGGCGCGCGCGCGGGAAGCGAAGAGGGGCTCGGCGGCGAGCGCGAGTGCCCCAGCGGCGCCGAGCATCGGGAAGTAGAGGTATCGGTCGTTCATGAGCGTGGGCAGGGGCACGATCTGCATCACGGGAACGAGCCCCACGAAGAACGTCGCGTACCAGAAGAAGGGCCGGCGCCGTCGGGCGAACAGGAGCGCGCCGAGTGCGAGCAGGCCGAGCACGACGAGAACCGCGCCCGCGAATGCCGGGTCTGGCGCCTCGCGGATGCGGGGCACGTAGATGGGGCTCAGGCCCGTGGGCCACAACACCATCCCGAGGTAGCGCACCACGACCGGGACCATGGTGTAGACCCTCGCCGGCCCGGAGAGCGCGAATGCCGCCTGCCCCTCGGCGATGGCCTCTCGCTGGCTCGAAAGCGTGGCCGCGGCCACCGCGGCCGTGGCGAGCACGATCGGCGCCTTGTCGAGCAGCCAATGGCGGCGCTCGGACTGCTCCGTGTAGCAGAGATCGAAAAGGAGGAACACGGGCGCGAGCACCACGGCGACGGCCTTGGTCAGCAGCGCCGCGATGCCGGCGAGGAGCCCGAGCCCGTACCACAGCCATCTGTGCCTGCCCGCGGGCGACCGGTAGGTGGCGTAGGCGTGGAGCGCGACGAGAAACCACGTCATGCAGAGAACGTTCTTTCGCTCAGAGATCCACGCCACCGACTCGACCTGGACGGGGTGCACGAGAAAGAAGGCTGCGCCCAGCGCGGCGGCTGCACGCGCGGTTCCGAGGCGCACGAGCAGTCCGTAGAGGAGCAAGCCGTTCGCCGCGTGGAGAAGCACGTTGGTGAGGAGGAAGCCGGACGGGTTGAGCCCCCACAGGGCGTGGTCGAGCGCGTAGGACAGGACGTGGAACGGCGCGTAGTTCGCGAGGTAGGCCCGCGTGAACATCGCCCGCAGGTTGCCCGGGGAGAGAGACCGGATGGTCTCGTTCTCGACCACGTACTCGAGGTCGTCCCAGTTGAGGAGGAAGGAGTGGCCGAAGACTCCGGAATAGACGGCGATCGCGAGTCCGGCCAGGCAGATCGGGGCTGCGACGCGCTCCCATCGCCCCGCCACTCGCGCTCCGATCTCCATGCGGGCGGGAAGTCTAGCATGTGGGGCCCGAGCGTCCGGCGCCGGCCGCCGCTCGGGGAGCCACGTCCGCCCGCGCCCTGTTGGCCGGGGCGCTGCTACCTCGGCGCGGCCGGCTCCTCTTCGCGCGTCGCCTCGGGGGTCGATCCGCGCGCGTAGAGCTGGAAGAGCCTTCCCCAGGGCGTGTTGCGCAACCACTCCTCGAAGACGTGCCGGTCCTTGACCGGCCAGCGGTAGTAGTCGTGGTACGCCTCGCTGCCGAGGATGAAGAGGTTCACGAGCGGTGTTCGAAAGAGGAGCTTCTGCAGAGACCGGAGCGGCCCGAACCAGAGGAGGTCGCCCACCCTCGAGGCGACGTTGTCGCCGACCCGGAAGCCCCAGCTCTCGCGAGCGAGGTCCAGGTCGCCCGCGACCTCGATCTCGCCGAGGTCGCCCACCCCGAGCCCGTCCTCGTGGGCCAACCGGATGTAGTCGATCGCCATCGGGTCGAAGCCCATCATCGAGGCCGAGATCGCGTCGATGGCCACCTGGTCCGCCGAGGCCAGCATGACGTTCTTCACCACGGGAAACATGGTGCGCGGCCCCGGACCGTTTCCGGCCGTGGTGCCGTCCATCACCGCGAAGATCCCGGGATGGATCTCCTTCTGGATGGCGAGCAGGTCGACGAGCGTCTCGTGGATCCAGCTGTGGGCGTAGTGACGCCGATCGTGCAGGAGCCCGCCGAAAGCGTTCTTCATCGCACCGGTGGTGGTCGTGTAGATGTGGCACTTCACCGTGGGGAGGTGGACCACGTTCTTCCCGTGGAAGTAGTCCGGGACGCGGATGCCATCCGGGAAGACGCGGTCGAGCACCCGCATGCGCGCCCTGGGCCGGTAGACGTCCCAGCGCATGTCGGCGTCCTTGAAGTTGTGGAAGACGGGGACGCCGTGCCGCTCGAACACCGGCCGGTAGCAGTTCAGGTCCTCGCCCTTCAGGGCGTCCGTCACCACCGTCTGGTTCTCGACGCAGACGAGCTCCTCGAATCCCCTGCGCCGCAGGCCCGCGATGGTGCCCTCGAGCTGCCAGGGGGTGGTGTTCGCGCCCGGGAACGGGAAATGCCAGGAGATGTTGTCCTTGAGGATGGTGGTCCGGCCAGGGGCCAGGGCGCCCTCCACGCCAGCGAGCCCGAGTAGTCGGTCCACGTCGTCCAGGATCGTCTCGGGGCGGACCCGCAGCACTGCGACCTTCGACCTCCTCATCGCACGCCGCCGTAGACGGCCCATGCGACGACTGCCCCGTAGCACAGCAAGGTGAGCTGCATCCCCCGGTCGCGGACGAGCACGCGCTCCGGCTGGCCGCCCGCACCTCTTCGGTGGACGAGGTGCAGATAGCGGAAGAGCCCGAGAAGCACGAAGGGGATCGTGAACTTGAGCCGGTCCGTCCCGAACTTCTCGAGCGTGTCCGGGGCGAGGGTGTAGAGCGAGTAGGTGATCACGGTGCCGGAGCCGGCGACGGCCACGAGCTGGTCGAGGAGGGCCGGGCTGTACTCGGAGAGGATGCCCCGGTGGCGCGCGGCGTCCTCACCCAGGATGGTGAGCTCGGCGCGACGCTTCTCTAGCGCGAGGAAGAGCGCGAGGAAGAGCGTGGTGAGGTAGAGCCAGTTGGAGATGGGGACATCCACCGCCTCGGCGCCGGCGACGACCCGCAAGACGAAGCCCCCGGCGATGGCGAACACGTCGAGCACCGCGATTCGCTTCAGCGCCGCCGTGTACGCCGCCTGCAGCGCCAGGTAGCCGAGCCCGGTGAGGAGGAAGGGCAAGCCGAGGGGCACCGAGAGCGCGATGCCGGATAGCGCCAGCAGCGCCGCCGCGACGACAGCGGTGCTGGCCGGCAGCTCTCCCGCGGCGACGGCGCGATGACGCTTCTCCGGGTGGGCGCGATCCCGCTCCCGATCGGACACGTCGTTCGCGAGGTAGGTCGAGCCGGAGAGCAGGCAGAAGGCGGCAGCGGCCTGCAGGGCGTGCAGGAGGTACGAGGGCTCGGTGGCGCGGCGAGCGAAGACGACCGGCACCAGGATGACGAGGTTCTTCACCCACTGGGCAGGCCGCACCGAGGAAAGAAGCGCCCGGACCAGCGAGCGGCGGGCGGGAGGGCCTCCGGGGCCGGCGGCAGTCACGGGGCTACCGTATCGTTCGCGCCCTGAGGCTGGCAAACCCGTTCGCCCGGGGTTCGGTCACCCCCCGGCGGCGCGCCCGATCCCTTCGTAGGCGAAACCGAGCGACCGGACCTTCTCCTTGTCCCAGATATTGCGGCCGTCGAAGAGCACGGGCTGGCGCATGACCCGCTTCAGCCGCTCGAAGTCGGGTTGGCGAAACTCGTTCCATTCGGTGACGAGGAAGAGGGCGTCCGAACCTTCCGCAGCGGCATAAGGGTCTGCGACGAGCTCGACGCGCCCCTGGAAGATGGAGCTTGCGACGCCGGCGGCCACGGGGTCGTGGGCCTTCACGCGGGCGCCATTGCCGATGAGGCCCTCGATGACGGCGATGGCGGGCGCCTCGCGCATGTCGTCCGTCTTCGGCTTGAAGGCGAGGCCCCAGACGCCGAAGGTCTTTCCCTGCAGCGAGCCGAAGTGCTTGAGCGCCTTCTCCACGAGCGCCCGCTTCTGGCGCTCGTTCACCCGCTCGACGGAACGCAGCAGGTCGAAGTCGAGGCCGGCGGAGCGCGCCATCGTCAATAGCGCCCTAATATCCTTGGGAAAGCAGCTGCCACCGAAGCCGGCCCCCGGAAACAGGAAGGGGTGGCCGATGCGCTTGTCCGACCCCATGCCGCGCCGCACATGGTCCACGTCGGCGCCGAGCTTCTCGCAGAGTGTGGCCACGTCGTTCATGAACGAGATCCGCGTTCCCAGCATGGCGTTGGCGGCGTACTTCGTGAGCTCGGCGGAGCGGGTGTCCATGAACAGGACGGGCTGCTCGGTGCGGATGTACGGTGCGTAGAGCTCGGCCATCACCGCGCGCGCCTTCTCCGACGCGACTCCCACCACGATGCGATCGGGTCGCATGAAGTCGTCGATCGCAGCCCCTTCCTTGAGGAACTCGGGATTGGAGACCACGTCGAAGGAGCCGTGCGCAACCTTGGCGATGACCTCGGCCACTCTGTCGGCGCTGCCCACCGGCACGGTGCTCTTGTTCACCACCACGGTGTAGCGGCGGATGTGGCGCCCGAGGTCCTCGGCGGCTGCGAGCACGTAGGAGAGGTCGGCCTCGCCGCTCTCGCCGGGCGGAGTCCCGACGGCGATGAAGGCCACCTCGGTATCCCGCATGGCCTCGGCCGCAGCGGTGGTGAAGTGGAGCCGCCTTTCCCGGACGTTGCGACGGACGAGCTCCTCCAGGCCTGGTTCGTAGATGGGGACGCCGCCCGCGCGAAGAACATCGACCTTTCGCTCGTCGATGTCGACGCAGGTGACGTGATTCCCGGTCTCTGCAAGGCAGGTCCCCGTCACGAGTCCAACGTAGCCTGTACCGACGACTGCGATCTTCACGGATGTTCACCTCCGATTCGGAGGAAGCTACCACGGGCGGCGGCCTCCCCGAAGCCGATCGCCCGCGGCGTACCATCCGCATGGCATGAGGTCTATGGGGGCGGTCCGTCCGACGGGAGTCGACGCCGGCGTCGGTTCGCGCTCGAGCCAATCCCGGGGCGCCGCCCACGTACGCTACCGCGAAGGCTCGCCGTCGTGGCGTGATGCGCGCAGCGCCTCGATCTCGGCGCGGAGGAGCGCACACTCCTGGGTGAGCCTCCGGAGGCGGGCAGCGTTCATGGAGATGGCGACCGTGTTAAAGACCACGTTCACTGCCAGGTACAGCACCGCCGCGCCATAGATTGCGTTGGAAGGCGTCTGGAAGCCCAGAAGAGACGTCGCCCAGGCGAGAAGGGCCGGGAAGATCACCAGGCCGGCCGCCAGGAGCGTGGAGACGACCCACAGGAGACTGTCGCGCAGCGAGAGACGCTGGGTCCGGACCAGCCGGAAGACCCAGAACAGGAACGAGGCGAGGACCGCGAGTGCCAGGACCCGCTGCTCGAGTGGGATGGAGATGGCGCCGCTCATGAGCGACCTGGGCTCTCCTCTGCTGGTTCGAGGGTGCGCATCGGCAGGAGGACGAGGGCGAGCGACACCTTCACGAGGTAATAGAGAGTGCGAAGCGGCGTGATGCTGCTCTCCCCGTGCAGCCGCGCCGACATCCGGACCGGGACCTCAGCGATCACGATGCCGTGGCGCGCCGCGATCGCAACCGACTCGGGTTCCGGGTAGTCGGGCGGGTAGGCGCTTGCGAAGAGATCGATGGCACGGCGGCCCGCCGCCCGGAAGCCGGAGGTGGGATCGGAGACCCGAGCGCCGCAGCGCAGCCGGAGAAGCCAGGAAAGATAGCGAATCCCGATGCGGCGCAGCCACGTCGATCGGAACCCCCCCTGCTCGCCGGTGAAGCGCGACCCCACGACCAAGCCGGCTCGCCCGGCTTCCAGCGGCTCCAGGATGGCAGGAAGGAACGAGGCATCGTGCTGACCGTCGCCGTCCACCTGGACGGCTGCGGAGTACCCGTGGTCCCGCGCCCAGAGATAGCCGGCCTGGACGGCGCCTCCGATCCCCAGGTTGAGGGGATTCGACAGCACCGTTACACGGAGGCGCCGAGCGGCTTCCGCCGTCCCATCGGTCGACCCATCGTCGACGACGCAGACGTCGATCTCCGGCAGGACGCGGCGGATACCAGCCACCACGGAGGAGAGGCTCCGCTCCTCGTTGTAGGCCGGGATGATGGCCAGAATCCGCACAAGAAGCCCCATTTACCACGCATCCCGGCCTGCGTCTCCCACAGTCGCCCCGGCGCAACGGCCTCCGAGGGAAGGGTGTGAGTCACCCAGCACGAGGTGCCACCGCGAACCGGGCCGCCGCCAGGGCGCCGCGCAGGTGGCTGAGCTTGGTCGGGTCGCGTGCCGACTCCACGATGGCTTCCACGGCGGCCCTCTCCGGGGGGGAGATCTCGGGCCGGAGTGCCCGGGCGGCTGGCCCAACGCGAGGGAAGAACTCGGCGAGAAGCTCCATGGAGCCGAAGAGCGCCCGCGATAACCCCAGGCTCCGGGCCCGCTGCTTCACGGCTGCGGCGTCTGGAGGTGGGTCGAAGGAGAGAAGCTCGCGCAGATCCACGAACCCAATGAGAGGAGCGTACAGCCCCGTCTCGGCCTGCTCGGCGACGGCGGCGAGCAGCGCGTCCTCCACCGACGGGCGAAACACGTTCGCGCCGTATGCCGGCACGCGGAGGGCGTTCTCGAAGAGGCCCGGATCTTCCCTTGCGCCGGCGACGACACCCTCCTGGATGGAGAACGAGATCCGCCCGTCGGCAAACCGCGCCACGGCGCCACCGGATTCCAGTCCGGAGGGCGCGAAGCCAGCCGGAAGTACGGCTTCCGCGAACGGCTCTCCATCGCCGCCACGCACGGCGACGCGCAGGTCGCCGAGGGGACGGAAGGCGAGATGCGGGTAGAGCCAATCGACGGCGGCAAGCCCGGAAAGAAGCACGACCGGAACCGGCGAATCCTTGATCGCGGATCGGAGCGCCATGAAGCGGAAGACGTTGTCGTTCACGACTCCCTGGTAAAGCGTGAGGAGCTTCTCCCGGAACTGGGCCGGCAAGCCTGCGCCGATCGGCCGGTTCTCCAGGTGGTAGCTCGCGAGCGGTGCGAGGCCATGGGCCTCGAGCACTTCAGCGAGCAACGCGAGGTCGACAGGCGGCAACTCGCCCGGCGGGTCGAACTCGGTGAGCGCGCGGATGGCCTCGAGGAGCGGCATGGAGGCAACGTAACCGCGGCTGGCCCGAGCTTCAGGGGGTGGCCGATGCCTCAGGCCGGACGCGCGGGGCCTCCCACCCCGGGCGACTCCCGTTCGAGGGCCATATCGAGCGTTTGCGCTCCGGCAGGGGCCGCGGTTCGCCGCTCCATGACCGCGATGAGAGAGAGCGGGGGGAACGGCAGCCAGGAGTCGACGATTCTGAAGATCGGCGTGAGGAGGTTCACCATCTTCATCTGGAAGAGGCCGAAGCTGTGGCGCTTCATGAGCTTCCCGTTCACCCACCACGGGAGGGACGACACCCGGTTGAAGCGCACCATGCGCCTGACCTCGAGGCCGGCCTCCCGTGCCGCGCGCCGGAGCGACTCCTCCGTGTAGCGACGCTTGTGACCGAGGACCTCGTCGAGCGTCCCGAGGTTCCACGGTCCCTGGGGTACGAGCACCACGGCCCGGCCATTCTCGGCAAGGACCGATCCGATGTTCCGGAGCGCTCCCACGTCGTCGTCCACGTGCTCGACCACGTTCAGGCACACGACCGAGTCGAAACCGCCCTCCACTCGAGGGAAGCTCTCGAAGTCGGTCACGTCGGTGAAGCGCGCCGAGAGGTAGGGCCGGTCGGAGGTCAGGTTCTCCAGCGTGTGGATGTAGAGCGGGTTCACGTCGCTCGCGACGTACACCTCCCGGGGAACGAGCCGCCGCGTGAGGTTGCCAGTGCCGGACCCGATCTCGAGGAGGCGGGAGCCGAGGAAGGGCTTGATGGTATCGGCCATCCAAGCGTTGAAGCGGGGGGCGCGGGCGAGCCGGGACAGCATCTGGGAACCGTGCTCGTCGCGCGCGTAGACCTGATCGGTGACGGTGAAGCGGACAATTGCCCAGAGCGCCTTCAGCCCGTCCCTCCAGTTGATCTTCTTACCTTCCTGGTAGGTGCGCCCCGAGTAGCTGATGGGCACCTCGAAGATCCGCGCTTCGCGCTTCGCGAGCTTGATGGTGAGCTCGGGCTCTAGGCGAAAGTCGTTCGAGGCGATGGGAATGGACCGGAGAAGGTCCGTCCGGACCGCCTTGTAGCAGGTCTCCATGTCGGTGAGGTTTAGGTTGGTGGCGAGATTCGTGAGGAAGGTGAGGAGCCTGTTTCCGAGCTCGTGGCGGTAGAGGAGCACGCGTCTGGCCTCGCCGCCGGCGAAGCGCGACCCGTAGACAGCGTCGGCCTGCTCTTCCACGAACACCTTCACGATCCGAAGGATGTCCTTGGGGTGGTACTCCGAGATCAGCGTCGTGGATGATCGAGATGTCGCCGTCTGCCCGCGCGAGCGCGGTTTGGATGGCGGCTCCCTTCCCGCCGTTGCGGACGTGGCGGAGAAAGAGCCAGTCGATCTTGCCGCTCGTTCCACGTCCGAGCTCCACGGCCTCGATGGGACCGCTTCCGCCCCGCGGCATTGCGGGCGGGGCCTCGGCGAGGACGATGCCGCGCGCCTTCCCGAACGCGGCGAGAACCGACGGCGAGGTGTCGCGCGACGAGTCGTCGACGACGATGACCTGGACTCGCTCGAGGTGCGGGCTCGCGCCCAGGACTTCGAGGCGGGCGAGCGACGTCGCGACGAGATGTTGCTCGTTGTAGGCGGGAACGAGGACGGAGAGGGACGCCATGGAGCCCCGCTCTTACCCCATTTCCGGTGAGGTTCCCACTCTCGTTCAAGCCGGCCGCGAGGTCGATGCGCTAAGGCCCGACGAGGACTCCCGGTAAGGCGCCTGCCCTCTTTTCCCGCTCGGCCTCTTCTACGTCCGCTTCCATCATGATGCGGATGAGATTCCTTGAAGCTGGTGCGCGGCTTCCACCCGAGCTTCTTGTGCGCCTTCGAGTAGTCGCCGAGCAGGAAGTCCACCTCGGTGGGACGGTAATAGCGCGGGTCGATGTCCACGTACCCCTGGTAGTCGAGACCGACGTGGCCGAACGCCTGCTCGCAAAGCTCGCGCACGGTGTGGCTCTCGCCCGTGGCGATGACGTAGTCGTCCGGCTCGGGCTGCTGAAGCATGAGCCACATGGCCTCGACGTAGTCCTTCGCATAGCCCCAGTCGCGCCTCGCATCGAGGTTGCCGAGGTAGAGCCTCTCCTGCAGGCCGAGCTTGATGCGGGCTGCAGCTCGGGTGACCTTGCGGGTGACGAAGGTCTCGCCACGCCGCGGCGACTCGTGGTTGAACAGGATGCCGTTCGAGACGTGCAGGCCGTACGCTTCCCGGTAGTTCACGCTGATCCAGTAAGCATAGACCTTCGCGACTCCGTACGGACTGCGCGGGTAGAAGGGGGTTTTCTCGTTCTGTGGGGGCGGCGAGGCGCCGAACATCTCGGAGGAGGACGCCTGGTAGATGCGAACGCCCGGCATCCCGAGCTCGCGCGCGGCCTCCATGAGCCTGGCCGCACCGAGGCCAGTCACTTCCCCCGTGTATTCCGGAATGTCGAAGGACACCCGTACGTGGCTCTGGGCGCCCAGGTTGTAGATCTCGTCCGGGCGGATCTTCTTCAAGAGGATGTTCAAGGACGACGCGTCGTTCAGGTCGCCGTAGTGCAGGAAGAGGCGGGTGCCCGGCAGGTGGGGTTCCCGGCGGATGTGGTCGAGGCGATGCGTGTTGAATGTCGAGGCTCGCCGGACGATGCCGTGGACCTCATAGCCCTTCTCGAGGAGGAGCTCCGCGAGGTAGCTCCCGTCCTGTCCGGTGATCCCGGTGATGAGCGCCTTCTTCATGTATCCCCCGGAAAAAGTGGCCTGAATCCTACCCGGTCGCCGTTTGAGCCGCTGTCCCGCGTCAATGGAGGGTCCCTCGTACCACGAAAGAACCATGGCACGTCGCCTTCAGCAGGGCTGCGACCTCCGACCCCACGGCGGGTGGTCGAGCCTGCTCGCGTGCCACGGCCAACCGCGAAAGGCGATCTGTTCACGATGAAACCGGCCCGCGGTCCGGCCTCGTGTGGGAGTGGCTGCTCCTCAGCGGGGGCTCAGCGGATGAGCGGTCGCAGCGCGCGCCAAACGAGCCGCATGACGGGGTTGGCGACGCGGGTAAGCCAGGCGCCGGCAAGCCCGTCGAACACGACTTCGGCGCTCATGATCCGTGCGATCTCTCGGTCACCCACGCGGCGAATCCCGCGCTGCCGGCGCCGCCCGGCTCGAACCTGGCGCCACGCCTTGGGCCGAAGCAGGTAGCCCCAGGCCCGGACCTTCTGGCCGAACCACCCGCCCCGGAGCGCAACCGCGGCGAGCCCGGCCTCTGCAGCCACGAGAGCCGGGGCGAGCACGACAAGGCTCCACCATCTCAGGTTCTTGAGCAGCACCAGCGCTCGGTTTCGCTCCATGAAGTAGAGCTTGGACGGGTTGCGGCTGAAATCGTACTTGTGAAAGACGATGGACCGGGGCGCGAGTAGAGCCGTGAAGCCGGCCAGCCGGAGCCGCCAGCCTAGGTCGAGATCCTCATGGTAGAGAAACAGGTCCTCGTCGAGGAGCCCCACCTCCTGCAGCGCCGAGGCGCGGTAGAGGACCGCCGCGCCGGAGGCGAACGCGATCTCTGCCGGCGCGAGGGGCACGGTGCTGGCGGGCTCGCGATAGCGGGTCACGTACCCCAGGCCGACGAAGTGGATGGCGTTCCCGGCGCTGTTCACCCGGTCACGCTCGGAGGCGAGCAGCAGGAGGGACTGCACGGCCCCGGCGCGAGGCTCGGCCCGGGCCACCGCCAGCGCCTCCTCGAGGAAGTCGGGGGCGACCTCGGTGTCAGGGTTGAGAAGGTAGACGAACTCCGCGCCGTGCTCGAGCGCAAGGCGGATGCCGGTGTTGTTCCCACCCGCGTAGCCGAGGTTGCTGTGGTTCTCCACGAGTGTAACCCAGGGGTGCCGCTCCTTGAGGAGGCGAACGGTGGCGTCGTGGGAGAGGTTATCGACGGCGATCACCTCGACCTCGGCTCCCGGCGACCGCATCCGGGAGAGGCAGGCGAAGCAGTCGTCCACGAAGGGTGCCGCTTCGTACGTCAGAACCACGACGGCGACCTTGGGGCGAGCCGAAGCTGGCGGGACTGGCGACACCGACCGCGGATGGTACCACGCGCTCCGATGTCCACCGGAAGACGCCCGGGCACGCAGGCGACCTCGGGTACAATCGGCGGCCCTCCATGCGCTTCGGGATGAGCCTCCTCTCGCTTCGGCCGGGCCGCATCGGCGGCACCGAGACCTACCTTCGCCAGCTCGTCGCCGAGCTACCTTCCGTCGCCGGGCGAGACGAGCTCGTCGTGGTGATGGATCGCGACGTCGCAGCCGAATTCGACACGCCCGGTTTCGAACGCGTGATCGTCAATCGCAGCGCCACCCGGATCGTCGCAGATCGCATTCTCGAGGCCTACACCGCCTGGAGGGCGCGGGGTATCGAGCGAGCCTTCGAGCGCATCGGTGCCGACGCACTCTTCTTCCCCCAACAGTCGATATTCCCCAGGCAGACCCGCGGGCGAGCCGTGCTCACCGTTGTGGACGTGCAGCACCTCTACTTCCCGCAGTACTTCGGGCTGTTCGATCGCACGTTCCGCGCGGCCATCTACCCGTACAGCATGGAGCGCGCGGACCGTATCATCGCAATCTCGGAGTTTACGCGCCGCACCCTGATCGAGCGGTGCGACGTGACCCCGGAGAAGGTGATCGCCATTCCTCTCGGGTTCGCCCGGAGCGACGCCGCCTCCGTTCCCCCCACCGGGCTCGTCGCCGCTCCCTACCTCTACTATCCGGCGGTGACGCACCCGCACAAGAATCATGCGCTCTTGCTGCGCACGTATTCCGAGCTGCGGCGCCGGGGCGCCATACACGATCGCCTCGTGCTCTCGGGAGCGAAGACGCCCGCATGGAATCACCTCGTCGAACTCGTCGGGAAACTCGGCATCGAGGACGACGTCGTCCATCTCGGCTACCTCCCGTACCAGGAGGTGCGACGAGTCTACGCCGGGGCGAGTGCTGTGCTCTTTCCGACGAAGTTCGAGGGCTTCGGCCTTCCCGTCACGGAGGCCGTCGAGTTCGGCAAGAAGGTCGTCACCTCCCGATTGGGGATCTTCGACGAGCTGGGCGTCCCGGCCCGCTTTCAGATCGACTTTGCCGACCCGGACGCCCTTCTCGCGGCGCTGCAGCTGGAAGGGCCGACTGTGCTGGAGAAGGAGCCCACGACCTGGCGCGAGATGGCGACGAAGACGATCGAGGTGCTCCGCCGGGTGGGCTCAGGCGCGGACGGCTGAGCTGCCCAACCTCGCATCGATGACCTCGGCAAAGGCCGCGAGGTAGGCGCGAGCCGTCGTTCTCCAGTCGTAGGCCTGCGCGACCCGCTCCGCGGCGATCTGGGCCGTGTGCTTAGCCTCCTCTCGGTGGGTCAGCACCCAGGCGATCTGGTCGGCGAGAGCTGCCGCGTCCTTCGGGTCAAAGGTGCGCGCCACTCCTCCGAGGACCTCGTTCTGCTCGAGGAGCGGCGGGATGGCCGACACGATGGTCGGGCAACCGGCCTGCATGGCTTCGAGGCTCGGCAGGCCGAAACCCTCGTAGACAGATGGGAGCACGAAGGCAGTGGCCAGCCGGTAGAGGCAGCGGATGTCCGAATCGGAGACGTAGCCCAGCGTGAAGAAGTCACGCCGATGCGCGAGTCCGGCATCCCGGAGAGCTTTCCGGACCTTGCCGGGGTAGCCCTCAGGGAAGCCAAGCTCTCGCGACTCGACAAGGTTGCCGGCATTCGGCCCGACGAACACCGCAGGGATGGAAAGGCCTCGCTCGCGCAGCTTCACGATGGCCTCGACGAGGGCGAGCTGGTTCTTGTGCTCCAGCACCCATCCGACCATGAGCACGAAGTCCCGGGGCAGACCGTGCCGGAGGCGAGATTCGTGTAGGTCGCGCTCCGTAGGGACCGGTGCCGACGCGTCGAGGCCCAGGCGGATCACGCCGGCCTTGGAGGCGAAATCGGGATAGTAGCGGAGGAGCTCGTCCTCGACGGCGCGCGTCGTGAGAAGAATGCGATCGGAGCGAGCGAGCCAGGCCCGCGTCGGCTCATCCCTGACCCGGAACGAGCGACTGCCCTCGGGGTGGAAATGCCGAAAGTTGAAATCCTGGGGAGTGGTCACGACAGGAACCGAGATCCGCGGCGGGGGCGTGAGAACCGGGTAGGTGAAGTACAGGAGGTCGAAGCGCTCGCTTGCCTGGGCGATGAGCGTGGCGGGATCTCCCAGGTACGCGCGCCACCGAGACGGCCCCACGCGGCGCCCGGACCGGGCCGCGACGAGCCCGGCCGGCTTGCTGAGAGGAATCCCCCCAAGCCCCTGCCCGTGCGCGAGCCGATCCAGGAAGCGGCTCGCCGCCGTGTGCTGCCCGAGCCACTCCACCCGCTGTCGGGGGCCGGTGAGTCGCGAGGGCCACTCGACTCGGCGGTAGGCCGAATCGTAGCGGCAGAGAAGGAAGGTGATGTCCCAGTCGCGGGCTTCGGGGATCTCAAGGAAGGCGCCGGCGAGGCCGCGTAGCACCCGCTCCACTCCGCCCGCGCTCATGGTGTACTCGACGATTGCCAGCCGCCGCATCCAGGACTCCTATACGGCAAGGCTCGGGCATTGCCAACCGGTGCGCCGCCGACACCATGCTATAGAAACCCAATGGCCCGGCGGTACGACGTCGTCGGATTCCTCGGCGAGGACTTTGGCCTGTCCGTGGCCGCGCGGAATACGATTCGAGCGCTCACGGCTTCCGGACGGTGCGTCAAGGCCGTGCCAGTGGAGCCGAAGATCTGGAAGGGACCAGCCCCGGAATCGCTGACGGAGGCACCGTCGGCGAACGGCGGCGCGGTCAACCTCTTCCACCTGAACCCGGTCGAGATCGCCCTCTTCTCGCGCCAGTGGCGCGGCGCGGTCGACCCGCGCACGGCGAACGTCTGCGTGCCCTTCTGGGAGCTGCCACTCGTCCCGCAGGCCTGGGTCCCGATGCTCGCAGTGATGGACATGGTCCTCGCGCCGACTCGATTCGTGCAGACGGCGTGCGCTTCGGCCATCGCCGCAGATAGCGTCCTGCACTACCCGCAGGCGGTCTTCCTGCCGGGAGAGATTCGGCCGGCCCGCGAAGCCTGGGGTCTCGCGCGAGATGTGACCGTCTTCCTCGTGACCTTCGACCTCGGCAGCGACATCGAGCGCAAGAACCCCTGGGCAGCGATAGATGCGTTCCGGCAAGCGTTCCCTTCGGACCCCGATGTCCGCCTGGTCATCAAGGCGCGGGCCCGGGGCCTTCGGGAGCACCGGGAGCAGCTCGCCGCCCTGGCGGCCCGGGCCGGATCGGATCGGCGCATGGTCTTCGTGGACGCCGCCCTGTCCTACCGGGAAGTCCTCGAGCTCTATGCGAGCTGCGACGTCATGCTCTCCCTCCATCGCTCGGAGGGCCTCGGCTTGCACCTGATGGAGGCCATGACCCTGGGAAAGGTTGTCGTGGCAACGAACTGGTCGGGGAACCAGGATTATATGACACCGCAGAACTCCGTCCTGATTGGGCATCGGCTGGTCCCGGTCGACCCGAGCCACGCCCATTACCGTGACGAGGTCGGGAGGCCCGGACAGCTTTGGGCAGAACCGAGCCTGGAGGACGCCGTGTCGGCGCTGCGGATCCTTCGCGCGCAGGCCGACAGGCGAGCCGCACTCGGTTCCAATGCCGCGAGCGACATGGACCGCCGTCGCGGGGACATGCTGGCTGGCGGGGCCTTCGATGCTCTCGAGGCGGCGCTCGCCGGAACGCCTTCAGCCGGGGCTCTTCGCGGTGCCGTGATACGGCGCACCCGCCGGCGTGGCATCTGGCGCGAGGTGAGAGCGGGGTGTCGTGGCCTGGCGAACCGGATGCTCCGCGGCTAGGCGACCCCGGCCTTCCGTGGCGTCGCGCCCTGACGGGCTCACGCGGCTCGGTTTCGGAGACCCGCCACGCCGCGAACGCGGGACTGGCCGCCCAACTGTGCGGGACTACAATGGCAAGCGCTCCGAGTCCCCGGGAGGTCCACCACATGGCCCGCCGTGCGCTTCTCACAGGAATCGCTGGTCAGGACGGGTGGTATCTCACGAAGCTCCTCGTGGAGAAGGGCTACGAGGTGACGGGGTGCGATCGACCTGGGTCGCTGACCGGCCCACGAGGCATGGGTCTACGGAACCTTGGCGCGAATCTCGTCGACGCGGACCTGCTCGACGGGTCCGAGACTCGGAAGGTCGTGGCCGAGTTGCGGCCGGACGAGGTCTACAATTTGGCTGGGAACTCGTTCGTACCGCAATCCTGGGAGGACCCCGTCGCCGCTGCCCGCGTCAACACCTGGCCGGTCGTCCACCTCATGGAAGCCATCCGCCAGGGCGCGCCCAAGGCACGCCTCTTTCAGGCGAGCACGTCGGAGATCTTCGGAAGTACCGATGTATCGCCGCAGGACGAGGGCACACCGGTGGCACCCGCGAACCCTTACGCCGCAGCGAAGGTCTTCGCGCATCACATGGTTCAGCTCTACCGCAGGCAGTACGGTCTCTTCGTCACGGCAGGGATCCTCTACAACCACGAGTCGCCTCGAAGGCCCCCGACGTTCGTCACGGCCAAGATCTGCCATGCGGTGAAGGCCATCAAGGCCGGACGGCTGAAGGAGCTTCAGCTCGGCGACCTGGATACCATGCGCGATTGGGGGTTTGCGGGCGACTTCGTGGACGCGATGTGGCGGATGCTCCAGCAGGAGGAGCCCGCCGACTACGTGATCGGAACGGGCGTTCCCCACACGGTCCGAGACATCTGCCGCCTGGCCTTCTCGCAGGTGGGGCTCGACTACGGGGACTTCGTGAAGCAGGACCCAGCATTCATGCGGTTCGGACAGCCTTCGAGGCTGCTCGCGAACCCGGCGAAGGCGAAGCACCGACTGGGCTGGGAGCCGGGGACATCCTTCGAGGACCTCGTACACATGATGGTCGACGCCGCCCCGGACTAAGCCCGACGGCCGGCACCAGGGAGGACGGACCCACGACGCCGGCCTGGCATAACTGTCGGCCTGGCCTCGCAGCCGTGGCCCAAGGCGGCCAAGGGCAGCGTGCTACCCTACGGGCATGTCGCTTCCCCGCGTCTACAGCCAGATACCTCGACCTGCGGGACCGCCACTCGCGCCATCAGGCCTTCCCGTCCGTGCCGTACGGGCCCTGTTCTATTGTGCGGGTGCCTGGGTGCGAGGCGGACCGGGGCTCGGGATGCGGCTGCGCTCGACAAGGCTGGGCGCGAAAGCGTGGCGGCACGACCGGAGCGCGGCCCAGACGCTGCTCTTCGAGCCCATGGACTCGGTCCGATACTTCGAGCTCGAGTTCGCTTGGCGAGCGGCGTCCGGGGTAAGGGGCCACCGCTACCTCGACGTGTCCTCGCCGCGACTCCTTCCGCTGGCGCTATTGGAACGCCATTCGGGGCTGCGGGCCGACCTCATCAATCCCGATGACCTCGACCTCGCGCTGACGAAGCGGCTCGCCGAAGTTCTGGGAGTTTCGAGCCGGGTTGAATTCCATCAGGCTACTGCCCTGGAGGCGCCGTTCGGGTGCTACGACCTCGTGACGTCCATCTCGGTCATCGAGCACATTGAGGGGATCGGGGACATGGCTGCTCTGCGTCGCATGTGGGACGTGGTCGCGCCAGGCGGACGCCTGGTGCTCACGGTGCCTTGCTCGCGTGCGGCTTTCGAGGAGTACCTGAACATCAATCCGTACGGACTGTCGACTGCCACGGCGGAGGGATTCTTCGGGCAGCGCTTCTATGATGAGGCCCTCCTTGAACAGAGAGTGTTCTCGACGTGCGGCAGGCCGGCGAAGATCGGAATCTTCGGGGAGCGTCGTCCAGGGTTGTTCGTGGAAGACCGGTGGAGGAAGAACCTGGGCCACTGGAATGCCGAAAGGGAGCCCTACGCGGTCGCCACGGAATGGGCACGGTTCCCCTCGCTTGCTGCCCTGCCCGGGCTCGGAGTGGTGGGACTCGAATTCGTGAAGACGCGAGCCTGAACAGGTCAGGGCTCGGATCACTCCGGTGGCGAGACTGTGACTTCCGTGCCAGGGATGATTCTGCAGTGGGCATGAAAGCCCTGTTCAGCGATGTCGGGAGAGGCCTGGAAGCTAGTCGCTACCTGGATACCCGTTCGCCGGAAATGAACAGTCGGGGACGACGCCCGGCACCCTGCCAGGCCGGGCAGAGCTGGCGCGCCTCCTGCCTATGCTGCAGCGTTTGCCAAACGCGTCGTCTGGGAATTGCGGTGCCGGGTTGGTCCGATGGGGCGCGACGCACGCCTTAAGGGCGAAGTGGGCGGGCTTCTGTAATGGGCACGCGAGCGCGGTACTCCGCTGCGCGCGTAGGTGGCGGCGGCCGTCAGGCCCGCGGCTTGGCGGGGACGCCGACCACGGTCGTTCCCGGGGCCACGTCCTTCGTCACGACCGAACCGGCACCGATAGTCGCGTCTGCTCCCACCGTCAGCGTCTCCAGGATCTGCGCCCCGGTGCCCACGAGGACCCGATCCCCTAGCTTGACATTGCCGGAGACGTTCACGCTCGGGTTGACCACGCAGTAGGAGCCAATCGCGGCGTCGTGACCAACGGTGGAGTTGATATTGACGAGATTGAAGTCACCCAAGCGAATGTCGCAAGTCATGGTCACGCCTGCCGTGATCACGTTACCGCGGCCGAGTTCGATACGCCGGAAGTCCATCGAGGCTGAAGGATGCACGAGATTCGGGAACGCAAAGCGCCCTTCGAGGCCGAGGTAACGCCCCACGATCTTGGCCCGGACTTGGGGGTAACCGACCCCGACGATCAAGTCCGCCTCGATGTTCGACGCGATGAGCCAATCATCGTCTCCAAGCACTGAAGCGAGGCCGAGGTCGCGACCTGCCTCTTCGACTGATCCGCTGACAAAGCCACGCATCCGCCACCGGTGCTCGCGGGCATTGAGTTGCTCCGCGACGAGCGCCATTTCTCGGGCGAGACCGCTCGATCCCAAGATGATGAGGTCGCGTCGCATGGTCAGACCCCCCTACCCGAGGAGACTGCTCGTGGGCAACAAGACGTAGACTAGCACCGATCACAGCGGGGGTAGGCTGGCCGATTGGCAGCGGGCCGTATCCGCGTTACACAGAACAAGGCGTCCCTCTTCGGGCGGACTCCAAAACTGGAGGTCCTGGTGGCGTTGTCGCGTTCGCGCTGCCCTATCCAGATGACCACAGTCTGGGCAGGAGCGCGCATCCCCAGGGCATGCATGCATCCTGGTCAGCGCTGATGCAGCTCTGACCCCGGTCAACAGGGTCGCGTCGCCGCGGCTCTATCCTTCTTCCCCTGGAGTCGGCACGTGCGGAACGGATTGTGAACGTCGACGTCGAGAAAGACAGGACCGCACCAACCTTGGCGAGAACGTACGACATCGTCGGATTCCTCGGTGGCGGGTCTGGC
Source organism: uncultured delta proteobacterium (assembly GCA_963754915.1). GTDB lineage: Bacteria > Myxococcota > Myxococcia > Myxococcales > Anaeromyxobacteraceae > DATJZG01. The sequence goes on along the minus strand of CAVWHZ010000016.1, from coordinate 395,165 downwards.
TTGGCCGTTGCGGCCGAGAACACCGTTCGGGTGCTCACTGCCACCGGCCGAATGGGGAAAGGTGTCTCCGTCGAGGTCCCGACGCCAAGGTGGATCGGAGCCCGCTTGCTGGAACTGATCTTGGAGGCGCGCCGAGCAGCGGTGCGGCGCACGGGAAGGGCCGTGCGGCGTGGGTCGAGCGCAGGTCCTCGCGTCACGCTGTTTCAGATGAATCCTCTCGAGATTGCAGGATTCGAGGCGCAATGGATCGATGCGGTCGACCCGGGGGCGCTGCTAGTCTGCGTGCCATTTTGGGAGCTCCCGCTCGTGCCGAAAGCGTGGGCGCGGATGCTGGAAGCCATGCACGTCATCATGGCGCCAACACGGTTCATACAGGATGCCTGTGCGGCGGTCGTGCCTCTGGAACGAGTCCTCCACTACCCCCAAGCTGTATTCCTGCCAGGTGATGTGCGTTCGTCCCGCGATGCGTGGGGCCTCTCGAAGACGGCGACGATCTTTGCTGTCTCCTTTGACGCAGGCAGCGACATCGAGAGAAAGAATCCCCTCGCGTCCGTCGAGGCATTCCGGCGGGCCTTTCCCGGGGCGTCCGACGTTCAGCTCGTGATCAAGGTGAGGCCGTCCCCGCACTCTCCCGAGTTCCAGGCTCAGATTGACGCCCTGAAGTCGATGGTCGGCCCGGACCGGCGCATCCGCGTCGTCGAGCAATCCCTCACGTACGTCCAGGTGCTGCAGCTGTACGCCAGCTGCGACGTGATGTTGTCCCTGCACAGGTCAGAGGGGCTCGGCCTTCACATCATGGAGGCCATGAGCCTTGGCAAGGTCGTCGTGGGGACGAACTGGTCGGGGAACACCGACTTCATGACTGCCGAGAACTCTGTACCCGTCGGCTATCGGCTCATACCAGTCGCGACCAAGCACGGGGCCTATGGAGCCGAAGTCGGCCGCGAGGGCCAGGTCTGGGCCGATCCTGACGTGAGTGAGGCTGCGGACGCGCTTCGGGTGCTTTACTCCGATCCACAGCGTCGGCACAGACTCGGCGCTGCGGCAGCGACCGCCATGGAGAAACGGCGACAGGCGATGCTCTCCGGGGGGGCGTTCGACGAGCTGGAGCGGGCACTGGCTCGTTCGGCGGTGGAGCCGGTTGCCATGGCGACGGCCGTGCGGGAGACCCGCCGATTTCTCTTCCGAAGACTTAACCGGATCTGGCACTGGCTTGGCGTGTCGCGGCCCAATGCTCAGTAGCCCAGCAGGTCTCGTAGACGCCGTGCCGACCGTGCTCTAATCTCCGAGAGGCGACGTGCTCCAGATCCTTCGGCAGATTCGCGCTGTGACGCGCCTGGAGCCCTTTGACCCCTCGACGCCGGAGGGGCGGTCGCTCGAGCGGTATCGCCGGATTGTCTTCACGACAGCTTCTGCGATCGCGGTGCGTACCGTAAGTGTCCTCGTGGGTTTGGTTACCGTGCCCCTGCTTCTTTCCTACCTCGGGAAGGAGCGATTCGGCCTGTGGACGGCGATCACGACCGTTGTGACCTGGGCCACACTCTTCGACTTTGGGCTCTCGAACGGGCTCGTGAACCTGATCGCGCGAGCCCACGGGCGTGAGGACACCGAAGAGGCGACCCGGCTCTTCAGCACGGCCATCCTGGCGCTTTCCGCGATCGCGTTCACGCTGAGCCTCGTTGCCCTTGTCGTCGTGCCGCTCGTTCAGTGGTCTGGGTTTCTGGGCGTGCGGGGAGTCGTAGACGAATCGACGGTGCGATGGAGCGTCGCCGCAGCGTTGGGCGTCTTCATCCTCAGCCTGCCTCTGGGCGCGGTGCCGCAACTCTACTCGGGCTACCAGAAGACCTACGTCACCAATGCCTTTGCCCTCCTGGGGTCTCTCGTCGGGCTCGGGGTGCTCGTTGCAGCTGTGCGTCTAGAGGCGCCTCTCCCCCTGCTCGTGCTCGCGCTGTCCTCCACGGGCTTGCTCACATCGGCGACGGCACTGGCATACGCACGCAAGGCCATTCCGTGGGTCAAGGTTCGCACACGCCATGCGACGCGCACGGCACTTCGTGCGCTCACCGAGCGTTCCGTGCCCATGTTTCTCTACCAGATTGGTGCACTGGCAGTAAATGAGACGCAAGTGCTGATCCTGGCGCGTCGCGCCGGATTGTCCACGGTCACCGACTATGCCGTCGCGTTGCGCCTTTACCTGGTAGTCGTGAGCGTCATCCAGCTGGGAACGAGCTCGTTCATTCCTCCATTTCGTGAAGCCCAAGAGCGCGGCGACAAGGGCTGGGCAACGCGAGCGTTTCGGCACCTCCAGCGGGTGCGACTGGCGATGGCTTTCGGAGGCGGAGCGGGACTGCTCTTGCTCGGAAACCCGCTCCTCCGACTTTGGCTGCGCCGCAGCGACATTGCCTTCGGTTGGGAGCTGTGGGCCGCGCTGACGGTCCTTCTGGTGGCGACCGTGTGGGTCACCGTCTACGTCGAGTTCCTCTGGATCATGGATCGAGTCTGGCCGATCGTGGGGCTGGTCGTCCTGAACGGGATCTCCACGGTGGGAATCACCTGGGCGCTCGCGCCATCGCATGGCGTGCTGGGAGCGGTGCTGGCGAGCAGCGCCTTCACCGTGCTTGCGTCGTCGTGGGCCCTGCCTCTCATGGCGCGTCGGCTGCTCGTGTCCTACGGGGAAGCGAGCTAGACTCGCGAAACGCATCGAAGAGGAGAGTCATGAAGACCATCCCGGTGGCCGAACCCGACCTCTCTGGCAACGAGGAGAAGTACGTACTGGAGGCCGTGCGCAGTTCCTGGATCTCCTCCACTGGACCGTTCGTCAAGCGGTTCGAGACCGAGTTCGCGGCTCTTTCAGGCACCCGGGCGTGCATCGGTGTCGCCAACGGGACTCTGGCTCTACACCTGGCCCTCATGACGGTGGACCTCCGCCCGGGAGACGAGGTCCTGGTCCCGTCGCTCACCTACATCGCCACCGCGAATGCGGTGCGATACTGCGGCGCCGAACCCGTGTTCGTCGACGTCGATCCCGAGACGTGGTGCATCGACCCGAGGCGGCTGGAGGCCAGCATCACCCGCCGGACGAAGGGAATCATTCCCGTACATCTCTACGGCCATCCGGCGGACATGGACGCCATCAACCGGATCGCTGCAACGCACGGCCTCTGGGTGGTGGAGGATGCCGCCGAAGCGCATCTGGCACGGTACAAGGGAAGGCGAGCAGGAAGCCTTGCCCGCATCGGGACGTTTTCCTTCTACGGGAACAAGGTGTTCACGAGCGGCGAAGGTGGAGCGATCACGCTTGACGATCCCGCGCTGGAGCAGCGCGCCCGCGTCTTGAAGGGTCAGGGCGTCGACCCGGATCGCCGCTATTTCTTCCCCATCACCGGGTACAACTATCGTCTGACGAACGTCGCCTGCGCGATCCTGTGTGGGCAAATCGAGCGCGCGACAGAACTCGTGGAGCGTCGGCACGCCATCTTTCGCGTCTACCGGCAGGCGCTACAGGGCATCCCTGGCGTCGGCTTCCAGCCAGTGGCTTCCTGGGCCGAGCCGGCTCCGTGGCTCTTCTGCATCACGGTCGACGAGAAGTCGTACGGGCGTTCCAGGGACGACCTCATGGCGTGGCTCTCCGGAGAGGGAATCGACACGCGGCCCTTCTTCATCCCGGTGCACCGGCTGCCTCCTTACCGGGAACAGTCCGCGCGTCGCGGCGAGGTGTTACCCGTCACCGACCTGGTCGCGGGTTCCGGCCTCAACTTGCCGACCTACACGCGGATGACCGACGAGGACCTGCTGCGCATCGCCGGCGCGGTTCGCCGGGGCGCGCGGTAAGATGAAGATACGCATCGTCGACTACGTCGCCAGCCTCGGTGGAGGCGTACGCTTCAGTACAGAATTGGTGCGGGCTCTAGGCGATCGGCGGGACCTATCGTTCGAGGTCGTGAGTCACGGGACCCAACTCGAACGTTACCGGACCCTCCTGACGAAGGAGGGGGAGATCCACTTCGCGGACATCCCGCCGGAAAACGCTTGGAAGACGCGCACGCTGCTCGCCGGCATCCCCGGTGCCGGCCCGCTCAACTGGCTCCTCGGGACCCCCGTCTTTCACTTTTCGGTTCCCCCGCGCGTCCTCGACGACTGCGACTTGGTGTGGCTACCGTGGATGCAGCGCCACCGCATACCCTGGCACCGTTCCGCAAAGGTCGTGGCATCGCTACACGACCTCATCGTCATCGAGTGGAGCCGCCTGTTTCCCCCCAAGTGGGGTCCAGACGAGCGCGAGACGGTTTCCTCCTGGCTCGCTTCGGACGCGCGGATCGCGGTCAGCTCGAACGCAACCGCCTCGACCTTGCACCAAAAGTTCGGGATGGCGTGCGGACGCGTCGCCGTCATTCCTCTCTCGGGGCAGCATGGTCGGCAGGAAGGCGCGGGAAACTCGCGGGAGTGGCCGTTTAGCGGCAAGGAATACATTCTCTGCCCCGCCAATACGTCCCTGCACAAGAACCACGACGTCTTGCTGAAGGGTGTCGGAGACGTTGCGCCGAGCCACCCGGTCGTGCTCACCGGGGAAGGGACTGACTTCTTTGCGAATGAATCGCCGCGAAGTCTAGAACTCCGGCGCATCGCAATGGGGGCTTCGCTCGTTCGCGACCGGACAATCTTCGCGATGGGATATGTCGGCGACGACGACTACTACAGGATCCTGGACGGCGCGTGGGCCCTGGTGATGCCAACGCTTGCCGAGGGCGGCGGAAGCTTCCCTGTCTGGGAGGCGATGCACGTTGGAATTCCTGTCGTGTGCTCCAACATTCCGGTGATGAAGGAGATGGTCGAGAGGGCGAACGGACAGGTCATCTGGTTTGATCCGAGAGAACCTTCATCGCTCGCGGCCGCCCTAGCAGACCTCGACAGGAACTATCCGAGGCACAAGGCAGCCGCCGTCGCCCAGATTCCTCAGCTCCACGCGCGGACCTGGGAGGACGTTGGCAGGGACTACGCCCGCCTGATGCAGCTTGCGGGCCCGGCAACAGGGAGCGCGGGGTGAGCGAACGGTCGTTTCTCGAAGGGCAACTCGAGTTCCGCCGCGTGGGACCGGACCTGGAGCAGGAGCTCGGGGAATTCTTCGCTCACCTTCGCGACACGGGCGAGGAGGTGCGCTTCCATCCCCATCCTTTCTCCGCCGAGGCTGCCCGGGAACGCGCTCGGTACGTGGGCCAGGATGTGTACTGTGTAGCGGTCGTGGGTCGCCGCGTAGTCGGGTACGGGATGCTCCGCGGTTGGGACCAGGATTACAAAGTCCCGAACTTGGGCATCGCGATTCGCGCCGAGGCGCGCCGTATCGGGCTCGGCCGGGCCTTGATGCTGTACTTGCACGCGGAGGCGCGGAGGCGTGGCGCTGCGAGGATTCGCCTAAAGGTCTACCCGGACAACAAGCCAGCCGTGGAGTTGTACCGGTCGCTTGGCTACCACTACGCGAGTGAGCTCGAGGCGGGCCAGCTTGTCGGGATGAAGAACTTTGAAAGCACGGATCCCTCGGAGTCTCATGGGGCGGCCGGCGCGCCCAAGAAGGATCGCGCCGGACCGGAAGCGCGGAGATGACGGTAGGCCCGCGACAGCGCTGCGGAACGCACTGCGTCCTGCTGGTTCTACGCGGAGACATCCTCCGCAGGATAGCTTCGGTAGAGCCAGGCCGGTTTCAGAAGGTTCGGTGCTCTCGCCTTCTTCGCGCGGACGAAGGAGTACGAGCCAAGGCCAGCCGGCGGCCCCGGTAGTCTCCCCAGGGCCGTAAGCGCCCACCGCGCCGCGGAGAGGGTTCCCACAACGGCCGCCTGCAACGGCGCAATCGAGTGGCTGCCCGTCGGGGCGGCGCCCGCATCGGCTGTATGGAGTACCTCCACGTCAAACCCTGCGTGCTCCAGAAGCTGGCGCAGTTCCCTCGGCGTGTACTCTCGATTATGCCTTCCGTATGGGCCATACGCGGAGTACTGGTCGCCTGGGGAATGGACCCCCGCCAGGGCGTTCATAGCCACGTCGAGCCGACAGGCGTTCGGTGTCGTGAGAACGAGCGTTCCTCCCGGCTCGAGAGATCGGTTCAGCGTTGCCAGACCGCGCAGTGGGTCGAGGGCCATGTGCTCGATGACTTCGCAACAGAGCACCACAGAGAAGTGGCCGGGAGGCAGGTCGTCTTCCTCCAAGTTGAACCTCTTGTAGCGAAGCTCCACCGTCTCATCTCGGCCGACGAGCCGCACCTCATTCTCGCCGTCAGGGTTCCCAAAACCGTTGGTGAGGACCAGTTCGTATCGGCGGAACCGGCGCAGCAGGAGCGTCGTGAAGTAAGGTTCCGCTCCCACTTCAAGGAGCCGCCCCTCACCGTCAGGGACGAGAGCCAGAGTGTGCAAGAACCTGCGAAAGTCACCGAGCAGATAGGCGCGGAATTCGCTGCGAACCCGGTCGTCCCAGTCGATACCCGAGAATCCCGAAAGGTAGTCGAGAAGACCATGCTCGGTTTGACCCCTGGGAAGCGGTGGCGGTCGACCCATCCGATCATGATAGCCGGACGCACAGGGCGCGCACCTACCTGGGTTCCGAGGCCCAGTGCCGTCGGTCTAACCGTCGGTCGTGAGCTCGCACTGCATGGCGGGAAGAAGGCCGGACCCGCCGCGACGTGGCGCACCTGAAGAACTCCGTACAAACGTCAAGGCTTGACCGGCCCTCGAAGGCGGAATCACTCAGTAGGCGTTGCTTGCTCCGCGCGCTGCTGGCAACCGTGGACGTAGATACCAGCCACGGTGCCAAGAACCACGGCGAGGAACACGGACCAGAGCGCTCGCTTCCGCCGCTCGAGTACTTCGTCAAGGTCCCGTCGCTCGACTGGGCGCCCCGGTGTCTTGTCATTTGCGTCGACGTGTCGGTGCGGCACCCGACCCAGGTGCGTGCCGCGATGGCCGCACTTACGGCAGCGGTAGTAGTGGAACGGCGTCAGATAACGAACTAGCTTCTCACTGGGGGTCTTCGCCACGGACCGGCGGATGTTCGTGGACTGGCAGCGCGGACACTTCAGCCGGTGTCGCTCGGGGTCCGACGTGGCGGGCGGGCTTTCCATCTGCTCGGTCACGGTTGCGTTCTCCCACGCCCGGCTCAACGAGGCAACGTTCCCCGCTGGAGCATCTGCTGGTCGGCCTGTGCCTGCCTCGCCGCTCGCAACTCGGTAAGGCGCTTCTCGTAGAGACCCGCATGCACTCCTGGGAGCGCCGCGGCCGCCTCGAGCGCCGAGATGGCCTCATCGTAGCGAGCCATGGCCGCGGAGTAATTCGATACGGCAGTGAGCGGCCCTGGGTCGGAAGGGACCGCCCCGGCCGCTGACCGGGCTTCTGCGAGAGCCTCCGAGAAACGTCCCTGTGCCCAGAAGATCGATGCAACCTGCAGACGCTTCGACGCAACCTCGGGAGCGGTGTGCGCTTGCATCGATTCTACCAGCCGACGTGCCTCGGAAAAGCGGCGCTGCTCGACGGCGCGCTGGGCGAGAAGCCCGAGGATGGCCGGTTGGCCTGGGACGCGGGCCGCCCCCTCCTCGAGCAGCCGCTGGGCTTCCTCGGGCCGGCCCAGTTTGGAGAGGGCTGACGAGCCAACTACCCATCCAGTTGGATCGAGAGGTTGCAGGTCCCGGAAGTGTGCGGCGAGCGAGAGCGCCCTGTCCGCGTTGCCGAGTTGAAGAGTGAGAGAGGAGAGCCAACGCAGTGCAGGCAGATCGCCATACTCGTTCCAGGCACGTTGCAAGACGACTGCTGCGTCGGTCGGCCGGTCAGCCGAAAGGAGAGCCGCAAGCGAGATGAGGCCTTGTGGGGTCTCCGGAGCGATGGTGAAGAGATCCTCGAGCGCCGGGTAGTGGTGCATACCCTCGGCAAGTGCCGCGGGATCCCCGAAGAGTGACGCGAGCCGGTATTCACGCTTCGCGAGCGAATCCTGCCCGGCACCAGCAAGGCAGCGCGCCGCGTACCGATGCGGCTCAGCTGCTGTGGGGTTCATGGACATGGCGCGATTGAGCCACGGGAGCCCTTCGGCGCAACGACTCGCCTGTACGAGCCGAGCACCAGCGAGTGCCTGCGGAAGATAGTCGGCGGGGTGGGCGAGGGTTGCTTCGCACGCTAGCGCCACCGCCTCGTCAGGACCGCGTGCGAGGGCTACCCGCCCCGCGTCGACCTCTGTGGGGTGCCGGAACCAGAGAGCCATGCCCGCAGCCCCAAGGGCCAGGAACGCGACCGCCGAGACGCGAATCACGGCGGGCCGGAGGCGCAGCGACGGTTGGCTACGCGCGAGAACGCCAAGGACAACGGCGAAGGGGAGGGCCACTCCGAGGAGTTCAAGTGAGAAGTCCACAGTGTTCTGGGCGACTAGCGCGGCACTGCCTGCCAGGGCCCCTATTTCGGGACGCGAAAGGTTCCGTGCGCAGGCGGCGCGAAACCAAGTCCAGGCAATTGCGGCAACGAGGAGCATCCCAACCGGCAGTCCTAGGTCGATGAGCGGCTGGAGCCATTCGTTCTCGAGATGGGTGAATGTGACGGTCTCCGGCTCCACTTTGTAGGCAGCGAATACGGTCTCGAACGCGCCGCGGCCGATGCCGGTAAGAGGAAAGCGGCGGACGAGGTCGGCGCCGATGGGCACCAGCGCGAGTTTCACTTCGTTTGCAGCGCCAGTTACGGTGCGTATCTCGGCGACTACGTGGTCCAGCGCCAAGTATGAGGTGATCGCAAGGGCTAGCGCCACCGAAGAAGGCACGGCCGCGTACCGGAGGAAGCCTGGCCGGTGTTGCTCCTCCCGTATTTGGCGAATGTAGAGAAGCGCAAAGATGGAGGCGCCCACGAAGAAGGCGCCGATGCCTCCGCGGGAGAGCGACAGGAAGACGCCGGCGCCGGCGACCGCGAAGCCGAGCATCCAGAGCGCCCTCGCCTGCCCGCGGGAGCGGAGGGCGAAGCCAAGGGCGCTGAACGAGGTGAGGTTCAGGAATCCGGCGAGGTGGTTCGGGTTGACGAAGGTAAGCCTCGATTCCAGGAGGGGCGACATTGAAAGCAATGCCCCACCCAAACCGACGAGCGCTGCGACGATGCCGGATACCGCGACGGTGCCCAACAGGGCGTCCCGTCGTTGCGGCTGGCCAGCAAGGAGTCCAGAGCCCGTGGTGGTGAGAAGGAGAGCGACACCCTTCGCAAGCTCCCGGGCCGTCGAAGGCGGGTCTAGGGACAGTGGTCGAGCGGCGGGATAAAGCCCCAATGGCCCAAGCGATTCTCTGAATAGATCGTCGGCCCCTGGAGACAGGGCATGCAGGAAGGAAACGGGCAGCGGGACGAGTTGGACTCCAAGCCAAAGGCAAGCGAGCGCTAGAGCCGACAGGAGAGCCGGCGCCGCGCCGCTTCGCGACTCCGCTGCCAGGATGACCGCGGCCGCCGACACCGCCAGGGCCAGCGCCTGAGCAGGCCAACTGACTCCGCCCCGCCACATGGGCGGAGCCAGGATGAGCAGGGCGACGGCGCCGGTGGCGGCAGTAAGAGTGTACGGACCACGGCGAGGCACAGGGTGCTATCCTACCTCCCCCGACCCCAATACCTCGACTGCACGGCCGAAATCCCCTAGCATCCGCCATCCCTCCACGGGTGGCCCGTGACCTTGCCGGGCCGAGAAGGACCTCGATGTCACAGCTTGCCACACCCCAACCCGAAGGCTACGCAGGTGTACCTGCCGTCGAGCCGAGCGAAGGCTTCGATCTCCGCGAGTACTGGCGCGTCATCGTCCGCCGCCGATGGCTCATCGTCCCGTTCTTCTTGGCGACGGTAGTAGTTACCGGCCTCGTGACGATTCGACAGCAACGGATCTACGACGCTACAGCGACCCTGATTATCGACGTCCAGGCCCCCAAAGTTCTCGACACTCAGCAAGTGGGGGACGTCTCTGAGAACGGGCCAACCGGCTACTGGTACTCGAAGGAGTTCTACGAGACTCAGTACAAAGTCATTACCAGTCGTGCGGTGGCGCAGCGGGTGGTGGACAAGCTGCAACTCGGCAATAACCTCGAGTTCTTGGGGCTCGATGACGAAAAGGACGGGGCGGCCCGGGAAAGGGAGCGTGCTCGGCTCGACCCGGTAGTCCTGCTCCAGAAGCAGCTGAAAGTTGAGCCCGTGAAGGACTCGCGCATCGTTCGCATCCGCGTGGAGAACCCGAATCGGGACCTGGCGGCGCTCCTCGCGAACTCCATCGCCGAGGCCTATATCGCAGAGAACCTGTCGGTGCGTACATCCAATACGCAGAGCGCATCGGACTGGCTCGAGAAGCAGCTCGCCGACTTGGAGGTGAAGCTCGAGCAAACGAGCAAGGCGCTGTACGCCTTCAAGAGAGAGCATGACATCGTTGCGACGAGTTGGGAGGACCGCCAGACGATGGTGTCCCAACGGCTCACGGCGGTGAACGAGGCGCTCACCAAAGCGCGCGTACAGAAGGCGACACTCCAGGCGCGTAACGAGGCCATCGAGGCGTTTGGGAAGGCGCTTGCAGCGGGCAGCGATGATGCCGATGGTCTGACGGCCATCGCGTCCAACCCGGTGATCCAGCAACTCAAGATGCGCTACCTGGAGGCGCGCAGTGAGTGTGCGGATCTGAAGCTCCGATACCTGGACAGCCACCCCAAGCTCGAGGCGTGCGAAACCAAGTTGGAACTCTCAAGGGCTGGTCTGCAGCATCAGGTAAAAGCTGCGCTCGATGCTGCTCGACAGGAGTACCAGGAGGTCTCGAAGACAGAGCAGAACCTCCAGAAGCTCCTGAACGAGACGAAGACCGACGCCTTTGCGCTCAATCAGTACGAGAAAGATTACATGGAGTTAAAGCGCAGCTATGACAATAACGTTCGGCTCTACGAAACGCTGATGAAGCGGCTCAAGGACACGGGTGTCACGGGACTACTCCAATCGTCTAACGTGCGGATACTAGACAGAGCGAGGCCTGTGCAAAAGCCCATCCGTCCCGACACCAAGCAGAACTTGATCCTAGCGGCACTCCTTGGCATTCTTGGAGGCGTCGCTCTCGCGTTTGGCGCGGAGCAACTTGACACGAGCATTACTAGTCAACAGCAAGTCGAGGAGAAACTCGGACTAACCTTCCTCGGCATTGTGCCAAGCATCCCCAAGACAGCCGACGGCACGGCGCAAGACCTCGTCGTTCATCGTCAGCCCAAATCGGCGGTAGCCGAGTGCGTGCGGTCGGTGCGGACGAACCTCCTCTTCATGTCGCCGGACAAGCCGCTAAAGACCATTCTCATTACTTCGAGCGGTCCCCAGGAAGGAAAGACAACGGTTGCCGCCGCGCTCGCCGAGGCGATGGCAGACAGCGGAAACAAAGTATTGCTCGTGGACGCCGACATGCGACGCCCGAGAATTCACCGCATCTTCGGGATCCCAAATTCCTCTGCGGGCCTATCATCTTTGATTCTAGGGCAGGGAGGACTCGCCGAGGCAATCAAGTCGACCGAGGTATCGAACCTATTTGTTCTGCCCTGCGGGCCAATTCCACCAAATCCCTCCGAGTTACTTCACACTGAGGCGTTCGCACGCTTGGTGGATAGTATTGCAGCAGCATATGATCGAGTAATTATTGACTCTCCACCGGTCGGAGTCGTGGCGGACGCGGTTGTTGCGTCGACGCGCGTCGATGGAACGCTCATGGTACTCAAGGCGGGCCGAACCTCGCGCGACGTTGCGAAACAGGCCGTGCGGCAACTCAAGGACGTCAAGGCTCGGGTGTTTGGAGCCGTGCTCAACGATCTAGATCTGGAAGATCAGAAGTATGGGCAATACTATTACTACTATCGGTACGGCTATTACTACGGCGATAGCAAGACCGATGCGTCGACGTAGTCGCGACGGATCATCCGATGGCGTCCAGTTTTGCGGACCAGATCCCGGTCATCATTTATCTGATACAACAGCTTCGTCCGGTGACCCTGCTCGATGTTGGCAAGGGCTTGGGCAAGTATGGATTTCTCGCGCATGAATATGCTGGCATATCTCTTCAGGATCGACCGGACCCGACAAAGACTGTCGCACAGCAGAGCCGCCTGACTTTGGACGCGGTCGAGGTTGAGGAATCGTTTCTTTGGCCGCATCTATCGCAGTTCTACAGGCAGGTGTTCGTAGGAAAGATCGAGGACTTGCTGCCGACTATCCCAACGTACGATGTTGTGCTCTTGGCTGACGTCATCGAGCACATGTCGAAGCGTGCGGGGATGGACGTCGTCGATCATTTCGTACGGGCGGGTAGCAAGGTTGTCGTGTCTACGCCGAAGGACCTCTTTAGCCAGCACCTTTGTGGCAGCGAGTACGAGGAGCACGTGAGTCACTGGACCCCCGTGGACTTTGCCTTCGTACCGGCGATGACCTTTCAGAATGTGGGCGCTGGCCGCGTCTTTCTGCTTTCAAATACGCCCATCAAGATACGTGGGTTCGGGAGCGACCCAGTGACTAGGCTGAGGCGCATTGCCCGTCTCCTTCGTGGTGAGTTCAGTTAGGTGCGCCGAGACCTGCTGGCAGTCGATGGACTCGGCGGGACGCTGGCGTCGACGATCGGAATCTCGGCTCTCGGTGTGCTATCAGGAGTCATCCTGGCCCGTAGCTTGGGACCAGGAGGTCGTGGTGACCTAGCGGCCGCGATCCAGTGGGCAAGCGTAACTCTGGCCCTGTCCGACCTGGGTGTGGGATTCGCGATCGCCCACCACGCCTCAACAGTTCCGCATCGCCGGGGCCAACTGCTTTGGTTTGGAACGGCGATGGCAGTACTGTGGGGAGGAGTCGTCGTCCTTGCTACTAACCTCGTGCTGCCCGGGATGCTGCACCCATCAGCAGCCAAGCCTCTGCGCGCCGCGCTTTGGGTAGTTCCGTTTGGCCTCGCGCTGGGTTTCGAAGCATACCTCCTCCTGGGATCTGGACGGGTTGTTGCGCACAACTTGCTCCGACTGGGAGCGGCAGTCGCCTATACGCTGGGAATAAGCGGGATGGCGTTCCTCGGTGGCGCGCCTACGGCGTTTGCGTGGGTCTTCGTCATGTCGCAGGCGCTTGGTGCCACTGTCGGGTATGCCGCGATCGTAAGGACATTGAGGCCGAGGGCGTTTGACAAGCTCTCGGACGCGCGGTCGCTGCTTGGCTATGGCCTAAAGAGTCACATAGCCGCGATCGCCGGGCACGCTACGCTTCGCCTCGATCAGCTCCTCTTAAGCATCCTTGCGCCTTCCGCGGAGCTCGGCCTGTACGCTGTCGCAGTCTCGATGGCTGGCGCGGTGGGGCCCCTGTTCACAGCCTCTGCCACAGTCGTCATTCCGCGTGTATCCAGGATTAGCGACCCAGCCGAGGCCGTACGTGAGACGTGGCGCACACTTGGCGTGGGCCTGGCCATTAGCCTCCCCGTCGTTCTTGCCGCGTTCATGCTCTTCCCAACGATCCTGCACGTGCTTTTCGGATCTGCCTTCCAGGGCGCGCTCGGCGCGGCGCGAGTCCTGCTCGCGGCAAGCGTCTTCCAGGGGGCTAATGCCATCCTGGGGAATAGTCTCCGCTCGCTGGGTCGTCCCGGAGCGCCGGCTATGGCCGAAACGGTCGGAGCGGCAGTCACCGCAGGACTCTTGCTTCTACTACTTCCAAGTATGCGAGCAATGGGTGCCGCGGTTGCATCCCTGGGTGCATACGCAACAGTCACGGGCATCTACTGTGCTGCGCTAATGGCGCACAAAGGTTCCCATCAGCGGCGAGGCCGCGCGAAGTCATAAATGGCCCCAATGGTATCCCGCGCCCCTCGTTCCATCATGGCGTTCCCAGCTTGAAGACGGCGACATTCAGCATGAGAGCCCCTACAATCTGTTTGGAGCCACTGGCGTTATATAGAGTAACAAGCACGTTGTCGGCACCGTTGACTCGTGCGGACATCAAGAATCCGTTCGGGAAGCCGGTGCATCCTAGGACGACGAGATCACCGTTCAACGCGCCAGTAACGCGGACATTTGTTTCAGCGTACGCACCGACGCTTAGTGTACCAGGCGTCCAAGAACTCAGAACTTTCAGGATCGCTACCAGCGACGCTAAGTTGGGCGTGCCGGGGCTTCCAGCGGTAACGCCGTTCTGGAACTCAGATGAAGAGGTATAACTGCGAAGTTGGAATCCCTTGACGTGGTCGATACCGCCGCCGAAGTTGATAGAACTGAGCGGCAAGAACGAATTCAGTTCAAGACCGAGAATCGAACCCGCGGTCGTAAGGCCACCCGGGCCGCTGATCGATGCTGCATATCCGCCCTCGAAAGCGGTTTCGACAACGGCCGAGCCGGTGGCGCTGGCGTCGAGGTAGATCTTGTCAGTCGCCTTTCCGAAACGGCAAGACCGGAACCGCTGCATTTGGGTCGTGGACCCTGCCATCGCCGTCACGACCAGTGCGTAACCACCGGCCGTCGCGGTCCAGTTGTTGTTCTCGAACCAGATACCATCGAAAACGTTGCCGAAACTGTTCGTGATCCTGAGGCCACTCTTTTGATTGGACTGCACGAGGCCACCTGACCAAACGCACCCGCCACCGCTGAAGTCCACGCCGAGCGCGTAGGACTGCTGGACCCCAACGTTGAGCCACACATTCTGGTTAAAGACGCCGAAGCTCGGGCCCCAAGTCTTGATCCCAACCTTACAGTAGGTGACTTGGACGTTACGCCAGAGACAATCCTCCATGTCTGTGTCGAGGTAGATTCCGTAACCGCCACCGAACAACGTGATGTTCACGTCATCAAGGAAGAGCCGGTTCGTGGGCCCAATGACGTGAATGCAATCACCGCTACTGTTCGTCCAGGGGGACGAGGTGTCGGGCCCAATGAAGCTCAGATTCTCCATTCGGTATGTTCCGGTCCCGACGTAGCCGGTCGAGTCAATCGTGATCATGTGCGACCCGTTCGCCTTGCTAAAGCGGAGACGGGTGCCGAACTTACGGTTCGCGCTGTATTGCTCATTTACGTACTGAGCGGTTGTGCCGCGTAGGGTAATGATGCGAATGTTGCCGTCGGGCACTCCGGTTGGCATCGTGATGTTCCCGATGACGTATTCGCTCGCGTCGAACTGGACGATGCCACCGACGGCCCACGCGGCATTGATCGCGGCTTGCACGGAGACCGTGTCGTCACTGAGTCCGTCGCCTCTTGCCCCGTACTCTCGTACGTTGAAGACCTGTGCGGAACCAAGACCCCCTGCAAGGACGGATCCAGATAAAGAGACGAGCCTACTTTTGAAAATGGACGACCGTAGAGGTGCCGCTGCTTGCAGGAGGTCCCTCTCCAGCGTTGGCGGCGTGGCACGATTGGGCTCGCTAAGGAGAGTTGTGCCCGACGGGATAGTGGCCGCCGCGCGTGGCGAGGTGCCGAGGCACAGTGTCCCTCCGATAACGAGCGCGCAAGTAAAGTGGAGGGTTCCAATGGACCAGCTCAAGGTGATTTCCTCCCATCGGGCGGTTACCGGTTAGCCAGTGAACAGGTTCCCGCGTTGACTCCTACCCCCTCTTGGTTCACTCTGAATACCACCTTTCCCCAATTACCAGCCTTCAAGTACCTTGCGTCTATGGCGACGGCCTTCAACCGTGTCGACGAGTCTGATTGGGTTCAAAGTGCCTGTAGCAGCACGCTTCCAATTGTCCTTCTGCTACAACCTCGTACAGAGCGCCGATGACATACACCACGGTCATCGCTGTCCTAGCCCTCGCGGTGCAGGCCAGCCTTGTGCTCTGGATGCTTCGTACCATGAAAGGACGGGCGCTATCGTCCCTTGGTTGTCTCCTAATCCTTGCGCTGTTTGTCTACCACGGCTGCACGGTGATCCTGGGGAGGCTTTCCGACCGGCCGAAGCCTGCCTACTTTGGCTTGAGCCAGATTGCGTCCGATTCGGGCCACATCGCCGCAACTGCCATGCTGGCGGCGCTCGCGATCGGCTACGTCGTCGGAATGCGCCGTTCGCGTGCGGGCTCTGCGCATGCCCTACGGCCGACTGATACAACTTCACTGCCCGAGGCTGTTTGGTGGGCCTGCTTGGCGCTGATGACCGTCGCTGTAACTGCAGCTACCGGGCTATTCAATATTCGCAGTTCGACGGGAGCGGCCGCAAGCTCCGCCGAAAGCGAGGCGGCATTCTACTTTCTCTACCCGACTCTGGCGCTCGCTGGCGCGCACTGGACCGTGAGGCTGGCGGACTCGGGCAAGCGGTGGGCTGTTCGTTCGCCATTGATCGCGGCGTGTGGCATCACGGTTCTCTCCGGCAGAAGGCTTTGGGTGATCGTGGTCGCTCTTACGGTGTTAGCGGCGCTGCCGGAGCCTGTACGAAGATTGTTGGGGAGACGCTTCCTTCTCGTCGGCTCCGTATTGGCGATTGGAGTAGCAGTGTGGACCGTGTCCCTTCGTGTCTACATTCGGGAGGGTCCACGTGTCGTATCTGCCAATAACCCATATGAACGCTACGAGGGACTCGGCTCTATCCTTACTCAGTACGTCGACTTCCTGGGTCAGCCTTCCGCTTGGGTCCTCCCGGAGGAGATGCTCGAGGACCTCAGTTACCGAGCGGACGGCCATGTGTTTCTGGCGCACGTCATTAGTGGGCAGTTGCACGACGAAGATCCCTTGAGAGGCAGTTGCTTTCTGGCCAATACACGTTTTGTCATCCCGTCCGTGTTCTGGCCGGAAAAAAAAGGGCTTGGACTCGAGTACTGCGAGGACATGTCAGTTCGAGTTTATCGCATGCCCCCGATTGACTACACTCCGACGATTATCGGAGAAACAACGGCCGACACTGGTCCTTACTTCGCAACGGTACTTTTCTTCGCTATCGGGTATTTACTGGAGCGCTTGGACGCATGGTTACGGCAGAGATCTTTTCGGACAAGGGCTCTCTTCATTTGCACGGTGGGTCAGGCAATAATCGTAGCCGAGTCAGGGTGGTTAGGCGTTATGTTAGCGATTCGCACGTTGCTCATCCTCGCCGTCGCAATTGGCCTTGCGCGACTTGCCTGGGGTGAAGCATTAAGGCATCGCTTGGCTTCCTAGGCTGGCGCCGCGACGCCGCTGCGTGTGTTGGATCCCAAAGCCTCGCAGTTGGCCCGTCTAATGGCAATGCGGGTTACGTCACGGTCCACGCGCCGGGAGGATGAGTTGGCTGGGCTCGCATCAGTGCTTTGTCCGGCGCTGCCTTCTTTGGTGAAAGAGTCATTCGTCATTGAAGGCTGGTGCGACGACCAAAAAATCCGGCGGCTGGGCTTGGACTGGATTGAGAATGCGCTAGACCACATCGGGAAAAGTGCTGGGTTCTGGAGGAGGCCCCTGGCGAATAGCCGCCACCAGCGCGGTCGTTGTATGAGACAAGGTGAAAGCGTGAAGCGGTCCCCGGCTCTTTTCATAGCTCGAGTTGCGATGTGTTTGCCTCGGGGGGGATTATCAAGTCGCATGCGCCGCCTCCATGCTCGATCCAAGATTGGGCTACTTCGTTGACCCGTAGCAGCGTGCGGGTATCTGTATATTGAGCCCCGTGAGACTGCATGCCAACCGGCATTTCGTCACGGGCGACCTTCCGCGTCCCGTCGACGGTCGCCTCGGCGAGTTCCTCCAGCAGGGCATGGGCCTCCCGGTAGATGACCTGATGTCCTTGCTGGATAGCGGCGTGGCCGATGGCCTGAGCGAGGTGGCTCTTGCCGGTGCCGGGCGGGCCGAGGAAGAGGGCGTCCTCGTGGTTCACGATGAAGTGGCCGGCGGCGAGCTCGAAGACGAGGCGGCGGTCGAGCTTGCGGTTGAAGTCGAAGTCGAAGGTGTCGAGGGTCTTGCCGACGTCGCGGAAGCCGGCCTGTTTGACGCGCCGCTCGAGGAGCCGGTCCTGGCGCCGTTGCAGCTCGTCCTGTACGAGCGCGGAGACGAGGTCGAGCGGCGCCCAGTGGTCGGCCTGGGCCTGCACGATGCGGGTTTCCAGCGTGGCTGCCGTTCCCGATACGCGAAGCTTCCGCATGGCTCGGGTGATCTCGGTGAGGTTCATTCAGTGCTCCTGGTCATGCGTTGGATGACGTCGCGGTACTCGGTGAGCTGCCGGATGAGGGGGTGGACTTGGCGGAGGCCGAGTCGGAGCGGCGAGCCCCGCGCCAGGTGCCGCTTCACGAATCGGTAGGTGGGCACGCCCATCTCGAGCGCGGCGGCGCAGGCGTCGTCCACCGTGGCCGGGCCGTGCTTCCGCGCGAGCGAGAGGAGCCCCAGCACGCGCCGGATTCCAGGTTCCCCATCGGCCTGATGGATGCGCTCGGCGACGGCGCCGATGCTCCTGCCAGCCCGGCTCGCGCGGCCGAGCAGCTCCAGGGTGGTCTGCGGCGTCCGGGACGGGCGGTCCTCGGGGAGGATCGCCCTCCGCCCCCGCTCGCGGCGCAGGTGCTCACGCAGGAGTTGCCCGGTCTTCGGGTCGATGATCCGAACCACGCGCCCGTCCCACTGCGCCTGAAGCTCCCGCCCGATGTAGCCAGGCGGCGGTGCGTAGTAGGCTGCCTCCACCTCAATGAATCCATCGAGGTGCACGGTGCGGGTGCCGAACGCGTAGTAGCGGAAAGGCTCGACAGGCAAGGGCGAGAGCGCCGGCCGCTCTTCCCCGCGAACATCGCGGCAACCTGCCTCTTCGTCGTGCCGTGGATTCGCGTGTCGGCCCAACGATTCTCCCAGCGGTCGAGGTACGCCTGCGCTTCCTCGATGCTCTCGAACCTCTTCCCCTTGAGCGGCGTCCCCTGGGCGTGCCCCACGCCGCTCTCCACCTTGCCATTGCGATCCGGGTGGCGAACCCGCGCCGGCAGTGCCACGACGCCGTAGTGCGCGAGCAGGTCCCTGAAGACGTGGTTCAGCACTGGGTCGTGGATCTCCGCCTCGACGACGCCCTCCTTTAGGTTGTCGAGGACGATGACCTTCGGAGCGCCACCCAGCCGGCGGAAGGCTCGCTCGTGCAACTCCGCCCAGATCCGCGTCGAGGACTTCCAGACGATGAACCGCACCGATTTCCGGCTGTACCCGAGCGCCATCACGAAGAGACGCGTCCGCCGGCACTTTCCCGTCTCCGGTTGGCGAACCATCGGCCCGTCGCCGTAGTCCACCTGGCCTTCCTCGCCCGGCGCCGTCTCGATGACGGGGTGGGCCTCCGGCGACGTCACCGCCTTCAGCTTCGCCGCGTACCGCTTCACGCTCGCGTAGCGAGCCTTGAACCCGAAGTCATCGACCAGGTCTTGCCAGATCGCCTTCGCGTTTCGGCCCGAGGCGATCGCCCGCTCCACCATCTCCCGGTACGGCTCGCACGCGCTCGCCTGCGGCGCCGGTGTCCGCGGCCGCCAGGCCGGGTCGGGGGACGCCCCGTTGGCCGGATTTGGCAGCGCCCCGGAGTCGGTGGACGGGTCGTTGGCCGGATTTGCCTCGGCCCCGGAGTCGGCGGACGCCTCGTTGGCCGGATTTGACGGCGGCAGGCGGCCCCAGCCACGCGGCGGGCGCACCGGCACCCCCGCGGCCTTCAGGTACCCGCTCGCCGTCTCCCGGTGGACCCCGGTCTCTTCCTCGATGCGGCGCAGGGGCCACCCCAGCTTCCCCAGCGCCACCACCTGCTGCTTCTTCTCATCGCTCAAGACGTTGGCCATCCCGGCGGTGGGCCATGACCCTCCCGCCCGCGTCAACGTCTCGGTCCCTCAACTCCGTTGGCCGGTTTTCAGACGTCCCTCATTGGCCGCTTTTGCGTGTCCCCCGAGGAGCGGACCCGACATGCCGACGCTTGATGACGGTACCTGGAGTCGGTCCGGTCACGTCGATGAGGTTCGCTGCAACCGTGGACGACGTAGGACGTTTTGCGAACGCGCATCAACTGGAATCGCTCCTGGGCCTGGTACCGGGGGAGCGATCGAGCGGCGAACGAAAGCGTACGACTTCGATCACCAAAGCTGGATCGCCCAAGATGCGTTGGGCATTCGTAACCGCCCGAGCAAAGACGTATTGACGTAGGTCTCGCGTGGGCCAGTCGCGGATGGCCTTGATGTCCTCCTGGTTCTGTTCGAGTTCGCCGCCGGCGGTCAGGCCGACGGCTGGAGTCTTGGCGGCGTCCAGTTGTGGGGGAGGATCTCGTCGATCCGCGAGGCGGGGTGAGTCTGGACGCGGAGCAGGACGTCGGCGAGGTACTCGACGGGGTTGATGCTGTTGGTCTCGCAGGTCGCTACCAGCGAGTAGAGCCCGGCCAGGTTCTCGCCGGCCTCGTCATGCCCAACAAAGAGGAAGTTCTTCCGTCCGAGCGCGGCGACGCGGAGAGCTCTTTCCGACGGATTGTTGTCCACGGGCAGCCGCGCGTCGGTCAGGAAGAGGTTCAGGGCATCCCACTGGCCAAGGGCGTACCGAATGGCCTCTCCCATCGGGCCGCGGGGCGGGTGCTTTCCCTGCTCCGCCTCGAGCCACATCTTGAATTCGATCATGGAGGGCTCGGAGTAGTCGCGCCGTAGCTTCAGGTGAGCCGGGGTGCCGTAGACGCCGTCGTCGATGGCCATCCGCTCGATCCGGTAGACGTACAGGATGAAATCCATCGCCTTGGCTGCTGCCTCCGGGGCAGTGCCCATGGCCTCGAAGAATTTGCGACGGAGGTGGGCCATGCAGCCGGCGCGCTCCCTCCCGCCAGGCACGGTGACCTTGTTGTAGGCGGAGTACCCATCTACGAGCAGTTTGCCGGTGGTGTTCGCCAGCACCCGCACCGGTGTCTCGCCGGACCGGCTGCGGCTGAACACGTAGGCGATGATCTCCTTGTCTCTCTCGTCCCGAGCGATGAAGTCCCAGAGCCAAGCCGTGCGGGTCTTGCCCTTTGCCTGCACCCGCATGGTGGTCTCGTCGGCGAGGACGATCTTTTCTTCCGCCACGAGCTCCACGAGGCGCTTCGCCAGCGGCGCGGTGATCTCGGCGGCCCGGTGGAAGAGATCGCCCAGCGTCGAGTCGCTCATCGGCACGCCGGCCCTCTGGTACGCCTTGGCCTGGCGGTGGAGCGGGATGGCGTCCGCGCACTTCGACACGGCCACCTGCGCGATGAATGTCGGCCCGAAGCGAGCCTTGTCGTAGACGCGGTCCGGTCCTTGGGCCGTCAGCACGGTCTCGCCGCACTTGCAGCGCAGCTTCTCCTGGATGTGGATCTGCCGCTCGATGAGCGCAGGCAGGAGGTCGTAGAGTTCCGTCGTCTTGCCGGGGCCGAGAGGGCTGAAATCGCGCCCACCACACTTCGGACAGGTCTTCTCCTCCTCCGGCACCTTGTGCTCGATCGTCCTCGCGACGAGCTTTCGCTTCTTCTCGGCGTTCTCCCGGCGCTTCTCCAGGGCCACCGCAGGATCCGACGCGACGCCGGCCTCCCGCAGCTCGTCTGCGACGCGAGGGATCTTCTCCGAGCGCTTGCCGAAGACGTGGCGCTGCAGCTTCTCCAGCGTCGCCGCCATTCCAGCGAGCTTCTCGGTCATCTCGGCGTTGGACCGCGTCAACTCGGCGCGAGTCCGGTCGAGCTCGGCCTGGAGGCTCTCGGCCTTCTCGCGCCACTCGCAACGGTGCTCCCCGCCGCCACCCATCCATCAGTTTCAGATCATGTTGATGGGCCTTTTGCAATGGGGGGATCCGTCTGGGGCTTCCAGTGTTTCGGTCGGCGGACGCGCCCGAAGTCGATTCCATCCAGCAGCATGGTGAGCTGCGTGGCATCGATCTCCACCGCCATTGTCTCCGGCGTCATGTGCGGCAGCTTGAACTGCCCCTTCTCGAGCCGCTTGTAGAGCAAGACGAAGCCGCCCTTGTCCCAGGCCAGGATTTTCACCCGGTCGCACCTCCGCGACACGAAGACGAACAGGTGCGCCCCGAGTAGGCGTTCTCCCGGAGCTCCTCCTGCACGATCGCCATGAGCCCGTCGATCGACTTCCTCATGTCGATCGGCGTCGTCCCGATAAGGATCCGGACCGACTGCGGGATGGTGATCACGGTCTACAGCGCCGAGGCCAGGGCCTGCAGGTACATCGGGTCGGTCCCGGCCGGAAAACGCAGCCGTGCGCCAGACGGCAGGGCCAGCTCCAGGAGACCGTCACCGCTCTCGCTCTGCCGCGACTTCGTCGCGGACGCTACCACGCGCACCGGCAGCAGACGCGAGCCCCCCTTGCCGCTCTCCCCTTCGGGGCCTTGACCAGGCTGCATCGCCGCATCTGCTTCCAGCGGCCGCGACTCCTTTCGAAGCTTGTAGATCCAGTTTCGCAGGTTGCTGAACGAGACTCCGCGCTCTGAAGCAAACTCTCGTTGCGTCAGATCGCTTGCCTCAAAATCAGCGACGAGCTTCGTCCACCGCGCCCTGTCCTGGTCCGCCATGTCCACCTCCGCGAAGAACGAAGGAGGATCACGCCATCGCCTTACCGCTGCCAGCCGTCTATTCCCGGGCGGTTACGGGCATTCATGCAGGCCTGCTGGGTAGCACGCCGGGTCGCGCGAACGGATCCGATGGTCCTATGGGCCGGGGAGATTGAGAAGCGCCGCGGCAAGAAGATCGCCGTCGTTGCCTTGGCGGGGAAGATGGCGGGAATCCTGTATGCGATCTGGCAAGATGGATCTATCTACGACCCGCGGCGAGGGGCATCGCAGACCAACTCCCTGTCATCCGACGCAGCGACAGTGGCGACCATCCTGAAGAAGGCCGCATCCAGGAGGGCGTAGCAGAACACAGACCTACGAGTGCCAGTAACGGGCAAAATGGAGATTCGAACGGGAGTTGTCCAGAGACGGTGACCGCGAGCCAGCCGGAGAGGCTCGGATATCGCCAAACGCGATGGCCGATGATCTCGCGTAACAGATTGCGGCCCGTCGACGGACGTCAAATCCTGCGCCATCAGAGCGCGAATAGTGGATTGAGACAACTCGCTGTTCGTCTGGCTATTTGCTCTGGAACAAGCGTGCACACGGCCAACACTCCGCGTGTGCACTGGGAGACCTGCGTTTGACAACCGGGCCACTTCATAGTCGGTTGGCCAAGTGCGTCTGGCAGCCGTGATTTGGGCAGGCCACCATCCCGTCTTTCCGGAGGACGGGTTCGCTAGGCCGGAGGCCGTGTCGATCTTCGAGACGACCGCCGAGGGCAACGCGGTGGTGGTGGCGCAGATCCTGGCCGAGCGCGGCGTCGAAGCCAGCGTGCGGACGGTCCAGCGGGTGGTGGCTGACCGGCGGCGCGAGTTGCGGGCAGCCGACCTTGCGAGCGTGCGCTTCGACACGGGGCCAGGTCAGCAGACGCAGATCGACTTCGGCCAGCGGCAAGTGTGGATCGGCGACCGGCAGGTGAAGGTGCATTTCGTGGTCGCGCTGCTGAGTTACTGGGTCCAACGCATTGATAACTGCGCGGCGTCATGCTGAAGGACGGTCCCAGCGTTGGGCGAAAGGACTCCTCTCGGAGAGGACGGGCTTCTGGCGCATGAAACGAAGACCGTCTACGAGCTTTCGAACCTGCATGTGGCGCGCGCACCACGCGATGAGCAAGGCGCGGTGGCGCCACAACATGGCCCATACCTCGCGGCTGAGCTTGCTATCAGAGGTAGGCATTGCGGCGAGGGCTCGACGCAGGTTCATCGCGTGGATGCGCTCAAGCTCGTCTTGAATCCGCCAGTTGACGGTCCTGTTGATGTGCCCTTCTTCCCGCGGGGCGACGTGCACTATCGGCTCACAAATGTAGGCAGCGTCGTAGCGCAAAAGGAGGCGGAGCCACATGTCTACGTCGGCTAATGTCGGGAGGGAGATGTCGAATGGCCCAACCGACTCGACGCAGCGCTTGCGCACCATAACAATCCCAAAAATCGGCGAATCGACCCTGCAGAGCATCTCGCGAAAAAGCTCGCGCCCCGGGACTAGGGGTCCGTAGGCGTGGGTGAAGGTCTTGGCAAGGCGCCCTGCCTGATCGAGCATGGTGATGGCGTTGAAGACCAGCGCAGCGGTTGGATAAGTGACGAGGGCGCGGGTCCACGTCTCAACGAGATGAGGTAAGTAGATATCGCCGTCGTGGACGATCGCTACGTAGTCAGAATGCGCGCGGGCGACTGCGGCGTTCTGGTTCCCAGCGTAGCGCAGGTTGCGTTCGTTCCGGCAATAGCGGACGCGTGTGTCGCGCTGCTCAAAGGCCCGGCATACTTCCTCGGTATCGTCAGGCGAGCAATCGTCATTAATGATGAGCTCGAAGTCCTTGTGCGTCTGCGCCAACAGCGACTCAATGGAGCGCGCAAGAAGCGGCGCCCGATTGTACGTCAGCAGGCAAACACTGACGAAAGGCAGAGGTACCCCCGCTGGCTTGGTGTCGGCAGTCCCGTCCGTGACCATGCCTCGCGTCGTTTCGAGGTTGGCAAAGTCGCCGGGGCTATACACGCCAACTGGGCGGGAGGTTCTTGGCGACCTCGATGTTCTTGAAGCTAACCGGTAACGTGGGGCCTTCGCGGCGGACCCACGCAGCCATCCTGCGGATCCCGTCCCGAAGTGGGACACCGGACGTCGTTCCGAAGATACGCCGTAACTTGTCGTGTGAGGCGAAGGCGTGGACCACTTCCTTGCGCGCTTCAAGATGAGTGACACGCGGCTCGACTCCAAAGGCGGCAGCGACCTCTCGGGCCAAGTCCAGCACGGAATACGGCTGGTCAGCACCGATGTTGATGACTTGGTTGGCGGCCTCGCGAACGAGCGGGCTACGGGCGATGATCGGTGCCACATCGTCTACATGAGAAAAGGCGCGCGTTTGATGGCCGTCGCCAAAGACAGTCATCGGCTCATGACGCATGGTTTGATTCATAAAGATGCCGATAACATTTCGGTATTTGTCAGCAATATTTTGGCGCTCACCGTAAACATTGTGCGGCCGAAAGATTACGTAATGAAGCCCGAACATGCGCGCCGCCGCTTCCAAGTCCAGTTCGACCGCGTACTTCGACACGCCGTAGGGATCCTCTGGAATCGGCACAGTTGCTTCGGTCATCGGAGTCTGTGCCGGGCCGTAGACTGCGATCGACGAAGCGAAAACAAAGCTGGCGACCTCTTGGTTAATCGCCTCGTTGATGAGCGCAACCGAACCAAGAAGGTTGTTTTCGTAGTTGAAGCGGCGAATAAAGTGGCTAAGACCTTCAGCCGCATAGGCCGCTAAATGATACACATAGGCAAATCGGTGCTCGCGGAAAAGCGCTGCTACGAAGCCAAAGTCAGCTACCGAGCCGCGGATAAACGTACAGCCGCGAGGAACGTTCCTCTCGAAGCCACCTGAGAGATCGTCTACGGCCACGACGTCGAACCCTAGCGCGAGGCAAGCGTCGGCGACGTGCGACCCTATGAATCCCGCGGCACCGGTGACAAGGACCTTCGTAACTCCCGCTGCATCCATGGTGATATATCTATAGCACTAACCGGTGCTTCCAGAAACGGTCGCTGGGACCGAGGCGCGGTATCGACGCTCGCAGCATCCTAACTTGGCCGGCAGGCCTCCGTGAGCCTCACTTGGAAGCCGTTGGAGAAATGTAACCCGGACGGGTCACTCCGATGTTGATAATTTTGGCGGGCGAAGATTCTCTGTACGGGCGGATGTGGCACTAAAGAAGGGCAACTCGTATCCGACGGCTATGGACGGCAGAGGATCCCGATCGGCGGGCCTCAGCGCTAGGACCCCGCTTCCAGCCTCACGCGTGGTTCTACCCACCCCTATGATGGCGACGACGATCGGCCAGATGGTGACGCTCACCCTTCGCCAGCCTAAGCGGCGGACCACAGCCGCTCCGGGAGGAACCTTGCGGCGATTCAGCCTGGGCCGGGCGCCGGACACCAGCAGCCCTGGCGACTGAAGAATCCACCTTCAACAGCGGAACTGAAATTTCACAATTGCATGGACTTCGTCATGGCCTGAGTGCCAAGCCGTCACAATCCGACGGCCGTATTCGAGCAAAGGCAGCAACTTGACCCCGTCTCGCGCAACATGGGAGTTCTTCGGATAGCACATCGAGGCAAATGAATCTGGAATGTGTTCAAAACAGCCGGAGGTGTGCGACCCTCCCGTCTGGCACACGGTCGCGGGGGCAGGCTCTTGAAGGGCCGGACGGCCGATGCGCATGTCCCGCAACACCAACAGGGACGTCTGTACACATCGAGAAGCTGGGCGCGCTGGAAGGCGCCCTGGTCAGGATGCGGAAGGTTGCGGCCGGCCCTTTGCTGATGATGCGGGCGAGCGCGAGCGCTACTATCAGGAGCCGCTGCGCATCCGCAGAATGCGATGGAGGTGGATTGCATAATTACGCTTGTGGCTCGTATGACTGGACTCGCTCGGGGAGGCCATGCAGAGCTCTTGGCAAAGTGGCACCGGCGCGCTTCGCATGGCCGCGGCATTAGGATGGCCGATCGCGATGCTCCGTAGTTCTCGGGGTGCGAGACGATGAGCGCAAGAGCGGACGAATTAGCCGGCAAGACATGGCTCTGCCTATGCTGCGCGAGAGAGGTGAGCTCGAGCCGGGTCATCGAAGGTACATTTGAGTATGGGGGTGGCAAGAGATGGATTTATTCATTGTTGCAATGTGCCAGGTGTGGAATCGGGCGGCTCGACCCGATGCCGACAGCCGAAGTGCTGGAGGCGCTTTACTCCAAGGAGTATGACGCCTACGCATCGCCGGCTGAGGCCGAACTCATGGGGTGGAAGCGGCGCGCGAAGAACGCAGTCGCCAGGGTCGCGGCAGCACGCGACAGAGCCAAAGGCAGAACTCGCACGATTCTCGGAGTTGCAACGAACCTGTTGGAGGAGGCCGGCGGCCGCACAGTGCCCCTCACTACGTCCGTGCCCCTCTCGCTCGACAGACGGGCGCGGATACTGGATTACGGCTCGGGAGCTGGTTGGTGGCTAAGGGTCATGCAGCGACAGGGCTTCAGCGAATTGAGCGCCTATGACGTTCCGCAACCAGCTCTGAAGACCCTGGCCAGTCTCGGCATCAGGACCTTTGTCGCGCCTGCAACTCTGCCGAATGCGGCGTTCGATTGTATTAGGCTGGAGCAAGTCCTCGAGCACGTCATCGATCCCGTAGAAGTGCTGCAGCAGCTGCGAAAGGCGCTCGCTTCCGACGGCTCGATCGTCCTAACGGTTCCAAACTATGGGAGCTGGTCGGCGGCTATGGCGGGAAAGGAGTGGCCTGCCCTTGTTCTCCCATATCACCTAACCCATTTCACCGAACGTGGCCTTCGAAATGCAGCGGAACTAGCTGGTCTTACGGTCGTTTCCGTGCGGCGTCAGCCAATTTGGGAAGCGGCAATTGCTGCGGTGCGGCGTTCGTTGGCGCAGAGTAGCCATGGCGACAGTCCCCCGGACCCAAGGTACCCGCTCTGGCGGATTCGCTATCACCACTGGGCGCGCCGAAGAGCTGACGGAGAGTTCATTGGCGTCGAGCTGCGGGCTAAGTGATGCGATGAAGCCAAGCTTGCTCTGCATTCTCGAGCACCCGACACAGTACGGACCGCCACTCTGGGCGGCAATGACAAGGCGAGGCCGCGTTGACGTACACGTTTGGTACGAAAGAGAAACGGTCCCGCGGGACGTTGAACTACGTCGCCGAGTGACATGGAATGGCGAAGCCGGCACGGTCGTCACGGTCAGCAATCAGGAACTCTTGCAAAGACTGAGGAGCCTCAGTTGGAGGCCCACGGCTATACTGACTGCGGGTTGGACGCGACCCAGAACCTGGTGGACGACGCGAGCAGCCAGAGCGCTGAGAATTCCGCTCATTCTGCCTAGCGACAAGACCCTCAACGAGCCATCACCTCGTCAACCGGCGCGCACTCTTCTTACCATTGGCCATGCCCTGCGCTCCCGGCTATTCGACGGCTTCCTGACGACGGGGACCCTCGGACGGGAGCAGCTAAGGAGCCTTGGCGTACCGGCTGAGCGCATTGCGGCCGGGCTTTATCCGGTCGACGCTGAAGCGTGGGGACGCGGGCTCATTCAGTGCCAGTCCCGTAGCGCTACGTTGCGAGCAACAACGGGTGGCAACTTTGTGGTGCTAGCCGTGTCGAAGCTCAACAGGCGCGAAAACCCGCTCCTAGTGATTGAGGGGTTTGCTCGCCTGCAAAGGCAATATGCTGGCTCGCGCCTAATCTACGTCGGAGACGGTCCTATCCGTGCGGAAGTCGAAGCCCGAGCGACCGCGGTAGGGGTTGCTGACAGGGTCCTATTCGCGGGGTACATACCATACGCGGACCTTGCGGCCTTCTATGGGGCCGCCGATGCTTTCGTCCACGTTCCGGTGCAGGAGCCGTGGGGAATCAGTGTCGCAGAGGCTATGGCGTGTGGCCTTCCGGTTGTCGCTGCTACGACGGTGGGCTCTGCCGCGGACCTCGTGATCAGCGGCCGTACTGGGTTCTTGGTTCCGGCCGGGGATGCCGATGCGCTAGCGGGCGCCTTGACGCAGCTCGCAAGTGGCTCCGCTGCACGCGAGGCGGGAACCAGAGCTCGGGCTCGGGTCGCAGTAGTTGATGTGGCGAAGGCGGCGGAAGAGCTCGAAGGCTTGCTGGCCACGCTATCCCACCCCGTACCTTGGTCGCCATTACGGTCCGTCCTCGTGAGCGACGTGCTGAACCGATGGGGGAGGTGGTCGGGGTGAGGGTAGCCATCGTTTCAAGCTTCCGGGATGGCTATGAAGTTGCCCTCGAGGCTTGCTATGCCCGCGCGTTCGAACTGCTCGGCGCAAGAGTGCACCGTATTCGACTTGACGGTCTCGAACCCAGTCCACGCGGTCCGTTGGGGCTGGCCACGGCTCGCCTGGCAGTCCGTGCATCGCAGCGCAAGATCCTGAACCTGGTTTTGGACGTTCGGCCAGACGTCGCTGTACTGGTAAAGGCGGCGTACGTTACATCGAGCACGGTGCGCGCTTGGCGCGCGTCCGGAGTGAGAGTTGCCAACGTGTTTCCCGATAACCCATTCGATGCGGCCGGAGCGACTGGACTTGGTGGCGCCCTTCTCGGCCAACTCGCGGCCTGCGACGCCGTATTCGTCCACGACCGACTAGTGGTAGGCCAGCTACGGAGCTACTCCGTTAGGAGCCTGTTCATCCCGTTCGCGCGAGATCCCAGCCTCCATGCTCCGGCCCTGCGTGGCGGTGGCCTGGATGATTCGCCGCGGCTTGCGTTCGTCGGCAACCCCGACCCGGAACGGATACGATTCCTGCGAGCCGTATGCGACCTCGGACTTGGCCTGTGGGGCCGGTGGAGCTGGGCGAAACTGTCGACCGAGGACCCGCTCGCTCGTTGCGTTCGGGGCGAGGAGCAGATGGGTGTGGAAATGGTTCGTTGCCTTGGCTCCGCGCAGCTGAGCATCAACGTCTTGAGGTCCAGCCAGAAGACCGCCCACAATATGCGGACCTTCGAGAGTCCCGCTTGCGGGACCTGTACGCTGTCGGAGGCCAGCAACGGGGTCCTGGAGCTCATGGAAGATGGAGTTGAAGTTGTCACTTTCACAACACCAGCTGAGCTAAGGGCGACCGCCCAGGCTCTGCTGGCGGATGCCCCTCGCAGAGAAAGTATTGCGCGCGCAGGTTGGGCAAGGGTCGAAGGCGAGACCTACGAGGCTCGCGCGAAGCAGGTGCTGGAGAGTATCTGCTGAGATACCTAGTCGCCAGCGAAAGGTTCTTCCAAGATGCACCGGGCGGGGCCTACCGCGTCGCGTGGGAGTTAGCGCGCCTGGCGAGGAACGATGGACACGAAGTCGGTATGGTGTGCGGAAGCACTGACGACGATCCGGCGACGACGTTAACTAGAATCGATGGCGTGGACGTCGTACGGTATCGATTCCCAAAAGCATCGGCACTCGATCCCAGACGCTTTTCCCATCACATTGCTGAAGTCAAACGGGCAATCGAACCACTAATGTCGTCGGGCAAGTGGGACGTTATACACGCCCACGCGCCAGCTCCGGCGCTGGCGGCATTCTCTAAGGCTCCCGCCGGCTCAAGGCGCATCTACACGGTCCACTCCCCCGCCGTGCTTGAGCAGCGCGTCAACTGGTCCAATGCGGGCCCGGTAGGACTCTTGAAGCGCATGTTTGGCCTTCCGGCCCTTAGGCGCTACGAGTCCGAAGCGCTACGCCAGGCGAGCGCCGTACACGTTCTCTCTGCTTACACTGAGCGAACAATTGAGGGTCTGTATGGACGTGCTGTTGTCGGCAAGCTTGTACGGATTCCGTGGTGGCCTTCGCCGACTCGGTCGCCCGTTGGTAAGACAGCGGCGCGGATCAGGCTGGGCTGGAGGACCGATGGCAACCTACTCTTGACGGTTCGCCGAATGGTACCTCGCATGGGGTTGGATACACTCCTCGACGCAGCAGAGGGACTCTCTGAGATAGACTTCCGCATCGTCCTTGCTGGGGAGGGCCCCCTGAGTGCCGCGCTCCAGAAGCGTGCTCATCGGGGCACCTTGGCGAACCGTGTGCTTTTCCCGGGCCGGCTCTCCGAAGAGCAACTGGGGTGGGCGTATGAGGCGTGCGACGCTTTCGTGTTGCCGACACGGACGCTGGAGTGTTTCGGCATCATCGCCGTAGAGGCCATGGGATATGACCGGCCCGTCATTGGTTCGGATACCGGCGCGATTCCGGAGATCATCGCCCCCGTTTTGCCAGGATGGCTGTTCCGAGCCGGGAACCCGGGAAGCCTTCGCGCAGTCCTCGCGAGGTTCCTCCGCGGGGAACTGATACCCCCGACCCCAGGGACCTTGGCGAGATACGCCGATGACCGCTTCGGCCGGGACAGACTTGCACACGAGTACAGAAGGCTTTTCTCCGGCCAGGGGATCGCATGAATCTGGCGATTGACGGCGTCGGTGCCAAGCACAGCGGGGCAGCAACCGTGCTGCTCTCCGTCGTCAGAGCGGCCCTTGAAGTGTCCGCGGTTGAGCGCGTGACCGTCTTTACGTCACCACGTAGCTGTCGCAACTTCGACCTTCCCGGCGACGAACGTGTAAGGTCTCTGGAGATCGCCTGGGCAGAGCGCGGGATGAGCGCGCGCATCCTGTGGCACGAGCGAGGGCTCGCCAGACGCCTGCGTCAGGAGAGGGCAGATGTAGTGCTACTGTTAGGGGCGGGCGGACGATCGGATGAACGAATACCTGCCGTTCTCTTCGTTCAGCAGGCGCTACCCTTCTCGGCGGAGGCCGTAACCGGGTCGGCCCTGCGGAGCAGGCTGCGGAAGAGGGCTCTGGGCTGGAGCATGGGTCGTGCCGCAAGAAAGGCGTCTGCCATCGCGGTCCAGACCGCCACCATGAAGGCATCGACCATAAGTACATTCCGCCTTCCCGAAAATCGCGTGCACGTATTCGAGCCCGACGGAACTCTCGCCGTTCCGCAGAAGTCGGCGAATCCAGAACTTGCGGAGATGCGGAGCGCGCCGGCGAACGGGCGCTACCTTTACGTGGGCAACTCCGCACCATACAAGAATCTCGACACGGTCGATCGCGCGATGGTCCTTGTGCGCCGGGTCCACTCCAGCGCGCGGCTCTTTGCCACGGTCGAGTCGAACTATTCGCTGGCAGCCAATTCGGCGATCATTCCGGTTGGCTACTTGCCCGCGAGGGCCCTTCGGGAGGCATACGCTCTTGCCACGGCGCTGGTAATGCCGTCTCTGGTCGAGACGGTGGGGCTTCCCATGCTCGAAGCCATGCGATGCGGGACACCGGTCATCGCGGCCGACAGGCCCTATGCGAGAGATGTGTGTGAGGATGCTGCGCTGTTCTTCGATCCCCTCAATCCAGCTGACCTGGGGAGGCGTCTCCTGGAGGTCTCGAAGAACGGCGAACTTCGAAGGAATCTGAGCGATAAGGGGCGCGCCCTAGAGGCGAGTCGTGTTCGTGCGAGAGGTTACGGGCGCCTCGTGGACCTTTTGGTCAGCGTGGCTCAAGCGAAATCGGGGAGTTGATGAGCAATATCGACAGAGATTCCGGCGCGTCGCCTGCCCCGCCCACGAAAATGCGCACACCCTGGCCCCTGGTTACAGCCCCGTCGCACGCCGAGGCCTGCCCGAAGTGGTCTCCTCGGAAAGGGCGACGGCCAGACTACGCCTCGGCGCGCCAGAGGGCTACTAGACACGAGGATGTGCCCTAGGGCGCGGCACGAGGCTACTAAAGCAGCAATACGGTAAGTGACAATACCTATTCGGATGCCGCGGCGATACGCGCATCACCTGAGGTAGCGGTGAAACAGGTCATCATCGACGAGGTCCGATCAGGCACGATGAGGGTCCGGGAGTGCCCCGCTCCCGGCGTTGCTCCCTTTCAGGTCGTCGTGGCGAACGTCAGTTCGCTCATATCCGCAGGGACCGAGCGCTATGTTGTCGACCTAGCCCGCCGGAGTCTAGTGGGTAAGGCTTGGGAGCGGCCCGATCAAGTGCGCCGCGTACTGCAGAAGATAAGGGACGAGGGATTGCTTCAAACGGCCCAGCAGGTGAAAGCGAAGTTGGACGAACCGCTGCCACTCGGCTACTCGGCAGCCGGCACCGTCCTAGAGGTGGGAAACGGGGTCCAGGAATTCAAGCCCGGCGATCGAGTCGCTTGCGCAGGACCACACGCCGGTGTGGTCTCTGTCCCTCGAAACCTTTGCGTTCGCATCCCCGAAGGAGTGTCATTTGACCAAGCCGCCTATACCTCCGTGGCGGCCATCGGCCTTGAAGGTGTGCGCTTGGCAAGGGTGACGCTAGGAGAGCGCGTACTTGTCATCGGCCTTGGACTCATAGGCCAGATATGTGTCGCGCTACTCAAAGCTCAAGGGTGCCGGGTATTTGGGACAGACCTGGACCCGTACAGAGTCGAGCGCTCGCGCGCCCTTGGCGCGGATGCAGCGGGGACCGGATCACCTCTGCAGGAAATCAGGGCTTTCTCAGGCGGCCAGGGCGTGGACGCCGTCCTGATCACCGCTGCAACCGATTCCAACGAGCCGATAGAACTCGCCGCGGATGCATGCAGAACGAAGGGACGGATAGTGCTCGTGGGCGTAGCCGGCCTCAGCTTGCCGCGAGCGCCCTTCTTTCAGAAGGAATTGGAGTTTACGGTTTCCTTTTCCTTGGGACCCGGTCGGAGCGATCCATCTTATGAGGACCGTGGCCAAGACTACCCCATCGGCCAGGCACGATGGACAGCGGGCCGTAACATGGAAGCAGTTCTCGACCTCATGGCCCAAGGGAAGCTTCCCGTGGAGCAGCTCACGACTCATCGCTTCCCAATCGAGCGAGCGACCGAAGCCTACGATCGGATTTCACAGCGCAAGGAACCTCTCCTAGGAGTGCTGATCGAGTACCCGGGAAGAGACCGGCAACTGTCTAGACGGGTTTCGCTCGAAGCAAAGCCCATCGAACACTCCGAATTGGGAGTCAGCTTCATCGGTGCCGGGAACTTTGCTCGGCTAATGCTACTGCCCGCTGTTCGAAAGGAGAACGGCCTGGCCTGGAGAGGCCTATGCACGGCCAAAGGATTGAACGCAGTGCACTCGGGGCAGAAGAACGGTTTCGGGTTTGCAACCACAGACGTGAATGAGATCTGGAGCGACTCGGCGACGAACGTCGTGTTCATCGCTACACGCCACAACCTGCACGCTGAGCTGGTGGTTGCCGCCCTAAGGGCTGGCAAGCACGTCTTCGTAGAAAAGCCGCTCTGCATTAGCCGCGAGCAGTTAGCGCAGATTGACGATGCGGTCGCCGCCCTGGGTGCAGGCGGCCCTATTCTGATGGTGGGGCTCAACAGGCGCTTCGCACCTGCCACCGGGAAGGTGCGTGACTTCATGGCGGGGTCTCATCCGCTCTCTATGTCCTACCGATTCGCGTCGGGCTTCATACCGGCAGGCCATTGGACTCAAGATGAAGACGTTGGCGGTGGGCGCATCATTGGCGAAGCCTGTCATGCCATCGACACGTGCGTGAGCATCGTCGGCTGCCCCGTCGAGCGAGTATTTGCGGAGTCCGTTCGCAAAGAAGGTGGACTCGAGACTACCGACGACAGGGTATTCATCACCCTTCGCCACAGGGGTGGCAGCGTATCTTGCGTGTCGTATCAAGCAGGGGCTGACAGTGCCTTCACGCCTGAACGGATTGAGGTCTTCGGAAACGGCCGGATTGGCGTGATAGATGGATGGAAGGATGTTGCCCTGTGGCGAGGCGCAAGGGTCACGCGGGTGGACGGCCACAAGGATCGAGGGCACCAAGGCGAGGTGAGGGCCTTTCTGGACACCTGCCGCCATGGTGGTGCCTGGCCCATACCGTGGGCGCACCTGCGGAACGTGGCGGAAACGACATTCCTCGCCGTGAGAAGCCTGCGAGAGGGCATTCCGCTTGAGTGCTCGTCATGAAGACCGGCATCCGCACCAACACCCTGGCACCCAAAGCATCCGTGCGGAAGTATTGGGAACGAGAACCCTGCGGCACACGTGAGCTCTCCTGGGCCAACAGGAGTGAGTTCTATCGGGAGCTGGAAAGGGAGCGATATGCGCTCGAGCCCTACATTCCTGGTTTTGCTCGCTTTGATGAAGCGAGAGGAGCGCGTCTGCTCGAAATTGGGGTGGGCGCCGGCACCGACTTCGTTTCCTTTGTGCGTGCCGGTGCCAACGCAACAGGTATAGATTTGACGACCGCGGGTATCAGCTTAACTCGCGAAAGGCTTCGACTGGACGGACTCGAAGCAAAAACTATGGTGGCGGACGCAGAGAACCTGCCGTTTCCGCATAGCACCTTCGACATCGTCTATTCTTACGGGGTCCTTCACCATTCACCCGATACTGAGAAGGCGGTCGCTGAAGTCCACCGAGTTCTGCGGCCCGGAGGCAGGGCGTTGATAATGATTTACCACTACCCGTCCTGGACGGCGCTGATGCTGTGGTGTCTCCATTGCGCAGCACGCCTCCGGCCTTGGAAGTCGCCTCGCTGGGCTATGGAGCACTTTCTGGAAAGCCCTGGAACAAAAGCGTACACGTTGGAGCAGGCTCGCCAGCTTTTCGGAAGCTTCTCGTCGGTTCGCTGCTGGAGCCAGCTCTCCCACGGGGATCTATTAGCGATGCGTGCAGGCCCCCGATACCGTGGCGCAATACATCGAGTTCTGTGGACCCTTTATCCGCGGTGGCTCATTCGCATTAGCGGCAATAGATTTGGCACAGGGCTGATGATACATGCGCTGAAGTAGGCGCAGCCGGCAGCTCGGATGGCCCTGAGTGTTGGCGCAGACAGAGCACCGCGACATAGCCACATTCGTGATACAGCGAGGACAATTGTGATGGCGGACGCGCAGGCGAAAGATGCTGTGAGAGCGTATTGGAACCGGGAGCCATGCGGGACGAGAGGTTTGCCAACTGAAAATCGGCGAGAGTTCTTTAGACAGCTGGAGGCGGAGCGATATGCACTCGAGCCGTACATCAAGACTCTCGTTGACTTCAAGCAAGGCAAGGGCAAGAGATTGCTAGAAGTCGGTGTTGGAGCAGGAACGGACTTTGTCAATTGGGTTCGCGCGGGTGCTGATGCCACTGGCGTAGATCTCACCGAGGCCGGGGTAGGTTTGACGCGGGAACGTCTTCAACTTGAGGGACTAAAGGCGGAAGTTCGCGTTGCCGACGCAGAGAGCCTCCCCTTTGAGGATGAGACGTTTGATATCGTCTATTCTTGGGGGGTGTTGATGTGCTCGCCGGACACGGCGCGAGCGGTGAAGGAAGTGCACCGGGTGCTGAAGCCTGGGGGCCGGGCGATTGTTCTCTTGTACCATCATCCCTCGTGGGTTGGCTTTGCGCTATGGGGTGTCCACTGTCTCGGCAAGATGAGGCCTTGGCGGTCACCTCGCTGGGCGGTTGAGAAGTATCTAGAGAGTCCGGGGACAAAGGCGTACACGATGCGCGAGGCTCGCGAGCTGTTCGGGTCATTCGCTTCGGTGCACTGCCGCACTCAGCTTTCGCATGGCGATCTTCTATTGATGAGGCCTGGGCAGCGATACGTCGGCGGGTTCCATCGCTTGCTGTGGCGACTTTATCCACGGTGGCTCGTCAGGATGACCGGTGATCGCTTTGGGACTGGATTGTTCATAGAAGCGGCGAAGTAGGGGCCCGTTGGCGAAGGCCGGAGGTGGTTCGTTGGCTGAGTACCGGAGCATGACAGACAACCTTCGGTCAGCGTAGGAGTTGAACACATTGTGTGCGGCATCTGCGGGATCTTCTGTTACGCGGCGCCCGAGCGGTCGGTTGATCGCGCGCTGCTCGAGCGGATGACCCGCTCGCTTGCGCATCGCGGTCCTGATGGCGAAGGTTTCCATGTCGAGGGTCCAGTTGGCCTCGGACACAGGAGGCTCGCTATCGTCGACCTGACGGCCACCGGAGCTCAGCCGATGGCGAACGAGGACGGCTCTGCCTGGATTACTTACAACGGCGAGTTCTATGACCATGCCGCGTGGCGAAGACGTCTCTCCGGAGGTAATGCTTACCGCGGTAGTTCCGACACCGAGACATTGCTGCACTTCCTCGAGGAGCGCGGTCCAGACGCGCTGGGCGAGATCTCGGGTATCTTCGCATTCGCCCTGTGGAATGCGCGCCGCGGGTCGTTGCTCTTGGCGCGAGACGCACTAGGAGTGAAACAAATCTACTACCACGACGACGGCGAGCGGCTCCTATTTGCGAGCGAAATCAAAGCGCTCCTCCAGGATCCATCGGTCCGACGCGAGCTCGACCCAGAGGCCGTGAACCAGTACCTGCATTTTCACGCGCCCCTGTTCGACCGAACGTTCTTCCGTGGCATCCGCCAGCTGCAGCCCGGAGAGTGGTTTGAGGTCTCGCTGGGCGGTCGCAGTCGCCGCAAGCGCTACTGGCAGCTCGATGATTTCAGCGACATCGGTGGCTCGCCAGAGGAGAACGTGGAGAGGGTGCGCAGCGAGCTGGCGTCCGTGGTGTCCGACCAGCTCATGTCCGACGTGCCGGTGGGCGCATTCTTCAGCGCGGGGATCGACAGCTCGGCGGTAGCGCAATTTGCGCGCCGTGCCGGTAAGCCCCCGCGCCTCTTCGGCGTACACTTCGAGGGCCAGGGGGTCATTGACGAAGGACCTTACCAGCGTCGCGGCGCCAAGGCGCTCGGGCTGGACTTGGAACTCATCACGCTCGACGGGTCTACCTTTCCCGAGGACCTCCAGCACCTCCTTTACCACCAGGACGAGCCCGTCATCGGTGCCGCGATGCTGCCCATGGCGGCGGTTTCACGACTCGCCGCGGGAAACGTGAAGGTATGCCTTGGCGGTCAAGCGGGCGACGAGATCTTTGGCGGTTACGCGCGCTACGCGCTCGCTCACCCGCTTCGGTCAGTTATTTCGCTCATACACGCGGACCGCGGCCAAGCGTCCGGCGACGCGCCGGCGCCCGGGGACCCTCTGATGGGCGGCAACCTGTGGCGGCAGGTCGTCGACCCGAGAACCATCCGGCGCCTTATCCGCAACGCCGGACACCTGTTTGACTGGCGCGGGGCCTATTTCGAGAACTTCGCCAAGGTCCCGGAAGCAATCTGGCTCGACCTCTTCGACGCGGAGGGGCTCGTTTCCCGCGAGAGCTGCCGCCACACGTTCCGGACCGAGGTGGCGACTTCCCCGGCCCAGGATCCTGCGGCCAAGCTGATGCACTGGGACCTTCGCACCTACCTGCCTGGCCTCTTCCAGCAGGACGACCGAATGAGCATGGCGGCGAGCCTTGAGTCGCGCGTGCCCCTTGCAGACCCACGACTCGTTCGCTTGGCCTTTCGCCTTCCCTTCAACTTGAAGATCCGCGGTGGGGCGACGAAGTGGATCCTGCGGCAAGCAGTTTCCGACGTGCTGCCGCGGGAGATCCTCACGCGCCGCAAGGTGGGCTTTGACACTCCCGCCGAGCGCTGGATGAAGGGCCGCCACAGCGACTTTGTGCGTGAGACGCTGCTTTCAGCGCGGGCAAGGCACCGCGGCCTGTGGAAGCCCCGTTCGCTCTCTACTTGGCTCAACAACCCGGATCGGCCCCTCTGGTTCGACGTGATTTGGAAGGCTCTGTCGATTGAGATCTGGGCCCGCCTATTCCTTGATTCAGCCGAGCTCCCCGAAACAGTGCCCAATATAGGGAAGAGCCGAGAAATCGTAGCTCAGCCGCCGGAGGCCAAGGCCCAAGACCAGGCCGAGGGCGAACGAGCATCCGTAGGAGCCCGGCTACAGGAAGTGCGAGAACTTGGGTTGGCCGGTGTCGCGTTTCGCGCCGGGTGGGAAGCGGCCACACGAACGGGCCTCATGGCGTTCGCTGAACGGAAGCAGCCGGCGCCTTCTCCCGGGCAGGTCACCACCTCCATTCGTCGACGGTCGCCCTTCACGCCCCCGGCCGAGGCGGCCGACGCAATGCGCGATCGGATCCCGGCCGAAGCGCGGGAGCGGTTGGCGCGGCTCGCCGCCCAGGCGGCGAGCGGACAGGTCCTGTGTTTCGGCCGGTGGCTCGGGGACTACGGCCTTCCTCCCGACTGGCAACTCAACCCGGTGAGCGGCCGACGATGGACCCCACCGTCCACTGGACCCGCGTGCTTCGCGACGAGCCGCGGGTCGGCGACGTCAAGCTAACCTGGGAGGTTGGCCGCTTCCCGCACGCCTGGCATATGGCACGGGCGACCGCATTCGATCCTTCGCTCCAAATGCGCATGGACGGGGCGCTCTCGGCGCAGATTCGATCTTTCGCGGAGGAGAACCCATACGGCCGAGGCGTGCACTGGGCGTCGGGACAGGAGATCGTGGTCCGGCTCGCGTCGTGGCTCTTCGCCCTGGGCACCTTCCGCGCCGGCACCGAGGTAGCATCGCTCGAGCCTGTCATAGCCCATTCGATCCACAACGGCGCCGCACACGTCGATCGATACCTCGCCTACACGAAGAAGGCGGTCTACAACAACCATCTCATCGCGGAGGCGCTCGGCCTCTACCTGGCGGGCGTGCTTCTCGAGGAAGCTAGCGAAGCACCGGCCTGGCGCGAACGGGGCCTTCGGCTCCTGGAGGAGCAGGCCGCCGCGCAATTCTACGCGGACGGTGCGTACATCCAGCAATCTCACAACTACGAACGCGTTGCCCTGCAGTACTACCTCCTCGCGTCCAGCGTCCGACGCCGGGAGGGACTCGGAATCCCAGCGGCGTGGCAGGGGGCGATGGAGCGCGGCCTCGATTTCCTCGTCGCGCATCAATGCGGCGACGGCCGCCTTCCCAACTACGGCTCGAATGACGGGGCGCTTCCGCTGGTAGCTTCGACATGCGACTTCAACGACTTCAGGCCCACGCTCCAGGCGGTGGCTCTGCAAACACGCGGGGAGCGGATATACGACGCCGGTCCCTGGGACGAAGAGGCCGTGTGGCTGCTTGGGCCTGCCGTTCTTGACGCGCCTCTCCGCCCGCCTGCGCGTCGTTCGGTATCCTTCGCCACGACCGGCTTCCACGTGCTTCGCGGCTACGACGCGGGCACCTTCGCTGCACTGCGCTGCGGAACCCTTCGAGACCGCTTCTCCCAAATCGACATGTTGCACCTGGACGTCTGGTGGCGAGGCCAGAACGTACTCGTTGACGGCGGCAGCTACCTCTACAACGGCCCCACTCGCTGGCACGAGCACTTCATGAGCACGGGGAGCCACAACACGCTCATGGCCGACGGCCGCGATCAAATGATCCACTTCCGCCGATTCAAGAGCTTGTACTGGACGAAGGCGAAACTCCTCCGATTCGAAGACGCGGAGCGCTTCGCCCTGGTCGAGGGACAGCACTATGGATTCCAGCGATACCCGGGACGCTGCATCCACCGGCGGGCCGTGCTGTGCGTGAAGGACGGCCTCTGGGTGGTCGTGGATCAGATCGTCGGTGGGGGTGAGCACGAAGCGCGGCTGCACTGGCTCGGCGGTGAGTATCCCGGGTCGTATGACGTCGACACGGGCACGATGGTGCTAGAGACACCGCTCGGTCCGTTCTCGGTCGCGGTGCTTCAAGAGGATGGACGACCGTTGCCGGGCGATATGGTGGCTGGCTCGCAGGACCCGCCGAGGGGCTGGCTCTCGCGCTACTACGGCGAGAAGGTGCCGGTGCCCTCGCTCGCTGTTCGGCGCCGCGGTGCAGTCCCGCTCCAGTTCGTAAGCATTCTCGGGCCAGCACGACCGGGGGTTCGCGTCGAGGGAGGGCGTTGGGAAGTCGCGAGCGCACGGGCAGGCGTGAGTTTCAGCCTCAGCGATGGTTGCTTCGAGCACGTGCAAGTGAAGAGCGGCCCCGGGGCGGATGACGAGGAGCGTTCAACGCCGGGTGGACCGTCTTGAGGATCCTCGTCGTCCACCAGTACTACCTCCTGCCTGGAGAGCCCGGCAGTTCCCGGTTCAACGAATTCGCGCGCCTCTGGACCGAAGCTGGTCACAAGGTGACGGTCATCGCTGGCACACTCAATTACGCGACCGGAAAGGTGCCGGAGCGCTACGCAGGCCACTGGGTCAGCCGCGAGGAGGACGGCGCGGTCACCGTGTGGCGCTGCCACGTGCCACGCAGCTACAGGGGAAGCTATGTCGGTAGAATGTGGGCCTTCCTTGGATGGACTCTGTATGCGACAACCGCCGCTGTTCGGGCCGCCCCTGCCGATGTGATCATCGCGACCTCGCCGCCACTTGTGGCCGCGCTTCCCGGTTGGGTTGCCGCCCGCCTCCGGCGTTCCGCCTTCATCTTCGAGATCCGTGACTTGTGGCCAGAAAGCGCGGTCACCACCGGTGTGCTTGGGCAACGGAGCTTGCTCACGCGCCTCCTCTACCGGCTCGAACGCTGGGCGTGCAAAGTCGCGGACCGCGTGAACGTTCTCACGCCGGCCTTCCGCGACGACCTGGTGCGCCGGGGTCTTGCGCCGGCGGAGGCGATCGTCTTCATTCCGAATGGCGCCGACCTCGACCTCTTTTACCCGGGATCCCGCGATAATGACGTGCGCCGCAACTTCGGCTGGGGCAAGCGCTTCGTTGTGATGTACGCGGGAGCTCACGGGCGCGCCAACGCGGTTCGCCAGCTTCTCGACGCAGCGGAGCTCCTGCGGGAGCGCGATGACATCCTTCTAGCAACGGTCGGAGACGGTCCGGAGCGACCCGGGCTCGAGATCGAGGCGCGGAGGCGCGGCCTCGACAACGTGATGTTTTGCGGCCCGCAGCCCAAGGCGCGCATGGTGGACTTCGTGAACGCCTGCGACGTGGGGGCGGCAGTTCTTCAGGACAATCCTACCTTTCGCACCGTCTACCCAAACAAGGT
This sequence comes from uncultured delta proteobacterium, assembly GCA_963754915.1. Classification (GTDB taxonomy): domain Bacteria; phylum Myxococcota; class Myxococcia; order Myxococcales; family Anaeromyxobacteraceae; genus DATJZG01. Next base: position 353,851 of record CAVWHZ010000016.1, on the reverse strand, counting down.
CTTCGACTACATGGCTTGCGCCCGGCCGACCCTGCTTGCCATCGACGGCGTGGCTCGACAACTCGTCTGCGACGATGCCCGCGCGGGAGTGTATGCCCGCCCCGAGGACCCCCAGGCGCTTGCCTTCGCCATTCGCGGCCTCGCGGACGACCCGTCCGGGTGCGAGGAGATGGGACGTCGTGGACACGAATGGGTCGCCGCAAACGCCAGCCGCGCAGGACTTGCCACTCGGTACTTGGAGGTCATGAAGGAGTTGGTGCGACACCGGAACGTGAAGTGAGCCCGATGTTCTGTTAGCTTTCGCCCCCAGGTGCTGAAGCTTCGCTACCTCACCATCTTCGCGTGGGACGCGCTGGCAACCGCGCTGGCGCTGACCGCCGCGTTCCTGCTCCGATTCGACGGCGGCATCCCGTCCCGCTGGGTCGACGTGATGAAGATGGCCCTGCCAGCTCTCATCCTGGTGCGGCTATGCGCCATCGCGGCAGCGCGCCTGTATCGTTGGTCGTTTCGGATGTCGGGGTTCGCCGAGGCCCTTCGCCTTCTCGTTGCGACCCTCGCCGGTTCGATAGTCTTTGTCCTCGCATTCTCGTTGCTCTCCCCTCAGGGCCTTCCCCGGAGCGTTCTGGCGCTCGAGTTCTTTCTGTCGGGTGCGCTCATGGGCGGCGTCCGTTTCGCGCCCCGTATCGCCTTTGGCTGGTATTCCCAGCAGCAGCGCGCACGCAAGGGTGCCGTGCGGCGCACGCTGATCGTAGGAGCAGGGAGCGCCGGCGACCTCTTGGCGCGCGACCTCATGCGCTCGAGCGACCATCCCTACGAGATCGTGGGGTTCGTCGATGACCACCCTGGAAAGCTGGGAATGTGGCTCGCCGGACGTCCGGTGCTCGGCCGGATCGCCGAGATCCCGGCGCTCATCGCACGCCACCGAGTGACGATGGTGATGCTCGCGATCCAGCGCATACCTGCCGAGCGGATCCGCGAGATCCTGCAACTCTGCTCCAGCCACAAGGCGAGCTTCAAGATCATTCCGGCTTCCTTTGGAACGACCGACGACCGTAGTACGGCAGCAATGTTGCACGACCTCGAACCGGACGACCTGCTGCCGAGGGACGAGGTTCCTTTCGACCAGGTTGAGGTTCGGGGGCTTCTCGAAGGGAAGCGGATGCTCGTCACGGGCGGCGCCGGATCGATCGGATCCGAGATCGTCCTGCAGGCGGCTGACCAGGGGGCCAGAAGCCTCGTGCTCGTCGACATGAACGAGAACGACATGTATCTGCTCGCTCGACGCCTCCGAGAGCGATACCCGGACGTCGATGTGCACACCGAGGTCGCCGACGTTCGCGATCCCCGTCGAATGCTTCAACTCGGCGAGCGCTACCGGCCGCAGTACGTCTTTCACGCCGCTGCCCACAAGCACGTGCCGCTCATGGAGGAAGCGCCCGAGGAGGCGGTGAAGAACAATATCCTCGGTACGCTCAATACGGCGCACATGGCAAGCGGGTGTGGCGCCGAGCGCTTCGTCTTCATCTCGACCGACAAGGCGGTGCGCCCTTCTTCGGTGATGGGCGCCTCCAAACGGGTCGGGGAGTTCCTGGTCCGCGACCTGGCGCGCCACAGCGCCACCAAGATGACCGCGGTCCGCTTTGGAAACGTGCTTGGCTCTGCTGGAAGCGTTGTGCCACTTTTCAAGCAGCAGATCGAGCGAGGCGGTCCGGTGACGGTCACGCACCCCGACTGCACCCGCTACTTCATGACGATCTCGGAGGCCGTGGGGCTGGTCCTCCTCGCCGGCCTCGGCGGCTACGGCGACCTCTGTGTGCTGGACATGGGCGAGCCAATCCGGATCGCCGACCTGGCCCATCACCTCATCACCATGGCAGGCTACATTCCCGGCCAGGAAATCGCGGTGGTCTATACGGGTCTCAGGCCGGGAGAGAAACTCACCGAGGAGCCCCTCACGGAGGACGAGGAGCGAACTCACTCGGTGCGAAACCGCATCAAGGTCGCAAAGAGCCCTGCCCTGCCGGTGGATCTTCACGAGCGAGTAGAAGACCTTCGGAAGCTCGCCGAGGCGGGCGACCGGCAAGGCATCGTCCGAATGCTGGGCCAGCTCGTTCCGACCTACGTGCCGCATCTTGGCCGCGAGGAACGCCAAGGCCTTGCAGACGTATTGCCACTTCGCCATACCCCCGCGCCGCGCCGCGGCGCGTGAGACATGAGGGCCGGTCGCATCATGCGGCCCGCGCCTCCGGTCCTCCAGCGGGACTGGCTGTCGCGATGAGAGATCCTCTGGGCCATGCTCAGCGTGGATGGCGCCTTGCAGTGAAGGTGTCTCTGGACCGGGTGGCAGCAGTGCTCGGACTCCTCGCAGCGGCCCCGGTGCTACTTGCGACCGCTGCAGCCATTCGACTGACCTCGGGCTCCCCGGTTCTCTTCAGGCAAGAACGTCCCGGACGTGGTGGCCGGTTGTTCCAACTCGTGAAATTTCGGACGATGCGGGAGGCGATTGGTCCGGACGCCGAGCGACTGACCCGGGTCGGACGATTCATTCGGGCTGTGAGCGTCGACGAACTCCCGCAACTCTGGAACGTTGTGCGCGGCGACATGTCACTTGTGGGTCCGCGGCCACTACTCGTCCGGTACCTGCCTCGATACACGCCGGAACAGGCGATGCGCCACATTGTCCTGCCGGGTATCACCGGCTGGGCCCAGGTGAACGGCCGCAACGCCATCTCCTGGGAAGAGAAGTTCGCTCTCGATGTCTGGTATGTGGATCATTGGAGCCTGGCGCTCGACCTTCGAATCTTGGCAATGACCTTGATCCGGGTCTTCCGCCGCGAAGGGATCTCACGGGAAGGCCATGCCACGATGCCCGAGTTTCTCGGGACGACCGCTTCGGGGGACGGGAAGGAGAAGTGATGGCGAGACGGCGGATCGTCGTCGTTGGGGCCGGTGGATTCGCTCGAGAGGTTCGGTGGCTGATCGAGGAGATCAACGGAGCCTCACCAGCCTGGGAATTCGTTGGCTACGTCGTATCGAACCTCTCACGCCTCGGGGAGCACGACAGCCGAAACGAGGTCCTTGGCGACTACGGATGGCTGAGCGCGAATCGAGCGCGCGTCGACGCGCTGGCGATAGGGATTGGCAGTGCGGCCGCCCGGCTGAAGGTGTCATCTGAACTCGCAGGGGAGTTTCCCCTCGACCGCTGGCCCGCGCTCGTGCACCCCAACGTCCGGTTCGACCGAGGCAGCACTGAACTCGGGCCCGGCGTGCTCCTCTGTGCAGGTGTCGTGGGAACCGTGAACCTGAAGCTGCGCCCATTCTGCATGGTCAACCTCGCCAGCACGCTCGGCCACGAGTGCGACATCGGCGAAGGAGCCGTGCTCAATCCTACGGTGAATATCTCGGGAGGCGTGGTTCTGGAGGATGGCGTCCTCGTGGGAACGGGGGCGCAGATCCTCCAGTACGTTAGGGTCGGAAAGGGCGCGACCATCGGCGCCGGGTCGGTAGTGACCAAGGACGTGGCGCCGGGAATCACGGTTGCGGGCGTGCCTGCGAAGCCCCTCGAGAAGAGGAGTGCATGAAGCGCATCTACCTCTCCGTGCCCCACATGGGCGGCGACGAGGAGGGACTCGTCCGGGAAGCCTTCGCGTCGAACTGGCTCTCCACCGTCGGGCCGCACCTGGACGCATTCGAGCGCGAGTTCTCCGGGCGGATCGGGCTCCCCGCAGTTGCGCTCGGTAGCGGCACGGCCGCGATGCACCTGGGACTCCGGCTCTTGGGGGTTGGCCCAGGCGACGAGGTCCTGTGCCCGACCCTCACCTTCGTCGCGAGCGTGAACCCGGTGCGCTACCTGGGCGGTACACCGGTGTTTGTCGACAGCGACCCGGCCACATGGATGATGGCCCCCGGACTCGTAGCCGAGGCACTCGAGGAGAAGGCTCGAAAGGGAAAGCTGCCCAAGGCAGCAGTCGCGGTCCATCTCTACGGTCAGAGCGCCGACATGGACCCGATCCTCGCTGCCTGCGCGCGCCACGGTGTGCCGGTTCTGGAGGATGCAGCCGAAGCGCTGGGCACGCAGTACAAAGGTCGCCCCGCCGGATCCATGGGAGACGTCGGAGTCTTCTCGTTCAACGGCAACAAGATCATCACCACCACCGGTGGTGGGATGCTCGTCTCCCCGCGCCAGGACTGGGTCGACAAGGCACGCTTCTGGTCCACCCAGGCGCGCGACCCGGGCCCCGCCTACCACCACACGGAGATGGGCTACAACTACCGGCTCTCGAACGTGCTCGCCGCGATTGGCCGGGGGCAGCTGCGCGTGCTCGACGAGCGAGTGCGGCAGCGTCGCGAAGTGGCCTTCCGGTACCGGGACGCCTTCTCCGATGTCCCCGGGCTCGAGCTCATGCCGCAGGCAACCTACGGCCTGCACACGAACTGGCTCTCGTGCTTTCTCGTAGACGAGGAGAAGCTCGGGGCGAGCCGGGATGACCTCGTTCGTGCGCTGGAGTCCAAGAACATCGAGGCGCGGCCGCTCTGGAAGCCCATGCACCTTCAACCGCTCTACGAGAGCTGCGAGCGCTTTGGAGGTGACGTGGCGGCGAACCTCTTTCGCCGGGGCATCTGCCTCCCGAGCTCCAGCAGCCTGTCGGCCGATGAGCAGTCCCTGGTCGTGGACACGGTGCGAGCGTGTGCCCGGGGGAGTCAGCGGTCTCGGGGAGGCGCAACGGCTTGAAGATCCTGCACGTTGTCGGGGCCCGCCCGAACTTCATGAAGGTTGCGCCAGTCATGAAGGCGATCGCCGCCGCCGGATTCGCGGAGCAGCGGCTCGTACACACCGGCCAGCACTACGATGCTTCGATGTCCGACGTGTTCTTCGCCGACCTCGGGCTGCCGACGCCTGATGTCCACCTGGGAGTCGGCTCCGGGACGCACGGAGAGCAGACCGGTCGGGTGATGGAGGCCTTCGAGAAGGTCTGCCTTGCCGAGCGGCCGGACCTCGTTGCCGTTGTGGGGGACGTTAACTCGACGATGGCTGCCGCGATCGACGCAGCGAAGCTCCGGATTCCGTGTGCACACGTCGAGGCCGGGCTGCGCTCCTTCGACTGGAACATGCCGGAGGAGGTGAACCGGGTAATCACCGACCGGGTGTGCGAAATCTTGCTCACACCGTCGGCCGACGCCGACGAGAACCTGCGCCGGGAGGCAACCCCTCCGGGGCGGATCTTCCGGGTGGGGAACGTGATGATCGATTCGCTCCTCGCGCACCTGGAGCGGGCACGGGCCACGGGCTCTCCGGAGAAGATGGGCCTGCAGCCCGGTGCCTACGCCGTCCTCACGCTCCACCGGCCCTCCAACGTCGACGCTGCGCCTGCTCTCGAAGCCATCCTGGCAGCGGTGGAGGAGATCCAGGGCCGTATGCCAGTGGTCTTCCCGGTGCACCCGCGTACGCGCCGGCGCATCGACGAGTTCGGCCTCGGTCCGAGAGTGGCCGCTATGAAGCAGCTGCGCCTCTGCGAGCCGCTAGGATACCTCGAGTTTCTTGGCCTGTTCTCGAAGGCCAGGCTCGTGCTGACCGATTCCGGTGGGCTCCAGGAGGAGACCACCGCGCTCGGGATCCCCTGCCTCACCCTTCGCGAGACCACCGAGCGACCGGTGACCGTGAGCGAGGGCACCAACACGGTCGTGGGGACCAATCGAGACCGCATCCTGGGCGAGGCCGCGAAGGCCCTGGATGGTCATGGGAAGCAGGGACGCGTACCCGCGCTCTGGGACGGGAAGGCGAGCGTCCGGATCGCCGAGGTGTTCCGGGCGCGAGCCTAGTCTCGATGCCACCGCGGCTCGATAGGGCGAGATGGTCCGGCCTCGGCGCGATCCCGTCACGGCGTCGTTCCGCAAGGCAGCGCCACCTCAGGCGGCGGGATTCTCCGCTCGCTCAGGCCTTCACGACGCGGGGCCCCCGCCCAGGGCCCGAAGCAGCCACGATGTTGCGGGTGTCGACCACGAGACTCGCCTTCGCATAGAGTCGCGGGTCCTTGAACGCATCGTGTGCGGTGGAGACGACGATCGCATCGAACCGGCCGAAGGCGTCCGGGTCGAGCGGCACCGACCGCATGGCCAGCGCGTGCCTGCGGGTGGTCTTGGTTTCCGGGAAGTACGGGTCGCAGTATTCGACGAGCGCGCCCGCGTGCTGGAGGAGCTCGATGACCTCGTACGAGGGCGACTCTCGGTCGTCGTCGACGTTAGCCTTATAGGCCAGGCCAAGGACGAGCACCTTCGATCCCTTGAGCGGCTTCTGGTCCTCGTTCAAGGCCTGCGCAGTCTTCGCCACGACCCACGCCGGCATGCGGGTATTGATCTCGCCCGCGAGCTCGATGAACCGAGCCCATTCACCGTACTCCGCCGCTTTCCAAGACAGGTAGAAGGGGTCGAGGGGAATGCAATGTCCGCCGAGGCCGGGTCCCGGGTAGAACGGCATGAAGCCGAAGGGCTTTGTCTTCGCCGCCTCGATGACCTCCCAGATGTCGATGCCCATCCGGTCGAAGATCATCTTGAGCTCGTTCACGAGCGCGATGTTGACCGAGCGGAAGACGTTCTCGAGGAGCTTGCCGGATTCGGCCACCCGAGCGCTCGACACCGGTATGACCGTGTCGAGCGCGGCGGCGTAGAGAGTCGCAGCGACCTCGGTCGATTCGGGGTTCACCCCGCCCACGACCTTCGGAATGGAGCGGGTGCTGAACTTTGGGTTGCCCGGGTCCTCCCGCTCCGGCGAGAACGCGAGGAGAAAGTCCTTCGGAGTCCGGAGGCCGCTCCGTTCCAGTATGGGCCGCACCTCCTCGTCGGTCGTGCCCGGGTAGGTGGTGGACTCGAGGATGACGAGCTGCCCTGGCCGAAGCCGCTGGGAGATCTCCCCGGCGGTGCGATGGATAAACGAGTTGTCGGGTTCCCGGTGCTTGCCGAGAGGGGTCGGCACGCAGATCAGGACTGCATCGCACTCACGAAGCCGAGCGAAGTCGCCCGTAGGCTCGAGGCGACCACTTCTGGCAGCTGCCGCGACTCGCTCCGGGCCGATGTGCCGGATGTACGACTCTCCCCTCCGTAGCGCATCGATCTTGGCGACGTCGACATCGAAGCCGGTAACGGGAAAACCCGCCTCGGCGAAGACCAGAGCGAGTGGCAGGCCGACGTAGCCCTGGCCGATGACCCCGACCCGTGCGCTCCGGTCGCGAATGCGAGCAGTGAGAACGTCCTTCATCGCGAAAGTGTAACCCGCTTGCGAAGGTTCGGCGCTTCAAAGCGCCCGCGATTCGCGCTCTCGACCTACGCCACGGCCAGCGAAGGTACCCGCAAGGCTGTCCGTCCAGGCAGGCAACTCGCGACGGGCGGCTTCCTCGAGGGTACAGTCAGGGTACGGAGCTCGAGGGGGACCCGGTGCTGCACACTTCCCACAGGCCTGCCGCAGTCGCAGCCCTTGTTGCGGCTGCCCTCGTAGCATGTGCCGGGCCGACCCACAGGACCCATCCCGACCTCGCCGCTCGCTGGACGGGTCTCAAGACCGTAGGCGTCATCGAACCCATGGTTCCGGTCTATGAGCTCGACGCGGCTGGGAACCTCCAGGAGATGCCGGAGTGGACCCAGGCTGCCGAGGAGAACCTGGCGAAGGCCATCGCTTCCGAGCTCGAGGCGCGAGGCATTCACGCCTTCCCCATCATTTCCTCGCTCGAGACGGAGGTCGAGCTGACGGATGCGACGCAGCTCTTCACCGCTGTTGCTCGCGATGTCCTCTTCGCGAACTACGTCGTCCGCTTCGTCGCGCCCACCACCCGGTTCCAGTACTCGGTCGGTGACCTTTCGGCGCTGGCGCAGGCTTACGGCGTGGATGGGTTTGTCTTCGCCGTTGGCCAGGGCCAGAACTCGTCTGCCGGCCGCACCGCGGCAGAGGTCGGAAAGACCATTGCCGGGGCCCTTCTGGCCGTCCTAGGCGGCGGCGGAGGCTACGATCCTCAGTTCGGCCTCGACTGGCTGGCCGTAGGGCTCGTCGACGCAAAGGGGGACCTACTGTGGTTTGGCGTCAACGACGCGACGAGCGGCGACCTCCGCTCGGCGTCGAGCGCGGCGTACATCACCCACGGATTGACCGAGCAGATGCCGCCGAAGGCCGCGGCGCCGGCCGCTCCGCCGCAGGGGAACGGCAAGTGAGATGTCGAGCGGTCGGCCTCGGCCTGGTGCTCGGCCTCTCGGCCTGCGCTCCAACCAGATACTGGCAGCGAGCGGCGGGGCCGATCCGATTGTCCGCCGGCTTCTCCCTGGCTCTGCCGGCGGGCTGGATGGTGCTCTCCACGGGCTCGAGCACCGCCACCGGGTCGATCGCCGCGAGCCGGGATGGTCCGGGCCTCCAGTGCATCGCCGCAGGCGTGACCAACCCGCTTGGCGCCCCGTCACCGGAGCTGTCCGCCCTGCTCGCCTGGCAGAGGTTGCCGCTCTACTTTTCCTTCGGAGGTGAGGGGAAGACCGCACTCATCGTCGCTGGCACGCTGGGCGGCGAGGCGGCCCCTCCGGAAGTGATCGCCTCGACGCCCGTGGACCTCGGGGGCCAGCCGGGCTTCCGTGCAGAGGTGAGGTGGATCGACCCGACCGGATTGCCGGTGCGCGCCATCATCCTCGGAGCCACCGTCGGGCCACACCTCTACTGGATCCTCTACGCCGCCCCTGCTCGCCACTACTTCGACCTCGACCTCGCGACCTTTGAGGAGGTCGCGAGCACGTTCCGCATCGAGCCTCCGCCGCCTCCGAAGCCTCCGAGCGACCCGGGACCCCAGGGATGAGTCTCCACCACGCACTGCGGGGTTGTCCTCCCAGCGTACGTGGCGCTCTCGCCGCCCTTGGCGCGCTGACGCTCGCCGGTTGCGCCACAGCGTCGCCGGCCCTGGAAAGCCCGTCACTCTCGGCCCGGTGGCCGGCGCTCAAGACGCTCGGCATCGTGGCGCCAGCGGTCGTCGTTCCCGATGCCGGTGACGACCCCCGCCGCGAGGACTGGGCCCGGGAGGGAGAAGGGGTCGTCGTCGCCGCGCTCGCCTCGGAGCTTCAAGCGAGGCACATCGGCACCGTGCTCGTCGAGCCCATCCCGGCGAGGAAGGCGCGCCTCGTCGAGCTGGCGAGGCTCTTCGAGGACGTGAGCGACGACGCGCTGCACGCGGCGGAGCACGGCCGAAGCGTCGCGAGCCCCCGGTCGTTCGGCGACCTCTCTGCCATGGCCCGATCCTGTGGCGTGGACGGCTTCGTCCTCGCTTCCGCGCTCGCGACGCCTCCGCGTCGGCCGCCTGGGCCGGCGGAGGTCGGGAAGACGGCGGACACCTCGCTCAAGTCCGTCACGGCACCGGGGGGGACCGGGGACCTGTTCGAGGAGCCCCAGGTCGGCCTCGAGTGGCTGGCCGTGGGCATCGTGGACGCGAGCGGCGAGCTCTTGTGGCTCGGCACCGGGGGCTCGCCCGGGGATCCCGACCCCGACAAGGCCGCCGAGGTCGCCGAGAAGGTGGCGTCGGACCTGCCCGGCCGCGTGCGCTAGCTTCCTCTCGCCGAGCCTCTACGGCCAGGGCCGGATGGTGACGAAGAACGCCTCGCCGCCCCGCTCCGGCGTCACCTGGTGGACGATGCGCTTGTCCTTCGGGATCGTGAGCCTCGAGTGGGTCCGAGATGACGGGACGAGCACCTCGTAGGTCGCGGTGTCCCGGCGCGACTCCAGGAGCGTGACCACCACCTGCTCGCCGTCGGGGAGCAAGAGCGTCACCGGCCTCTTGAACTCCATCGCGACGTGGCTCGCGCCCACCTCGTCCCAGTGGACGTAGGCCGTGTGCGACAGCTGGTGCTCGAGGTCGTGGAGCCCCGGCGCCACGGCTGGAGGGCCCATCCGCGAACCCTTCAGGATTCGGATGCGGGTCGGGATCCCCGCGTCTGACCCTAGCGCTGGGGCCGCCGCCATTAGCGCTGCCGCGAGTACCGCAGTCTTCGCGAGGCTCGTCATCGCCGTTTCTCCTAGGTGCCGTCCGACTCGCCGACCAGGATGACCGGACCGTCGCTCGTGTCGAGGACCACCGGGGCGAGCGTCTCCGACATCACCTCGACACCCGGTTCCGCTGTGTCCGCGGTGACCGCCGAGCTGGACCGCTCGATGAAAAGGTAGAGGGCAGCTGCGCCGAGCGCCGGTGCGAGCGCCGAGGCCACTGCCAGCACCTTGTGGTGTCGGAAGAAGGTCTTTATCGACTCGAGCACGCCTGCCGGCTCAGTGGCCCCGCCCTTCCAGGCCGTGGCCGGGATCCGCGCCATCACCTCGTCGGCGAAGCCGGCGAAGTCCCTCCGGGCTGCCGCGCGCTGGCAGCGCGTCGGCGACCATGCCGTCCGCCGCATTCAGATTCGCCAGGCGCGCCTGGCAGGCGGAGCAGCTGGCGAGGTGGGCGTGGAACCGTGCCTCCTCCTCGGAAGAGAGCTCGCCCGGCCGGGCCCCGAGCATGGGCGCGAATGGTGTGCAATCCTTCATGGTTCTCGCCCCGGTCGCGGCGTAAGTCCCGCGTACTTTCGCAACAATCCCTGCATCTTCCTGCGGGCGTGGAAGAGCCGGCTCATGACCGTGCCCTTGGGGATCTCGAGGCGCTCGGAGAGCTCCTCGTAGGAGAGCCCTTCGACCTCCCGGAGCACGAGGATGGTCCGCTGCGCGTCCGGCAACTGGGCGAGTGCGTCCGTCATCTTCTCGGCGAGTTCCTTCCGGAGCACGCTCTCTCGCGGGTTCGACCCGAGCGCCGTCCCCAGGATGCCGTCCGCCCCCTCCGAGAGCGCCACCTCGTCGACCTCGTCGACGTCGTCCTTGCGGGACGACTTCTCCTTGCGGAGCGCGTCGATGGAGATGTGGGTGGCGATCCGGAAGAGCCAGGTGGAGAAGGCGCTCTCGCCCTTGAAGTCGCCCAGGTGCTGGTGGACGCGCACGAACGCGTCCTGGGCAACGTCCCAGGCCATGTCCTGGTCCTTGACGATTCCGAGCGCCACCGCGAAGACCTTCCTCTGGTAGCGGACCACGAGCGCGCGGAACGATTCCGCATCGCCGGCCTTGGCTCTCTCGACGAGGGCGAGGTCGTCCACTTCCATGGTCTCGGACGCGGGCGGTGGCGGGGAAATTCACCGCGGGCTGCGGCAAGTTACCACACCCCGCGGGGTAGGCGAGCGGCCCACCGTGGGATTGTCGACCGGTGCGGGTTAGACTCCCGAAAGGGTCGCCGCCCGGAACGGAATGTCCCGTCCGGACGGCGGTTTACGTATCACGTGGCATCGGCCTACTCGGACATCTCTCGGATTCTGGGAGCGGCTCGCCACCGCCAGCGCCGGATTGTGGTCGCCGCCGCGTTCGGCTGGGGGCTGGCAGCGGCCACGGCCGTGCTCCTCGCGGGCGCCGCCGGCCTCGCCTACGGTCCGACGTGGCTCACGTCCTGGCTCCGCCCGGCGGCTCTGACGCTCGCGGCAGCGACAGTGCTCGCAGGGGCCGCCTGGGCGGTTTGGGGGCTCTGGACGAGCGCCTGGGGCCAGGTGGAGACCGTCCGGACCGTTGCCCGCGAAGACCCTCTGCTCCGGTCGGCGCTGCTCTCGTCGGTGGAGCTCGCCCAGGAGCGGGACGCCCTCGAGCGCACGGGAAGCCTCAGCGTCGCGCTCGTGGACGAGCACATCACCCGGACGGCTGGCCGAGTCCGCACGCTCGACCTCGGCCGCGCCATCCCGTCGCGACCCGCTCGCCATGCGGCTGTCGCGCTGTCCGCCGCGGCGGGGCTTCAGCTGCTGGCGTTTCTCTTCCTCGGGCCAAACCTCGGCCGGGGCTACGCGAGGCTCTTCACCGCGACCCGCTCCCAGGCCTCTGCTCCGCGCCAGGAACCCATCACCGGCGACATCGAGCTCACCTATCTCTACCCCGCCTACATGGCCCGTCCGGAAAAGAAGGTGCCCGGCACGGGCGGCGACGTCACCGCTCCGAGAGGAACCGAGGTCCGCATCGCGACGCGTTCCGACCGGCCCGTCTCGGAAGCCCAGATCGTCGTCGAGAGCTTCGCCCCGGCAGGTGCACTCGCGCCAGCAGGCGCGTCACGGACCGACGACAAGGGCCCTTCGCCGGCGGGCCGGGCTGCCGAGGCGTCGCCTCCGCGTCAGGGTCCCTCGCGACGCGCCTACGCGCTGCACGTCGAGGGCGGTCGCGACCTCACCGGGTCCTTCGTCGTCGACGACGGCGGCTCGTATCGCTTCCAGTTCCTCGACCGCGGCAAGGTGAAGGTCTCGGGCCCGCCCATCCCCATCGTCGTCGAGCCCGACGCCTTCCCCGAGGTGCGAATCACCTCCCCCGCGGGCGAGGTGGAGGTCGACGCCGCATCGAATGTCCACGTCGAGTGGTCGGCGTCCGACGACTTCGGCCTCTCCGAGCTCGCGCTCGTCTTGAAGCCTCCCGCCGGAGAGGAGCAGCGGAGGCCCATTCGCACCTTCGAATCCGCGCGCCGGGACTCGGGGTCCTTCGAGCTTGACCTCGGGCCGCTCCACCTCGCCGAGGGGGAGAAGCTCCTCTACTGGCTCGAGGTAAAGGACAACGACGCCGTCTCCGGGCCCAAGCGGGCCGCCTCGTCCACCCACGCGGTGAAGATCTACAGCGAGGCGGAGCACCACCGGCAGTCGCTCGAGCTCGCGCGCAAGGAGTGGGAGGACGCCGTGCGCCTCTTGGGCGACCGGCTGGAGCAGCTCCAGCTTCGCCAGGGGTCCGCGGCCGACCCCGAGCGGCTCGCGAGGGGCGAGGCGCTCGACACGCGCGCGCGCCACCTCCACGAGCACATGCGGGAGACCGCGGCCGCCATGAAGAAGGACCGCTCGGCTCCGAAGGAGATCCCTCTAGCGCTCTCGAACGTGGCCCAGGGAATCCGCGCCGAGGAGCAGCGACTCTCGACGGCGCGGCAGACCCTCTCGCGCTGGCTCCGCTTCAACCACGCCGGCGACTCCAGCTTCGCTCGCCACGTCGACGAGCTCGACGAGGAGATGAACCACGAGCTCGAGAAGGACGTCCTCTACCTCGAGCAGCTCTTTGACAAGCGCCGGGCCGAGGACCTGGTGCGGATGGCGAAGGACCTCGCGAGCCGCCGCAGGGATCTCGCGAGCCTGCTCGAGAAGTACAAGCAGGCGCCGACAGACCAGGCGAAGAAGGAGCTCTTGGCCGAGATCTCGCGGTTGAAGAGCCGCATGCAGGACATGCTGCGCCAGATGAGCGAGCTCGCCCGGGGGGTCTCCGACGAGCACATGAACGCCGAGGCCATGGCCGAGATGGCGAAGAGCCAGGACCTCATGGGGGGCATGAAGCGCGTCGAGGAGCTGCTCGCGAAGGGCGACGTCGACGCGGCAATGAAGGAGCTCGACGCCATGGGGAGCGCGCTCCAGCAGATGCTCTCCTCGCTCCAGCGCACGGCGGGAGTGCCCGACGAGAGGAACGCCGCGCTCGCGAAGCAGATGATGGAGTTCAAGCGCGACCTCGAATCGGTCCAGAAGGAGCAGGAGAGGCTCGCCGGCGAGACCGAGAAGGTGAAGGCCGAGTATCGCAAGGCCGTCGCCGATCGCCTGAAGCGTGCCGACGAGGCGACCCGCAAGCTGGAGGAGCTCGCGCGCAAGGCCCGCGAGGAGCTGCGGCAATCCCACGCGGGCACGTCGCCGAGGTCGGAGGACGACTACACGCAGGCGAAGGACCGGCTCAACGACCTCCAGCGCGCGCTCGCGCTGCGCGACCTCGACGCCGCCCTCGAGGTCTCGAAGCGGGCGCTCCCCCCGTTGCAGCGGCTCGCGGGCGAGCTCGAGAGCGACGCCTTCATGGCGGAGCGATACGCAAGCTTCCAGCGGCGCGACCCCGGCGACGTGCGCGAGGCCGCGCGACACGCCAAGGAGGCGATCCCGCCCACCCGCAAGGTCCGCGAGGAGCTCGAGCGGCTCTTTCCAGACCCCAGGACCGTGCTTCCGCGCGGCGAGCAGCAGAAGCTCGAGAAGCTCGCCCGCGAGCAGCAAGGCCTGGAGGAGCAGGCGGGCAAGCTCCAGAAGGAGCTCGAGAGCCTCATGCAGGCCGCGCCCATCTTTCCTCCCCAGGCGAGCCAGAGCCTGGGCGAGGGGCGCGGGCACATGCAGTCCGCCGCCGACGAGCTTGGCCGCAAGAACCCCCAGCGCGGCCACGGCCAGCAGCGAGAGGCCATGGAGTCGCTCGGGCGGCTCCGGAAGGGGCTCGAGGAGATGGCGAAGAAGGGCCAGGGCGGCGGAGGAGGCTTCCCGTTCCCCTTCGCCGAGGGCGGCTCCCCGCACGGGGAGGGGGCCGAGGGAGAACCGTCCCGGGAGAAGGTGGAGATCCCGCAGGCCGACCTCGCCAAGGGGGAGCAGTTCCGCAAGGACCTTCTCGAGGCGATGAAGCAGGGGACGCCCGAGCCGTACCGCGGCGAGGTGAAGCGGTACTACGAGGAGCTCGTCAAGTGACTCGGCACATCGCGCTCGCCCTCGCGGCGCTCCTCGCCACACCTTCGCCTGCGGCGGCGAGGTCGAAGAGCGACCCCGACGACGCCGAGGTCGTCGCCCGTCACGCCGTGGACCTGCTCGGCGACGAGCAGGTGGAGGAGGCGGAGGCCGCGCTCGAGCCCGTGCTCTCCACCTCGGCCGACGACGCCGTCGTCGCGCTCGCGGCCGGAGTGCTGCGGCTACACCAGCAGCGCTACGACGACGCCGTGGCACTGCTCGAGAAGGCCGGCGCCTCCGGAATCGGTCGCGACTGGCTCGAGCTCGCACGCGGCGCGCGCGACGTCACGAAAGGTTACCTCAGGGCCGAGAGCGAGCACTTCTCGGTGAGCTACCCCAAGGGCAAGGAGGAGGTGCTCGTCCCGTACCTCCTCGAGGCACTCGAGGCCCAGCGGGCCGCGCTCGCAAGCGACCTCGGCTGGGTGCCGCCCGGGAAGGTCACCGTCGAGATCCTGCCCTCCACGCGCGAGCTGGCGCGGCTGTCGACGCTCACCGAGGAGGAGATCAAGACCACCGGGACCATCGCCATCTGCAAGTTCAACAAGCTCATGGTGACCTCCCCCAAGGCGCTCGTCCACGGGTACGAGTGGCTCGACACGGCTGCACACGAGTACGTGCACCACGTCGTCACCCGCCGGACCCGGAACGCAACTCCCATCTGGCTCCACGAGGGCATCGCTCGCTGGCACGAGTCGCGCTGGCGGGGGCCGGGCGGCGAGATCCTCTCGCCCTGGTCGGCGGCGCTGCTGCGCGACGCGGCGAAGAAGAACAAGCTCATCACCTTCGCCCAGATGCACCCGTCCATGGCGAAGCTCCCCTCGCAGGAGGCGGCGGCGCTCGCCTTCGCGGAGGTGGCCGTGGCGGTCGACTACCTGAAGAGGAACGGCGGCCCCAAGGTCATGGCGCGGGTTCTCGACGAGATCGCCGCCGGGAAGAGCACCGAGGACGCCATCGCCCTCGCGATGAACGAGCCCTTCAAGTCGTTCCTCGACGGCTGGAGGCGCTACCTGGCCACGCGTCCCCTTCCGGAGGGAGGGGAGCAGGAGATGAGGAAGCTCCGCTTTCAGGGGGACCCCGCGCACGGAGGTACCTATTCGGAGTGGGCGGAGCTTCCGGACGAGCAGGCCCGTCGCTTCGCCCGGCTGGGCGAGATCTTCCGGGAGCGCAATCGCTGGGAGGCGGCCCGCCAGGAGTACGGAAAGGCAGTGAAGCGGGTCGGGGCGCGCTACCCGATGCTCGCCGGCAAGTTCGCCATGGCCTCCATGGTCACCGGGCACGACGCCGACGCCGAGAAGGCGCTCTCGGAGGCGCTCCGCGGCCACCCCGACGACGCAGCGCTGCACGTCCAGAAGGGACGGCTCCAGCTCCGGCGGCAGGAGTGGCAGAAGGCCGCCGGGAGCCTCCTGCTCGCGAACCGCGTCGACCCCTTCGACCCGGAGATCCACGCCGGCCTCGCCCAGGCATACCGCTCGCTCGGCGACGAGAAGACGGCCTCGCGCGAGGAGCGTTTCACGAGGATACTGGCGGGCCAGGATGCGGCCGCGACGGGGGCCGCCGCAGGCGGCCCTCCGGGCCACGTGCACCCCTAGGGAACCGAGGAGCGAATGGAACCGCTGACGACCACGACCGTCCCCCGTGATGCCGACCTCTCCGCCGTTCGAGAGCTCGCCGAGGCGCGCCGCCAGATCCTGGGCGAGATCGAGAAGCGCATCGTCGGCCAGAAGGACGTGGTCGACCACCTGCTCGTCGCGCTCTTCGCCCGCGGCCACTGCCTCTTCGTGGGCGTCCCCGGGCTCGCGAAGACGCTCCTCATCTCCACCGTGGCCGAGGTCCTGAACCTGTCCTTCAACCGGATCCAGTTCACCCCGGACCTGATGCCGTCGGACATCACCGGCACCGACGTCCTCGAGGAGGACCACACCACCGGGAAGCGCACCTTCCGCTTCGTCCAGGGGCCGATCTTCGCGAACCTGCTGCTTGCCGACGAGATCAACCGCACCCCGCCGAAGACGCAGGCGGCGCTCCTCCAGGCCATGCAGGAGTACCGGGTCACGGCCGGCGGGGAGACCTACCCGCTCGAGCTCCCGTTCCTGGTCTTCGCCACCCAGAACCCCATCGAGCAGGAGGGGACCTACCCCTTGCCGGAGGCCCAGCTCGACCGCTTCATGTTCTACGTGGGCGTGAACTACCCGTCGGCCGAGGAGGAGGTGCAGATCGTCCGCACGACCACCTCGGCGGTCCGCCCGCTCCTCCACCGCGTCCTCTCTCCAGCCAAGATCCGGGAGCTCCAGGAGCTCGTCCTGCGGGTCCCGGCGGCCGACCACGTCATCCGCTACGCCGTGGAGCTCGTGCGCAACAGCCGCCCCAAGGAGCCCGGCGCCGCCGACTTCGTGAAGGACTACGTCGCCTGGGGGGCCGGGCCGCGGGCGAGCCAGTACCTCGTGCTCGGCGCGAAGAGCAGGGCCATCCTCGACGGTCGCGTGGCGGCCTCGGTGGAGGACGTTCGCGCGCTCGCGCGGCCCGTGCTCACCCACCGCATCATCGCCAACTTCCGGGCCGAGAGCGACGGGGTGGCGAGCGCGGACATCGTGGGGCGGCTCCTCGAGAAGGTGACCCCGTAGTTGGCCGAGGAACGAAAGTCGCTGCTCGACCCGGTGGTGCTGGCGAGGCTCGCCACGCTGAAGCTGCGGGTGCGCGCCGCGGCCGAGGGTGTCCTCTCCGGACTCCACCGCAGTCCCCATCACGGCCAGTCCGTCGAGTTCGCCGAGCACAAGGAGTACACGCCAGGCGACGAGATCCGCCACATCGACTGGAAGGCCTACGCGAAGTTCGACAAGTACTACGTGAAGCGCTTCGAGCAGGAGACGAACCTCCGTGCCTGGCTGCTCGTCGACGCGTCCGGCTCCATGGGCTACCGGGGCGCAGAGGGAAGGCTCACGAAGCTTGAGTACGCGAGCGCTCTCGCCGGAACGCTCGCCTACCTGCTCGTGCGCCAGCAGGACGCGGCGGGGCTCGCGGTCTTCGCGGGCTCCGTCACCCGCGCCATCGCGCCGCGTGCCGAGCCCTCCCACGTGAACGCGATCCTCGAGACGCTGGAGGGCCTCGAGGCCGGCGGGGAGACGCGGCTCGCGTCGGCGATCGACTTCCTGGTGGAGCGAGCGAAGCGCCGCTCGGGCATCTTCGTCTTCTCGGACCTCCTGGACCCGAACGAGCGAATCCTGAAGCTCGTCGCCGAGCTCCGCCGCCGCCGCCACCAGGTGACGCTCTTCCACGTGCTCGACCCCGCCGAGGTCGAGTTCCCGTTCGACGAGCCCACGCTCTTCCTGTCCATGGAGGACGACCGCACCGTCGAGGCTCGCGGCCGGGACGTGAAGAAGGGCTACCTCGAGCTCGTGGGCCGCTGGCTCGAGGAGACGAGGCGCTATTCGGCCGAGGCGGACCTCGAGTACGTGCTCGCCCGCACCGACACCCCGCTCGACGACGTGCTCGTGCCCTTTCTCGCCCGCCGCGAGCGGAGCGCGGCGTGAACCTGTCTTTCCTTTCCCCGGCGCTCCTGTGGGGGCTCCTCGCCGCGGCCATCCCCCTCGCCATTCACCTCTTCTTCCGGCGCCGGCCGAAGCCGGTGTCCTTCCCGGCCATCGACTTCATCCTCAGGGCGCGCCAGGAGACAGAGCGGCGGCTGCGCATCAAGAAGGTCCTGCTCTTCGTGGCCCGCACGTCGCTGCTCGCGGCCGCTGCGCTCGCGATTGCCCGGCCGCGGCTCGTCGCACCGGAGGCACGCGCGGCGCAGGGGCCGGCGGGCCCGGCCGCGGTGGCCATCGTCCTCGACGCCTCGGCGTCGATGGGCTATCGCCTCGGCGGCAGCACGCTCTTCGAGCGGGCGCGGTCCGACGCGGTCGACGCGCTCACCGCGCTCGGGTCGGACGAGCCGGCCACCGTGATGGTCTGCGGTGGCTCGGCACTGCCACTCGCCGAGGCGCCGTCCTTCGACAAGGCCGAGCTCCGCCGCAGGCTCGCAGAGGCGGAGCTCACCCACGGCCACGCCGACCTGACCTCTTGCGTGACGGCGGCCGTCCGCGCGCTCGGCGAGTCGGCCGCGGGTCAGGCGCTCCGGCGCAAGCTCGTCGTGGCGACCGACATGACCGCCATCTCCTGGCGGCTCGACGCTCCTGCGCCGGTGGTGACAACGCCAACGGGTCCGGCGAGGCCGGAAGTGACACTGCTCGATGCGGCGCGCGGCGAGTCGCTTCCCAACACCTGGCTCTCGAACCTGTCGGCCGACCCCGACCCGGCCGTCGGGCCCCGCGGCTACCGAGTCACCGCCACCGTGAACGGGCAGTTGCCGGAGCCGAGGAAGGACGCGACGCTGTCCTTGCGTATCGGCCTGGGAAAGGACGAGCGCACCGCCATCAAGAGCTTCATCGAGATCCCCGCGGCTGGGAGCCTCAAGAAGACCCTCACGCACGCCTTCGCCGCCGGGGGACCGGCGGTGGTGTCGGTGGCGCTGCCGGCGGACGCGCTCTCCGAGGACGACGCCCTCTTCTTGACGCTGAACGTGCCCCGGGAGGTGAAGGCGCTGCTCGTCGACGGGGCGCCGTCGGCGGTGCGGCAGCGGGACGAGGCCTTCTTCCTCGAGGCCGCGCTCGCGGGTCCGTCGTCGCCGGTCCGCCCCACGGTCGTGGACGTGGACGGGCTCGGGAAGGCCAGGCTCGCCGACTACGACGTCGTCTTTCTCCTCAACGTCCGTTCGCTCGGCGAGAAGGCCTCCGAGCTCATCGAGTTCGTGGAGCGAGGCGGGGGGCTCTTCATCGCCATGGGCGACGAGGTCGACCCGGACCGGTACGAGGCGGAACTCAAGCAATTGCTCCCGGCGCCGCTCCACGTCGTCAAGACCGCTTCCGAGCATGGCGGGTCGGGGGCCGCGCGGTTTGCAGAGGTGGACTGGGAGCACCCGGCCCTTTCCGTCTTCACAGGCCCGGCGCGCGAGGGGTTCGAGTCCGTGCGGACGTTGCGCTACATGCTGCTCAAGCCCGAGCGGAAGGACGCGGGCTCCCGGGTGCTCGTTCGCTACGACGACGGCAGCCCGGCGCTCGTGGAGGCGCGCCGCGGCCAGGGGCGAGTCATGCTCTACACCTCGACCGTCGACCGCGAGTGGTCCGACTGGACCATCCGCACGAGCTTCCTTCCTGCCATGCAGCGCATTGCTGCTTGGCTCGCAGGTGCGCTGGAGGAGCGGCGCGACTGGCCCACCCCGGCAGGGGCCCCCCGCCTCGTCCCCGCCGCGGACGGAGTGGTGGTGACGGGGCTCGTCGGCCCCGACGGCAAGGAGCGCAAGGTCGCGGCGCCAGCCGGAGGGAAGGGCGGCTCCGTCACCGTGACTCCGGACGCGCCGGGCCTCTGGCAGGTGAAGGTGCAGCGGGGGGACGGCAAGGAGGGGATCGAGCCGGCACTCGCGTTCGCCGTATGGCCCGACCCGCGCGAATCGGATATGCGGCGGCTCGAGCCCGCCGAGCTCACCGCCTGGTTCGGCGGGGAGAGCCTCGCGCGGGTGGCGAGCAACCGGCCCGCCGCCGAAGGGAGGCAGGTGCCGCTGTGGTCGTGGCTGCTGCTCCTTGCCGTGGCGGCCTTCCTCGCCGAGGGCCTTCTCGTCGCCTGAGCGGCTGGTCTCCCTGGCTCGGAGCGAACCCATGGGCGATAGTACGGTTCCATGCGAACCATCCGCATCCCCGAGGACTTCGTTCCGGTCGAGCGCTTCCGGAAGGAGGCGGGCCACTGGCTGGAATGGGTCGAGGTGAGCGGGCGGCCGGTGGTGGTGACCCGCCGCGCTCGCGCCATTGCGGTCGTCGTGGGCCCGGACGACTACTTCGGGACGAGCGCGAACCTGGGCGTCCTGAAGACGCTCGCCGCCGAGATGCAGCGCGGGACGTCCTCGCTTGCCAGCGTGGCCAGGGCGAGAGCGAAAACGCCGAAGCGGGGCGCTGGCCGGAAGAGCCCGTCGCGGGGGCGTGTGCGCGGCCCCAGGTGAAGGGATCACCGCCGTGAACGACCTCGACGCCGCCTGCGCTGGCCTGCTTTGCGTCGGTTTCGAGGGACACGTGCCCTCGCCCGAGGTCCTCGAGCTCGTGCGGCGCGGCGTCTACGGGGTCATCCTCTTCGGGCGCAACGTCGAGAGCCCGCGCCAGGTGGCCGAGCTCTCGGCAGCGTTGAAGCGCGCGGCGGCACGGCCACTGCTCGTCACCATCGACCAGGAGGGCGGGCGAGTGGCCCGGCTCCGCGCGCGCCAGGGATTCACCGAGATCCCACCCATGCGCGTGCTCGGCGCCACCGGCGACGAGGCGCTGGCCCGCGCGGTGGGGGCCATGCTGGGCCGCGAGCTCCGCGCCGTGGGAATCGACCAGGACTACGCGCCGGTCGTCGACGTGGACACGAACCCGGCGAGCCCGGTCATCGGCGACCGGAGCTTCGGAGCCGACCCGGTGCTCGTGTCGCGGATGGGAGCGGCGCTCGCCGCCGGGCTCCAGTCGGAGGGGGTCGCCGCCTGCGCGAAGCATTTCCCCGGACACGGGGACACGCGCCAGGATTCCCACCACGACCTGCCGCGGCTCCGGCACGAGCTCGCAAGGCTCGAGGCTGTGGAGCTCGCTCCGTTCCGAGCGCTCGCGAAGGCGGGGGTTGCGTCGGTGATGACCGCGCACGTGGTGTTCGAGGCGGTCGACTCCAGGCGGCCTGCCACCATGTCGCCCGCGGTGATGCGGCTGCTGCGGGAGCACTGCGGCTTCGACGGTGCCGCCATCTCCGACGACCTGGAGATGAAGGCGGTCTCGAGCTTCTTCACCCTCGAGGAGGGGGTTCCGGCCGCGATCGCGGCGGGGGTCGACGGACTTCTCGTCTGCCACACCGCGGGGACCCAGCACCGGGTGATCGACATCCTCCGGGTAGCGGTGGAGCGAGGAGAGGTCGCGGCCACCCGCCTCGCCGAGGCGCGCGGGCGGATTGGACGGCTGGTGGAATGGGCTCGCCCCGCACCCGACCCGGGAGGCGTCGCCGAGCGGCTCCGCACCCGGGAACACCTTGCCCTCGTCGAGCGGCTGCCCCGAGTTCACGCGGGGCGTGACCCAACTGCATAAATCCGGCTACCGGCCCTGCTGGTCGTGGCAGGTCAGGCAGGCGTCGGCCTCGACCTTGAGGAGCTTCGGGCGCATCGAGTCGTGCGCGTTGTGGCACTTCGAGCACTTACGAAAGGCGTGGGAGTGCTTTTCGACGTCCTCGTGGCAAGAGAAGCAGAGCGAGTCGCCCTCCTCGCGCAGCGGGCCCGGGTCATACCCGTCCTGGCGGACGTGGCAGGCTATGCAGTCCTGCGAAGCGTAGGGCGCGTGCGTCGACACCGCCCTCTTGCCAAATGGCAGCGGGCCGCTAGGGCCGCGGTCCTGCGGCGAAGAGGCCACCGGAGCCGCGACGAGCGCGGCGACCACCATCACGATGAAGAACCGCACGTCCTCCCCCCGGACACCAGTTCTCACGATCGGTGGCGTTCCCGCCAGCGCCATGATCCCGGGACGAGGCTCCCGCGGTCAACATCACAGTTCGTGGACACAGATGTGACGGAGTGCGCGCCGGAGGCCCCGGGGGGTCACTTCTCGGCGTGCGCCTCGCAGACCAGCTTCACGTCCTGGAGGAAGACGGGCTTGTTGATGGTTGTCTTGCCCTGCAGACCGACGATCTCGACGATGAGCGTGGTCGCCGAGCACATGGCCCGCACGGCCTCGGGATGCGTCTCCGCGATCGCCAGGTCGGTCCTCTCGTTCCACTCAGGAGGGATGCTGATGGCCGCGTCCCCATAGGCTGCGATCTCGCGGATCTGCCATTCCTGGGCCGGAATCGAGAGCTCAAGCGTCTGGTCGTTCGCCCGTATGATGACTCGATTGGGGAAGATCTGGCTCGTGTTCCACGCCTGGAACACGGCATGGAGCGGCGCCTTCTGTCCGTTCAGGCTAGTGAAGTACAGGTAGTAGCCGGAGCCTGGCTCGGCGGCGAGCGCCGGCCGCACGAGTTCGCCCGCGGGCGTGTCGGTCTTGGTGAGCCCCGACTTGGCGGTGGCCTTTACGTAAGGAAACGACGTGCAGCCAGCGAGCGCTGCGGCGATCGCGGCCGTGCGGAGATTCTTCATGCTGGCCATCGTGACCCTCCGGCCGAGGATGCTACTCCTGCGGCCGGCGCGTGTCCGACCCTCGCTCGGGTGTGTCGCGGCGGGAGCGGGCCCGGAGGCAGTGGCCGGCCGGCTAGAGGCCGAGCCCTCGCCTCTCGAGGACCTTGAGGGCCACCATGGAGTAGAGGAAGGCGTTCACGACGTGGGCGGGACGTCCGGCCCTGGCGACGAGCTCCGCCACCGGCCTGCTGCCGTCGACGAGCGGCAGCATGTCGGACTCCCACCTCTCCATCTCGATGTCGTACAGGTCGTAGGCGGGCTGCTTCGACGGGATGAACCGATCCTCCGGCGCGATGAGCCGGCGCAGGCGGTCCGGCTTGTAGAGCTTCTTGATGCCGCGAGCGATCAGGTTCGCGGGATGCAGGTCGATCTTCACGGATTCGTGAGATGCGCGGCCGGTGAAGTGCAGCCTGTACTCACCGTCCTCCCACGCGAAGACCGAGTAGATGATGGCCTTGAGCTGCTGCGCCAGGTAGTAGAGCCGCTCGGCGTCCTTGAGGAGCCCCTTCTCGACGAGCAGGTCGCCCAGGCGGCGGCCACTCGCCTTGGCCTCGGTGCCGAGCGAGTCGAACTGGGTCGGCGTGATCTTCGCCACCCGCACGAGGAAGTATCCGAAGCGGTCGTTCAGGAGGTTGGAGATGGCGAAGCACGGTCGGCCGCTCTCGAAGAAGATGGTCTTCTTCACCTTCCCCTTCTGGACGGTGAGCTCGCCGGTCTGCTGGGCCTGGTAGAACGCGGTGACGAGGTCCGGGAACTGCTCTCCGAGGCGGCCTTGGGCCGCGGGCATCGGGACCCGCGGTGCCGAGGGCTTCACCGGCGCCGCCTCCACCCGCTGGCCCTGCAGCACCGCCTGGACCACGCCGCCCTCCGTGAGCGCCACCTTGCCGGTGAGCTCCATGCCGGGAACGGTGTCTTCGGTCTCGACCGCAACCTCGACGTCGAAGTCGTCCTCGCCTGCCGGCTGCGGAGGTGCCACTGACTCGGGTCCGCGGGGAGCCTGCTTCAGCGACCGGAGCATGTCCGCGAGCTTCTTCGCCTCGAAGGGCTTCTCGAAGTAATCGAGCGCGCCGTACTTGGCCTTCGCCTCGGTGGCGGCCCGCGTACCCTTGAAGACGCCGGTGACGAAGACGAAGGGCACGTCGGCCCGCCGCAGCGCCTGGGCCACCTCGTAGCCCATCATGTCCGGGAGCAGGATGTCGACCACCGCCGCCACCGGCTTCTCGAGTGTCAGGATGTCGAGCGCCTGCCTGCCGCGCCCGGCGGTGACCGGAGCCCAACCCTCCGACTCCAGGAATCGGGCCAGGAGGTTGACGAGCTCGGTGTTGTCGTCGACGACCAGGATCTTCGGGCGCGACATCGTAGGGAGGCTCAAGATAGCGGCTCGGCCGCCGCTCGACAATCGGAGTTCCGGGCGCGCCCGACCGTGAATCCCGGGCGCCGATGCCTTCCCCCGCGCCGCGCCATCGTGCTAGAAAAACTCTGCTTTCCCGCTTCGCTCTCGAGGGGAGGACCCGGATGCGCCCTGCTCGTGCCCTGGCCGTCGTCGCCGCCCTCGCTGTCGTCGCCTGCCAGGCGAAGAAGCCGGAGTCCGAGACCGCTCCCGCGACCCCGGCGGCCGCTCCGGCGAGCGACCGGGTCCTCGTCGGCCACGTGGGCTCGATGACCGGCTCGGAGGCGACCTTCGGCCAATCAACGGACAACGGGATCAAGCTCGCCATCGAGCAGTGGAACGCCAAGGGTGGCGTGAAGGGTCGCCAGATCTCGCTCAAGACCTACGACAGCCAGGGCAAGCCCGAGGAGGCCGCCGTGGCCGCCACCCGGCTCATCGTGAACGACCGGGTGAACGTGCTGCTCGGAGAGGTCGCCTCGAGCCGGTCGCTTGCCATGGCGCCCATCGCCGATCAGAACGGCGTCCCGATGATCACGCCGTCGTCGACCAATCCCCGGGTGACGAAGGAGGGCGGCAAGGTCCGGCCCTTCGTCTTCCGGGTCTGCTTCATCGACCCGTTCCAGGGGACGGTGATGGCCAAGTTCGCCCGCGACGACCTCAAGGTGACGAGGGTCGCCATCCTCCGCGACGTCGGCAACGACTACTCCATGGGGCTCGCCGACTACTTTCTCGCGAAGTTCAAGGACCTCGGCGGCGCCGTCGTCGACGACCAGAGCTACAAGGCGGGCGACCAGGACTTCAAGGCGCAGCTCACCGCCATCAAGGGCAAGAGCCCCGAGGCCATCTACGTCCCCGGTTACTACACGGACGTCGCGCTCATCGCCCGGCAGGCGCGCGAGCTCGGCATGAAGCAGCCCCTGCTGGGCGGCGACGGCTGGGACTCGGCGAAGCTCTTCGAGATCGGCGGCAAGGCCATCGATGGCTCCTACTACTCCAACCACTACGCCCCCGACGACCCGAGCCCGCGCATCCAGGATTTCGTGAAGGCCTACGAGAAGCGCTTCGGCGCCACCCCCGACGGGCTCGCGGCCATGGGCTACGACGCCGCCATGGTGGCCTTCGACGCCATGAGCCGTGCGCCGGAGCCGTCCGGGACGCCGCTCCGCGACGCCATCGCCAGCACCAAGGACTACCCGGGGGTCACGGGCATCATCACCATCGACCAGAACCACGACGCCTCGAAGCCTGCCGTGGTGCTCGAGGTGAAAGGTGGCAAGTCCGCCTATGTCACCACAGTGAAGCCCTGAGGCCCGCCATCCCGCGCCTGCCGCCCGTGGCCACCCCGAGAGCTCCGGCGACCCGGCGCGGACAGACCGCGATCGACAACCGGGCGACGCCGTGACCGAGTTCCTCCAGCACATGGTGAACGGGGTCTCGCTAGGGACCATCTACGCCCTCATCGCGCTCGGCTACACGATGGTGTACGGAGTGCTGAAGCTCATCAACTTCGCCCACGGCGACGTCTACATGGTGGGCGCCTTCGCCGGCTTCTACATCGCCACCGCACTCGACGTTCAGCGATCGCCGTCGATCGGCAAGGCAGTGGCGGTCTTCCTAGGCTCGATGCTCGTCTGCGGCCTCGTCGGCTGGGTCATCGAGCGGTTCGCCTACCGCCCCCTCCGCAACCGACCCCGCCTTGCGTCGCTCATCACCGCCATCGGCGTGAGCTTCCTCCTCGAATACGGCTTCCAGCTCCCGAGCCTGCGCGAGCAGGGTCAGACCTTCGAGGGGGTCCTCTCCGGCTGGGGCGTTGCCATCCCGCGCTGGCTCGACCGGGTGGTCGGCTGGCTTCCCGACAGCTTCCCGCCCGGGCCGACCCCGCGCTTCTTCCCCGAGCCCTTCGAGCGCGTCGACTGGACCGTGCTCGGTGGCGTCCACGTGTCGAACTACGACGTCATTTCCCTCGCGGTGGCGGTGACGTTCATGGTGGGGCTACAGCTCATCGTCTACCGGACGAAGTTCGGCACGGCCATGCGGGCCGTCTCCTTCGACTCCCGGGTGGCGGGGCTCATGGGAATCCCGGTGAGCCGGATCATCTCCGGGACGTTTGTCCTGGGCAGCGTGCTCGCCGCGGTGGCGGCGCTGCTCGTCGCAGGCTCGCGGCCGCGCATCGACCCAATCATGGGACTCATGCCCGGGCTCAAGGCCTTCGTGGCCGCGGTCTTCGGCGGCATCGGCAGCGTGCCGGGCGCCATGGTGGGGGGCCTTGTCCTCGGCCTCTCCGAGGAGATGGTGGCGGGCTACACCCTCTCGTCCTTCCGGGACGGCATCGCCTTCGCCATGCTCATCCTCGTTCTTCTGCTGCGGCCGGAGGGGCTCTTCGGCCGGGTCACCGTGGAGAAGGTCTAGTGAGCGCGCCCCGGCTCGTCTTGCGCTCGGTGGCGCCGTTTCTCCTCGCGGTGCCGGTGCTGTGGGTCGTTCAATCGATGGCCCCGCAGTACCTGGCCATCGTGCTCGTGAACATTGCAGTCAACGTCATCCTGGCGGTGTCGCTCAACGTCGTGAACGGCTTCACCGGCCAGTTCTCCATCGGCCACGCGGCTTTCATGGCGGTGGGAGCGTACACGGCCGCGCTCATCACCACGGGGCTTCGCGACGTGCAGATTGCGCTGTTGCCCGTCGCCTTCTCCGACGCCATCGTCTTCGCGCTGGCGCTCGCCGCCGCCATGGCGATGGCGTCGGTCGCCGGGCTCGTCGTCGGGATCCCGTCGCTCCGGCTCCGCGGCGACTACCTCGCCATCGTCACGCTCGGCTTCGGCGAGATCATCCGCGTAATCATCGAGAACACGCGGGTGCTCGGCCAGGCGACGGGTATCTCCGGCCTTCCGCCCTACACCAACATCGTCTGGGCCGGGATGGGGGTGGTGGCGACGGTCGTGATGGCGAGGCGGCTCCTCGTCTCGACCCAGGGCCGGGCGTTGCTGGCCATCCGGGAGGACGAGGTGGCCGCCGAGGCAATGGGAGTCGACACGGTGGGCTGGAAGGTCCGCGCCTTCGTCATCTCGGCGGCCTTTGCCGGGCTCGCGGGCGGGCTCCTCGTCCACAAGATCCTACTCGTCACCCCGCGCATGTTCACCTTCGTGAAGTCCATGGAGGTAGTGGTGATGGTGGTGCTCGGCGGCATGGGATCCATCACGGGCTCGGTCATCGCCGCCACCGTCCTCACCATCGCGCTCGAGTGGCTGCGGGGCCTCGAGCAGTACCGAATGGTCATCTACTCCTTCCTGCTCATCGTCCTCATGCTGACGCGCCCGAGCGGGCTCTTCGGGACGAAGGAGATCTGGGACAGCTTGCCGCGCTGGCTCGGCGGCCGCCGCGCCGATGGGAGGGTCCCTTGACGGCGCCCGCGGCGCTCGAGGCGATCGGCGTCTCCATGCGCTTCGGGGGCCTGAAGGCCCTCGCGGACTTCGACCTGACGCTCCGCACCGGGGAGCTCGTCGGCCTCATCGGCCCGAACGGCGCCGGAAAGACCACCGCGTTCAACGCCATCACCGGCGTCTACGCGCCCACGGCGGGCGAGGTGCGCGTTGCCGGGAGGCGGGTGAACGGGATGCGCCCGCACCAGATCTGCGTGCTCGGCGTCGCCCGCACCTTTCAGAACGTGCGCCTCTTCAGGGAGCTCACGGCGCTCGACAACGTCCGGATCGCCTGCCACGCCGGGTCGGCGAGCGGCTTCACCTCGGCATGGCTCCTCACTCCGAGGCACGACTCCGAGGAGGAGCGCATCCGGCAGCGGGCAATGGACTTTCTCGAGGTGATGGGCCTCTCGCACCGCGCCGGCGAGCTCGCCCGGAACCTGCCCTACGGCGAGCAGCGCCGCCTCGAGATCGCCCGGGCGCTCGCTACCGGGCCCAGGGTTCTCTGCCTCGATGAGCCCGCCGCCGGCACGAACGCCTCGGAGAAGGTGGCGCTCATGGAGCTCATCCGCAAGATACGGGACCGGTTCTCGCTCGCGATCCTCGTCATCGAGCACGACATGCGGCTCGTCCTCGGCGTCTCGGAGCGCGTGCTGGTGCTCGACCACGGGGTCACCATCGCGCACGGGAAGCCGGAGGACGTCCGGCGCGACCCCAAGGTGATCGAGGCCTACCTCGGCGACTCGTACCTCGCCGAGCACGACCTGACCGTGCCCCCGGAAGGAGCCGGTCCGTGAGCGCGCCTTCGCCGGCCCGCGCGGCCGAGCCGCTCCTCTCGGTCCGGGACCTCGTCGTGCACTACGGCGTCATCCGGGCGCTCTCCGGCATCTCGCTCGAGGTCCGGCGCGGCCAGGTCGTCGCCCTCATCGGCGCGAACGGCGCCGGCAAGACCACCACGCTCCGGGCCGTCTCCGGCATGGTGCGGCCCACCGCCGGGGCGATCGCCTTCCAGGGCGAGCCGCTCGCGGCGCTGCCGCCGCACGCCATCGTCGCCCGCGGCCTCGCCCAGGCGCCCGAGGGGCGCGGCATCTTCCTGAACCTCACCGTGAAGGAGAACCTGGACCTGGGCGCGTACCTGCGCCGCGACCGCGACGGGATCGAGGCCGACCGGGAGCGCTCCTACGCGCTCTTCCCGATCCTTCGGGAGCGCCTCCACCAGGTCTCGGGGACGCTGTCCGGCGGCGAGCAGCAGATGCTCGCCGTGGCCCGCGCGCTCATGAGCCGGCCGACGTTGCTGCTCCTCGACGAGCCGTCGCTCGGGCTCGCGCCCCAGGTGGTGGAGCGGATCTTCCAGGTGCTCCGCGACGTCAACGCCGCCGGCGTCTCGATCCTGCTCGTCGAGCAGAACGCCCACAAGGCGCTCCGAGATCGCCGACCGCGCCTACGTGCTCGAGACCGGCGCCGTCGTCATGCAGGGCACGGGGCGCGAGCTCCTCGCGTCCCCCGAGGTGCGAAAGGCGTATCTCGGCGAGTGATGGCCGTGCTCGCTTGCGTCGATCCAGGAGTTGTGATCGAACCTGGGTATGAGCCCTCTCTCCCTGGACCTCCGGCGACGGATCATTCGTGCGTGGCAGAGGGAAAAGCCGTCAGTAGAGGAGCTCGCCCAGCGCTTCTCCGTGGGTACAGCAACGGTCAAGCGGCTGACCCGCCGCTTTCGTGAGACCGGTTCGGTTGAGCCGCTCCCCCACGGTGGCGGCCAGAAGCCGCGGATCCCGGCTGAGAAGCTGCCGCGGGTGCAGCGGTTGGTCGAGGCGAATCCCGACTGGAGCATCGAGGAAATCGCCGCGGCCTATAACAAGCAGGAGGGCACAAGCCTCTCCCGCTCGACCATGGATCGGGCCGTAAGGCGGTTGAGCTTCACGCGAAAAAAAGTCCCTGGTTGCCAAGGAACGCGACACCCCACGCATTACGGCCTGGCGCGACACCTTCCTCGAGACGGTCGCAACCATCGCCCCTTCGCGTTTGGTTTTTGTGGACGAAACCGGCACGCACACGTCGATGACCCGCGATTACGCCCGCGGGCCCAGCGGGGAGAGGGTCGTAGGCATTGTTCCCCGCAACAGAGGCGTCATTCTGACCGTGGTCGGTGCTGTCGCTCTCGACGGGGTTCGAGCCATGATGGCGTACGAGGGCGGCACATCCGGCGATGCGTTCCTTCGCTTCTGCAAGGAAGCGCTCGCGCCGTCGCTCTACCCCGGCGACATCGTCGTCCTGGACAACCTCGGAGCCCATCGGGCCGTCGGAGTTCGTGAAGCGATTGAAACCGCGGGCGCCCGCATCCTCTACCTGCCGCCCTACCACCCGGAGCTGAACCCCATCGAACTCGCTTGGAGCAAGCTCAAGGCCCTCCTAAAGAAGTTCGGCGCCCGCGACCTTCCGGCTCTTGCCTCCGCCCTCAAGCATTCGAAGGACCTGCTCACGCAATCCGACATGGCTGGTTGGTTCAGCCACTGTGGTTACGAGCCCGAGGCTCAATGCGCGTGATCACGGCCATGAGAGGCGGGTGCGGCCCCGGCGGCGCGCTCTTTCGGGCTTCCCGCTCCCCCGCCGGCGGCTCAGGCCTTCACGACCCGGGGACCCCAGTGGGGAGGGACGACGTTTCGCGTGTCGACGACCAGCTTCGCGCACCGGTAGAGCGCCGGGTCCCGGAAGGCGTCGTGGGCGGTCGCGAGCACGATCGCGTCGAAGGCCCCGAAGGCGGCGGCGTCGAGCGGGACGGACGACATGTCGAGGGCGTGCGTGCGGCCGGCGCGGCTCACCGGGAAGAACGGGTCGCAGTACTCGACCCGGCCCCCCGCCTCCTTCAGGAGCTCGATGATCTCGTAGGACGGCGACTCGCGGTCGTCGTCGATGTTGGCCTTGTAGGCGAGGCCGAGCACCAGGATCCGGGAGCCCCTCACCGCCTTGGCGTCGTGGTTCAGCGCCTCGGCGACGCGGGAGACCACGTAGGCCGGCATCCGCGTGTTGATCTCGCCGGCGAGCTCGATGAAGCGCGCCCACTCGCCGTGCTCGGCCGCCTTCCAGGAGAGGTAGAAGGGGTCGAGCGGGATGCAGTGGCCGCCCAGCCCCGGCCCCGGGTAGAAGGGCATGAAGCCGAACGGCTTCGTCTTCGCCGCCTCGATGACCTCCCAGACGTCGATTCCCATCCGCCCGAAGATCACCTTGAGCTCGTTCACGAGGGCGATGTTGACGGAACGGAAGACGTTCTCGAGGAGCTTGCCCGACTCGGCCACCCGGGCGCTCGAGACGGGTACGACCTTGTCGAGCGCCGCGCCGTAGAGGGTCACGGCGACCTCCGTCGAGGGGGCGTTCACGCCGCCCACCACCTTGGGGATGGAGCGCGTGCTGAACTTGGCGTTCCCGGGGTCCTCCCGCTCCGGCGAGAACGCGAGCAGGAAGTCCTCGGGCGTCTTGAGCCCGCTCCGCTCGAGGATGGGCCGCACCTCCTCGTCGGTGGTGCCCGGGTAGGTCGTGGACTCGAGGATGACGAGCTGCCCCGGGCGGAGCCGGCGCGAGATCTCGTCGGCGGTCCGGTGGATGAAGGAGTTGTCGGGCTCGCGGTGCCGGCCGAGCGGGGTGGGGACGCAAATCAGCACCGCGTCGCACTCGCGGAGCTTGTCGAAGTCGCTCGTCGGCTCGAAGCGGCCGCCGCGCGCGGCCGCGGCCACCCGCTCCGGCCCGATGTGCCGGATGTAGGACTCGCCCCGCCGCAGCGCCTCGACCTTGGCCCTGTCGACGTCGAAGCCGGTGACGGGGAACCCCGCCTCCACGAACACGAGCGCGAGCGGAAGGCCCACATATCCCTGGCCGATCACCCCGACCCGGGCGCTCCGGTCGTGAATGCGAGCGAGGAGCACGTCTTTCATGGCGGAATTGTACTGCCCTTTGGCGGGTTCGCAGCCGAAAGCGTCCGGGCCTGGGAGGCCCTCGACGCCGCCGCAGCGGTCCCCTCCGCCCTGCAGGCACCCGCCAGGGGCCACGTGGCCGAAGCCGCGACCGGGTACCGTCACCTGCCCGAAACCGCGCCCGTCAAGCCCGCACGGTGTTCCCAATGGTGCTCCCCCTGACGCTGCTCGCCTCGCCCCACGCCCCAGCTGGCCGGGCAGCTGCCGCCGTGGCGGTGGCCTCCTGCCTCGTCGCGGCCCTCCTCCCGGGCGGCGCGGTGGCACTCGAGGTTCCGGTCCGGTTTCCTCTCCGCGCGTCTGCGAGCGGCCGCTACCTCGAGGACCAGGCCGGGCGGCCGTTTCGCGTGCAGGGCGACACGATGTGGGACGCGCCCTTCAACCTCGGCCTGTCCGACCTCCGCGCCTACCTCGACGACCGCAGGGCCAGGGGATTCAACGCGCTGTTCGGGTACGTGGCGAACCCCTTCACCTACTACGCGGGCTCGAGCGCCCCTTGGGCGAAGGAGCTCGGCGGCGTGGGGGTCACGGCGGCGCTTCCCTTCCTGAAGAGCCTCTCCGGGGGCGCCTGGGACGGCGATCCCGGGTTCTCGCGCCACGACGCGGACTTCTCCCACCCGAACGACGCCTTCTTCGCCTGGATGGCGCGAGTGGCGGACGAGGCTGCGGCGCGCGGCATGCTGCTCCTCTTGGCCCCCATGTACCTGGGCTACGACCACGGGGAGCAGGACGGTTGGTCGCGGACGCTCGTTGCGCAGAGGGCCGGGGGCGGCGGCCCGGCCCACAACAAGGTCTGCTACGACTTCGGCACCTACCTCGCGAACGGCCATGGCGCCTTCCCCGGCTTCAAGGGCAAGCCCAACATCCTCTGGGTGATGGGCGGCGACACCACGCCCGCGAGCGGGAGCGAGGAGGCGCTCCGGTCGCTCGACGTCCTGAAGGGCATGCAGGCGGCGGGGGACACCCACCTCGTCACCTCGCACTGGCAGCACGACGTCCTGAACCGCAGCCAGGCGGACCTGGCCCCGCACCTGACCGCCCAGGGCGTCTACACGCACGGCGCCTACCCGGCGATCGGCCCCACCTACGCCGCGGTGCGCGCCTCGTACGAGGGGGCGCCGCCGCTGCCGACATTCCTCCTCGAGACGAGCTACTGGGGCGAGCACGGCGCGACCCGGGTGGAGCTCCGCCACTTCGGATGGGGCGCCGTCCTCGGTGGCATCGGCGGGTACACCTTCGGCTCCTACCCGCTCTGGGGATTCGCGGTCAGCCCCGACGGTGCCGCGAAGCTGCCCGGGGTGGGCGACACGACCTCGTGGCGGCCCTCGACCCGCTACCGGGCGAACCAGGTCGTGTCGAGCGGAGGAGGATGGTGGCGGGCCCCCGGCGGCGGGACCTCGGGGTCGGCTCCGCCCCGCGGGACCGGGCCGGCCTTCGCGGACGGGGGCATCGCCTGGGCCTACCTGGGGCCGGCCAGCTGGCGCACGGTGCTCGACGACGCGGCGACGGCAGACGTCGAGCGCATGGGCTCCTTCCTGGACGCCATTGCCTGGCACAGGCTCGTCCCCTCCGGACTCTCCGGGACGGGGGCGGTCGTCACCGCGGGCGGTGGCCACTACGCCACCTGGCGCGAGGGCGCGGGGGAGTCCGGGGGCATGGACTACGTGGTCGCGGCCGCGGACTCGGCGGGCTCGCTGGCCGTCGCGTACGTCCCGGACGCCCACTCGGGCAGCGTGACCGTCGACATGGCGAGGATGTCGGGCCCTGCCCGCGCGCGCTGGTTCGACCCTGCAGGGGGCAGCTACCGGGACGCGAGCGGGGGCGGGCAGGCGCTCCCGAACAGGGGCGATCGGGCCTTCTCGGTTCCCGGCCCGAACGCGGCCGGGGACAAGGACTGGGTCCTGGTGCTCGACACGGCCGCGGCGGGCAAGCCCGCTCACCCGCGCTGACCGCTCTGCGAGTCCCGGGACGGGGTCTCGGCGTGCGCGGGAAGGCCCGGTCGCGACGGTTCCGGGAGCGCCTTCTCAGGCTCGGTGGAGCCGCTTCGTGTAGTACTCGACGGTGCGCCGCAGCCCCGTGTCGAGGTCGACCATCGGCTTCCAGCCGAGCTTCTGCTCCGCGAGACGGATGTCGGGGCGGCGCTGCTTCGGATCGTCGTCCGGGAGCGGCCGGAAGACCACCTTGGACCTCGACCTGGTGATGGCGATGATGCGCTCGGCGAACTCGAGGATCGTGTTCTCGGTGGGGTTGCCGAGGTTCACAGGACCGGTGAGGCCCTCGGCCGCCATCATGCGGACCATGCCCTCGAGCAGGTCGTCCACGTAGCAGAACGAGCGCGTGTGCAACCCCTGGCCGTACACGGTCACGTCCTCGTTCTTGAGCGCCTGGAGGATGAAGTTCGACACCACCCGGCCGTCGTTCTCCGCCATCCGGGGACCGTAGGTGTTGAAGATGCGGATGATGCGGATGTCGACCCCGTTCTGGCGGTGGTAGTCCATCATCAGCGTCTCGGCGACGCGCTTGCCCTCGTCGTAGCAGCTCCGGATGCCGATGGGGTTCACGTGACCCCAGTAGCCCTCCGACTGGGGGTGCTGCTGGGGATCCCCGTACACCTCGGAGGTGGAGGCCTGCAGGATGCGGGCCTTGAGCCTCTTCGCCAGCCCGAGCATGTTGATCGTGCCCATCACGTTCGTCTTGATGGTCTTGACCGGATTGTACTGGTAGTAGATGGGCGAGGCGGGGCACGCCAGGTTGTAGATCTGGTCCACCTCCAGCAGGATGGGCTCGATGATGTCGTGACGGACGAGCTCGAACCGGTGGTTG
Organism: uncultured delta proteobacterium; assembly: GCA_963754915.1. Taxonomy (GTDB): domain Bacteria; phylum Myxococcota; class Myxococcia; order Myxococcales; family Anaeromyxobacteraceae; genus DATJZG01. Next base: position 319,504 of record CAVWHZ010000016.1, on the reverse strand, counting down.
TCCATCAGGTGGATGATGTTGTCCTTGCTGCCGGTGAAGAAGTTGTCGAGGCAGATGACGTCGTGGCCGGCGCCGAGGAGGCGCTCGCAGAGGTGGGATCCGATGAAGCCGGCTCCGCCGGTGACGAGGATGCGCATGTCGCTCTTCTCCCGCGCGGCTGACCCGCGACTGCCGTGCTCGCCGCCTTGTAGCGCACGGCCGGGGCTCCGTTAAGGCCCCTTCACGGGCAAGGGACCGGGATCGGGGCTTCGCCCCGGAGCGCGGATGGTGCGCCTCAGCGCCAGCGCAGGTCGGCCCCCAGCCGCTGCGCATCGAGGAGCCTCTTGATCTGCCCGATGCGGCGGTACCGCCAGCCTTCCACGTCGTCGAGGGAGATGCGGGCGTCGCGAAAGGCCTCGTAGAGCTGCCGCGCCCCTTCCCGGGCCGTCCAGCGCGGCCGGAACCCCGGCAGGGCCCGCGCGATCTTCGACGCGTCCACCCGGTAGTTGCGGGCGTCCGGACCGGCGCCGCCCGCGAACTCGATGGAGCACCCGGGCACGGTGTCTCGCACGATCTCCGCGAGCTCGCGGACGCGGTAGTTCTCCTCGGGGCGGGCGACGTTGAACGCCTGCTTGTGCACGGCCTCCCGCGGCGCGCGGAGCGCGGCGAGGAAGGCGCTGCAGATGTCCTCCACGTGGACGATGGGGCGCCACGGCGTCCCGTCGCTCTTGATGAGGACGCGGCCGGTGGCGACCGCGTGGGCGGTGAGGTTGTTCAGGACGATGTCGCACCGCAGCCGGGGCGAGACGCCGTAGGCGGTGGCGCTGCGCAGCAGGACCGGGCTGAACTCGTCGGTAGCGAGCGCGAGCAGCTCCTGCTCGGCCCGCACCTTGGAGACGCCGTAGGCGGTCACCGGGTTGAACTCGGCGTCCTCGGTGAGGAGGCGATCCGCAGAGGCCCCGTAGTTGCTGCACGACGAGGAGAAGAGGAATCGAGGGACCCCGGCGTCCCGCGCCAGCCCCGCCAGGCGCACGGTGGCCCGGTGGTTCACGTCCAGCGTCAGCTCCCGGTCGAGATCCCCGAGCGGGTCGTTCGAGAGGGCCGCCAGGTGGATCACGGCGTCGAAGCCGGCCACGTCGGAGGAGCGGGCGTCGCGGATGTCGCGGTCGATCGAGAGGACGTCCGGCGGCTTCCGGCCGAAGTCGCAGTCCCGGTAGTAGTCGGTGTCCATGCCGACCACCTCGCAACCGGCGTGCTGCAGGAGCGGCGTCATCGCCGTCCCGATGAAGCCCCTGTGGCCCGTCACGAGTACCCGCATGTCTGACGCTCCCTGTCCGGCGCGTGGCCGTCCCGGGCCACACCCCGGGCGGACGCTGGCGCCGAAGCCCACATTCGACTACACGGGGCAGTACCATGGCTCCGGCGCGAGCGTGTTCAGGACGACATCACTAATCTATCCTACGGGAAATGCTTTGCCTTCCCGGGGGCCTGCCGTCGACAGGGGTCTCCGGGCACCGGATGGCGGGGCGATGAGATGAGCGAACCGCAGGCGGAGGGGACGCGGGCGCGCTGCCGGTCTTGCGGCGCGCCGCTGCGCGACACCTTCGTGGACCTCGGGATGTCGCCCCTGTGCGAGAGCTACGTCCGGCCCGAGGCCCTGAATGCAATGGAGCGGTTCTTCCCGCTCCACGCGCTCGTGTGCCGGGGTTGCTGGCTCGTCCAGCTCGAGCAGTACGTCAGCTCCGAGGAGATCTTCTCGGAGTACGCCTACTTCTCCTCGTACTCGGACAGCTGGGTCGCGCACGCGAAGGCGTTCGTCGAGGGGGCCATCCGCCGCTTCGGCCTCGGCCGGGACAGCCAGGTGGTCGAGCTCGCGAGCAACGACGGGTACCTCCTCCAGTGGTTCGTCCGCGCGGGCATCCCGGCGCTCGGCATCGAGCCGGCGGCCAACGTCGCCGCGGCGGCCGAGAAGAGGGGGGTCACCACCCTGGTCCGCTTCTTCGGCGCCGCGCTCGCCGGGGAGCTCGCCTCAGCGGGGCGGCGCGCCGACCTGCTCGTCGGCAACAACGTCCTCGCGCAGGTCCCGGACCTGAACGACTTCGTGGCGGGGATGAGGACGGTCCTGGCGCCGCGCGGGGTCATCACAATGGAGTTCCCGCACCTCCTCCGGCTCATGGAGGGCAACCAGTTCGACACCATCTACCACGAGCACTTCTCCTACTTCTCGCTGCGGACGGTGCAGGGCCTCTTCTCCCGGCACGGGCTCGCCGTCTTCGACGTCGAGGAGCTGCCGACGCACGGCGGCTCGCTCCGCGTCTACGCGCGCCATGCCGAGGACGGCACCCGGCCCACCGGGCCGTCCGTCGGCGCGATGCTCTCCCGCGAGGAGGAGTTCGGCCTCACCCGGATCGAGTGCTACCGGGGCTTCACCTCGAGGGTCGAGGAGGCGAAGCGGGGGCTGCTCGAGCTCCTCATCCGCCTGCGGCGGGAGGGCAAGCGCATCGCCGGGTACGGGGCGCCGGGGAAGGGGAACACGCTGCTCAACTACTGCGGCATCCGGCGCGACTTCCTCGACTTCACCGTGGACCGGAGCACCTACAAGCAGGGGCTCTACCTGCCGGGGACACACGTCCCCATCCACGCGCCCGAGGAGATCGCGCGGCGGCGCCCGGACTACGTGCTCATCCTCCCCTGGAACTTCAAGGACGAAATCATGACCCAGATGGCGGCGATCCGCTCCTGGGGCGGCCAGTTCATCGTGCCCATCCCGGAGGCCCGGGTCGTCCCGTGATCTTCACTCCCACCGAGATCCCCGGCGCGGTGATTGTCGACCCCGAGCGCTTCGAGGACGAGCGGGGGTTCTTCGCGCGAACCTTCTGCGCCCGGGAGTTCGCGGCGGCCGGGCTCCCCGCCGAGGTGGTGCAGGGGAGCATCTCGTGGAACCCGCGCCGGCACACCCTGCGCGGCATGCACTGGCAGGCGGAGCCCCACCCGGAGGCCAAGCTGGTCCGCTGCGCCCGCGGCGCCATCCTCGACGTCGTGGTCGACGTCCGGAGCGGCTCGCCGTCCTACCTGCGCCACGTCGCCGTCGAGCTCGACCAGGACAACCGCCGGGCGCTCCTCGTCCCGCCCGGCGCCGCGCACGGGTTCCTCACCCTCGTCGAGCACACCGAGGTGCACTACCTCATGAGCGCGTTCCACGCGCCCGAGTCGGCCCGGGGCGCGCGATGGGACGACCCCGCCTTCGGCATCCCCTGGCCCGCGGCGCCCGCGGTGATCTCGGATCGCGACCGTTCGTACCCGGACTACCCGGCCGGATCCGCGCGAGGAGGGCGATGAGGGCCATCGACCTCCTCCGGTCGGGCCGCGCCGAGGGACTCGGGCCCGAGATGCACGCCTTCATGGCCAAGGTGTTCCCGCACTGCCGCAGCATCACCGGGGACGGGCTGCGGGCCACGCTGCGGGGCATCGGGGAGATCCTCCCGCTCCAGCTCACCGAGGTGCCCTCCGGCACCCGGGTCTTCGACTGGACCGTGCCGCGCGAGTGGAACATCCGGGACGCCTCGATCGCGAACACGCGGGGCGAGCGGGTCGTCGACTTCCGGAGGTCGAACCTCCACGTCGTGAGCTACAGTGTCCCGTTCCGCGGACGGATGTCGCTCGAGGCGCTCAGGCCGCACCTCCACACGCTGCCGGAGCGCCCCGGCTGGATCCCCTACCGGACGAGCTACTACGCCGACGACTGGGGGTTCTGCCTGAGCCACGAGGAGCTCGAGCGCCTGCCTCCGGGCGAGTACGAGGTCGTCGTCGACTCGTCCCTCGAAGACGGCAGCCTCACCTACGGCGAGGTCGTCCTCCCGGGGGAGAGCCCCGACGAGGTCCTCGTCTCCGCCCACGCCTGCCACCCCTCGCTCGCGAACGACAACCTCTCGGGCGTGGCCGTGGGCGTCTTCCTGGCGAGGGTGCTCGCCGAGGTCGACCGGCGCTTCACCTACCGGTTCCTGTTCGCCCCCGGCACCATCGGCGCCATCGCCTGGCTGGCCCGCAACGAGGGCCGGGTCGAGCGCGTCCGGGCCGGGCTGGTGCTCGCGTGCCTGGGCTCCGACGGCCCGCTCGTCTACAAGCGGAGCCGCAGGGGGGACGCCCCCGTCGACCGGGCGGGCGCGCACGTCATGCGGCACCGCGGCGGGCGGGGCGAGGTGGTCGACTTCTCGCCGTACGGAAACGACGAGCGCCAGTACTGCTCCCCCGGGTTCGACCTCCCGGTCGGATCCCTCACGCGGTCGGGGAGAGGTGCCCGCAGCGACCGGGACCACACCTCGGCGGACGACCTCGGCTCCGTCGCCCCGGCATCGCTCGCGGACGCGCTCTCCGCCGCACTGACCGTCCTTGCCATCCTCGAGTCCGACGCGGTGCCGACGAGCCGGAACCCCCGCTGCGAGCCGCAGCTGGGGCGCCGCGGGCTCTACCGCGCGCTCGGGGGACGGGCCGAGCAGTCCGCCCTGGAATCGGCCATGCTCTGGGTGATGAACCAGGCCGACGGAGCGCACGCGCTCATCGACGTGGCGGACCGGGCCGGCCTGCCGTTCGCGACCGTGGAGGAGGCGGCCCGGTTGCTCGAGGCCCACGAGCTCGTGGCGCTCCGGGAGGCTCGCGGCGCGCCGCCGCCCGGCTCGGGAGGGGGGCACAAGGCATGAAGGTCGTACTGTTCTGCGGAGGCCTGGGGACGCGGCTGCGGGAGATCACCGGGGAGATCCCGAAGCCCATGGTGAAGATCGGGTACCGGCCGATCCTCTGGCACCTCATGAAGTACTACGCCCACTTCGGCCACAAGGATTTCGTCCTGTGCCTCGGCTACCGGGGCGACGTCATCAAGCAGTTCTTCCTGAACTACGAGGAGTGGATCTCGAACGACTTCTCGATGTCGGAGGGCGGGAAGACGCTCTCCCTCGAGAACAGCGACATCGGGGACTGGAAGATCTCTTTCGTCGACACCGGGCTGCGCTCCAACATTGGCCAGCGCCTCTTGGCGGTGCAACGTCACGTCAAGGACGAGGAGATCTTCCTCGCCAACTACTCCGACGGCCTGACCGATATGCACCTTCCGACCATGATCGAGCGTTTCCAGGCAAGCGGGATGGTGGCGTCCTTCGTGGCAGCGCGGCCGTCCCAGAGCTTCCACACCGTCACCATGGAGCCCGACGGGTTGGTGACCTCGATCCGGTCGGTCCAGGAGTCGAGCCTGCTCATCAACAGCGGGTTCTTCGCCTTCCGGCGGTCCATCTTCGACTACATCCGTCCCGGGGAGGAGCTGGTGCTCGAGCCCTTCGCGCGCCTCATCGCCGAGCGCAAGCTCATCGCCTACCAGGCCGAGCGCTTCTGGTGCATGGACACCTTCAAGGAGCAGCAGGAGCTCACCGACCTCTACAACTCCGGCGGCGCGCCCTGGGAGGTCTGGAAGAAGAGCGCGAACGGGGAGGGAAGGTAGGGCCATGCTCGCGCTTCGCCTCGCCAAGCCGCGCCGCCGGGGCTACGAGCTCCTGTGCCTCGGCTCGCACAGCGACGACCTGGAGATCGGCTGTTCGGGGACGATCATGCGGCTGCAGCGGGAGCTGCCGGTGGCGCGTGTCACCTGGGTCGTCCTGAGCGGCGTCGCGCAGCGGGCTCTCGAGGCGAAGAAGGCGGCGCGGATGATCTTCGGTCGAAAGCCTGGCGTGCGGTTCGTCCAGGGAACCTTCCGGGACGCCTTCTTTCCCCACACAGCGGGACCGATCAAGGAGTTCTTCGAGAAGCTCAAGCAGGAGACGGAGCCGGACCTCATCTTCACGCACTACCGGGAAGATCGGCACCAGGATCACCGCCTGGTCTCCGAGCTGACCTACCAGACGTTTCGCGATCACCTGATACTGGAGTACGAGGTCCTGAAGATGGACGGCGACATCGGCCAGCCGAACGTCTACGTGCCGCTCGACGAGAGGACCGTCGATCGGAAGCTCGCGGTGCTGGAGCGCTGCTTCGCCTCGCAGCGGAACAGGCGCTGGTTCAGCCAGGACGCGTTCCGCGGATTGATGCGCATCCGTGGCGTCGAGGGCCTCTCGCCCACCGGGCTCGCCGAGGCCTTCTACGGGCGGAAGCTGTCGCTGTGAGCGAGCCGATGCCCCTCCGTCCCGGCAAGGAAGCGGTTCGATGAAGTTCGAAGAGTCTCGACGGCTGCAGGAGCGCGCGCACCGAGTCATCCCCGGTGGGGCGCACACCTACGCGAAGGGCGACGACCAGTACCCGGAGGAGGCGCCGGTGTTCATCGCCCGCGGCGCCGGCTGCCGGGTCTGGGACGTCGACGGCAACGAGTTCATCGAGTACGGCGCCGGGCTCCGCTCGGTGACGCTCGGCCACGGCTACCCCTCCGTCGTCGCGGCGGCGGCGCGGGCCATGGCCGAGGGCACCAACTTCGTGCGGCCGGCGCGAATTGAGGTGGCTGCCGCGGAGAGGCTGCTCTCGCTCGTCCCCCACGCCGACATGGTCAAGTTTGGCAAGAACGGCTCCGACGTGACCTCGGCGGCCGTCCGGCTCTCGCGCGCTTACACCGGCCGCGACTTGGTGGCGATCTGCGCCGAGCAGCCGTTCTTCTCGGTCGACGACTGGTTCATCGGAAGTACCGCCATGGACGGTGGCATCCCCCCGGCGGTCGCCTCGCTGACGGTCAAGTTCCACTACAACGATCTGGCCAGCCTGGAGGCCCTGTTTGCCGAGCACCCCGGCCAGATCGCTTGCGTGGTGATGGAGGCAGCCACCTGGACGGAGCCGAAGGACGACTTCCTGCGGCGAGCCATCGACGTGTGTCACGCGCACGGCTCGGTGTTCGTCCTCGACGAGATGATCACGGGCTTCCGGTGGCACCTCGGCGGCGCGCAGGCCCACTACGGCATCCGCCCCGACCTGTGCACGTTCGGAAAGGCCATCGCCAACGGCTTCTCCGTTGCCGCATTGGCGGGCCGCCGGGAGATCATGGAGCTCGGTGGCCTTCGCCACTCTCGGCCGCGCGTGTTCCTCTTGTCCGCCACGCACGGGGCGGAGACGCACGGGCTCGCGGCTGCGATGGCGACGCTCGAGGTGTACGAGAAGGAAGACGTCGTCGGGCACCTGCGGTACGCCGGAGAGGCATTGCGGAGCGGGATCGAGCGCATCACGGGCCAGCTGGGGTTGCAGAAGCACTTCCAGGTGCTGGGACACCCCGCAAACCTCATCTACGCGACGCGGGATCCTGACGGCGCACTGTCGCAGCATTTCCGGACCCTGTTCCTGCAGGAAATCGTCCGGCGAGGCTTCTTGATGCCTTCTCTTGTCGTGAACCTCTCCCATCGCGACGAGGAGATCCGCAAGACCGTCGACGCGATTGGCGAGGCGCTCGAGGTGTACCGGGACGCGCTGCGGGACGGGGTGGAGAAGTTTCTCGTCGGGCGCCCGGTGAAGCCGGTGTTCCGGAAGTTCAACTAGACGCCGGCGATCTCCCCGGTCGCTCGAGTACTTCCAGGATCGAGCGCACCACGCCCCCCTCGTCGAGCCCGAACTGCGCGAGGAGGTACTCCTGGGAGCCGATGTGGGGTGAAAAGACCGAGGGTACCCCGAGCCGCCTGAAGGGCCTTCGCGGCGCCTCCGATTCCGCGACGACCTCGGCGACCGCGCTCCCCAGTCCACCGATGACGCTGTGCTCTTCGAGCGTGAACAGCGCGCCGGTCTCCTCGAGCGCGGCCACCACCTCCTGCGTGTCGAGCGGCTTGAGGGTGTGCATGCTGACCACGCGCGCCCCGATGCCCTTCTCGGCGAGGCGCACGCCGACCTTGGCCGCGGTCTGCAGCATGCCGCCGGTGGAGAAGATGGTGAGATCGCGACCGTCGCGCAGCCGGATTGCCTTTCCCAGCGCGAAAGGGACGGGCGCCGGATGGACGGTCGGCTCGCCCGCCTTTCCGAGCCTGAGGTAGACGGGGCCGCGATGCGCCACGGCCGCCCGCGTCGCCGCCCGCGTCTCCACGGGATCCCCTGGCGCGATGATCGCCAACTCCGGCAGCGCCCGCATCACCGCCAGGTCCTCGAGAGCGTGGTGCGTGACCCCCATTGGGCCGTAGGCAAACCCGCCGCCTACGGAGACGATCTTCACGTCGGCCCCGTGGTAGCAGACGTCGTTGCGGATCTGTTCCAGGCATCGCATCGTCGGGAAGTTCCCGATCGAGTACGTGAAGACGACGTTGCCGCTCATCGCCATCCCGGCGGCCATCCCGGTCATGTTCGCCTCGGCCACGCCGGCGTTCACGAACTGGCGCGGCCGCTTCTCCATGAAGGTCTCCACGACCCGGTACCCGAGGTCGCCCGTGATGAACACGATCCGCTCGTCCGTGGACGCGAGCTCGAACAGGGTCTCCAGGAAGGCGTTCCTCATGACCCCTCCACCTCCGCCAGCGCGCGGGGCAACTCGTCGCCTCGCGGAGGCGCGTAGTGGTAGTGCAGCTTGTTCTCCATGAAGCTCACGCCCTTGCCCTTCACGGTGTGTGCGACGACGCAGGTCGGGCGGCCTTGCTGGAGCGGGACGCTCGAGAGCACCTGGTCGACCGCGCTCAGGTCGTGACCGTCGATCTCGCGTGTTTCCCATCCGAACGCGCGCCACTTGTCCGCAAGCGGATCGAGGGCGAGGACCTCGCGCACGAAGCCGAGGCTCTGGATCTTGTTGTAGTCGATGATGACGGTGAGGTTGTCGAGCTTGTGATGGGGAGCAAACAGCGCAGCCTCCCAGTTGGAGCCCTCGTCCAACTCCCCGTCGCTCAATGCGACGAAGACGCGATGGGGCTTCCCCCCGCGTTTCGCCGCAAGCGCCATGCCGGTCCCCACCGGGAGCCCGTGGCCGAGGGATCCGGTCGACACCTCGATGCCCGGGATGAACTTGTGCGTGGCGTGTCCGGGCAGGTGCCCGCCGTTCTGGTAGTAGGTGCGGAGCCAATCGGCCGGGAAGAACGCGCGTTCCGCCAGGACCGCGTAGAGGGCGGCGCAGCCATGGCCCTTGCTGAGGATGAAGCGGTCGCGATCGGCCCAGCCAGGTCGCTCCGGGTCGAGGCGAAGGACCTTTCCGTAGAGAACGGCCAGGATGTCGGCAATCGACAGCGAGGAGCCGATGTGCGAGGCGTTGGCCTCGCTCGTCATCACGATGGCTTGCCTGCGGATGCGGCGCGCCAGATCCGCCAGGTCCGTGATCGTCGGGCTGTCCATGCCGATGGCCTCCTACGCTCCGGAGAGGTCCCTCAGGAACGCGATGTCGTTCATGCGTCGCGCGATGCCGTCGAGCAGCTCCGCGGCAGGCGCGCCGTCGATCCTCAGGTGGTCGAACGTGAGGCTGAGGACGCAGGTGCGCGCGGCGGTCACGGTTCCGCCCCTCACCGCCGGCCTCTGCAGGATGCGGCCCACGCCCAGGATGGTCGCTTGGGGTGGGTTCAGCACGGGCGTAAAGGCGTCCACGCCGTAGCGGCCGAGGTTCGTCACCGTGGAGGCGGCGCCCTCGCAGTCCTCGGCGCGCAGCGCTAGGCTTCGAGCGCGTCCGGCCAGCCGACGGATCTCCTCGACCACGTGAGCGAAGGGGCTCGTGCACGCGTCGCGGACCACCGGGACGAAGAGGCGATTCGCCACCGATACCGCAAAGCCGATGCTCACGTCGCGGGAGGCGAGCGGAGCATCGCCCTGCGTCCCCGATCCCGCCGAGAGCCGCTCTCGCACCGTGGCCGCCAGCAGCCTGACGAAGAACGCGTCGAAGGGGACCACGCCGCCGTACCTGCGCGCTGCCGCCTCGCGGGCGGCGACGAGGTGCTCCGCCTCGACCTCGCGGATGAGGGTCACCGGGACGGTGGTCTCGGCGCTTCGCCGAAGCCGCGCCGCGATCTCGCGACGCCCGGGAGGGAGCACCGCGTCGGCTGACCCCCGGATCTGTCCGGCCGCCGTGTCGGGATTCGGCGGACCGGGGACGTCGGCCTGCGCGCCGATGAGCGCGACCACGTCGCGCTCGACGATGCGTCCGCCCGGACCGCTCCCCTCCAGGCGCGAGAGATCGATCCCGTGCTCGGCCGCGATCTTGCGCGCGATGGGGCTCGCCCGAACATGCCCCGAAGATGTCCGCTCGCGGCGCACCTCTCGAGCCACCGCCTCTACGGGAGCCGGAGTCTCGGCGGAGCCAATGGCGCCGGCACGGGGGAGCGCCTCGCCCTCGGCGAGGATGTATCCGAGTACGCCTTGCTCGCGAACGTGAGCGCCGACGGCCGCCGAGTGGCGGAGGACCCCATCCGCGGGAGCCACGACGTCGTTCAAGGACTTCTCCGTCTCGATCTCCAGGATCACCTCGTCACGACGAACCCGTTCGCCGTCGGCGACCAGCCATCGGGCGAGGGTTCCCTCCGCCGTGAACATCCCGAAGCTCGGCATGACGATGGGAGTCGGCATCGCGGACCTCAGCCGAGCTGCTCCTTGACGGCGGCAACGACCTGGTCGACCCGCGGCGGGTAGAGCGCCTCCAGGACCGCTGCGAACGGGACCGGAGTGTCGGCCGCGTTGATCGTCTTCACCGGTGCATCGAGCGAGTCGAAGACCTCGCTCGCGACACGGGCGGCCACGTCGCGGGCGACGGAGCACACCGGGGTGTCCTCGTCGACGACGACGAGGCGGTGCGTGCGTCGCACCGATTCGAAGATCGTCGCCTCGTCGAGCGGGTTCAGCGTCAGGAGGTCGACAACCTCGGCCGCGATGCCATCGGCGGCGAGCTGGTCGGCCGCCTCCAGGCAGAGGTGCACCATGCGGCCGGCGCCGACGAGCGTCACGTCGGTTCCGGTGCGCACGACGGCGGCGCGGCCGATCGGGATCGTGTACTCGGCGTCGGGAACGTGCCCCTTGGCGTGAAGCCCGAGGAACTTGTGTTCCAGCACGACGACCGGCCCGTCATCCCGTATGGCTGCCAGGGTCAGGCCCTTGGCGTTGTAGGCGGTAGTCGGGACGACGACCTTGAGGCCGGGGAAGTGCGCCAGCACGGCGTGGAGCGCTTGCGAGTGGTGTGCAGCCGCTCCGCCTCCATAGCTGCGCTTGTCCCCTCGGGTGCCGTACGCCGAGCGGATGACCATCGGCACAGTGACCCTGCCGCCCATCATGTAGTGCATCTTGGCGGCTTGATTGACGATCTGGTCCAGGCACATGCCGATGAGGTCGACGAACATCACCTCGACGACAGGCCGCAGGCCCGTCATCGCCGCGCCGACCGCGGCGCCCACGAACCCCATTTCCGAGATTCGGCGTGTCGATGACCCGCTCCGGACCAAACTCCTGGATGAGGCCGCGCGTGGCGCGCATCGGCCCGCCCCACGCGTCGATGAAGCCGAGATGCGCCCGGCCGGCGGCTCCCGCGATGTCCTCCCCCATGACGATGACGGTGGGGTCGCGCGCCATCTCCTGCCGCAGCGCCTCGTTGATGGCCTGCCCGAACGACAGCTCTCGACGCGGTCCGCTGCTCATCGCGGCTCCCCGCGCCCGGGCGGGTAGACGTCGGTGTATAGCTCGGCCGCTTCCGGCAAGGGACTGGCCTTCGCGAACTCGACCGCTTCGTCGAGCAGCGCCTCGTTCTCCCGGTCGATCGCGTCGAGCTCCGAGACTTCGAGACCCTCGTCCCGCATCGCCTCGCGGAACCGCTGCAGGCAGTCGCGGGCCCGCGCCGCGTCCTCCTCTTCGCGGGTCCGGTAGCGGCGCGTGTCATCGCTCTGGTGGTGACCGAGGTAGCGATAGGTCCTGCATTCCAGCAGCGAGGGGCCGTGGCCGGCGCGCGCCCGCTCGACGGTCCTCTCTGCGGCCCGCCAGACGCACAGCACGTCCTGTCCGTCGATGCTGGCCGCTGGAATTCCGTAGGCCGCTCCGCGCCGGACCACGTCGGACGCCGCGGTCGCGTACTCGAAGGGCGTGGTCTGCGCGTACCCGTTGTTCTCGCACACCAAGACGAGCGGGAGCTTCCAGATGGACGCCATGTTCATGCACTCGTGCAGCGTTCCGACGTTCAGCGCCCCGTCGCCGAAGAAGGCCACGGCCACCTGCGTCGTCTTGCGCACCTTCGCGGAGAGCGCCGCTCCGAGCGCGTGGGCGACGCCGGCGCCAACGATCGGATTGACGCCCAGCACGCCGCGCGTGGCGTCGGTCAGGTGCATCGAGCCGCCCTTCCCTCGGTTCGTCCCGCCGATCTTTCCGAATAGCTCCGCCATCATGGGCGCGACCGGCACGCCCTTGGCGATGCAGTGGCCGTGCCCGCGGTGCGTCGAGGCGATCCAGTCGCCCTCCTCGAGTGCGGCGCAGACGCCTGCCGCCACGGCTTCCTGGCCAGTGTAGAAGTGGACCGGTCCGACGGGAACGCCCGAGTCCACGAGCGCCTTCAGCCGCTCCTCGAAACGGCGGATGAGCGACATCGTGCGGTACATCCACCGCAGCCGTTCGCTCGAAGGAAGCGCGTTGCCCGGATCTCGAATATCCAGCCTGTCTCGCATGGCCCTGGCGGCCCCGTCTTCCAAAGTGCTCAACGGCGCATTCGGCGTCCGCCGTACTGTACGGGATCGAGGTCCGGGGTCGTCATCCCATGGACCGTGGCCCCTGCCCCGCAACGGGGATGCCGGCCACCCTCGCGTTTCGACGGCTCTCCAGATGGTGTAAATGTACCACCAAGCACACGAGGAGCCACGTCCACCCATGCCCACGCGAAAGAAGCCCGCGCCCGCAGCCCGGAAAGCGGCGGCAAGCCCCGCCAGCGATCAGCACGTGCGCAGGACGGCGTCCGGCCAGCTCACCCAGCGCTCGAGCCAGGAAGTCGGCGTGGACGGCAAGCTGCAAGAGGCGCTGTTGGGGTGCTTGCCGCTGTTCGGGGAGCATTGGGGGGCCCACCTGGCTCTGTTCCTGAAGAGGCAAGCGCTCTCGCGCCTCATCTACTACTACGAACTCTACAAGCGCATCGTGCACGTGCCCGGCGTCATCTGCGAGTTCGGCGTCCAGTGGGGAGCGACGCTCGCCACCCTCTCCAGCCTGCGGGGGATGTTCGAGCCCTTCAATCACTCGAGGAAGATCGTCGGGTTCGACACGTTCGAGGGGTTTGCGACCGTCGGCGCGGCGGACGGCACGGCCACGCGCCGGGGCGACTACGCTACCGGAGAGCAGTATCAGGTCGTTCTGGAGGAGCTGCTGTCGATGCACGAAAGCCTGTCGCCGCTCTCGCACATCAAGAAGCACGAACTCGTGAAGGGGGACGCCAGCGAGACGGTACCGCAGTGGCTCTGCGACAACCCCCACGCCATCATCGCCATGGCAATCTTCGACATGGACGTGTACGCACCCACGAAGGCCGCGCTCACGGCGATCCTGCCGCGACTGACCAAGGGTTCGCTTCTGGTGTTCGACGAGCTGAGCTGCCAGCACTTTCCGGGGGAAACCGTGGCGCTCTCCGAGGTCCTCGGCATCCCCAACCTTCGACTCAGGCGCTTCGAGCATCAGCCCTTCTGCTCATTCGCGGTCTACGGGGAGTGACGGGGCTGACCGAGACCGAACTCGCAACGGACGTATGGGCAAACCCACGGACTCCCGGACTCCAACCACTCACCCGGATCTCGATGCGCAGCGAGCGTTTTGGGACTCGTGGAACTCCAGCTACCGACAGCACGGGCCGCCCGATGCCTTCATGCGGAGCCAGCAGGAGGAAGCGGTCGCCGTGGCCACCCGACTGGGCCTGAGGGGTGCCCGCATTCTCGACGTCGGGTGCGGAACCGGTTGGTTGGGGAGCGCGCTCCAGCAGTGGGGCGACGTCACCGGCATCGACCTGTCCCCGAGCGCCATCGAGCACGGTCGCCGCGCCTATCCCGGGATTCGCCTGCTTTGCGGGGATCTCGAAACCTCGCCGGAGCTGGGAACGGGCTACGACCTTGTCGTCACCGCCGACGTGATCGGGAACATCCCGGATCAGGAGGGCTTCGTGCGCCGCCTCGCGGAGCTCCTGCGTCCATCCGGTACGCTGCTGCTCATGGCGCAGAATCCTTTCGTCTGGAGTCGCTGCTCGCAGCTGAAGCCCCCGAAGCCAGGCTTGATCCGGAACTGGGCACCCAGGGCGAGGCTGCGCCAGCTGCTCGCGCCGTGGTTCGAGGTGGGGAGGGTCCGCACCATCGTGCCCGGAGGGGACCGCGGCGTGCTCTGGCCGATTGGAAATCGCTACGCGAGGGGCGTCGCCCGGCGCGTCCTGGGGGACCGGGCATGGAATGGCTTCCTCGAGTGGGCGGGGCTGGGCCGCGAGTTCATCATCGAGGCGACGCGCCGTTCGTGAGGGAAGTTCGTTTGCCGCCCGCGCCGGGCGCGGCCGGACGTCCGCCCGTCGCGTCTGCCCACCGCGCGTTCGAGGCTTTCCGCCATGCCAAGTGCGACCCTTCGTACGTTCCCGTGGACGGCCCTGGGTGGCTCGAGAATCGACCGACGGCGGGGCACTCGGGCTCACTGGAGGAAGCCTCGCCGGACCGTCGACGCCGCGGGGGAGGCGCCCGCCGTGAACCGGAGTGAACCGGGACGCGCTGCGGGGCGGGGGCGGAGAAGTTAGTACCTCAACGCCCTGCGAAGCCCGTGTTTCGGGCGTCCGATCGACGCCGGGCGAGAGCGCTACTGTCCGGGCGGGAGAAACTCGTAGAGGACGACGCGCGGGAACTCCCGGACCTGCCCCGGGCGCCAGCCCCGTTCCCGCAGGGCGGCGGCGAATAGCGCCCGGTCGTCCCGCCCCACGTACGTCCAGAACTCCTCGCTGTCGTTTAGGAGAAGCCAGAGCGCCCCGGAGACCCGCCCCGAGAGCGCGGCCGCCTCCCGCGCCGCCGCGTCGCCGCCGTCCCGCCATTCCGGGGCGGGGTCGCGCGGGCAGCACGGAGCGCCGGTGTCGCCGAATCGCAGAGGCGCGTGAGGCCATCCGAGCAGCCGGAGGTACAGCTTGGCCGGCTCGACGACGGAGGCGTGCACGTAGACGAGGTCGCCTGGGCGAACGGCCTCCTTCAGGTACCGGACGGCGCCCTCGACGTCCTGCGTCCAGGGCTCCCAACCGTACCGCACGCCGGCCGCCAGCGCCGCGAGGATCGCGAGGGACGCGACGGCGGCCGGAAGCAGCCGCCCAGGCCCCGCGGGCAGGCGCCGGGCGGGCACCGACTGCGCGAGTTCCTCGAGGACGAGGGTGATGGCGATGGCCAGGCACGGAAGCAAGAACAGGAAGAGCCTCGGGCTCGCGGGGTAGAGGTGCAGTGCGTTGAGGATGGTCACCGTGACCATGGGGCCGAGGCTCATGAGGACGAGCGGGCGGCGGTCCGGGCGGACGACCCCGACGACGGCTGCGGCGAAGAAGAGGCCCGCGCCCGCGGCCGCGACGAGGACCAAGGCGGCCCTGGACTCGGGGCTCCTGCCGAGCAGGGCGATCCACAGCCCGAGGAAGTGCTTTCCGTAGAGGACCGCGACGTCCTTCGGGCTGGCCCACGCCGGGAACCCCGGCCTCCAGAACTCCGACAGCTGCGGCGCCCAGTTGGGGAGGATGAAGAGCGCCCAGACCGCCGCCTCGACGGTGCCGACGACGGCGAGGAAGCCGGCGATCCGCCAGGCCTTGGCCCGTCCCGTCCGCCCGGCGGGGGCTCTCTCCGGATGCGTGAACGCCACGAGGACGAGCGCCGTCGGGGCCAAGACGACGGCGGTGTAGGAAAGCATCAGGGCGCAGGCGAACGCCGCCAACAGCCAGGCGAAGCCGCGGGCGTCAGGACGTTTGCGGTAGCCCCATGCGGCGAGCAGCAAGAGCGCGGTCGAGGCGACGTCGCCCGTGTACTGCTTCAGGGCCTTCGAGTAGAAGATGGCCTCGGGCGAGAACGCCACCAGCGCCACGCACACCAGCGCGAGCGGGGCCGGGAAGACCTCGCGGGCCAGCAGGGCGACGAGCACGATGGAGAGCACGCCCAGCGCGAGCGGGGCGACCCGCAGTGCCTCGTTGGAGGTGCCGAGCGCCGTCTTGGCCGCCCGGGCCAGGACGAGGAACAGGGGCGGCGTCGTCTGCAGCCAGGGCGGGTAGTAGAAGACGTGCGCCCAGCGGTCGGCCAGGATCGAGTTCGCGACCCAGGCCTCGGAGATCTCGAGTCCCCTGCCGAGACCGTGCAGTCGGAGGCCGGCCGCCGCTAGGAGCAGCAGCGCGAGGGCACAGCCCACAAGCAGGGATTGCGAGGCCCCCTGGCGACTCGCCATGGCTCGGCCACCATAACAGAGCGCGCGGCCCCCCGCCCCCGTCCGGCGGCTGCGCCGAACGGCTGCGGAGGTGCGACGCGCAGCAAGGATCAGCCCGGTGGTCGCCCACTGACGTCGCGCCCACGAAGGGGATACCGAGCCCTCCGCCTCCTCCTCGCGCCTCAGTGCCGTGCCGGCTGGTACAGCAGGCTGCCCTGCACCCCGGTACCGTCGTCGTACAGCCGGACGAGCTCCTCCGGCAGCCGCTCCAGGTCGAGGCCTCGGAGGTAGTCGCGCATGGTGGTGCCGGTGCAGCGGGCGTCGACGTTGGGAGCGCCTCGCCTGGCGGCGACGTCGTCGAAGTGCACCGTGCGGAAGTCCACGCTGAAGCGCGTCACGCCCGAGGTATTCGGGACGCTCGAATGCATCTGCGCTCCCGAGAAGATGATGAGCCCGCCCACCGGCACGACCAGCCGGACCTGCGGGTCGAGCTCCATCGGCTCGGTCGCTCGCGGCAGCGGTCGCGGGTCGCTCTTGGTGTACTGCGCCACGTGGCTGCCGCGGTGCGCCTTGTTCCACAGGTAGTAGTCGTACTCCGACGAGGTGTTCGCGACCGCCCGGGAGAAGTACCGCGGGTGGAACGCCATCGCGTTGTCCGCGGAGATCTCGTAGATGGGAAGCCACCAGTTCACCTGGCAGGCGGGCGCCGAGTACCAGGTGTCGCGGTGCGGATGCCAGGCGTACGCGATCCCGGTCGTCAGGTACCCGCCGCTCGTCGAGCTCCGCATCCGCGGGACGTCGAAGTAGGTCCTCTCCAGATCGCAGCCGAGGTCCGCGAGCAGCGCTTGCAGGAGGCGCTTCGACTCCGGATGGTGGATGAAGGATGGCTTGAGCCGGTCCAGGATCTGCGCGTAGCGCTCGACCTCGAGGTGGTGCTGCGCGGTGCGGGGGTCGAGGGGAGCGAACGCCTCCTCCACGAGGCCGCGGGCAAAGGCGGCCAGCGCGAGCGTGCTCGGCCTCGGTGGGTAGACGTAGAGCTGCCCCTCGTAGAGCCGGCTGCGCCTCTCCCCGTCCTGGATCGAGGCGTCGAATTGGATGGCGCCGTTCATCGAGGAATCATAGCGCCCGGGACGCCCTCCGCGAGCGCGGGAAGGCCCCGTCCCCAGGTCACGGGTCACCGAGTTTGCCGCTGGGAATCCCAGACGCGTTCACCGCGCCGTCAGGGGGCCCGCCTGGACGAACTCGAAGTCCCTTCCGCGCAGGCGTTTGAGCGTGGCCATCTCGCCGTCGTTCCAGCGCGGGTCGGCCGTCCCGGAGACGAACCAGTTCCCGCCGTTGTCCGCGAGGAACATGCCATGGGTCTGCAGCGCAACGAGCAGGACGCGAGCGGACTCGGGAAAGGCGGAGAGGTCGACGGACCGCTTGAGGCGGGCCCGTGCGCCCATGGGGGGTAGCGCCTCGTCCCCGTTCTTCGACGCGAAGTGTCGAGCGGGGAAGACGTAGGCGCGCCGCGTCCTCATCGCCGTGAACCGGAGCGCGTGGGCGACCCGCTTCTGCTCAACCACCTCGTCGTAGCGAACGAGCCCGGGAAAGACGGGAAGCCCGGCAGCGTCGGCAGAGGTCCAGCCAGCCGGGCGGAGCGCGTTCGAGGCGAGGTCGAAGATGGCACCCGAGGCCGCGGTCCACCGGCCGCCCGCCCTCCGCGCCGCGTAGAGCTCGTACAGGCGCCAGTGGTCGCGGTCGAGGACGATGACGTGGCGGTCGCCCCGCGCGGAGTCGCCCCCCTCGACCGGGGCGTCGGGCGGGATCGGGTAGTCCTCCCGGTCGCTCTCGTCCGCCTCCTCGAAGCGCACGGGCACGCGCGGCGTGGAGCCGGCAACCACGACGTACGGGATCCCGAACGGCTCGCCGTGCAGGCTCGACCCGAAGTCGGGATGCAGCGGCTCGTCCGCCCCGATGCTCGCGATCCAGCGGTCGGAGTCGGGATCCACGGGCCAGGCGGAAACGTCCATGTTCCAGGGGTTGTCCGGGGGGAACGGCAGGCGCCCGCCGAGGCTGGCGTTGACCCCGAGCTCGACCGCTTGCGGAGGGCGGCCCGAGACCGGGGCGGCGAGGAGGACCAGGAGTGCGGCCGTTCGCATGTCGAAGATGTTAGCGGTGACGCGCGGCCCGGACAGGCCCCGCTCGGGCTCGGTCCTAGGCGTACCTCATGAGCCGGTAGATGGCGCGCCCGAGGAGCTCGCGGAGCGCGGCGGTGCTCTGGGCGAGCGACTCGGCCCGGGGCAGCCAGCCGAGCGCGACGCCACCGGCGCCGCGCCAGTCCACCGGGAGCGCGTCGGGGTGGAGCCCCGTTGCCCGGAAGCAGCCGAGCGCGCGCGCCATGTGGGCGGCGCTCGTCACCAGCACGAGCGTCTGCCACCCTCGCTCCCTCGAGACCCGCGCGACCGCAAGAGCGTTCTCGTGGGTGTTCCTGCTCTCCGTCTCCACCACGATCCGCGCTCCGTCGACGCCCCATGCGCGAAGCGCTTCGGCGAGCAGCTCGGGCTCCGTCGGGTAGCCCGGGGTGGGCCGGGGAGGGCCCCCGGAGAGCAGGATGGCGCGGGCGCGTCCCTGCCGCAGCAGCTCGAAGCCGGCAATGATGCGGTCGGCTTCCGCGGTGAGCTCGGCCCGCCCGATCGCCCGGGAGACCTTGGCGTCGACCATCCCGCTCAGCACCACCACGGCGTCGTAGACGACGTCGCCGCGGACGGTCCGTACCGCCGAAGCCTCGACGCCCCGCATGAGCGCGTCGGACACGAGCCCGGTGGAGAACAGCCACAGAACCAGCACGGCCCCGGCCGTGAGCCCCAGGGAGGCCCGCGCACGGCGCCTGGCCCAGAGCGCCGACAGCAACAGGGCGATCGCCCAGGTGAGCGGGCTCGCCGCGAGGTCCAGGGTCTTCGAGAGCGTGACGAACAAGGTGTTATCTTAGCCCAGGGGCCGCAGCACGAGCCGCGCGGGCCCCTCGATTGCGCTGCGGCGCCCTCCCCCGACCGTGGTCGCCCCAGCGCAAGGGGTATCGAACACGGAACGGAGTCCCCGGCGGGCTTCGGGCTGCGGAGACCCTCCACCCGCGGTCCGTTCCGGTCGCCCCCTTCCCCTGGGTCACGCCTGAACCTTGTCGGGCGCGGCGACGCTGGTTAGGAAGGCGCAGTTCAGGCGGCCGGTCCATCTGGAGGCAGGGTTCGCGAGCGGGGCGACGCTGCGGATACGAGGCTGAGCTCCGAGCGGAGTTCACCGGCCGCGACGGGGTGGGGTTGAGGAATCGACCGGCCGACGCAGGCCCACCTCGAGGCTGGCACCGGCCGTTTGCGCGGCGGTCCAGGGATGCCGAGGTATAACGTGGCCTTCGGGGCGGCCTGAAACGGGCAGTGTCGGGACGGCGAGGAGGCTCCGGGGCCCCGCGGCTCTCCAGCTCGGGTGCGCGTCGAAGGACGGGAAATGGGAATGGACTCGAAGACCACGTACCTGGTGACCGGCGGCGCAGGCTTCATCGGCTCGGCGATCGTCCACGCGCTCGTCGAGCGCGGTTGCCGGCCGCGCGTCCTCGACAACCTCAGCACCGGGAAGCGCGAGAACCTCACTGACGTCTGGGATCGCGTCGAGTTCCTCGAGGGCGACGTCCGCGATCCCGGGGAGGCCGCCCGGGCCTGCGCCGGCGTCCGCTACGTGTTCCACGAGGCCGCGCTGCCCTCGGTGCCCCGATCGCTGCTCGACCCCCTTTCCAGCCACGAGAGCAACGCCACCGGGACCCTGAACCTGCTCCTCGCCGCCCAGCGCAGCGGGGTGAGGCGCGTGGTCTACGCGGGCTCCTCGTCCGCGTACGGGAACGCGCCGGTCCTGCCGAAGGTGGAGACGATGCCGACCTCGCCGCTCTCCCCCTACGCGGTCTCCAAGCTCGCCGGGGAGCACTACTGCCAGGTGTTCTCGCGGAGCCTGGGGCTCGAGACCGTCGTCCTGCGCTACTTCAACGTGTTCGGCCCGCGCCAGGACCCGAGCTCCCAGTACGCGGCCGTCATCCCCAGGTTCCTGAGGGCCTATCTCGAGGGCGAGGCCCCCACCATCCACGGCGACGGCCGGCAGAGCCGCGACTTCACCTACGTCGACAACGTGGTCGAGGCGAACTTCCTCGCCGCCGAGGCGCCCGGCGCCGACGGCGAGGTGATCAACGTCGCCTGCGGCGAGCGGGTGACGCTGCTCGAGCTCTGCGCCGAGCTGGAGCGGCTGGTGGGTCGCCGGATCCCCGCGCGCTTCGACGCCGAGCAGAAGGGCGACGTGAAGCACTCCCTCGCCGACATCGAGAAGGCGAGGCGGCTCCTGGGATACGCTCCGGGCGTCGGCCTCGCCGAAGGCCTGAGACGGCTGGTGGACTGGACCCGCAGCCGGGGAGCCTGAGGGTGCGCAGGGAACGCTCCCCGGATCCGGCCCGAGGCGCGGGCCTGCGGACGCCCCGGCCGGCCTGACCGCCCCATGCTCGACCTCTTCCGGCTCCTGCGGCGGTACCACGACCTCCTGTACATGCTGACGCTGCGGGACATCAAGGTGAAGTACAAGCAGTCGGTGATGGGCTTCATGTGGGCCATCCTCATGCCCCTCATCATCACCTCGGCGGGCGTGGTCGTGAAGGTCGGGATGGCGCGGGTGGCCGGCCGCGCGGTGCGCACCGAGGACCTGGTGGGCGTCATGGTGAAGGCGCTGCCGTGGGCCTTCTTCGTGTCCTCCACGCGCGCCGCGACGAACTGCCTCACCTCCAACGCCAACCTGGTCACCAAGATCGCCTTCCCGCGCGCCGTCTTCCCGCTGTCGGCGGTGGCCTCGCAGCTCTTCGACTTCGCGGTGGCGACGGGGATGCTGGTGGTTGTCCTCCTGCTCACCAAGGTGCCGATCACCGCCGAGGTGCTCTGGTCGCCCTTCCTCGTCCTGATCCTCGTCGTCCAGGTCTCTGGCCTGGCGCTCCTCCTGTCGGCGGCGAACCTGTTCTTCCGCGACGTGAAGTACCTCGTCGAGGTCATCCTGACCTTCGCCATCCTCTTCACGCCCGTCTTCTACGACGCATCGCTCTTCGGGAAGTGGGGAAGGCTCCTGCTCCTCAACCCCATCGCGCCCGTCCTCGAGGGGCTGGCGGCCTGCGTCGCCGGCGGGCGGGCCCCCGACCCGGGCTGGACGCTCTACAGCGCCGCGTGGGCCCTGGGCCTGCTCCTGGTCGCGCCGGCCGTGTTCCAGCGGCTCGAGCCCAAGTTCGCGGAGAGCGTCTGATGGCCGACGTCGTGCTCGAGGCGCGCGGGCTCTACAAGAAGTTCAAGAGGGGCGAGAGCCACAACTCGCTGCGCGACCTCATCCCGGCGCTGCTCCGGCACCCGGTCACCGGGGAGCTCAAGCGGGAGGAGTTCTGGGCCTTGCGGGACGTCAGCTTCGAGGTCCAGCGCGGCGAGGCGTTCGCCGTCATCGGGCACAACGGGGCCGGCAAGAGCACGCTCCTCAAGCACCTCTGCGGGATCCTGACGCCGACCCGGGGCGTCCTCGACGTGAGGGGCCGGCTCTCCGCGCTCATCGAGGTCGGGGCGGGCTTCCACCCGGACCTCACCGGCCGGGAGAACATCTACCTGAACGGCACCATCCTCGGGATGACCCGCCCCGAGATCCGGGCGAAGTTCGACGCCATCGTGGCCTTCTCGGAGCTCGAGGAGTTCCTCGAGACGCCGGTGAAGCGCTACTCCTCGGGGATGTACGCCCGGCTGGGCTTCTCGGTCGCGGTCCACGTGGAGCCCGACGTCCTGGTCGTGGACGAGATCCTGAGCGTCGGGGACTACCTATTCCAGCGCAAGAGCGTGGACAAGATGCGCCAGGTGATGCGCAGCGGCACCACCGTGGTCTTCGTGTCGCACAACCTGCGCGCCGTCGCCGAGCTCTGCCCCCGCGCGATGCTCCTCGACCGCGGCAGCGTGGCCGCGTGCGGCCCGTCGGGCGACGTCATCCAGCGCTACCTGGCGCAGGGTCCGGGCCGCGCCACGGACGAGGCCAAGGACGCCTACATCGCCGACGTCGCCCTGACGGACGAGGGCGGAGCCCCGGTCGTGCAGGTCGAGACGGGCTCGCGCCTCTACCTCGAGGTGGTGGTCGGGGCCCGGCGGCGCACCGAGCGGCTCGCCGTGGTCATCGAATGCCGCGACGAGGAGTCGCACGACATCTTCGACACCTCGACGCAGCGGCTCGGACGGGATTCGTTCACCCTGGACGCCGGGGAACGCTTCGTGGTGCGGTTCGCCCTCAGGCTGCACCTCGTCGCCGGCACCTACCACGTGGGCGCGTACCTGTACCGCTACGACAACCAGAAGAACTACGACACCCGGATGCCGGCGAGGACGTTCTACGTGCGGGCGGACCGCGACGTGCGCGGGGTGGTCGACCTGGAGCCCGAGATCGTTCGCCACGAGAAGGAGACCTGATCGCTTCCCGCGCCGTGCCTGCGCCCGGGGGCAGGCGGCGCTAAGATGGCCCCCGATGTCCGCGGCGGGACGCGAGCGGAGGGTCCGGTCGATGCGGCGAGCGCTCCTCGCGGGCGGCAGCCTGGCCCTCGTCGCGGCGGCCCTCGCCCCGCGCCGGCTCCTGTCGTTGCTTGGGCGACTCACCGAGCGCCGGCAGTTCACGGCGACGCCCGACCTCCTTCCCCACGACCCGGTCCGGGACCGGACCACGCTCTACGTGGCGCGCGACCGGACCCCGGCCGGCAACGTCGACGAGGTGCTCGACAAGATGGGCGGCATCGGCGCCTTCGTCGGGGGCGACGACATCGCGCTCGTCAAGGTCTCGGCGCAGTGGTGGAACCAGGGGATGACCAACGTCGCGGCCGTGAAGCGGGTGATCGAGCGGATCCTCGGCCTGCCCGGCTTCACGGGCGAGGTCATCGTCTTCGAGAACACGCACTTCCGGCTCGCGGACGGCTCGGGGCTGGCTCGCGCCTTCACCCATCCGAGCGAGCGCAACGTCGACGTCCCGGGCTGGGACAGGATGGGCGACCTCATCCCGCACTTCGAGCGGCTCGGGGCTCCCGTCAGCTTCGTCGGGCTCGTCGACGCCGGGCCGAGCAGCCTCTCCGGCGACGCCTGGCACGACCCGGAGCACCGGCACGGGGTGTACGGCGGCGACGGGCGCGGCCCCATCCGGCCCGGCGAGGAGCGAGACGGCTACCACTGGGACCTCGCCCAGGCCTTCCGCGTGAGGCGAGGGGCCTTCAGCGTGGCGCAGACCCCGCTCACCTGGCCGGTCTTCACCTCGCCGCGGACCGGCACCACGATCGACCTCCAGGCCGGGGCGTTCCGGCGCGTCGGGGACCGACGCGTCGAAGCCGCGCGGAGGGTGCGCTGGATCAACATGACCACCGCCAACGAGCACGCGTCGACCGGGTTCACCGGTTGCTGCAAGTCGGCGATGGGGGTCGTCGACATGAGCGCGGGCCGGCTCGGGACCGACCCGCGCGTGCGCGACTACGCGTCGGTGCACTACTTCGGACATCCCAACGCGACCTGGAGGATGGCCGGGCCGCTGGCCCACTTCGCCCGGAAGGTGCGGGCCCCCGACCTCCACATCTCGGTGGCCGAGTGGGTGGCCCTGACGCCGGAGGCAGGCTGGAGCGAGGACCTCGACATTCGCCTCGAGGAATCCTCGGCGGTCTGGGCCCGGACGGTGGTGGCGGGAACCGACCCGGTCGCCATCGACCAGTGGCTGGTGCGCAACCTCCTCATGCCGAGGCGGGGCGGCCGCCGCCCCCTCTACGACCTCGACGATCCCGCATCGATGGTCTCGAAGTTCCTGCGGGAGTACCGTGCGGTGAACGAGGGAGGGACGCTCGATCCCCGGCTGGTCGAGCTCCGCTGACGTCAGGCGTCCTCGTCCGCGTCGGTCAGGTAGAAGCTCTCGGTGTCCCGAAGGGTGGCGGCGAGGGTCGCGACTTCGCCCGCGTCGAGGACGACGGCGCGCTCCGCGTCGCGGCGACGGAACCCGCAGCGGGCGAGGACGCGGGGGATGGATCCATCCCCGAGGAAGCGCACCGACGCCGAGGCGCAGCCGCGCGCGGCCAGCGACGGCAGCAGCAGCGCGAAGAGCGCCCGGAGCTCGGGCTCGGAAGCCCCCAGGAAGTCGGAGAGGTGAGCGGTGCGGTCCGGCTGGGTCACCACGGCGTAGGCGCGCAGGGCGCCGTCGCTGCGACGCAGCAGCGCGGCCAGGGAAACGGGGCCGGGCCTCGCGAAGAAGCGCCAGCGCAGGAAGTCGCTGCCACGCTCGCCGATCACCCGGTAGCGGCGGCGCGCCTCCTCGAAAAGCTGGTTGAATCGCGGGTCGGGCCCCGGCAGGAAAGCGAGGCGATGGCGGGCAGCGGCCCACATCCGGGGCGGCCCCCGGAGCGCCGCGTCGCCCAAGTCGAGGAGCCCGCCACCGAGGCGCGCCAGCGCCGGCACGCCCACCCGCTGCGCGAGGTACGGGGCGAAGCGCAGGACCCTGGCATAGCGGACCATGGTCCCGAGGACGGGGTAGCCGAGGCGCTTGAAGAGCCCGACCGCCCGGTCGTTGGGAAAGCCGTACTGGAAGTCGGCCGCGCCCGCGGCCACGGAGCGAGCCTCCCGCACCAGCGTCAGCGCCGGGAACATGGTCCGGTGCGGGCCGTCCACGGCGAGGTCGGCGAGCAGCGCGGCCCGGAGCGTGCGCTCCCCGCACCACACGCGCCGGAACCCGATGCCCTCGCATCCGACCAGCGCGTCGCCGCTGTCGCCGTGCGCGCGGAGGACGACGACCCGAGCCCTTCCATTGGGCGACGCCCGGTAGTACCAGTCGAGCTTCGCGGGCCCCTCGCCGGCCATCGAATGCAGGTTGCCGGACCAGAGCCGCACCAGGTCGCCGGCGACGAGGTCGACGTCCGCTTCCGCCGCCGTGTAGCGAGTGACCGCCATCGCCAGCCCCGACGCCCTGCGACGAGAGTGAGGATCGCCGGACGGAGAGCAGCGCTCCCCCCGGAACGAATGGATGATAACCCGGAGTGGCGGGTGCCGCGGATGAAGGCCCCGAGGCGCACCCGCCGGAGGGGCCGGCCGCGCGCACGGCCGTCCCAGGGGTGTCCGACCCTCACGCACATGCGTCCGGCCGGGCTCACGAGCGCGGCGGCGAGGGGCGGAGTTTGCGACGCGGTCGCGCCGATGCTAGCGTTTCTCGAGGCGGCGAGCGTCGCCGGCAACCGTGATCGGCAAGCGAAGAAAGATCGCCGGGCTGCTGAGCCGGATGGGCACCTCCGCGCTCCTCGACCGCTTGCCCAAGCACCGCTGCCTCGTCGCGCTCAACTACCACCGCATCGGGGACCCCGAGCAGCAGCTTCTCGACCGGGGCGTGTTCTCCGCGGTCGCGGATCGCTTCGCGTTCCAGATGGAGTGGCTGAAGGCCCACTTCCCGGTCGTGTCGCTCGAGGAGGCGCAGGACTTCGTCGACCACCCGGAGCGGCTGCGCCGCGCCTGCGTGCTCATCACGTTCGACGACGGCTACCGCGACGGCTACCAGGTGGCCTTTCCCGTCCTGAAGGCGCTCGGCCTTCCCGCCACGTACTTCCTCGCCACGGGCTTCGTCGGCGGTCGCCGGATGCCCTGGTGGGACTGCGTGCCCGACCTCCTGCGCCGGGCCAACCTGGACAGCATCCACCTCCAGTACCCGCGTCCTGTGAAGATCTCGGGGGACCTGCAGTCGATCTCGCGGCAGGTGCTCAAGCTGTACAAGGACCCGGGCACGACCGATCCCGCACGCTTCCTCCGCGAGCTTGAGCAGGGGTGCGGCGCGACGATCCGCGACGAGGCGCCCGATCGCCTCTTCCTCGACTGGGCCGAGGCGCGGGAGATGATCGACGCCGGGATGTCGATCGGGTCCCACTCGCACAGCCACGAGCTTCTCTCCCGCAGGTCGCGAGAGGAGCAGCGGGAGGATCTCCAGCGCTCGCGGAGCACCTTGCGCGCCGAGCTGGGAATCGCCGCGGATGCTTTCGCGTACCCGGTGGGCTCGGCCGGCAGCTTCTCGGAGGCGACCCGGGCGGTCCTCGCCGAGGTGGGCTACCGCACCGCCTTCTCGTACTACGGCGGGATCAACCTCCCCGGCAGGATCGACCGCTACAACGTCCGGCGGATCGGCGTGGGCAACGACCTGAGCGACGAGCACTTCGCCCTGCGCACGCAGCTCCTCGCCGTGGCCGGTCGGCAGCTCTTCTAGCCCGCACCCCCGCTTCCCGCCTCAGGGAACGAACAGCTGGTCCCCAGCCATCAGCGCGAGGTTCGCCTCCGGCTGCGTTCCGTCGAGGACGGCCTGGTAGTCGATGGGGATGGTGCGCACCTTGCCGTTCCGATCGCGCCGGACGAGCTTGGTGTTCGACGGCGAGGCGAACCGGTTCGGGCCACCCGCGAGCTGCATCGCGTCGAGGACCGTCACGTACTTCTTGGAGTTGAACACGCCGGGGTGCTCGACGTTGCCGGCCACGGTGAAGCTGTAGCTGTTCACCCCCGTCACCGCGACGGTGACGACCGAGCCCTCGTCGCGCACGTACTTGGCGAGCTGCTTCGTGATCTCGTTCTTCAGCTGGCTCGGGGTCCGCCCGTCCGCGACCAGGTCGCCGATGAGTGGCATGGTGATGGTCCCGTCCGGGCGAACGGTCGCGTCCGTCGACAGCTCGGGGGTCTTCCAGACCTTGATGGCCAGCTGGTCCGCCACGCCGATCACGTACTCGGATCGCCTCGGATCGGCCTCCTTCGAGTAGTCGTAGTGCGTCGCCGTGGCGCAGCCGCTCAGCAGGACGAGCAGGAGGGTGGGGATGCGTCTCATGGGTGGGCCGGAGGGCGCGTGTCCGAGGACCTGCCAAGCCGGTGAGTCCGGGCCGTCCACGCGCTCCTAGTACACCCTATCGGCCCCGGCCGGGACGAGTCAATCGGGAACGGGGCGTCTGTTGGACGGGGCCCGGCACCTGTGCGAGCATCGTCGCCGCCCCCGGTGCGCCTGCCCCGCGTCACGATTGCCATGCCCTGCTTGAACGAGGGGCGCTACATCGGCGCCTGCTTGCGCAGCGTGCTGGCGCAGGACTACCCCCGGGACCTGCTCGAGATCCTGGTCGTGGACGGCGGCTCCCGCGACGGGACGCGCGAGGAGGTCGCGCGAATCGCCGCGGCGGACCCCCGCGTCGCGCTGGTGGACAACCCCGCGCGCGTCCAGGCCGCGGGGATGAACGAGGCCATCCGGAGGGCGCGAGGCGACGTCATCGTCCGCATGGACGTCCACTGCGAGTATGCGGGGGACTACGTGCGCAGGTGCGTCGAGGTGCTCGAGCGGACGGGCGCCGACAACGTGGGCGGCGCGCAGCGGCCGAGGGCCGACAGCGCGTTCCAGCGAGCCGTCTGCGCGGCCCTCGAAAGCCCGCTCGGAGTCGGGGGAGCGCGCTACCGCTCGGCCGGGAACGAGGGCTACGTCGACACCGTATTCCTCGGGGCCTTCCGGCGGCGTGTCTTCGAGGAGGTCGGCCTCTACGACCCGGGCGCCGTGACCAACGAGGACGCCGAGCTGAACCAGCGCATCTGTGCCGCTGGCGGACGGGTCTACCTCTCCCGCGACATCGTCGTGCACTATTATCCCCGCGAGTCGTTCCGGGCCCTCGCGGTGCAGTACTTCCGCTACGGGACGGGGCGAGCTCGCACGCTGCTCAAGCACCGCGGGCTCGCGACGCTGCGGCCGGTCGTCCCGGCCGCCATGGTCGCGACCGGCGCGGCGCTCCTCGCAACGGCGCACCTGCAGCCGTTCACGCCCGCGTTCTTCGGGGCGTTCGCGGCGGCGACCGGGTTCGAGGCCCTGCGCGTTGCCTCGCGAGCGGGCCCGGCCCAGGTGCTCAGGGTGTGGGCGACCTTCCCGGTGCTGTACGCCGCCCACGGCCTCGGCTTCATGGCCGGGCTCGTCCGGTACCTCGCCGCTCCCGACTGGGGGAAGCCCGAGCGCCTCCCAGCGCGGGCGTCGCCTAGCGACCCGAGCCCCGCACCATGACGAGGGGTGTCTTCAGGATGATCCCGATCTCCATGGGCAGGAACAGCCGCAAGTCTTCGAGCGTGGCCCCGTAGGCGAGGTCGTACAGCAGCTTGAGGCGCATGTCGTCGGCCTCCGCTCCCACTGCCTGGTCGAGCTTGAAGGGGTTCACGATCGCGTCCTGCAGCTTCTCGATCTCGCTGCCGGGGGGAGCGGCCCCGGTGTACCCGAGGTTGACCTGCGCGAGGCCGGTGATCCCCGGCTTCACGCCCCGCATCCTCTCCTCGAAGAAGGGAATTGCGAGCGCGAGGTTCTGGAGGAGCTCGGGTCGCTCCGGACGCGGCCCGACGATGCTCATCTGCCCGCGGAGCACCGACCACAGCTGCGGGAGCTCGTCGAGGCGCGTGCGGCGGAGGAAGCGACCCACCCGGGTGATGCGAGGGTCGGTCTCGCTGGCCAGCACCGGGCCCGTCGTCCGCTCCGCGTCGTCGCACATGCTGCGGAACTTGGGCATGTAGAACTCGGCAAACCGGAACTCGACGTGGCCGTCCACCTCCACCGCGCCGAGGAGCGACCCGGCCCGCCGCTGGCGGAACACGGCTGGGCCCTTGGACTCGAGCTTGATCGCAACCGCGATGATGGGGAAGAGCGGCGCGACGAGGAGAAGCGTGACCCCGCTGAGGACCACGTCGATGGTCCGCTTGGCGACCCGAACCTTCCAATTCCCCGATGCGCGTGGCATATTCGATGAGCCAAGTTCTACCGCACGAGGCGAGCGGCCTCGAATTCCTCGGTGGAGCCCCCGAGAGGGTTTGTCGAGATGGCGACGCCCCGGCACGCGACGATGGCGAGCGCAGCCGGCGACCGGCCCCTGGCCTGGAATCTCTGCCAGCGCCCCGCCCAGGACGCGTCGAGCGCGAGCTCCGCCGGGCACGGCCGGCTGGCCGCCTTCGGGATGCCCGAAGCCCTCGTGTCCCGTGTCCATGGCTCGCGGGCGGGGAGGGGAGCGACGATGATCGCCCTGAAGATTCCCAGCCGGCTCGAGTATCGCGACCTCGCCATCCGCGTCGTGGCCTCCACGTGCAAGCTGCTCCCAGAGAGGGGACGGGACTTCGACGCCGCCGCCATCTCCGCGTTCAGCGAGGCCCTGAACAACGTGATCCTCCACGGGTACGGGCCAGTGCTCGGCGACCTCGAGATCGAGATCGAGGTGGAGCCGGCTCAGCACCGCCTGACGATTCGCATCATCGACTACGGCAAGGCCTTCGATCCCGCGAAGGTGCCGGTGCCCGACCTCGACAGCCTGCCCGAGTCGGGCATGGGCGTGTTCATCATGCGGTCCTTCATGGACAGCGTCACGTACCTTGCGGGGGTCCCGAATATCCTTTCGATGACGAAGTTCTCTAGAAAGGGCAAATAGGGGCGGATGAAGTTCTCGCGCGTGGACAAGGGTGACGAAACGTTCCTCCGCGTCGAGGGGGTCCTCGACGCCTTGACGGTTCCCGAGCTCCGTCCCACGGTCGAGGCGCTCGTGGCCGAGGAGCGCAAGTCCATCGTGGTGGACCTCGCCTCCCTGCGGGTGATCGACAGCTCAGGGGTCGGGCTTCTCGTGAGCCTGCTGAAGCGCTGCAAGCCGTTCGGCGGCGTCGTGAGCGTCGTGGGCCTGAAGGACCAGCCGCTCGCGATCTTCAAGCTGCTCCGGCTCGACCGAGTTTTCACGCAGTAGCTCCCGGCCACGCGTGGGTCCCGTCGCGGCACCCCGTGTGGCGGCGATCGGTTCCCGCCAAGGCCCCGTACGGGGAGTGCAGGGTTCCGCCGCATGGCTGGACGTCCCGCCGGGGGCAGCGCGGAAAATTCGCTCCGTCCCGCGCGCGTGTGACCCGCCCCTCGTGGGTCGCGCGACACCTACCGTTCACGAAACAGGGAAGCGGCGTCTTTTACACATTCGGGTGCGTCTCGTGCGCCATGAACCTCGATCATGTGACACCAAACGGCGAAAGTCCTGCGCCTGGGAGTGATCCCCAAGGGGGTAACCATGAATCTGGGAGTGCGTAGTATGTGAGGTGCGCTATTAGCTAAGGCTCACAAGTCGCATCAGCGCACCGGGTCAGAGGCAGGGTGGGGCGGTCGGCGAGTCGGTGCGCGCCGGGGGGTTCGATGTTTACGTCGTTGGGAGAGTTCGGGGTCTTCTACCGGACTTTCGTGGCCGAGCAGAACGACCGACGGTGGGCCGGCAAGGTCCAGCGTCGGCTCATGAACAAGCACCTGTCCCCGGACTCCGGGGTGACGGTCGACGCTCGGTACGTGCCGGCTCTCGACGTGGGCGGAGACTTCTACGAGCTCGCCGATCTGGGCGGGAGCCGCGTCGGCGCGGCGATCGGAGACGTCTCCGGCAAGGGCATCTCCGCGGCCCTCATCATGTCCCGCGTCTCCTCGGACATCCGCCGCGCGCTCCGCTCTGGCGCCGAGCCTTCCGCCGTGCTCACGAGCGTCAACGCCGGCCTGACCGACATCGAGAGCGACACCTTCGTGACCGCATCGTGCATCTGCCTCGACGCCCCGCGCCGGAAGCTGAAGGTTTCGAGCGCGGGCCACCTCCCGCTCATCGTTCGCCGGGCCGGGGGGGAAGTGTTCTCCGTGGGGACGCCGTCCGGCACGCCGCTCGGGGTGATGCCCTGCAGCTACTCCGACGAGGAGGTCGACCTCGAGCCGCTCGACATCGTGCTCCTCATGACCGACGGTCCGGTCGAGGTCCTGGACCGGTCGGGCAGCAGCATGGGCGCGGAGATGCTGCTGCGCATCGTCGCGAAGTCCCCGCACGACCCCAAGGCCATCAACACTTGCATCTATGAGACCGCGAAGAAGATGAAGCGGGGCAGGCCGCTCGACGACGTGACGCTGGTGGCGCTCCAGCTCAACGTTTGATGAGGGTTCTCGTCGTTACCCGGCAGTTCCCGAACGAGAAGGACCCCTCCTTCGCGACGTTCAACCGGCAGCAGTTCTCGGCGCTGGGCAAGAGGTGCGAGGTCGACGTGCTGGCGGCGATCCCCTGGTTTCCCGGGGCCCGCCTCTTCGCACGCTGGTCGGCAGCGGGCCGCCTCGTCGACGTCCCCGGGGAGGAGCGGGTCGGCGGCCTCCCGGTCCGCCACCCGCGCTACCTCCACCTCCCGCGCATTGGCCGCCTCGCCGCGGGTGCCCTGTACGCCGCCTCGCTCTCCGGCGAGGTCCTTCGCCGCCGGGGCCGGCACGACGTGCTCCTGGGCTCCTGGGCGTTCCCGGACGGGGTCGGCGCGGTGGCACTCGCGAAGCTGCTCGGCGTCCCGGCGGTGATCAAGGTCCACGGGTCGGACATGAACGTGCTCGCCAAGATGGGGCCGGTCGCCCGCAACCTTCGCTGGGCGCTGCCGAGGGCCCGGCGCGTGGTCGCGGTCTCTCGCGCTCTCGCCGACGTGGTCGAGTCCTTCGGGGTGCCGCGCGATCGGATCGACGTCGTCCCCAACGGCGTCGACGCCGAGCTCTTCTGCCCTGGAGACCGGGCCGCGGCTCGGGCCGAGCTCGGCCACGCCGGAGACGCGCGGCGCTGGCTCCTCTACGTCGGGCGCCTCGAGCCGGCCAAGGGGGTCCTCGACCTGCTCGAGGCGTTCTCGTTGCTCGCCCGGAGGCGGTCCGACGTCCGCCTCGCCCTCGTCGGCGACGGGAGCGCGCGGGCGGCGATCACCCGGCAGGCGGGCTCGCTGGGAGACCGGCTCCTGGTCGCCGGGCCCCGCCCGCACGCGGAGGTGCCGCGCTGGATGGCCGCCTGCGACGCCCTGGTCCTGCCGAGCTGGGCGGAGGGCACCCCCAACGTGGTGCTCGAGGCGCTGGCGTCGGGCCGCCGGGTGGTCGCGACCGCCGTCGGAGGCACCCCGGACCTGGTCACCGGATCCGCGCTGGGCGAGCTCGTCCCAGCACGCGAGGTCGGCCAGCTGGCAGACGCCCTCGGCCGGGCGGCCGACTGGTCCTACCGCCCCGAGGACGTGGCGCGGGAGGCGGGGCGCGCGAGCTGGGACGAGAGCGCTCGCCGCCTGGAGGCCTCCCTGAATGCGGCACTCGCGTGAGCTATAGTCGGTCGATGCAGCACGAGCCCTGGGGCTCCGAGGAATCGCGAATGGCCTCGGTCGTGGGCGCCGTCTTCCTCCGCGCGCTCCGCCGACCGGGATGGCCCCTGGCCGTCGCGATCCTGGTGGCAGGCGCGTTCGTCGTCACCCGCGCGCGGAAGACCCCGACCTACGAGGCGACGCTCTACTTCCGCCTCGCCGAGGGGGACCTCGGCGACCTCGGCGCCGGGGCCCGGCCGCCGGTCGACATCCGCCGGTACCTGACCAGCGTCGCCCTGTCGCGACACCGCGTCGAGGAGATCATGGCGAAGTACCGGCTGTCCGGGAAATACCGGGCGGCGGACCCCGTCGGCGCGATCGACGACTTCCGCGACGACATCCAGATCGAGGTCAGCCGCAACTACTTCCTCTACGATCGGCACGCGGGCGACCCCCCGCGCTCCGCCCTCGTGACCATCTCGCTGTGGGGCACCGACGCGGAGCGTACCCGTGCCATCCTCCGCGAGATCGGGGACGCGGTCCTGGAGGAGCAGGTCGCGCAGCGGGGAGGGCGGCTGGCGCAGGCACGCGAGGTGCTCGGCACCGAGGTCGCGCTGGCGCGCGCGCGCACCAAGGAGCTGCAGGGCTCGATGGCTCGCCTTCGCATGGCGGCCGCGACCGCGGGTCCGCGCGAGGCGCTCGAGATCCAGGCGCGGCTCGAGACCCTGGCGGCCGAGGTGGCGGGGTCGATCAACCAGGAGTTGGAGATCGAGCGCCGCGCCGCCGATGTCGCCTTCAGCACCGCGGCCGAGGGAAAGCAGCTCGGCCTGAGCCTGGACCTCTTCGACGAGAGGCTGGTGGTCACCTCCAGGCCACTCACCCCCATCGAGCTCGCGGGCTGGGGCGCGATTGTGTTCGCGCTCGCCTTCGTGCTCGCCGCCGCGGTGTACGGGACGTTCGACGACCGGGTCGCCGGGATCGAGGACCTGGAGGCGTTCCGCGTCCCGGTGTTCGGGGCGCTTCCCCGCTTCCCCGGCGACGACGCGGGCGGCTATCGCGCGCGCTGGCAAGGCCGGGATGTATAGTTGGGCTCTCCTATGCAGAAACCGCCCCTGATCGCGAGCGACTACCTGCAGGCCCTGCTGCGGCCCATTCGGAGGGCCGCCAGGTTCTGGGCGGCCGGGGTGGCGACCTTCCTGCTCGTGATGGGAGTCACGTTGGCCACGGCTGTGGTGGACCGGCAGTACCGGTCCGAGGCCGTCCTCCACTACCAGGAAGGGATGCAATGGACATCGAACGAGTCCATGAGCACCCGCCGGATCGGCCAGAGGCTCCGGGACGTGGTCCTGGCACGGGCCCAGCTCACCAAGGTGATCGAGGAACTGGGACTCTACCCGGACATGGTGAACGCGAAGCGGATGGCCGACGCGGTGGAGGAGCTCCGGGCGGCAACGAGCTTCAAGGTCACCGACGACATCTTCACCATCTCCTACACAGGCAGCTCCCCCGAGGAAGCCCAGCGCGTGACCGCCAGGTTGACGGACGTGCTCGTCGACCAGAACGCGCGCCTGCGGTCCGAGCAGGCGGAGATCGCGCGGGCCTTCCTCGACGCCGAGAAGAAGCGCAACGCCGCCGAGCTGGGGGCCATCGAGGGCGAGCAGCTCCGGTTCCTGGCGAAGCATCCGGAGTTCGCGAGCGAGCAGAGCACCATCGGCGCGGCGCTGCGAGCGACGAGGAGGGGCGCCGAGCCCCAGGTCGTGCACCTGCCCAAGGGCGACGGGGCCCTCGGCGCCCTGCGGAGGGAGGAAGAGCGGCTGCGGCGGCAGATCGCGGCGCCGAGCCAGGTGCCGCGCCCGCCCAAGGACCCGGCCCTGCTGGCTGCCAAGAGCGAGGCGGAGGCCTTCCTCAAGAACGCCCAGCGCGAGCTGGCGGACCGGCGCGCCCGCTTCACCGAGCAGCACCCCGACGTGCGCAGCGCCACCGCCATGGTCGCCGAGGCCACCGAGGCCTACCGGCGCGCCGTCGATGCGCTGAACGCCGCCGAGACGCCCGAGGTGGAGCCGCGCGCCGTGCTCGAGGCGCGGCTCGCCCAGGTGCAGCAGGAGATCGCTTCCTACCAGCGCAAGAAGCGCTCGAGCGGCGCGGACGCCGCGGGCCCGTCCCGCAACGACCCGGAGCGGGGCGCGGCTCCCGACGAGCCCGTGGAGTCCAGCGCCGCCGCGCAGCGCATCGTGGCCCTGGAGACGGAGTGGGCTCGCCTGAACCGCGAGGTCGCCGAGGCACGAGATCGCCTCCAGCAGCTCGACACCCGGCAGTTCATGGCATCGATGGTCGCGAACACCCTGGTCAGCGGGCAGGCCGCCCAGGTCGTCGTCGTCGACCCGGCCTACCTGCCCGCCCACCCCATAGGCATGTCCTTCACCCGCCGGCTGCTCATGGGCATCGTGATGGCTCTGTTCTCCGGGCTGTCCGTGGCGGTCGCCGCCTTCCTGCTCGACGATCGCATCCGCGACCGCATCGACGTCGAGCGCCTCCAGCTCGGGACCGTCCTGATGGAGATCACCAAGCTGAGCATCGACGAGGCCGAGCGCGCCCTGCGGGGCGAGGCCGCCGGCGGGGACGTCGTCCTGCGGCCGGTCCGGTCCCTGCCCCCGGGAGCTCGCTCGAGCGGGACGCCCGAAGGCAGGAGCCTCGCCGAGCCGCCGGCGCAGGCCGTGGCGCGGCGCACGCCGGCGGCGAAGCCCGTGCCGGTCCGGGGACCCGCCCTCCAGAAGGCAGTGCCCGAGAACGAGTTTCCGGACCTGGTACGCGTCCACCGGATGGTGCCGGAGGGAGCGCTCGACCCGCGGCTGCTCCTGCTCGGCGCGCCCGACTCGCCTGCGGCGGCGAGCTTCCGCGTGCTCTGCCACCGCATCGGAGAGCACAAGGACGCGCGGGTTCTCCTCGTGTCGAGCGCGGTGCGGGGGGAAGGCAAGACCTTCTGCGCGGCGAACCTGGCGCTCGCCCTGAGCGAGTCGGGCCGGGCGCGGGCGCTCCTCCTCGAGGCGAACTTCCACCGCCCGGCGGTGGCTCCGCTGCTCGGCTTCACGCCGCCGGTCAACGTCAGCGAGCAGCTCGACTTCCAGAGGAACAGGCCGAAGCAGCCGTGGGTGGTGGTGGAGTGCGTCACCCCGTGGCTCCACGCCGCCGCCGTGACCCCGGGGACGGAGACGAGCGGACCCATCGACGGGCACGCCCTGGCCCTGCTCGGCGCCGACATGCGGCGCGCCGGCTACGACTACGTCGTCGTCGACGGCCCTGCCATCCTGGAAGGCGCCGACGTCAACCAGATCGAGGAGCACGTGGACGGGATCCTGCTGACCGTCCGGGCCGGGACGTCGAGCGTGCGCGCGCTGCGGAGGGCGGTCGACCAGATCGGGTCGAGCAAGCTCCTCGGCATCGCGCTCCTGGGGACGTAGCCCGGCCGGCGGCCCGATGCCGAGCGTCCACGAGGAGCTCCGCGCCGCGGGGATCGAGCTCGCGGTGCCCGGGCGCCGCTCGGCGTGGAGCTCCGAGTGCGCGCGCATGGCGCGCCGGATGGCCGAGGAGCTGGTCCTGACCGTCGGGTTCGTCCCGGCCGACGACGACGTCGCCGTGCCGGCGGTGGCGATCGAGCTCGGACGCGCGCTCGCCGAGAAGAGCGCCCGGCCCGTGGGCGTGGTGGATGCGCAGGGGAGCTGGCCGTGCGCCGAGGCCCTGATCGCGCGCGCGCCGCCCAATCGGGCTCCGCTCGCGACCAACTGGCTCGCGGACGGCCTCGCCATCCTCACCGCGCGCTCGCACCTGCCCGGCAGGGCGGTCGAGCAGCTGACGGGCCTGGTCCTCGCCAAGCCGGGCTCCTTCGGGCAGCTCGTCGTGGACCTCACCGGGCTCGACCGCCTGGGAGAGCACCTCGGGGCCTTCGACCTCCTCGACGCCGTCGTGCTGGTGGCGCGGCGCGGCCGCACCACCATGCGCCAGATCCAGCGCCGGCTGGCCGAGATCCCGGAGGGGCGCACCGCCAGCGTGCTGCTGACAGGGCTTTGAATTCTGTTACGATCCCGCGGTGCTCACCCGCCTGGGCTCCAAGCACCTGCACAGATGGGTCGGGGCCTTCGCCGTCGACGCGGCGCGGCGAGCGCTCCGGCCGCGCCCGTCCGGCACGCGCCACCTGATGTTCGCGCTGTGCGACCACTTCGAGCCGATGTGGAAGGCGGCGCCGCCCGGCCAGGCGCGCGCGCGGGTGGCGGCCTGGTGCGACGGCTACGCCGCGGCCTTCGGCGCGTTCCGGGACGCCGACGGACGGCCGCCCCGCCACAGCTTCTTCTATCCGGGCGAGCAGTACGTGCCCGAGTACCTCGACCTGCTCGCCGGGCTCGTCCGGCGCGGCTTCGGCGAGGTCGAGGTGCACCTGCACCACGACGGGGACACCGAGGCCACCCTGCGGCGCAGCATCGAGCACGCCCTCGCCGACTTCCGCCGGCACGGGCACATCTCCGTGGACGCCGGCGGGCGGCCGCGCTGGGCCTTCATCCACGGGAACTGGTGCCTCGCGAACTCGCGGCGCGACGGGCGCTGGTGCGGCGTCGACGCGGAGCTCCCGCTTCTCTTCCAGGCGGGCTGCTACGCCGACTTCACCTTCCCCTCCGCTCCCGACGAGACCCAGCCGGGGATCGTCAACCAGATCTACTGGCCGAGCGGGGATCTCCGACGGCGCCGCGCCCACGAGCGAGGCCGGCGCGCCAGGGTCGGCGAGGTCCACCGCGACCGCCTGCTCATGATCCAGGGCCCGATCGCGCTGGCGCGCCGCGACGGCCGGATGTCGGTGCGCATCGAGTCCTCGGCGCTCGACGCCGGCGACCCGCCCACCCCGGCGCGCGTCGGCACCTGGGTCTCGCAGGACATCCACGTCGAGGGGCGGGAGGACTGGGTGTTCGTGAAGGTGCACACGCACGGCGCCGTGGAGAGGAACGCCGGCTCGCTGCTCGGCCCGGAGGGCCGGCGCCTCCACCAGCACCTCGCCGAGCGCTACAACGACGGCCGCCGCTGGGTTCTCCACTACGTCACCGCCCGCGAGATGTATAACATCGCCCTTGCCGCCATGGAGGGCGCGAGCGGCGACCCATCGGCCTACCGCGACCACGCCGTGCCGCCGCCCGGGGCGGCCGCCTAGCATGTTCGCCGTACCCGGGCTGCTGGCGCTGATCCTGGTCGAGTACCTGCGGCCCCAGGAGTACCTGCCGTTCCTCTACTCGTCCCCCCTGCTCCACGTCGCCACCGGGCTGGCGCTGCTCGGGTTCATCCTCGACCTGCGCCTCGGCCTGTCGCGGCCGCAGCCGGCGCCGCACCTGTTCCTCACGCTGCTGTTCTTCGTCTGGTGCATGGTCACGCTCGTCGTCCGCTCCCCGGAGCAGCTCGCGTCCCGCGCCGTCGCGCTCGTCACCCCCATCGCCATGTACGTGGTGGTCGCGCAGGGAATCCAGAGCTTCCGCATGCTCCAGGCGGTGTGCGGGCTCCTGCTGGCCATCGCGGTGGGCCTCGCCGCGCTGGGCGTGGAGCAGGGGCTCGCGCCCTACGGCTGCCACCGCATGGCGGTGAGCCGCGGCCAGCTCGTCTACGTGTACGACGGCCGCCCGTGCAGCCTGGAGGCGCGGGACGTCTGCGAGGACGAGGGGGGCGAGCCGGGCGCCGAGTACGTGTGCGAGAGGGTCGGACTGCTCGGGACCCACACCGATCACGGGCGGGTGCGCTACCGCGGAACGCTCGGGGATCCGAACGAGCTGTCGCTGGCCATCGGGATCGCGCTGCCGTTCGCCTTCGCGTTCTACGACCGGCGGCGCTCCCCGATGCGGCTGCTGGCGGTCGCGGCGATCGGCGCGCTGATCGGGCTGTGCACGTTCTTCACCCAGTCGCGCGGCGGCAAGATGGTGTTCTTCACCGTGCTGGCGGTGTACTTCGTCCGGCGCGTCGGCGCGAAGCACGGCCTTCTCATCGGGGTGCTTCTCGCCCTTCCCATACTGGTCTTTGGCGGCCGCGGGGGCGGCGAGGCCTCGACGATGGAGAGGACCGAGTGCTGGTGGGTGGGCCTCCACCTCCTCCTCTCGTCGCCCGGGTTCGGGGTAGGCTTCGGCCAGTTCACCGAGCACCACTACCTGACCGCCCACAACAGCTTCATCCTGGCCTCGGCCGAGCTCGGGATCCCCGGGATGCTCCTCTGGAGCTCGATCGTCTACGTCGCCATGAAGATCCCGGTCCAGGCGATGCGCGCCGGGCTCCCGCCGGTGGCGCGCTCGTGGGCGGTGGCCCTCCTCGCGTCGATGGCCGGGCTCGTGGTCGGAAGCATGTTCCTGTCCTTCACCTACAAGGACGTGTTCTGGATCTACGTCGGCCTGACCGGCGTGCTATACCAAGCCATCCGGCGGCACGATCCGTCCTTCCAGGTCACGTTCGGTGTGCGCGACCTCGGACTGGTGGCTCTCATCGACGTGGCGCTCCTCGTCACTCTCGTGGGCTACACCGGGCTCAAGCTGGGCTGGTGAGGATGACAACCAAGCATCGCGTCGGGCTCGTCGGGGCCGGATACATCGCGGAGTACCACGTGGCGGCCCTCCGCCGCCTCCCGGGAGTCGAGCTCCTGGGCGTCACCGACCTCCAGGCGGAGCGGGCGCGCGCCTTCGCCGAGCGGTTCGGGACCCGGACCTTCCCGTCGGTCGAGGCGCTTCGCGAGGCCGGTGCCGACAGCGTCCACGTCCTGACCCCGCCCGACAGCCACGCCGCCGTGGCCACCGCGGCCCTGGAGCTCGGCTGCAACGTCCTCGTCGAGAAGCCGCTCGCCGCCAGCGTCGAGGAGTGCGAGCGGGTCCGGGCGCTGGCGGAGCGGACGGGCCTCTTCGCGTCGGTCAACCACTCGCTGCTCTTCGATCCGCAGGTGGTCCGGGCGCTCGAGCTCGTCCGGGAGGGAAGGATCGGGCAGGTGGTCTCGGTCGACATCCTGCGCGGGTCGGCGTACCCGCCGTACCGGGGAGGACCGCTGCCGCCGCAGTACCGCTCGGCCGGATACCCGTTCCGCGACCTCGGCGTGCACGCGCTCTACCTGTTCGAGGCGTTCCTCGGACCCATCGAGGGCGTGCGCGCGATCTGGGAGTCGAGGGGAGGCGACCCCAACCTCGCCTACGACGAGTGGCGCGCGCTGGTGCGGTGCGAGCGAGGCATGGGCCAGTTCCAGCTCTCGTGGAACGCGAAGCCGATGCAGAGCCAGATCATCCTGCAGGGCACCAAGGGTTTCCTGCGCGTCGACCTGTTCCTGATGTTCCACGCGCTGCGCCGGTCGCTTCCGTTGCCGAAGCCCATCGAGCGCGTGGCGAACGCGCTCACCGACTCGATCCAGCCGCTCGTCGACGTCCCCGTGGGCGTGGTGAGGTTCGCCACCGGGAAGGTGAAGCCCTACCAGGGTCTGCACGACCTGGTGGCGGCGTTCTACGCGGCGCTCGACGGCCACG
Organism: uncultured delta proteobacterium; assembly: GCA_963754915.1. Lineage (GTDB taxonomy): Bacteria > Myxococcota > Myxococcia > Myxococcales > Anaeromyxobacteraceae > DATJZG01. The sequence continues at coordinate 279,603 of CAVWHZ010000016.1, read as the reverse complement.
GGCCGCCGCCGGTGGATCTCGCCGAGGCCACACGGGTGGTTCGCTTCGTCGAGGAGGTCGCCCGCGCCGCCGAGGCGGACCGCGCCGCCCAGCTCGCCCGGCTGCCCTGCTCGGACGCCTCCGACGTGCTCGTCACCGGGGCCTCGGGCCGCCTCGGCCGGGAGGTCGTGCGCAGGCTCGCCGCCGGGCGCAAGGTGCGGGTCCTCGTCCGGAGGCCGCCCCAGGGGCTGCCGCCCGGGGTCGACGTCGTCCTCGGCGACCTCGGCGACCCCGACGCGGTCGAGCGAGCGGTGCGCGGCGCGGGAGCCGTCGTCCACGTGGGCGCAGCCATGAAGGGCGGCTGGGAGGAGCACGAGCGGGGCACCGTGGTGGGCACGAGGAACGTGGTCGAGGCCTGCCGGCGCCACGGAACGAGGAAGCTCGTGCACGTGTCCTCCCTGTCGGTGAGCGACTGGGCGGGGAGCGAGGGCGGCGTCCTGTCGGAGAGCTCGCCCTACGAACCGCACCCGGAGCGGCGCGGCCACTACACCCGCGCGAAGCTCGAGGCCGAGAGGATCGTCCGGGCTGCCGCGGAGCAGGGGCTGCCCGCGGTCGTCGTCCGGCCCGGCCAGATCTTCGGCAGGGACTTCCCGCTCCTCACCCAGGCCGTGGCGATCCGGGCGGGCCGCCGATGGGTGGTCCTGGGCGACGGAAAGCTGAACCTGCCGCTCGTCTACGTCGACGACGTCGTCGACGGGATCGTCGCGGCGCTCGACGGTCCGGCGCGGGCGGGGGAGGTCGTCCAGCTCGTCGACCCGTACTTCCTCACGCAGAACGAGCTCCTGGCACAGGCACTGCCCGCCGGCGCGAGGGTGGTCCGGCTGCCGCGGGCGTTGCTCTTCGCCGCCGGCCGGCTGTCGGAGGCGCTGCTCGCGCTCGTGCGGCGCAGCTCGCCGATCTCCGCCTACCGGCTCCGGTCCGCCCTCTCGCGGGTGCGGTTCGCCACCGACCGAGCCCCCGAGGTCCTCGGGTGGCAGCCGCGCGTGGGGGTGGCGGAAGGGCTCGAGCGCAGCCTCGAGAACCCCGGCAGGGGCCGCGCTCGACCGACATGACCGAGCCGGGCACGGCCAACGTGACCAGGCGCGCGATCCGAGGGGTCGCGTGGACCCTCCCCACGAGCCTGGGGTCCCGGGCCGTCGGGCTGGTGGGAACGCTGCTGCTCGCCCGTTTCCTCGCGCCGGCGGAGTACGGGGAAGTGTCGGTGGCGGCCATCGTGACGGTGACGGCGGGTGCGGTGAGCACCTTCGGCGTCGGGATCTACCTCGTCTCCAGCCCGCAGGTCTCCCGCGCCGAGGTCTTTCACGCGACGTGCTGGTTCCTCGCCACCGGCGTGGTGGCGTTCGGCCTGGTGTGGGGGCTGAGCGGCCCGATCGGCGCCTGGTCCGACGCGCCCAGGCTCGGGCGGTTCATGCCGGTGTTCGTGCTGAGCGCCCTGCTGGACCGGATCGGGTACGTGCCGCAGCGGATGCTCGTGCGCAAGCTCCGGTTCCGGTGGCTCTCCCTATCGGGCGCGTTCTGCGAGCTCAGCTACACCGGGGTGTCCCTCGGCGCCGCCGCGCTCGGCGCGGGCGGCATGGCCATCGGCTGGGGCACGCTTGCGCGATCTTCGCTGCGGGTCCTCTCCGTCGTGCCGGCGGTCGAATGGCGGGAGTGGCTCGAGCCCTGCCGGCTGCGCATGGCGACCATGGCCAGGGTGGTCGGGTACGGAGTGAGCATCTCGGTGGCCTCGATCGCGACCTTCGCCATGCGCCGCTTCGACAACCTGCTCGTGAGCCGGTACTTTGGACCCGCGGTGATGGGCGCCTACAACTACGCCTACAACCTGGCGGACACCCCGGCGGTCGCGGTCGGCGAGCAGATCAGCGACGTCGTCGCCGCCTCGTTCCCCCACGTGGAGCGGGAGAGCCGGGCGACGGCCCTGGTGCGCGCCTGCACGATGATCTCGCTCGTCATGTTCCCGCTCTCGTTCGGGCTCGGGGCCGTGGCGCAGGCGGTGGTGGAGACCTTCTTCGACCAGAAGTGGCGAAGCGTCGGGTCGATGCTCGCCATCCTCGCGATCCTCTCGGCGGCGCGACCCATGGGGCACGTCCTCATCTCCTACCTCTACTCCAGCGAGCGGCAGCGGGTGGTGCTGTGGCTCGAGTGGCTGAGCCTCGGCGGGATCGTCGCCGGGATCTCGACGGTGGGCCGCATCGGCATCGGCTGGACCTGCGGGGCCGTCGGGACGGTGTTCGTGCTCCGGACGCTGGGGGGCGTCTGGGTGGTGAACCGGCTCGACGGGATCCCGGTCTCGAGCTTCCTGAGGCCGCTCGCCGCCCCTCTCGTCGTCTGCTTCGCCATGGTGGGCGCCATCCTGCTCGCTCACCCGGCTCTCCACGCACTGGCGCCTTCGGCCCGTCTCGTCGCCGAGATCGGGCTCGGCGCGGCCGTCTACCTTGCCGGGGCGTTCACCCTCTTCCGCCCCGCCTCGCTCGAGTTCGTGAACCTGGTTCGCTCGGCGCTGTCGCGCCGTTGAGCCCCCTCTGGAGGACAGATGGCACTCTCGATCTCGGCCGTCATCCCCTATTTCAATGGCTCGCGGGTGGTCGCGCAGGCGCTTGCGTCGGTGCGCGCGCAGACTCTCCCGCCCGTCGAGGTGATCGTCGTCGACGACGGCTCTCGCCCGGAGGAGGCGCGACTGCTCGACGATGTGGCCGGGGACTGCGTCGTGATCCACCTGCCCAGGAACCGGGGCGTGTCGGTGGCGCGCAACGTCGGCATCGCCCGGGCCCGAGGCGACTGGATCGCTTTCCTCGACTGCGACGACGTGTGGGAGCCGAGGAAGCTCGAGCTCCAGGCCGCGGTGGTGGCGGCCAACCCGGATTGCCTGGCCGTGCACTCGGGGCTGAGGAACGTGAGGCCCGACGGCCAGGAGACCGTCTACCCCAAGGGGGACGTCACCTTCGACGACTTCCTGGTGTTCCCGTGCCCGGTCTTCCCCTCGGCGGCGCTCATGCAGAAGCAGGCCCTGCTGGAGTGCGGGCTCTTCAACCCGACCCACCGCAACTGCCAGGACCTCGACCTCTTCATGCGGTTCTGCAAGGAGTTCGGGAGGATCTACTCCGTGCCCGAGCCCCTCACCATCAGGCGCATGCAGTCCTCGGGCCTCTCGCGGGACGTCGCGGGCTTTTGGGGCGACGCCTCCCGCATCTACCGAAACTTCCTGAACGTGTTCGCCGATCGACGCCGGGGCCGGGAGGCGCTGCGCGAGGTGCACAAGGACATGGCGGTGCGCGCGGTGTACGCGCGCGACTACCGGCTCCTCTGGCGCATCGTTCGCTCCGCCTGCCGCCCCGACATCCCCGCCGTCGGGCTCGCGGCGGCGGTGGCCTGGCGGCTCGTCCGCAACCGCCTCGGACGCTGAGGAGACCGGCCGCCGTCACTGCGACGCGTTCAGCTTGACGCTCACGTCGTTGTCGGAGGCGTTGGCGGTCCCGAAGTCCGGCTTGCCGTCCTCGTTGAAGTCGCCGGTGGCGACGCCGTAGCAGAAGTTGCCCGTGGCGCCGGCGTCGATGGGAGCGGCGAAGGTCCCGTCGCCGTTCCCCAGCAGCACGCTCGCGTTGCCCGTCAGGTAGTTCGGGGTCACCACGTCGGGGACGCCGTCGAGGTTGAAGTCCGCGACGGCGACCGCGTAGGGGCCCGTCCCAGGTCCAGTGCTCGACACCACCGCGGGGGCGAACGTCCCGTCGCCGCGGCCCAGGAGCACGCTGACGTCGTTGCTGCCCCGGTTGGCGCAGACGAGGTCGAGCTTCCCGTCGAGGTTGACGTCGGCGGCGATGACGATGTACGCGGGGACCCCGCCCTCCGGGTACGTGACCTCCGGGCCGAACGTGCCGTCCCCGTTCCCGAGCCTCACGACCAGGGTCCGGTTGGCGATGTCGGCGATCGCCACGTCGGCCTTGCCGTCGCCGTTGAAGTCGCCGATGGCCGCCGAGAAGGGGCCCGAGGGCCGCAGGGCGTTCGCACCGACGAGCAGGTTGGTCGCCGGTCCCAGGGTGCCGTCGCCGCGCCCGAGGAACACGCTGATCGAGCTCGCGTCCGGGTTGGTGGCAACCACGTCCAGGAAGCCGTCCCCGTTGAGGTCGCCCACCGCGAGGTTCGACGTCGCTCCCCCGGGGGTGGTGGCGACCTCGAAGGGTGCCTGGAAGGTGCCGTCGCCGACGCCGAAGAGGATGGTCACCGAGTTGCCGTGGTAGTTCGCGGTGACGATGTCGGGAATCCCGTCGTGGTTGAAGTCCGCGACGGCTCCCCCGGTCGGATACGCCCCGGTCGGGAAGTCGGTGGGCAGCTTCTGGAAGGTGCCGTCGCCGCGCCCCAGGTACACCGAGATCGTGCTCGCCTCCTCGTTGGCAGCCGCGAGGTCCACGTGCCCGTCCCGGTTGAAGTCGCCGGAGAACAGCACGTAGGGCTTGTAGCTCGCGGGGTAGGTGCCGCCGTCGGCGAACGACACGCTCGTGAGCGAGTAGCAGATGTTCGTGCCCGGCTCGCACTTGCCGCTGAAGCAGTCGGCGTCGACCAGGCAGTGGCGCGCGCCGGCGCACTTGCGGCACGTGCCGCCGCCGCAGTCCACGTCGGTCTCGGCCCCGTCCTTCACCCCGTCGAAGCACGGCTGCGGCCTGCAGGTATTTCCCGAGCAGATGCCGCTGTAGCAGTCGTGTACCGACCCGCAGTGCTGCCCCAGCTCGCAGGGCTTGCAGGATCCGCCGCAGTCGACGTCCGTCTCGCTCCCGTCCTTGATCAGGTCGTCGCACTTCGGCTGAAGGTAGATGACGCATCCGACCAGGCCGGCGCAGGCGGCGAGGGCGATGGCTGCGGGAACGAGCGACGGGCGGGCACGGGTGGCCATGCTCACCGCATCCACCGGTCGTGCCACAGGTTGAGCACCATCGCAGTCCACAGCTTGTTGCTGAAGTCCCCCTGCCGTCGCTGGTGGCGATCGAGGAGCTCGGAAAGCGCCTCCCGTCGCAGGAGGCCGAGCCGGGTGAAGCCGGTCTCGAGCAGCACGGGACGCGCCCACTCGCCCAGCCGGCCGGCGAACAGCTCCTCGACCGGTGTGCGGAAGCCCTGCTTGGGGCGGTAGATGATCTCGTCGGGGAGCACGCCCTCGATCGACTTCTTGAAGAAGTGCTTGACCCAGCCGTCCCGGGACTTGAACCGGGCCGGGACGTTGTACACCCAGTGCGCGTAGGAGGGCGCGGTGTAGGGGCACCGGGCGTCGAGGGCGAGGCGCGAAGACAGCAGGTCGAGCTTCGAGAGCATGAGGTTCCCGAAGTAGTTGTCCTGCATCATCGCGTAGATCATGTAGTTCAGGTAATCGCGGCTCCCGTGCGGGCTCTCGTCCACCCGCCGCCGGTTGCGGGCGACGACGGCCGAGGGGAGCTCGTCCTGGCAGCGGGCCCACAGGTCGGGCGGGACGAGCCCGGGCAGCTCGGTCTCCGGCCAGGCGACCTCGTAGCTCCAGAAGTACTCGCTCCCGCTCGCCGCCCGGCGCAGGACGTCGGCGCGAGCGGGCGAGAGAGCGGGCGAGAGCGCCGCGGCGAGCCGGCGCACGGGCCGGGGAAGCCGCATGAGGGGCTTCCAGCGCGCGAGGTATCCGTCGCGGATCTCCACCATGCCGCCGTGGCCGCAGCAGAGCTCGTCGTTGGCCTCGCCGGTGATCACGACGCGCAGGCCCTCAGCCTTCACCATGCGCAGCGCCTGGAGGAGGAAGATGCTGGACGGCTCCGACACCAGGTCGTCCTGTGCCTCGACGGTCTCGGGGATGAGCGCGAGGAAGTCGTCGGTCGAGAGCAGGGACTCGTGGTGATGGGTCCCGGCGTAGGCCGCGACCTTTCGCGCGTAGTAGAGGTCGTTGTACTTCTGGTCGCCCTCGAACTCGGCGAGGCCGACCGTGAAGGTGTGGAGCGGCTCGGCCCCGCCCCGGGAGAGCAGGCTCACGTTGGCGCTGGAGTCGTTGCCGCCCGACAGCAGCGCGCCGATCGGTCCGCGCACGGCGCGACCCCGCACCGCGGCCTCGTGCAGTTCGTGCGTCCGGGACGAGTAGAAGGCCTCGTCGTCCCGCTCGTCGACCGGCGCGTCGAGGAGGTCCCAGTAGCGGCGCTCGGCAGCGGAGCCCTCGGGGGTGAGCTCCACGGCGGAGCCGGCCGGCACGCGCCGGACGCCCGCGAACAGGGTGCGCGGCCCGGGGGAGTTCAGGAAGCAAAGGTACTGGAGGAGGGCCACCTCGTCGTATCCCCGCAGGACCGCGGGGTGGCGCAGGAGGGCCTTGATCTCCGACGCGAACACCACCCCGTCGGCGGAGCCGTAGTAGTAGAGGAAGCGCACCCCGAGGGGGTCGCGCGCCAAGGTGAGCCGGCGGCGATCGAGGTCCCAGACGGCCAGCGCGAACTGGGCGTCGAGGCCGCGCCAGCCGTCCGGGCCGCTCGCGGCGAACCGCTCGAGCAGGAGCGAGGGGCCCGCCGTCCCCCCGTCGGAGAAGACGTGGCCGTCGCAGGCCATCGCCAGCGCACCGCCGCGGGCGGTGGCGATGCCGGGGCTCTCCTCGCCGTCGCGCGTCCGCAGCCAGCGGAAGCCGAGGCGGGCCTCGCCGCCGGTGTCCTGCCAGGTGGCGAGGCCGTCGGGGGCGCGAGAGGAAAGCGCCTCGAGCATGGCGGCGAGGTCGGCCCCGGCCGTGCCCCTTCGCGCGTAGCTGCCGATGATTCCACAGATGGCTGACATGTCGTTCGAGCTCTTAGGGGAGGCCCTCATCGTACAGGTCTTGGTACGCAGCGGCCACGGCGCCGATGCTGTGCCGCTCTCGGGCATCCGCGAGGGCTGCCTCCCCGAGCGCGTGGCGGAGCCCGGCGTCCCGCGCGAGCCGGGCAAAGGCCCTCGCCATCGACTCGGGGTCCTCGGGGGGCACGAGAAGGCCCGTGGCGCCGTCCCGGACGAGCGTGGGGATCTCGTTCACGGACGTGGCCACGATGGCGGATCCCGCGCACTTCGCCTCGAGCAGGGCCACCCCGTACGGCTCGAACTTGGAGGCGAGGACGAAGACGTCCACGGCCCGGAGGAGCTCCGGGACCCGCGCCCAGTGCCCGAGCAGCACGACCCGGTCGGCGATGCCGAGCTCCACGAGCAGCCGCTCCACGGCTTCCCGCAGCGGCCCGTCGCCAGCGAGGACCATGCGCAGCCGGGGCTCCGCTCGCGCCGCGAGCGCGAAGGCCCTCAGCTGGGTCGGGTAGTCCTTCTGCTCCACCAGGCGGCCGACGCTGCCGACGAGGACCGTGTCCGCGCCCGCGCCCGCCCGTTTGCGCAGCGAGGCCACGGCCTCGGCGGAGACGGCCTGGTACGGCGCCAGGTCGATCCCGTAGCTGATCACCGCCATCTTGCGCCGGAGCCGATCGGCGCTCAGGAGCCCGAACGGGCGTGCCGCGTCGACCGTGAAGCGGCAGAACCGGTCGCCGAGCTCGCCGGACACGGTCACGACGTGCCGCATGAGGCTGCAGGCGAGCTGGTTGCGCAGCGCCTGGCGGCGCCCGCGATTCACGAGCTCCTGCGGCAGGAAGCGGTACTCGCGGTCGGGGACCTGGCAGGCGAACGCGCTCAGGGAGCCGACCGTCGAGCGCACCGAGAGCAGGCGGGCCGCGAGGCCGGCGTAGAGCATGGGCCGGGGGTTGACCGCGTGCACGACCCGGGCGCGGTGGCGCCGGACGAGCGAGGCCACCTTCCAGACTCCCTCCGGACGGAGGCCGTCCGGCAGGGGTGCCACCTCCACCGGGACGGCCCGCTCGCGCAGGAGCTCGGCGAGCGCGCTCGACTCCTCGCCGAGCGCGCAGAACACCGGCCGGTAGCGCTGCGGGTCGAGCTGCAGCGAGAGGTCGACGATGCCCTTCGTGCGCCCCGAGAGGCCCAGCGTGTCCATCACGTAGAGGACGACCATCGCGTCGGCGGGGCCGCGGCGGCTCATGGGGCGAGCCAGTGCTCGTACCAGCCCGACAGGTTGATGAGGCACCAGAGGTCGAAGGAGTGGTCGGCCACCCCGTCGCGGTGACGGCGCCACAGCTCGAGGACGTAGTCGAAGTCCAGGATCCCCAGCTCCCGCAGCGGCGAGCGACGGAGGATGTCCTCGGCCCACGGGGCGAGCTCGCCGCGGAGCCACGCGGGCAGCGGCACCCGGAACCCTTGCTTGGGGCGCTCGACCACCTCGCGGGGGAGCCACTCCTGGGCCGCGTCCTTGAGCACTGCCTTGGTGCGGGCCCCTTGCATCTTGGTCCCGGCCGGCAGCGACAGGGCGTAGGCGGCGAGCGCGTGGTCGAGGAACGGAGCACGGGCCTCGAGCGAGTCCGCCATCGAGAACTTGTCGACCCGCATGAGGAGCAGCTCGGGGAGCCGGTTGCGCAGCTCGACGTAGGACATCTGCTGGGCGAAGTCCGCGCCGGGGCGCCGCGCGAGGATCTCCCGGTAGTAGGCGCTCACGGTCTCCGCCGCGCTGCGCGGCATGGCCCGGCGCCCGGCCGGCGTGTAGAGCCGGGCCTTCTCCCAGTCGAAGAACACCACGTCGAGCCCGAGGTAGAGGGGCTCGTCCTCGGCCGCCCGCCGCAGGACGTCGACGCGCCCGCCCGGCGCCCCCAGCAGCTCGGCGCCCGCCTTCACGGCCCGGCGCAGGAGCCGGGGCAGCTTCCGCAGCAGCGTCCACCGTCCGTTGAAGGCAGCGAGCAGCGCCGGGAAGTCCGGGTAGCCGCAGAAGACCTCGTCGCTGCCCTCCCCGACCAGCACCACCTTGACTCCCGCGCGGTGCGCCGCCCGCGACAGGAAGTGCATGGGCAGGCAGGCCGGGTCGCCGAGGGGCTCGTCCTGCTGGCGGACCATCTCCGCCAGGTACCCCATGGCCTCCCCCGCCGTGACCGGCACCTCGGTGTGGCGGCAGCCGAACCGGGAGGCGACCTCGCGCGCGTAGGGAACGTCGTGGAAGTTCTCGCCCGGCCCGAACCCCGTGAACTCCGCCGTGAAGGTCTGCAGCGGCGTCGACACGAGCTGGCTCATCAGGGCGACGTTGGTCGAGGAGTCGAGGCCGCCGCTCAGGAAGGCGCCGACCGGGACGTCGGCCATGAGCCGCTTGCGGACCGCCTCCTTGACGAGGCCTCGGACGCGCTCGACCGCCTCCCGCGGGTCCACCGACGCCGGCCACTCCGGGCCGTCGAGGGGCGACCAGTAGCGCTGGATGGTGATCGAGCTGTTCCGGTCGCAGACGAGCGAGTGGGCCGCCGGCAGCTTGCGGATCCCCTCGAACATGGTGAGGGGCTCGGGGACGTTCGAGAAGGTGAGGTACTGGTTCAGCGCGCCGAGGTCGAGGCGCCGCGCGACCTCCGGGTGCTCGAGCAGGGCCTTGATCTCGGACGCGAACAGGAGCCGTCCGCCAGCGACGGTGTAGTAGATGGGCTTCTTGCCCATGCGGTCTCGCATCAGGACGAGCCGCTCCCTGGCCGCGTCCCAGAGGCCGATGGCGAACATGCCGTCGATCGTGTCGAGCAGGCCGAGCTGGTCCTCCTCGTAGAGGTGGACGATCACCTCGGTGTCGGTGCGGGACCGGAACCGGTGGCGGTCGTCCAGGCGGCGGCTGCTGCGGATCTCGGCGTGGTTGTAGATCTCGCCGTTGAAGGTGATCCAGACCGTTCCGTCCTCGTTGGACATCGGCTGGTGGCCGGCGGAGCTGACGTCGACGATGCTCAGGCGGCGGTGGCCCAGGATCACGCGGCCGTCCGGGCTCTGCCACAGCCCGCTGTCGTCGGGGCCGCGGTGCGCGATGCTGTCGCACATGCGGAGGACGCTCGCGCGATCGCGCTCGGCTCCGTCGCGCGCGGGAGGACCTCCGAAGCTGAACTGGCCGACGATCCCGCACATTCGCGAAGCCGGAACCGTAACACGGATTCACCGCGAGGATCGACGAGGGCGCCCCGACAGGACGCGCGCGTAGAGCTCCAGGTAGTCGCGACGCATCCTCTCGGACGAGAAGCGCGCCGTGGCCGCCCTCCGGGCGAGCGTCCCACAGTCGCGGCACAGGTCCGGATGGGTCCTCAGGTTCGCGAGACGCTCCCGGAGCGCTCCCTCGTCGCCCGCGGGGACGAGGAAGCCGGTCTCGCCCTCCTCGATCACGGTGGGGATGCCGCCGACGCTCGTCGAGACCACCGGCAGGCCGGTCGCCATGGCCTCCGGCAGCACCAGCGGAAGCCCCTCGGTGTCGGAGCAGAGAACGAAGACGTCGAGCGCGTTCAGGACGTCCGGGACGTCGCGCCGGGCCCCGAGGAGGTGCACGAAGGGGGCGATCCCGAGCGACGAGGCCAGCTGGGACAGCGCGGGCAGCAGCGGGCCGTCGCCGACGACGACCAGCCGGGCGCCGGGCCCGACCAGCGGGGCCGCCGCCCGCAACAGCAGCGCCTGGTTCTTCTCCGTGGCGAGCCGGCCCACGGTTCCGGCGACCCAGCATTCCGGGCCGATCCCCAGCTCGGCGCGCAGGCGGCCGCGAGCGGCGGGGTCGGGCCGGAAGCGCTCCAGCGCGATCCCGTTGGGGATGACGCACAGCCGGCTCTCGGCGACCTCCCGGCGCTGCCTCGCGAAGGCGGCCGTCTCGGGCGACACGGCGACGAAGGCGTCGACGCAGCGCCCGGCGAGCCGGGAGGCGAGCAGGCGCTTGCCCCCGCGCGGGTTGTTGCCGTGCTTGGTGTGCACGACCGCGGCCCCGGCCATCCACGCCCCGGGGGCGCCGTAGATGAGGGCGTGGCGGTTGTGGGTGTGGGCCAGGTCCACGCCGTTGGCCGAGAGCCAGCGGGCCAGGCGGAGCACGAGCGTCGGGTCGACGCCCGGCCTCGGACGGGCGACCCTCGCCACCCCGGCACCCGCCGCCTGGAGCTCGGAGGCCATGGGCCCGTCGGGCGCCGGCGCGAGGGACACGGCGGTGACGCGGTAGCCGGCCTCCACCTGCGACGCTGCCAGGTCGAGCGCCACCCGCTCGGCGCCCCCCAGGGCGAACGACGAGAGGATGTGGGCGACGTGCGCGCTGCCCGCTTCCCTCGACCTCACGGCGGCGAACCCTCGCTGCCGGGGAAGAAGACGGCGTCGGTCCCGTCGACGCGTTGGCCCAGCGTGGGCACCGGGGACTGGTAGCGGGAGTTCCCGAGGCGGAGTGTGACGCCGACGAGGAGGACCTGGGTGAGGGCGGGCGGAATGCCCGTGGGCTGATCGTACTGGTAGGCGACGCTGTAGCGGATGGTTCCGAGCAGCTGGTCCGCGAATCCCCAGACGAAGCTCACGTCGCCCTGCAGGGCGTTGCCGGTCCCCGCCGCCACCAGCGCGGAGGCCTGCCCGAGCGGCAGGGAGCGCACGAACCCCGCCGAGACGCCCAGCACGCGCGGCCGCACCGGGTCGAAGCTCGCGAGCGCGTGGCCGACGACGGAGTCGCTCATCGTGACCGTCCCGGTCTGGACGTCGGTGGTGACGCCGTGGGCGTACGCGAGGGAGCCGGCGACGACGGTGCCGAGGTAGCGCACGGTCGCGCTCGCGGTGGGGACGAGCGCCAGGGGGTAGCTGCCGGCGAACGTGAGGACCTGCTCGAAGCCGGCGGTCACCTGCCCGTTCCAGCGCGGGTCGAAGTCGTGGTTCCAGTTGCCCACGAGCGCGTTGGTGATGTTCCAGAAGGCCACTGGCTGCGCCACCAGGGGGCGCAGCAGCGACGCGGTGGGGAGGAACTGCACCCCGATGGCGTCCCGCTGGAGCAGGCGGAAGACGCCGACGGACGCCGCCATCTGCGCGTTGAACTGGCTCAGCTGGTACTGGGGCGTGTTGAGGGTTGCCGTGAACGTCTGCCCGAGCCGGAGGTTCGGTGCGAGCTCCAGCGAGTAGGACTGGCCGAGCGTCCCCGTGAGGAGGTCGGGATTTCCGGGCGCGAGGAAGCCCGGCTGGCCGGTGCCGGGCGCCTGCTGGCTCAGCTGGAACCAGTTGCCGCCCTGGATGAAGTTGACGCTGAAGAGCAGCGTGCTGCGGTTCGAGAGCTGCGCGGCGAGCGACAGGCTCGCCTGGTTGGAGTAGGCGCTCGGCAGGTTGCCCGCCAGGGTGAGGCTGCCGTCGAACAGGTAGCCGAACCGCCACACCAGGCCGGGGGATCCGGTCTGCAGCGTCACCGCCGGGCGGACGTCGAGGAACACGCGCTCGCCGCTGCCGCTCGTCTGCGTGTAGCCGAGGTTCGAGGACCCGTCGAGGAAGAACACGGTCTGGGCCGTCGCCGGCCGGGCGCAGGCCATCGCCGCGAGGCCGGCGAGCCGGACGAGCCAGGCTCTACGGCGCCGGGAGCGCGTGTGCGGCACGATGGGCTCGGTCTCCCCGGCAGCGGAAGCGCGGCCGGTCCGGTGGCCGCGCTGGGCGAACGGATGCTAGATTCCCAGGGCGGTGACGTGGAACCCCAAGCGCGCCTCTCGTCTCCTGCTCGGGCACCTCGCGCTGGTGCTCGGCTGCAGCGAGGCCATCGTGTCGGCGGCGCCCGGGCCCGACCCTCGCTTCCCTGCACTCGAGAAGGCCGCGCCCCTCATGATCCCCGCCGGGCGGCTCCCTGCGATGCGAGCCGCCGCCGCGGCGGGCGCTCCGGAGTGGAAGGCGCTCCGGCGCAACGTCGACGCGAACGTGGACAGGCCGCAGCTCGGCGAGACCGGGTTCATGAACGTCGCGGTCGTGTACCTCCTGACCGGCGAGCGCCACTACTGCGACCGGCTGGCCGCCGAGGCGCAGCGGCTCATGGACTCGGCGAACCCCCGCGGCGACAGCTACTACGGCTACGCCGGCATCATGGGGGCGCTCGCGACCACGCTCGGCACCTGCGGCCCGCTCATGGACGCGAAGCTCCGGGGACTCGTCGCGGGCTACCTCGACCGGTGGACCGACGAGCTCTGGTTCCACAACCAGGGCTCCGGGTGGGGGCTCAGGGACCCGGGAAACAACTACCACGTCTCCTTCCTGCTCGGGACCGCCTGGGCCGGGCTCGCGCTCGAGGCGGAGGGACACCCGAACGCCGGGAAGTACCTCGACGTCGTCGAGCGGGGCGTCGCCGAGGAGCAGGCCTACCTGGCCCGGCGCCTCCCCGGAGGAGGATGGGCGGAGGGGACCAACTACGGCGAGGGGTCCAAGGGCAGGCTCGCCGACCTCTTCTCGCTGCTCGCGGCGGCGGGCAGAGGCAATCCGTTCGAGGCGAGCGACTACTTCTCGGCGGCGCTGCGCTACGCGCACTACCAGCTCCAGCCCGGCAACGTGCACCTCTACCCGGCCGGCGACATGGCCCGCGAGTCGGACATGACCGCCAACGCCTACGACCGCCAGTACGTCCAGCAGGCGGTCTACTGGCTCGCCGGCTCCAAGGCGCGCGGCGTCGGGCAGTGGTACCTCGAGCACGTCGTGCCGAACTACCGGACGGGATTCAGCCACCCCCAGGCCCTCTGGCGCGACCTGGTGTACAGGGTGGACGTCCCGAGCGAGCCCCAGAGCAGCCTGCCCCTCGCCTACTGGGCCCGGGGCGACAACTTCGTGTCGACCCGCAGCGGCTGGGATTCCCACGCGACCGCCCTGATGGTGTCGGGGGCCTCGATCCTCGACCAGTCGCACGACCACCTCGACACCGGCGGGTTCACGCTGTGGCACGACGGCTGGCAGCTCGTGGACGCCGTGACCTACAGCCATTCCGGCCTCCTCCAGGAGCCCGGCGCGCACAACCTCATCCACGTCTCCGGTGCCAGGAAGGTGTCGGTGACTCCGAAGGGGCTCCTCCGCTTCGACGACGACTCCCACGCGAGCTACCTCCAGATCGACGGCACGGGCCTCTACGCGTCCGGCGATCCCAGCCAGGCGAGGAACCTCCTCCTCCGTGAGTTCACGCGCGAGATAGTGTACCTCAAGCCCGAAACCCTGGTCGTCTACGACCGGGTCCAGACGGCCTCGCCGGGTACCGCCTTCGACTGGCGCCTGCACTTCCCGTCCCGGCCGGAGCTCTCGGGGACGAGGCTCGCGAGCACGCACGGCGACGGGGGCGTCAGCGTGGCGCTGCTCGTCGGGGACCCGCCGAGCGTCGTCCCGGACACCGACCTGTCCCCCGACGGGAGCAAGAGCTGGCGCGCGCAGGCGACTACCCCCTCCGGCCGGTTCCTCGCGGCGGTGCGGGTCGGGGAGGGGGGCGCGCCGCCGCTCGACGCGGCGCTCGTGAGGACCACCGGCGACATGGAGGGCGCCGCCGTCGGCGGGGACGTCGTGCTGTTCAGCAAGCTGCCCTTCGGCCAGGCGCCGCGGCCGGGCTTCGACTACGCGGTGCCGGCCCTGCCCGGCCGGGTCCACACGCTCCTCAACATGGCCGGGAAGGTCGGGGTGGCCTTCCGCCGGGATGGGCCGAACACGGTGGTGACCATCTCCGAGGGCGCAGACGCCGCGGCGAGCCCCGACGGAGTCGTCCGCTTCACCGAGGGCCCACCTCGCTGATGATGAAGCGCGCCTTGCCCGCGGCGGTGCGGGGGATCGAGTCGACGTAGCGGATTTCGATCTCGGCGGCGCTCCCCAGGTGCTCCCGGAAGATGCGGTCGAGCTTCGGCTCCTCGACGCCGGCCGCGTAGCCCGGCAGGCGCACGATGTGGATGGCGATCTGCCCCGGGCGGCGCTGCACGATCTGGAACTGCTCGACCCGGTCCACCATCTTGAAGGCGTGGGGCCCGATGGCCCCGGAGATCGCGTCGCCCGCGGTGTTGTAGAGGACGTCGTTCACCCGACCGTCGATGCGGGTGATGCGCCCCAGCGTGCGCCCGCAGCGGCAGCCCGCCGGGGCCAGGGCGCCGCCGTCGCCGTTCCGGTAGCGGATGAGCGGCAGCGCGTGGTTGTCCAGATCGGTGACGAGGAACGGTCCTTCCCCTGCCAGGCTGGCGCCCCCTCCCGGGGTCTCCACCTCGATCACCGAGTGCTCGTCGCAGGTGTGGTAGACGGTCGCCCCCGCCTCCGGGCAGGCGTAGCCGAGCGACTGGACCTCGCCGCAGCCGTAGTAGGGGAGCACGCGGGCGCCGAAGGCGCGGGCGATGGTGGCCTGCCAGCCGTCGAGGAGCGGCTCCGCCGTCGGGAACACGGTCTCGAGCGGGATGCGGGCGCCGAGCTGCTCGGCGCGGCTCGCGAGCAGGTAGACGGCCGAGGTGTAGCCCACGAGGAACCGGGCGCCGCTCGCGCGGATGGCCTCGAGGTAGCGGCTCGTGTTCTTCGGGCCGAGCTCGAAGGCGGGGAGGAAGTGCTTGCCGGCGAACCAGCTCTTCAGGCGGTCGAGCCGCCGGGGGCGCGCGACGCCGAGCGTGCCCCCGAACAGCTGGACGAACGGCTCGCCGAGCCGGAGCCCTCCCCAGCCGAAGCCGCGCCAGTAGCAGGCGCGCTGCCACACCGAGCCGGCCCGGTCCCGGACGACCTGGATGGGGCTCCCGGTCGTTCCCCCCGTTGCGCCGACCTCGACCGGGGCGTCGCCCCGGAGCCGGAGGTCCGCGGCGTGGGCGCGGAGGACGTCCCGCGTCAGGACGGGGAGCCTCGGCAGGTCCGCGACTCCCCGGACGTCGGCCGGCCGCACGCCGTGCTCGTCCATCATGATCCGGTAGCGCGGGCTCGCCGCGTAGGCGTGCTCGACCAGGCGGACGAGCTTCTCGTCCCGCAGGGCGTCGAGCCTCCGCCGCTCCCATCGCTCGCTCTCCTCGAGCAGCCGAAGCGCCCGGGTGAGACCGAAGGGCGAGGCCCGCGAGCGCGCCTCCCAGTGGAGGCGGTAGATGGCGGCACGCAGCGAGCTCATCCGGGAAGCCCAGTCATGATAACAGCCCCCCGGAATGTGCGAAACTCGCCTCCCGTGCACGGCGCCCCCGAATACCGGCCTTCCCCGCTCCGGCAGCTCGTGCGCCGGGGGATGGCGGCCTCCCTTCCGCGGCGGCTCTTCATGACCTCCGGTCCGGGGGGGAGCCGGTCCGTCGCGATCACCTTCGACGACGGCCCGGATCCGGTGCACACCCCGGCCGTCCTCGACCGGCTGCGCCAGCTGGACGTGCGTGCCACCTTCTTCCTCGTCGGGCGGAACGTCGAGGCGCATCCCGGGCTGGCCGCGCGCATCGCCGACGAGGGACACGAGGTCGGGCACCACTCGTACACCCACAGCCCCCCGGCCTCCACGCCGGCGTCGACGCTGGTCGCCGAGGCGCGGCGCACCCTGGACCTCCTCGAGCGCGTCACCGGCAAGCGCCCGAACCTGTACCGGCCGCCGAACGGGAAGCTCACGCCCGGAAAGCTCCTGGGCCTCTGGGCCCTCGGCCAGACCGTGGTGCTCTGGAACCGCGATCCGAAGGACTTCGCCCGCGGCGCCGCTGAGCCCATCCGGCGCTGGTTCGAGGAGGAGCCGCTCTCGGGGGGCGACATCCTGCTGCTGCACGACGTGCACGCCCATGTCGCCCCCGCGCTCGACACCCTGGTGGAGCGCGCCTCGCGGCTCGGGCTCGCCTTCGGGACCCCCAGCGAGTGGCGCCATGGGTGACGCGCCGACGATCCTCTACTTCGGCAACGACTGGGCCGGCGAGAACCGCACGTCGAGCCACCACGTGGCGCGCTGGCTCGCGTCCCGCTACCGCGTGATCTACGTGGACTGCCCGGGGCTGCGCGCCCCGAAGGGAACGGGCCGCGACCTCCGCAAGGTGCTCTCCAAGGTCCGTCTCGCGCTGGCCGGGCCCAGGCCGCAGCCCGAGGGTCTCTCGGTGCAGACGCTGCTGCAGATCCCGCTGCACCGCTTCGGGCTCGTGAGGCGCCTCAACCGAGGGCTCATCCTCCTGTGGCTGCGGATGCTGCTGTGGCGGCTGGGCGTCCGGGCGCCCGTGACGTGGTTCGTCGTCCCGCACGTCGGGAGCCTCGCCGGACGGCTCGGCGAGCGGCTCTCCGTCTACTACTGCATCGACGACTACGCCTCGCTGCCCGACGTGGACGCACCGGCCGTTCGCGCCATGGACGAGGATCTCACCCGGCGCGCCGGCCTGGTGTTCGTCGCCTCGCAGACGCTCCTCGCCGGCAAGTCGCGCCTCAACCCGGAAACCTACCTGGCGCCGCACGGCGTGGACTTCGCGCACTTCGCGCGCGCGCAGGACCCTTCCCTCCCGGTCCCGGACGACGTCGCGGCCCTGCCGCGTCCCATCGTCGGCTTCTTCGGGCTCGTCGAGCGCTGGATCGACCTCGGGCTCGTGGAGTACCTCGCACAGCAGCGGCCGGGCTGGACCTTCCTCCTCATCGGGCGCGTCGCCGTCCCCGACGGGGACGCGCCGCGACGGCCGAACATCGTCTACCTCGGCCGCAGGCCGTACGAGTCGCTTCCCGCCTACGGCAAGGCGTTCGCCGCAGCGCTCATCCCGTACCACCTCACGCCGCAGGTCCTGCACGCGAACCCCATCAAGCTGCGCGAGTACCTGGCGATGGGAAAGCCGATCGTCTCGGTCTCGACGCCGGAGATCGACCGGTTCTCCGCCTACGTGCGGATTGGGCGCGACCGCGCGGAGATCCTCTCGCACCTCGACCGGGCCGTGGCCGAGGGTCTCTCGCCTCCCGAGGTCGAGGCGCAACTCGCCTTCGCCTCGACCATGACCTGGGACGCGAACCTCCGCCGCGTCATCGAGAGGGTGGAGGCCCGCCTCGGCGGCGCGGCCGGCTCGAGGGAGGCCCGGTAGCAGCCGCGCACTCAGCCCCCGTACGGGGGATATTTCTCATCCGGGTCGGCCAGAATCTCCTGAGCAATCAATCCGTGGCAACTCGCCGACGTACGCTGACGTGCCGAAAGGTCGTTGGATGTACGCGGATCGCGCGTTGACACCGCTTTGGGGCGTGCGCTAACACGGCCTTCATCCGCTTCCGAGTCCCGCGACCTTGGGATCCAGGCCCCTGCTGGATCGGAAGCTGCAACAGACCCTGACGGGGCCGCCGAACGAGGAGAGTCGAATGAGGGTAGTGGCGCGATATCGGATCGTCGGGACGCTCGCGGTCGCCTGCCTGGCCGGGGTCGGGGGCGCCTCCGCCGCGCCGCCCACGCCGTCCGGATCGCACCCACGCCTGTACCTCGGCGGCTCGAACCTCGCCGCGGCGACGGCGAACGCCAAGGCGAGCGGCACCGCCTCGGCCGCCGTGGTCGCCCGCTGCCAGCAGACCATCGACTCGCCCCAGTACTACACCGCCCGGGGAGGGGCCGACTCCGACGCCTGGCCCGACGCCGCCGTCGCCTGCGCCTTCGCCTACAAGACGACCGGGAACGCCGCCTACCTGACCCAGGCCATCACGTACTGGAGGACGTCCCTCAACGACGACCAGAACATGGGCGACGGCCTGGGGTGCGTCCAGGGCGTCAGCACGGCCTGGCAGAGCTGGAACGGCAGCCCGCCCGCCCCGCCGGTCATCATCACGGTCACGCACGACACCGGCTACCCGATGCGCTGGTTCGCCCCGTTCATCGCGCTCACCTACGACTGGCTCCACGACGCGCCCGGGGTGGACAGCGCGTTGCTCGCGCAGACCCGCGTGTGCCTGACGAACTGGGTGGAGTATTACACCCAAGGTGGATACCACGCCAACGAGCCGGGGGCGAACTACAACGCCGGCTACGTGGCCGGCAAGGCGCTCGCCGCCGTCGCCATGGGCGGCGACAACGGCGCCGCCGGGGACCAGATGTGGACGGAGACCGTCGACGGCGTGTTCGGGCAGCTCCTCGTCGGGCAGGGCCTCGCCGGCAGCACCTCCGCCCTGGGGTCGCCGGTCGGCGTCATGGTCGGCGGCGACTGGGGCGAGGGGTGGCAGTACGGGCCGCT
The DNA here is from genome assembly GCA_963754915.1 of uncultured delta proteobacterium. Taxonomy (GTDB): domain Bacteria; phylum Myxococcota; class Myxococcia; order Myxococcales; family Anaeromyxobacteraceae; genus DATJZG01. The sequence goes on along the minus strand of CAVWHZ010000016.1, from coordinate 260,677 downwards.
CGCGGTCCTCGAGTACGCCGCCGCAGCCCGCGTCGTCGAGGAGAACGGCGCGCCCCTGCCCGACATGGACGCGTGGACGAACAGCCTCATCGTCCGCTACGTCCACGGGACCGTCCCCACCGTCGACGGGCAGTACGTGGGAGGCGACTTCGAGTCGAGCAGCGTCTACCAGACCCCCACCATGAACCAGCTCGACGCCGTCCTGCTCGGCCCCTCGAGCGACCAGGCCGCCGCCTGGGCCACGGAGATGAAGGCGCTGCAGAAGCCGTCGGCCTCCTCCTTCATCTGGAACGCGCTCGCCGAGCTGCGCCAGGTGGCGCCCCAGGACTACCGCACCCAGTCGCCCGCTCCGCCGCTCTGGTACATCGCCCGCGGCACCCGCAGCGTCTACGCGCGCACCTCTTGGGACCCGACCGCCTTCTGGATGGTCTTCTCCTCGGCCCCGCAGGTGAACAGCGACCACCACCACTTCGCCGCCGGCAACTTCGTGTTCAGCCGCGGGGCCGATCACCTCGTGGTCGATCCCCTCCAACTACGGCGAGCCCGGCACGCTGGAGACCAACGCCGTGGGCGCCGACTCGCCGGGGATCACCGGCTCCTACGCGCCGAGCCAGACCCCCTGGAGCCAGGCCGAGCTCACCTGGGCCCGTGGCACCGGGGACGGGGTCTACGCGGCGCGAAGCGACTTCGCGAAGGCGTTCATCTTCTCGAGCACCCCGAGCGACATCAGCTACGCGCACCGCGAATGGGTGTTCCTCCCCGAGGGCGAGGTCGTCACCGTGGATCGGGTCCACACCGCCGACGCGTCCCACTTCATGTACCTGAGCTTCCACACCAACACCGGCGGGACGCTGTTGCTCTCCGGCGCCGGCGCGTCCGGGACCGTCGGGGGGTCGACCGTCGCGATCCACCCGGTGCTGCTGCCGGGCGCCACGCCGGCCATCCTCCACCCGCAGGTGACGGACACCTACTCGTTCCCCTGCGGCTCCTGCACGAACGCCAGGTTCCCGGTTGACGACTACACCGCCAAGGTCCCGGGCCCGTGGGCCACGGCCATCCACGTCATCGACGGCCTCGGGTCGGGGGAGGCAGCGGCCGAGGTCGGCTCGCTCAACGACGACAACTTCGACCCGGCCCCCAAGCAGAACGGCGGCGTGATCGGGGCCGCCGTCTACCGCGGCTCGAAGCAGAGCTACGTCGTCGCCTCGAGCGCCGTCGACGGCCAGGCGGGGACCACCATGACCTACGGCATCCCCGGCGGCTCGGCGTCGCGGCACGTCGTCTTCGACGCGCCCGAAGACGGGAACGGCGAGTCGCTCGTGTCCGCCGCCGCCTCCGGCGGGCGCTGCCTCGTCACCATCACGGCCGGCGCCGGCTTCGCCGGGCATCCGCTGCTCTTCTCGGTCGGAACGGCACAGTCGGGATGTGCCGTCACCCAGAGCACCGAGGTGGCGCCGGGGACGCCGCCTCCCGGCGGCGGGGTGTCCCCGATCGGAGGAGGCGGGGGCGGCACAACGACCAGCGGGAGCACCGTGGTCGGAGGCTGCTCGGCCGGGTCCGCCGGCTCGCCCTGGGCGTTCGCGCCGCTCGCGGGAGCGCTGTGGTTCGTGGCGCGCAGGCGGCGCGAGCGACGGACGATCGGCGCTCGTGACCCCTGAAACGCCCGCGCGCCCGCGGGCCCGGTCCGGCTCGCACGCTGCCCTCACCGAAGAGGAACGAATGAACATGCCCAGCATCCCCCACTCCCCCGCGCCTCGAGTGCCGAGAGCCCCCGGCTGGGCGCTCGCCGCCTGCGTCGCGTCCGCGCTGCTGCTCGCGTGCGCGGGCAAGATCCAGGGCACGAGCCCGGGGAGCGGCGGCGGGACCGGCCCGACCGGACCCACGGGCCCCGCGAGCGGGAAGCCGGTGGTCACGAGCTTCTCGGCGACGCCCGCGAGCCTGCCGACCGCCGGCGGCACGGTGACCCTGTCGTGGCAGGTCAGCCAGGCCGAGTCGGTCTCCGTCGATCACGGCGTCGGGACCGTCGCCGGCCAGAGCGTCGAGGTCCCCGTCGGCGCCACCACCGTTTTCACGCTCACGGCCACCAACGCCTCGGGCGCGTCCACGTCGTCGACGGCGGTGGTGGTGGGGTCGAACGCGTCGAGCGCAGCGGGACGCTACGTGGCGATGGTCGCGCCGGTCGCCGGCGAGACCTTCACCGCCCCGGCCAGCCTGCGCCTCGTCGCGGCCGCCCACGACCCGAACGTCTTCAACAACTCCCCCTCGGAGGGCCTCGGGGGGAACGCATCCTCGGTCGAGTTCTTCGTCGACGACACCCAGGTGCTCCAGGTCGACGGGTCCCAGGCCGAGTACTGGATCTTCAAGGGCTTCACGAGCAACGTGGCCGCCGGAGTGCACCGGGTGTGGGCGCGAGCCATCTACACGAACCCGTCGCTGGTGCTCGACAGCGTCCCGGTCGTCGTCACCGTCGCGGCGCCCGCCTACGCGAGCACGGTCAGCCTCACGTCCGACCTCGTCGTGAGCGGCGCGTACAGCCTCGTCGGCACGCCCACCGGCCGCATCCAGGTGCTCGGCAACGGGCACAGCATCGTGTCCGGGAGCGACACCGGCGGGGCGATCACCTTCCGGTACGTCGACTTCGTCGACGTCGGCGACCGGTCGACGACGAGCAACCCCGGGATCAACCTCACCTCCAGCGGCGGCCTGGACGTCGAGAACTGCAACTTCGACTACAGCAACACCACCCAGTTCGCCGTGACCGGGTCCGCCCCGGCGACCTTCGCCGGCAACACCTGGCGCTCCAACATGCGCCAGCCGCTCGGGCAGGGACCAAGCGCCAGCCCGGTCGGGAACGGGAGCGGCTCGTTCCCCGCCTCGGTCTTCACCGGGATGTCGACGGGCGCCAAGGTCTTCCAGGGCAACAACGGAGGCGCGGGGTGGATGCTCTTCAGCGGGACGCAGGGCTGGACCATCGGCGGCGACACCGACGCCCAGAGCAACGTCCTCATCGGGCCGCGCGTGGGCATCTACGCGACCCAGTCGCAGAACCTGCAGATCCGGCACAACTACACCCACCACATCTACTACGGCGGGTGGAGCCAGGGCAGCAACTACGAGCTGGGCGGCATCGCCACGGTCCTCGCCGAGCACAACGTGGTCGCGGGGAGCTCCTGGCCGGTCCGCGGTGTCGCCGGGGAGTTCCGCTACAACCTGGTGCTCGACGCCGGCCACGAGTGGCTGTGGGCCGACAACTCCGGCGCGTACGTGCACCACAACCTCTTCGTGGGCGGCGACCTCGACGTGGGAGGCATCTACATCCTCTACGGTTCCCAGAACGTCCGCATCGAGAACAACACCATCGACGGGCAGAGCGGGAGCCTGGAGTCCGCGGGCGTGCTCCTGCAGGACGGCGTCGTCTCGCTGAGCTCCAACCTGTTCCTCAACCTGCTCAAGGCGCCGGTGAGCCTCACCGGGGGCACCCTGACGGCGGACTACAACCTGTTCTGGAATTCCTCGTCGCCCGACTACTCCGACGGGCGCCAGCCGGCCCACGACGTCGCCGCCGACCCGAAGCTCGGTGGCCCTCCCACGGCGCTCTACGACTTCGACGAGACGGGCGTGTGGACGCGGGCGCTCACCGTGCACGGGATCCTGCAGCAGTACCGCGCCATGTACGCGCCCGCGACGGGGAGCCCCTCGCTCGGAGCCGGCGACCCGGCCGGCGGGGCGGGGAACTTCATCGGCGCCATCGGCGGCGGCAGCCCCGCCGACCTCTTCGGCCAGTAGGCGCCCGCCGCGGGGATCGGGCGCGGGGGAGGCCCCCGGCCTACCGCGGCCCGCCCTCGCCCGGGCGGGCCGCCCTGCCCGTGGCGCGGCGCAGGAGGGCCCCGGCCTCGCGCCACCGGGCCCGCAGGTACCTCAGCGCGTCTAGGGCCGCGTGGCGGGCCAGCTTCCCGCGGGTGATCTCCTCCCCGGCGGTGGCGAGCCCGCGGCGGTGGTAGTCCCAGAACGCGGGCTCGCGCCCCATCACCCAGGCGCGCGAGAGCGTCTGCCAGTACTGGCGCTCCGCGTGGCGGGACTCGCGCCGATACTCGTCCTCGGTCAGGAACTCCCGGCCGTAGCGCCGCAGGCGGATCAGCCGGTCGAGCTGGTAGGGATGGAAGGTCGCCGTGGCGCCCCCGATGGAGTTCGCCTGTCGCCGCAGGAAGCTCAGGATCTGGGGCACGAAGCCGAAGTCGTGGTCGCGCAGGATCTCGATGTACGCCTCGGTGTCCTCGTGGAGGCGGCCCTCCTCGAAGAACGGGACGCGCGACCGGACGATGTCGGACCGGACGAGCACCACCGACGGCGATCCGAAGAGGAAGATGCCATCGAGGAGCCGCTTCCGGCAGGCGTCCCGCCCGGAGAGCACCTGGGGGAGGTACGGCATGTCCGCCGGGTCGATGGTGCCGTGGTGGAAGTAGGAGCCCACCACGCCCACCGACGGGTGAGCGTCCGCGAGCGCCACCATCTCCTCCAGGCACCGGGGGTAGATGCCGTCGTCCGCCTGGACGAGCTTCGTGTAGCGGCTCTCGCCGCAGATGAGCGTCAGCGCCCGGTTGAAGTTCGGCACCTGGGCGAGCAGGGCCTCGTTCCGGTGGAAGCGCACGCGCGGATCCGCTCGCGCGTAGCGCTCCGCGATCTCGCCCGAGCCATCGGTGCTGCAGTTGTCGAGGAGCACGTACTCGAAGTCGCCGAGCGTCTGCGCCAGCACGCTCTCGATGCACTCGGCCAGGTACTCGGCGGTGTTGTGGAAGGGCGTGACGACGCTGACCACGGTCACGGGGAGCTCCCGAACAGCTGATCGTACTGCGCGTCGACGCGGTGCCGGTAGCCCCCGGCCCTTCGGCGAACGTCGGAGGCGAGCTCGGGGCGGCGAGCGCGGATCTCGAGGAGCCTCTCCCAGGCCGCCTCGCCCGAGAACTCGTCCATCTCGAAGCAGAAGCGCCCGTGGCCCATCTCCTCCATGAGGGTCCGCACCTTGCGCTCGTGCGAGACGGCGATGACCGGGCAGCCGGCGACGTGGCCGAGGAGGACCCCGTGGAGCCGCGCGGCGACGACGACCTCGCAGCCGGCGAGCGCCTCCATGAGCGAGGCCACGCTGTCGACCGCCGGCGCCCGTATCCGGGACCGCTCGCCCGGGTCGAGGCCGGCCTCGACCCGGGCGCGGAGGTCCGCGAGCGCGGTGCGGTCCGGGACGTTCGTCGTGAACAGGACGACGTCGTTCCCCGCGCGAACGATCCGGATTCGAGAGGTCGGCGAGCTCCTCGATGTGGCGCCGGTAGCGCACGGGGTCCGCCACCGGCCAACCCCGCGGGTCGCCGAAGGGCATCGGGCTCACGCCGATCGCGGGCCGGCGCCCCGGCGGCGGCTCCGCGCGCTCCTCCAGCGGGAGGGCGTAGGCGAGGTCGGGGACGATGGGGTCGTGGCCGGTGAGCCGCGGGGCGCCGAGCAGCGCGCGCGAGCGCTCGTCGCGGTACGAGCGGTACTCGGCGAGGGCGAGCGCGCGGCGCACGAGGCGCGCGCTCAGGGGCGAGAGGCTGCCGGTGCCGACGCTCAGGAAGAGGAAGCGGGCCCCGGCGGCGCGGGCGAGCGTCGCCCAGCGCCACAGCGTGAAGGGGTGCCCGAGGCTGCCGCCCCACACGTCGTCGAGCTGGCCCGCCCCCGGCGACCACGACGAAGTCGAACCCCCGGATGCGCTCGCCCGAGAGCCGCCGGTGGCGGCGCTCGGCCCGGACGAGCCGCGCCAGCCGGTACGCCGGGCGAACGCCGGGTACCCATCCGAGGACCTTGCGGACCGCGCCGGGCCGGGACCGCGCGGCGTCCTCGGCGGGCGGGGCAGAGGGCTCGACGACCTTGTACATGGGGACCGTGAGGCCGGTGCAGGTGAAGGCGGGGACGCCGTGCCGCAGCGCGGTGTCGCGCGGGTTCTGCGTGAAGCCCACGACCTCGACGCCCGCGATCCGCCGGCGGAGCCCGTGGATGAGCGAGTCGACGATCGCCGCATCGCCCAGGTTGCCGAAGCCCGTCGGGCTGATGAAGGCAACTCGAGCGGGCACCGATGGATGCATAGTGGACCTGGCCCCGAAGGTCACGTACCCCGGCTCCTGGACGGGGCGCCCAGGCGGTGACCTCGGGTGGAGAGGCCCTTCGCCGCCTGCGAAGGATAGCGCAGGCGCTCGGGGAGCAGGGCGGCTCGCCCTCGCCCGCGCAGGGAGGAGCCTCCGCGAGGTTCACCCGGCGCGTGGCCCGAGGCCGTCCTCCAACGGGTCACGCTCTCCGGGCGCCACCCGTCGGGTGGAGGCACCCGTCTCGGCCACCGGGCCGCCTCGCCCGCCGGTATCCCGCTTGCGGCGCGTGGCTCCACGTTGCGGGATCCCCTTGCCCTCCCGCCGAGGCGCCCCTGAGGGGTGTGCAGCTCCGACCCCCGGCCTGGTCGGAGCTGCCCGGGAGAGGGGGAGGCAACTGGATTAGACTCCTCGATCGAGAGCACGGGAGGCAGCCGCGAGATGGCCCAGTTCCGCCCCGCAACGCGAGGGAGCGTCGTGCACGGCCTCGGGTGGAGCGATGGGGAGCGCACGCTCTTCCTGCGCGGGAGCTCGCGGCCCGCCGACGGCCGCCCGGGGGCGCGCCTCGTCCCGTGCGGCGGAGGTCGCGCCCGGCTCCCCGTCCGTCCGGCGGCGGGACCCCTGCCGTGAGCGACTCGACGGCGCCATTGCCGGCAGGTGGACCGGAGCACGCGGAGGTCCGCGAGGGGCCCCCGGAGGCGCCTGCGCCCCGGGCCGAGGCGGCGGCCCTGCTCGCGGCGGCCCAGCTCGAGCCGGCCGAGGCAGCCGAGCTCGCCCTCGTCGCCGGCGTCGACGACGCCCGCCTTCTCGAGCTCGCCCGCGCCCGCGCTGCCGGCGTGCCCCTCGCCCACCTGACCTCGCGGCAGCGCTTCCTCGGTCTCGACCTGAGGGCAGCGCCCGGCGTGCTCGTCCCCCGGGCGGAGACGGAGCTCCTGGCCGCGGCGGCCATCGAGGAGCTCGGCCGGGGCGGGGAGGGCGAGCCACGGCTCGTCGACGTGTGCTGCGGATTGGGAAACCTCGTCTGCGCCATCGCCACGCGCTTCCCGGGCCTCCGTGCCTGGGCGTCCGACCTCCTCCCCGCTGCGGTCGCGCTGGCGCAGGCCAACGTCGACGCGCTCGGCCTCTCCGGGCGCGTGAGGGTCCTGCAAGGCGACTTCCTGGCGCCGCTCGCGGGCCTGGGGCTCGAGGGCGCGGTCGACGTCCTCGTCTGCAACCCGCCCTACATCTCGAGCGGGCGGCTCGCGCGGGACCGGGCAGCCCTCTTGAAGCACGAGCCGCGGGAGGCCTTCGACGGCGGGCCCTACGGGCTCTCCTTCGCCCAGCGCCTCGCCCGGGAAGCGGCGCCGTTCCTGCGGCCCGGGGGGTGGGCGATGGTCGAGGTCGGCGAGGGGCAGGACCGCCAGGTGGCCCAGCTCTTCGCCCGCGCGGGCGCCTGGGGCGAGGCGGAGTTGCGATATGACGAACGCGGCGTGGCCCGTGTCGTGGCGGCCCGCAAGAAGGGGTAGGTTCCGGTGGACCTGAAAGCCCGCATCCGGGAGTTCGTGAAGCAGACCTTCTTCTTCGAGGGAGCCCTCGGGGACGGGGAGTCGCTGCTCGACCGCGGAATCATCGACTCGACCGGCGTCCTCGAGGTGGTGGGGTTCCTCGAGTCGGAGTACGGGATCCACGTGGCCGACGAGGAGATGCTGCCCGAGAACCTCGACTCGATCGCCGCGCTCGCCGCCTACGTCGAGCGAAAGCGCACGTGACCCCGGGCGAGGTCGTGTTGACGGGGCCGGGTCCCCGCGGAAAGAGTAGGGACGTGCGCCGGAGGCAGGCGGCCGCTCGCCCATCGCCCCGGGACGGCTCCCTCCCGTCGCGCGGGCCCCGCGGCCTCTCTTGCCGGGGCCGGGAAGGCGGAGGAACGGCATGCAGCCGCACGACGTCCTAGCCATCGACGCGGCCGCCGAGTGCGCCCGCGTCGAGGAGGCCCTCCGCCGCCAGGTGCAGGGCGACCTGCGCCGCAGGGGCGTGGTCGTCGGAGTGTCGGGGGGCGTGGACAGCGCCGTGGTGGCGGCGCTGTGCGCCCGCGCGCTCGGCCCGGGCCGCGTCCTCGGGCTGCTCATGCCGGAGCGCGACAGCTCTCCCGACGCGCTCCGCCTCGGCAGGGCCGCGGCGGAGGCCTCGGGCGTCGAGACGCTGGTGGAGGACGTCGGCCCGGCGCTCGAGGCGCTGGGGTGCTACCGGCGCCAGGTCGAGGCCATCCGCACCGCGTTCCCCGGCTACGGGGAAGGCTGGCGATGCAAGCTCACGCTACCCCCGCTGCTCGAGGGGGAGCGTCTCAACGTGTTCGCGCTGACCGTGCAGACGCCCGAGGGGGAGACGCGGTCGTCCCGGCTCGGCGTCGAGGCGTACCGGGCGCTCGTCGCCGCCACCAACATGAAGCAGCGGGTGCGCAAGCTCGTCGAGTACACCCACGCCGACCGGCTGGCCTACGCGGTCGCCGGGACGCCCAACCGGCTCGAGTACGCGCTCGGCTTCTTCGTCAAGAACGGGGACGGCGCCGCCGACGTGAAGCCGATCGCGCACCTCTACAAGTCGCAGGTGTACGCGCTCGCGGCCTTCCTCGGCGTGCCCGAGGAGATCCGGAGCCGGCCCCCCACCACCGACACCTGGACGATGGCCCAGACCCAGGAGGAGTTCTTTTTCGCGGTGCCGCTCGCCGTGCTCGACGCGTGCCTGTGGGGCCGGGAGCACGGGGAGCGCGCCGAGGCGATCGCGGAGCGCGTGCAGCTCTCCGCGGAGCAGGTGGAGCGGATCTACCGCGACATCGACGGGAAGCGGCGCACCACCCGCTACCTCCACGCGGCGGCGCTTCTCGCCTCGGCTGGCTGAGGGGCCGGGGAGGGGTGGGGATGGCACGCGCGCGCCTGCACCGGATCGGATCCGCGTCCCACCGGGGGAACGCCTAGCGCCATGTGCGGCATCGGCGGCATCCTCAACCTGCGCGCGGGCGAGCCCCCCGCGCTCGACGCGCTCCGGCGCATGGCCGCCGCCCAGCGCCACCGGGGGCCGGACGGATGGGGCGTGTACCGCGACGCGCGCTGCGGGCTCGCCCACGACCGGCTCTCCATCATCGACCTCGCGACCGGCGCCCAGCCGCTGTGCAACGAGGGCGGCACCCTGTGGATCTCCTTCAACGGCGAGATCTTCAACTACGTCGAGCTGCGCGACGACCTTGTCGCCCGGGGGCACCGGTTCCGGACCGCGAGCGACACCGAGGTCATCGTGCACGCCTACGAGGAGTGGGGAGACGGCTGCTTCCCGCGCTTCAACGGGCAGTGGGCCGTGGCGCTGTGGGACTCGACCCGCGAGCGCCTGACCCTGTCGCGCGACCGCCTCGGGGTCCGCCCGCTGCACCTCTGCGAGCACGGCGGGCGGCTCCTCTTCGCGAGCGAGGCTAAGGCCATCTACGCCGCGGACCCCGGTGTCCCCCGCGCCTTCGACGCGGCCGGGCTCGCCGAGTGCTTCACCTTCTGGAACGCCGTCCCGCCCCGGACGCCCCTCGCGGGCGTGACCGAGCTCGGGCCCGGATGCGTCCGGACCTACGGCCCCGGCGGGGAGGTCTGCGAGGCCCGCTACTGGCAGCCCTCCTACCCGGTCGACCGCGAGCGGCAGGGAGCGTTCCCGGGCTCGCCGGGCGAGGCGGCGGAGGCCGTCCTGGCCGCGCTCGGGGAGGCGACCCGGCTCCGCATGGTCCGGTCCGACGTGCCCGTCGGCTGCTACCTGTCCGGGGGGCTCGACAGCTCGATCGTGGCCGCTCTGGCGAGGAAGGCCACCTCGTCGAGGTTCCGCACCTTCTCGCTCCGCTTCGAGGACGCCGAGTACGACGAGACCGCCTGGCAGAGGCTCATGACCCGCTGGCTCGGGACGGAGCACTGCGAGGTGACGGTCACCCGCGCCGACATCGCCGCGGCGTTCCCGGACGTGGTCTTCCACGCGGAGCGACCCCTGCTGCGGACGGCGCCGGCGCCCCTCTCCCTCCTGTCCCGGCTGGTCCGGGACGCGGACACCAAGGTTGTGCTGACCGGGGAGGGCGCGGACGAGATGTTCGCGGGCTACGACCTCTTCCGGGAGGCGAAGGTGCGCCGGTTCTGGGCGCGCCAGCCCGGGTCCCGGCTGCGCCCGGCCCTGCTCGAGCGGCTCTACCCCTACCTGGCGCGGTCGCCGACCGGGCAGCGGGCCATGGCGAGGAAGTTCTTCGGGAAGGACCTCCACCGCGCCGGCGAGCCCGGCTTCTCGCACGGGGTGCGGTGGGACGGCGCCGCGGCCCTGCAGCGCCTCTTCTCCTCCGACCTTCGCGAGCGCGTCGCCGGGCTCGACGTCCGCGGCCGGCTCCTCGCCGACCTCCCGCCGGACTTCCAGGCCTGGACCCCGCTCGCCCAGGACCAGTACCTGGAGGTGCGCACCCTGCTCTCGGGGTACCTGCTCTCCTCGCAGGGCGACCGCATGCTCATGTCCCACTCGGTGGAGGGGCGCTTTCCGTTCCTCGACGACGCGGTGGTCTCGCTCGCGAACTCGCTGCCCAGCTCCTTCAAGCTGCGAGGCCTCGACGAGAAGCACGTCCTGAAGAAGGCCGCCGCGGCGCTCGTGCCCGACGAGATCCGCACCCGCAAGAAGCAGCCCTACCGGGCCCCGGACGCGCTGTCGTTCTGCGGGCCCGGCGCGCCGGGGTGGGTCGGCGAGCTGCTCTCCGACGGCGCCGTTCGCGAGGCAGGCGTCTTCGACCCGGCGGGGGTCGCCACCCTCTGGCGGAACTGCCGGGCGCGGTCCGGCGAGGCGCAGCTGTCCAACCAGCAGAACATGGCGCTCGTGGGCGTCCTCTCCACGCAGCTGCTGTGGGACCGGGTCCTCAGCCGCCCGCCTTCCTTGCCCGCGCTCCCCGACGGGCTCACCATCGACCGGCTCGGAACCGGGGAGGGAGGCCGACCGCTGTGAACGAAGCCATCCCGCAGCTGCACGACTACCTGCACCGGACCGCCGCGCGCCTTCCCGGCAAGGTCGCGGCGACGGGCAACGGACGCACCATCACCTACGCGGCCATGGAGGAGGAGTCGAACGCGCTCGCCCACGCGCTCGAGCGCCGCGGCGTCCGCCGCGGCGACCGGGTGGTGGTGTTCGCGGACAACTCCATCGAGGTGGCGGTGGCGTTCTTCGGGATCCTCAAGGCGAACGCGGTCGCCTCCGTCGTCAATCCCCTCACCAAGCCCGACAAGCTCGCGTACCTGCTCAACGACTGCACCGCCAAGGTGCTCGTCACCGACGGCCTGGTGGCGGGCGTTGCGCGGGCGGCCGCCTCGCGCTGCCCGGGCCTCGTCTCCGTCATCGGCTGGGGGGTCGACGACGCGAGCGGCCTGCCCGGGTTCACCCGGTGGAAGGACGCGCTGGCGGAGGGGCCGCGGGAGGCCCCCCCCCGGCGCCGGAACCTCGACGTCGACCTCGCCGCGCTCATCTACACCTCTGGCTCCACCGGCGACCCGAAGGGCGTGATGCTGACCCACCGCAACATGCTCACGGCGGCGACCTCGATCACGAGCTACCTCGGCCTCCGGGAAGACGACGTCGTCCTCGAGGTCCTGCCGCTGGCGTTCGACTACGGCCTCTACCAGCTCATCATGAGCGTCCGGCAGGGGGCCCGGCTGGTCATCGGCCGCTCCTTCGCCTTCCCCGCCCAGGTGCTGAACGCCGTCGTCGACGAGGGCGTCACCTTCTTCCCCGGGGTCCCGACGATGTTCGCGGTCCTGGGCGAGCTCGACCTGTCGCGCTGGGATCTCTCCCGGGTCCGCGCCGTCACCAACACGGCCGCCGCCCTCCACCCCAAGCACATCGCGTCGGTGAGGCGCTTCTTCCCGGCGGCCCGGATCTTCAGCATGTACGGGCTCACGGAGTGCAAGCGCGTGAGCTACGTCCCGCCCGAGGAGCTCGAGCGAAAGATCGAGAGTGTGGGCGTGCCCATCCCCAACACCGAGGTCTGGATCGTCGACGAGGCCGGCAACCGGCTCCCCCCGGGAAAGGTGGGACAGCTCGTGGTGAGGGGGGCGACGGTGATGCGCGGCTACTGGGGAAAGCCCGAGCAGACGGCACGCAAGCTCAAGCCCGGGCCGCTGCCCGGGGAGCTCGTGCTCCACACCGGCGACCTCTGCGGGATGGACGAGGAGGGCTACCTCTACTTCGTGGCCCGGATGGACGATGTCATCAAGAGCCGCGGCGAGAAGGTGGCGCCCAAGGAGGTGGAGGCCGCCCTGCTCGCGGTCGCCGGGGTGAAGGAGGCCGCGGTGGTGGGGGTGCCCGACGAGATCCTCGGCCAGGCGGTGAAGGCCTTCGTCGTCCTGGAGGACGGCGTGTCCCGCACCGAGAAGGAGCTCCAGCGCGAGTGCCAGGCCCGCCTCGAGAGCTTCATGGTCCCCAAGTTCGTGGAGATCGTGGCGTCGCTTCCGCGGACCGACACCGGCAAGATCAAGAAGACGGACCTTCGCTAGGCGCGGGGGACGCCGCCCGAAGCCGCGCCCGCCCGTCCAAGGCGCGGGTCGGGCGCGGCGCCGGGGAGCCCTGGGTGTGGGGCCTTCGCGCACATCGACGACCTGCGGGGCCAGGGCGAAGCTGCTAAGCTCCCGGACCATCGGAGGTGGCGTTGCTGCGTCGCTCGCCCTGGCTCGCCGCGCTGGCGGCGCCGTTCGTCCTGTCCTGCAGTGCCAAGATCACGGGACAGGACAAGGTGGTCGCCGGCGGTCTCGTGGCCCCGGTCATCTTCTCGGTCTCCCCGGGCGACCGGCAGGTCACGATCAACTGGACGCCGGCCTCCTCGGACGGCACCTCGCCCATCGCGTCCTACACGGTGACCTCGAGCCCCGGCGGCGTCACCGCCAAGGTCGGACCCTCCACCCTGTCCGCCGTCTTGACCGGGCTCGCGAACGGGACCGACTACACCTTCGTGGTCCGCGTCGCGAACCAGGCGGGGAATCACGCCGACTCGCTCCCCTCGCCGGCCGTCACCCCGCGGACGATCCCCGGCAAGCCCGGAACCGTCGCGGCCACGCCCGGCGACGGACAGGCGACGGTGACCTGGTCCGCACCCGACGACGGGGGGAGCCCCATCTTCCGGTACCGGGTGGCGGCGACGACGGGCGGGCAGGGCACCACCGTCGGGCCCGGGACCCTGTCGGCGGTGGTCTCCGGCCTGGTCGACGGCACGAACTACCAGTTCACGGTCACGGCGAGCAACGCCGCCGGGGACGGCGCCACGTCCGATCCATCGCCGGCGGTCGTCCCGGTCGCCGTGCCCGGGGTGCCGACCACGGTCACCACCGTACCGGGCGACGGCCAGGTGGTGCTCGGGTGGTCGGCGCCCGCGGCGACCGGCGGCAGCCCCATCACCGGCTACCTCATCACCCAGAGCCCGGGCAGCGTCGTCACCACCGCCGGCCCGACCGCGACCGCGATCACGATGACCGGGCTCTCGAACGGGACGCTCTACACCTTCACGGTGGCGGCCCAGAACGCGTCCGGGACAGGCCCGGCGGCGATGGTGACGGCGACGCCGGTCGCGCCGGCGGGGGTTCCGGGGTCGCCGACCATCACCTCGGCCGTGCCCGGCAACGGGGTCGTGGTGCTCGGGTGGACGGCGCCATCGAGCAACGGCGGAAGCGCCATCACCGGCTACCTGGTCACCCGGAACCCAGGCAACGTCGCGGTGAGCACAGGCCCTGGCGCGACGGCGATCACGCTGAACGGGCTTGCGAACGGGACGCTCTACACCTTCACGGTGGCGGCCCAGAACGCAGTCGGCACCGGGCCGGGAGCATCGGTCACGGCGATGCCCTACACCGTCCCGGCCGCGCCGACGATCACGTCCGCCGCGCCGGGCAGCGGGCAGGTGGCGCTCGCCTGGACGGCGCCGGCGAGCAACGGCGGGAGCGCGATCACCGGCTACGTCGTCACGCAGAGCCCCGGCGCCGTGACCATCCCCGTCGGCGCGACGGCGACCGGGATCACCCTCGTCGGGCTCTCGAACGGGACGCCGTACACCTTCACGGTGGCGGCCCAGAACGCGGCCGGCACGGGCCCGGCGGCTTCGGCGACCGCGACGCCGCTCACCGTCCCGGGGGCGCCGACGATCACGTCGGCCACTCCCGGCAACGGGCAGGTGGCGCTCGCCTGGACGGCGCCATCGAGCAACGGCGGGAGCGCGATCACCGGCTACGTGGTCACGCAGACCCCGGGCAACGTGACCCTCACGCTCGGCGCGGGCGCGACCGGGACCACCGTCACCGGGCTCGCGAACGGCACCGCCTACGGCTTCACGGTGGCGGCACAGAACGCGGCCGGCACGGGCCCGGCGGCGTCGACGACCGCGACGCCGTACACCGTCCCCGGGGCGCCGACCTTCACGTCGGCCACCCCCGGCAACGGGCAGGTCGTGCTCGCCTGGACGGCGCCGGCGAGCAACGGCGGGAGCGCCCTCACCGGCTACGTCGTCACGCAGAGCCCGGGCGGCGTGACCATCCCACTCGGCGCGGGTGCGACCGGGACCACCGTCACGGGGCTCTCGAACGGGACGCTCTACACCTTCACGGTGGCGGCCCAGAACGCGGCCGGCACCGGGCCGGCGGCAACGACGACGGCGACCCCGCTCGCCGTCCCCGGCGCGCCGACCTTCACGTCGGCCACTCCCGGCAACGGGCAGGTGGTGCTCGCCTGGACGGCGCCGGCGAGCAACGGCGGGAGCGCCCTCACCGGCTACGTGGTCACGCAGACCCCGGGCAACGTGACCGTCACGCTCGGCGCGGGCGCGACCACGGTCACCCTGACCGGCCTCGCGAACGGCACCGCCTACGGCTTCACGGTGGCGGCCCAGAACGCGGCCGGCACGGGCCCGGCGGCGGCGACGACGGCGACCCCGCTCGCCGTCCCCGGCGCGCCCACCATCACCTCGGCCACCCCCGGCAACGGGCAGGTGGCGCTCGCCTGGACGGCACCGGCGAGCAACGGCGGGAGCGCGATCACCGGCTACGTCGTCACGCAGAGCCCGGGCGCCGTGACCATCACGCTCGGCGCGGGCGCGACCGGGACCACCGTCACCGGGCTCTCGAACGGGACGCCCTACACATTCACGGTGGCGGCCCAGAACGCGGCGGGCACGGGACCCGCGGCCTCGGCGACGGCGACCCCGCTCGCCGTCCCCGGTGCGCCCACCATCACCTCCGCCACCCCCGGCAACGGGCAGGTGGCGCTCGCCTGGACGGCGCCGGCGAGCAACGGCGGGAGCGCCCTCACCGGGTACGTCGTCACGCAGAGCCCCGGCGCCGTCACCATCCCACTCGGCGCGGGTGCGACCGGGACCACCGTCACCGGGCTCTCGAACGGGACGCTCTACACCTTCGCGGTGGCGGCCCAGAACGCGGCGGGCACGGGACCCGCGGCCTCGGCCACGGCGACCCCGTTCACCGTGCCCGGTGCGCCGGCGATCACGTCGGCCACCCCCGGCAACGGGCAGGTGACGCTCGCGTGGACGGCGCCCGCGAGCAACGGCGGGAGCGCCATCAAAGGCTACGTCGTCGCGCAGAGCCCGGGGAGCGCGACGACCTCCGCCGGCGCCGGGGCGACCGGCGTCACCGTGAGCGGCCTCACGAACGGCACCGCGTACACCTTCACCGTCGCCGCCATCAATCTCGCCGGGACGGGCCCGGCGTCCGCCCCGTCGGCGGCGGTGACGCCCACCGGTTCGGCGTCTCCCGCCTTCCCGCTGAAGGTTTCGCCGAGCGGCGCCTACCTCGTGGACCAGGCCGGCACGCCGTTCCGGATCCAGGGCGACGCGGGCTGGGACGCGGTGAACAACATCGGCCTGGCCGACCTCGACACCTACCTCGCCGATCGGCAGGCGAAGGGCTTCAACACCATCCTGGTCGAGCTCATGGAGCACGAGGCCTACGCGACGCCCTCCATCGCCCCGGCGGACCTGGCCGGCGACTTCCCCTTCCTGACCGACACGAGCGGCGCCGCCTACGCGTCGGGCAGCCAGACCGCCGACCTCTCCACCCCCAACGAAGCGTTCTACGCGCACGCCGACGCGGTGCTCAACCAGATCGCGTCCTACGGCATGCTGGCGCTGGTGACGCCGGCCTACCTGGGATACGGCATCCCCCTCTCGGGCTCGACGAGCAACCAGGGCTGGTCGGCCGACATGAACGCGAGTGGGTCGGCGAAGTGCTACGCGTACGGCGGCTACGTCGGGAGCCGCTACAAGGGCTTCGCCAACATCCTGTGGCTGGACGTCGGCGACGCCATCCCCGTCCATCCCTCGACCGTCGAGACCTGCATCACCCAGATCATCCAGGGCATGAAGGACGCCGGCGACACCCACCTGCACACGGCGCACCTCTCGAGGACCCACAACTCCACCGACGACACCACCATCGCCAGCTGGGACGTGAACTCCTGCTACATCCTCCCGGTGAACGCCGGAGGGACGCCGAACGCCCAGTGCCAGGGCGCCTGGGGTCACGTCCCGCAGCTCCCGGTCTACGTGGTGGAGGCCTACTACGAGGGCGAGCACTCCATGACCGAGCCCCAGCTCCGCTACGAGGCCTGGGGCGCCGATCTCAGTGCCGTCGGGGGCTACGTGTTCGGGAACTACCCGCTCTGGCCGTTCACGACCAACTGGCAAGCCGCGATGGACGAGACGGGCTCGCTCGACATGCAGCGCATGGGGGCGCTCCTCGACTCGGTTGCCTGGTGGAAGCTCGTCCCGACGGGGGTGGGGGCGTCCCCGAAGACGCTCGTCGTCTCCGGCGGGGGGACGGAGGCCGGGGGTGACTACGTCCCGGCGGCGGCGGACCCGGCAGGGAGCCTGCTCATCGCCTACGTCCCCGACACCCACAGCGGCTCCATCACCGTCGACATGACCGCGATGTCGGGCACGGCGCGGGCGCGCTGGTACGACCCCACGAGCGGCACCTTCACGGCCATCGCCAGCTACCCGAGCACGGGCTCGCAGGCCTTCACGATCCCGGGCGCGAACTCCGCCGGCGCCTCCGACTGGGTGCTCGTCCTCGACCCCGCCCCGTAGGGCGCGCGGCACGCCTCACGCCGGTCGCGCCGTCGGGGCCCGGCGGCGGCGCGCCGGTCCGATGGCGAGGTGGCCGGCGGCGACGGCGAGCCCGAGCGCGAAGCACCCCGCCCACAGGGTCGTGGCGCCGAGGCGGCCCAGGGTCCACGCGCCCAGCGCTGGCGCGACCACGAACGCCACCGCCCAGGAGAGCGCGAAGGCCCCCTGGTAGCGGCCGCGGAGCTCGAGCGGCGCGAGCTCCGCCGGCAGGGCCGACGCCACCGGGTGGTTCAGCACCTCGCCCACCGTCCACACGACGATGGCGAGCGCGTACCAGGGCACCGAGTGGCCGAGCGCGTTCATCCCGAAGCCCGTCCCGATGAGGACCGAGGCCGCGGCCATGACCCGGGCCCCGTCGAGCCGGGCGACGAGGCGGACGACGAGCGGCTGGAGCACCACGATGACGACGCCGTTCAGCGCCACGAGCGACCCGAAGAGCGCGGTGGAGACGCCGTGGGAGGTCATGTCGACGGGCAAGGCGAGGCTGAATTGGAAGAAGACCACCACGAGCAGGAAGGTGAGGAGCAAGAACGGCGCGAAGACCGGGTCCCGCATCGGCCGGAGCACCCCGGCGATGGCCTCGCCCACACGCTCCCGGGGCAGGTCCGGGGGACGGGTCTCGGGAACGTAGCGCCACACGATGCCGGCGAAGGCGAGCGTCGTCGCCCCGTCGCCCACGAAGAGGAGCGCGTAGCTCACCCGCGAGAGGAGCCCGGCGGCGACGAGCCCGACGGAGAAGCCCAGGTTCACCGCCCAGTAGACGAGCGCGAAGGCCCGGCGCCGGTCGGCGGGGGGCACGAGGTCCGCCACCACCGCGTTCGCCGGGGGCCGGTAGATCTCGCCCACGAAGCCCGCAAGGAAGACGAGGACAGAGAGCGGCCCTGTGGCCGTGACGAAACCGAGCGCCGTGGTGAGCAGGCCTCCTCCGACGAGCGAGAGGAGCAGCGTCGCCCGGCGCCCGACGTGGTCGGCGAGCAGCCCCGCCACCGGCCCGGCCCCGACCGAGCCCAGGCCGTAGAGCGCCACCACCGCGCCCGCCTCCGCCACCGAGAGGCCGCGGCGGCGGGTCAGGTAGAGGGCGAGGAAGGGGGCGACGAAGCCGCCGAGCCGGTTCACGAGGATCCCGGCCCAGAGCGCCCAGTAGGCGCGGGGCAGGCCGCCGAGCGCGGCGCGGAGCGCACCCGGGAGGCCTCTCTCGGCTGTCGGCGACGGAGTGGCCGGCACGGGCCGCGACTCTAACCCGGACGAGCGAAGGCGGCCGCACCGCCGGGCAAGACGAGGGCGGTGACCGGGCCGGGACGCGCGACCGGTCGTGGCTCCCCGCGAAGGCGGAGCTTCCCAAGCCCCGGCGGAGGTGCGAGATTCCCCTTTCGCGATCGGAAGGAGCGAGCGGGGCCCGTGCCGTGGGACAGGCACCGGAGGGCGGCGCGCCCCGAGAAGCACCGGTGCCGAGCTCGAGGCCCTGGGAACGCGGCTTGACCCGGACGGCATACGCACCGAATCGCCTGGACCGAGCCGACGGCTCTCGGAGCGGGCGCCTTCACGCGAGGCGCCGGACCTGCCGCGAACCTCCGCGCTCTCGCGCGGGGGAGCGTCCGCGCGCCGCGAGGCCCGGGAGGCCCGTTCTCGTGGCGCTCGCGCTCGCGCTGGGCGGCTGCGGCGACCCCCGGCCGGTCGCAGGAGGCCCGGACGCGGCCCCGGCGCGGTGACGGCCAACACGCACGTGGGCCTCGCATACGACGGCTACGTGTACGGCCACTTCCTCGGGCAGCCCGGGCCCTGGCACCCGGGCGGCTCGAAGCATGGCGGCGACGCCTGGGGAGCGCCCGAGGACGCCGCTCCCATCACCTGCCAGACGTGCCACTACGGGACCGTCGACCCGGCCGACACCGGCCCGTCCGGCTTCTACTACCTGGACGCGAGCGGCGACTACTCGTTCGCCGGGGAGCAGTCGGACGAGGGGTGCGCCCGCTGCCACGCGGCCGCGAGCGCGGTCGCGCCCGTCGGGTCCGGCCGCACGCTGCCGCTCTTGCACGTGAACGGCCGGCGCGACGTGGTCTTCGACCCGCGCACGGCGCTGCCGGCCATCTCCTGGCTCCCCGCCGCGCCCTTCGCGCCCACCCGTCCGGTCTGGGTGACCGACGCCAACCCGGGCGTCTTGCCCCCGACCGGCGACGGCGTCCTCGCCCCCGTCCCCGTCCCCGCCGGCGGAACCTTCGCCTCGCCCACCCTCTTGGAGTTCCTCACGAGCGCCGCCTACGATCCCGCGACGAAGACCTGCTCGAACGTCGCCTGCCACCTCGCCGAGACCTCGGTGCAGTGGGGAGGCGCCCCCACGCCGGACAACGCCATCTGCAAGGCCTGCCACGGCCTGTAGCGGGCCCCGCTCCCGGGAGGCACTGGCCCCGAAAACGAAGGCGGCCGCCCGGAGGGGGCGGCCGCGCACGGCGGGCGGGCGGCGTCGGGCCGGCCCGCCGTCCGTCCCGGGATCCTAGGTGTCGAAGTAGAGGACGAACTCGAGCGGGCTCGGCCGCATCCGGATCGGGTTCACTTCCTTGTCGTACTTGTACTGGATCCAGGTCTCGATGACGTCCTCGGTGAAGACGTCGCCCTTCAGCAGGAAGGCGTGGTCCTTGCGCAGGTTCTCGAGCGCCTCGTCGAGCGAGCCCGGCATCTTGGGGATGTCGCGGAGCTCCTCCGGCGTCATCCCGTAGATGTCCTTGTCGAGCGGCTGGCCGGGGTTGGCCTTCGTCTCGATGCCGTCGAGGCCCGCCATCAGCATGGCGGCGAAGGCGATGTAGCCATTCGCGGCCGGGTCCGGCGAGCGGAACTCGATGCGCTTCGCCTTCGGGGAGGGCGAGTACATCGGGATGCGGATCGAGGCGGAGCGGTTGCGCGCCGAGTAGGCGAGGTTCACCGGGGCCTCGAACCCGGGGACGAGCCGCTTGTAGCTGTTCGTCGTCGGGTTGCAGAAGGCCGCGAGCGCCGGCGCGTGCCTCAGGATGCCGCCGATGTACCACATGGCGAGGTCCGACATGCCCGCGTAGCCGTCGCCCGCGAACAGCGGCTTGCCGCCCTTCCAGATCGACTGGTGCGTGTGCATGCCCGAGCCGTTGTCGCCGTAGAGCGGCTTCGGCATGAACGTCACCGTCTTCCCGTGCCGGCGGGCGACGTTCTTCAGGATGTACTTGAACCACATGAGCTTGTCGGCCATGTTCACGAGCGAGTCGAAGCGGATGTCGATCTCCGCCTGGCCGGCCGTCGCGACCTCGTGGTGCTGGCGCTCGACCTTGATGCCGATCTGCTCCATCACCGCGCACATCTCGCTGCGGATGTCCTGCTGGCTGTCGGTGGGGGCGACCGGGAAGTAGCCCTCCTTGTAGCGGGGCTTGTAGCCGAGGTTGCCGCCTGGCTCCTCGCGGCCGGTGTTCCACTGACCCTCGACCGAGTCCACCTTGTAGAACGAGTGGTTCACGCCGGTGTCGTAGCGGACCTCGTCGAAGATGAAGAACTCGGCCTCGGGGCCGAAGAACGCGGTGTCGCCGATGCCGGTCGACTTCAAGTACTTCTCCGCCTTGATGGCGATGTTGCGCGGGTCGCGGGTGTACGGCTCCTTCGTGATCGGGTCGACGATCGTGCAGATGAGCGACAGGGTCGGGATCGCCATGAACGGGTCGATGACGGCTGTGCTCGGGTCCGGCATGACGAGCATGTCGGAGGCGTGGATCGCCTGCCAGCCGCGGATCGACGACCCGTCGAAGCCCAGGCCTTCGTCGAAGACGGCCTCGGAGAGCTCCCCGAGAGGGATGGTGAAGTGCTGCCAGATGCCCAGGAAGTCGTTGAACTTGAGATCGACGAACTCTGCGTTCTTTGCCTTGGCGAGTTCGAGGACCTGCTTCGGAGTCGTGGTGGCCATCGTGTGAGATTCTCCTGACGGGGCAGGGTGGTTGACGCGCGTCGGGATAGCACGGGTCATGCCACGTGGGAACGCCCCGATCTGGACCGGATGGGTGAACCCCGCGATAAGGCGTGCCTAATCCCCGGGCATGAACTGCCCGGATCTTGGGCAGGCCAAGGCGGATCCCGGCGGCTATGGAGCACCGGTGGTCGACCCGAGTCGACGAGCGGCGCGGCTCTACCGGGAACTCGGCCCGGTGGCCTACCGCCGGTCGCTCGAGCTGCTCGGGAGCGACGCCGACGCCGTCGAGGCAGCGCGCGAGGTGCTCGCCCGGCTCGTCGCCGACCTCGCGAGCCTCGAGGGGCCGGCAAACGCCGTCGCCCGCGTCCATGCGGCAGCCACCTCTCACGCCATGGCCACGCTGCGCAGGCGCGGAGACGCACGCGACCGGACCGAGGCGCGTCCCGAATGCCCTTCGGGCGTGGAAGACCTGGCCCTCGAAGAAGTGCTCCTCGGCAGGGGGAACGGAACCCTCGCGGCGCACGTGCCGGAGTGCGCTTTCTGCCGGGATCGCATCGCGGCAAAGGAGCGCCTGGGCGAGCAGTTCCGAGCGCTCGCCTACCCGGGTACAGTGGACGCGGTCATGGAGGCGGCCGCGGCGCCCTGGTCGCGCGGCTGGCGCCGCCAACTCCTCGTCCTCTTCCCGGTGGCTGGGCTCGCCACCTTGGCCGCCGTCCTGCTGCTCTTCGCGCCACACATTGCGACCGACGAGATGGGCCCCACCCGGGCGCCGCTGGGTCTCGCGGTCTACGCCGGTGCCGAGGGCTACGGACCCGTCCGCGACGGGAGGCCGGTGCCGGCAGGAGCCGAGCTCCGGTTCCAGGTGCGCACCCGCTCGCCGTGCAAGCTCTGGCTCGTGGCTGTCGACGCAACCGGGGTGACCCCCATCTACCCGCGGTCCGGGGACGGGGAACTCGTCGAGGGCACCGTCGCCCCGCCGGCGACGGCGAGGCTCGACGGCAAGCCGGGCCCGGTGCGCATCTACGCCATCTGCGCCCCTGGGTCGCTCTCCCGCGGCGCAGTCGAGGCGGCTGTCGGCGAGGCCACGGATGGCGGGGAGCGGGCGGTGCGCCGCGGCGGCGCGCTCGGCGGGCTGCCTGCCGGAACGCTCGGCGCGACGGTGCTGCTCGAGAAGGCCCCGTAGACGGGGCGGACTTCAATCCTGGCGCGGCTTCAGCCCGAGCATCCGCATCCGTTCCCGGAGCGTGTTCCGGTTCATGCCGAGCAGCTCCGCGGCACGGAGCTGGTTTCCCTTGGTCCGCGACATCGCGGCGGCGATGAGCGGGGCCTCGACGGCGGCGAGCGCCGCCGTGTAGCGGCCGCCGTCGGGCTCCGGGGCGTCGAGCATGGACTCCACGAATCCCTCGAGGCCCTTCTCCCGGGCGGCCGTGGCGGGGAGCAGCGGCGCCAGGTCCTTCGCGGAGATGCGGTTGCCGGGGAGCTTCAAGAGCACCCGCTGGATGACGTTCTGTAGCTCGCGGACGTTGCCCGGCCAGGAGTGCCCGAGGAGCAGCGGCTCGGCGTCCTTCGCGAGCGAGAGCGGGCGGCCGCGGAGCTGCTCGCCATACTTGGCGGCGAAGAAGCGCGCGAGCAGCACCACGTCGGCGTCGCGCTCCCGTAACGGCGGCAGCCGCACCGGCACCACCGCGAGCCGGTAGAAGAGGTCGCGCCGGAAGCGCCCCTCCTCGACGGCGCGGCCCAGGTCGGCGTTCGTGGCGGCGACGATGCGAACATCCACCGGGAGCGGGCGAGAGCCTCCCACCCGGTCGATCTCCCGCTCCTGCAGGACGCGCAGGAGCTTCGCCTGCAGCTCCACCGGCATCTCGCCGATCTCGTCGAGGAAGAGCGTGCCGCCGCTCGCGAGCTCGAACTTTCCCGGGCGGCGCTCCGCAGCGCCGGTGAACGCTCCGCGCTCGTGGCCGTAGAGCTCGCTCTCCATGAGGTCGCGCGGGATGGCGGCCATGTTGACGGTGATGAAGGGCCCCCGCGCCCGCGCCGAGTGGGAGTGGATGGCGCGGGCGACGAGCTCCTTGCCGGTCCCGCTCTCGCCCATGAGCGTGACGGTCATCTCGGTCCGGGCGACGCGGCCGATCTCCTTGAACACCTCGACCATGGCGGGAGAGCGCCCGATGAGCGTGTCGATGGGCCCGCCGTCCTTCTTGCGCTCGCCCTCGGAGGCGCGATCGGGGCGCGGCGCCGGTCGCTCCTCGGGCTCGCGCTGCTCGTCGGGGCCAATGGCGAGGTCCCGGATGATGCGTTCCACCCGGGCGAGGTCGAAGGGCTTTCCCAGGTAGTCGGCGGCCCCGCGCTTCATGGCCTCGACGGCCGAGCGCATGGTGTCCTCCGCCGTCATCACCACGACGAAGGGAGAGTCCGAGCGCCCGGCGAGCTCGCCGAGCAGGGTGAAGCCGTCGTCTCCGGGGAGCCGGACATCGAGGAGCACGAGCCCAATGCCGCCGTGGCGGCCGGTGCCGCTGCGGGCGAGCTCCTCGCGCGCTTCCTCGGCGCTTCCAGACTCGGCATGGGGAACGCCCGCTCGCTCGCAGGTGCGGGCGAGCACGAAGCGCACCGACGGCTCGTCGTCGACGATGAGGACCTTTCGCATCGGGGCGTCCGACATGCACCTATTGTGCCCGTCCGGCGGGCAGAGCGCATGTCGAATTCCGGGCACGCCCCCGAGGCGCCGACTCTAGGCCTGCTCGAGCGGCAGGTACAGGACCGCCTCGGCGCCGTGGCCGTTGCGGTTCCGGACCTCGATGCGACCCCCGTGGGCCTCGACGATGCGCCGGGAGACGGCGAGTCCGAGGCCGGTGCCCTGGGACTTCGACGTGGCAAACGGCGTGAAGAGCCTCGGGATCATGGCCTCGGGGATCCCCGGCCCGTTGTCGACGACCGCCACCCGCGCGAGCGGGCGCGTCCGGCCGCTCGCGTGCCTTAGGCGCACCGAGGCGACCCCCGTCTCGAACAGGACCTCCGGCTCGTGAGTCTCGCGCACCGCCTCCACCGCGTTTCGCACGATGTTCAGCACGACCTGCGTGAGCTTCTCGGCGTCCCCCTGCAGCGGGGGGAGCGAGGGATCGAAGTGGTGGGTGAAGGCGATGCGCTCGCCCCCGGGCATCCCCTTCGCGAGCAGCATGACGTCCCGCAGCACCGCGTGGATGTTCACGGGGGTAGCCTGGAGCGTTGCCGGCCGGGCGAGGTCGAGGAGCTCGCGGACGAGCCCGTCGACCCGCTTCGCTTCCCGGGCGATGACGAGCGCGTACTCCTTCGCGAAGCCTTCGGCCTCCCGGGCCAGCAGCTCGGCCAATCCCTGCAACCCCGCGAGTGGATTCTTGATCTCGTGCGCCAGGCCGGCTGCGAGCGCCTCGAAGTCGAGCGAGCGCTCGCTCGGACGGTGCACCCGGAGCTGCAGCACCGTGCCCACGCAGGAGGCCCCATCGAAGAGCGGGCTCCCGTCGGCGGTCACCGGCGTCGAGGAATCTCGGGGCCCTGGAAGGTCGACGCTCGTCGACTCCTGCGCCTTGCGCACCCGCTCGGCCAGGATCTCGAGCTGGGAACCCCCCGGGAGCGCCCGGACGGGGAGCCCGACGGCGCGGTCGCGGCTGCGCTCGAAGAGCTCCTCGGCCGCCGGGTTGAGGTGCAGGACGCCGGAGTCCGCACCCACGAGAACGACGGGATCCGATAGGGAGTCGAGGGCGCCGCGGGCCAGCGCGGCAGGTAGCGGAGGAGCCTTGATCGCCTTCACACTTCGCCCCCGCGGCGCCGCCCGACGCGCGCGCTACAGGGCGTCCTCTCCCCGTTCTCCGGTGCGGATGCGGATGACTTCCTCGACGGGGACGACGAAGATCTTGCCGTCGCCGATCCGGCCCGTCTTGGCGGCGCGTTCGACGACTTCGACCACCTTGGTGACGAGGGAGTCGGCGACGACCACCTCGACCTTCACCTTGGGGAGGAAGTCGACGACGTACTCGGCGCCGCGGTAGAGCTCGGTGTGGCCCTTCTGTCGACCGAACCCCTTGACTTCCGTGGCGGTCAGGCCGGCCACGCCGATCTCGGAAAGGGCCTGCTTCACCTCGTCCAGCTTGAACGGCTTGATGATGGCCTCGACCTTCTTCACGGGGCACCCCTGTGGATGGAAAAAGAGCATTCCGACGCTACGCTCCCGTGCGGCAATCGGTCAAGCGCCGAGGGGTCCCCGCCGCGGCGGATGTGTCCGGCGGACGCCCATGCCTGGATCCCGAGCCCGACGCTGCTTGCGATCCCGACAGCCTGAACCATCCGTCCGACCATGATCCGACCTCGGCTCGACGCATCCGCCACGGGGAGACGTCCCCGGCGCGAAGTCGCCGTCCACGGACGGGAGAATGTGCAACCCGTGGGCCACTCCAGCAGGGGCCGCTTTGGCCGACCCCCGCGGGCGAGTTGGGGGTAGATTCAAGCACGCCATGGCTGACGCCGTGCTGGCCATCGTTGCCGCCTCGGCGGTCCTGGCGGTGCTCGCCCTCGCGCACTACGCCTTCTGGACCCGCCGCCTGCGCCAGCCCATCCGGGACGACGGCATCATGCGGGCCGAGACCTCGGACGGATGGCGGCTCGCGCTCGGCATGCGGCTTCCGCGGGGCGGTGAGCGACTCCCGCCCGTGCTGCTCGTCCACGGAATCTCGTCGAACCGCTGGATGCTGGACGCCGGCGTCGAGGCCTTCTCGCTAGGGGCCTACCTGGCCCGCGGCGGGTTCCGGACCTTCGCCCTCGACCTCCGCGGCCACGGCGACTCCCGCGAAGCTCCGAGAGGGTGGAGCGACTGGAGCTTCGACGACTATGTGGAGAAGGACATCCCGGCCGCCCTCGATGCCATCGGGCGCGCCACCGGCGAGGACCGGGTTCTGTGGGTGGGCCACAGCCTCGGCGCCGTGACGGGCCTCGTCGCCTGCCAGAGGTACGCCGAACGCATCGCCGGCATCATCGCGCTCGCTGGCCCGATGAGCTTCGAGCACGACGGGCCCGTGGCCCGCTACCTCCGCTGGGGCTTTCTCGTCGACGGCCGGGCGAACCGCTACCTATCGAAGATGATCGCTCCCTTCGCCGGCGTGATTCACCCCACCGCCGCCGAGCTCGCCGTGAACGGGAGAAACGTCGACCGGCCCGTCTACCAGCGCATCCTCTCGAACTCGATCGAGAACATCCCCGGCCGGGTGTTCCATCAAATGGCCGACTGGGTGCGCAACGACGCCTGTCGCTCCGCCGACCGCGCGGTCGACTACCGCGCCGGCCTCTCCACGTGCCGCCAGCCCGCGCTCTTCGTCTCGGCCGTGAAGGACCACCTCGCGCCCCCGGCGGTGGTGCGCCGGAGCTACGAGCTCTGGGGCGGCGAGAAGGAGCTCGCCGAGTTCTCCGTCACCGGTGGTCACTCCGCCGAGTACGGGCACGTCGACCTCCTGCTGGGGAAGAAGGCGCCACTGGAGGTGTACCCGGTGATCCTCCGCTGGCTCGTCGAGCACAGCCGCGCCGACGACCGCGGGGGCGAGCGCGCGGCGGCGCGGGCGAAGCCCGAGGGAGTCGCGTGATCGCGCTCGCCGTCCTGGCGATCGCCGCCGGGGCGCTCGAGTGTCCGCCGGGGACCACCCGCGCGGGCGAGCCGCCGCCGTCCGGAAACGCCGAGTGGTGCGAGCGGCCCGGGCCCGACGGGAAGCCGAGGCGGCATGGGCCGGGGCGCGACTACTACGAGGGCGAACTCCCGCTCGTGCACGTCGAGTCGACGTGGAAGGACGGCGCGCTCGACGGCCCCTGGGTGGAACGCCACCGCGACGGCACGAAGGCCGTCGAGGGCCGCTACCGGGATGGCGAGAAGGACGGTCCCTGGACCTACTGGTACGAGGGCGGAAAGGTCGAGGAGGAGGTGGCCTTCGACCTCGGCCGCCGCCACGGCCGCTTCGTCCAGTGGTGGCCGAACGGAAGGATGCGAACCGAGGGGCGCTTCTGCTTCGGGCTGCAGTGCGGGACCTGGATCACCTGGAACGACGAGGGCTCGCTGCTAGGGTCGATCACGTACGAGGAGATCCTCTCGAAGCCGTAGAGGGCTGGAGGTGCGCCTGCGCCTCGCGGTCCGCACCTTCGGAGCGAAGCAGGCGAAACACGCGACGGGGTGATGCTAAACCACAGTTCGCAATTCCCGATCGGGTGACCCGGTCGGGGTGAGGAGAAAGTTGAAAGGGAAGGTCAGCCCATCGATGGTGGGAGTTGCGAGACAACCACTATCGACAATGGAGAAGACCTTCCCGTGGACAACATACTCCGGCTCGATCGCCCAGTGCGACGCCGGCTTTGGAAACTGCTCCGAAAGACCAAGGACCGGCAGACCGCCTTTCGCATCCTCATGATCCTCAAGCTCCACCAGGGACTCTCCAGAAAGCAGGTCGCCCGCGACCTGCAGTGCGCCGCTTCGACCGTGGTGAGTGCCGCCAAGCGGTACCAGGAGCTTGGCGAGGACGGTCTTCTCGACCAGCGTTCGGGCAACGGGGAGACGAAGGCCGACGAACGGTTTCTGGCTGAACTCCGCCAGGTACTTCTCGGCGTTCCTACCGAGTTCGGTTGGCAGCGGCCGACGTGGACCCGGGAGTTGCTCTGCCTCGAGCTGGAGCGGCGGGGCTTCCCGAGAGTGGCCGTCTGCACGATGGGCCGCGCGCTTTGCGCCATCGGCGCCCGGCTCGGCTCGCCCAAGCCGACCGTCCTGTGCCCTTGGAATGCCGAGCGTAGGAAGCCGGAAGCTCGCGGGCCTTCGCCGCCTTGCCAGGAACGCAACGGCCAGCGAGCCGGTCCTCTACGAGGACGAGATGGACGTCCACCTCAACCCCAAGATCGGCCGCGATTGGATGCTCCCCGGCCACAGGCGCTATGTCGTCACGCCCGGCCAGAACAGAAAGCGCTTCGTCGCCGGTGCGCTGAACGCCAAGACGAGGAAGCTCACCTGGGTGGACGCTTCGAGCAAGGCGAGCGACCTCTTCTGCAAGCTGGTCTGGAAGCTGGTCACCGACTACCGGACGGCAACGCGGATCCATCTTATCGTCGATAACTACATCATCCACTCGAGCAAGAAGACACAGCGCTTCCTTGCGCAGTTCGGTGGCAAGATCGTGCTCCACTTCCTGCCGCCCTACTGCCCCGATGACAATCGTATCGAGCGCGTCTGGCTCGACCTGCACGCCAACGTCACACGCAATCACCGGTGCAAGTCGATTGAGGAACTGATGGTCCACGTCATCGCCTTCATGCGTGCCTACAACCGTCGTGAGAAGCTCAACCCTTCACTCAGAACCGTGACCCCCGTTCGGGAATCACGATCGGCCGTTTAGTCTCGATCCGGCGTGGCGGCGTCCTCCTTCATGAATGTGACGGCATACGAGCTCGCTGGGGCCGCGGCCCTCATCGCAAGCCTTGCCATGTACGCGTTCGGGTTTCGAAGGCCCTCTGTCGTGCTGCTGGCGCTCGCGGCGCTGTGCGTGAACCTGCTGGTGGCGCAACTCGACCCGTTCCTGAACCTCTGGGATGAACAGTTCCATGCGCTGGTGGCGAAGCACATGGCGGAGCACCCGTTCCTGCCGACGCTTTACGACCGTCCCGTGCTGCCGTACGACTTCAAAGATTGGATGCGGAACTCTGTCTGGCTGCACAAGCCGCCGCTCTTCCTGTGGCAAATGGCGCTTTCAATCAAGTTGCTCGGCGCGACGGAGTTTGCCGTCCGACTGCCAAGCGTACTATTGGTGACGTTCTGCGTCCCGCTTGTGTACCGCATCGGGTGGCTTGCCGTGAGCGAGCGAGCAGGCTTCTTTGGCGCGGTACTCTTTGCGGTCGCGCCAACCTCACTCGCTCTGGTGTCCGGTCGCTTGTTTACGGATCACAATGACCTGACTTTCTTGTTCTACGTCACTGCGAGCATCTGGGCGTGGCTCGAATACAATCGGACGCGCTCCGCGTCGTGGGCTGTCGTCGTCGGTGCGTTCGTCGGACTTGCAATACTCACCAAGTATCTCGTTGGGCTCACCGCCATCGGAGGTTGGGCAGTTGCGCTCGCGGCGGACCGTGAACAGCGGCGATCTCGTCGGGCATATGCCCACCTTATCCTGGCCCTTCTTGTCGCGGCGGCATTGTGCGTTCCATGGGATGTGTATACCCAATTGGCATTTCCAGCTGAACATGCCTGGGAACGAGGGCAATCGCACCGACATTTCTGGGAGGTGATGGAGGAACATGACGGAGATGCCTACTTCTACCTGCGACTGCTTCCATCCCTCTTCGGTCCAATCGCATACTTGCTGCCGCTCGGACTCGTGGCCTTGCTTGCCTCGAGTCGCTTTGTCCCGGTCGGCGCTTTTCTATTCACGTCGCTGTTTGGCGTGTACGCATTCTATTCGGTCGCCGCAACGAAGATGCCGGCGTTCACGTACGTCGTTTCCCCGGTGCTGTACGTCGCGATGGGAGCTCTTTGCGCCACAGGAGCGTCGCGCCTAGCCAAGTTCGTACCCGAATCAGTTAGCGTGGTGGCGGTATCGGCAGTCGTCGGCGCGGCGGCCGCTGCGACTGCTGTGGGATTCGCATGGTGGGCACACCCCGCCGGCGAATCGTACTGGCAACGACAAGCAGTAAGAGCAGAGGTGTACCGGCACCTCGAGGAATGGACGGGGGGAGCCACGGTGATCTTCAACGCGAAGGACCTAGAGCACGTTCCCGTCATGTTCTACTCGCGAATTGCAGCATACTCGCAGGTACCAACGGCGCAGGAGATCTCCCAGTTAGCCGCGGCAGGCGAGCGTATCGCCGTCTTCGACGATGGCTCATTGCCGGACTATCTGAACTGGGATCGCCGCATCGTGAAGATAGCCGTGCTTCTCCCGGGAACACGCCGGGACGCGTCAGTATTGGTTCGACCCGATGTGCGGGTTGTCGTCGTCGACGACGGCTCGCTGCCCGGCCCGGTGTTGCAGGGCGAGAACGTCAAGCTCCTGAGGCTCTCTCCACTCCCGCGGGAAGCCTTCCCGTAACGGTCTGGGATGGGAGCGGCGAGGTCGGGGGAGAGGAAGCCGTTGCCACGGTAATCCATTGGGTGACCGAACGACGATGCGAACCAGGCGCGTTTCGCTCCGGGCAGGTATGCGGAACCTGGACGCTGGAACGACGAGGGCTCGCAGCTGCGGTTGAGCACCGGCTCGGATCCTCTTGAGCTGAAGGCCAGGCGTCCGGGCAACGCCTGCCTGCGTGGTTCCTGCCGCTGGCGTCACTCGATGCGGAAGGGGGCCGACCCGATGCTGCCGCCCGGGCCCTCCACGTCGACCTTCCACGCGCCGGTCCGGCCAGCCTCGATGTTCTTCGTGCTCCAGGTCCGCCATCGTGAGCCGTCGCCGAGCGGGAGCGCCACCGAAGCCTCCTCATGGTCTCCCCGGAACCAGAGAAAGCGCACCTCGCCCGGCCTGGGGTTCGCAACGTTGGCGAGGCAGTAGACCTTGCCCACGGTTGCCGGAAACGAGGTCGACGCACCCTCGAGCACGCGGTCGCGGACGCCGGTGCCGCAGCGGACCTGGGCGCGCATGCCGTCGTTCGAGGCGGCTGCGGAAGTGCTCGCGACCGCCTCCGGCGCGCTCACGGTTGCGACCGCTGGCGCCGGGGCCGCTGCGGGCGTTGCGATCGCCGCGGTGGCGACCGGCGCCGGGCCGGCCCTCTCAGGCGCCTTCTCCGCGGGTCGCTCGTCGCTGTGGGCAGGAGCAAAGCCCACCATCGCAAGCACGCGGTAGTTAGGCGTCCCGTATCCGGTGGAGAGACCCGGGCCGGCGCCCAGCGTGGCGGTGAAGCCAAGAGGCCCCGTCCACCGGATCGCGGCCAGCAGCTCGACCGGGTCCACCGCGCCACTGCCGGCGATGCCGACCTCTCCGGTGACCGTCAACATGGCGGTGAAGCGCTGGCCGACGACGGGAAAGTCGTAGGCGCCCGCGGCGCCGTAGGCGAAGGCCGTTCCCACCGTGAGGTCGCCGACGGTGCGCTGCGGCCGGATGGCGACGCCAGCGTTCGCCACGACCCGGAGTCCCGCAAGCCCCGACCACTCGGCCGCGGCCGTGGGCGTGACGGTCACCGAGTCCCAGCCGATGTAGTTCTCCGTCGACCCGAGCGGGATAGTGATGGGGGCGACGATGGCGAGGCCGAAGTCGTCCGAGTCGACCAGCCGGGCGTGCGGCACCAGCCTCGGGTCTCCGAAGCCGCCCGACGGCGTGTAGCCGGCGAGCGACGGGTCGAGCATGGGGGCGAGCTGGCCCGACTGCGAGAGCGTCGCCGGGATGACGAGCCCGAGCTCGAGCCAGGAGAGGATGCCCAGCGAGGCGGCGACCTGCAGGTTCCACTGGTCCCGCACGAGCACCACCTGGGTACTCCCGTTGACGAGCCGGAGCGGCTCGTTCGCGTAGTCGACCTCGAGGAGCACGTCGAAACCGAGCGGAGGGGCCGTCCTCGCCGAATAGACGGAGAGGATGTCGTCGGCCCCGGGAGCGAGCGCGAAGCGCTGGGCGGGAAAGGAGAGGTTCGCCTCCGCCCCGGCCGCGAGCGGGAGCGAGAGAGCGGCCATGCCGAGGAGCGCGCTTCGGCCGCGGCGCCTGCGCAGCAGCGCGAAGAGCCCGAGAAGCAAGAGCCCCGGCGCGAAAGCTCCCGGCCCGCCGGTGCTGCATCCCGACCCTTGCACGTGCCAGCCGCTCGCGGGCCCCGTCCCGACGCAGGCACCGCTCACGCAATAGCTTCCGGACGCGCAGTCGCCGTCGCCCGTGCAGGTCGTGCCGCATGCCGACCCGGCGCACGCGAAGGCCCCGCAGCTCGACTGCCCGCGCGGCGGACAGGCGCCCGCCCCGTCGCAGGCGGCGGGATGCGTCTCGACGGCGCCGGCGCAGCTCGCCGACCGGCAGCTCGTCGAGGAAGCCGGGTAGGCGCAGGCGGCGCGAGCGGTCCCGTCGCAGCTTCCGCCGCAGACCGAGCCGTCGGTCGCGCACGCGGTTCGCGAGCCGCGCGGGGCGCCCGTCGCCGGCGTGCAGGTGCCCACCGCGCCCGCCACGTCGCACGCCTCGCACTGGCCTGTGCAGGCGGCGTCGCAGCAGACGCCGTCGACGCAAAGGCCGCTCGTGCACTGATCCGCGGCGCCGCAGGACCCGCCGTTCGCCTTCCTGGGCATGCAGACGCCGCCCGAACACCAGTTGCCATCGGCGCAGTCGGTGTCGACGACGCAGACCCCCACGCACTCCGCGGGTCCACAGGCGAAGGCGCCGCAGGCCTGCGTCTGGGCGGGCGGGCAGGAGCCCGTGCCCGCGCAGACGCCCTGGATCGTCGCCACGCCCGCCGTGCAGGAGGCCGGCCGGCAGACGGTCGAGGCGCCCGGGTAGGCGCAGGCGGACGGGTTCGCGCCGTCGCAGGTGCCTGCGCAGGCGGTTGCGTCCGACGCGCAGCCCGGGCGGCCGGCGTGCGGAGGGCCCGCCACCGGCGTGCAGGTGCCCACCGAGCTCGCCACGTCGCAGGCCTCACACTGACCGTTGCACGCAGCGCTGCAGCAGACGCCGTCGGCGCAGAAGCCCGTCCCGCACTGGTTGCCGGCGCCGCACGTGGCGCCGGGGTCGTGCTTCGGCACGCACACACCTGCCGAGCACCAGTTGCCGGCCGCGCAGTCGTTGTCGGCGGCGCAGGTGCCGACGCAGGCGGTGGCGCCGCAGGCAAAGGTGCCGCAGGCCTGGGTCTGGAGCGGCGGGCAGCTCCCGCTGCCGCCACAGCGCGCCTCGAGCGTGGCGGTGCCGCCGGTGCACGAGGCGTCGCTGCACACGGTGGTGTCGACCGGGTAGGTACAGGACGCGCGGTTCGCGCCGTCGCACGCACCGCCGCAGGCAGAGCCGTCGGACGCGCAGGCCGGGCGGCCGCCGTGCGGGGCGCCCGTCACCGGCGTGCAGGTGCCCACCGAGCCCGCCACGTCGCAGGCCTCGCACGCGCCGGTGCACGCGGCGTCGCAGCAGACGCCGTCCGCGCAGGAGCCGCTCGCGCACTGGTCCGCCGCGCCGCAGGAGCCGCCGCCCGGCTTCTGCGCGACGCAGACGCCTCCGGAGCACCAGCTGCCCGACGCGCAGTCCCCGTCGGTGGAGCAGTTGCCGAGGCAGGCGACGGCCCCGCAGGCGTAGGCGCCGCAGGGCTGGGTGACCGGCGCGGGGCACGCCCCCGTCCCTGCGCAGGTGGCGGAGAGCGTGGCGGTGCCGCCGCTGCAGGAGCCCGCGCGGCACTCCGTCGCGGTGCCCGGGTAGGCGCAGGCGGTCCTCGACGACCCGTCGCAGGTGCCGCCGCAGGAGCTGTCGTCGGACGCGCAGGCGGGCCGGCTGCCTTGGGGAGCGCCGGCGACCGGCGTGCACGTGCCGACGGCGCCGGCGAGGTTGCAGGCCTCGCACTGCCCGCCGCAGGCGGTGTCGCAGCAGACGCCGTCGACGCAGTTGCCGCTCGCGCACTGGTTCGCGGCCGAGCAGCTTCCTCCGGGAGACTCCTGCGGGACGCAGGTCCCGGAGCTGCACCAGCTCCCCGCGGCGCACTGGGCGTCGGTCGAGCAGGTGGCGTTGCAGGCGGTGGCCGCGCAGGCGAAGGAGCCGCAGGACTGGGTCGAGGCGGGAGGGCAGGACCCGGCGCCGTCGCAAGCGGCCGCGAGCGTGGCCGTTCCCGCGGTGCAGGAGGCCGCGCGGCATTGCGACGCGGCGCTAGGGTAGGTGCAGGCGGTTCGCGAGGAACCGTCGCAGCTGCCGCCGCAGGAGCTGCCGTCGGAGGCGCAGGCCGCTCTCCCGCCCTGGGGAGAGCCGACCACCGCGGTGCAGGTGCCGAGGGAGCCGGGAAGGTTGCAGGCCTCGCACTGGCCGCCGCAGGCCGTGCCACAGCACACGCCGTCGACGCAGTTGCCGCTTCCGCACTGGTTCGCGGCCGTGCAGGTCGTCCCCGGCGCCTTCTGGGGCACGCAGGCGTTGGAGCTGCACCAGCTCCCCGAGGCGCACTGGGAATCGGTCGAGCAGGTGGCGTTGCAGGCGGTCGCGCCGCAGGCGTAGCCCCCGCAGGACTGGGTCTGGGCCGGCGGGCAGGACCCGGTTCCGGCGCAGGATGCGGAGAGGGTCGCGGTTCCTCCGGCGCAGGAGGCCGAGCGGCACTGGGTCGCCGCGCCCGGGTACGTGCAGGCGGCGCGGGCGACGCCGTCGCAGGCGCCGCCGCACGAGGTGCCGTCCGAGGAGCAGGCGGCTCGGCCCCCCTGGGGAGCGCCGACGACCGGCGAGCAGGTGCCGGCCTTCCCGGGGAGGTTGCAGGACTCGCACTGGCCGTTGCACGCCCCGCCGCAGCAGACGCCGTCGGCGCAGACGCCCGTCGCGCACTGGTTCGCGCCGCCGCAGACCGAGCCGGCGGGCTTCTGGGGAACGCAGCTCCCGGCGCTGCACCAGTTCCCGGCAGCGCAGTCGGCGTCCGCGACGCAGGTCGCGCCGCAGGCGGTGGCCTGGCAGGCGTAGGCGCCGCAGGCCTGGGTCTGGAGGGGCGGGCACGCGCCGGCGCCGTTGCAAACCGCCGCGAGCGTCTCCGTTCCGGCCGCGCACGCGGCGCCGCGGCACTCGGTCGGTGCCGACGGGTAGCTGCAGGAGGCGACGTTCATGCCGTCGCAGGTGCCGCCGCACACCGTGCCGTCTGAGGTGCAGGCCGGCCGCGCCCCGACGGGGGCGCCCGAGGTCGGGCTGCAGGTGCCGGCCTTGCCGGGAAGGTTGCAGGCCTGGCACTGGCCGCCGCAGGCGGCGTCGCAGCAGACGCCGTCCACGCAGAACCCCGAGCCGCACTCGGAGGCGCCGGCGCAGCTCGTGCCGTCGATCTTCACGAACGTGGCTGCGAGAGTGTGCGCGGCCGCGACGGCGGCGATGGTGTACTGGCCGCCGGAGACAGACGAGGTGACGACGGTGCCGTTGTCCGTGAGCGAGCCAAGCGCGAAGCCCGCCGCCGGGGCGACGGTGCACACGGCCGGCTGCCCCTGGAAGACGGACGCCGGGCAGGTGAGCGTGCCCGAGCCGGCGGGGCTCGCGCTCGTGGTGATGGCGTAGCTCGGCGGGTCGAAGGAGGCGGTGACGCTCGTCGCCGCGGACAAGGTCACGCTGCAGGTGTTTCCGGTCCCGGTGCAGGCGCCACCCCAGCCGGTAAAGGTGTTGCCGGGCGAGGCGGTGGCGGTGAGCACCACGCTCGTGCCGAAGAGGAACTGCGCCGACGCCGACGAGCACGACGAGCCGCAGTCGATGGCCACCGGCACGGAGACCACCTGCCCGGTGCCGAGCCCGGCCTTCGCGAGCGAGAGCGTGTAGAGCGTGCCGCAGGAGTTCACGTCGACGGCGACGTTGTTGGCGCCGTTGGGGTCCGTGACGCCGGCCGGGGTCGAGACGGTGGCCGTCTCGGTGATGGAGCCCGAGCCCGACCCCGCCGCCACCTGCGCGGTGATCACGTAGGTGAGGGAACCCCCCGAGGGCAGGTTCACCGTCTGGTCGATGGCGCCCGTGCCGCTCGCGGCGCAGGTCGCTCCGCCGGCGGCGGCGCAGGTCCAGGAGAAGCTCGCCACGTTTGCCGGGATGGGATCCTGGAAGCGCGCGGCGTTCGCGGCGACTGGCCCGGCGTTCGCCACCGTGACGGTGTAGGTGACGGTCCCGCCCCAGACGACCGCTGCGACGCCGTCGGAGATGCTCGCCGAGAGGTCGGCGTACTGGACGCCGCTCGTCACGGTGGTGCTGACGAGGCTGCCGAGCAGCGAGGCGACGCCGTCGGCGGCGACGGTGTAGCTGCCGTTCGCGACCGTGGAGCCGGACGCGGCCGTGACGGTGAAGGTCACCTGGATGCTGCCTGCGGCCGCGGCGTTCAGCGAGCCGACGTTGCAGGTCACTGT
This sequence comes from uncultured delta proteobacterium, assembly GCA_963754915.1. Taxonomy (GTDB): domain Bacteria; phylum Myxococcota; class Myxococcia; order Myxococcales; family Anaeromyxobacteraceae; genus DATJZG01. The sequence continues at coordinate 224,531 of CAVWHZ010000016.1, read as the reverse complement.
CCCCGACGACGCGCCGACCGCCGGCGTCGTGCAGGTGGCGCCGGGCGCCGTGACCGACTTGAAGGTCGTTCCGGTCGGGATGGGCTGGGCCACGATGACGTTCGTCGCGGCCCCCGGCCCGGAGTTCTCGTAGCTGAGCGTGTAGGTGAGGTCCGAACCCGAGTTCACCTGCTGGGGGGCCGTGGCGGAAACGGAAAGGCCGGGGAGGAACGGCCCGAATGATTCGACGTACACCTCGCCCCAGTGGCCTCCGAGCGAGCACCCGGCGGCGATGACCTGGAGCTCGACCTGGTCGCCCACGGCGAGCTGGGCCGCGCCGGGCGAGATGTCGAAGGTCTTCCAGTCCGTGTACTGGACCGTGCCGCTGACGTCGGACTTCCACGGGATGCCGGGCTGGTTCGCGAAGTTGAACGTCTCGAAGAGCATGGTGCTGCGGGTGACGTTCTTCAGCTGCACCCAGAAGTACGGCTGCTGGTTGTTGGCGTGGCCGGGGTTCTGGAGGACGGGGGCGACGGCGAAGCGGACGTGGACGTTCCCGTCCGACGGGTCGACGTCGGCGTTGGTCGTCGTCATCGTCTGCTTGAGGGTGTTGGTGTTGTTGCTCGAGCCACCCTCGTTCACGACGGCCACGTGCGTCCCGTAGCGGGGGACCCGCAACGTCGAGGCCGAGGTGAGGCCGTTCGGGATGACCGAGTTCGTGGCTCCGGTGATGACGCGGGACTTGTTCGTCCCCCCGGCCGTCAGGTTCAGGTTGGCGATCGAGGCGGGCGGGAACGGGCTCGTCGTGGTGCCCGAGTTGTTGAGGTTCGTCGTCACCGTCCAGCCGGTGAAGTCGCCGGTCGCGAAGTCGCCGTTCGTGAAGAGTGCGCGACCCGGCTCGTAGGGCTGCCGGAAGGACTCGGAGGGTCCCTCGGTGGAGCCGCATGCGGCCGCGGCGAGCGCGAGGGCGGCGAGCGCTGCGCGCCTCAGATGGGCGGGACGACGGCGTAGCTCGAGCACGGGACCTCTCCCTTCGGACGAGAAACTCGAGGTCCAGTCGAGCAAGGCCGGTGCCGCCGGATCGCGCAGCGCGGCCGAAGGCGCGCCGAGAGGAGCGTCGCCCAAGCAAAGGTCGTTCTTAGGAAAAGCGTCGAAGCTGGCGGCCCGCCAGCGGAGCGCGCCCGGCCGCTATCGGCTGGGAGCAACGGGTGTGCTCGACCCAGGGGCCGCGCTCACCTCCCCCCGGGGCTTCCGTGTCCCACGGGCAGGGTCAGGCGATCGCCGGACCGGCCCGAAGCGGAGCTCTAGCTTGCCCGCGGCGCCTTGCGCGCGCGCTCGATGCGGAGCCAGTCGTCGAAAGCACGCGACGGCACCGGGACGGCGGTCCAGACGGCAGTGAGGTCGGGGCCGAGCGCGAGCGTCTGCTCCACCCCGGGCCTCACCGAGACGCGTCCCGTTCTCACCACGTCGAGCTCCGGGATGCGCAGCGAGTAGTCGACGCAGACCGCTCCCGACGCCTCGCGAGCGGTGGAGACTCGCAGGATCATGCGGACGCTCGTCGGGTCGGCCGCGTCGCGGAGCACCATCTCGGCCGGCTTCCCGGCCGGGCTCACGAGCCGGCTGCGCGCGATGGTGGCGCCCTCGCTGCGCACCTCGAGGGAGACGAGGTTCCCGAGCGGAGCCAGTTCCTTCGTCGGCGGCCAGACTCGCGCGCCCGCACCGCGACCTCCGCGGAGGTCGCTCCGACGATGAAGGCCGTCGACAGGATGGCGATGACGCGAAGGGTTCGCATGGCAGGGGCACCCGGGACTCGGTTCCTAATCCCGCTGCAACCCCCATGCCCCAAATTCGGTTAAGGGTAACACCCGAGAATATCGCGATATTCCCCGAAGGGTGCATGGTCGCGACCGTGGTCCGCGGGCCACGGCTGTGCACGAAAGGACGCGCAAGCCCCTGCGGTATTTCAACGAGCCTGCCAGCGCTCGCCCAGGCGGGCCGCCCGGCCCTCTCCCTCGAGCATGAGCAGCGTCGCGAGGCAGCTCCGCTCGGCCACGGGCAGGAGCGGCGGTGGCGTGTCGTCGTAGGCGGCGCGCGTCACCTCCGAGAGCGTCCCACCCGGGGACAGAGCCCGGGCGACCTTCTCGCTGCGCATGCGCCGGTGGGCGAGGTACTCCTCGAGCTTGGCCGTGGCGCGACGGGGCCGGGGCCCCGTGGGCCGGGTAGAGCGTGCGCGCGCCGAGTCGCGCAGCCGCTCGAGCTGGCGGAGGTAGTCGGCCATGTCTCCCTCGGGCGGGTCGATGACCACGGTCGAGAGCGTGCTCACCATGTCGCCTGCGAGGAGCGCGCCCGTGCGGTCGTCGAGGAAGGCGACGTGGCCGCGGGCGTGGCCGGGGGTGTGGAGCACGCGCCAGCGTCCGTGGAGCCGCTCCCCGTCCGCGAGCGGGGCCGCCCGAATGCCGGGCCCGGGAGCCGGCTCGCGGTGAGGGGGTGGGCTCGAACCGGAAGCCCGCGGGCGGCGAGGCGCGGGACTCCTCCCACGTGGTCGGCGTGGTGGTGCGTGAGCCACACCTCCCGCGCCGGGCGTCCCTCCCGCGGCGAGCACGGCGAGCACGGCGTCGAGCCGGTCCTCCTCCTCCGGGTAGGGCGAGCCCGGGTCGACCACTGCCATGCCGTCGCCGATGTCGACGAGCCAGCAGTTGGTGTGGGTCGCCGGAAGCAAGGTCGGCGTCCGGAGCGACGCGAGCACCACCCCCCGCTGGAACTCGATGAGGAGGTCGGCGGGAGGGTTACGCAGGAGCGCCAGGGCGCCGGGGCGGCGGCCTCTCGGGCGAGCGCGGAGATGCCCCACCAGTTGGGCGGGTGGAGCAGCGCCTCGCCCTTCTCCCAGAGCGCGAGCGCGCGGTGGGCGGCGACGAACTCGCCCCCGGCGAGCTCCCCGGGCCATACGCTCGCCTCTGCACCCGCCGGCAGGCGAGCGAGGAAGAATCGGGCGTCGAACCGCACCGGGAAGAACTCCGGGGTCACCCAGCGGCCGGCGGGCTCGAGCAGCGACGGGTCGAGCGCGAGGCCGTGCCTGAGACGAGGAGGTCGGCGAAGCTCGACGCGCTCGTCGAGCAGCGCCCGGCGCGCCTCGTCGCGCGCCCTGCGGAGAGAGCCGTTCGGCGCCCGCGGCGAGCAGCACCCCCGTCTCCTCGAAGAGCTCGCGGCAGGCCGCGGCGACGAAGAGCCGCCTCCTCGCCGGTCTTGCCCGCGACGGGCACGCGCCGGTCGCCCTCGTCGAGCCTCCCGCCCGGGAAGGCGTGGAACCCGCCGGCGAAGCGCAGCGACTCGCCGCGGCGAACCCAGAAGACCTCGCGGCCGTCCGGCCCCTCGCGCCAGAGGATGACCGCCGCCGCGTCGCGCGCGCGCGCCGGAGGGGGAGCCGGGGGCAGCCCTGCGATGGCCTCGCTCAAGAGATGCGCACCAGCTCTTCCTGCACCTTGGAGAACACCTGGGGCCCATCGTCGGTCATCACCACGTCGATCTCGCTGCGGACGCCGAGCCCCTCCTCGGGCAGGTAGATGCCGGGCTCGATGGAGAAGGCGGTGCCCTGGAGGAGCTCGCGGGTGTCGTGGGTCTCGAGGTCGTCCAGGTTCGCGCCGTCGCCGTGGACCGCGTTCGCGCCGATGGAGTGGCCGGTCCGGTGAATGAAGCGCTCGCCGTAGCCCTTCGAGGCGATGTGGTCGCGCACGGCGCGGTCCACCTGCCAGCCCTCGATGGCGCGCCCCTCCTTCCAGGCGGTCCGCACCGTGCGGAGCCCAACGTCGCGCCCCTCGGCGGTGACGCGGAAGATCTCCACGGCCTTTGGAGGCGGCCGGTCGCCCGCGAACGCCACCCAGGTGATGTCCGCGTACGGGTCCTCGGGCCGCGCCTCCTTCGCCCAGAGGTCGATGAGGACGAGGTCGTTCCTGCGAATGGGGGTCGGATTCGCCTTGGAGGGGACGTAGTGCGGGTCGCCGGCGTGGGCGTTCACCGCGACGATGGGCGGGTGGTCGGTGACGAGGCCCCGGTCGGCGAAGCGCTTCATGAGGAAGTCCTGCACCTGGTCCTCGGTGGGCTCGTACCCGCGCCGGTGGCTCTCCCCGACGTAGGCGAAGGCGAGGTCCTTCGCCTCGTCGATGGCGCGGACCGCGCGAACGTGGCTCGCGAGCTGGTGCGGGTTCCAGCGGCACAGGAAGCGCTGCACCAGGTCGGCGGAGGAGACGACCTCCACGCCGAGCGACCGGACGAGCTCGAGCGTGCCGCCGTCGACCCGCGACAGGTAGGGGATGGCGGCCATGGGGCAGTACTCCATGGCGAGGCGGCGGCCGGGCAGCGAGGCGAGCATGCCCTCGAGGCCGCTCCGCAGCGACTGCCACGAGGCGTAGCTCGCGCGGACGCCCGGGACTCGCTCGGGGAACGAGCCCTTCTCGATGGCGTGGACGAGCAGCCGCGGGTCGCCGCGCGCCGGCACGAGGTAGAACCAGCGTCGCGTGAGCATGTGCCCGCCGAGCCCGGCGGCGGAGACCGCGGTGGGGTTCTGGCCGTGAAAGTCGTAGAGGAGCCAGCCGTCGAGCTTCTGCTCGGAGAGGACGCGCTGCAGGGCCGGGATGTCCATGCGCTCGAATCTAGCCCCCTCGCACGGCGGGGGCAATGGCGCCCGACAAGCGACGGGGTGCCGGAGGGCCCGGCTCCGTCGAGGCAGGGAGGCTAGATGGGCACCCTGTAGCGCTTCCCCTTCGCGGGCTCGATCGGGATCTGGTGGAGCCGGAGCGAGTTCGTGTGTCCCGGCTCGCCGAGCGGCGACCCGTACACGAGCACAACCCGGTCGCCTGGCCTAGCGAGCTCGTCCTGAACGAGCCGGTCGCTCACGAGCTGCGCCATCACGTCCGGGTCGCGGATGGGCTCCATGATGCGGGGGGTGACGCCCCAGTAGAGCGTCATGCGCCGGCGGATCTTCTGCTCCGGGGAGTAGGCGACGATGGGAACGTGCGGCCGGTAGCGGGACAGGAGCCGCGCCGTCGTCCCGCCCACGGTGAAGCAGGCGATGCAGCGGGCGTCGGCGTCGAGGGCGGCCCTCACCGCCGCCGAGGCCACCACGTCGTTGAACGCCACGGGTGGCGACGACGCGTCCATCGGCCGCGGCCGGGACAGGAAGAAGTTCTGCTCCGCCTCGCGCACGATGCGGTCCATGATCTGGACGGCCAGAAGCGGGAAGCGCCCGCTTGCGGTCTCTCCCGACAGCATGACCGCGTCGGCGCCGTCCCAGACGGCGTTCGCGACGTCGCTCGCCTCTGCGCGGGTGGGGCGGGGGTGCTCGATCATCGAGTCGAGCATCTGCGTGGCGATGATGACCGGCTTGCCGGCGTTGCTCCCCTTCTGGACGATGGACTTCTGGAGGATGGGCACCCGCTCCGGGGGGACCTCCACCCCCAGGTCGCCGCGGGCCACCATGAGGCCATCGGCGGCCTCGACGATGGCGTCGAGGTTATCGAGCGCCTCGGGCTTCTCGATCTTGGCGATGATGGGGACGGTCCGGCCGAGCTCGTCGAGCGCGCGCCGCGCCTGGTGGACGTCCTCGGCGGTGCGCACGAAGGACAGGGCCACGTAGTCCACCCCGTGCTCGACGCCGAAGCGCAGGTCCTCCCGGTCCTTGTCGGAGAGCGCCTCCACCCGCAAGGTCACCCCCGGCAGGTTGATGCCCTTGTGCTCCTTCAGCGTCCCGCCCTCGACCACCTCCGCGGTGACCCGGACGCCGTCGGTCGAGAGCACCCGGAACTCCAGGAGCCCGTCGTCGACGAGGAGCCGGTCGCCCGGCCGCACGTCCTCGGCGAGGTGGGCGTAGGTGGTGGAGACGAGCTTCTCGTCGCCCTGCACCTCTGCCTCGGTCGTGATGACGATCTCCGCGCCGGGCTTCACCACCACGCCGGCGCGCCCGGCCTTGAGCGGCCCGGTGCGGATCTTCGGCCCCTGCAGGTCCTGGAGGATGGCGACCGGGCGCACGAGCTTCCGCGAGGCGGCGCGGATGTGCTCGATGACCCGCGCGTGCTCCGCGTGGCTGCCGTGGGAGAAGTTGAGCCGGGCCACGTCCATGCCCCGCTCCATGAGCTTCAGGATGGTGTCGGGCGCCTCGCAGGCGGGCCCCAGCGTGCAGACGATCTTGGCTCGGCGCATCGACTCCGTTCCTAGCACTGAATCCGGGCCCGGGGCAGTTCCCGGCGGGTGGGTCCCCCGGTGGGAATCCGGCAAAAAGCCGGCGGTTGCCGGACGGAGGAGCCGCGGATAGCCTCGGGCGCCGATGGCGAGAAAGTTGAGGCGCTCCTTCTACGCGCGGGACGCGCGGATCGTCGCGCGCGAGCTCCTCGGAAAGGTGCTCGTCCACGTGGACGGCGGCGTGCGGCGCACCGCGCGCATCGTCGAGGCCGAGGCCTACCACGGGCCGGGGGACGAGGCATCGCACGCCCGCTTCGGCAGGACGCCGCGGGCCGCCATCATGTTCGGGCCCCCGGGTGTGGCCTACGTCTACCTCGTCTACGGGATCTCGCACTGCGTGAACGTGGTCACCGGGCGGGACGGGTTCCCGTCGGCCGTGCTCGTCCGCGCCGCCGAGCCCCTGGAGGGCTGCCTCCACTCCACCCGCGGGCCGGGCAACCTGTGCCGTGCGCTCGGGATCCGCCGCGATCGCCACAATGGGCTCGACCTCGCGGGCGACGTCCTCTTCGTCGAGGACGCGCCCCGGCCCCAGGAGCGCGTGGTGGCGGGACCGAGGGTGAACGTCGGCTACGCCGGCCGCTCCGCGGAGCGGCCCTGGCGCTTCCTTCTCGAGGGGAACCGCTACGTCTCCGGCCCCCGGGTGAAAAAGCGGACGCGGCCGGGCGAAGGCCGCAATGGCCCGAAAGAACGCCATAAATCTTCGCTTGCCCGCCGCGCGAACCGACAATAACATGTAGCGAATGACTGTTCGCACATCTGCCGTCCGCCGCGAGCGGGCCCGCGAGCACGCTCGCCGGGACATCCTCGAGGCGGCCGCGCAGGTCTTCGCCCGCAAAGGCTACACGGCCGCGACGCTTGCCGACCTGGCGCTCGCCGCTGGCTACGCCGCCCCCTCGCTCTACCGCTACTTCGGGAGCAAGGAGGAGATCTTCCGCTCGCTCGTCGAGCTCATCGTCGCGGAGGTGAGCGCCACCTTCGACGAGTCGGTGGACCGCTCGCGCCCCCTCGCCGAGCGGCTCGCGGCGCTCCTTTCCTCCCAGCAGCGCCTCGCCGCGAGCCGCCGCGAGATCTTCGACCTGGTGCTCGGCACCGCCGCGCCGGACGCCCCGTGGACCGTGGCGGGGAGGTCGCTGCGAGACCCCGGGGCTGGCATTGGCATCTATGCGGAGCGCCTGACGGGCTGGCTCGGGAGAAACGCCACCAGCCAAGAGCTCCGATACCCGCCCGAGGTTGCCGCCCAGGCCGTCGCCGGCGTCGTCTTCGCCTTCCACTACCAGCATTCCGGCGACGATCCGGGTTCGGGCGACCGCATCCGGCTCGTCGTCGATCTCGCGCTCCACGGAGTCTCGCCATGAACCGCATCTCCCCAGTGCTCGCCGCTGCCGCCGTCGCGGCGCTCTCCGCCTGCTCGTCGCGCGGGGAGAAGGCGGAGCTGCCGCAGGCCGCCGTCGCCGCCCGCGCCGTCCGCGTGGCGAAGCCCGCCACGCGGCTCGAGACCGGGCTCGCCCGCGCCACCGGCACGGTGCGGGCCAAGGAGGAGGCCACTCTCTCCGCCAAGGGGACCGGGCAGATCAAGCGGCTCCGCGCCGCGGTGGGCGAGCGGGTCCGCTCCGGTGCACCGCTCGTGGAGATGGACCCGGTGATCGCCACCATCGGGCTCGACAACGCGCGCGCCGCCGAGCGGCTCGCCGCCGCCAACCTGGCCGCCGCCGAGCGCGAGGTGGCCCGCTCGCAGCAGCTCTTCGACGCCCAGAGCCTCCCGGAGGCGGGCTTCGACCGGGTGAAGACCGCACGCGACATGGCCGCCGCCCAGCTCGACCAGGCGCGGGCCGCGCTCCGGGGCGCGCAGCAGGCGCTCACCGACACCACGCTCGTCGCGCCCTTCGACGGCGTCATCACGGCCAAGTACCGCAACGCCGGCGACACCGTCACGCTCATGCCGGTCACGCCCATCCTGACCCTCACCGACGTGGACCACCTCGAGGCGCGGCTCGCCGTTCCGGAGGCCATCGAGTCCTTCGTCCGCCCCGGCCAGGTCGTCGAGGGCGTGCTCACCCCGTCCGGGGAGCGCTTCTCGGCCAAGGTGCGCGTCAAGGGGTCGGTGGTGGACCCGGCCACCCGGACGCTCGAGGTGCTCGCCGACGTGGTCAAGGTGGAGGGCCCGCCGCTTCGCCCCGGCAGCCTCGTCAACGTCGACTTCGGAGGCTTCGCCGACCGCGCCGGCCTCTTCGTCCCCACCTCCGCGCTCCAGACCGATGGGACGGCGAGCTACGTCTTCGTCGTCGCGGGCGGCAAGGCCGAGCGCCGAAACGTCTCGGTCGCCCCCATCAACCCCGGCACCGCCGCCGTGACCGCAGGCCTCGACGCCGGGGCCGACGTGATCCTCGACCCCGGATCGCTCGCCGCCGGCGAGGCGGTCGTCCCGCTCGCGAACTGATATGGTTGAACCCGTCAACCGGCCGGCTCCGTTCGCGGGGTCGGCCTCTTTGCTTCTGTGCTCGGGCGGCCAAGGCGGCGGGCGTCCTGGAGCAAGGAGCGACGGCGGATCAGACTGATATTCGCGGGTTGGTTACCGCATGACCTGAGTCCGTCGGGGGCTTCCTCGGTCTAGACGCGGGCGTCGGGCTCCAAAGAGCCGTACCCATAGTTCGCACGAGGGTTCCCCTTTGGCCGGGCCAGGTCGCCCGCCGCCCTCGCCGTCCGAGCACTCCTCCTTTCAAGCTTCGAGCAGTCGTGGTTGGCGGCCGATGGCCCAGACGAAGCCGGCAAGCTCCCGGGCGATGGCGATGACAGTCCGGTTCTTGTTCTTGCCGCGCGCCGTCAACTTCCGGTACCGGGCGCAGAGACGCTCCTGCGCCCGCCAGGCGATGCGTTGCACCTCCTCCGACACCCCACGGCTTCGCGCCCGAATGGCTCTGCTCTTATGCGCTCGGAAGCGGTAGGCCCAGGCTGCCTCGACGAGGATGCGCCTCGCGTAACCGTTGCCAGCGCGAGTGATCCGCCCCTGGTGGCGCGTTTCCCCGCTGGAGTGCTCCGAGGGCACCAGGCCGAGGTAGCCCATGAGCTCCGGTGCGGTCTGGAATCGCGCGAGATCGCCCAGCTCGGCTGCGAGGACTGTCGCGGCGATGATGTTCACGCCGCGTAACGCCTGCAGCGCCTTGACGAGCGGCTTGAGGCTCCAGCCCTCGACCAACTCCACGATGCTCCGCGTGTGCCGATTCACCCGCTCGCCGAGATCCTCGACCGTCTTCAGGTAGTCCTCCAGGACGCGCTGCTGCGCCTCATGCTCAAAGCGCTGCGTGCGGATCCAGTCGAGGTGCTTGCGCGTCCAGGCTGTCTTGCCTGGGTAACGCTTGCCGTGGCGAAGGAGGAACTTGCCGAGTTGGTGCCGCGCCGTTCGCTCCGCCCGCTTGGCTGCGTCGCGGGCCCGCTCGAGATCCCGCATTGCCTCGGTGGCCTGGTCGGGGACGTGGACCTCGGTGAGGTCCCCGGACCTGAGGAATCGAGCGAGCTTCACCGCGTCGCGCCGATCCGTCTTCACTCGGTCGCCCGCCTTCATCGGCACGAGCGATGGCGCCACCACGATGCAATCGATGCCAGCCGCCGTCAGGTCACGCTGCAGCACGAACCCGGTCGGTCCGGCCTCGTAGCAGCACCTCACCCGACCAAGCTTTCTCAGCCGCTTCAGGAGCATCACCGTGTCGTTGGGAATCGTCGCCAGTTCGCTCGGCTCTCCCCGTCCGGGCTCCGCTACCGCGATGGCGATGCTATCCGCGTGGACATCCAGACCGACGAATCGTACGCTTTCCATGGTTGGACCTGCCTCCCACTGTGGCTCTGCAGCCGTTGGGTTGACCCTCGACGGCAGTAACCCACGCTCGTGTGACAGCGGGTCCAACCATTCTGTCTAGAAGCCTGCGCCCGAGAGAGAACGGAGAAGCCACGTGAACCCCATCCGCGTCTTCATCGCGAGACCCGTCTTCACGGGCATGCTCACGCTCGTGCTGCTCGTCTTCGGCATCGTCGCCTACCCCCGCATCGGTGTGGACCAGATGCCCGAGGTCGAGTTCCCCATCGTGACCGTCACGACGATCCTCCCCGGCGCCGACCCGGAGGCCATCGAGCGAACCGTCACGAAGCCGCTCGAGGAGGCGCTCAACACGCTTCCGGGCCTCGACACGCTGCGATCGGTGAACGTGGAGAACGTGTCCCAGATCGTGATCCGCTTCGACCTGGAGCGGAAGGTGGACGTCGCCGCCCAGGACGTCCGCGACCGCGTGCAGGCGACCCTGTCCAAGCTGCCGCGCGAGATCCAGACGCCCATCGTCGAGAAGTTCGACATCGGCGCTGCGCCGGTGGTGACGCTCGCCTTCTCGGCCCCGCTGCCCGTCGAGCGGCTCACCAAGGTCGCCGACGACGTGGTGAAGCCCGCGCTCCAGCAGATCCCGGGGGTCGGCGCCGTCGAGCTCGCCGGCGGGCAGAAGCGCGAGATCACCATCGTGGCCGACCCGAAGTCGCTGAAGGGCTACGGCCTCACCCCGGCGGACGTGGTGGCGGCGCTCCGGGCCCAGAGCATCGACGTGCCGGGCGGCCGCACGCTCGAGCCCGGCGTGGAGCGGTCGGTGAAGCTCGCCGCCGAGATGCGCTCGGTCGAGGCGCTTCGATCGGTGATCGTGGCGAGCCCCATGGGTACCCCCATCCGGCTAGGCGACGTGGCTCAGGTCCTCGACGGGCCCGCCGAGGCGCGCAGCACCGCCAAGCTCGGAGGCAGGAGCGCCATCGGGCTCGTGGTCCGGAAGCAGTCGGGCGCGAACACCGTGCAGGTGGCCGAGCGGGTGAAGGAGAGCCTCTCCCAGATCGAGGGCCAGCTCCCCCGGGGCAGCAAGGTGGCGCTCGTCGTCGACGGAGCGAAGTTCATCCGTTCCTCCATCGGCGCGGTCCAGGAGGACCTGGTGCTGGGCGGCATCCTGGCGGTGGTGGTGGTGCTCGTCTTCCTGCGCAACGTCCGCTCGACGCTCGTGTCGGCGGTGGCGCTGCCGACCGCCATCATCGGCACCTTCGCGGTGATGCGGGCGCTCAACTTCACCTTCAACGTCGTCACCATGCTCGCCTTGACGCTCTCCATCGGGCTCCTCATCGACGACGCCATCGTGGTGATCGAGAACATCGTCCGCCACCTGGAGCACGGGGAGAAGCCCCGGCAGGCGGCGGAGCGCGGCACCTCCGAGATCGCGCTCGCGGTGCTGGCGGTCACGCTCGCGGTCGTGGCGGTGTTCGTCCCGGTCGCCTTCATGGAAGGCCTGATGGGGCGCTTTTTCTACCAGTTCGGCGTCACCGTCGCGGTGGCCGTGCTCATCTCCTACTTCGTCTCGATGACGCTCACCCCCATGCTCTCGGCGCGCCTCCTGAACGAGCACGTCGGCCAGGGACCGGTGTCGCGCTCCATCGAGCGGGTGCTGCGGGCCGTCGAGGCGGGCTACCGCCGCGCGCTCGCCTGGACGCTCGGCCACCGGGCCATCACCGCGGGCGCCGCGATCGGCGTGCTCCTCGTCACGGGACTCCTCGCCACGCAGCTCAAGTTCACCTTCATGCCCCAGCAGGACATGAGCATGGTGAAGGCGACGCTCGAGCTCCCCAGCGGGACGTCGCTCGAGGAGACGCAGCGCCAGCTCGACGACATCGCCGCCCAGATCGCGCGGGCGCCCGGCGTGACCGACCTCTTCGCCGTAACTGGCGGCGGCGCCCGCGAGGAGGTCAACAAGGGGGAGATCACCGTCAACTTCGTCCCCGTGGCGGAGCGCCGCTACGGACAGGCCCAGCTGAAGGACTACCTGCGCCAGACGGTCCGGGTGAGCGCGGCGGCTCAGTTCGCGGTGCAGGACTTCAGCCCCGTGGCCGGCGGAGGCAACCGGCCGCAGCTCGTCCAGTTCAACATCCGCAGCACCGACCCGAAGGCGCTCCTCGAGTCGGTCGAGAAGGCGCGGGCGGCCATGAAGAAGAACCCGGGCTTCGTGGACGTCGACACCACCTGGCGCAGCGGCAAGCCGCAGCTCGACGTGCAGGTGGACCGCGAGCGCGCCGCCTCGCTCGGCATCCCGGCGGCGCTCCTCGGCCAGAACATCCGCGCACTCATGGGCGGCGACAAGGTGGCCGACTTCCACGAGGGCGGGGACACCTACGACATCAAGGTCCGGCTGCCGCCGTCGGTTCTCGCGGACCCCGTGGCGCTCGGCGCGGTCCCGGTGCGCTCGCCCACGGGACAGCTCGTCGAGCTCCGCAGCATCGCCACCATCGAGCCCGCGCTCGGGCCCTCCCAGATCGAGCACCAGGCCCAGATGCGCCAGGTGACGCTGCTCGCCGACCTCCACAACTACAGCCTCGGCGAGGCGATGGCCTACATGCGCGACGTCGCCAGGAAGGAGTTCCCGGCGACGGTCACCACCGACTTCGAGGGCCAGGGGCGCGAGCTCGGCACGGCGGCGCGCTCCTTCCTGCTCGCGCTCGCGCTCGGCGTCGTGCTCGTCTACATCATCCTCGCGGCCCAGTTCGAGAGCCTCGTCCACCCCTTCACCATCATGATGTCGCTTGCCCTTCGCGGTCATCGGCGGCATCGCCGGGCTGCTCGTCACCGGCCAGTACATGTCGATGATGGCCATGATCGGCTTCATCATGCTGATGGGGCTCGTCACCAAGAACGGCATCCTGCTCGTCGAGTTCACGAACCAGCTGCGGGCCGCCGGCCGCAGCACGAGAGAGGCGCTGCTCGAGGCCGGCCCCATCCGCCTTCGCCCCATCCTCATGACCACGGTGGCGATGATCGCCGGCATGATCCCGGTCGCGCTGGCCCGCGGCGACGGCGCCGAGATCCGCGTGCCGATGGCGGTCGCCATCATCGGCGGCCTCGTCACCTCTACGGTGCTGACGCTCGCCATCGTCCCGGTGGTGTACTCGTTGCTCGACGAGCTCCAGTCCCGGCTCCGCCGCGCGCCGGCGCGGTCGCCGGTGGAGGATCCTCCGGGGCCGACGCGCTGGCCTCGAAGTGACGCACGCGGCCTGACTGCGCCGGGCTCTCGCCGAGCTTCGTTGCCTGCCAGCAACCCGCAAAGGGGCCGGGGAGGTGGCAGCCGGAAGAGGCCCCCGGGGCCTCCTGTCCACCGCGGCTGCCACCCTTGACAGGAGTCGCCCCGCGCGCCCAACGTCCACCTAGGGAGACGTCCCATGCGAACCATTGCCCTCGCCACGGCGCTGCTCGCGGCGGTCGCCTGTGCCCCGAAGTCGAACAGCGGAGCCAACCCCCAGGCGCTGCTCCGCACCAGCCCGCTCGCGAGCTGCACGGCGGACCAGCAGACGGCCTGCCCCGGGGTTCAGGTGGAGACCTGTCCAGGTGGCCTCGAGCCCGTCATCGACTACTCGTCCGACTGCTGCGCCCACTTCAGCTGCCAGGCGATCTGCCAGTCCGCGAGTGCCTGCCCGGCGACGCCCGCGCCCGCGTGTCCGCCCGGCACGCAGCTCTGGATCGGCACCGCGTTGGAGGACTGCTGCCCCGCGTTCCGGTGCGACCCGGTCGGCACGCAGTGCGATGCGAGCAAGGCGACGGCCTGCTCGCTCGCGATTCCGGCGTGCGCCGGGGGCGTGCCGCCCGTCGTCGTGGGGCAGAGCAGCGCATGCTGCCCCATCTACCAGTGCCCTTGCGGCGAAACGACAGGTCCCGCCGCGCCGGTTCCGGTGCCCATCTGCGGCTGCACCGTGCCCACGTGTAGCCCCGGGGAGGAGACGGTCTGCGCTGGCACCGATCCGTGCGGCGGCCCCTGCACGTGCCAGCCCCAGCAAAGCACGTGCAAGTCGGACGCGGATTGCCCGAGCGGCCAGCACTGCGACGTGAGCTGTATCGGCTGGGGCTGCGCCGGGGGCAGCGGTCCGGCGAGCGCGTGCGCCTGCCCGGGCGATCCGACGTGCAGCTGTGACGCGTCCGGCAACTGCACCGGGCAGACCTGCACCGCTCAGTGTGTCCCCGCGCCAACGACGTGCGACCCGACGAGTACGCCCGTGGCTTGCCCGATGTTCCGAATCGCCTGCCCGGACGGCCAGTCGCCCGTGGTTGCGGGAATCGACCCCACGAGTTGCTGTCCCATCGAGAAGTGTCCCATTTGCCCGCTGACAACGACCCCGGTGAACTGCCCGATGATCGCCACGTGCAAGTGCCCCAAGCAGATCGGAATCGATCCCGCCAGCTGCTGCCCCCAGTACGTTTGCGGCGGCGTCGACCCGACGACAGGGGAGTGCCTGTAGGGCTGTGCCGGTAGGGCCGCGCTCTTGTCGAGAGGAGCCGGCGAACCCGACCCGGCGCAGCCCCCCGATGGCGAGCTCGCCACCTCCTCTGGCGGCGTCGCCTAGTCTTCCTCGTCCTTCAGGTTCGCCTTCAGGACCTGGCCGGTCCAGCCGTCGACGAGAAGCTTTGCCTTCTCCTGGGGCCGCTCCCCGACGAGGTCCACGTGCCAGCGCCCGGCGCCATCGAGGTGGACGTGCTTCACCCGCCCGACGGCGAAGCCCTGCGAGCGGGCGTAGCTCGTGGCGGCCGCCACCGCCTCGGGCTCGGCGATCATCCGGGCTGGCCCGGCCGACGGCGCGGGCGCGGGTGCGGCGACGGGAGCCGGCGCGGTGGCGCGGACCGGCGCGCTCGCCGGCGCCGACTTCGGAGCGGGGGCCGCTTCCGCCGCTGGCGGGCCCGGGTAGTAGCGAGGCGGACCCGCGTAGCAGCCAGCGGCGAGGGCCAGAAGGGCCGGTACGGCCTTTCGCATGACTCCACCTTTACCCTATCCTCCCGCCGTGCTCCACGTTGCCGGCCAGGACAGCCGCGCGCTCGCGCGCCTCCTCGGGATCGATCTCGAGGACGCCCGCCGTCTGCTCGGCGCGGCGATCGCGCGCGGGCGGACGCTGCGCGACGCCCGCAACGTCCGCCGCGAGGTCATGGACCGGCGCCGAGGCCGCGCTCTCGCAGGCGCGTCTCACGCGGGTGGCGACCGTCGACGCAGCCGACGGCTTCCGCCGCTACCTGTTCGAGCTCGCCGGACGGCACCCGGGTCGAGTCGGTGCGCATCCCGCTCTTCGACACCCACCACACCCTCTGCCTCTCCTCGCAGGTCGGCTGCGCGCTCGGGTGCGTCTTCTGCGCCACCGGCGCGCTCGGGCTCACCCGCAACCTCGAGGCCTGGGAGATGGTGTCCCAGTGGCTCGAGGTGCGGCGGGACAGCGACGCGGCCCATCACCGGCGTGGTGTTCATGGGGCAGGGCGAGCCCTTCCACAACTACGACGCCGTGCTCGCCGCCGCCTACCTGCTGTGCGACCCCGCCGGCGGGCGCGTCGACGGGCGGCGCATCTCCATCTCCACCGCCGGGGTGGTGCCGATGATCCGCCGCTACACCGCCGAGGGGCACAAGTTCCGGCTCTGCGTCTCGCTCAACGCCGCCATCCCCGAGAAGCGCGCTCGCTCTCATGCCGGTGGAGCGGGGGCACCCGCTCGGCGAGCTCCTCGACGGCGGTGCGCGAGCACGCCGCCCGGCCGCGGGCGGGTGACCCTCGAGTACGTGATGATCCGGGGCGTGAACGTCGGCGAGGAGGACGCCGCCGCGCTCGGTCGCCTGCTCTCCGGCATCGCCGTGCGGCTGAACCCCATCGCCGTGAACGATGCCACCGGCCGATTCGCGCCGCCGTCGGAGGCCGAGTGGAACGCCTTCCGCGACGCGCTCGCGCGCCACCTGCCCGGCCAGCCCATCGTCCGGCGCTACTCGGGCGGACAGGACCGCAACGCCGCCTGCGGGATGCTCGCCAGCACCGCCGGGTGATCGGCGCCTACTTCACCTTCGCGGGCAGTGGCCCTGGCGGCGGCAGGTCGGCTTTCGGCGGGGCCTTCGCATCCCCCGGCTTCGCCTCGAGAAGGTCGAGGTTGTCGAGGAGGTCCATCCGCTCGAGCAGCTCCAGGTTCTCGATGAGCTCGGCGTCGGGATCCCGCGGCGGCCCGCCGTCCGGTGCCCCGCCCTTCTGTGGGGGCGCGCCAGGGGGGCCGGCGGCGAGGAGCGCGGCGAGCAGTGCCGGGGCGAGCCAGGTCACGGCGTCGAGAGGTCGAGCCCCACGATGACGCGGCGGGCGACCGCCCGGTCGGGGAAGAAGTTGCCCTGGACGAGGGCGTCGGCCTCGGCGAGGACGCTCAGCCAGGGCCACGGCGCCCAGGAGGCGTTGAGATCCACCTCCGGACCATACACCTGGCCGCCGAACGGGCCCACCTGGTCGGACCAGAGCCAGGCGCCCTTCAGCACCACCTCCACGCCGGGGGTGGGAGTGAAGCTCGCCTCCACCCCGGGGGTGATGACGCCGCGCGCGTTCAGCCCCGAGGACGCGACGCGCCGATCGGCGTAGGCCTCCGCGATGCCGCCCTGGAAGAAGAGGTTGAGCGCGCCGATGAACGGGGAGATGGAGAGGAAGCCGGTGTGGCGGCGTGGCACGCCGAAGGCGGCCTGCGGCTCCTCGGCCGGGTCGTCGCCGGAGAGCCAGAGGAAGAAGGGGCTCACGCTGAAGCCGGACCCGAGCTGGGCGAGCCAGCGCAGCGAGACCTCCCACCCCAGCACCGGCACCTCGACGGCCTGCGCCACCGCGGTGGCGGTGGAGCTGAAGGAGCTCACGGTGCCGAAGGAGGCCCCCGCCGTCCAGCGGGCCTCGTTGCGGTCGCCGACGTCGATGCGCCCGGACAGGCCGGCCCACCCCAGGTTCGAGGTGCCGATGGGCGGCGAGGCGAGAAGCCGCGCGAGTGACCGCGACGCGTTCACGTAGGCCACCGACCCCGGCGCGTGCCCCAGGATCCGGCTCACCTCGGTGGCGATGAAGCCCTGCCGGAGTACCTGGTTCGCGCTGCCGGTGTCGTCGTGAGAGTAGGCGCCCCAGATTCCGACCCACTCGCCGAGCGAGGGCAGCCAGTCGAGCGTCGCCGCCAAGACCGGGCTCGTCCACTGGCTCGGCGTCGGCCAGCCGCGGGTGGGGTAGAAGACCGACAGGCTCGCCCGGAGCGGCGGCCCAATCGCGCCGACGTCGGCGTCGAGGTCGAGCCCGAGTCCCCAGTCGTCGTAGATGAGCCCCTCGGCGACGCGGAGCCTCTGGCGCCCGACCCGGGCGCGGACGAAGCCGGCCTGCCCGAAGGTCGCGTCCGCGTAGAGCTGGCGGATGAAGAGAGTCTGGTCGAACTCGTCGGCGAAGGGCTGGCCGTTCGACGTCAGCTGGTTCAGGCCGTTCTCTGTCGTGGGGATCGACCCCGAGAGGATGGTGACGACGCCGCCCGGGGCCCCGAGCCGGCAGGCAGCCGGAGTGGCCACCACCACGCCGGACGGGGTCCGGCTCGAGAAGCACACCGGGACGGAGACCGGGAGCTCTTGTTCGCGGACGAGACCAGTGTCCATGTCGAGGCGGAACCCCAGCCAGTCGGTCGCCGCCCAGCCGCCCGAGGCGAGGACGATGCCGGAGACGTAGCTGTCGGCCGGCTGGGGGGCGAGGAAGCGTCCAGCGGCGAAGACGTTCGCGACCGGGTCGAAGAGGACGGCGTCCGACGGGATGGCCGCCTCCGCGGTGAAGCGAAGCGACAGGCCAGCCCGCGCCCACAGGGGCTCGTCCGTCGGAAAGGGCCCGCCCAGGTCCTCGGGGGGACCGGCGGCGGCGACGAGCGCCGCGGTGGCGAGGAGGAGGAGCGCCGGCACCGGCCCAGATTACGGCCGCTGGTGCTTCTGGCGCCACGACTGTCGCAGCTGCTCGCGCTCCGCCGGGGTCAGCTGGCGCCACTTGCGCAGGTTCTCGAGGTAGCGCTGGCGCACGTCCGGGGGGGCGTCGACGAGCTTGCGGAACATGGCCCGGATCTGGGCCTGTCGCTCGGGCGCCATCTCCCGGTAGCGGTGGAAGAGCTGGAGGATCTCGCGGCGCTCCTCGGGCGGCAGCTGGCGGAAGGTCTTCCAGGTGCTGGCGATCTCCTCGCGCTGCGCCGGGGGGAGCGAGCGCCAGCGCTCGAGCCGCTCGCGGATCTCGGCCTGCCGCTCGGGAGAGAGCTCCTGGAACGACTGCCAGCGCTGGCGGAGCGCGTCGCGCTCCGCGGGCGTGAGCTTTTCCCAGCGCTCCCGGGTACTCTCCGCGGGGGAAGCCGGCGAGGCGGCCGCCGACTGGGCCCGGACCGGACCACAGAGGACGACGAGGAGGAGGGCAGTGAGCGCTCTCACGGCTTCGCCTCGAGCTCGTTCAGGTGCTCGACCACGTCGACGTCCTCGGCCGACTCGACCGTGTCGAGGCTCGCCACCACCACGTAGTTCTCGAGCAGGTCGAGGTGCCGCGCCATCTCCAGGCGATCGGAGCGGGTCTCCGCGACGCCCACGGTCACCGCCACGGCCGCGGCGGAGAGGGCGGCGATCGGCACCGTCCAGCGCCAGGGCGAGAGGGAGAGGCGCTCCCACGGAGATGGCCGGTGGGCCTTCTCTCGGGCCAGCCGGGCGTAGAAGCGTTGCTCGAACCCGGCCGCCGGCGCGGCCGGCGCCGGCACGGTCGCGAGCATCCGCAGCGCGGAGGAGATGAGGTCGTGCTCTGCGCGGCAGTCGGCGCAGGCGGCGAGGTGCGCCTCCACCTCGGCGCGGCGGCCCGGCGGGAGAGCCCCGTCGACGAGCGCGGTGAGGTCGTCGCGGACGTGCGTCACGGCCCGTCTCCCTCTCCCGCCGACCAGGGGGCGAGCGCCGAGGCGGCCGCGACGGTGGCGCGGTGGACGAGCGACTTCACGGACGGCACGGTCGTGGAGAGCACGACCGCGATCTCCTCGTAGGGCATCCCCTCGAACCGCGCCAGGACGAAGGCGGCGCGCTGCTTCTCGGGCAGCCGGTCGAGCATGGAGCGAACCGAGCGCTCGAGCGCCTTGCCGCGGGCCTCCTCCTCGGGGGTCGCAGCCGGCCCGGCGATGGAGTCGGGGTCGCGAGGGGCGCCGTCCTCGCCTACCGGGTCGGCCTCGGGCCGCGCCCGGTACTCGCCGCGGCGGACCTCGTTCAGGCAGTGGTTCGTGGCGATGCGGTAGAGGAAGGTGGTGAACCGCGCGCTCGGCTGGTAGCGATCGGCGGAGCGGTAGAGCTTCAGGAACACGTCCTGGACGAGCTCCTCGGCCCTGGCGGGCTCCCGGACGAATCGCTGGCAGAAGGCCATCATGGCGCGCCCATGCTTCTCGAAGAGGGCCCGGAACGCCGCCTCGTCACCGCCCTGGAACGCGAGCATCAGCGTCGCGTCGGCATCCGGAGCCATCCAGACCTTCTAACACGAGGGTTTCGGACTAGTTGCGGAGCGCGGCGACGGATTGCGCGGAGCCGGCCCGGGCCCAAACCCCGTCGTTCCGCCCCCTTGCGGCGCCGACCCTCGACCTCGGGGACGGCGATATCGGTCAGCGGACCACGCCGAGGATGACCCGGGTCACGGTGTAGACACAGGCGGCGACGAGCGCGGAGGCCGGGATGGTGAAGACCCAGGCCCAGACGATGCGCCCGGCGACGCCCCAGCGCACCGCCCGGTACCCCTTCGTCGACCCCACGCCGACGATGGCTCCCGTGATGGTGTGGGTCGTCGAGACCGGGATGCCGAAGTGGGAGAGCGCGAGGATGGTGACGCCGCCTCCGGTCTCGGCGCAGAACCCGCCGATGGGCTGGAGCTTCGTCAGGCTGTAGCCCATGGTCCGCACGATGCGCCAGCCGCCGAAGAAGGTGCCGAGCCCGATGGCGGTATGCGTGAGCATGACCACCCACCAGGGGACGTGGAACTGCCGGTCGGTCCAGATGGTCCCGTAGAGGACCACCGAGATGATGCCCATCACCTTCTGGGCGTCGTTGGAGCCGTGGCTGTAGCTGAAGATGCCCGAGGAGACGAGCTGGAGCTTGCGGAACCAGGTGTCGACCCGGGCCGGGCGCATCCGCCGCACGATCCACGCGGTGGCCACCATCATGCCCGACCCGAGCACCATGCCGATGATGGGCGACAGCACGATGAAGAGCGAGATCTTCAGGATCCCCGAGACCACCATGCCTTGGAACCCGAGCGCCGGGAGCGCGGCGCCCACCATGCCGCCCGCGAGCGCGTGCGAGGAGGAGGAGGGCAGCCCCCACCACCAGGTGAGCAGGTTCCAGACGATGGCGCCGACGAGCGCGGCGAAGATGACCACGAGCACCATCTCGACGCCCTGCTCCTTCAAGAGGTCGAAGCGGATGATGCCCTTGCCCATGGTGTTCGCGACGGCGAGCTCGCCCCCGAAGAAGACGGGCGCGGCGGCGATGAAGTTGAAGAAGGCCGCCCAGATCACCGCGTAGACCGGCGCGAGCACGCGGGTCGAGACGATGGTGGCGATGGAGTTGGCCGCGTCGTGGAACCCGTTGATGAAGTCGAACACCAGGGCCACGAAGATGAGGCCGATGACCACGGCGAGGAGCATGGGCGGGTTCGGGAGGTCCGGGCGGGCTTCAGGTGTTCTCGAGGACGACGCCCTCGATCACGTTGGCGACGTCCTCGGCGCGGTCGGTGGCGGTCTCGATGAGATCGAGGATCTCCTTCCACTTGATGACCGTGAGCGCGTCGGCGCCGCTGCGGAACAGGTGGGCGAGGCCGCGGCGCAGAAGCGTGTCCCCCTGGTTCTCGAGGGCGTTGATCTCCATGCAGGCGTCGAGGATGCTCTTCTGGTCCTTGACGTTCCGGAGCCCGTGGACGGCGTCCTGCATCTTGCGCGTCTGGGCGAGCAGCACTCCGGCGAGCTCGCGGGCCTCCGGGACGACTGCGCCCACCTCGTAGAGGCCGAGCCGCTCCGCGGCCGCGTCCGCGAGGTCGAGGACGTCGTCGAGGCGGGTGAGCAGCCGGTGGATGTCGGCGCGGTCGAAGGGGGTGATGAACTGGGTGTAGAGGAGCTCGAAGGCCCGGTGGGTCACGTCGTCGGCGAGGTGCTCGACCTCCTTGATGCCCTTCACCTTGCGGTCGACGTCGGTGAAGTCCTCGAGAAGCTCCTTCAAGAGGCGCACCCCCTCGACGGTGAGGGCGGCCTGCTTCTCGAAGAAATCGAAGAACGTGTCCGTCTTCGGCATCAGCTTTTGCAGGAGCGACACGCGTTGGTTCTCCGGGGGGCAGCGTAAGGGCGCGCGGACAATACACTTTCTCCGGGGCGCTTCCAACGGCGGAGTGGGCGGACACGGAAACGCCATTTTCCACGGGGACTTCGACGTTACACTCCGGCGGTGACGCAGCGTCTCTACCTCGAGGACCCCTACCTCGATCGCTTCGAGGCCACCGTGGCCGAGGTCCGCGATCACGGCGGGAGGCCCGCCGCGGTCCTCGACCGCACCGCCTTCTACCCGGAGGGCGGAGGGCAGCCCGCCGATCGCGGGACCCTCGGCGGCGTATCCGTCCTCGACGTCGTCGACGACGGGGGCGACGTCCTCCACGTGCTCAGGCGGAACGGCGCCCGCGGGACGCGTCGTGGGCCAGGTCGACTGGGCGCGGCGATTCGACCACATGCAGCAGCACCACGGGCAGCACCTCCTCTCGGCCTCGTTCGAAAGGTTGTTTCGGGCGCGAACGGTCTCCTTCCACCTCGGCGAGGAGACCTGCACCATCGACCTCGACCGCCCGCAGGCGGAGCTCGGTGCCCGACAATCTCCGCGCCGCGGAGGCCGCCGCGAACGGCCTCGTCTGGCGCGACCTGGCCGTGACGGCCCGGGACCACGCCCCGGACGAGCTCGCCCGGCTGCCGCTGCGCAAGGAGGCCTTGAAGGGCACCCGGGTCGTGGTCGTGCGCGACGACCGGCCCGGAGCGAAGGATGAGGTCCTCGACGCCTCCCCCTGCGGCGGTACCCACCCGCGGCGGACAGGCGAGGTCGGTGTCGTGGCCGTGCTCGGCGCCGAGAAGTGGGGAGGCGGGACGCGCGTCGAGTTCGCCTGCGGCGGCCGGGTGCTCGGCCTGCTCGGCGCCGCCCGCGAACGCCTCGGCGAGGCCAGCCGCGCGCTCCGCTGCGCCCCGGCGGAGCTGCCGGCGGCCGCCGCGCGCCTCGCCGAAGAGTCGCTTGCGCGCCGCAAGGAGGTCGATCGGCTGGTGGCGGCGCTGGCCCTCTTCGAGGCGGACCGGCTCGACCGCGGCTCGCCAGCGCCCCGGCCCGTGGCGAGCGAGCTCGCGCCCCCGCTCGCCTCCCCGGTAGGTCTCCGCGCCGTGGCGGCGGAGCTCGCGGCGCGCGGCCGCACCGCCATCCTCGGCGCCGTCGAGGGGGAGCGCGCGCACCTGTGTCTCGCCCGGCCGAAGGGACCGGGCCCCCACCTCGGGAACGTGCTGCGCGCGGCCGCTGCAGAGCACGGCGGCAAGGGGGGCGGCTCGCCGGAGCTCGCCCAGGGCAGCGTCCCCGATATCGCGGCGCTCCGCCGCCTGCTGGACTCGGCGGCCGGGAGCATCGAGGATCCGAAGGCATGAGCCCCCATTCCACCGGCCGCCTGGCGGCGGCGCTCGCGCTTCTCCTCGCGGCGCCGGCCCGCGGGTCGGACCCGCTCACCGACGCGATGATGCCGCTCGATCCGAAGGCGCCCGTCACCTTCGGCGTGAGTCAGCCGAACGGCCCTGCGCGCGCCGCCGAGGCGAAGGCCGCCCTCGAGCCCTACCTCACCCAGGCGATGAACCGGCCAGTGAAGGTCGTCGTCCTGGAGAGCTACGACGCGCTCAGCCAGGCGCTCGCCGCGGGCAAGGTGGACCTCGCCTGGGCAGAGCCGGTGGCGTTCGTGGTCGCCCAGCAGAAGAACCACGATGTCCAGGCCATCGCGAAGGCGCTGCGGCACGGCAAGCTCTTCTACCGGGCCGCGGTCATCGTCCGGGCCGACTCCCCGGCACAGACGCTCGCCGACCTGAAGGGCAAGAGCGTCGTCTGGGTGTCGCGGGCCTCCGCCTCGGGCTACCTCTTCCCCCGCGCGCTCTTCATCTCCCAGGGGATCGACCCGGACGTGGCGTTTCGCACGCAGTCCTTCGCCGGCGACCACCCGCGCGCCTGCGAGGCGGTTCGGCAGAAAAAGGCCGACGTCGGTGCCACCTTCAGCGACGAGCGCCCCAAGGGCGAGAAGCCGCAGGCCGACGGCTGCGCCGAGAGCCCGCCCGTCTCCGACTTCCGGGTCATCGCAGTGAGCGCTCCCATCCCCAACGACGTCGTCGCCGCGCGCCCAGGCTTTGACGAGCGCGTGGCGGAGTCGACGCTGCAGGTGTTCGCCCAGATGTCGCAGACCGACGCCGGGCGCAGGATCCTCCACGACGTGTTCCGCGTCGACGGCTGGGGGCTCGCCGTGGCCGGCGACTTCACGGCGGTGGCAGAGGCGATGAAGGTCGCCGGTGGCAAGGCTGCCCCCGCCAAGGGCGGGGCGAAGAAGCCCGCGAAATCCGCGAAATAGCGTCCACACTCGACGCCGCCCCGGCGTCGGTGGCACCATCGCCCCTCTGGGGGAGGACATGGAACAGGAGCGCGCGCTATCGCGGGACGGGGTTCCGGCCCGCGAGCCGGCCGATCACGAGGTTGCCGCGGGCGCCATCGCCGGCGCCGTTGCCGGGGTGGCGATGTGGCTTCCGGCCATGGTCGCGTCGCCGGCCGACCTCGGGTTCTTCTTCCCGCTGAAGCTCGTCGCGGCGGGCCTCGTGGGCGAGTCGGCGCTCGACACGGGCAATCCGGCTGCGGCCGTGCTCGTCGGGGCACTGCTCGTCGGGCTCACGTCCGTGGCCTTCGCGCTCGTGTTCGTGAGCATCCTGCCAGGCAAGACCACGGCGTTCCGGGCTGTCGCCGGAGGAGCCGTCTACGGTGCCGTGCTGTTCGCGCCGGCCTGGTACGTG
The DNA here is from genome assembly GCA_963754915.1 of uncultured delta proteobacterium. GTDB lineage: Bacteria > Myxococcota > Myxococcia > Myxococcales > Anaeromyxobacteraceae > DATJZG01. Next base: position 200,436 of record CAVWHZ010000016.1, on the reverse strand, counting down.
CTCGTGCGGGTGACGAACCCCATCCTGTTCTCGGCCGAGGTCGCGGTACCCATGCTCGTCCTACACGTCATCTACGGCGCGGTCCTGGGCCTCGTCGTCCCGACGCTTCGCAAGGTGCTCCCGTAAGGGCGTCGCGAGGGGAGAGCCGCACCAGTGTGGCGCCCCAGCCCCCCGCCGACTCGTCGGCGGGGCCAAACCACGAGACGGACGGGTGCCTGCGCAGGGCCGCCTCGACCGTCCGCCGGAGAGCACCCGTCCCCTTGCCGTGGATCACCCGGATGTCGAGCACGCCCGCCTCGGCGCAAGCGTCGAGGTAGGCGGAGACCGCGTCGGCTGCCTCCTCGGGCCGGAAGGCGTGCAGGTCGAGCGTGCCGTCGACCGGAAGGCGATGCTCCACGTCCGGATCATACAGCGCGCGCCGAACCCGCCGGCGCACGATGGGGTGGAGACACGCACCCTCGCGACGGCGGCTGGGGCCGTGGACTGCGGCCCAAGCAAGTGTCACCCGTTCATGGAAGCTGACGGTCCCCACTGCAGCCCGCATCCTCACCTGTAGGAGGGGAAGCCATGCTGTGGGGCAATTTGAGGGCGGCGGCGTTGAGGGTGCTCTTGGCGGTGGTGCTGGTACTTCCCATCGCGGCAAGAGCGCACGACTACAATCACGAGGGTCACCGGGGCCACGACCGCGGCTCGCCGTGGGAAACACCCGAGTTCGACCCCGCGGCCGTGGGAGCCATCGCGGCGGTGCTGGTCGGCGGGGGGGTCCTCCTCGCGCGCCGCCGGCGCAGCTGACGGGGAGCGCTCCTGAAGCACCTCGTGGGTGGCCAAGCGGCCGTGGACGGTCCACGCTTCCGCCTGGCCATGCGATGGGCGCTGCCCGTCTCCCTGCTCGTCGTCGAGTACCTCTTCCTCTCCGTGCTCGTCGACCTCCCGACCTCGGGGCCTGCCATGGGCCTCGTGCATGCCGTACGGCTGCTCGTCCCGGTGGTCATCGGCGGCGGGGCCGCGGGGTGGATGCTCTCGCGCCGCGCTCCCGGCGAGGGCGCGAGCGAGTGGCCGATCCCCCCGGCATGGCGCCCCGTCGCACCGCTCGTCAGCCACCTCGCGGCGTTCGGGCTCACGACCTGGGCGACAATGAGGCTCCTCGGTCCGGGGTCGCCACCGGTCACGCAGGCAGCGCTCGCAGCGTGGCTAGGCTGCGCGGCACTCGCGGTTCTCCTCGCACTCGCGACGGCGGCGCCGCTCGGCTGGACCCTGCGCGCGTTGCTGGCGCGCTGGCGAATCCCGCTCCTCGCTGGCGCGCTGGGGCTTCTTTCCTGGCGAGCAGCGGTCGCCGCCGAGAGCCTCTGGGGGGTGCTCTCCGCCTGGACCCTGCAGTCGGTGGCGTTCCTCCTCCGCCTGGTGAGGCCGGACGTGGTCGTCGATGCGGCCCGGAACCTCGTCGGCGCCGGCGACTTCCAGGTGCTCGTGGGCCCGATGTGCTCCGGGGCGGACGGCATCGGCCTCGTGGTGATCTTCGAGGCCGTCTGGATCTCGCTCGCCCGGAGCCGCCTGGTCGTCCGTCGGGCTCTGCTGCTCCTGCCGCTCGGCGCGCTCGCGGCGGTCGTGGCGAACGTGGTTCGCATCGCGGCACTGGTCCTCGTCGGGGCGGCGGGACCGGAGGAACTCGCCTGGGGAGGCCTCCACTCCAAGCTCGGCTGGATCCTGTTCCTCGGCATCGCGCTCGCGAGCATCGCGCTCGCCGAGCGCTCGACCTGGCTCAGGCGGCCGAGCCCTGCGCCGCAGGCAGGGGACGGGCTCTCCCCGGCGGCAGCGGCCTACGTCGCCCCGCTCCTCGCGGCGCTCGTGGCGGGGCTCGTCACGAGCATCTGGAGCGACGGCGCCTTCGACCGCTGGTACGGCCTGCGGATCGCAGCGGCGCTCGCCGCCCTGTTCCTGGCTCGCGGCAGCCTCCCGAGAGTGTCGCTGTCCGCCTCGTGGGTCCCCGTGCTCGCGGCGGCAGTCGTCTGCGCCGCCTGGATCCCGCTCGCCGGTGGAAGCAGGGAAGCATTGCCCGACGCGCTCGCGCGCCTCGGCCCCGTCGAGCGGTGGAGCTGGATCGCCATTCGCGTTCTCGGGTTTGCGCTCGTCATCCCGCTCGTCGAGGAGCTCGCCTTCCGCGGCTTCCTCCTTCCCTGGCTCGTCGCGCCGGACTTCGAGAAGGTCCCGACGCGCGCCTTCACCTGGCCCGCGGTGCTCCTCTCCTCGCTCGCCTTCGGCTCCCTCCACCCGCAGTGGATGCTCGGCACCTTCGCCGGGCTCGCCTTCGCCTTCGCGCGGCTCCACCGGGGACGGCTCTCCGACGCCGTCGTCGCCCACGCGCTCGCGAACGCCGGGATCGCCGTTGCCGTGCTCTGGGGCGGCCGCTGGCAGCTGTGGATGTGAAGGTCTGCAACGGAGGCCCGCGGCCGGGCTTCGGCCCGAGCGAGGACCTTGCGGGGCGCGACCCCCTCGCGCCGTCGGACGGCCACGGCGCCGCGAGCTCCGCATGCGCGCACCCCGCCCTCCGGGCGAGCGGGAAGGCGGCAGGTGGGGTAGATCCCGTTGGGCGTGGCAGCGCCCCTCGACCTCGAAGCGCACCTGGCCGGGCTCGCGGCTCTGCTCGCGGCGGAGCGCGAGGAGGAGCGGGCCCGCTTCGCGGAGGCGGCCGGGCGGCTCACGCTGGGTGAGCGGGACGCCCGAGGCCTCGCCGTCGCGGAGGCCGAGGCCGTCGAGGAGTCGGCCCTCGCCGGCCGGGCGCTCGTCACCTACGCCCGGCCGGGAGGCAAGCCGCTCGGCGCGGCCCGGGTCGGCGCAGGGAGCCTCGTGCGCGTCGGGCTCCGGCGAGAGCGGCGCGACGACGCGCCCACCGGCGTGGTGGCGCGTCGGGCCCGCAACCGGGTCTCGGTGGCCTTCGACGAGCCACCGCCCGACTGGGCCACCTCGGGGAGGGTGACGCTCGAGCTCGTGCCCTCGCCGGTCACCTGGGAGAGGCTCGCCGCCGGCCTGCGCCGCGTGGCCGTGGAGAAGGATGGTCGAAGGTGGCACCGTGTGCTGTCGGGGGAGGCCCCGCGGTTCCTCGACCGGCCGCGCGGCCCGGTGCTCGGGGTCGCCTTGAACCCCGAGCAGGAGCAGGCGCTCGACCTCGCCGACCGCGCCGAGGACGTGGCGCTCGTTCACGGGCCCCCCGGCACCGGCAAGACCACCGTCCTCGTCGAGGTCATCCGGAGGGCGGCGGCCCGCGGCGAGCGGGTCCTCGCGGCTGCCCCCTCGAACCTCGCCGCCGACAACCTCCTCGAGCGGCTCGCTCGGGCAGGCGTGGAGGGCGTGCGCGTCGGCCATCCGGCCCGGGTACTGCCCGCGCTCGTGGAGCGGACGCTGGAGATGCGGGTGGCGGGCCACGAGTCCGCGAGGATCGCCCGCGGGCTCGTGGAGGAGGCGCTCTCGCTTCGGCGCGAGGCCCGCAAGCGAAAGGAGCGGCGCGGTCCAGGGCGCTTCAGCGAGGCGCGAGACGCCGAGCGCCGAGCCCGGCAGCTGCTCTCGGAGGCCCGCGCGCTCGAGGATCGCGCGGAGGCCGACGTGCTCGTCGCGGGCGCCGGTGGTCGTGGCGACCCTCACCGGGCTCGACGCCCCGGTGCTCGCCGGTCGCCGGTTCGCGCTCGCGGTGGTGGACGAGGCGACGCAGGCGGTCGAGCCCGCGGCCTACCTGGCGCTCCTGCGGGCCGAGCGGGCGGTGCTCGCAGGCGACCACCTCCAGCTGCCTCCCACCGTCCTCTCGCTCGCGGCGCAGGAGGGCGGGCTCGGCGTGTCGCTCTTCGAAAGGCTGGCAGCGCGATTCGGCGCGGCCGCGATGGTCACGCTCGCCGAGCAGCACCGGATGAACGAGCGGATCATGCGCTACCCCTCGGACGCGCTCTACGGGGGCCGGCTCCGCGCCCACCCCTCGGTGGCGGGGCACTCCCTCGACCGGCAGCCGCTCCTCTTCGTCGACACCGCCGGCTGCGGATTCGAGGACGAGACCCCGGAGGGCTCCGATTCCAAGCACAACCAGGGGGAGGCAGACCTCGCGGCCCGGGAGGTGGAGCGGGTCCTCGCCCTCGGGGTCTCGCCCCCGGACGTGGCGGTGATCTCGCCCTACGACGCCCAGGTGGTCAGCGGCTCCGGCAGCTGCTCGCGGCCCGGCTCGACGAGGGACTCGAGGTGGACACCGTCGACGGATTTCAGGGGAGGGAGAAGGAGGCGGTGGTTCTGTCGCTCGTTCGCTCGAACGAGAAAGGCGAGGTGGGCTTCCTCTCCGACGTGCGCCGGATGAACGTCGCCATCACCCGCGCCAGAAAGAAGCTGGTGGTGGTCGGCGACTCGGCCACCGTCTCTCGCCACCCCTTCTACGAGGGGTTCGTGCGGCACGTCCAGGAGACCGGCGCGTGGGTGACCGCCTGGGAGCGGGACTGACGTCCGCTCGCGCAACCCTCGTCCCTGCTTCGGGCCCGGTGACCGATCGCGGCGCAATGTGCGCGACGGGAGCGAGACCGTTCGATTAACCTTCTCTGGAGATGATCCGATCGACCTTCCAGCTGACCGGTGGGATCGGCCCGTATCGGGAGCGCCAGCTTTGGTCGGAGGGAGTCCTCACCTGGGACGAGCTCGTGGCTCGCGGTGGCGGGCTCTCGCCGAGGCTCGATGGACGCCTGCTCGCCGCGGTGGAGCGGGCCCGCGCCGCGCTCGAGGCCCGAGACGCTCGCGAGCTCGCCTCCATGATGCCGGCGCGGGAGCGTTGGCGGCTCTATCCGTCCTTCGCCGAGGAGGCGGGGTTTCTCGATATCGAGACCGACGGCGGCGACACCGTCACGGCCGTGGGGGTGCTCGACAGGCACGGCCCGCGCGTGTTCCTCGCCGGCCGCGACCTCGACGAGTTTCCCGAGGCCACGGAGGCCTGGAAGCTGCTCGTCACCTTCAACGGGGCTTCCTTCGACGTGCCCGTGCTGCGGCGCGCCTTCCCCCGCTTTCGCCCCCCGCCGGTCCACGTCGACCTTCGGCAGGTCTGGGGCCGGGCCGGCCACAAGGGCGGGCTCAAGCTCCTCGAGGAGCAGGAGGGCATCGGCCGGCCTCCCCACCTCGCCGGCCTAAGGGGCTGGGACGCGGTCGTCCTCTGGCGCCGCCACCTCGACGGCGACCGGGACGCGCTGCGGCTCTTTGCCGAGTACAATCTCTACGACGCGGTGAATCTCCGCGCGCTCATGGCGCTCGGGTACAACCGGCTCGTCGAGCGCCTGGGGCTTCCCGCCAAGCCGCTCGCGGTCTCCCACCGCGGCGACGTGCTCTACGACGTGACCCGGCAGATTCTCGCGCTATGACGGTGGTCGCCATGGCCGCGATGCTCACCGTAGTCGCCGCCTCGCCCCCCAACGAGCAGCCCCGCGACGAGGAGGGGCGCTTTGCGAACCTCGACCCCGGAGAGCAGCACGGATTCGGGGACGTCCTACAGTGGCAGGTCTTCGACCGCCTTGGCGGCAAGCGGAGGGTCTCGCCCGACAGGGCCGACGTGCCGGTCGTGGCGGCGGACCGCGACCGGCTGCGGGTGCCTCCGGCGCGCGGCGAGGGGGCGCGCATCACCTGGCTCGGGCACTCGAGCTTCCTCGTCCAGCTCGATGGCATCTCCCTGCTCGTCGACCCGGTGCTCATGGACAGGATGGGACCGCTCGGAGTGGTGGGAAGGAACGTGGCACCGGGGCTCCGCCCCGAGGACCTTCCGCACATCGACGCGAGCCTCGTCAGCCACAACCACTACGACCACATGGACCTGCCGACCCTGAAGGCGGTGGGCGCGGTCGTGCTCGCCGGGCTCGGCAACGAGACGCTCATCCGCCGCGAGCGGCTTCCCTGCGCGCCCCTGCGCTGGTGGCAGTCGGTGCGCATCCAGGGCGTCAAGGTCACCTTCGTCCCCGCCCAGCACTTCAGCCAGCGCGGGCTCGGCGATCGCAACCGGACGCTCTGGGGCGGCTTCGTCATCGAGGGCTCGTCGGCGACGCTCTACCACGCCGGGGACACCGGATACTTCTCCGGGTTTCGGGAGATTGGCCGCCGCTTCCCCGGGATCGACGCCGCGCTGCTCCCCATCGGGGCCTACGACCCGCGCTGGTTCATGAAGGCCGTGCACATGGACCCGGAGGAGGCGCTCCAGGCCTTCGAGGACCTCGGGGCGCGGACGTTCGTCGCCATGCACTGGGGGACCTTCAAGCAGACGGACGAGCCCCTCGACGAGCCCCCGGTGCGGCTCGAGGCCGAGCGCGCCCGACTCGGCCTCGCGGCCAGCCGCGTGAAGGTGCTCGCGGTCGGGGAGAGCCTCGAGTTGCCGGCCATTTCTCGCACCGCCAGGGCCGGGGGGCTAGAATCGAGCCCTCGAGTCGGGGAACCTGTCGGGCAGCCCGGGGGGACGCTTACCCCCGGCGGGGCAAGGTGACGCGTGGCGGAAGGCATGGCCTTGGAACTCGCAGCGGCGTTCGACCGGGCGGTGGGCGAGCGTCTGCTCGCGGGCGAGCGGCTGGCGCTGTGGCTTCCGCAGCTCTTCGGTGGCCGCCTCGTCGAGTGCGACGTCGGCTTCCGGACGGCGTCCCGGTTCTTCGCCGTGGTCGCACGGCTAGCGGGCGGCAGCCGCGAGGACGAGGCTCGCTTCCGCTTCTGGTGCGCCCGGGCCGGGGGGCTCGCCTCGACCCTCTCCTCCATGAAGGAACGGGAACGGGCCGTCTTCGAGGGCCACCTCGAGCAGTGCGAGCTTCGCACCAAGGGGATCCCCCCGCATCTGCTCGCCGACGCCGTGGCGCGGGTGGTCACCGGCGCCGGTGCTGCTCGCGACCGCCGCGCCACGGCCGGCGTCCGCCCGGCGCTCGCTATGGACGCCGGCAGCCAGGCCTTCGCCGGCGTGACCTGGAACCCGGCGACGCGCCTCCTCTTCATTCCCGGCGCCATCGCCCCGCCCGTGGGCGACGACCTCAACATCACGCTGCGGGTGCCGAGGGTGGACCGACCCTTCGAGTCCGCGGCGCGGGTGGTGGAGGTGAGGCCTCTCGAGGCGGCCCGGCCCGGGGCGCCCGCAGGCTTCACGCTCGCCCTCGACGGAATCGGTGCGACCTTCGCCGAGGCGCTCGGCCACAACGCCCCCCGCCCGGAGGAGCCGGGCGCGCCGGGCCGGCGCGCGGCACCGCGTTACGCCGTGAACGCGCCGGTCAAGGTCCAGCCGCAGGGCGGGCACACTGCCCGGCTCGAGTACGCCTCCGACGAGGAGCTCGCCGCCGACTACGTGGAGAACCTGTCCCAGGGCGGCGCCTTCGTGCGCACGCACGCCCCCCCGGCCGTGGGGACGCTCATCACGCTCGAGATGCGGCTGCCGGGAGGCGTCGAGCTGCGAACCCCCGCGACCGTCATGTTCCGCGGCGACCGCGGCATGGGCGTGAAGTTCGAGCTCGACGAGGACGGACAGGACCGGCTCGCCGCCGTCATCACCCGGATCTCGGCCCGGCCGCGCCGTGCGCTGCTCGTCGATGACGACGCCCTCATCCTGCAGACGCTCGGCGACTCGCTCCGGGCCCGCGGCTTCGAGGTGCTCACCGCCCGCGACGGCGCGTCCGGGCTGCACCTCGTCGCCGAGGAGCTCCTCACGCTCGACCTGCTCGTCACCGACGTGCGCATGCCCGAGATGGACGGCGAGACGGTCGTGCGAACCATCCGCGGCGCGGGCGGCGAGGCCGAGCTCGCCATCGTCGTCATCGCCGGGTCGCTCGACTCGTCGCTCGAGAAGCGGCTCGAGAAGGCTGGCGCCGACGCCGTGCTCGACAAGGCGCTTGGTCCCGAGGTCCTGGCGGCCGCTGCAGACGCCGCGCTCGAGCGAAAGCGCCTCGGCCCGACGGCCTGACGGCCTGACGATCATCGGCGCGGGCTCGACCCCGCCGGTACGCATCGTCGACCGCCCCGATCCACATTTCACGCTCCGGCCGGCCCGCCCTCCTTCGCGGCAGGTGTTAGGGGACTCGCCAGGCATGACCCACCCGGGTCAGTCGCCACCTTGACGGGTCATGGTAACCGATGGATATCGTTACATAAAATCCAACGTCTTTGGAGTGCTTGTGATTTTTGTACCTACACTGTGCGACGCTTCCTCCCCTCATGCGTCGTCGCACGGCCATGGTTTTCAGCGCGATCGCGCTCCTCGGCATCGCCGCGGTCGCCCTCCCGGTGGGCCCCCGGCTTGAACCCTTCGTGCATTGGGCGCGAGGCGCGGGCTTCCTCGGCGTGCTCGCCTTCGCCGCCGCCTATGCGGTATGCGCGCTGCTCCTCCTCCCTGGCTGGCCGCTCCGGGTAGCCGCCGGCTTGGTCTACGGCCCCGCCTGGGGCTTCGCCGTCGCCGCGCCGGCGAGCTTCCTCGCCGCGACCCTCGCTTTCCTCGTCGGACGTAGCCTGCTCCGGGGGCGCATCGCGCGCCGGATCGCGAGCGAGCCGCGCCTCGCCGCGGTCGACGACGCGGTCGCCGAGAACGCGCTGTGGATCGTGCTTCTGCTCCGGCTATCGCCGATCTTCCCGAACGAGGTCGTCAACTACGGGCTCGGCGCCACCCGGGTGCGGCTGCGCGACTACGCAGTCGCCTCGTTCGTGGGGATGCTCCCGCTGACGGTGACCTACACGTGGCTCGGGTCCCTGCTCACCGCCATGACCGACGTCGGTCGCGGGCGGCCGCTCGCGACCGGGACGCTTGCGCAGGTCATGTGGTGGCTCGGCCTCGCCGCCACCGTCGCCGTCGCCGCCGTGGTGATGGAACTCGCCCGTCGCGCGCTGCACCGCAGGCTGCGCCTTGCGCCGGCCCGGGTCCCATCCGCCGATGCGGCGGCGCCGACCTACGCGAGCGTCGGCTAGGGAGAGCGCTGCGGTGCCGGCGAAGAGGAGCAAGGCGCGCTCTCGACTCCGGCCCGGGCCCCCGGCTGCCATCCTCTGCGCTGCGCTGTTGCTGTCCCCAGCCGGCGCGTCTGCAGACCCATCGCCCGAGCCGCTGCCCATCGTCCGTGCGTTCCCGTCGTTCGCCCGGGCGCCGAGGGTCGACCTCGTCGCGAAGCCGTCCCCGCTCGAGTCGCTCGACGCGCTGGAGCGGCAGCTGCGGGCGGAGACCGGGTCGCCCGCTGGCCGCGGTTGGCTTCTCATCAAACACGACGACGTCGCCGACGGGCTCGTCGGCGGGAACAAGGCCCGCAAGCTCGAGTTCCTGCTCGGGGAGGCGAGAGCGCGCCACGCCCAGGGCGTCGTGACCTCCGGCCGCTACGGCACGAACCACGGCCTCGCCACGGCCGCGGCCGCGCGGCGCATGGGCCTCGCCGCCACCATCGTGCTCGGCCCGCAGCCCGTCACCGAGGCGGTGCGCCAGAAGCTGCTCGCGCTCCACGCCGCGGGCGCCGAGATGCGGTTCCACTCGTCCGTGGTGGGGTGGGCGCTCGACGTCGCCTGGATGAGGATCCGGGCGCTCTTCGAACCGGGAGACCTCTACTACATCCCGCCGAGCGGGACCTCCGACATGGGGTCCGTCGGGTACGCGAACGCCTTCTTCGAGCTCCTCGACCAGACCGGAGACGATCGCCTGCCCGACGAGATTGTGGTGGCGGCCTCGACGGGGGGCACCGCCGCCGGCCTGCTCGCTGGAATCTGCCTGTCCGGCCACTGGGGCCGCGTGCAGGTGCGGGCGGTGGGCGTCACCGAGGAGTGGCTGCAGAGCGAGTGGCTGCTCCGCGAGGAGGCGAGGGACGCCTTCCGCGCCATTCGCGATGCGCTCGACCCGAGGGACCGCGGGCGGGTCGAGGAGTGCGACTTCATGGAGAGCCGGTCCGCGCTCGTCTACGAGCACGGCTACTTCAACCCGGGGTACGGCAGGACGGACGCGCCCACCGACGCCGTGGTCCGGCTGCTCCGCGACAGCCAGGGGGTGGAGCTCGACCCCACCTTCACCGCGAAGGCGATGCGCCACTTCCTCGACCGGGCGAGGGACCGCCTGCTCGCGGGCGACACGCACCGGCCGCTCCTCTTCTGGAACACCTACGCGCCGGTCGACGTCGAGACCGCCATCCGCGATTACCGCTGGAAGGACCGGGCCGCTCCGTGGCGCGACCTCCCGACCGGGTTCCACGCGCTCTTCGCCCGGCCCGACGGCGACGCCAAGCCGGGACGTGACGCGGTGCCGGCGCTGACGAGGCGGTAGTCGCGCCACTCTGGGTCCGCGCCGGCCCTACTGGCAGGCCGACGCGACGCCGACGCTCCCCTGGACGAAGTCGAGCCCGTCGCTCGCGGACACCGAGAGCGTGCCCGACGGGTAGGCGGTCAGGCACGCGGACGGCAGCGCGCAGAGCGAGAGCTCCACGGGACAGCCCGACGCCGGGCAGGGCTGGGGACCGGCCGCCGCCGAGAGGCAGCCCGACGACGCCCCGAGCGAGAGGTCGAGCGGGTCGCCGTCGTCGTCGGCGACGATCGTGAGGGTGGCCGAGCCAGGGCCCCAGTTCATGTCGTGGAAGTTGCACTTCGAGCCCTCGAACTCGCAGCAGCTGGCCGTCGCCGTGCACGCGGCCGGCAGCGAGGCCTGGGTGGCGACGAGCCGAGGAGCCCGGTTCTGGATCTGGAGCGTGGTCGGCTGGGCGGGCCCCACTGCCCAGGGGTCGGCCATCGAGACCGAGAACGAGTGGGTGCCGGCGAAGGAGCCGACCGAAGGGGCCCCGGAGTAGGGGAGCGAGCAGGTGACGAAGGCGACGCCCTGCGTCTCCGAGACCGTCCCGCAGACCGGGTCGCCGGCGACCGACGGCAGGAGCGGGTCGCCGTCGTCGTCCACGTAAGTGGAGAGCGGTGCCACCGCGAGGTAGCGGCGCCCCGCGGCGTCGTAGGAGTGATTCACGGAGGCCGTCGGCACCGCCGTGGCGAGCCGCGGGGGCCGGTTGCCCACAACGACCTGGAAGCCCGCGGTGGTGGAGGCCCCGTTCACGTCCACCACCGTCAGGTCCGCCCGCCGCTGCACGGCGGGTCCGATGAGAAGCGCGGCGTCCGACGGCTTGCCGTAGGCGACTGTCACCGTGAGCGCGGCGCGGTCGCCGAGGTCCTGGCCCGCGTACGAGCTCCCCCCGTCGCCGGCGTGCGCGAAGGCGAAGCCGAGCGACGTCACCGGGTCGCCGTCGGGGTCGCTCACCGTGAGCGGCGGGGTGGTGCCCGTGGCGACGAAAGTGCTCGTCGCCGCCTGGTAGGCGTGGGGCACCTCGAAGGTGCCGCCGCCCAGGACGACCGGCGGGTGGTTCCCCACGGTGACGTGCTGGCGCGCGATGGCCACCATTCCCCGGGAGTCGGTTGCCGCCACGGTGAAGGTGTACTGACCGGCGATGGCGGTCCCGTTCGTTTCGACGAGCACCGTCGGGCTCGCCACGTCGGGGCCGGGCAGAAACGAGATCGTGGGCGCCGGCTTGGTCGCGAGCTCGGCGGGGATCTGGGCCGACCAGTGGTACGAGAACGTGAGGCCAGTTGGACCGCTCGCGGAAGCCGCGAGCGCGACGGACGCGCCCTGGCCGTCCCAGGGCGTGCACGAGAGCGGCGTGCCCGTGCAGTGGTGGTCGAGCGCGACGTCGCCGCCGGCCGTCACCTCGGGCGGGTCGCTCGAGGCGTCGACCTGGACGCGCAGGACCTGGGGTGGGCTCTTCACGCCGAGCGTGTCCGCGACGACGAGCGCGACGTCGAACGCCCCAGCGCACGGGAAGACGACCGTGGGCGCCTCGACCGAAGAGGTGCCCGGTTGCGGATCGCACGCGCCGCCCACGGGAGTGAAGGTCCACGCCCACGAGGCGACGTGGTCGCCCTGGTCGGGGTCGCTGCTGCCAGCGGCGCTGAAGTCGAGCGGGAGGTTCGAGACGACCGGGGAGGGCAGCGTGATGTCGGCGACCGGCGGTCGATCCTTCACGCAGACGCCTCCGCTGCAGAGAGCGCCCTCGGGGCAGTCCCCGGTCGCCGAGCAGCTCCTCGGGGATGGCAGGGCCCCGCAGCCGGCCGCGAACGCGGCAACCGCCCCAAGGGCTTGCCAGAGCCCCACCCGGGTCATCGATTTCGGGCCCCCCAATAGCGTTACCCCATTATACTCAATCGATCGGATCGATCGAGGGGGTCCTTTGCCAGCAGTGTTCCGGAGCCGCGCGCCCGTGGGCGCTGGCCTCGCGGGTCGTGCGAGCGAGCGCCCTGCGGTGCGCGGGTCCGCGCGGCGGCCTTTTCGGTCCCCGGTTCCACCGGTTGCCTTGGCCGTCACGCCCCTTGCATTGCCTGCCGGTCTCGAGGCGGCGCGCCGCGCCGGGCTCGCCGTGACCACAGCAGCCGCCATCGCGCTCGTCGCGCTCGCCGGCAGCGCCGGCGCGCTGGAGCCCGCTCCTGCCCGCGACCTGGGAGAGCTCGACCGGGCCTTCTCCGAGGCGCTCTCCACCTACCGGGCGGGCGACTACCCCGCGGCGATCTCCGCACTCGCCTCGATTGTCGCCGACCTGGAGTTGCTGCCTCCGAGCGCGGAGGCGGAGGCGCAGTGGTCGCGCGCGCTTCTCCGGCTCGCCCATGCCGAGGCGACCCTCGGGCGCACCGACGCCGCGCGCGCGGCAATGGAGCTGCTCCTCGGGATCGAGGCGGACGCCCGGCCCGACCCCGAGCAGTACTCGCCCTCCTTCCGGCGCGAGTTCGAGCGAGCCCGGGCGCGGGTCGAGGCGCGCGGGCGGGTCCGGCTCACGGTCGCCTCGAGCGGCGGAGCGGCCGAAGCCTCGGTGGGCTGCCGGCCGCTCGGCCCCGCACCCGCCGAGGCGAGGCTTCCGCCAGGGCGCTATCGGGTCGCAGTGGTCGCCCTCTCCGGAAGGGCGGCGCGGGCTTCGGTCGACCTCGTCGAGGACCACACGGTCGCGCTCGACCTCGCGACGCCGGGAGAGACCTCGCTCGCCGCGCGGCCGCTCGCGCCGCCGGACCCCGCGCCGCGGGGTACTCCTGCGCTCCCTGGCCTCGGCTCGGCCGAGCCGCTCGCCCTCCGCGCGTCCGTAGCGAACGGACGCGGCTGGATGCGCCCGGCCGCGTGGACGGCAGTCTCGCTCGCGGCCGTCTCGGCGGGCGTGGCCGTGTGGCAGGGGATCGAAGCCGGACATTACGCCAGCGAGGCGCGCGCGCTCGTCCTCCCTGGCGGGAGCCTCGCCGGAGGGGCCGACCCGTCGGCCTACACGGCGGCGACGGCGAGCTATGAGCAGGCGCGCAGCGCGGCGTGGATCGCAGGCGGGGCCGCGCTGGCGCTGTCGGCGGGGGCCGCGGTGCTCTTCGTGCTTGGTGCACCAGCGGTGGAACCGGCTCCCGGCGGCGCGGCCGTGCGCTTCTAGCGCAGGGGCCTATTTCTGCGCGCCGGGCTCTTCGTCGAGGCCGCGCGCCCGGGAGCGACGCGCCAGGAAGAAATAGCCGAGCGCGACGGCTGCGGTGAGGAAGGCGATGGTGTACGCGAGCGCTTGCCCCTGCCAAAGGCCGGCAATCCACGCGTTCATCTCGCTTCCGAGCACTGCCGCCTTGCCGCCGATGCGCTCGAGCTGCAGCAGGTAGCGACGGGAATGCTCCCAGTCGTCCACCATGTCGTCGGTGACGACAGGAGTTGCAGTCGCGTACACCACGATGGCGATGCCCCAGCCGACCACCAGGATGCCGGCGGTGATCGCCCATGTTCGTGTGCTCGCCGCCGCCGAGGGATCCTCGCGGGAACGATTCGCGCCAGGCCCAGCTGGGCTGTTCGGGTCCGTCGTGGCCAACTCCGACCTCTTCTCCAGTGCTTGTCGCTTACCGATCCCTCGTGCGACGCCCGGATGGGCCCATCTGAGCACGAATTCGACCCGAAGGTCCTCGAAAGGCTAAGCGAGTGGGTCACCTGTGGCGCGGCCGATCGATGCGGCCCGGGAAGCCACCAGAGCCTCACGCTGTCAATGCTCCTGTCCGAGCGTTGCGTGCCCATCGCATCGCTGCGATCGACGACCCGTAGGAGCGTCAGGCGCAGAGCCCCGGGGAGCCACCGGGTGGGATATGAGGCTGTGGCTCCGAGCCTCGAAGCGCCGGTCCGGCGAGGTTGCTCGTGCGGCGCATCCGGCGCCGCCGCCGCCGGCTTCCACCCACGGTCCGCCGCGCGGCAGATGGTAGAGTGCCTCGATGCGTTCCGGCCGCGCGGTCCCGCTCATGCTCGCGATTGCGGTCACTCCCGTGGCGCGGGGCGAGGAGCCCCCGGTCCCGCTGCAGTACAACCTCGCGCTGGATGCCTCAATCACGGGAGCGATGGCGCTCTCGGTGGTGTTGCTCACCGTCTACCAGCCCGAGCTCTTGCCGTCGACCTGCCACTGGTGCACGCCCCCGGGCATCGACGCGTCCGTTCGGAACGCCCTCGTCTGGAAGGACGCCCGGACCGCCGACACCCTGTCGACCGTCCTCGACGGAGTGGTACCGGCCTCCGCCCTGGGCTACCTCCTTCTCTCAGCCAACAGCCGCGGGGACGTCAACGCGGGGCTCGTCGACTCGCTGCTCGTGACCGAGGCAGTCGCCGGGGCCTTGCTCCTGAACCAGGTCGTGAAGCTCCTTGTAGGCCGCCAGCGCCCGTACGCCTACTTCGAAAACGACGTGGGCTACTCGAAGAGCGAGGACAACCTGTCCTTCTATGGAGGCCACGTGTCCTTCGCATTCTCGGTCGTGGCGGCCACGGTCACCGTGGCGTCCATGCGAGGCTACGCGGGGGTAGGGATCGCGGCGGGGGTAGGGTTCACGCTGGCGGCCGGCGTCGGCTACCTTCGAATCGCGGCGGACCAGCACTACTTGACGGACATCCTCGTCGGCTCCGCGATCGGGGGCCTCGTGGGCTGGGCCATCCCCCGCATCTTCCATCCTCCGGTCGAGGGAGGCTCGGCGACGCCGGTCGGCATCCGGCTGCCGCCGATCGCATGGGGTCTCGCGTTCTAGGGAAACGCGTCGGACCGCAACGCACCCCTGGTGAAGCGCGCGTGCCGAGTCGATGTCGACGGCCCCGGTTCGGTTGACCCCGCACCGGGCCGCCTCACGGCCTGTTGTTCGCGTCAGCCGGGCGGCGTGACGCGCAAGGCCACGCGCAGGGTGAGGATCTCTCCGGTATTGAAGGGGCGGGCCTGCCAGGCGAGCGTCGGCGCCTGGATGAGCAAGTCGACCATGCCCAGGCTGAAAGCCACGCCGAGGCGCGTGCCGGCCTGCAGGTAGTACTGGTCGGGAGGCGAGCCGTGGACTCCGGGTGCGGTGTCGTCGGTCGAGATCCCGCGGACCTTTGGCCCACCCTCGACGCGAGCCGGGACGAACGAGACCCCGACCGACCGGACGAAGTACCAGCGGAGCTCCACGGCTGCCGCGGCCGTCAGGTAGCTCGTCTGCGAGCTCGTGTTGCGGAGCCCCATTTCCAAGGTGCCCCCGTACGCCGTGGAGAGCTGCCCACCCCAGGGATCGCGGTCCCACATCAGCTCGGCACCGAGCGCCCAGAGCCCTCCCAGCGCCGAGTCGTTCCCAGGGGAGCTCATGGGGATGGGCGTCGCGTCGACGAACACGTACCAGGTGGGCTCTCGCCCCTTGAGGCGCCCGTACCACAGCGGCTCGGGAGCCCACTCGTCGTCGTGGCGCTGAACCTCTTCCTTGGGAAGTCTGATGAGGGACCCGCCGGCGACGTTCTTGCGGGTGGGCGTGTAGCCGATGACCACTCCAAAGGACCAGTCGACGCTGACCCGGCCCCAGTCGATCTCGACGGGCCCGAGCAAGGAGATGGAGAGGTTCTCGATCGGGTGGAACTCGTACTGGAAGGCCTGCGTGACGATCTCCCACCCGGCGTCCGGGCCGCCAAAGGTGTGACGCCCCGCAATCGGGGTGAAGCCGAGGGCGGACCTGCGGTCGAACGGGAGCTCCAGGACGAGTCCCGCCCCGACGACGCCGAGGTTCGCCGGAATCCCGTAGGCCCGTCGGTAGCCGGCCTCCGCGCTCAACCCGAACACGAACGGGCTCAGCTGCTGCGACCACTCAAGCAGCCGGACGTGCGCGGTGACATCGTAGAAGGCCCGGCTCGGGTTGAAGGTCGCCCCGGCGCCGACGAGGAGACCACTCGGCTGGACGAGCTCGGCGGGCTGCTTCGCCTCGCACTCCGCTCCTTCGCACGGATTCACCGGGGTGAACCACTTCGCCTTGAACCTCTTCCAGGCCTCCGACTTCTCCGGCTCGGTGTGCACGCCGGGCGGGGCGTCGAGCTTCTCCCGGCGCAGGTCGCGCACCGCGACGAGGAGCTCGACGAGCGCCTGTCGCGCGAGTTCGCCCTCCTCGGAGAGGCAGGCGTACGGAACCGTGTAGGGAAGGGCAGTGAGCTCCTTGCACGGGCGCCCGTTGACCTCCCCGAACTTCCGGATGTAGGCGCCGTCGCGCGCGTCGAAGGCGTCGTGCTGCAGGGGTGACTCCGAGTAGTAGTCGCCAAGGCGGCTGAACGAGAGCGTCTCGACGGGACCCCAGACGCGCAGGAAGTCAATCCGGTGCGTACCTGGTATCCGCTCGGTGTGCGCGTAGGAGAACGAGTCGGTCACGGAGTGCATGAGCTCGTAGAGGCCGTACCGGCTCCCGCGCGTGCCCACCCCTCCGACAATCACGACCTGCCGCATCATGTCGTCGAGGAGGTTGCTGCACCGGGCGAACGCGGTCGTCGCGAGGGCACGCGGCACGTGCCGTCCCTTCAATGGCGGCGAGGCCTCGTCGGCCAGCATGCCCATGAAGTGGACGCACTGCCCGACGTCGCTGAACTGCCTCCTCAGGTTGTTGTCGGGGCGGTCCGTGAGCGGCTGGGGCCACTCCAGCAGCGGGTTCTCCGACGCCGCCCGGCGGCACTCCTTGGGTGGGTTGGGCCCGCGCCCGAAGCAGATCGGGGGCACGAGCGCGCCGTCGTTGATGAGGTCGCGGAGCACGTCAGGGCGCGGTGGCTCATCGCCGAGCCCTTCCACGAGGCTCCGGTAGGCCAGGGCCTCCACGACGACATGGCCGTCCGCGTCGAAGGCGACGCTTGCCCGAGGGGCGGCGAGGAGCGCCGCCCCGAATGCGAGCCATATGCCTCGGTCCCACGACGCCATTCGCTTTCGGCTTTCCCGTGCATCTAAGCCCTTCCCACGCACAAACGGCAAGAGCGGCCCGCCGGAATTCCGGTCCGGACTCGCGTGCTCGGGAGCGGTCCGTGATGGAGCTCCAGCCCGGCAATGCTCCACCGTGTCGGGAGCGAGTTCCCGACGCCCTCAAGGGGGATTGACTCCGAGTGGAACCGCGACGCGCGGCCGCGGCCGTCGACGGGAGCCGACCGGCAAGACGGCCCAGGTGGCCGGTGTCGGACGTGACGACCGGCCACCCGGCCGAGAGACCGCGCAGATGGTGCTGCTACGAGATGCCGACCTGCTGCATCGCGCCCTGAATGACCTGGGCCAGGTTGAGCGACGACGGCTGCGTCGGGTCGGTCCCGGACGCCTGCGCGGACGAGCCACCGACTCCCGACGACTGCTGCGCGCTGTAGCTCTTCGCGCCGCGATGGTGGTGGCCGTGGTGAGCCGAGACCGACCCCGACGGCTCGAGCGGGGACATGCTGCCCGTCTGCGCAGCCTGCTGGAACTTGCTCGCGAGCTGGCTCAGGAACTGGGCCTGCGACCCCGTCGCGTTTGCCGCGTCCGTCTCGAGCGTGCCCGCGACGCTCGCCATCACCTGCTTGAACTTCTCCGGGTCGGTCTGCTGCAACTGCTGGAGGCTGTTCATCGTGCTCGCCAGGCTGGAGATGTCGGTCCCGCAGCTCGGCACGGCCGTCGATGAGCCCGCCTGGCTTTGCGCCCCGCTGGCGAGCAGGGGATCGAGCGCCAGGATGCTGTTGTTGCTGGTGACGCTGCTCACGTTCATGTCCTCGATGCCTTTCTTCCCCGTGACTGGTCAGTCGGGATGCCTCGCGGCGTACCTCTCGCCCCGAGAACTCGCCGCCCGAACCCGGGCGGACGCCGACCCTGTCCCGAGAGAGCAAGGCGCGCGCCAGCCGCAAAGAGCAGTCGCCGCGGGGAGTTGTGCGACGGGTCCCTGCGGGAGGGGTCACGACGCGACCCAGTGGTGGGCAACCTCGGCCTAGCGAAGGGCTCGCCCTCGAATCTTCACGTTTCTTCACGTCTCGGGGGACCGGGCCGCTCGCGGGCGCCTTTCTTTCTTAACGTGCCAGCTGCTCACGTGTCTTCAAGGACCGGGGCGCGAGCGTCTTCCCCGTCGCCGCGCTCTGACATGGCCGGCACCTCGAGGAGGTGCCGGCCATGTCTTTCTGCGCGATACCCCCGGTCGCCGCGCGAATGCGACGGTGAAAAGCGATGACTCGGCGCTAGAATCCACGAGCTATGTCAAGACGCCTCCCCGCTCCTCTCTCCGCCCTCGCGCTGTCGGTATCGATCCTCGCCGCGGCGCCGCGGGCCTGGGCCACGCTCGGCGAGCCGGCGAGCTCGATCGCCTTGGACGGGAAGGTGCTTGCCGCCAGCCAGCGCGCCAGCGCGGCGCGCGGCGGCTACTCGGTGCACGAGCTCGCAACCGGGGGCTGGGTCGTCCGGGAGTTCGTCTCGCCGGGCGGCGTGGTGTTCGCCGTTGCGTGGCAAGGAATCAGCGAGCCCGACCTCGCGCCACTGCTGGGATCGTACGCGAGCGAGTACGCGGAGCGGCTCGCGGCGACCCCGCGCGAGCACGGGCGCCGCAGCCGGCAGGTGGTCGGGAAGAACCTCGTGGTGGAGAGATGGGGCCACATGCGCAAGCTGCAGGGTCGGGCCTACGCACCTGCGCTTATTCCCCCGGGAGTGACGGTCGATGACATCCACTAGGAGGCTGCTCGCCAGCTTCGCGCTCGCGCTCGTCTGCGGGTGCAGCGCAAGCGGAGGAGGCAAGGGCTTCGAGATCGCCGGCCCGGCGGCGAACGTGATGACCGTCACGGTGAACGGCCCGCTCTGCGTCGCCGCGAGCGCCTACCAGAACGAGCCGTGCGTCGCGGTGACCGTGTGCTCGCCGGGGACCTCGGAGTGCCAGACCATCGACGGCATCCTGCTCGACACCGGCAGCAGTGGCCTGCGGATCTTCCGCCAGGCGCTCACGGTCGCCCTCCAGCCGGTCGCGAGCGGCTCGGGGCTCCTCGCCGAGTGCTTCCAGTACGCGGACGGCACCGCCGACTGGGGACAGATCGAGACGGCCGGCGTCGTCCTGGGGGGCGAGCCGGCCGTGCAGGTGCCGATCCAGGTCATCGACGCCTCGTTCGGAACTCTTCCGGCCGGGTGCACGAACCCGGACCAGAGCCCCTCCTTGGCCGGGTTCAACGGGCTACTCGGGCTCTCCATCTTCGCGCAGGACTGCGGTTCGCAGTGCGCGACGAGTCCCGACAACGGCCTCTACTACTCCTGCAGCGGCTCGAGCTGCACGCCGGTCGCGGTCGCGCTCTCCGCCCAGGTCCCGAACCCGGTGCTCTTCCTCCCGAGAGACAACAACGGGGTCATCGTGCAGCTCCCGAACGTGCCGGCCGCGGGGTCGCTCTCTGCTACCGGCGCGGTGGTGCTCGGGATCGGAACCGAGCCGAACAACCAGGTGCCAACGGGGGTGGCGACCTACTCGGTCGACCAGTACGGCGATTTCGTCACCGTGCTGGGCGGCCAGTCCTACTCCGCCTTTCTCGACACCGGCTCGAACGGGCTCTTCTTCCCGCCGACGTCGTCGAGCGCGCTTCCCACCTGCCCGTGCCCGGCCGGCACGCCCCCGTCGGAGTGCGTGAACTACACGTCCTGGTTCTGCCCGCCCTCCACGGTCGGGCTGACCGCGACGAACACGGGCGCGACGGGGTCTCCCTCGGGAACGGTGACGTTTCAGATCGCCAACTACGACAGCTTCCTGAATGGCCCCAACAGCGTATTCGGGAACATCGGGGGCCCGGCGTTGCCCTCGGAGGGATTCGACTGGGGACTGCCGTTCCACTTCGGGCTCGACGTCTATTACGGGCTCGAGGGAACCACGTCGGGGCTCGGAACCGGTCCCTTCTTCGCGTACTGACCGCGAAGCGGTGGGCCCTCCGGGCGCCCGTCGCCGGGCGGTGCTCGGGCGGCGCGCGAAGCCGCCATCGGCTACCGAAGGGCCTGCTGCGCCGCGACGAGCCCCTCGCCGAGAACGAAGGCGAGGTCCGGCCCCAGGTACGTGCGCTTCGCCTCCCCGACGCGGGCGCGGACCCGCTGTGGCGTCTCGACGTAGCCCAGGTAGTCGCCGGCGAGCGAGACCACCTCCGAGTCGTCCCCGAGCGCCTGGCGCCACCGGCGCCCCACCGCCTCGGAGGGCTCGGCCGGAACGGCGAGCAACAGCACCGGCCCGGCCCGGAGCGCCGTCACCGAGGAGCGCTCCGGCAACCATCTCCACAGCAGGTTCGCGAGCAGCCGGTCGAGGAACCGCGGTACGGCTCCGAAGGATGGCGCGGGCAGCGTCACCTCGGCGGTGGCGGCGCCGAGCGGCGGCCGCGCCTCGCCGGGCGCGAAGGCAAGGCGGCCAATCTCGGAGGCGAGCTCGTGAGCGTAGGCCTCCGGTCCGCTCGCCTTGCCCGGGTCGAGGTGCCAGGTCTGGTCGCCCACGGCTCCCTGCAGGACGACCGCGACGCCCGGGAGCTCCCGGGCGAGCGCCCCGGGCCAGTCCGCGGAGATGAGCCGGGCCTTCGAGTCGGCGACGGTGGCGTGTGCCGGGTAGACGACCACCTGCGCGACCACCTTTCCTTCCGGGGTCGCGGCCCGCAAGACGAGGAGCCGCCCGTCCACCTCCCCGCCGTCGCGGTTCGAGGCCAGGCCGGGGAGGCGCGCCCGGGCCGCCGAGAGGGTCGCCGGGGCCCGCGCCGTCGCGGCGAGCCGCACGGCCTCGGCAATGCGCGCGGCGAGCGCGTCGCGCCTCGCCTCGTCGTAGGGGCCGGTCCCGAACCACTCCCCCAAAGGATCCCTCCAGTAGCCGCCCGGGCCCGAGTGGGTGTGGGTGGCGGCGACGACGAGCGCGCCGAGCTTCAGGTCGGCGACCCGCGCCTCGACGGCGCGCCGCAGCGCCGCCGGCACGAGCAGGATGTCGACCGACACGAGCGCCGCGGAGAATCCAGGCTCGGAGAGGACCGCGGCGCGCGCCATCGGGGCGTCCCGGACCCCTAGGCTCGCCCAGTGGAGCCTGGGAAAGCCTGCGACCGGCGTGCCCGGCTCGACGTCTAGCGCCACGGCGGCCGCGCCGACCTCGAGCGGCCCCTCGGCGTGCGCGGAGGAGACGAGCCGCGGCGGCTCCCGGAGCCGCTCGCCGTGGAGCGGCACGGTCGCTGCCACGCAGAGCGCCGCGACCGCGACGAGCGCGCCCCAGGCCATGAGCTTTTTCGCCACCGGATCGTTATACTGCGCCCGCCATGGGTTACGAAGCGGTGTGGGACAAGCTCGCCGAGGAATGCGGCGTCTTCGGGATCTGGGCCCCGGGCACCGACCTCGACGCGTCGAACTTCACCTACCTCGGGCTGCACGCGCTGCAGCACCGAGGGCAGGAGTCGGCGGGCATCGTCTCCTCCGACGGCAAGACGCTCCACGTCCACCGCGGCATGGGCCTCGTCGCGGACATCTTCACCGCCGACGTGCTCGAGCGGCTCCGGGGCGGGGCCGCCATCGGCCACGTCCGCTACTCCACGAGCGGGGACTCCCACCTCAAGAACGCCCAGCCCATCGCCGTGCAGTACGCGGGCGGCGCGCTCGCGGTGGCGCACAACGGCAACCTGGTGAACGCCGAGCAGCTGCGCGGCGACCTCGAGGCCGCCGGCTCCATCTTCCAGACCACGAGCGATACCGAGGTGGTCGTCCACCTCATGGCGCGGGCACGCACCGAGTTCCGGCCCGGGACCCGCGAGCACCTGCTCGCGGCGCTCCGGCAGGCGCTCTCGAAGGTCGCGGGCGCCTACAGCCTCGTGATGCTCACCGAGAAGGCGCTCGTGGGCCTGCGCGACCCGCTCGGCTTCCGGCCGCTCGTGCTGGGGCGGCTGAAGGGGAGCTACGTGCTCGCGAGCGAGACCACCGCGCTCGACCTCATCGAGGCCGAGTACCTGCGCGAGGTCGAGCCCGGCGAGCTCATCGTCGTCGACGAGACCGGCTTTCACTCCGAGAGGCTCTTCCCCGAGCAGCGATCCCCGGACCGCGCTGGCCGGTGCGTCTTCGAGCACATCTACTTCGCCCGCCCCGACTCGGTCCTGTTCGGCAAGTCCGTCTACGCGACCCGCAACGCCTTCGGCGCGCGGCTGGCGCGCGAGCAGCCCGCGAAGGCCGACCTGGTCATGCCGGTGCCAGACTCCGGCGTGCCGGCGGCCATCGGCTACGCCAACGAGAGCGGCATCCCCTTCGCCATGGGGCTCGTGCGCTCCCACTACGTCGGGCGCACCTTCATCGAGCCGGCCCAGTCCATCCGCCACTTCGGCGTGAAGCTGAAGCTCAACGCGGTGAAGGACATGCTGAAAGGCAAGCGCATCGTGGTGGTCGACGACTCGGTCGTGCGCGGCACCACCAGCCGGAAGATCGTGAAGATGCTGCGGGCGGCTGGCGCCGCCGAGATCCACATGCGCATCAGCTCGCCCCCCACGGCGTGGCCCTGCTACTACGGCATCGACACCCCGACCCGCCAGGAGCTCATCGCGAGCTCACACTCGGTCGACGAGATCGCCCGCTACATCACGGCGGACTCGCTCGGCTACCTCTCGCTCGAGGGGATGTACCAGGCGCTCGGCGAGGACCGCAGCCGCTTCTGCGACGCCTGCTTCTCGGGCGACTACCTCGTCGAGTTCCCGCGCAACCGGGCGCAGATGCCGCTGCGCCTCGTCGGCGCCTGACGCCCGCGCGGCGCGCCCCCTTCGAGACCGCCGGGTCCCGGCGTCCCGCGGTAGGCTTCCCCGATGGACGCCGCGCCGCTTCGAATAAAGGACGGGACCGTCCGAATCTACCGGCTCTTCGACGTGGCCGACGCCATCGACCTTGGGCGGGCGGAATCGCTCGCGGCGGCGCCCACGTCGCGCTTCCGCCTGGAGAGCCCGCGCACCCACTCCGCCATCGAGATCCCGTACCCGCCCGTGCACCTCCGGCTCGGGTCGCGGACGCTCCCGCTCCACTCCGGCGGTCGGGCGGCGGAGGCCCGGGCGAACCTGTCCGACACGGGCGTCGTGAGCGTGCTCTACGAGGTGGCCATCCCGGCCGGAACCACCTTCGAGGAGCTCCTGCCGCTCTCCGAGGAGCTGCTCGACGAGCCCACCCGCGACATCGACGCGCTTGCCCGGCGCGAGGCCGAGGAGCTCGCCCGGGCGCTCACGCCCGCGCTGGAAAAGCCTCACTCCTGGGAGGGCCACGAGACCTACACCGTCTTCCTGGTGCGGGCCTTCGACCGGCTGGTCACCGGGGCCGAGCTCCTCGAGACGGCCCCGCTGGCGCGGCTGCTGCTCGGCGAGCGCGACCGCACGCCGCTCTCCGGCTCGGAGCGCGAGGACGTGCTGAAGCACCGCTACAGCTACCTCGAGACCGACCTCGCGGTCGTGGACTGGAACAGCGCCTTCGTGCACGAGCCCTCGGGGCTCACCGACATCCCCGACCTGCTCGAGTTCGCGACCGCCCACCTCCTCGAGCTCCGCTACTACGACGCGCTCCTCGACAGGGAGCTCCGGCGCATCTACGACGAGATTGGGGTGCTGGGCGGCCCGCGGCTGCTCTCTCGGCGCTACGGGCGGCTGCTCCGGGAGACGGCGGCGCTCTTGCTCGAGCTCTCGGAGATGGTGGAGCGGCTCGAGAACGCCGTGAAGATCGTGGGCGACTTCTACCTGGCGAGGCTCTACCAGGCGGCCGTGCGCCGGTTCGGGCTCGCGAGCTGGCAGGAGTCGGTGCTGCGCAAGCAGCGGCTGCTCGCCGACGTGAACCGGCTGCTCTCCGACACCGCCGACACGCGACGCGGCGAGCTCCTCGAGATCACGGTCATCGGCCTCATCGCCTGGGAGATCCTCTACGCGCTTTTCCGGCGCTGACGGACCTTCGGGGTGCCTCGGAAGGGCCGTTTCTTGCGGGTTTTTGGATCTTCGCGGGCCGTGGATCGCCATCCCAGGCCCATTTGACGGGCAAAAGAACGCGATCGGGTGTTGACTCGGCGATCCGATCGCGATATCGCATTCGCCAATTCGCCGGCCCGCCGCGCTTTTCCGGGCGGTTTTCCCGGCGGTGGCCCAAGGAGGGTCGCACATGAGCATGACGCAGGCTCAGTTCTTCGCCGCCGTGGCCGAGAAGGCCGGCATCTCGAAGGCGCAGTCCAAGGCGGTCTTCGCAGCGGTCGAGGAAGTCGTGTTGAAGAACCTGAAGGGCGCCGGCAAGATCCCGCTGGGCGGCCTCGGGGCCGTGAAGCTCCAGCAGCGCAAGGCCCGCATCGGCCGCAACCCGGCCACGGGAGAGGCCATTAAGATCGCCGCCAAGACGGTGGTCAAGATCGCCCCGGCGAAGGCACTGAAGGACGCCTTCAACAAGAAGAGCAAGTAAGAAGACGGCAATCGATCGATTCACGGGGCCCGCCGGACCGCGTCCGGCGGGCCTCACGCGTCAAGAAGGGCGCGGCGCTCAGGCCTGGATGCGCAAGAGCGCGCGGACGGTGTTCAGGATGTCGTTCATCTGCACCGGCTTGTAGAGGAAGACGTCGATCCCGAGCCGGCTCGCCTGCTCCCGGGCCCGCGGGCCTCCCGCGCTCGCCACCAGGATGGGCAGGTCGCCGAGCGACGGGTCGGAGCGGATGCGCTCCACGAGCGTGAACCCGTCCATCACCGGCATGAAGAGGTCGGTGAGCAAGAGGTCGATGCGCGGCGGGCGGGACAGCCGCGCCAGCGCGGCCTGGCCGTGGGGCGCGTACTCCACCTGGATCTCCACGAGGCCCGACGGCGCGCGCAGCTTCTTCAGCGCCCACTCGTACATCTCCACCACGTGCGGGTTGTCCTCCACCATGAGCACGCGGTAGCTGCGGGCGGCGGGCTCGGGGGAGAGCCAGCGCGCGACGAGCGCCGCGAGCTTGTCGCGATCGGGGGCGCGGTCGTCCGGGATGCGGACCGCCACGCCGGCCGCTCCGGCCGGCCCGGCCTCGCGGCGCACCACCTCCACCTCGATCTCGAAGGGCTCGAGCAGCCCCGGGAAGCCAACCTGCAGGGGCACCCGCTCCCCGGAGGAGAGCGGCCGGTCGGACCGGATGAAGAGCCCACCCGCCGAAAGGTTCTCGGTGACGTCGCGGACCGCGTCCGTCGAGGCCGGGTAGTCGATGCGCAGCACCAGCGGGACGCGCGGATCCCTTCGCTTCTCGGAGGGTTGCATGCCGGGCGAAACGAACATTCGCACGCCGAGGATCTCCTTGACAAGGCAGGACCCGGTAACTAGCCTGCGAGGACTTTTTCGAGGCATCTCCGACCCTTATGTCCCATCACGACCACGCTGCCGCGGAGCGGGCGCCGCAGGACATCGCGGAGCTGCCGAAGGATCAGGTCGCCCGGTTCGACTCCGGGATCCCGGCCATCCTCGGGCGCTACCCCCCAGACCGCAAGGAAGCGGCGATGCTGCCCGCGCTGCGGCTCGCCCAGGAAGTCTTCGGCTGGCTTCCACCGGCGGTGCAAAAGCTCGCGGCGGACCGGATCGGCGCCCCCGCCATCCGCGCCGAGGAGGTCGCCACCTTCTACGTGATGTACCACACGCACCCGGTGGGCCGGCACGTCGTGGAGGTCTGCACGAACGTCTCCTGCTCGCTCACCGGCGGCTTCGACATCTTCACGCACCTGAAGAAGAAGCTCGGCGTCGAGAACGGGGGCACCACCCGCGACGGGCGCATCACGCTGCGGCAGGTGGAGTGCCTGGGCTCCTGCGCCACCGCGCCGGCGATGCTCGTCGACGAGGAGATGCACGAGCGGCTCACGGTGGAGGAGGTCGACAGGATCCTGGGAGGCCTCAAGTGAGCGACATCTTCATCCTCACCAAGCGCTGGCCCAAGAAGGACCCCTCGATCGACGGCTACCGCGCCGACGGCGGCTACCGCGCGCTCGACAAGGCGCTGTCCATGCGGCCCGAGGAGATCGTCGACGCAGGTGAAGATCTCGAACCTGCGCGGTCGCGGCGGCGCCGGCTTCCCCACCGGCGTGAAGTGGACGTTCCTGCCGAAGGACACCCGCCCGCGCTACCTGTGCGTGAACGCTGACGAGTCCGAGCCGGGCACCTGCAAGGACCGCTACATCATCGAGTACGACCCGCACATGCTCGTCGAGGGCATCGCCATCGCCTGCTACGCGCTCGACATCCACCTCGCCTACATCTACATCCGCGGCGAGTTCGCGAAGCAGGCCCGCGCGCTCGAGAAGGCGCTCGCCGAGGCCCGGGCGGCCGGCTTCATCGGACCGCGGGTGGGCGGCCGGGACTTCGCGCTCGAGGTCCACGTGACCCGCGGCGCCGGCGCCTACATCTGCGGCGAGGAGAGCGCCCTCATGGAGTCGCTCGAGGGCAAG
Source organism: uncultured delta proteobacterium (assembly GCA_963754915.1). Classification (GTDB taxonomy): domain Bacteria; phylum Myxococcota; class Myxococcia; order Myxococcales; family Anaeromyxobacteraceae; genus DATJZG01. Next base: position 173,807 of record CAVWHZ010000016.1, on the reverse strand, counting down.
AAGGGCTACCCGCGCGTCAAGCCCCCGTTCCCGGCCATCGTCGGCCTGTGGGGCAAGCCCACCATCATCAACAACGTGGAGACGCTCGCCAACCTGCCCTGGATCGTGGAGAACGGCGGCGCCGCCTTCACCGCGCTCGGCACGCCCAAGTCGGGCGGGACGAGGCTCTTCTGCGTCTCGGGGAACGTGAAGCGCCCCGGGATCTACGAGAAGCCGGTGCAGTACAATCTGAAGAAGCTCATCCTCGAGGACTGCGGCGGCACGCCCAGCGGGCGCCCGGTGAAGGCGGTCATTCCCGGCGGCTCCTCCTCGCCGGTGCTGCGCGGCGACGAGATCGACGTCTCCATGGAGTTCGACGCGCTCAAGGCCGCCGGGACCATGGCCGGCTCCGGCGGCGTCATCGTCATGGACGACTCGGTGTGCATGGTGCGGGCGCTCTCGCGCATCGCCATGTTCTACGCAGAGGAGAGCTGCGGCCAGTGCACCCCCTGCCGCCAGGGCACGCCCTGGATGGAGCAGCTGCTCGAGAAGATCGAGCACGGCGAGGGCACGCTCCGCGACGTGGAGATCGTCGAGCAGCTGCCCGGGAACATCATGGGCCAGACCATCTGCGCGCTCGGCGACGCGGCCGCCATGCCGGTGCAGAGCTTCCTCAAGAAGTTCCGCCAGGAGTTCGTGGACCACGTGGAGCGCCGCGGCTGCCCGCAGGGCGACAGGCCCTGGGGCGCGTCCCGGGAGACCCGGGAAGCCCTCATCGGCGGGATCCGCCAGTAGCGAGGGAAGCGATGAGCGACAAGGCAGAGGTGGTGCTGTTCTGGGTGTTCGCGCTGCCGCTCATCGTCTCCGCGGCCGGGGTGCTCGTGGCGCGCAGCCCCGTGCACGCCGCCATGAGCCTCGTGGCGGCCTTCTTCTTCCTCGCCGGCATCTACGTGCTGCTCACCGCCCACCTCATCGCCTTCCTCCAGGTCATCGTCTACGCCGGCGCCATCATGGTGCTCTTCCTCTTCGTCATCATGCTGCTCTCGCTCTCCGACGAGGAGCTCGGCGTCGACCGGATGAGCGCGCTCAAGTGGGCCGGCCTCGCCGGCGGGGCGGGAATGCTTTACCTGGTGGTGCAGTCCATCTCGTCGCTCTCCGGCCAGCTGATGCGCCCGGTGCCGGACAGCTTCGGGACGGTGCGGGCCGTGGGGAAGGTCCTCTTCACCCAGTACCTCCTGCCCTTCGAGGCGACGAGCGTGCTGCTCCTCGTCGCCATCGTCGGTGCCGTCGTCGTCTCGAAGCCGAGGATCTAGCGCCATGGTGCCCGTCACCCACTACCTCGCGCTCGGCGCCGTCCTCTTCGCCATCGGGGTCGGCGGCGTGCTGGTGAAGAAGAACGCCATCATCGTCTTCATGAGCATCGAGCTCATGCTGAACGCCGCGAACCTCACCTTCCTCGCCTTCGCAAGGCAGAGCGGGAACGTCTCCGGCCACGCCATCGCCTTCTTCGTCATCGCCGTGGCGGCCGCCGAGGCGGCCGTGGGCCTCGCCATCGTCATCGCGGTCTACCGCAGCCGGGGCACGGTCGCGGTGGACGAGGTCGACGGGCTGCGGGATCCTTAGGGCCCTCGGGGGAACAAGTCGATCGGGCGCGGCCACAAAGGGGATCGACACGATCTCGTATTCGTGATCTACGGTTGGGGTGACGCCTGAGCAGACCGTTCGCCGGAAGTTCAACGCGCTGAGGGGCGCGATGGACGAGCGCTTGAAACGGCTCTGGGCTGGCGCCGAGGCTGAGGCGATCGGCTATGGCGGGATCGCCGCGGTTGCTCGCGCAACCAGGATGGCGATCAGCACAGTCCAGAAGGGGCGCAACGAGCTACGTGCCGGGGCGGATGACACCGACCTGGTGACCGTCCGCCGCAAGGGCGGTGGGCGGCCACCGCACGACGAAGTGCATCCGGAGTTGGTGCCAGCGCTGCAGAAGCTCGTCGATCCTGCGACAAGGGGTGATCCAATGTCGCCCCTGCGTTGGACCTGTAAGAGCGCCGTGGTGCTCTCGCGCGAGATGTTTGACACGTACGGCATTCGCGTGAGCGACAAGACCATAGGAAAGGTACTTCGAAAGATGGGATTTAGCCTACAGGCGGCACAGAAGACCGTCGAGGGAACTCAGCATCCAGATCGCAACGCGCAATTCGAGCACATCAACGCGACAGCGAAGGACTGCATCGAGCGCACTGTTCCGTTCATTTCGGTGGACACGAAGAAGAAGGAGCTCGTCGGGAACTTCAAGAACGCCGGCGTGGAATGGCAGCCGAAGGACATGCCAGAGCTGGTCGACGTCCACGACTTTCCAAGCGACGCGGTCGGGAAGGCGATTCCCTATGGCGTGCTCGACGTCGCCGATAACAGCGCGTTCGTCAACGTGGGCATCGACCACGACACACCGGTATTTGCCGTAACCTCGATCGCGGCATGGTGGAAGCGCATGGGCAGCAAGCGCTACCCTGAGGCGCGCGACCTGTTCATCACCGCCGACGCTGGCGGCAGCAACGGATACAGATCGCGTGTCTGGAAGGTGGAGCTGCAGAGGCTCGCCGACGAGCTGGGGATCTCCATGCACGTGAGCCACTTTCCGCCGGGCACGAGCAAGTGGAACAAGATCGAACACCGCCTCTTCTCGTTCATCACCATGAACTGGCGCGGCAGACCGCTTCGCACCTATGAAACCGTCGTGAACCTGATCGGCAACACCACCAACAGCGGCGGCCTCGTCGTACGGGCCGCCCTCGACCGTCGCCGCTACCCCACTGGCAAGAAGGTCACAGCAAAGCAAATGGGCGGGCTCTCCATCGAGAGACACCATTTCCAGGGCGATTGGAATTACACGATTCGCCCGCGACAACAGGCCCGGTGAAACGAGTTGTTCATCCGAGGGCCCTTAGGGCCCGCGCCCCAACAAGTCGATTGAATCAATCGGCCTTTGAGCGCGGACGGATGACGTAGTTCCAGTCACCGTGGAAGGAATCGCGTTCAATGTTCAACTCGCTGATGTCCTTAGCCGAGACTCTTTTGCCGGTGGGGTAGGAGCGACGGTCCACTGAGGCACGGACGACGAGCCCGGCACGCGTCGTCGTGTTGCCGATGAGGTTCACCACCGTTTCATAGGTTCGCAGTGGCCTGCCGCGCCAATTCATGGTGATGAAGGAAAAGAGGCGATGCTCAACCTTGTTCCACTTGCTCGTGCCAGGCGGGAAATGACTGACGCGAATCGACAGGCGGAGCTTGTCAGCGAGCCGCTGTAGCTCCGCTTTCCAAAGATGAAGGCGGTAGCCGTTGCTACCCCCCGCGTCGGCGGTGATGAAGAGCTCCCGCGCCTCCGGGTAGCGCTTCGAACCCATGAGCCTCCACCAGGTCTCGATCGTCGTAACCGCGAACACGGGCGTGTCGTGGTCGGTACCGACGGCGACGAAGGCGCTGTCGTCCGCGACATCGTAGACCCCGTAGGGAATGGCCTTGCCAACGGCATCGTTCGGGAAGTCGTGGACATCGACCATCTCGGGGGCCTCCTGCGGCTGCCACTCGCGCCCCGCGTTCTTGAAGTTCCCCACCAGTTCCTTCTTCTTGGTGTCGACGGAAATGAAAGGAACGCCACGGTCGATACGGTCCCGTGCCTTGGCGTTGATGTGCTCGAACTGCGCGTTGCGATCCGGGTGCTGCGCACCCTCCACCGTCTTTTGCGCCGCCTGAAGGCTGTAACCCTGATCGCGAAGCAGCCTCGCAATCGTCTTGTCACCCACCCGGATCCCGTACCGCGTGAACATCTCGGCCGAGAGTGCACGCGTGCTCTTGCATGTCCAGCGAAGCGGAGATTCGGGATCCCCGCGCGTGACCGGGTCGACAAGCTTCTCCAGCGCTGGGATGAGTTCGGGATGAACCGCCTCGTGACGCTTCCGCCCGCCACCCTTGCGCCGAACCTTGACGAGATTGTCCGCGCGCACGCCTGCTCGTAGCTCGTTTCGGCCGAGCGTCACCGTGCTGATGGCGAGCCCCGTCGCCCGCGCCACCGCCGCGATCCCGCCCCTCCCCATCGCCTCGGCTTCAGCCCCAGCCCAAAGCCGCCTCACCCGCTCATCCATCGACCCCTTGAGCTGGCGAAACTTCTGACGAATTGCCTTCTCCGCTTTCACCAGAACTGTAGATCACGGACCGCCCAACCCTGTCGATCCCCCTTCGGATCGACTAATTCAACCGCGGGCCCTTAGCCCGTCGCCTCCGGAGCCGATGGCCACGGTTCGAATCCTGTACAGGGCCGGATGGCTGGCCTTCCTGCGCAGTCTGTGGGCGCGCGGTCTCAAGGGCGTGGAGCTGGTCATCTCCGACGCACATCCTGGCCTCAAGGACGCGATCGCGTCGGTACTGCGCGGAGGCCTCGTGGCAACGCCGCCGGACGCACTTCATCCGGAACCTCCTGACCCGCGTCCCCAAGGCGGCCCACGGCATCGTGGCGACCTACGTGCGAACGATCTTCGCTCAGCCCGACGCCGAATCGGTCCAGGCCCAGCACGCCCGAACGGTCGAGCACCTGCGCGGTCGTTTCACCAAGGCCGCCGACATGCTCGCCGAGGCCGCGGAGGAACTGCTCGCCTTCACGGCCTTCCCGAAGGAACACTGGCGGCAGATCTGGAGCAACAACCCCCAGGAGCGACTCAACCGGGAGATCCGCCGGCGGACCGACGTCGTCGGCATCTTCCCGAACCGCGAGGCGATCATCGGCCTGGTCGGTGCCGTGCTCTGCGAGATCCACGACGACTGGGCCGATAGTCCGTCGCTACATGACCATCAACCGCGAAGAGGATGAGCCCGAGCAGAAGGCGCTGAAGCCGGCGCCCAAGAAGAGCGCCGCGTAGTCAGTCAACCCGGATGACGCGACGTACGCCAGCTTGACGGACGTGGCCGACCCTCGCGGCAGGCTGTAGGATGTTAGCCCATTGCTTCGGCGGCGCGCTCTGGTCGCCGTCGGTGCCATCCAACCGGGAAGTCCGCGTTGCGCATCTACATCCTACTGCTCTTCTTCCTGTCGGGCGCCGCTGGACTCGTATACGAGGTCACATGGGCGCGGTCCCTCGGGCTCGTGTTCGGGGCTTCCCATCTCGCGGTCACGACCGTCTTGGCCGTGTACATGGGCGGTCAAGCTCTTGGAAGTGCGATCTTCGGGAAGCTCGCCGACCGGACCCGACGGCCTTTGAGATTGTACGGGCTCTTGGAACTCGGTGTGGGGCTGTCGGCTCTGGTGTTCCTCGGACTGATGAAGGTCTACCCGTGGCTGTACCCCCCAGTCGCCCGCATCGCGGACGAGAACGGACCGTACCTGACCGCAGTGCGCACAGCGTTTGCGGTCGCGGCCATGATCATCCCAACCACCTTGATGGGAGGAACGCTGCCAGTTCTGGCGCGCTTCGTGGCGAGGCGCGGTGAAGGGGTCGCCACGCATGTCTCCTTTCTCTACGCGTTCAACACGGCAGGGGCGGTAGCAGGTACGCTGGCGGCCGGCTTCGTCCTAATCCGCGCGCTCGGCGTTCAGGCGACCCTTGTGGTCGCGGTCGCCTCAAGCGCACTGGTCGGCTTGGTGTCCGTTCTTCTGGACAGGCGCGCAGGGGATGATTTCGAGCCTAGCTCCGCCCCAACTGACGCTGGGGTACCGCCCATCGGGGCCGTGGCCGATGCTCCCGACGACCTAGCGATGCAGATGACGATTCTCGGCATCGCCGCCTCGGGCTTCTGCGCGCTCGGGTACGAGGTCCTCTGGACGCGCATGCTCACGCTGGTTGCCGGAACGTCGGTCTATAGCTTCACCGTCATGCTCGTCGCGTTCCTCGCCGGTATCGGGGCGGGGAGCCACTCATTCTCCGTCCTCCGACGGTGGGCCCCCTCGTGGCGATCAGCCTCGAGGCTGTTCGGTGCCACGCAGTTGGCTATCGGGACGACCGCACTGTTCGCGACGGTACTGATGCGACAGTTGCCAAGCATCGCTAACCGGCTACGCGGACTGTTGGTATGGCCGGACGCGACGGAGTTCGTGGGTCGCGTCTTGTCCTCGTTCGGCGCGGCCATGACCTTCATGTTCGTCCCAGCGTTCTTCATGGGCCTAGCGTTCCCTGTTGCCGGCGCTGTCTGTAGCTCGCGCCGGGGCTCGGTGGGGACCTCCATCGGCCGGCTCCTGAGCGCAAACACCGTTGGGGCGATCCTCGGTTCCATCGTTAGCGGTTTCGTCCTCATCTACGCCCTTGGAATCGAACGTTCTCTGCAGATGCTCGTTATCCTGAACCTCGGGACAGGGGTCGCCGTCCTCGCGAGCCTCCACTCTCGGCGACGCGTTGGCCTTGCCGTTGCGGTGACAGCCCTCGTCATGGTGCTCCGCGCTGCCTTCCCGACTTGGGGTAGCGCATGGGACCGAAAGTACTTCGCCACGTACGTCAATAGCAGCAGGAGCGTTGACACGCCCGAGGTGGCCCGCCAGAAACTTGCCGACGTCGACGTCCTCTACTACCACGAAGGCGTCAACGAGACCGTGAGCGTGACCCGCTCCAAGGGTGGCGGGCAAACGTTTATCGTCAATGGCCGCCCGGAGGCGTCGACCGGCCTCATAGACGTACAGTTGCAGAGGGCGCTGGGCCACGTGCCGATGCTTCTTCATCCGAACCCCCGGCGCGTTTTTGTATTGGGGACAGGCACTGGAATGACGCTGGGTGCCACCTCGGTCCACCCGGAGGTCGAGCGCGTTGTCCTAGCCGAGATCGAAGAGGGCGCCCTTGGGGTCGCGCGCAACTTCGCGGCCTGGAACCATAACGTTCTCGACAACCCAAAGCTGCACGTGGTGCTGAACGACGGCAGGAACTATCTCGCGACGACGCAGGACCAGTTCGACGTCATCACGGCCGACCCCATCCACCCGTGGTCGGGTGGGGCAGGCTACCTGTACACGGCCGAGTACTTCCGCAGCGTTGCGGCCAGGCTTGCCCCGGGAGGAATCGCCTCGCAGTGGCTTCCGCTCTACGAGCTCACCGTCAAGGACGTGAGGACCGTGGTGCGAACGTTCGCTGAGAGCTTCGCGCACACGATGGTGTGGCTCACCTACTATGACGCGGTTCTTGTCGGGTCCAATGACCCCATCACAATCGACGAGGCGGGCCTGGCGCGCAGGATGGACATCCCCGCGATTCGTTCGGACCTGTCTGTGGTGCAAATGGGGACGGCGGAGGACCTGCTCTCGTTCTTCCTGATGGGGACGTCGGGAGCGCGGGCCTTCGGTCGGGGCGGGGACCTCAACACCGATGACAACGTCGTACTGGAGTTCACGGCGCCCGAGTCGCAGGGCGTCGGCGACCTTGACGGTAAGAACGTCTTTGCGTTGCACTCGGGCCAGGAGGACTTGCTGACGTTTCTGGCGCCCGCCGAGGAAGGACAACGGATTCAACAGGTGGAACGATGGTCGCGCCACCTCGGCGCGGCCCGCATCTTTGGAGAAGCTCACGCGCGCTTCCTTCTCGGTGAACGGGACGGCCCGTATATGGAAGACCTGCTGGCCAAGATCAGGCTACGCGATCCCGGATACGCACCGCTCCGGTTCCTACTCAGCGAGAAGGAGTTCATGCTTCGAAGCCAGCCGGCGCTTGTTCAAGCGACTGACTTCGTCCTGCGTGCTCACGGCGGCGCTCGGAGTACCTTGAGGATCTCGGCTGTGCGCCAGTACGTTGGACGGAACCGAGTGCTGGTGTCCTTCGTGGACAACACACGGAAGGAGATCTACGGCCAGCGCTTTATTGACGGGCAGTACGCGCAGCTCGACGAGATGGTCGAGCGATTTGTTGCGGGGACCCTGAAGTCTCTTCAGGAAGTCGCCGATCGCTGCCGGTCGTCCCCTGGCGCTGATGGTCCGACCGAGGAGGATCTCGCTAAGGCGCTTCGCAAAGAGGCAGCGTCGCTTGTGGGGCAGCTTCCCGGTGCCGAAACAAAGTAGCTCTGATGCGGGGCATTCTCCGGCGGCTGCTCCGGACATGCGCCGCCAAACTTACCGGGGTCGCATGGGTGCACACGTCCTCCGGCAGCTGAAGGCATCCCTATTACGGGAACAGCGGACCGGTGAAGTCCGGCGCGCCATGGCTACGGAGCGTGAGCATACACGATGCCGCCCCTGGATGTGACCTTTGACCCTTGGTGAGGACAGCGACTCCTCATATTCGGGCGTACTGGTTCCCGAGCGAGCGCCTATCCCGCTCCCCTCTGAAGTCGGGCCACCATTAAGACCGAGGTAGTCTCGGTCCAGGGGGTGGTCATGGCGAAGGACGACAAGGACCTGAAGGGCCAAGAAGAGGTCCAGCGGTGGACTGCGAAGCGTCGAGCGGCGTTGGTCACCAGCATCATTCGCGGCGACACACCTCCGTGCAGGAGGCTGCGCGCAAGCACGGCCTCACTGTGGCCGAGGTCGAGAGCTGGAAGCAACGAGCTCTGGCCGCGATGGAGAACGCCCTGCGATCGCGCCCCAAGGACGAAGAGGCGCTGAAGGACGAGCAGATCAAGAAGCCGAAGCAGAAGGTCGTCGAGCTGGTCCTGGAGAGCGACGTGCCGAAGGAGGCGGTGAAGCCCTATCTCCCTTTCGGCCAAGGGACGTCCGACGAGTGAGGGAGGCGATGCCCGGCCTCTGGGAGCGGACGGCGTGCAGCGTCCTGCGCGTCGCTCGGGCCGATGCGTCCCGGAACCACGGCAGAGCGGGCTCCCTGCGTGGACGAGCTATTCGCGGAGCGCCTGCGGAAGCTCATCGAGGAACACCCGACCTACGGGTACCGCCATCTCTGGGCGCTCCTGCGCCACAGAGACGGCGTCTGCGTCACTCGGAAGGCAGTTTACAGGGTACTCAAGCTGAAGGGCTGGCTCGTGCATCAGAGGCGGTGGACGCCACGGCCACGTGTCCACGGCCGAATCAGCAAGGCAGAGCGAAGCAACGAACGCTGGGCCATGGACGTTACGCACGTGCCCTTCGGACGAGACGGGTGGGCTCACCTGGCCGTGGTCATCGACTGCCACAACCGCGAGGTCATCGGATACGAGTTTGCCCTGCGGGGACGGGCGAAGGAAACCGAGCGGGCTCTCGAGGAGGCGTGCATCGAGCGCTTCGGTACCCCGCGGCCGGACGGGCCCACTCCAATCCTGCGCAGCGACAATGGGCGCTCATCTTCCAGAGCCATCGCTTCCGTGCCGCCTGTCGCAGCTACCGGCTTGGGCAGGAATTCATCACGCCGTACACGCCCGAGCAGAACGGGCTCATCGAGCGCTTTTCCCGCGCGTTGAAGGAGGAATGCGCCTGGCAGTACAACTTCGCGACCTTCGACCACGCCAGGGGCGCCATCGGCAAGTGGGTCGGCTGGTACAACGAGGAACAGCCACATTCAGCGCTGGCGTACCAGAGTCCCCGGCAATACTGGCGGCAAGTCTCAAACGCGGCTTGATTTCAAGGGAGCACTACACGCCACCGCACGCGGCCATACACTCCCGTGCAGCGCGGCCGTCACTGCTCTGGCGCCGACGTCTCCATACTCTGCTCACAGGAATGGCGAATCTGGCAAGCATCCATAGGAAGTTGCGCCCGCGCTGAGCTCGAGGGCTCGGGCTTGGGCGCGTTTGCACGCGTCCCGGCTACGGTGGTCAGCCCGTCAGGACCTATCGCACCTGCGGGTACTTGCGCAGCAGATCGGTGATGAGCTGTTCCGCGATCCGAGGGTTCGGGTCGCGAGCTTGGGCCTCGCCGTGCCAGATGACCTGCTGGTCCGCGGTGTCGGTGATGTCGATCTCGACTTTTCCCTGCCGCTCGCCCGCTCGCCCTTGGGCACCCGCGTAGTCCGCTGATTGTTCCACGTCTGCGAAGTAGGAGACGAGCAGGCTCGGCCTGGTGCCGGTCGCAGCCGACGAGAGTCCCCTCGCCTGCAACTCGCGCCCGATAGCCGCCTCTAGGTTTCGGCGTGCCACCGGGTCCCCCATCTGCGAACCCGTCAAGTCCAGGCGGTCGGCGGGAACGAAGCTGAAAGTCTTGAGAGCCTGGAAGTTCGCGTTCGGGCTGGCCGTGGCCATGACCTCCGTACTCGGCGCCGCACACGCTGCGAGCAGGAGGGCCACCGAGAGGCCGAACGTCGCTGACTGGAAGGAGCGCATCGGGAAAGTATGGCACGGGGCGCCGTGAGTTGTCCCCGCAGGCCTGCCGCATCCGCGTTGCGAGAGACCGCTAAGGCGGTGGGCACAATGAGTCCAAGAAGCAGGCCAAGACGCGTCCCCACGATGTTCGAGAATGTTGGGGGAGGGACCCGACTTCCCCTCGGCGCCATGACGCGGCGCGCGCGGCGGGGTAAGCTCACCGGCCATGCTCGCCCGGTGCGCTCACTGCCAGAAGACCTTCGAGACCGACCGCTACGGGGTGCAGGCCTGCCCCCACTGCGGCCAGCAGGTCCACCTCGCCGACCCCTCGGCGCCGCCCCCGCCGGCCGCCGCCGCGCCGCCGCCCGCCGCGGCCGCGCCGGCGGCCCCGCCCCCGCCCTGGGGGCCGCCGCCGGCGCCCGACCCGGCCGGCATCCCGGCTCCCTTCGCGAGGAGGAGCGAGGTCGGCTTCGTCCGCGGCTGGCTCGACACCTGGAAGCTCGCCGCCCTGCAGCCCGCCGAGTTCTTCCGGGCGGTGCGCATCTCCGACACCGGTTCGGCCATCCTCTTCGGGGTGGTCACCATCACCATCTCGAGCTGGTTCCAGACCCTCTACGGCGCGCTCATGGGGGCCGCCACCCGCGGCATGCTCGACCAGATGCTCCGGCAGATGCCCCGGGCCGAGGAGCTCCAGGGTGCCTGGGTGATGCGCTGGGTGTCCGGCGGGAGCGCGCTCGGCGTGGTGGCGCAGCTCATCGCCGCCCCGTTCCTGGCGCTCGCGGCGGTGCTCGTCATGGCGGCCATCTTCCACGTGCTGCTACTGGCTCTCAAGGGCGCTAACCGCGGGTTCGACGCCACCCTCACCGTGGTGGGCTACGCCTCGGCCGCCCACATCATCGGGGCCGCCCCCGTCCCCGGGCTCGCCAACCTGGTGGGCTTCGTCTGGTACCTGGCGGCGGTCGCCATCGGCCTCGCCGGGGCGCAGCGAATCACGTCTGGCAAGGCGTGGACGGCGACCCTGCTCCCGTTCGGCTTCGTGTGCCTGTGCTGCTGCGGGGCCTTCGGGATCCCGCTCTACGCCGCCATCTGGCGGCACTGACGCGGGGGAGTGCGCGGATGAGGCTCGCCTGGAGAAGGACCGCCCGCTTCGGGGTGCCCGAGCTCTTCGCGCTTATCGGGGCGGCGTCCTTTCTCGCCGCCCGCTTCCTGCCGGTGCTGGACCTTCCCTTCATCTGCCCGTTCCGGGCGCTCACCGGGCTCCCCTGCGCCTCCTGCGGGATGACGCACGCCTTCGTGCAGCTGGCCCGCGGCGAGGTCGCCTCCGCCGTCTCCGCGAGCCCGCTCGGCGCGGCCCTCGCGCTCGCGGCGTGGGCCTACGCGGCGCTCGACCTCGCCCGCGCCGCGCTTTGCCTCCCCTGGCCGGTCCTGCCCGAGCGCGCCTGGCGCGCGCTCGCGCTCTCGGGGCTGTCGGCAGCGGCGCTCAACTGGGCGTGGCTCCTCTCGCGGGGGCCGGCGTGAAGGCCAGGCGCCGTCGCCCGGGGCCCGCCCGGTGAGCACCTCCGCCCTCGGCTGTGTGTTCGTCGCCGCGGGGTACCTGCTCGGCTCGATCCCCTTCGGGCTCATCGTCGCCCGGCGGCTCGCCGGCGTCGACGTGCGCCGCACCGGCTCGGGCAACATCGGGGCCACGAACGTGACGCGCGCCGCCGGGCGAAAGCTCGGGCTCGTCACGCTCGTTCTCGACGTGGCGAAGGGCGGACTGCCGGTCGCGGCCGCGGCGCTCTTCCTCGGCCGCCCCGGCGAGCCGGGCCCCTGGGCCGCGGCGACCGGCATCGCCGGGATGCTCGGGCACGTCTTCCCGCCCTGGCTCCGCTTCAGGGGCGGCAAGGGCGTCGCCACCGCGCTCGGAATCTTCCTCGCGCTGTCCCCGCTCTCGGCGCTCGCTGCGCTCGTCGGCTTCGCCGCCGCCTTCGCGGCGAGCCACATCGTCTCGGTGGGCTCGCTCGTCGGTGCGGCCTGCGGCGCGCTCGCGGCCGCGGCCCTCCACGGCCGCGAGAGCCCGGTCACCTGGGCGGCGCTCGCGATGCTCGTCGTGGTGGTGGCCCGCCACCGCACGAACCTCGCGCGGCTCGCGCGCGGGGAGGAGCGGCGGCTCGGGCAGTAGCTGCCGTCAGACGTTGGGGACGGCGCTCATCTCCCCGGCGGGCCGGACGAGCACCTGGCGGGGCTTCACGCCGTTCGCCGGGCCGACCACGCCCTCGCGCTCCATGCGCTCGATGATCTTGGCGGCCTTGTTGTATCCGAGCCGCATCTCCCGCTGGAGCTTCGAGACCGAGACCTCCTCCATGCGCGACACGAGCGAGAGGGCCTCGTCGTAGACCGGGTCGTCCTCGTCGTCGTCGCGCCGGGAGTCGCCCGAGCTGTCGCGGGCCTTGAGGATGGAGTCGTCGTAGAGCGGGCGGCCCTGGCCCTTCAGGAAGCCCACCACGCGGTTGATCTCCTCCTCGGAGACGAAGGCCCCCTGCACGCGGGTCACCGGCTGCGTGGCGGTGAGCACGAGCATGTCGCCGTCGCCGAGCAGCGCCTCGGCGCCCGGGCCGTTGATGATGGTGGTGGAGTCGTGGCGGGACGCGAGCCGGAAGCTGATCCGGGCCGGGAAGTTGTTCTTGATCATCCCGGTGATGACGTCGGTCGACGGCCGCTGGGTGGCCACGATGAGGTGGATGCCGGTGGCCCGCGCCTTCTGCGCGAGCCGCGCGAGCGAGATCTCCACCTCTCGCGGCGCGGTCATCATGAGGTCCGCGAGCTCGTCGATGACCACCACCATGAACGGGAGCTTCTGCGGCAGCTTCCGCTCGGCGGGCTCGGCGGGCGGAGGCCGGGTGGGGTCCTCGTAGACCTCGCCCGAGAGCTCGTCCCGGGCGAGCCGCGCCGCCGCCTCCTCGTCGGTCTCGCCGGCGGTGACGTCCACGACGAGCAGCTTCTTCGGCGCCACGAGGTCCGGCTCGTCGAAGGTCCGGCCGGCGGCGCGGAGCTTGTCCACCTTGGCGTTGTAGGACTTCAGGTCCTTCGACCCGGTGTCCGCTAGGATCTGGGTGCGGCGCTCCATCTCGTCCACGGCCCATTGCAGCGCCCGGGCGGCTTTCTGGGGGTCGGTCACCACCGGGAGCAGCAGGTGGGGGATGTCCTCGTAGATCGACAGCTCCGTCATCTTCGGGTCGACCATGATCATGCGCACCTGGTCCGGCGCGTGCCGGTAGAGGAGCGAGAGGATCATGGTGTTCAGGCCCACCGACTTGCCGGCGCCGGTGGTGCCGGCGATGAGCAGGTGCGGCATGCGCTGCAGGTCGACGCAGTAGGGGATTCCCTCGATGTTCTTGCCGAGTGCCAGCGGCAGGAATCCGGCGGCGCGGGCGAAGGTCTCCGACTCCACCACGTCGCGGAGGTAGACGTTGGCGCGGTTGTGGTTCGGCACCTCGATGCCCACCACGCCCTTGCCGGGGATGGGGGCGATGATGCGGATGCGGATCGCCGACAGGGCCATGGTGAGCTCCTTGTCGAGGTTCTCGATCCGCGAGAGCTTCACGCCGGCCACCGGCATGAACTCGTAGAGCGTCACCACCGGCCCGGGCCGGATGTGGCGAATGGCGCCCTCGACGCCGTGCTGCCGCAGCGTGGCCACGATGATCTCGGCGGTCTTCTGCATCCCGGACTCGTCGAGCTCGCCGTCCACCTGCTCGTGCTTGTCGAGCAGCGACACCGACGGAAGCTGGAAGACCTCGCCCGACTGCGTGAAGGCGAAGTTCGGGACCTCCTTCTCCCGCTTCTTCTTGCTGCCGCGCTCCAGCATGGCCTGGGAGACGACGATCTCCGGCCGCTCCGGCGCCGCCTCGACCGCCTCCGGCGGCGAGGTGGGCACGGCGACCACGATCTCCGGCAGCACGTCGCCGTCGTCCGCCTCGCGCTCCTTCGCCTTCTCGCGACGGCGACGTCGCGGCGATGGCTCCTCCTCCTCGGAGGCCCACGCCGGGTCCTCGCCCGGCCGGACCCTCATTCGCTCGCGGGCGAGCGCGCCGGCGACGGCGCGACCCTCGGCGGCCGCGTCCGCCTCGGCAGCCTCGACCACGGCGGTGTCGAGATCGTCGCCGCGGCGGGCCCGTTCCTCCTCCTCCTCGGCGCGCATCTCGGCCACGGCCGCGCGGTGGCGGTCGAGGGCGTCGGCGAGCCGGGCGGCGACGAAGGCCCAGGCGGCCTGCAGGCCCTTCCAGGCGACGGCGGCCACCTTCTGGACCTTCACGTCGGTGGCGACGATGAGCGCCACCACCGCGCAGCTGCCCACGATGAGCGCCGTGCCGACCGCGGAGAAGAGCGCCTCGGCGCGCGTCGAGAAGACGCGGCCCACGGCGCCGCCGGGCGGGAAGCTCGCGAGCGAGCGCCCGGAGAGGAAGAGGTGAAAGAGGGTGGCGAGCGACGCGGTGAGCACCCCGTAGGCGGCCGAGCCGAGCAGGGTGACCCGGGGCGTCTCGCCCCGGAAGAGCCCCACCGCCGCGACGACCATCGCCACCGGGACGACGAGCGCGGCGAAGCCGAGCACGCGGTAGAGAGCGCGGGCGAGCCCGTGCCCGACCGGGCCGACCAGGTTCGACGCGGGCGGCACCCCGTGGGCGATGAGCTGACCGTCGAGCGAGGAGAAGGTGACGAGCGCGAATCCGATGGCGGCCCCGAGCGCGAGCAGCGCCACCGCCAGGATGTCGCGGCCCATGCCGGTGCGGAGGGCTCCCTCCTTCGCCCGGCTCTTCTCGGTCTTCCGGTTGGCCTTCGACTTAGCCATGGCCCCTCTGCGACTTCGCGAAATGTGTGACGCGGGGGCTGCTGTAGGCCCCGGTGCGGACGATATCGTCGGGCAGGGGACGGTCAAATTTTCGGCTTGAATCCGATGCTTGCATCGGGGTGTGGAGCGAGGCTACCTTGGGCCGACCCTACTTATGGACGTCCGCTGCGAGCGCTGCAGGGCCCAGTACGTCGTGGATGACGACCGGGTGCCGGAGACGGGCGTCGCCGTCAACTGCCCCCGGTGCGGGCACGTCTTCCGGCTCATGAAGAAGGCCCTCGTGGTGACCGTCCCGCTGCGGCCCGACGAGGTCGCAGAGGCCCAGCCCCTCGGCGGGCTCGGGCCTCGGCCGGCCCCGGCCGGCGCGGCGCGGGAGTGGCGGCTGCGGCAGGCGAGCGGGGCCATCTTCCCCTTCCGCGAGCTCACGACGCTCCAGAAGTGGATTGTGGAGCGAAAGGTCGGGCGCGACGACGAGATCTCGGCGAGTGGCGACCAGTGGAGGCGGCTCGGCGACATCGCAGAGCTCGAGAGCTTCTTCAAGGTCGTGGACGCCGCCGCCCGCGCGCAGGCCCCGCCGCCCGCGGCTCCACCGCCTGCCCCGGACGACGGGTCCCCCGCCTGGGCGGGGCGCCCGCCGCCCCCGCCGAGCTCCATCGACGAGCCGGCGTGGGCTCAGGGCGAAGCCCACGCCCCCCCGCCGTCGCCGCCGATTCGCTCCCGCAAGAAGGCCCCGGGCCACGGCCGACTCTGGCTCGGGCTGCTCGCGCTCGCGCTCGCCGGAGGTGTCGCCGGGGCATGGTTCTACCTGGATCGCTCGGCGTTCGAGCCCTCCGCGCCCGCCGCGCCGATCCCGGACGCGGGATTGGCGCCCGCGCCGGCCGCCGCGCCGGAGCCCCAGAGGGCGCGCGCCGCCGCGCCGCCGGTCCACCCCGCGGCCGCACCCGGCACGTCGATGGCGGCCGAGGTCGCCGCGGTGATGCGCGGGAACACGCCTGGGCCGGTCGAGGCGCCGGGCGTCTCCGTGGCGCCGGCCGTGGCCCCGGAAGGGACCGTGGCCGGCCAACCCGCCCCGGCGGACACCGCGGACGCGCGGGCGAGCGGAGCCGAGCCCGCCCCGGCGGCGTCCCCGCTTGCGGTGCCGGCGACGAGCGCTGCCCCTTCGGCCGAGCCAGAGCCGCAGGGGACGGCCGCTCCCGCGGCAAGCGTCGCGAAGCCCTTCGCGAAGCCCGCCGCGGCGCCCCCGAAGAAGGCCGTCGCGAGCGTCCCGAAGGGGGTGAAGGCGCTCGTCGCCCAGGCGAAGAGGCTCCGGGAGAGGGGGCGCACGGAGGCAGCGCTGAACCTCTACTCCCAGGCCGTCGACCTCGAGCCGACGAACGCATCCGCGCTCGCGGGGCGCGGCGCCTGCTACCTGGAGATCTCGGAGTACCTTCCCGCGGAGGCGAGCTTCCGGGCGGCGCTCGAGTCGGATCCGAAGAACGCCGAGGCCCTCTTCGGGATGGCAGAGACCGAACGGTACATGGGAAGGAAGGCCGAGGCCGTTACATTCTACCAGAGGTTCCTCGCCGCCCACCCCGAGGGCGACGACGCCGCGGCAGCACGAAACGCCATCAGCCAGCTCAAGGAGTGAAAGACGCCATGTCAGAGCCCAACAAGCCGTCGCACGGCGAGGACGAGTACTTCGCGAAGGAGGAGGCGGAGCGCAAGCGCAAGCTCGCGCTCCAGGTGAAGCGCGAGACGAGCGAGGCCGAGGCCCGCCGCCTGAAGGAGCTCCACTCCGGGTGTTGCCCCTCCTGCGGGCAGCGGATGCAGGAGCTGCAGCTCAGGGGCGTCCCCGTCGACGTGTGCTTCGCCTGCCAGGGCGTCTTCCTGTCCCACGGCGAGCTTGCCCAGTTCCAGGCGCAGATCGAGAAGGGGAAGCGCGGGGTGGTGGCGGCGATCCTGAACTGGTTCCGCCCCGAGATCGAGGGGAAGAAGGGGACGTAGCCCGGGCATGGCGCTCTCGATCGACGAGGTCCGGCGAATCGCCGCGCTCGCCCGGCTGCGGCTGGAGCCGGAGGAGGAGGGGCGGCTCGCCGGCCAGCTCTCCGCCATCCTCGACTACGTGCGCCAGCTCGAGGAGCTCGACGTCTCCGGAGTGGAGCCGATGACGCACGCGCTCGCGGGCGAGGGGGCCGGGCTCCGCGAGGACCGGGCGCTCCCGAGCCTCCCGCCGGAGAAGGCGCTCGCGAACGCGCCCGCTCGGGAGGGCACCTGCTTCAAGGTGCCGAGGATCATCGAGTGACCTCGGCGCTCCTCGAGCTCTCCATCGGCGAGCTCGCGACCCGCCTGTCGGGCCGCGCGGTCTCCTCCGAGGAGGTCACCCGGGCCGCGCTCGGGCACATCGAGGCCACCGACGGCCGCCTGGGCGCCTTCCTGCGGGTGACGCCCGAGCGGGCGCTCGAGGCGGCGCGGGCCTCCGACGCCCGCCGCGCCCGCGGCGAGTCGCGGTCCCTGCTCGACGGCGTCCCGCTCGCGCTGAAGGACATCTTCCTCACCGAGGGCGTCGCCACCACGGCCGGCTCGCGCATCCTGGAGGGCTTCGTGCCGCCCTACGACGCCGGGGTGGTCGAGCGGCTGCGGGCGGCGGGCGCGGTCATCCTCGGCAAGCTCAACATGGACGAGTTCGCCATGGGCTCGTCGACCGAGAACAGCGCCTTCGGCCCGTGCCGCAACCCCTACGACCTCACCCGCACCCCGGGCGGCTCGTCGGGCGGCAGCGCGGCGGCGGTGGCGGCGCGGCAGGCCTTCGGATCGCTCGGGACCGACACCGGGGGCTCCATCCGCCAGCCGGCCGGGCTCTGCGGCGTGGTCGGCATGAAGCCCACCTACGGCCGCGTCTCCCGCTACGGCGTCATCGCCTTCGCGAGCTCGCTCGACCAGGTCGGCCCCATCGGCCGCACGGTCGCCGACGCGGCGCTGCTGCTCGGGGCCATCGCCGGGCACGACCCGCGCGACATGACCTCGAGCACCCGGGCGGTCCCCGACTACACCGACGGCATCGAGGGCGGGGCGCGCGGGCTCCGCATCGGGGTGCCCCGGGAGTGGTTCGAGGGCGGCGCCGAGGCCGGGGTGGAGAAGAAGGTCCGCGAAGCGCTCGCCACCTACGAGCGACTCGGCGCGACGCTCGTCGACGTCGAGCTGCCGCACTCGAAGTACGGCATCGCCGCCTACTACCTCGTCGCCCCCGCCGAGGCCTCCTCCAACCTGGCCCGCTACGACGGGGTGCGCTTCGGGCTTCGGGCGGGGGCGAAGGGCCTGAAGGACATGTACGGCGAGACGCGCGACGCCGGCTTCGGGCAGGAGCCCAAGCGGCGCATCATGCTCGGGACCTACGCGCTCTCGGCCGGGTACTACGACGCCTACTACCTGCGGGCCCAGAAGGTCCGCACGCTCGTGCGGCGCGACTTCGACCGCGCCTTCGAGCGCTGCGACGTGGTGGCCGGCCCGGTCTCCCCCACGGTGGCCTTCCGGCTCGGGGAGAAGCTCGCCGACCCGCTGCAGATGTACCTCGCGGACGTGTACACCATCGGCTGCAACCTGGCCGCCCTGCCTGGCCTCTCGGTGCCCGCCGGCATGCACCCCGCGGCGGGCCTCCCGGTGGGGCTCCAGCTCATCGGCCGCCCCTTCGACGAGGGCACGCTGTTTCGGGCTGCCCGGGCGCTCGAGCGGGAGATCGGCTCGCCGCCCGCCCCGCTGGGGCTCGCATGAACGCGCCCACCCGCAGCGTGGCCGTCGCCGTCTGGGCGGGGATGCTGCTCACGCCGCTCTTCTTCGCCGGCGTCACCCTCGCCATCCGGCCGCGCCCGGACATGCGGGCCCCCGAGCTCGGCGGGATGTTCCTGTGGATGGCGACGGCGGTGGCCGGCCTCGGGATCGTCATGTCGCGGGTGCTGCCGCCGCGCATCGGGCCGCGCGGCCAGGGCGCCTCGCGGGACGCCACCGCCTTCGTGCGGCTGCTCGTCGCCTGGGCCATCCTCGAGGGCGCCGCCCTCTTCCCGCTCGTCGCCTTCCTCATCACCGGCGAGGCGCTGCTCTTCGTGGCGGTGGCGGGCGTGGTTGCCGCCCACGTCTCGCTCTTCCCCGGGCCCGATCGCTGGCGGAGCCTCGCCGCCCAGCCGCTCCCCAGCCACGGCGGGGACGGCCGCAAGGTGCGCTAGATGCCGCTCGACGACTTCCAGCTGGTGATGGGGCTCGAGGTCCACGCCCAGCTCCTCACGAAGAGCAAGATCTTCTGCGGCTGCAGCACCTCCTTCGGCGGGGAGCCCAACAGCCACACCTGCCCGGTCTGCCTGGGGCTGCCCGGGGTGCTCCCATCGCTCAACGCGAAGGTGGTCGAGTTCGCCATCCGCACCGGCCTCGCGCTCGGGTCCGAGGTCCAGTCAAAGAGCATCTGGGCCCGGAAGAACTACTTCTACCCGGACCTCCCCAAGGGCTACCAGATCAGCCAGTACGAGCTGCCCGTGTGCCGGGGCGGGAGCGTGGACGTCACCGTCGACGGCGTCGAGAAGCGGGTGCGGCTCGTGCGCATCCACATGGAGGAGGACGCCGGCAAGAACCTCCACGACGTCTCCGCCGACGGCTCCTCGGGCGTCGACCTCAACCGGGCCGGCGTGCCGCTGCTCGAGATCGTGAGCGAGCCCGACATCCGCTCGATCGACGAGGCAGTCGAGTACCTGAAGGAGCTCCGCGCCATCCTCATGTACCTCGGCGTCAACGACGGGAACCTGGAGGAGGGGTCCTTCCGCTGCGACGCCAACGTCTCGGTGATGCCCCGCGGCGCGACCGCGCTCGGCACCCGCTGCGAGATCAAGAACATGAACTCGTTCCGCTTCCTCAGGCAGGCGGTGGACTACGAGGCCCGCCGCCAGGTCGGGATCCTCGAGGGCGGGGGCAGGGTCGACCAGGAGACGCGGCTCTTCGACCCGCAGCGCGGCGAGACCCGCTCGATGCGCTCCAAGGAGGAGGCCCACGACTACCGCTACTTCCCGGAGCCCGACCTCCCGCCGCTCGCGGTCGGGGCGGCCTGGGTCGCCGAGATCCGCGCCACGCTCCCGGAGCTTCCGAGGGCGCGCGCGCGGCGCTACCGGGACGAGCTCGGCCTCTCCGACTACGACGCGCGCCTGCTCACCGCCGACCGGGCTGTGGCCGACTTCTTCGAGGCCACGCTCGAGCACGCGGGCCGCCGGCCCGAGGCGGCGAAGAAGGTCGCGAACTGGCTGAACGGCGAGGCGGCGAGGCTCGCCAACGAGACCGGGACCGCGCCCGGGGCGTGGAAGCTCACACCGTCTTCGCTCTCATCGCTCATCCGCCTCGTCGACTCGGGCACGGTCGGCGGCCCGGGAGCGAAGCAGGTGTTCGAGGAGGCCTTCCGCACCGGCGCCGATCCGGCCCGGGTGGTCGACGAGCGCGGGCTCGCGCAGGTTTCCGACGAGGGCGCCATCGAGGCGGCGGTGGCGAAGGTCGTAGCCGAGAGCCCCGCCGAGGTGGAGCGCTACCGCGCCGGCAACCAGAAGCTCCTCGGCTTCTTCGTGGGGAAGGTGATGAAGGAGACGAAGGGGAAGGCCAACCCGGCGCTCGTGAACGCGCTCTTGAAGAAGAAGCTCGAGGGGTGACCATGTCGCCGTGGGCAGGCTGGGGCGCGGGCCCCGCGGGGGCGGGGTCGGCGGGCGGCCCGAGCCGGATCTTCCTCTGGGCGGTGCTCGCGGGCGCTCTCGTCGTCACGGCGGTGCTCGCCCGGGACCGCCGCTACGTGGAGGCCTCGCTGACGGCGCTCGCCGCCGTCTACTTCGGGCTGCGGGTGTCCGGCGTCCTCGGCGGCCGACGCGGGGGTGGCCCGTGAGCGGCGCCGCCAGGTCCGGGCCGGGGGAGCTCGCGCCCCTGCGCCCCGTGCTCTACGACGAGGCGGCCGACGCGGTCCGGATCCTCGACCAGCGGCGGCTGCCGGCCGAGGAGGCCTGGCTCGCCCTCGAGAGCGCGGACGCGGTGGCGGACGCCATCCGCACGCTCGCCGTGCGCGGCGCCCCTGCCATCGGGGTCGCCGCCGCCTACGGCCTCGCGGTGGAGGCCCGGCGCGGGGCCGGCGAGCCCGAGCTCCGCCGCGCCGCCGAGCGGCTCGTCCGGGCGCGGCCCACCGCGGTGAACCTGGAGTGGGCGGTGCGACGCATGTCGCGGCGGATCGGCGAGGGCGCAGAAGCGCTCCTCGCCGAGGCCCACGCCATCCGCGACGAGGACGAGGCGAGCTGCCGCCGCATCGGGGCGCTCGGCGCGCAGCTGTTGCCCCCCGAGGCCCGCGTGCTCACCCACTGCAACGCCGGGGCGCTCGCCACCGCCGGGTACGGCACCGCGCTCGGCATCGTGCGCTCGGCGCGCGAGGCGGGCCGACTCGAGCAGGTCTTCGCGGACGAGACCCGCCCGTTCCTCCAGGGCGCGCGCCTCACCGCCTGGGAGCTCAAGCGAGACGGGATCCCGGTGACGGTGATCACCGACAACATGGCCGGCTGGCTCATGGCCCGGGGCGAGATCTCCTGCGTGGTGGTGGGCGCCGACCGGATCGCCGCCAACGGGGACGTGGCGAACAAGATCGGCACCTACTCGCTCGCCGTGCTGGCCTCCCACCACGGCCTCCCCTTCTACGTGGCCGCGCCCTGGAGCACGCTCGACCTCGCCATGCCCACCGGCGCCGGGATCCCCATCGAGGAGCGCGGGGCGGACGAGGTGGTGCGCATCGCCGGCCAGCTCGTCGCCCCCGAGGGCGTACCGGCCCGCTACCCGGCCTTCGACGTCACCCCGGCGTCGCTCGTCACCGCCATCGTGACGGAGCGCGGCGTGCTCTGCGCCCCCTACGCCGAGTCGATCGCGGCCCTTCGCGGCTAGGTGGCCGCGGGCCCTCCCGGCGTTAGGATCATCGGTCCATGGCCCCGAGGACCTGCCCCGCCTGCGGTCGCGCCCTGGGCTCGAGCGCCGGCTGCGCCTCGTGTCGCGACGCCGCCGCCGGCGAGCTCGCCGCCCGCGCCCGGGACATCACCGAGCGGGACGTGGAGGTCGCCGCCCGCAAGGGGGCGGCCTTCGTCGCGCGGCCTCCCTGGTACGCTCGCCGCGGCGCGTCGCGGGTGCTCTCGCACCTCGACCTCGCCCGCCGCGTGCTCGCGGACGCCGTCGCCGGCCGCTACCGGCGGCTGCCCTGGGTCTCGCTCGCGGCGCTCAGCGCGGCGGTGCTGTACGTCGTCTCGCCCATCGACCTCATCCCCGACTTCCTCGTCCCCATCGGGTGGACCGACGACCTGCTCGTCATGGCGCTCGCCTGGCAGTTCCTGAGAGGAGACCTCCGACGCTACTGCGAGTGGAAGGGGATCGAGCCCGCGGAGTACGGGCTGTGAAGGTCCCCGGGCGTGCCGAGGTGGACCAGCGGGTCGTCCGCGGCCTGGCATCGGGGCGCGAGATGGTCGCGATCGGGCTGCCGACGCGGCCGATGCACGACCTCTACCACTGGCTGCTCACCTCCACCTGGAAGCGCTTCTTCCTGCTCGTGCTGGCGGCGTACCTGGGGGCGAACACCGTCTTCGCCGGTTGCTACCTCGCGCTCGGCGACGCCATCGAGGAGGCGCGCCCGGGCAGCTTCGCCGACGCCTTCTTCTTCAGCATCCAGACCATGGCCACCATCGGCTACGGGAAGATGGCGCCCCGCGGCCTGGGCGCGAACCTGCTCGTCACGCTCGAGGCGCTCGTGGGCCTGCTCGGCCTCGCGCTCGTCACCGGGCTCGTCTTCGCGAAGTTCTCGCGCCCCACGGCGCGGGTGCTCTTCAGCCGGGTGGCGGTGGTGAGCGTCTTCGACGGCGTGCCCTCCTTGCTCGTGCGCATGGCGAACGAGCGCGGCAACCAGATCGTCGAGGCGCAGGTCCACCTCGTCCTGCTCCGCACCGAGCGCACGACGGAGGGAGAGGAGCTGCGCCGCGTCTACGACCTGCACCTGCGCCGCAGCCGCTCCCCGTTCTTCGCGCTCACCTGGACGGCCATCCACCCCATCACCCCCGAGAGCCCGCTCCACGGCGAGACCTCCGAGTCGCTTCGCTCGAAGGAGGTGGACCTCGTGGTCTCGCTCACCGGCTTCGACGAGGCGCTCTCCCAGACGGTCCACGCCCGCCACGGCTACACGACCGACGAGGTGCTCTTCGGCCGGCGCTTCGCCGACGTGCTCACCTGGTTGCCCGACGGGCGCCGCGCCATCGACTACCGGAAGTTCCACGACGCGGTGCCCGAGAGCGCCCCGCGGCGGGCGCCGCAGGACAGCCCGGCGCCACCCGAGAGGACGGCGCCGCCGGGCTGACGGATGGAAGGAGGGGCCGGGCCTACGGCGCGGCGCGCGCCGGTGCCGCGCTGCGCGCCCCGCCGAGGAAGGCCTCGACCGCGGGGAAGAAGGCGCGCGGGTTCTCCCAGAAGGGAAGGTGCCCCGAGTCCGGCACGAGGAGCACCTGCGCGTCGGGCAGGCCGTCCGTCCACTCGCGGACGAGGTCCGGCGGCGGCCGCTCCGCCTCGCCCCAGACGAGGAGAACCGGGATGGACAGGGACTTGAGCCGCGGTCGCCAGTCCCAGTCCCCGAGCGACGGCAAGTGACGCTCCACCAGGTCCGCTGCCCACCGCTCCGGGAACTCGTTCGGGAAGTCGCAGGGATCGAGCGGCACGAGGTCGACGTGGTCGCGCCGGGCCACCTGCAGCGGGAGGAAGTACTCGCGCATCCACTCGCGCGCGTAGGCGCGGGGATCGGTGCGGTGGACCCGGCCGGCGCGCAGCGCCCCGAGCCGCGGTGCTCCCGGCGGCCGGATCATCTCGCCGAGGGCGGGCAGCCCCTCGAGGTGCCACGGGTCGCGGCGCGCGCCGTAGGCGCCCACCAGGACGAGCCGGTCGACCGAGCCGGGATGGTCGAGGGCGTGGAGGAGCGCCGCGGCGGTGTCGTGCGAGTGGGCGAGCACCGCCGGGCGCGCGAGGCCCAGGTGGACGCGCACCGCGTCCAGGTCGGCGACGTCGAAGGCGATGCCGAGGCGCGACCGGTCCTCGACTGCCGTGGAGCGGCCCCGCCCGCGAACGTCGTAGGAGCACAGCCGGCGGTGGGAGGCGAGCGGAGCGAGCGGGCGCGCGAGCCAGGTGGCCCCGGGGACGAGCAGGGGGCTCCCCTCGCCGCTCACCGAGAAGTGGAGCCGGATTCCCGGCTCGACCTCCACGTCTCCCTGGGGAACCCTGTCCACGGTCTGCTCCGGCTTCGGAGCCTACCGGATTCGCGGCGCCAAGGTCAGCGGTCGAGGCCCGAGGATCCCGCGAGCGGGTCACCTCGCCGCGGAGGGCCGAAGCGATCGAGGCCCGCCGCGGCCCGCGCCTCGGCCTCGCCGAGGTTGCGGTAGCGCCCCGGCGGGATCGCCACCACGGTGAGCGGCACTCGCGCCGTCTCCACGCGTGAGAAGGAGAGCTGCGGACCCGGCGAGCGGTACCAGGCGCCGCGGCGCCGCAGCCACCACCAGCCGGAGGCGACGAAGACGTCCTCGTTCACGCCCTCGACCACCTGGACGCCCGGGCCCACGGCGACGAGCCTCGGGGAGGCGGGGAGAGACAGGCGCACGGGGGGCGGCGGGGCCGGTCGCGCCGGCGACGGGGCGGCTCCGAGCGCGATCGCGACGAGCGCGGGCAGCGTCGACTTTCCGAGCATCGGGGACACGGTCCGCCCGAAGCCGTGTGGGGAGGATAGGCTCGCGGGTGCGGCGAGGTGCGTCGCGACTAACCTCCGGGTTTCCTTGACAAGAAGGGGCCCCGGATTGTATAGAACCGCCCTTCCGGAAGTCCGGCCCCCCCTTTCGCGCGACCTCGCGCCGGGGCAAGCCAGCGAGCTTTCCGAGTTTTTTTCGCGAAGGAGCGTCTCGATGTACGCGGTGATTCGGACCGGTAGCAAGCAGTACCGCGTGACCAAGGGCGACCGCCTCAAGGTGGAGCTGCTCGAGGGCGACGTGGGCAAGAAGCTTTCCTTCGACGCGCTGCTCGTGGGCGGCGAGGGCGAGGCCAAGGTGGGCAAGCCCGCCGTCGCGGGCGCCGCCGTGGAGGCCGAGATCGTGGCCCACGGCAAGCACCGGAAGGTGACCCACTTCCGCAAGAAGAAGGAGGGCTGGACCAAGAAGCGCGGTCACCGCCAGCCCTACACCGAGGTGCTCATCACCGAGGTCCGCGGCTAGCGGCGCCCGGGGCGAGAGGAGAGAGCCATGGCTCACAAGAAGGGACAGGGTTCCAGCCGCAACGGCCGCGATTCCGCCGGCCAGCGCCGCGGCGTGAAGGTGTACGGGTCGGAGAACGTCGTCGCCGGGAACATCCTGGTCCGCCAGGTCGGCACGCTGTTCCACCCGGGGCCGAACGTCGGCATGGGCAAGGACTTCACGCTGTTCGCGAAGACCGAGGGCAAGGTCAAGTACGAGAGAAAGCGCGGCGATCGCCGCGTGGTGTCGGTGGTCCCGAAGGCCTGAGCATTCCGGCCGTCCCGGCAGCTCGCGAACGCCGCGGGGCCCACGGGCGCCGCGGCGTTCTGCTTTGGAGGGCGCGGTGAAGTTCGTCGACGAGGTCCGCATCAAGGTGAAGGCCGGCGACGGCGGCGACGGCGCCGTGGCCTGGCGTCGCGAGAAGTTCATCCCCCGCGGCGGCCCCGCCGGCGGCGACGGCGGCAACGGGGGCGACGTGGCGCTCGTGGTCGACCCGCAGATGTCGACCTTGCTCGACTACCGCTACGTGCGCGAGCACCGGGCGAAGAACGGCGAGCACGGCCGCGGCTCGGACCAGAACGGGCTCTCGCAGCCCTCGCTCGAGCTCCGAGTCCCGCCCGGGACGCTCGTGCGGGACGTCGCGACGGGCGAGGTGCTCGCCGACCTGTCCGGGGCCGGAGAGCGGCTCGTCGTCGGCAAGGGTGGCCGCGGCGGGCTCGGCAACATGAACTACGCCACCTCCACGAACCAGGCTCCGCGCTACGCGCAGAAGGGCACCCGGGGCGAGGAGCGGGACCTGCAGCTCGAGCTGAAGCTGCTCGCCGACGTGGGCATCGTCGGCTACCCGAACGCCGGCAAGTCGACGCTCATCAGCCGCATCTCCCGGGCCCGGCCCAAGATCGCCGACTACCCCTTCACCACGCTGACGCCGAACCTGGGCGTCGTCGGCTGGCGCGGCAAGAGCTTCGTCGTGGCGGACGTCCCCGGCCTCATCGAGGGCGCCCACGCCGGCGCTGGCCTGGGCCACCAGTTCCTGCGCCACCTGGAGCGCTGCAAGGTGCTCGTCCACCTCGTCGACCCGGTGGCGCCGGGCGAGGGCCGCGGGCCGCGCGCCGACCACGACGCCATCAACCGCGAGCTCGCGCTCTACTCGCCCAAGCTCGCGAAGAAGCCCCAGATCGTCGCCGTGACCAAGATGGACGTCCCGGAGGCCGCCATCCGGCTGCGCGAGCTCGAGAGGTCCTTCGCGCGCCGCAAGAAAAAGCCCACCATCCTCGGAATCTCGGCAGTGACCGGCCTGGGGGTCGACGCGCTGCTCGACAGGGTGGCGCGGCTGCTCCGCGGCGAGGAGCCGGGCCGGGAGCGCCACTCCCAGAAGAAGGTCGGCAGGCCGCGCGGGAAGGCGCCGCGGTGAGCCCCCCGGGGCGGGTCGAGGAGGCGGGGTTCCTGCTCCCCGAGCGCAAGGGGCGCATCGACGAGGTCGTCGGAAACCGGACCCGCACGCTGACGGTGGTGATGGAGGCGTTCTGCGACCCGCAGAACGTGAACGCGGTGCTCCGCACCTGCGACGCCTTCGGGATCCAGGAGATCCACGTGGTCGAGGGGCCCATGAAGCCCTACGACCGCAACAAGAAGATCTCGCAGAATGCCGACAAGTGGCTCGACGTGGTGCGCTGGAAGTCCACCGCCGAGTGCCTCGCCGCGCTCCGGGCCCGGGACTACAGGATCTACGTCACCCACCTCGGAGACGGGTCCGTGGCGCTCGGGGCGCTCTCCTTCGCGCCGCGGGTGGCGCTCGTGTTCGGAAACGAGAGCCGCGGCGTCTCCGACGATGCCCTCGCGATGGCCGACGCCCGCTTCGCCATCCCCATGCGCGGGTTCTCCCAGTCGCTCAACGTCTCGGTGGCGGTTGCCGTGAGCCTGTCGCGCGCGGTCGAGCGGCGAGAGGCCGAGCGCGGCTGCCACGGGGACCTCCCCGAGGCGGAGGCCCGCGCGCTCAGGGAGCGCTTCTACGTGCTCGCCGTGAAGCAGCGCACCCGAATCGCCAAGGCGGCGGACGTGGCCGAGCGCCACCAGCGCCACGGCGGGTAGGGGGCCGCTCGTCGCCCCGGCCAGGCCCGGCTGGGTTAGGCTTCGGGACCGGTCCCGGAATGGACGAGCTCACCCACCTCGAGCAGGCAGTGCTGCGGGCTCTCCTCACCGGGGCGCACCCGGTCCTGGCGGCGCTCCGGGCCCAGCTGCGGGCGGTGCGGGTGGCCCGGCGGCAGGCGACGGCGGCGGCCTTCTCCACGTGGCTCGAGGTCGGCCGCCAGGTGCGGCTCGCCGCGGTCGGCCCGCGCCGCCTCATCCTCGACGACGTCCACGCCGACATCCCGGCGCTCGCCCACGGCGCGTCGTTCGCGCTCTTCGTCGTCGACGGCAGGCTCGAGCGGCTCGAGGGGGTGACCTTCGGCGGCGAGGAGTGGCCCGACGACGTCGCCGGGTTCACGCTCCACTACGACGACGAGCCGGAGCGCGACCTCTCCGACCTCGACTGAGGCCTTTCGAGGGCGGCCCGGCGCCTCCTGCGGGCGAGGGCGCTCGCACGTCGTCGACCGCGTCCCCCCGCTCGAGATGCCGCGTGAACGCGACCGGGACGCCCTCTGCATGCGTCCTTTCCGTACGGGGGGCAGGGCGCCCCCCTCGAGAAAAAGAAGCGGGTGGGCCGGAAGCCGGCCCACCCGCCCCTTCGGTCCCGCCGGACCTCTCCTCAGGGTGCCGCTACGGCAACTTCCCGCCTGGGTAGACGATGTAGGGCGTCGTGAAGCTCACGCCAGCGAAGTTGAAGTCGGTGGCGTTGCTATCGAGGGTCGGGACCACCGGGGTGGTCGTGTTCGACGGGCTGAGCAGCGGGTTGAGCTGCGGGTCGCAGCCGTTGCCGGCGAGGAACTCCCGGCCCCACAGGGTCTTCCCGCTGGCATCCTCGGCCTTGAGCAGCCACTCGCCCTCGACCGGGGTCATCCAGGAGAAGTCACTCTGGTGGCAGGTGAGTGCCACGAGCTTCGCGATGCCGCTCGGGGTCACGCCCTCACCCGAGAGCGTCGAGATCTGCGCGTCGGAGCGCCCGTGAATGGCGACCGCGGCGGGTCCCGTCGAGGTGGACGGGCTCACCACGAAAGCTGGCGTGGTGGAGGTGGACGGGGCGACGAGGTACCACCGGTTCACGAGCTCGACCTGTGCGGTCGTGGTCGCGGGGGCCGCGACGGGGTACATCGCCGGCATCATCGAATACCGGTCGGTCGGGCAAGCGGTCGGGACCTCCTCCTGCTCCTGGAACACGAGGCTGCCTCCGATCCCCGTCTGGCGGTAGGCGACGTAGGAGGAAGAGCGCGGTGCCGCGCGGATCGGGTTCCGCGAGTCGGTGTCCCAGATGACATCGGTCGCCTGCACCGAGGTCAGCTTGTAGGACGGGAAGTTCGAGAACGTGGCCGCGATCGTGCCCGCGACCTCCTCGCGGGTCACCGAGGCGAGCGCGGAAAGGTCGAGGTTGAGGGTGCCCGTGCCCTGGTGCGCAGTGGTGGCGTTCTCCGTGTCGAACGTTCCGTAGGCGACCTTCGTCGAGGTCGCGGGCGTGGCCACCGGGGCGAGGTAGAGCGTCCAGTCGTAGTTGTAGGTGTCGAGCCTCGAGACCGTCAGGCTCGCGTCGACGCCGTCCCGGGTCGCGGTCCACGTGGCCGAGTCGCCCGCGGTGAGGGCCGGGTGCTTCGCGATGGCGTCCTCGATGTGGACGAGGAACTTGTAGAAGTGGCGGTTCACCCGGTCCACCACCTCCTCGCTGCGGAGGAAGAGGTGCGGGTTGCAGGCGTCGTCGTCGACCTGGCTCAGGAGGTCGAGCGGCCCGGGCGCCGGGGCGACGTAGCTCGGGGTGACGTCCGCCGTGCTGTCGACGAGGCCGACCCCGGAGATGCTGGGCGTTGCGGCGGCGAGTTCGGCGGGCGTCGCCGGGGCACCGGCGGAGGTGGACGACCCGGTCCCGCTGCACGCGGCGAGGATCCCGAGGGGGGCTGCGAGGACAAGCAATCGAAGCATTCTCATGACTGTTCTCCCGATGAATGGGTTCGCCTGCCTCTAACAGCGGAACGTGTGCGCGGTTTCAGGTAAATCGACATCCCGCTTGGGTTCGACGCCAAGCGACCGTATCCGGTGCGTTTTTGTCGCCGGCCATGTGGGTACGCTGCCCACGCGGACTCACGTTTCCGCCCCCCCTCGGCGGCGGCCCGCGAGCGAACGCATCCCCCGGCCCCGGCACGAACTCCTGCCCACGGCTGTCCGCCCCGGCGACCCTGGACCGCAGATCTTCTCGTTTCTCAGGGCCGCCCTGTCCCACGTTCACAGGACTCCCAGAACGCCTGGAGGTCGTGCGCGAGCGGGGCCTCGAGGAGCATGGGCTCCCGGGTCCGGGGGTGGGGAAACTCGAGCCGGAAGGCATGGAGCGCCTGGCGCGGGAGCCGCAGCGCGGCGTGGTCGAGGTCGGTGAGCGCTCCGCGGGTGAAGCGGTCGAAGATCATCTCGTCCGGGCCGTAGATCTTGTCGCCGACGAGGTACAGGCGGGCGTGGTGGAGGTGGGCGCGGATCTGGTGCTGGCGGCCGGTGCGCGGCCGGCAGGAGACGAGCGCCACCGGTGCGCCGTCCGGAGCGCGGCGACGCTCGAGCACCTCGAAGTCGGTCCGGGCCGCGAGCCCGCCCTCCCCGACGTGCATGCGCACCCGCACCCCGCTCGCGCCGGTGAGCGAGAGCGCTGCCTCGACGACGAAGCGGTCCTCCGCGGGCTCGCCGAGGACGATCGCCAGATACGTCTTCGCCACCCGGCCGCGGGCGAAGGAGGCCTTGAGCGCCCGGGTCCACTCCGGGGCAAAGCCGCAGGCGAGCAGGCCCGAGGTCTCCCGGTCGAGGCGGTGCGCCGGGTCCACCTTTCGCCCCGGGAAGCGCGAGCGCGCGAGCGCCGTGAAGGTGTGGGCGAAGTAGCGTGCCGTGGGGTGGACCGGCAGGCCGGCGGGCTTGTCGACGACGAGCAGATCCCCGTCGTCGTGCACCACGCGGAAGTCGAGCGGCGTGTCGGGCTCGGGCTCCGCCTCCCGGACGATCGAGAAGCGCATCCCGGCGACGACCCGGGTGGAGGACTTGAGCCTCGAAGGCCCGTCGTGCTCGAGCTTCGTCTCGATGAGTCGCTGGATGCGCTCGCGGGAGAGCCGCCGGATCTTCTCCTTCAGGTAGCGGTCGAGCCGCCAGCCGGCGTAGTTCGCCTCGACCGTGAACGGGATCCGCACGAGCGCCATCGGGTCGGAGACGATAGCACCGGCCGCCCCGACATTGGCCGCAGTCCCGGCCGATGCTAGGATCGCCTCCCTGTGAGAAGGCTGCCCTTCCTCGCCGCGCTCGCCGCGCTCCTTTCTGCTCTCCCCGCGTCCGCCTCCGACGCCCCGAGCCTCTACGTGGTGGCGCTGAAGGCCCCCCCGAACCTGAGCTACACCGGCAAGAGGCTCGGCCAGGTCATCGCCGCGGAGGCGAAGAAGATGGGCGCCTTCGAGGTGCTGGGGCCGGACGCCGTCGAGGAGCGGGTCGGCCGGCGCGCCTACCAGCGGCTCGTGGAGTGCGCCGGCGACGCCGTGTGCCTCGCCGAGGTGGAGCTCGACCTCGGCGCCGACCGCATCGTCGGCGGTCAGCTCCTCTTGCTCGAGAGCGCCTACGAGGTGCGGGTGGCCCAGGTGGACCGCAACAGCGGCAAGGCGATCGCCACCTTCGCCCGCGTCATCCCCATCGCCTCTCGCCGGCTCGTGCCCGACACCGCGGCGGCGAGCGAGGCGCTCCTCCGCGGGGAGGCCGAGGGCACCGGGGCCGTCTTCGTGTCCGCGAGCACCCCCAAGGCCGAGGTGAAGATCGACGGAGAGCCGGCGGGATTCACTCCGGTCACCGCCCGGCTGAAGCCCGGCAAGCACAAGGTCGAGGTCGAGAAGGCCGGCTTCGCGAAGCCCGAGCCGCGCTGGGTCGAGGTGGTGAACGGGGACGTGGCCGACGTGGACGTGAAGCTGACGCCGGTCGGGCCCATCCTCGAGCAAGAGCCGCGTTGACGGCTTCGCTTTTTTGCGGTTCCGCGCGCAGGTGCGCCCCCGCACACAGGCTTCGTCCGCCGGCGAGGGCCGCGCCCGGGCCTGCGACCCGGGCGGGCGCCCCCGCTCGTTGACGGGACGGGTCCGGGGGCGTAGAACGTGGCCCCGGCTTGAGGCGAAACGCCGCCATTCTTCCGGCCCTTCCGAGGGCCAGCCGGTTCCCGGGGGAATCCCCCAGCCGAAGACCTTCTGCCCGCTAGGGCCGCGGGAGTGTCGAGCCGCGCGCCGGGGCCGATATCGGCCGCTGCGGCGCCCCTCGGCAAGCGGTGCGGCGGGCTCGCCGGGTGGCAGGCTCGGGCATTCGGAGTCGCGGGTTTCGAGGGTGTCAGGGCGGTAGAGCGGGACGGACAGGGTCGAGCGACGGGCGCGCGGGGTCATCGGAGGGAAGGGACACCATGGTGAGGACCAAGAAGACCAAGTACCTGTTCGTCACCGGCGGCGTCGTGAGCTCGCTCGGCAAGGGTCTCGCGGCCTCCTCCATGGGGGCTCTGCTCGAGAACCGCGGGCTCGAGGTGACGCACCTCAAGCTCGACCCGTACATCAACGTGGACCCCGGGACGATGAGCCCCTTCCAGCACGGGGAGGTCTACGTCACCGACGACGGGGCCGAGACCGACCTCGACCTGGGTCACTACGAGCGCTTCACGAGCGCCAAGATGACCCGCAAGAACAACTACACCACCGGGCGCATCTACCAGTCGGTGATCAACAAGGAGCGGCGCGGCGAGTACCTGGGGAAGACCGTCCAGGTCATTCCCCACATCACCGACGAGATCAAGGCGGTGATCCGCGAGTCCGCCAACGGCGCCGACATCGTCATCGTCGAGGTGGGCGGCACGGTGGGCGATATCGAGTCGCTCCCGTTCCTCGAGGCCATCCGGCAGATGAAGTACGACGTCGGCAACGAGAACGTGGTCTACGTCCACGTGACGCTCGTGCCCTACATCGCCGCGGCCGGCGAGCTCAAGACCAAGCCCACCCAGCACTCCGTCAAGGAGCTCCGCGAGATCGGCATCCAGCCCGACATCCTCCTCTGCCGCTCCGACCGGGAGATCTCCCGGGAGATGAAGGACAAGATCGCGCTCTTCTGCAACGTCGACCCCTCGGCGGTCTTCACCGCGCTCGACGTGGCCTCCATCTACGAGGTCCCGCTGAAGCTCCACCAGGAGGGGCTCGACGACAAGCTCGCCGAGCTCTTCAACATCTGGAGCCGCGCCCCGCGGCTCGAGCGCTGGGAGAACATCGTCGAGAAGGTGAAGCACCCGCGCGGCGAGGTGCGCATCGGGGTGGTGGGCAAGTACGTGGAGCTCGTCGAGAGCTACAAGAGCCTGAACGAGGCGCTCGTCCACGGCGGCATCGCCAACGACTGCCAGGTGAAGCTGGAGTTCATCGACGCTTCCCGGCTCGAGGAGGGAGACCTCTCCGCGCTGGACGCGGTCGACGCCATCCTCGTCCCCGGCGGCTTCGGGGTGCGCGGCACCGAGGGCAAGATCCTGGCGGTGCGCCACGCCCGGGAGCGGAAGATCCCCTTCTTCGGCATCTGCCTCGGCCTGCAGATGGCGGTCATCGAGTTCGCCCGCGACGTGCTCGGGCTCGAGCGCGCCAACTCGCTCGAGTTCGACGAGGCCACCCCGAACCCGGTGGTCACGCTCATGGAGGCGCAGCGCAGCGTCGCCGACAAGGGCGGCACCATGCGGCTCGGCAGCTACGCCTGCAAGCTGCGCGAGGGCACCAAGGCGCGCGAGCTCTACGGCCAGGACCTCATCCACGAGCGGCACCGCCACCGCTTCGAGTTCAACAACGCAGTACAAGACCCAGTTCGAGGGCTCGGGGATGGTCTTCTCGGGCGTGAACCCGGAGCTCGGCCTGGTCGAGATGATCGAGCTCAACAACCACCCCCACTTCGTGGGCTGCCAGTTCCACCCCGAGTTCAAGTCGAAGCCCTTCAAGCCGCACCCGCTGTTCGCCGGCTTCATCCGGGCCGCCATGGCCCATCGCGACCTGCGGATGCGCGACGGGGGCCAGGTCGCCGGGGTGACGAAGCTCCCGGTGGGCAAGGGCGCCTGAGGAGGCCGGGGCGGCTGCCCCGCCTGGAAGGTCGACGGAGGTCCGGTGTCCGAGAAGGTCCGAGCCCGCATCGGCGGGCACGAGGTCGGGGACGGCCGCCCGCTGCTCCTCATCGCCGGCCCCTGCGTCATCGAGTCGGAGGCCCAGGCGCTCTCCCACGCGCACCGCGTGAAGGCGCTCGCCGGAAAGCACGGCCTGCCGGTGGTCTTCAAGGCGAGCTTCGACAAGGCGAACCGCACGAGCGGGAAGAGCTTTCGCGGCGTCGGGCTCGAGGCCGGGCTCAAGGTCTTCGAGGAGGTGAAGCGCCAGACCGGGCTCCCGTGCCTCACCGACGTCCACGAGGCCTGGCAGGCCGAGCCGCTCTCGGCGGTGATCGACGTCCTGCAGGTGCCCGCCTTCCTCTGCCGCCAGACCGACCTCGTCGTCGCCTGCGCCCGCCACGGCAAGGCGGTGAACGTGAAGAAGGGCCAGTTCGTGGCCCCCGCCGACATGCGCCACGCCGTGGCGAAGTGCCGCGACGCCGGCAACGACAACGTGCTCCTGACCGAGCGGGGCTCGAGCTTCGGCTACGGAAACCTGGTCGTGGACATGCGCGGGCTCGTCATCATGCGGACCTTCGGGGTCCCCGTCTGCCTCGACGCCACCCACTCGGTGCAGCTCCCCGGGGCCGGGGGCGACGTCACCGGCGGCGACCGCCAGTACGTGGCCCCGCTCGCCCGGGCGGCGGCGGCGGTGGGGATCGACGCGCTCTTCACCGAGATCCACGAGGACCCGGCGACGGCCAAGTCCGACGGGCCGAACTCGCTCGACTTCGACATGGCCGACCGGCTTCTCTCGGACCTCCTGCGCATCCGCGCCGCCCTGGGCCAGCCGTGACGCGCAGGAGGCCGTCGCCCCGGTCGCTGCCCCGCCGCCGGTCCCACCCGCGCGCCGCCCGCGGCTCTGCCTCCCGGGAAGGCCTCCTCGAGCGGGCGGGCCGCATCCGGCTCGTGCTGCTCGACGTCGACGGCGTCCTCACCGACGGCCGAATCTGGTACGGCCCCGACGGCGAGGCGATGAAGGCCTTCGACGTGAAGGACGGCCACGGGATCGTGCTGTTGCGCGACCACCTGGAGTTCGGGGTCATCTCCGGGCGCCCCGGAGGCTCGGCGGGCAAGCGGCTCGAGGAGCTGCGGGTGAAGCACCTCGTCTTCGGGCAGCGCGACAAGCTCGCCGGCTACGCCACGCTCGCCCACCTCGGCATCCCCGACGAGGCGGTGGCGTACATGGGCGACGACGTGAACGACCTCCCGCTCCTCGCCCGGGTCGGGCTCTCGGCCGCCCCGGCGGACGCCCGCCCCGAGGTGCGCCAGGCGGTCCACTTCGTCGCCACCCGGCCCGGGGGGCGCGGCGCCGTGCGCGAGCTCTGCGAGCTCATCCGCAAGGCGAAGGGGATCCCGCCCGGATAGGCCGCTCCCGGTGCACGGCGCCCGGGTCGGCGGCGCGCGGCCGTGCTAGCTTTCGGCGCCATGTCGGTGCCCTTCCTCACCCGGCTCCGCCGCGGCGCCCGCTCGCTCCTGCTCCGCGGCCTCATCCGGCTCTTCGCGGCGCTCCCGCGGGGGCCGGTGATGGCCTTCGGGACGGCGGTCGCCCGGCTCGCCTGGCTCGTCGCGCGAAGGACCCGCGCAGAGATGCGAAGCGGCCTCGCCGTCGCCTTCCCGGAGAAGTCGGCGGCCGAGCGGGACGCCATCGCGAGGGCCACGCTCCTGCACCTCGCCTGGCTCGCCGCCGAGATGGTGACCATCCGCAGCTACGACGCCCGGCTCGAGGAATATGTCTCCTTCGCTCCCGGGGCAAAGGAGAGGCTCGATGCCGCGCTCGCTCACGGCAAGGGCCTCGTCTACGCCACGGGCCACATCGGGAACTGGGAGCTCATGGCGCGGCGCGTGGCGAGGACCGGCATCCCGTCCGCCACCATCGCGAAGGAGAGCGGAGACCCCAAGATCACGGCCCTCATCGAGGAGATCCGGACCGAGGGGGGCTTCGAGACGCTGTGGCGGGAGGACCCCGGCACCGCCCGGGCCATGATCCGCTGCTTCAAGCAGAACAAGCTGCTCGGCCTCCTCATCGACCAGGACACCCGGGTGCAGGGCGTGTTCGTCCCCTTCTTCGGTCGGCCGGCATACACCCCCCGGGCGGCGGGCGACCTCGCCGTGCGCTTCCGGGCCCCGGTGGTGGTGGGGTGGTGCCGGCGCCGGGGCCCTCGCCGCGGAGACGGCCACGAGGTCTGCGTCGTCGACATCCCCTTCGACCCCGATGCTCCCGACAGGGACGCCGAGGCCGTGCGTGTCACGGCCGCCTGCACGGCCGCGATCGAGGCAGCCATCCGGGCGAACCCTCCCGAGTGGGTCTGGATGCACGACCGGTGGAAGCGGAAGCCCCCCGGCGGGGACGCGAAGCAAGTGTGATGCCGAAAAATCTTGTGGCGTCCGGTACCTGGGGCTATGGTCGATTAGCAAGGTGTGTGCCACTGGATCTGCCATGCTGAAGAGTGCTAGCTTTTCCAAGACTTGTAAGCGAAGTGGGGCCGCACTTTGCTTTCTGTCAACTGCGCTCCTGACCGGCTGCCGGGCAGGGGACGCTGATTCGGAGCACACGCAGCCCGAGATGAGATTCGAGACGGTCCATTTTCAGTCTTACAGGGGCCCAACCCTCACCGCCGTCGGCGACGTGGGGAGCCTCGTCTACCGGCGCGAGGTGGGCGACCTGTCGGCCCGCGAGGTGACCGCCACCTTTCCCCAGGAGGGGGCAGGGGACGTGCGCTTCTCGGCCCCCGTGCTCGTCGGGGACGTCCCGTCCCGGTCCTACGAGGCGAGCGGAGGGGTGCGGATGGAGACCGGCGCCGACTCGGCCCGAACCGAGCGCGCCCGCTACGCCGAGTCGGACGGCCTGGTGAGGGGCGACCGACCCATCGAGGTCTACGGGCCGGGCTATACCCTCAAGGGTCCGTCCTTCACCCTCGACCCCCGCCTGGGAGAGCTCGACGTCCGGGGTGGGGTGAGGCTCGTCGCGAGCGGGGAGGGCCGCCGCCCGTGACGCTCGTCGCGCTCCTCGCGCTCGCGCTCGCGGCGCCGCCCGCGCCCGCCCCCGCCCCGATCCAGGTGGACGCGGACGAGGTCCATTACCAGTACAAGGAGCGCAAGGTCCTCTTCATCGGCAAGCCGCTCGTGCGCCTCACGCGCGAGGACGCGGTGCTCACCTGCAAGAAGCTCGTCGCAGAGAACGACGAGCAGGGGCGGCTCGCGAAGGCGGTCTGCACCGGCGACGTCCGGCTCGTGCGGGGCGACCGGACGGTCACCTGCGAGAAGGCGACCTTCGACGAGAAGGCGAACCGGGTGGTGTGCACGGGCAACCCCGAGCTGCGCGACGGCCAGACCGTGATGCGCGGCGAGGAGCTCGTCTACGACCTCTCCGAGGACAAGGCGACGCTCTCGGGCGCGAAGGGGACGGTGGTGCCTAAGGCCGGCGACGACCCGGTGCCGCAGCGCAAGAAGGAGGCGTCGAGGTGAGCGGCGACTGCCTCGAGGCCCTCGGGCTCGTGAAGAGCTACCGCCGCCGCCGCGTGGTGGACGGCGTGTCCATCCGCGTCGCCCCGGGAGAGGTGGTGGGCCTCCTCGGCCCCAACGGCGCCGGCAAGACGACGACCTTCAACATGACCGTGGGGCTCGTGCAGCCGGACGCCGGCGTGGTCCGCCTCGGCGACCAGGACCTCACGCGCCTGCCCATGCACCAGCGCGCCCGGCGCGGGGTCGGCTACCTGCCGCAGGAGGCCTCGATCTTCCGCAAGCTCACGGTGCGCCAGAACTTCACGGCCGTTCTCGAGGCGCTCGGGGTGGCGCGCGCCGAGCGCGAGCGCCGGGCCGACGCGCTCCTCGACGAGTACCACCTCCGCAAGGTCGAAGGGAGCCAGGGCGACCAGCTCTCCGGCGGCGAGCGGCGCCGCGCCGAGGTGGCCCGGAGCCTCCTCTCCGGTCCCCGCTTCATCCTCTTCGACGAGCCCTTCGCCGGTGTCGACCCCATCGCGGTGGCCGAGCTGCAGCGCCTCATCGGCTCGCTCCGGGACCGGGGCATCGGGGTGCTGCTCACCGACCACAACGTCCGCGAGGCGCTCGGCATCTGCGACCGCGCCTACATCCTCAACTCCGGGCAGATCCTCGAGGAGGGCACGCCCGCGCACATCGCCCAGAGCGAGCGGGCCCGGGCCGTCTACCTCGGCGAGAAGTTCCGCCTGGACGAGCCTTCGGCTGGCCGACCCCCCGAGGTGCGCCCGTGAGCCTCGAGCTGAAGCAACACCTGCGGATGACCCAGCAGCTGGTGATGACGCCCCAGCTGCAGCAGGCCATCAAGCTTTTGCAGCTCTCGCGCATGGAGCTCGTCGACCTCATCCGCACCGAGGTGAACGAGAACCCGCTGCTCGAGGAGACCGGCGAGGAGGAGGAGGGGCGCGCCGAGGCCGCGAGCCCCGCCGAGGCCAAGCTGGAGACGCTCGAGCCCGCCGCCAAGGCGAGCGACAAGGCGGAGGAGGTGAAGGGCGAGGAGGGCGCGAACGAGATCGACTGGGACCAGTACCTCGACCACTACCAGCTGCAGGGGCACACCGCCCCCTCCAACCGGAACATGGGCGAGGAGGAGCTCCCGGGCTACGAGGCCAACCTCACGCGCAAGGGCGACCTCGTCGACCACCTGGTCTGGCAGCTGCGGCTCTCCAACCTCGCCCCCGAGGAGGAGACCGTCGCCATGCTCATCATCGGGAACCTCGACGGCGACGGCTACTTCAAGATGCCGGCGGTCGACGGGGAGCCCGACGAGGCGGTGACGAGGGACCCGCTCGTGCGGGTGGCCTTCGAGGCCGGCGTCGGAGTGGAGTTCGCCGAGGCCGTGCTGCGCAAGGTGCAGGCGCTTGACCCGCCGGGCGTCGCCGCCCGCGACCTGCGCGAGTGCCTCCTCTTGCAGGCCCGCCACCTGGACGCCGACATCCCCGAGGTGGTGGCCATCATCGAGCGCCACCTGAAGCACCTCGAGTCGAAGAACTACGCCGCCATCGCGAAGGACCTGAAGATCCCGGTCGAGGAGGTGGTGAGGGCCGTCAAGATCATCAGCCACTTCGAGCCGAAGCCGGGGCGCGCCTACTCGAGCGAGGAGGCGCAGTACATCACCCCCGACGTCTACGTCTACAAGGTGGGCGACCGGTACGTGACGGTGCTGAACGACGACGGGCTGTCGAAGCTCCGCATCTCGGGGATGTACCGGGCGGCGCTGCGCAACGGCCAGGCCGGCGCGGCCAAGGAGTACATCCAGGACAAGCTCCGCAGCGCGGTGTGGCTCATCCGCTCCATCCACCAGCGCCAGCGCACCATCTACAAGGTCACCGAGTCGATCGTGAAGTTCCAGCGCGACTTCTTCGACAAGGGGATCGCCCACCTGAAGCCGCTCATCCTGCGGGACGTGGCCGAGGACATCGGCATGCACGAGTCCACCGTGTCGCGGGTCACGACGAACAAGTACGTGCACACGCCGCAGGGGATCTACGAGCTCAAGTTCTTCTTCAACTCCGCCATCGCCAAGACCGGGGGCGACGAGATCGCGAGCGAGGCGGTGAAGAGCCACATCCGGCAGATCGTCTCCGGCGAGGACCCGAAGCACCCCCACTCCGACCAGCGCATCGTCGAGATCCTGAAGGGCCAGGGCATCGAGATCGCGCGCCGGACGGTCGCCAAGTACCGGGAGGTGCTGGGGATCCTCCCCAGCTCCAAGCGCAAGAAGTACTTCTAGGGCCGCGGTCCCCGACGAGCGAGCGCCCCCTGTTGAGTCCCGCGGGCGCGATCGCGGGCCACGGCGGGTGCTATTATGTCCTCGGACGCGTGACGCCCTCTGGCGACATGCAGTTGTTCCTCGGCCGCGGTGCTGCAGGTCTCCTCCACGCGGAGGGGCCCGGTACCCGCGGCCGAGCCATTCTGGCGCACACCCTAGGAGAAGACCGATGCAGGTGAACATCACCTTCCGGCATCTCGAACCCACCGAGGCGCTCAAGTCCCACGTCAAGGACAAGGTAGAGCACATCCAGCGCTACATCGATCGCCCCACGGAGGCCCACGCAGTGCTCCACGTCGAGAACCTCGACCACCACGCCGAGATCACCATGAAGGCCGGCCCCTTCTCGGTGCGCGGCCGCGGGAGGTCCGAGGACATGTACGCGTCCATCGACGCCGCCGCCGAGAAGATCGAGCGGCAGCTGAAGAAGCACAAGGAGCGGGTGCGGAACCACAAGTCCACCAGTGATCCCGCGGGACTTCGCGCCCGTGGACGTGCGCCACGAGATCATGGCCGAGGCGGACGCCTCGCCGGCGTCCAAGGTCGTGTCGAGCTCCACCTTCCAGGCGAAGCCCATGAGCCTCGACGAGGCCGTGCTGCAGATGGACCTGCTCAACAGCCGGTTCTACGTCTTCCAGGACGCGAGGAGCCGAGCCTTGAACGTGGTCTACCGACGGGACGACGGCAAGCTCGGAGTCATCGAGGCCCGCCCGGCCTGACCCGGCGTCCGTCGAGTCGCCTTGAATCGTTCCCTCCGCCGTGCTAGCGGGAGGGCGTGCACCTCGAAGACATCCTCCGGCCGGACTGTGTCATCGCCGACCTGTCCGGCCGCTCGGTGCAGTCCATCCTGGCCGAGCTCGCGGCGCCGGTCGCCGCCTCCCAGAGCCTCGACCCCAAGCGGCTCCAGGAGTCCCTGCTCGCCCGCGAGAAGCTCGGGTCCACCGGCGTGGGGGACGGCGTGGCCATTCCCCACAGCAAGGTCCCCGGCCTCCCCCAGGTGGCGGCGGCCTTCGGCCGCTGCCGCGAAGGGGTCGACTTCCGCTCGCTCGACGGGAAGCCGACCACGCTCTTCGTGGCGCTCTTCGCCCCCGAGCGCGCGGGTGCCGAGCACCTGCAGGCGCTCGCCCGCGTGAGCCGGCTCCTGAAGCGCGCCCCCTTCCGCCAGGCGCTGCTCGACGCGCCCGACGCGGCGGCCATCTACAAGCTCATCGTGGACGAGGACCGGCAGGCGTAAAAAGCGCTCGCCCGCAGTGGCGGCCCCTCGCCCCCGGCCCGTGGCACGACCCGCGCACTGACGGGGTCGCCGTGAGGGCGATCCACCCGAAGAAGAGGCCCGAGCCGAGCAATCCCGGGGACTTGCCCCCGGGGGGCGACGCGCGCTCACAGGGTTCTCGCGGCCCCGCCGGGTGCGCGGCCAGGACCGCCCGTGACCCCGGCGCAAGGTCCCCCTGGCGGTGGCGGTCGTGCAGGCGGAGGGCCTGTGCTCCCCGGTGGGAGAGGACCCGGTCCGGCCGGGCGGCCCCGAACGACGCGGCCCAGGCGCCCGGGCGCTCGAGCGCGTCCCCGTGAAGTGGAGGTAGCGACATGTCCGATCGAGCGCTCGTCCTGTGCCTCGGCAACCTCGTCCGCCGCGACGACGGCGTGGGATGGAGGGTGGCCGAGGCGCTGCTCGCCGACCCGCCGCGCGGGGCCGAGGTGCGCATGAGCGCGCTCTCCGGCCTCTACCTCCTCGACGAGATGGAGGGCTTCGACCGGGTGGTGGTGGTCGACGCGGTCGCCACGGGCGACCACGACCCCGGCACCGTGAGCGCCTTCCCCCTGTCCGCGATCCGCGGCGCGCGGGCGGAGTCGCCGCGCGGGCTCGGCCTGCCGGCCGCGCTCTCCACCGCCGAGGCGCTCGGGGCGCCCCTGCCGCCCCGCATCGACGTGGTCGCCATCGAGGTGGCCGGCGAGGGGAGCGCGGACGCCGGGCTCACGCCTGCGGTGGCGGCGGCGGTGCCCGTCGCGGCCGTCCGCGTCCGCGAGGCGCTCGCGACGGAGGCCCCGGCGCCAAACGCGCCGGCGCCGTTGTCGGGCGGGGCAGGGCTCTCGGGAGACCGCTGGTTCCCCTGAGGGAGAATCAGTGCTGCACGTCGTGGAAGAAGCGGTTCGTGCGCAACCCGCCCGGCCCCCACGAGAAGAGCGCGTTCCAGGCCCGACCCTTGATGCGGTCCACCGGCACCGGCCCGAAGACTCGGCTGTCGGCGCTGTGGTCGCGGTGGTCGCCGACGAGGAACACGGTGCCGGGAGGCACGAGGGTGGGGGGGATGTCCCCGCACTCCAGTCCCGGCGTGCAGTAGGTGCGGTAGCGGTGGCCGTCGAGCTGCTCCTCGGCCGCCGAGCAGAGCTCCTCCCGCCAGGGGCCCCCTTCCATCTTGTTCTCGTAGCTGCAGGGACCGTCGACGGGCTTGCGCGGGACCGGCTTGCCGTTCAGGTACAGGGCGCCGTCCCGGACCTCGACGGTGTCCCCGGCCACTGCCACCACCCGCTTGATGAGGTCGTCGTTGCGGGGGTTGCCGGGCGGTGCGAGCAGCACCACGATGTCGCCGCGCCGCGGCGAGGACCACATCGCCTGGGCGTGCTCCGTGAAGGGGAGCCGAGCGCCGTACGCCCACTTCTCCACCACCACGTAGTCGCCGATCTGGAGCGTCGGGATCATCGATCCGGACGGGATGTAGACGGCCTCGTAGAGGAGCGTCCTGAACGCCAGCACCGCGAGGATGGTCAGCACCCAGCCGCGGATCTCCCGCTTCACCTTCGCCTTGTCCACGATGTCGGACGCCCCTCCCTACTCCGTGCGCATGGCCTCGACCGGGTCGAGGCGACTCGCGCGCAGGGCGGGATAGATGCCGAAGACGAGGCCCGCCCCGGACGCGGAGACGAGGGAGAGTAGCACCGCCCAGGCCGGGATGCTCGCAGGAAGCTGCCAGATCTCGCGCGCCAGGACGGCGACCGCCGCCCCGAGCAGCACGCCCAGGATGCCGCCCAGCGCCGACAGGACCGTCGACTCGACCACGAACTGGGAGAGGATGCGGCGGCGCCGGGCGCCGAGCGCCATGCGCACCCCGATCTCCCGGGTCCGCTCGGTCACGCTCACGAGCATGATGTTCATGATGCCGATGCCGCCGACGAGCAGCGCCAGGGCGCAGACCCCGAAGGTGGCCGCGGCCACGATCTTGAGGATGTTGTCGAGGGTCTCGGAGACCGAGTCGTTGGTGAAGACCTCGAAGTCGTTCTCCTCGCCGCCGTTCAGGCCCCGGGCCTTTCGCAGCTGGGCCACGGTCTCGTCCATGGCGCGGCCCACGTCCTCGGGGCCGGTCGCGCCCACGGTGATGGTGAAGGACTTGGGGCGGCCCATGACGGTGCTAAAGTGGTCGAGCGGGATGACGGCGAAGCCGTCCTTCGATTCGAGGCCGAGCACGCTGCCGCGACGCTCGGCCACCCCGATCACCGTGAAGGCGGTGGAGCGGACGCGGACCTCCTTGCCCACCGGGTCCTCGCCCGGGAAGAGCAACTCGGCGACGTCGGCGCCGATGAAGGCCACCGGGCGGCCCATCTGCACGTCCACCTCGGAGATGAAGCGCCCCGACGCCACCGCGATGGCGTTCGCCCGCTCGTAGTCGGGCTGGCCGCCGACGATCCACACGTTGGGCTGTGTGGCCCGCTCGCGGGTCCAGACCCGGTCGGGCCACTCGGTCGTGGCCTCGACCGACACCTGGGCCACGTGCGGGAGCCCCCGCAGGCTCTCGCCCATCTCGCGCGTGATGTGGCGGCGGCGGGCGAACTTCTGCCAGTCGTCGTCGAAGCTGATGCCCGGGAACTTCGACACCTGGAAGGAGCTCGCGCCGAGGAAGGAGAGGTCGTTCGTGACCTTGACCCGCAGGCCCTCGGTGAGCGCCATCATCGCCACCACCGTCGAGGCGCCGATGACGATCCCGAGCAGGGTGAGCGCGGAGCGGAGCGGGTTCGACCTGAGCGTCGACAGCGCCATCCCGATGGTGTCGAGGATCCCGGTCATTCGTAGCGCAGGGCCTCCACCGGATCGAGGTGCGCGGCGCGCCAGGCGGGCCAGGAGCCGAAGACGAGCCCGGTCACCGCCGAGAAGCCGAGGCCGAGCGCGATCGCCGACGGCTTCACCGCCGCCGCGAGCGGGGTGGTGAGCGCGATCGACCTGGGCGAAGGAGAGGCCGAGCACGGTCCCGAGCGCGCCGCCGGCCGCTGCCACGAGCGCGGACTCCACCAGGAACTGGGCCAGGATGGTCGAGCGGCGCGCCCCGAGCGCCCGGCGAACGCCGATCTCGCGGGTTCGCTCGTGGACCGAGACGAGCATGATGTTCATGATGCCGATCCCGCCCACGATGAGCGTGATGAGCCCCACCCCCACCGCCACGCCGTAGAGGGCGTTCGTGAGGCCCTGGTACACCTTGAGGAACTGCTCCTGGCGGTTCAGCGTGAAGTCGTCGGGCTTGCCCGGGACGATGTGCCGGGCCCGGCGCAGGATCCCGGTGAGCTCGTCGTCGAGCTCCGGCACCCTGCCGGGGGGAGCCGCCACGGCGATGTAC
Organism: uncultured delta proteobacterium; assembly: GCA_963754915.1. Lineage (GTDB taxonomy): Bacteria > Myxococcota > Myxococcia > Myxococcales > Anaeromyxobacteraceae > DATJZG01. The sequence goes on along the minus strand of CAVWHZ010000016.1, from coordinate 129,880 downwards.
ATGGGGCGCTTGGCCCCGTAGAGCCGGCCGAAGGTGGTGTAGGGGACGAAGATGTTGTTGTCCATCGCCATCCCGAGGAAGCGGCCGCGCCGCTCCATGACGCCCACCACGGTGAACGGGTGGCCGGCCACGAGCAGCTTCTCGCCGACCACCGCCTCGGCCGAGGTGCGGGGGAAGAGGTGGTCGGCGACGTCGGCGCCGAGCACGGCCGAGTGGCTCGTCGCCTCCACGTCGGACGCCACGAGGAAGCGTCCCGACACCACCGCGCCGCCGTTCGCGAGCAGGTAGTCGGATCCCACGCCCTGGAGCTGCACGCGGGACAGCGCGTGCTCGGCGTGGGAGGCCGCGACGGTGAGCGGGACGACCGGCGACACCGCCGTCGCCACCGAGGACTCCCGGGCGATGGCGGCGAGCTCCACCTCGCTGATGGGCCTGCGGTTGCGGTACTTCCACCAGTCGCCCGACAGGTTCATCCACTTCCAGCGCGAGACGTAGAGGGTGTTCGCCCCGAAGCTCTGGATCTGGGTCTCGAAGCTCGTGTTCAGCCCCTGGATGATGGCCACGATGGCGATGACGGTGGTGACGCCGATGACGATGCCGAGCGTGGTGAGCGCGGTCCGCAGCCGGTGGCCGGTGAGCGCCCCGAGCGCGATGCGGAAGCTCTCCAGGAACTCCGCCAGCCGCTCGCCGCAGCCGCCTCATGCGTCACCGCCTGGGCGACCCCGAGGAGCGCGACCTCGCGGCCCGGGCCGTCGGCCACGATGCGCCCGTCCATGAGGCGGATGGCGCGCGGGCAGCGGGCCGCGAGCCGCGGCTCGTGGGTGACGAGCACGATGGTGTGCCCGCGGGCGTTCAGCGCCTCGAAGAGCCGGAAGATCTCCTCGCCGGTGGCGCTGTCGAGGTTGCCGGTGGGCTCGTCGGCGAGCAGCAGGGACGGCTCTCCCACGAGCGCCCGGGCCACCGCCACGCGCTGGCGCTGGCCGCCGGAGAGCTCGTTCGGCCGGTGGTGCATGCGCTCGGCGAGCCCCACGCTCGTGAGCGCCTTCTCGGCGAGCTCGCGGCGCTCCTTGCGCGGCACCCCGCGGTAGACGAGCGGGAGCTCGACGTTGGCGAGCGCGGTGGAGCGCGGGAGCAGCTGGAAGGTCTGGAAGACGAACCCGATCTCGCGGTTGCGCAGGTCGGCGAGCGCGTCGTCGGCGAGCCCGCGGACGTCCTGGCCGTTGATGGAGTAGGTGCCGCCGGTGGGCGTGTCGAGGCAGCCGAGGATGTTCATGAGCGTCGACTTCCCCGAGCCCGACTGGCCCACCACCGCCACCCACTCGCCGCGCTTCACCTCGAAGCTGACGCCGTCGAGCGCCTTCACCCCCTCCGAGCCCACCTGGTAGTGGCGGGCGATGCTCGCGAGCGAGAGCAGCGCGGGGGAGCTCATGGGGCCTTCGCCTTCTCGCCGGGCTTGAGCTCCTTCACCGGCCTGCCGTCGGAGAGCTCGCGGGCGAGCACCTTGTAGGGCCCCTCCACCACCACCTCGCCCTCCTTGAGCCCGGAGAGGATCTCGATGTCGCTCTCGCCGGCGAGCCCGGTCTCCACCGGCCGGGCGCGGGCCTCGCCGCCCTCGACCACGAAGACCACCTTGCGCATCGGGTCCTTCTTCGGCTTCTGCACGGTGCCGGGCGCCGGCAGCCCCGGGTCGGGGCCCTTCTCCCCGGGAGCGCTCTTCAGGTCCTTCTCGGGCCGCACCGCCACCGCCTGCAGCGGGATGACGATCGCGCCGGCTGTGGGTCTCGGTGGCGACCGAGGCCTGCGCGCTCATCCCCGGGAAGGGCGCCCGGGACCGGCGCGGTGAGCGCGAGGCGGACCGGGAAGGTGGTCACCTCCTGCTCGGTGCCGGGGTTGCGCACGTCGGCGTTCTTCGCGATCTCCACCACCTCGGCGGGCCACTTCTTGTCGGGGATGGCGTCGACCTCCACCTCGGCGACGTCGCCCTGGTGCAGGTGGACGACCTCGTGCTCGCCCACGTCGACCTTGACCTCCATCGAGGAGAGCGTGGCGATGATGACGATGGGGTCCTCGTTGAAGTCGGATCCGCGCACGCGCTCGCCGACCTGCTTCAACCGCGAGGTCACGATGCCGTCGATGGGGGCGCTGAGCGTCGTGAAGGAGAGCAGGTAGCGGGCCTCGGCGAGGCCGGCCACGTTGTTCGCGACGCGGTCCTTGGCGGCCTGGACCCGGGCGATGGCTCCGTCCCGGTCGGAGACGGCGCGCTCCAGCTCCGCGGTGCTGGCGCCGTCGGCCTTGACGAGCTTCTGGACGCGGACGAGGTCGGCCTCGAGCTTGGCGAGGTTCACGGCCTCCATGGAGAGCTCGGACCGGGCGCTCTTCTCCATGGCCTCGCGCTGCAGCACCTGCGCCTCGTAGCGGCGCGAGTCGATGCGCCCGAGGTACTGCCCCTTCTTCACCGCGTCGCCCTCGCGCACGGGCAGGTCGAGCAGGTCTCCCGAGAGGTTGGAGGAGAGCTTCACTTGCGTGGCCGCCTGCAGCTTGCCGGCCGCGGTCACCTTGCGGGTGATGGGCGCCTTGCGCACCTTGGCGAGCTGGACGGAGAGGGCGGGCTCCTTGCGCGGGGAGAGCGAGGCGGCGAGGAGGCCGGCCACCCCCAGCACGAACACGGCAGCGACGATTCGCTTGGGCCAGGACATCGGTTCGGTCCTTTCGCCTACAGTGCGCCGCCGACGGCGCGGTTCAGGTCCGTGCGGGCGATGATGGTGTCGACGCGGGCCTGCAAGAGCGCCAGCTGCGACTGGGTCAGCTTGAGCAGCGCGTCGGTGATCTCGAGCTGGGTGGCGGCGCCGGCCTCGAAGCGGGTCTTGGCGAGCCGCATGTTCTCCTCGGCGGCGCGGAGGTTGTCCTGGGCGAGCGCCGCCGACCGGGCGAGCGTCACGTAGGAGGAGCGCGCCCGCGCGATCTCGCCGGTGACCTGCTGCAGGGCCTGCTCGGCCTCGAGCGTGGCCCGCTGCTCGGCCACGTTGGCGCGCTGCACCGCCGCGCTCGTGGTCCGCCCCTGGAAGAGGTTCCAGTTCACGGTGATCCCGGCGCTCGCCACGTACTGCTGGGAGGGGTCGCCGTAGACGCCGTAGGTGCCGTAGAGCCAGGGGCTCTGCCGGGTGTAGGACACCTGGGCCGTGATGGAGGGCCAGTAGCCGCCCTGGGCCGCGCGGATGTCCTGGCGCGCCGCCTTCACGCGCTCCGCGTCGGCGGCGAGCAGCGGGCGCTTCTGCCTGGCCAGGAGGACGAGATCCGCCGTGCGCCGGCGGCTCGAGGAAGGCCTGTCCGTCGAGGGTCGCCGGCACCACCACCTGCAGCTCCGGGTCGGCGTCGCGGCCGATGGCATAGGAGAGAGCCACCCTGGCGTCGTTGAGCCTCGAGCGCTGCTGCTCGACGGCGATGAGGTCGTTGCCGAGCGTGACCCGCGCGGCGTAGGTGTCGGCCCGCTGCGCCCGCCCGGCCTCGTAGAGGGCATCGGTGCGGCGCACGAGCTCCTCGCTGCGCCGCGCCGCTCCCTCCAGCACCTGCAGGCTCCTCTCGGCGCGCACCACGTCGTAGAAGCGGGTGGTCACGGTGGCGGCCGTGGTGAGCGAGGCCTCGTCGTACTGCTTGCTCGCCGCGCGGGCGAGCGCCTCGGTCTGGGCGATGCGGGCCCAGGAGGTGAAGCCGTCGAAGAGCGGCAGGCTGAGCGTGAGGCCCGAGGAGGTAGTTCTCGAAGTCGGAAGACGGGGTGGCCACCGCCACCGTCGCGTAGCTGTACTGCTGGAGCGAGGTGCAGTTGCCGCCCGGCTGGGTGCACACCGGGGTGATGGTGAGCTGCTTGCCGGCGGCGGTGTAGTTGTTGCCGAACGACCGCCTGCAGGTCGAGCCGCGGCAGGACGCCCGCCCAGCTGGCGTACTCCTCGACGTCCGCCCCGGCCCGGTCGGTCCCGGCGAGCTTCAGGTCGACGTTGGCCCTGGCGGCGGTCGGCGAGCGCCTCGTCGAGCGTGATCGGGGGCGCGGCGAGCGCGGGCGAGGCGGCGAGCCGCCAGCGCGAGGAGAAGCGGCGAGAGGTGCATGGTCTAGTGCGGGCCTCCGAAGGTCGGGCAGCGCGACCTGGAACGACGGAGACGTAGCCGATCCAGAGGACGGCCACGGTGACGAGCGAGCGGCGCCGGGAGACCCCGGCCACAGACGCCATGCCGATGGCGACGAGCACGACCGCCCAGACCGAGAAGAGGTCGAGAGACCACAGGAGCGAGGCGAGCGGGCCCTTCGCGCCCGCCGGGAGGAACACTCCCAGGCTCGGCCGGGAGCAGCCGCCCGAGCTCGTCGGGGGCCACTCGCGAGCGGGCGAGCAGGGCCGGGATGGCGAGCAGGAGCTCGATGGCCCCGGGCACGAGACCCCAGCAGGCGACCGTGAAGGTCCCGGCGAAGCCGGGCTGGTCCCGCCCACGACCTTGAAGCCGAGCCACAGGCCGAGCGCGGCGCCCAGACCGCGAGAGGCCGGTGCCGAGCGCCGCGCCGAGGTAGGCCCCGAGCGTGCCGACGCGGCGCGCCGTGGCGAGCGTTCGTCTCCCGCTCGTGGGGGGACATCTGGGCCGAGTCGGCCTGGCGGTCGATGGCGTCCGGGGCGGCCCGCCTCGAAGTCGGTGCGCGGCACGGCCAGCGCGGCGAAGAGGAGCGCCACGAGCGTGGCGCCGAGCGAGCGGGGGCCAGAAGAGCCGGCGCTCCGCCGCCCGCGGCAGGTACGTTCCGGGCGACGACAGCGCGTCGGGCATGGACGCGATGCGGACATGGACAGGGAACTCCCGTGGCTCACGCGTCCTCAAAACGCAGGGGCGCCCCTTATTTCGGTCGGTCCGGGGAAGGGTCGGCCGGGCCCGCTGGGAATCGGCAGCGATTCCGGGGTGCCCTCCGGGGCATGCTCTGGCGCGCCGCGGTCATCTAGCACGGCGGCCGCCTGCCCGCCACGCGTCCGCGAGGGGCCCCCGGGGGCCGCTAGCGCCGCGAGCACGCGAAGCTCGAGCCTCTTTCCGAAGACCTGCCGGAAGAGCGCCGCCTCCCGCTGGGCGTCCCAGACCTCGAGGTCGACCGGGTGCCGCGCGAGCGGAGGCACGTGCGCACGGCGCTCCCCACCGCGTCGCGGCCCGCAGGTCCCGGACGGCTGGTGGTGGCTGCGGTCGAAGGAGTCGGCGAGCCGGAGCAGGGTCGCGAGCTTGCGGACCAGCCGGAAGTCGCCCTCCGTGAGGTCGCGGAGCTCCGGGCGGCTCCCGCTCCGGGGGGCTCCGGCGGTGGAAGCGGGCCACGAGCGCCACGAGCTGCCGCTCGTGGTCGGAGAAGCCCGGGATGTCGCCGTTCGCACCAGGTAGTAGGTGTGCTTGTGGTGGCGCGAGTAGGAGACGGCGTTCCCGACGTCGTGGAGCAGCGCCGCCGCCTCCAGGATCGGGGCGGGACGAGGCAGGCAGCCGGTGGAGCGAGGCGAGGTCGTCGAAGAGCCGCAAGCGCCACGCGGGCCACCTGGTCCGCCGTGGGCCTCGTCGAAGGCGAAGCGCCGCCCGAGGGCGCGGGCCGCCTCGCCGGTGGTGGCGTCGGCGCCCGCTCGGGCGCAGGCGCCGGAGCATGTCGACGAGGATCCCGTGGCGCAGCCCGGTCTCGACGGAGGTGACCGTCTCGAGGTCGAGCTGCAGCATCACCGCCTCGAGGATGACGGCGCCGGCGACCACAATCTCCGCCCGGCGGGCGTCGAAGAGGCCGCCGCCGCTCGCTCTAGCCGCATGTCGGCGAGCGACCTCACTGCTTTGCGCAGGCGCTTCAGGGTGACGCGGCGCTCGCCGCCCTTCGGCGGCGAAGGCGACGATGCTCCCGATGGTCCCGGAGCTGCCCGAGCGCGTGGTGCGGGTGGGCGAAGCGAGGCAGCGACTTCTGGAAGGCCTCGCAGGCGAAGGTCCGCATCAGCTCGAGCCGCGTCCGGCGGGACGCGCCCGAGGCAGTCGAAGGTCTCGGCGAGCCGGACCGAGCCGATGGCCACGCTGTGGAGGCTCGAGGGGCGCTCCCCCACGGCCATCGCCACCTCGGTGGAGCCGCCGCCGATGTCGACGAGCAGGTTGCGGGCGTGGGCGGGCTTGCCCCGCAGCACGCCGAGGCAGATGAGGCGGGCCTCCTCCTTGCCCGAGACCACCTCCAGCTCGAGCCCGGTCTCCCGCCGCACCCGCTCCACCACGTCCGGGCCGTTCTTGGCCTCCCGGATGGCGCTCGTCGCCACCGCGCGCACCAGCGCCCGGTGGCGCCGCACGAGCGCCGCGTAGCGCCGCAGCGTGGAGAGAGCCTGTCCTCGACCTCGCGAGGGATGCGCCCGGTGCGAAAGACTCCCTCGCCGGGCCGCACCGGGTCCCGCTCGGTGTGGATCATGTCGAACGAGCCGTCGGGCAGCGGGCGCGCCAGCTCGAGCCGGACGGCGTTCGTGCCCACGTCGATGGCGCCCAGGATCCGGGCGTGCGGCACTGGAACCAATCCGCCCTCCGCGGCCCGCGGGGAGCGCCGAGGTGCGGAGTCTAGCGCAGGCCGCGCGGGGTCGCGACCGCCACCGGCCTTCGAGGCGGGGTTGGGCCGGAGTTGCGCCCGCCACGCGAATCGGCCTCGGGGGCGCCGGTCGCACAGTGCCCGTCCGGCGGCGGGCGGGCCCGGCCGGCTTCCGTGGCCCGCTCCGGGGGCGTCCGCTATGCTCAGGCCACATGCGTCTCGCGTCCCTCGCTGCCACCTGGGTCCTCGTCACTACCTTTCCCCAGGGCACCCTGTACCGGATGGAAGAGGAGGGGACCGACGTGGTGGCGCTGCGCGCCGAGGGACGCTGCGCGCGCCCGGCTGGGCGGTCCGCGAGGTGCTCTTGCGGGGCTAGAAGTACGACCGCATCAGCCCCTACCTCGCGGAGCGGCGGCTTCTCCACGCCGACCGCTGCGGGCGGGCGCGACGGATCTCCCGGGCTGCCGGGCCATCTGGGCCTACGAGACGCTACGACCCGCCTTTCGTCGGCGCGCGCGACTACGCCTTCCGCATGGAGGTCGTCGTCGACGATCTCGACCGGGGCGGCGACTTCGAGCTCGCCTGGGAGATCGACGAGAGCCACGGCAAGCCGCCCGACGGCAGCCACCCACGTGCGCATGAACCGCGGCGCCTGGGACGATCTCCCCCGACGGCGGAACGGACCCATTTCCGCTACCGGATGTCGGCCGACCCGGGCGGCTCATCCCCGCCTGGATCGTGAACGTCGCGAACCGCTCCCAGATCCCGTCGGTGATCTCGGCGGTCGAGGACGAGGCGCAGAAGCTCGCCCGGTCGCAGGCAAGGCCGCACGCCCCTGAGGGCCCCGGCCGCTTCAGAGGCCCGCAACGTCGTAGCGCAGCCCGGCGGTGACAACCGGGCCGATGCCCTGCACCCCGTAGAGCTTCGTGGCGAACCGGGAGCTGTGCCCGGGCGAGGAGCCAGCCTCCCGCGAAGACCCGTTGAAGTAGACGGCGGGCACCGCCGCGAGCACGAGGCCGCCGGTGCTGTCGACGTCGACTCCCAGGGAGACGTCCGGGGCCGCCCATCGGCCGTCGACGCCGAGCGCCGCGGCGAACCACTCCGCCGGCTGGTACTGCGCCTGGACCGCCCAGAGCACCGCCGGTCCGAAGCGGTACCCGGAGGAGTTCACGGTGCGGTAGAGGCCCCACGGCCCGGCCGATCCGCTCCAGACGTCCCCCTGCAGCCGGTAGAAGAGCCCGGCGTTTGGGCCGCGGCCGCTCGGAAGCCCCTCACGCGAGGTCGAAGAGCAACGCCTCGGCGTCCCCGACCCCGCCGAGCGAGACCGCGGCCTCGCCGGAGACGGCGGCGCCGTCGCCGGCGGCGAGCCGGGTGCTGCCGAGGTCGACCGCCCCGCGGACCACCTGCACCCAGGCGTGCCGCCCGGGGGAGAGGCCCGTGGCGGACCTCGCTCGCCGTCGCCGAGCAGGGTCGCGTAACATGCGGACGTCCTGGTGGATGGTCGAGCGAGCCCTCGCGCCCGTCGGGCGAGGCGACGAGCCGCAGCCGCCCGCGCTTCCCCTGCGGCGGCGAAGGTCCTCTGCTCGTAGCCGGGCGCGATGCCCCTCGCGGTCGGGCAGGATCCAGATCTGGAGGAAGTGCACCGGCTCGGTCTTCGAGCGCGTTGAACTCGCTGTGCCGGACGCCCGTGCCCGCGCTCATGCGCTGCACGTCCCCGGGCCGGATGACCGAGCCGGTGCCCATGCTGTCCTGGTGCGCCAGCGCGCCCTCCAGGACGTAGGAGACGATCTCCATGTCGCGGTGGCCGTGGGTGCCGAAGCCCTGCCCCGGGCGCACGCGGTCCTCGTTGATGACGCGCAGGACGCGGAAGCCCATGTGCGCCGGGTCGTGGTAGTCGGCGAAGGAGAAGGTGTGGCGGGTGTCGAGCCAGCCGTGGTCGAAGTGGCCGCGCTCGGCGGAAGGTCGAACGGTGATCATCGTTCCTCCGCGGGGTGCTAACGGCGGGGCGGCGCCCGCTTCCACTACACCCATGTGGCCCCCCGGACGGGCGGCGGCGGCTCGCCTATCATTTGCGCCATGAGCGCCCCCCGGGTCCTCGCCGTCGAGCACGTCGCCGAGGAGCCCCCGGGGCTCGTCGCGAGGAGCTGCGGCGCGCCGGGGTGGCCCTCGAGGTGGTGCGGGTGCACCGGGGCGACGCGGTGCCGCTGACCGCCGCGGGCCTCGCCGGGCTCGTGGTGATGGGCGGTCCCATGGGCGTCGCCGACGCGCCCGCGCTCCCCCACCTGCGCGACGAGATTCGAGCTCGTCGCGCTCGGCGCTCGCGCGGTCCATCCCCATCCTCGGGATTTGCCTGGGAAGCCAGGTCCTCGCGAGCGCGCTCGGCGCCCGCGTGGGCCGGGGACGGCGGCCGGAGATCGGCCTGGGCGCCGGTGGCGCTGTCGCCCGCGGCCGCCTCCGACCCGGTCCTCGGCGGGCTCCCGGCCGAGTTCCCGGCGCTCCACTGGCACGGCGACGTCTTCGAGCTCCCGCCCGGCGCGGTTCACCTCGCTCGCTCGGCGCTCACCGAGAACCAGGCCTTCCGCTCCGGGGCGGCCCTGGGGCTGCTCTTCCACCTCGAGGCCGGTCCCGGGCAGGTGGCGGCGATGGCACGGGCCTTCGGGAGCGAGCTCGCGTCGGCGGGCGTCGATCCGGCCGCGCTGCGCGCCGACACCGAGCGGCTCGCCGCCGCGGCGAGCCGCTCGGCCGCGAGGTCTTCGGGCGCTTCGCGCGCCTGGTGCAGGGAGGGTAGCGATGCGGATTGCGATGGCGGGAGCCGGCGGCGTCGGCGCGGTGTTCGGCGGGCTCCTCGCCCACGCCGGCCACGAGGTGGCGTTCCTCGCCCGCGGCGCGAGCCTCTTGGCCTGCGGGCCGACGGCCTGCGCGTGCACGGCCCCGGCTTCACCCGGGAGGTGCGGCCGTTCGCCTCGGACGACGCGGCCGAGCTCGCCGCGCGCGGACCCTTCGACGCCGTGCTCGTCGCGGTGAAGGCGTGGCAGGTGCGGGACCTCGCCCCGTCGCTCCGTCCGCTCGTCGGTCCCGAGACGGTGGTGGTTCCGCTGCAGAACGGCGTCGAGGCGGCGGACCACCTCGAGGCGGCGCTCGGGGAGGGACCGGTCGCCCTCGGCCTCTGCCACGTGTTCGCCTGGCTGGAGGCGCCGGGCGTGGCCCGCACCTCCGGGACCCCGCTGCGCATCACCGTGGGCCTGCGCTCCGGTGCCAGGAGCGCGAGGCTCGAGCGGCTGGCCGGGGCGCTGCGCGAGGCGGGCATCGAGGCGGTGCTCGCCCCGGACGCGCAGGCCGCGCTCTGGGAGAAGTTCCTCTTCATCGATCCCTTCGGCGGCGTCGGGGCCGTGACCCGCTCGCCGCTCGGCTCGCTTCGCGCGGTGCCCGAGTCCCGGGAGCTGCTTGCGGGGGCGATGGAGGAGGTGGCGAGCCTCGCCCGCGCCCGGGGCGTTCGCATCGCCGGCGACGCGGTGGCGAGGACGATGGCGCAGCTCGACCGGCTGCCGCCGGAGTCCACCGCCTCGATGCAGAGGGACATCGTCCAGGGCCGCCCCTCCGAGCTCCACGACCAGCCCGGCGCGGTGGTGAGGCTCGCCGGGGCGTCGGGGGTGAGCGTCCCGGTGCACCGCTTCCTCTACGCGGCGCTCCTGCCCCAGGAAATCGAGGCGCGCCGCCGCGCCGCCGCCGGCGCACCGTGAACAGGTGGTGACGACTCCGACATCGCCTCCCCTCCCGGGCGGGGGGAGCGGGCGCCGCGGGCGGGACCGCTGTAGACTCAGGGCAATGCCCGGAAGACCCTCGCGACACCTGCGGTGCGCCGCCTCGATTGCCTGGCTCGCCGTCCTCTCGGCCTGTGGCGGCGCCTCCGCGCCGAAGCCGCCGCCGCCCGGTCCCGCCTGCACGCTCCCCATGCCCCAGGCGAGCGCGCTGCTCGCGACCACGCCCGGCGGATTCGCGCAGGTGCTCACCTTCCCGAGCCTCACGGTGGGCCAGACGGCGACGTTCCAGGTACCGGCGGGGGTGGCGAGCGTCACCCTCATCCAGCAGGGCACGGACACGTTCCAGGCCGAGACCGTCGAGCTCTCGGGCCAGAGCTACGGGAACACCGTGCTCCCGGGATTCGATCCGGGCCGGCAATGTCCAGATCTTCTCGGCCACGAGCGACGGCATCAACGCGCCGGCCGACCCGAGCGGCCTGAAGGTGTACTACGCGAGCGACGGCGTCTGGGCGGGAGCGCTCACCATCCCCAACACGTCCCCGATGCTGGTGAGCGGCGTGCCTCCAGGAAACTGGAGCGTGACCGTGAGCGACTTCGCGCACGAGTGCGGGGGGTTCAGCAACTGCAGCCTTGCCTACGCCTACCCCCCCTCGAATTACGACCTCACCGTGATCCTGAAGCAGGGGCCGATTGCGTCCACGGGAACCCTCGCCGTGGTCTTCTACCTCCTCACCACCGACTGGGACTCCTCGTCCGACCCGGAGGCCGCCGCGGCCGCCGACCCGCGCATCGTGCGCATGGTGGCCTCGCTGCAGAAGCTGCTCGCAGTGGCGAAGATCACCGTCGGCACCCCCTCGTTCGTCAACCTGCCCGCCTCGGTGAAGGCCCACTTCGCGACCGGCGTGAACGCCGACGACACCTCGCCCTGCGGCGACCTTGCCACCCTCTTCCAGAACTCCGATGCGGAAGTCGCCATGAACCTGTTCCTGGTGGACCCGGATTACCTTGTCGACGTCTTCGCCGGGTGGCAAGCACATCGTGGGCGTCGACGGAACCATCCCCGGGCCTTCACCGTCGGGAAGACCGTGCAGAGCGGTGCGGTGGCGTCGGTGGCGAACCTGACGGGCCTCGCCGGTTGCAGCGCAAACGTCATCGACCCTCAGGGCTGCGCCCCCGACGAGCTCGCGTACATCGCCGCCCACGAGACCGGCCACTTCCTCGGCCTCTACCACCCCACCGAGTTCGACGGAGCCATGTTCGATCCGCTCACCGACACGCCGGAGTGCCCGTGCAGCAAGTGCCGTCCGTCGGGGCGGCCCAGGCCTGCCAGGCGGCGAACGGTTCCTCGACCAACGTCTATGCGATGGAGGGGAACGACTGCGTCGCGCCAGGCTCAGGATGCGGGGGCGGGGAGAACCTGATGTTTGTGGTTATCTCCGGTCAATCCACGGGGCGCTCTCCAACCACCAAGGCCTGGTCATGCGAGCGAACCCGCTCGTCCAGTAGGAGGACGCGCCATGACCCTCTCCGCCGCCTTCCTCGCCGCCCTTCTCTGCGCCGGGCCCGCCGCCTCCCCGGACGCGGCGGTTCAGGGGCAGATTGACACCTACCTCGGGCTCGATTGACACGCCTGTCCCGGCCGCACGCTGGGCGGCGCTCGGTCCCCGGGCCGTGCCGCTGCTGGCCGCCATATCCCGCAACCCCGCGGCGTTCCCCACCCGCCGGGCCCTGGGCGGTCGCTGCGCTCGCCGCCATCGGCGGCCCCGAGGCGACCCAGGTGGCGAGGGAGCTCGCCCTCGCCGACGGGCCGTTCGTGGTGCGCGCCGAGGCCGTGGAGTCCCTGGGACGGCTGCTCGCGCGGACGGAGCTGCAGGCGGCGATCGCGCCGGTCATGCGCGGCGCCGCCGAGGCGCGCGTCCGCGCCGTTGCCGCCGAGACGCTTGCCCGTGGCGGTGCCGCACCTCCGACTGCGCCGCAATCCGCTCGCAGGTGGCAGCCGAGGCCGAGGCCGAGCGGGAGAAGTTCCACCGCGCGCTCTCGGCTGCGCCCGGTCGAGGTAGCGCGCCCCAGGGGCCGCGAGCCGCCCCTGGCGGCCCGCGGTCGTCCCCCTCCCGACGGCTTCGGGGCAGCTGTCCCTAGCAGGGCCGGCGGCTCCCTCCGAGCATCGCCCGTCGGGGAGCATGCGGGCGGGGACGTCCTCCCCGGCCTCGAGCCGGCGCCGCCGCGCGCAGCGCTCCCATGCGGCCTCGCAGTAGAGCGATTGCCAGATCCGCAGCGCCGCCTCCATCGAGAGGCAGCCGGGAAGGTTGCACCGCGAGTACCGGGGACAGCTCACCATGGCAACCGCACCCTCCGGGGAGGGAAGGGGTGCACCCGAGGGGCCAGGGGCGTCGCGGCGGGCCTCGCCGGAAGCCGCCGGGATCGAGGCAGGTTAGGGAATCGGCCGCACGCCGCCGTCGGGGTCCCTCCTCGACCCCGGCGCCCCGGCGACGACCCCCGCGCGCTGGGCCTACAGCGTGTCCCAGCTGTAGCCCTCGTTCTCGAAGGCGTGGTCCGCGAGCGCCTTCACGAGGTCGTCGTCGTTGTCGTCCATGCGGTTCAGGTTGCTGCGCATGCGGCGGCGCGCCCGGCCCGAGAAGACGCCCAGGATTCCGAGCTCCCGGGACGCCCCTTCTCGCCCTTCTCCTCCACCGCGGAGTTCACCCGGGACAGCACGCAGGAGAGGACGAACAGGTCGATGAGGATGTCGGCGATGCGCTTGGTGGCGAACTGCTTGCCGACGATTTTGCCTGCCGTGCTTGCGAAGCACGCGGTCGGCCGACGCCGCCGAGGTCGCGGGTGCCCTCTCGAACGATGGTCGGCGGCCTCCTTCACCTCGGGGTGCAGCAGCGTGAAGGCGCGCTTCTCCCCGACGAGGCCGGTGGCGATGCGAGGCGCGCTTGCGGGCGTAGCCGGAGAGCACGCCGAAGCCCTTGATGGGGTCGGCGACCGAGTTGCGCACCGCGCTCGCGAGCTCCTTCAGCTGCGTGCCGACGTCGTTCATGGCGGTGAGCGCGATGAAGAGCCGCAGGATCTCGTTCGTGCCCTCGAAGATTCGGTTGATGCGGCTGTCCCGATCCGCCGCTCGTAGGGATACTCGCGCATGAAGCCGTTGCCGCCGGCGATTTGCAGCGCCTCGTCCGAGACGCGCCAGAGCGCCTCGGTGGCGAACACCTTGGCGATTGCGGCCTCCACCGCGTACTCCTCCTAGCCCGGGTCGACGAGGCCGGCCACCATGTTCACCACCGACTCGGCGGCGAAGCAGTCGACCACCATGTAGGCCGACCTTCTGCTTGATCATCCCGAACTCGGCGATTGGCCGGCCGAACTGCCCCGTTCCTTCGCCTGCCGGGCGCCGAGAGCGCGATCAGCTTCTTCATCCCGCCCACCGACCGCCGCCGAGGCCCGATGCGGCCCGCGTTGAGGATCCTCATCGCCGACCTTGAAGCCCTTGCCCGACCTCGCCGAGGCACTTGGTCGCCGGGGCACCCGCACGTCGCTCGAAGCCATCACCGTGGTGGTCGAGCTGGCGCGGATCCCCATCTTGTCCTCGTGGGGCCCGGTGGAGACGCCGGCATGTCGCGGGTCGACGATGAAGGCCGTCATGCCGCCGCGCTCTGCGCGTCTGGCGGTCTTGGCGAAGACCGTGAAGAAGTCGGCGATGCCGCCGTTGGTGATCCACATCTTCTCGCCGTTCAGCACCCAGTGGTCGCCCTCGCGGCACGGCGGTGGTCCTGATCGCCGCCGCGTCGGAGCCGGCGCCCGGCTCGGTGAGGCAGAACGCCGCGATCATCTCGCCGGTGGCGAGCCTGGGCAGCCAGCGCGCCTTCTGCTCGTCGGTGCCGAACAGGAGCAGCCCGCGCATGCCGATGGAGCTGTGCGCGCCGACGGTGACCGCCACCGAGCCGTCGTACTTGGCGATCTCTTGCAGCGCGCGCGAGTACGCGGTGGCGCCCATGCCGATGCCGCCGTAGGCCTCGGGGATGACGAGGCCGAAGAGCCCGAACTGGCGCAGCTCGTCGACGAAGGCCGCGGGCATCTCCGCCGCCACGTCCCACTCCCGGAACTCCTTGTCGCGGCCGGAGACGCAGTTGGCGCACCGAGGTGAGGCACCTGGGCGAGCGTCTCCTTCTCGAGGCTCCGCCATCTCCGGGAAGGGGACGATGATCTCTTCCTCGATCTCCCCCATGCAGACGCGACTGGACGATAGCTCGCGGTCTTCTTGTCGGGCATGGGCGACCTCCTGATTTGGAATCAACATATTGACGCAATGCGCTAAGGAGTGCAACGGCCAGCGAGTTGGACCGCACGGGGGGGCCGAAAAGTTGCCGCCCGGCGATGGGGGGCCGGTGGCAAGTTCTGAGTTAATGGCGAGTAGTCTACAGAGCTTGTAGACGAGCACGAACTCGGTGAAGGTGTCCGAGCTTGTCGGCGAGCGGCTGGTAGTCCCGCGCCAAGGAGATCGCCCGGCGGGCCGGCAGGGGTTTCGGGGCCGGGGCCGAGTCGTAGAGCGCCCGGAACCGGAAGCCCAGGCTGCCGTCGCCGAAGATCTTCCAGGTCAGCCCGAGCTTGCCGTTCGACCCGGTTGTCGGCGAACGAGCCGACGGTCCCGGTGGGCCGGTTCTCCTCGTTCATGTTGCCCAGCCACTCCACGCTGACGTTGTAGGAGAGGGTCGGCGTTCGGGTTGCCGATGTATCCGATGAAGGCGCGCAGCCTAGGCGATGTCGATGCCGTTGGGAGACCCCACCACGAAGCGCTGGTACGTGTAGTCGATGCCGGCCTCGAGGACGAGCTCGTGCCTTGGCGGTCTTGTAGAGGGCGCGCGAGTATCCGACCTGGGCGCCGCCCACGAACTGCTTGCCGGCGGGGATGTCGCCGCCCGCGAAGCCGAAGGCGTAGGCCGCGTTCAGGTCGAAGAAGCGGTCGTAGCGCAGCCGCGTGCCCCAGGCCTCGCTGCTCGTCTGCGTGACCGAGCCGAGGACGACGGCGCCGCCGGTCGGCCGCCACGGATCTCGTGCTCCGGGAAGGCGGCATTGGCGTCGAAGCTCAGCATGTTCTCGTCGAAGCGGTGGCTCACGCTGCCGCCGCCGGTGAAGTTCAGGGTCTGGGCGTTCCCGGTGGCGGCGCCGAAGCCGGCCGTGATCGAGGCGGCCCAGTCAGGTGCCTTCGCGAGGTCCTCCCGCTTGCCGTAGGCGAACTTCGGGTCGTACCCCGGCCGCCCGGGCGGCGGCGAAAATGGCGGCCACCACCATCCCTGCGATTGAGCGTGTGCGCATCCCTGCCTCCCGTTCTAGGAAACGGCGCGACCTTCTATCCCGCGCCGCGGCGCGCCGCACCCGGGGGATCGCGGGGGCACCCATCTAGGCGCCGGGACGGGGGCGCGGACTAGCGCCGCCGCCCGGCGGGAGCCTTCTTCTTGCCGCCGCGGGCCGGCGAGGCCGGCCGCCGCGGGGCCGCCTTCACCACCTTGCGCTTCGCGGGCCGGGCCGGGCCTGGGGCCTTCCTCCCGGCCCGCTTCGCCACCTTCGCGGACGCCTTGCCGGCCGCGGCGGCCCTGCGCTCGGGCTTCTTGCCGGCGGGCACGACCTTCCCCGCCGCCTTCTTCGGCTGGGTCGTCGGCCCTTCTCGATGCTGGCGACGGATCCGCCCGGCCTTGGCGAACGCGCTCGCGGCCCGCGCCTCGACTCCGGCCACCGCCGCCTTTGACGTGCGCGCCACCGCTTCACGGTGGCGAACGCGGCCGCCGCCGCCTCGCCGCGGTGCTCCGGCTCCCCGTGGGCGAGAGGGGCCTGGCCGGTAAGGCACCAGGCCACGAAGTGCTCGCGGTCGCGAACATGGCGCCAGGCGGCGGTGTCCCCGAGCTTGGAGAACGCGCGGCTCACCACCATCCTCGACGGGTGGTCCTCTCCGCGTGGCGCACGCTTCTCGACGCGCTCCGCGCCGTGGGCGAAGTCCGCGAGAAGGGAACGCTTCACGAGCGGCAGGCCGCCGCCCGAGCGGCAGCGCGAGGTGCAGGACCGTGCGGTCGCCGCAGTCGATGCCGTGATCGTGACGGCCGCCGACCAGGATGCGCAGGTGCTCGCCGTGACCCATCGGTACTCCTCCCGTTTCGTGGACCAGGTGATGTTAGGCGACGGGGCGGGCCCGGCAATTGCGGCGTGCGACCGCCCGTCACCACCCGTGGTAGGTTCGACCATCGCCCTCCGGGAGCCCCATGCGCCCGTCCCTCCGCCCGCCCTGCCCGCCTGGCCGCGTCCTCGGCTGCTCGCGGCCGCCGGGGCGGCCCGGGCCGACCCGGTGCCCGTGACCCCGGCGGCGGGAAGGTCCCGGAGCCGCCTCGAGGCCTCGAAGAGCGAGGAGCCCGCACCGGTTCGGTTCGACGGAAGGTCCTCTTCTACGTCCGCGCCGGCGTCGCCGAGCTCACCCCGCGAGGTCCGGGCCCCGCGGCATCGAGGCCCGCCTGCGCCAGGCCGCCGCGGCGGCGGCGCCCGGGACGGCGCGCGTCGAGGACGGGCTCTACAGCGACATCTTCCTCGGCGACCACTTCATCGCGAGCATCACCGACCAGGAGGCGGGGGTGACCGGCGCGCAGCGGGCCGCCTGGGCGCGCTACCTGGCCCAGCACATCGAGGACTCGGTGAAGCGCTACCGCGGGAGCGGGCCCCCGGGGCGCTCGTCCGCTCGGCCATCGTGGCGGCCTCGCCACCGCGCTCCTCGTCCTCTTCCTCCTCCTCCTCCGGCTGGTGCGCAGGCGGGCGCGCAGCCGGCTCGAGCGCGCCGCCGACGGCTCCTCGCCCGGGCGAACATCCAGCACCTCGAGCTCATCACCCAGGAGTCGCAGGTGCGGCTCCGTCCGGTCGGCGGGGCGGGCCATCCGGCTCGGGCTCGTGCTCGTCGCGCTGCTCGCCTGGCTCCAGGTGGTGCTCCACCTCTTCCCGTGGACGCGGGACCCGGCCGACCGCTGGCTCTGGTTCACGCTCGGCGCGGTCGGGATCGGTGACGATGCGGGTGGTCCGCTTCCTCCCCAACCTCGTCTACATCGTCCTCTTCTGCCTGCGTCGGCTAGGGCCAACCGCGCTCAACGCGATCTTCTTCGGCGCGGTCGGAGCGGGGCGCCATCCGGTTGCCCGGCTTCTACCCGGACTGGAGCCGGGCGACCTCCGGCTGGTCTGCGTCTTCATCTACGGGCTCGTGGCGGTGGCCGATCTACCCGTACCTCCCGGCTCGGGTTCGAGCGCCTTCCAGGCCATCGGCATCTTCTTCGGCGCCATGATCTCGCTCGGGTCCGGCTCGTCGGTGGCGAACGCCGTCTCCGGCGTCGTGCTCACCTACATGCGCCCCTTCGCTGTCGGCGACTTCGTGAGCATCGCCGACACCACCGGGACGGTGAAGCGAGCAGACATGCTGGCGGTGCGGCTCCTCACCATCCGGAACGAGACGGTGACCATCCCGGCGTCGATGGTGCTCGCCGCCCAGATCCTGAACTACAGCGACGCAGGCGCGGGCACCGGCCGTCGCCTCGCCACCAGCGTCACCATCGGCTACGACACGCCCTGGCGGAAGGTGCACGAGCTCCTGCTCGCCGCCGCCGAGAAGACGAGCTCCGTGCAGGCGACCCCGAAGCCCTGGGTGATCCAGACCGCGCTCAACGACTTCTACGTGCGCTACGAGCTCGACGCCTACATCGACGACCCGGCCCGGCAGCACTTCATCCTCTCCGAGCTGAACCAGAACGTGCAGGACGTCTTCTTCCGCGGCCGGCGTGGAGATCCTCTCGCCCCACTACGCCCAGCTGCGCGACGGGAACAAGGCCGCCATCCCGGACGAGTGGCTCCCGCGCCGGGTCCCGCGACGCCGCCTTCCAGGTGCGCGCGACGGTGGCGGATGCGCCCGCCGCGAAGCCGGCCCAGGCGACGCCCGCGGAGGGCGCGAGGAAGGCCGAGGGCGGCTAGCGCCCCAGGATGTCGATGCGGTACCCGAGCTCCTCCTCGGGGTCGGCCGCGAGGGCGCGCCCCGGGACCGCGGCCCCGGCGAGCGCTCGGACGTGGGCGGCGATGGCCCAGAGGTCCTCGGGGGGAACTGTCTCGTAGGACGGCATGGGCGTCCCGTCGAGGCCGGTCGCGAGCGTCGAGCCACAGGTCGCCGAGCGAGCCGCCGCGCAGGAAACGTCCCCCCGAGAAGGGTAGCGGGCGGAGGGGAGGCCCCGAGTCCCGCCGCAGCGTGCCCGCCGACGGCCCGTCGCCTCGCCGCGCCCCGTGGCAGCTCGGGCAGCCGGCCCGCGCGTAGGCGGCCCGCCCCGGGCGGCGAGCTCCGGGCGCTCCGGCGGGGCTGCCGGGACCCCCGGTTCCCAGCCGGGCCTTCCTCGACGAAGCGGGGCAGAAGGACTTCACGTGCTCGACCACCGCGCGGCGCTCGAGCTCGCTTAGCCAGGTCCAGGGAACCATGGCGGTGCCGTGGAGGCCCCTCGACACGGTGCGGAAGAGGTCGAGGTCGGTGGAGCGTCCCGAGGGCGTGGACCGCAATTCGTAGACGCAGCCGGTGAAGTCCCGCGGGCGGCACGGACAGGCGCGGCGGCATGCGATGCCCTTCCCGTTTCCGTTCACCCCGTGGCAGGGCGCGCAGCGCAGGCGGTACACCTCGGCCCCCAGCGCGCGCAGGCCGGTCGTCCACTGGCGGGGCGGGCTCGGAGAGGGATCGGCCGTGGCCCCGCGAGCCACGCCCGACGCGAGCGACGGCCCCGGGCGGCATGCTGCGGTCGCCGGCGGGGGGCGCACGCAGGCGCAGAGCCGAGGCCGAGGGCGAGGATCCCGCGAGAATCCCGCGCCGGCACTGATCTACGCGCCGGCTCGCCTCGCGGCGGGCGCGGAGCGCCTCCAGGCCTCCCCCGTCCGGACCGCCGCGCGTCCGGCGGGCCCGAGGAAACGTTCCGGATCCTCGATGACGTCCTTTGCGATCCCGAGCGAGCGACCCGCATAGAAGCCGTCGTTGACGCGCTCGTCGAGGGTCCAGCGGACCGGACGAGCAGTTGCGTGTCTCGGGCCCCCCCGCACGGGCACGAGCGTCGGCCGGACGGTCCCGACCACCCCGAAGACGCTCACGGTCCCGTACTCGTACAGGTGGTGGAAGGTGTCCGAGAGGCCGACCGAGCCCAGGTTGGCGAGGAAGAGGCTCGAGAAGAACGGATCGTCCCGCATGAGGCCGCCGGCAGGAGGTTTAGCGATTCGAGCCAGGCGGCGAGCCAGGTGAGCCGGACACCGGACCCGGGCAGCGCATCACCAGCGCCGCCTCCCGGTCGACCCGGCGGGCCCGCGCCCCCGCCCCTCGTCCACCGCTCGGAGACGCGCCGGAGGTCCCCTCGAAGGGCCCTCGGCCCGGAAGCCGGAGCTTCACCGTGGCGAACGGCGACGGTCCCGCATCTCCTTCTTCGCGGCGAAGGCGATGGGACCTCGCGCCGCTGGTAGACCCGGCCCCCCGAGGCGAAGCGGTTCAGCCCCGGGCGCAGGTGCAGCGCCTGGGCGCAGGCGTAGAGGAGGACGTGGAAGAGGGTGGCGCGCGTGGGCGTGGGAGCGGTTGCAGGCCGCAGCCACGGTCTGGCGCGGCCCACGTCGTAGGACGCCTCGTGGTAGACGGCGCTCTCGTTCCGCCGCCGCATGAGGTAGGGGACGATGGCGCGGACCGCCGGGAGGTCGCGGACGAGCCGCCGTCCGGGCGCCGGAAGAGAGGCATGGCAGAACCGTCTGCCGGGACCGTCCGGGAAAGTCAATTCTTGCCGACGGTAGGCGCGGCCGCCTCCTTCAGGGGCCGCCCCGGTTCCCGGGACGGACCGAGGCCCGACGGGCAGCGGCTGGCCCCGTGGCGCGCCCGCCTGCAGCGGACCGGGGTCGTGCGCGCCCCTGTCACCGCGGTCGGGTACTCCCCCCGATGGAGGGGTAGCCGCGAGCCTCCGGGCAGATGAACGACTTCGTCCTCAACCCCGCCGTTCCCCGAGGCTGCCGGCCCGCTGCCGCGTGACCGTGGCCCACGGCGGCGCCGGCTGGGTGGCCGAGACAGAGGACGTCGGGCCCCGCGGCTGCCATCGTCTCGCCCCGCCCCCTCGAGATGGGCGTCGCCCGGCTCATCATCGAGAGCGCCCGCGTCGCGAACCCGCTCAGCGTGGTCGGGCGGATCGCCTGATCGCCGGCGAGGGCCGCCACCGCGCCGGGGTGGCCTTCGCCGAGCGCCAGTCCGGGGTGGACCCGGCCTCGTGGTTCAAGAAGCTCCTCGTCACGCAGCCGGCCATGGAGGGCGTCCTCCGACGGGTGCCGGAGCGGCTCACCGTCGACACGAAGCTCTTCCTCCGGCCTCCCCCGCAGCACATCTTCGACTTCTCTCCCGACGAGGTCCGGGTCCTGAAGCTGCTCGGCGACGGGACCAGCGTCGGCAAGCTCATCGAGAATGGCCCGCTCGCCGAGACCGAGGCGGTGCGGGTCATCTTCGCGCTGCTCGAGCGCCGGATCCTCACCCTCTCGCTCGGGCAGGCGGCGCCGGCGTGGCGCTGGAAGGCGGCCATCGCCGAGCTGGAGATGCCGGGGAAGGTGACGAGGATGCCGGAGCGCCCCCGCGACACCCAGACGCCGCGGCCGTGGATCCCGCCCAAGGTGGACAGCGTGCTGCGGGCCGCCGCGGCGCGTCCGGTCCCGGCGGTGGCGGTCGCCGCCTACGCGTCCCAGACCCCGCCGCGCCCGGCGGCCTCGAGCCCGCTTCCCCAAAGCCCGCCGGCGCCGGCCGCCCGCAACCGCCCGCCGGAGGCGCAGCAGTGCTTCGACCGGGCCGTCGGCGCCATCTCCGCCGGCGAGATCAGCGGCGCCATCGCGCTCTTGCGCCGGGCGCTCACGCTGTCGCCGCGCGACCCCGAGATCGCGGTGCTCCTCGGCCAGCTCGCCTTCCGCGACCGCGACGCCACCGACCGATAGCGCCGGCGAGGCCGGGAGCGGGAGGCGACCGCCTGGAGGGGCTGCCCGTCCAGGGCGTTTCCGGCCCGCACCCGCCGTGCTTGATTACCCGGGGCCTCCCCGGGAACGCGTCCGCATCCCGGAGGGAGAGGGCACCGGCTCCGGCCGCCGGGTCTCGCCGCAACCCCTCCGCGGCGAGCTCCCGCGACCGGCACGCCATATTGCCGGCCTCCGGAGCCGGTGTCCTCTTCCCCGCTCCCTCTCAGAAAAAGACGCTGGCCGCCGCCGCGGCCCGTGCGAGGATGCGCGCCTCGGAGGTCCGATGGGCGCGATTCCACCCGATGTGACGTGGCGGGAGGCCTGGGCCTGGCCGGCTTCCGCGCCCGCGCGCTCGTCACCGTCCCCCTGCTCGCCGGCTCGCTCGCGGCGCTCGCCACCTTCGTGAAGTGGGTGGAGCGGCGTCCCGGCGTGGTGCTCGCCGATCCGGGTGCTCGAGCTGCTTCGCGCCCCGCGACGTCACCTGGCTCACCTTCCTGCTCATCTACGCCGGGATCCTCGGCGCGGTGGCGCTGCTCGCGCGCCGGCCCCGGCTGCTCGTCCAGGGCGTGCAGGCCTACGCGCTGCTCGCGCTCGTCCGCATGGCGGTGATGTGGGTGACGCCGCTCGACCCGCCCCCGGGGATAATCGCTCGAGGACCCGCTCGTGCAGAGGCTCGGCGGGGCCTCCGCGGTGCTGACGCGGGACCTGTTCTTCTCCGGCCACACCTCGACGCTGTTCCTCATCTCGCTCGCGGTCCCGGGGCGGCGGGCGCGGCCGTTCTTCCTCGCCTGCACCGCCGCCGTGGCGACCTGCGTCCTCGTCCAGCACGTCCACTACACCGTCGACGTGCTGGCGGCCCCGTTCTTCGCCTACGGCGCCTGGCGCGCCGCCGGGAGGCTCTGGCCCCGCGCCGCGTGAGGGAAGGCGCGGCCCGGCGCCGACGTGCGCGGATGGGTGTCGCTGTAGGTGGAGCCGCCCGGCGCAGAGGATTCGCGCTCGGGCCGGGCGCGCCGATACAATCCGCTCAAAGAGATGACCGAACCCGGGCCAGACGCCCCGCCCCGCGGGAGCGACGAGCGGTTCCGTCGGATCGTCGAGAACGCTCCGCTCGGGCTCCACCTGTACCGTCTCGAGCCGGACGGGAGGCTCGTCTTCCAGGGCGCCAACGGCGGCGCCGACCGCCTCCTCGGGGTCGCCAACTCCGCCTTCGTGGGCAAGACCATCGAGGAGGCCTTCCCGCCGCTCGCCGGGACCGAGATCCCCGAGCGCTACCGCGAGGTGGCGCGCACCGGCGCCCCCTGGTCGAGCGAGCTCGTCGACTACCGCGACGACGCCATCCAGGGCGCCTTCGAGGTCCACGCCTACGCGCCCGAGCCGGGCCACGTGGCGGTGCTGTTCCTCGACGTGGCCGCGCGCAAGCGCGTCGAGTTCCGCCTGCAGCGCAACGAGCAGCGCTACCGCCACCTGGTCGAGAACCAGCAGGACCTCATCGTCGAGGCCGACGTGGACGGGAGGCTGCGCTTCGTCTCCCCCTCCTACTGCCGGCTCTTCGGCAAGAGCGAGCAGGAGCTCGTCGGCGAGCGCTTCATGCCGCTCGTCCAGGTCGAGGACCGGGGCACCACCCTGCAGGCGCTCGAGCAGCTTCTTCCTGCCCCCGCACACCTGCGTGCTCGAGCAGCGCGCCAAGACCCGGGACGGCTGGCGCTCGATCTCCTGGTCGGACAAGGCCGTGCTCGACGAGCACGGCGAGGTGGTCTCCATCGTCGCCATCGGGCGCGACATCACCGCCCAGCGGCTCATGGAGGAGCGCCTGCGCCAGTCGGAGAAGATGCAGGCCATCGGCCAGCTCGCCGGCGGCGTGGCGCACGACTTCAACAACCAGCTCACCGGCATCCTCTCGGCCGCGGAGCTGCTGAGCCAGGGCCTCGAGCACGACCCCGACATGCGGGAGCTCGCCGACATGATCATCACCGCCGCGGAGCACTCGACGCGGCTCACCCGGCAGCTGCTCGCCTTCGCCCGCAAGGGGAAGCTGCGGACGGTCCCGGTGGACATGCACGGCACCGTCCAGGACGTGGTGGCGCTCCTGCGGCGCAGCATCGACAAGCGCATCACCCTGCACCAGGAGCTCGCCGCCCGCCCCTCGGCCACCCTGGGCGACTCGGCGCAGCTCCACAACGCGGTCCTCAACCTCGCCCTGAACGCCCGCGACGCCATGCCCCAGGGCGGCGAGCTCACCTTCGCCACCCGGGTGGAGAGCCTCACCCTGGAGCGCATCGAGGCGAACCACCTCGACGTGGAGCCGGGCCGCTACGTGGCGCTCGAGGTGCGCGACACCGGCGTGGGCATGGACGCCGAGACCCGGGGCCACCTCTTCGAGCCCTTCTTCACCACCAAGGAGGTCGGGAAGGGCTCGGGCCTCGGGCTCGCGGCCGTCTACGGGACGCGTCAAGACCCACCGGGGCGCGGTGGAGGTCGCGAGCGAGCCGGGGCGCGGGACCGCCTTCACCCTCTACCTCCCGCTCGTCGAGCCGGAGGTGCGAGCTCGCGCCGGCGACCGACCGGCGGTGGCGGAGGCGCGGCTCCGCATCCTGGTGGTCGACGACGAGCGGGTGGTCCGCGACGTGCTTCGCCGCCTGCTCGAGCGGTCCGGGCACCAGGTGGTCGTGGCCGACGGCGGCCGCGAGGGGCTCGAGGTCTACCGGCAGCAGTGGCACCACCTCGACCTCGTCATCCTCGACGTGATGATGCCGGACATGGACGGCCGCGAGGCGCTGTCGCAGATGCGCGCCATCCACCCCGGCGTCGCGCGATCCTCTCCTCGGGCTACGACGTGGACGGGGAGGCGGCGCTCGTCACCGACGGGGTGCGGATGCTCCAGAAGCCCTACGCCCGGGACGACGTGGCGCGCGTCATCGCCGAGGCCCTTGCCGACCCGGTGCCCGAGAGCGAGCCCGCGCCCTGACGTCCGGGCCCGGCCCCCGGGGCCGCTGCAGCGAGCAGCAGGCGCGCCCGGGGCGGAGCGCGGCTACAATGCCGGTCGATGACTCGGTCCCCGGACGCCGCCACTTCGCCAGCGACAACTACGCCGGCATCTGCCCCGAGGCCTGGGCCGCCCTCGCCGAGGCCAACGCGGGCCACGCCCCCGGCTATGGCGACGACCACTGGACCAGCGCGCGCCGCCGACCTGCATCCGCGAGGTCTTCGAGACGCGACTGCGACGTCTTCTTCGTCTTCAACGGCACCGCCGCCAACTCCCTCGCGCTCGCCTCGCTCTGCCAGTCCTACCACTCCATCCTCTGCCACGAGACCGCCCACGTCGAGACCGACGAGTGCGGCGCGCCGGAGTTCTTCTCCAACGGGACCAAGGTCCTCACCGTCGCCGGGGAGCACGGCAAGATCGAGCCCGCCGGCATCGAGCGGATGGTGCGCAAGCCGCACCGACATCCATTACCCCAAGCCGCGGGTGGTGAGCCTCACGCAGGCCACCGAGCTCGGCACCGTCTACACGCCCGACGAGCTCAAGGCCGTCTGGGCCAGGCCGCAGTCGCTCGGCCTGCGACTCCACATGGACGGCGCGCGGTTCGCCAACGCCGTGGCCTCGCTCGGCTGCGCCCCGAAGGAGATCACCTGGCAGGCGGGCGTGGACGTCCTCTGCTTCGGGCGGCACGAAGAACGGGATGGCCGTCGGGAGGCGGTGGTGTTCTTCGACCGGGAGCTGGCCGCGCGAGTTCGACTACCGCTGCAAGCAGGCCGGGCAGCTCGCCTCGAAGATGCGCTTCCTGGCCGCGCCCTGGGTCGGGATGCTGAAGGACGGCGCCTGGCTGCAGGCACGCCGCGCCACGCCAACGCCATGGCCGCGCTCCTCCACTCGCTCGTCAAGGACCTGCCGGGCGTGAAGCGTGCTCTACCCGCGCGCAGGCGAACAGCATCTTCCTCGAGCTTCCCCGCAGCCGCGCGCGAAGGGCTGCGGGAGCGGGGCTGGAGGTTCTACGACTTCATCGGCTGGGGCGGCGCCCGCCTCATGTGCTCCTGGGACACCTCGCCGGAGGACGTGCGCGCCTTCGCCGCCGACCTCGCCGAGCTCACCGCGCCGGCCCGCTGACGGTCACGCCACCGCGGCCGGCGCAGGCTTCCGCTCCTTCTCGTCTTCCCGCTCCCCGGGAGCCGCGGCCGCAGGTCGTCGGCGGAGAGTCCGAGGCCAATCGCGCCCGCCTCGAGCCACGCGTGCTCGCCGGCCAGCACCGCCCGGCCGAGCTCGTAGTCCGCCTCGTCGGAGTTGTGCCACAGGTCCCGGAAGAGCCCCTTCACCTTGCGGGTGGAGGCGGCGAGAACCGGTCGGCGAGACGACGCCCTCGGCGGCGCCCGGGCGTGCCGGCGCGCGCGGCGGTCGCGGCGCGGGACACGCTCGCCGACGATGGCGAAGAGCTCGTTGGCGATGTCGACGAGCCGGAAGAGGAAGCCCTGCTTCTTCTCCAGCCTGGGCGCCGAAGACCGACCATCCCGTGGAACACCTGGCGGGCGAGCTTGCGGCTGGCGCGGTCGACGAAGCGCAGGTGGCGGCCGAGCCGGCCGAGCCCGCGGTAGCGGAACGGGGCGGCGAGCCCGCGCAGCCACAGGCCCGAGGTACCAGCCAGGTAGAAGCCGGCGATCGCCGGGGCAGGGCGGCGAGCTTCCTTGCCGCCTCGCACCTTCGGGTCGATGAGGACGCCGGCCACCTGCAGGTGCTTGTCCACCGCCTCGCGGGCCATGAAGAGGTGCATGATCTCGGAGGAGCCCTCGAAGATGAGGTTGATGCGGGCGTCGCGCATCCAGCGCTCCACCCCCACCGCCGGCCTCGCCGCGGGCCGTCGAGCGAGCGGCTCCGTCTCGTAGCCGCGGCCGCCGCGGATCTGCATGGTCTCGTCGAGCGATCCGCCAGGCCTCGACGGTGTTCCACTCCTTGGCGGCCGCCGCCTCGAGCCGGATGTCGTAGCCCTTCCTGTCGGCCAGGGCCTGCGCCAGGTCGGAGATGGCCTCCATGGCGAAGGTGGTGGCGGCGATCTCGGCGAGCTTGTGGGTGATGGCCTCGTGCTTGCCGATCTCCTGGCCCCACTGGACGCGCGCCGAGCCCACTTGCGGCAGAGCTCGAGCGCCACCTTGGCGCCCCCGACCACGGCGGCCGGGATGGAGAGCCGGCCGGTGTTGAGCGTGGTGAGCGCGATCTTGAGGCCGCGCCCCTCCTTGCCGATGAGGTTCTCCCGCGGGACCTTCACGTCGGTGAAGCGACAGGACGGCGTTGGCGAGCGCGCGCAGCCCCATGAAGCGGCGAGCGGTGCACCACCTCGACCCCCGGCCAGCTCGGTCTCGACCACGAAGGCGCTGATGGCGCCGGTCGACGGGTTCCGCGCCATCACCACGAGGAGCTCGGCGATGGTGCCGTTCGTGCACCAGAGCTTGGAGCCGTTCAGGAGGTAGTGCGTCGCCGTCCGGCGAGCAGCTCGGCGGTGGTGGAGAGGCGCGCCGGGTCGGAGCCGACGAGCGACCTCGGTGAGCGCGAAGGCGCTGAGATGGCGCCCCGGGCGCACCGAGGCAGGTAGCGCTTCTTCAGCTCCTCGGAGCCGAAGAGCTTGAGCGGCTGCGGGCACCCCGATGGACTGGTGCGCCGAGAGCAGCGCCGTCAGGTTGCCGTCGCGGCTGCCGAGCGAGCTGCATGATCTTGCCGTACTCCACCTGGCGAACCCGAGCCCGCCGTACTCCGTCGGGATCTTCATCCCGAAGGCCCCCAGGCGGCGCAGCCCGTCGACCACCTCGGCCGGGTAGTCGCCCTGCTCGTCGATGGCGTCGGGGTCGACCTTCTCGCGGAGGAAGCGCTCGAACTCCTCCTAGAAGCGCGGAACTCGGGCCGCTCGGCTCGACTCGGCGAGCGGGTAGGGGTGGATGAGGTCGAAGCCGGAACCTCCCGAGGAACAGGTCGCGCAGGAAGCCCTTGCCCTGCCAGTCGGTCTCGCGCGCCGCCTCCGCGACCTCGCGGGAGTGGGCGATTTCGTCCAGTTGCTTCTTCTCGAGTCGGCCATGTCGTCCTCCACTTCCGGAAATGAGGCGGCGACTGATTCTGGAATCAACCCGCTGACCTGAGCTTAGCCATCTGACGCGGTGCGTGCACGCGGATCCGCGTACCCAAAACCTGGTCCCGTCAACGAACGCTGACATCCGCGGAACGACGGGGTCTTGGGACCCGGACGAGCCAGGCCGCCCCGGGCACGAGAGCGGAGCGGCGAGGCCCGGCTCTACACCCCGCCGGGGATGAAAAGCCGCTATCCGGTCGCGGGCCCTCTCGCAGCAGGGCCGCGCGGGAGGCGAGGCTCTCTCCGCCTGGCAGGCGAGGCCGCCACCTTCCGAGGGTCAAGACCTCCGCCAGGCGGCGGCGAAGAACCCGTCCGTTCCATGGCGATGCGGCCAGAGCGCGAGGAAGCCGCTCGACGCCTCGAGGTCCGGTCGCCCGAGAGCGGGGACCCTCACATACTCCGGGTGGAAGCGCTCGAACGCCGCCACGACCTCCTCGTTCTCCTCTCGCCGGAAGGTGCAGGTGGCGTAGATGAGCCGCCCTCCGGGGCGCACGAGCGCCGCGCCGCGAGCGAGGAGCTCGCGCTGCAGTGGCGGCAGGGACGTCCACGAGGCCGGTCGAGCGGAAGCGCACGTCCGGGCCGCGGCGGAGCGCGCCGAGCGCGGAGCACGGCGCGTCGACGAGGACCCGGTCTCGAAGGCGAGCCCGGGAGGGGGCGAGGCGCCGTGCACCCGGACGTTCGCGGCGCCGGCCTTCGAGGCGCGAAGGCGCAGCCGCGCCGAGCCGCGCGCCGTCCGGATCGCAGGCGTGGACGGTGCCCCGGTCCGGCGAGCGCGGCGGCGAGGAGGAGCGCCTTGCCGCCCGCGCCCGGCGCAGAGGTCGAGGACCTCGTCGCCCGGGCCAGTGCCCCGACCGCGAGCCCGAGGAGCTGGCTGCCCTCGTCCTGGACCTCGAAGAGCCCCTCGCGGAAGGAGGGGAGCGCGACCAGGTTGGGCCGCGGCGACGTCACCTCGAGCGCGTCCGGGGCGAGCCGGGCCGGACGGGTGCGCGACGCCCTCCCGCTCGAGGCGGGCGCGAGCGCATCGCGCGGGTCCGCGCGGCCGGTTGGCGCGCAGGAAGACTGGGCCGGGGCGGTTCAAGGCGTCGGCCGCGTCGGCGGCCTCCTCGCCGGCCTCCCGGCGGCATGGGCCTCGGCGAGCCAGTCCGGCAGGGAGAAGAAGCCTGGCGAGGTCGCCGGGCGCGGCGGGCTGCGGGGAAGGGTCGCGCGGGGAGAGCGCGCAGAGCGCCTCGGCGTCCGGGACGCCCGGCGAGGTCGCGCAGCAGCGCGGCGAGCAGCGAGCGCGGAGCCCCTGTGGCGCCGGCGTGGTGGGCGAGGCGCCGCCTCCACAGCCCGACCCCGAAGACCGCCTCGGCGACCGCGCGCCGACCCTCCCGAGCTCGCGCCGGGAGCGGAGGAAGCGGCGGAGGACCCGCTCGGCGGCGTGCCCGGCGAGGACGGCCGCGAGGGGCGCGTCGAGGGCCGGCCCGAACCCGCGAGCGCTCGCCAGGGGACGCCGGCGAGCCGCGCCACCGAGGAGGCGGGGAAGGGGAAGGGGGCTTCCACCGCCCTAGCCTAGGACCCGGTGGCCGCCGAGGGGACGGGGCGACTAGCGGGCGGCGAGGCCGCCCGAGCCGTGGCTCGACTCGGCGAGGATCCGCAGCGGGCCGCCGCCGACGAGCGGTGCGGGGTCGGTCGCGGCGGTTCCGGCGCCGGATCTCGCACCATGTCGCCGGGGAGACCCTGCGGGCTTCCGTCGCGGACACGTGGAAGCGGGGCCCCTCGGGCGTCTCCATCGTAGCTGGTGATAGAGGAGGCCGAGCTCCGGAAGGCCCTCCACCATCTCCAGGACCTCGACGAGCCAGCGCCGGTCGTGGCCCAGCTCCCCGGGTCCACCGGGTCGAAGAAGAGGTGCACCGGAGACCGGGCGCCCCGCGGCGCTCGGTCGACCGCCCGCCAGTCGCTCGCGAGGGCTCTAGGAGGCCGGCTCCCCTCCGCCGCCCGCGTCGCCCAGGTGCGCTGCACGCGGCGGACCTGGAGGCCGGGGCGACGTCGCGACCGCCGACGACGATCGCGGTGCGCAGGGCCGAGCTCCCGTCCGGCTGGACCTCGGCGGCGAGGCCGAACTCGTACGGAGCCGCCGGGGGAGGTCGAGGGTCACGTCCAGCTCCTCGTCGCGGCCGGGGGCAGGTCTCCGTCGGCCGGACCCGACGAATCGAAGGAGCCCTTCCGGCGCGCCGACGCGTAGCGGAGGTCGTAGGGGAAGGCGCGATCGACGTCCAGGCCGGGACCGTCTCGGTACGAAGGGCGCGAGCCCACCGGGTCGGCGACCCGCACCTTGCCGGGCCAGGTGGCGCGGAGCCGGACCCGGACAACGGAGTGCTCGCGAGCCGGGCGGATCGACGGAGCGGGTCCCGCGCCCGTCACCGACCAGGTCGTGCACCCAGAGGTCCTCGCAGGCGAGCGGCCGGAAGCTTCTCTCGACCGTCGCGTCCCAGTCGAGGAGGCGAGTGCCGGACTCGTCGCCGCCTCTCCGCACGCGCCGTGGACGAGTCGATGGCGTGAACGAGGTCTCGCTTCCAGGCGTACCGGGACTCCAGCGAGCGCCGCGCACCGGCTGCATGGCCGGCCACGTCGAAGGAGAGGGCGAGAGACGACCTCGTCTCGCAGCGACGCCGGTCGCCCGACGAGCTCGGAGCGGGTGGAGTCCTCGCGCGACCACGCCCTACCCCTCGTCCAGCCGCCGCATTCGACCGCGACGTGGAACAGGGGGCCCCGTCGGCGGCGAGGGCCGCCCCGGCGGAGCGATTGAGAGGAGTCCTAGAGCGAGCCCCTCAGGACTATCCCCCGAACTCATCATTTCACGCGGCGTATACTAGGGATTCTCCGCCTCGGATTCGTCGGCTCTCTTGGGTGTCCCGCCAGGCCCGGCGCGGGATAGACGTCCGCTCATGGCCGTCGCCCTCTACGTCCTGGGGCCGCCGCACTCGCCGCGGGCGTCGCCGGGCTCGTCGCTGCCGGTGCTTCCCGGAGCGCTCCTGCTCTTCGCCGGCGTGCTCCTCGTCGCCTGGGCCGGCCACTTCACGGTCATCGGCTGGGGCATCGTCTGCTTCTCGGCGGTGGTGGCGGTGGCCATCACCGCGGTCGACTGGGCGGCAGGCGTCCTCGGGGCGCGCGCCTTCGGCGCCTCACGCTGGGCGGTCATCGGCGCCTCGGTGGGCCTCCTCGTCGGGCTCTTCCTCGGGCTGCCCGGCATCCTGCTCGGCCCGCCCGCGGGCGCGCTCGCCTTCGAGTTCGCGAAGGACCCGAACGTCGCCAAGGCGGCCCGGGCCGGTGTCGGGGCCTTCGTCGGGTTCCTCGTCGGCACCGTCCTCAAGATCGCGCTCGCCTTCGTGCTCGCTCGGCGTGCTCGCGCTCTCCTTCCTCCTCCGCTGACGACGGCCTTCCCGCCGGTGGAGGGAGGCGTCCGCTGTGGGTGGCGCACGCACCGGAGCCCCACGCCGCCGCGCGTGGACCGCGCCCGGGGTCTGCTACCCTTTCCTGCGGGAGATGTACCGGCGACCGCGGACGGTCGCCGGCGTGCGCGCATGGCCAGCATTCGCGGGACCCAGCTCAAGGAGGACCTGACCGCGCTCGCGTGGCTCGGCCCGGCGCGCGCGCCGAGGTCCTGCGCCGGCTCTCGCCGGACACGGTCCGCCGATCGAGGACGCGAGCCGGGTCGACTGGCTGCCGCACGCTCTCGTGGTGGAGATCTGCCAGCTGCATCCGGGAGGTGTCCGGCGAGGAGGCCGTTCGGGGCTGGAGCCGGGCCGCCGTGAACGGCGCGATGCAGGGCTCGCTCTTCCGCCCCTTCCTCGAGGGCGTCATCGCCATCTTCGGCTGAGCCCGGCGGCGGCCTGAAGGTCCTCCCGAAGGCCTACCTGGCGGCACTGAAGGACTGCGGGGAGCTCCAGGTCCAGGAGCATGCGGTCCGGGCCGGGCGCACCTCGTGCTCGCTGCGCCTGCCCCCCGGAGGCCCGGGACCGCGACTTGGCTCCTCCGTCGCCGGGGGCTTCGAGGTGATCTTCGACGCCTGCAGGGTGGAGGGCCGCGTCGACCTCGAGTTCGAGGGCCCGCACGCCGACCCGCGCTTCCACGCCGCCTGGGCGTGAGCCGCGCCTGTGCGGGACGGTGGCCGCGGCCTGGCACGCGGCTCGCATGGCCCCGGGATGGTGGCGCCGGTCCCGTACCTACCTGGACGACGTGCGGGCAGCGCGCCCGCGCCGCCTTCCTCGGCCTCGCGGTGGGCGACGCGCTCGGCGCCACCGTGGAGTTCATGACGCCGGGCGAGATCCGCGCCGCACACGGCGTGCACCGGGAGATGGTCGGAGGCGGGCTGGCTGCACCTCGGCCCGGGCGCGTCACCGACGACACCGAGATGTCCCTCTGCCTCGCCCGCGCCATCGACGCCGAGGGCGGCTGGTCGCTGCGGGCCATCGCCGACCGCCTCGCCGCCTGGCTGCGGTCCTGCCCGGTCGACGTGGGGAGCACCTGCCGCAAGGGCATCCGCCGCTACATGCTCGAGGGCACTGCTCGAGGGGCCGCCCGAACGAGTGGGACGCCGGCAACGGCGCCGCGATGCGCATGGTGCCGGTGGCGCTCGTCGACGCTCGCCGACCCCGGCCTGCTCGCAGGCGCGGGCCGTCGAGCAGGCCCACCTCACCCACCACCACCCGCTCTCGGACGCGGCCTCGGTCCTCGTCGGGAGGCTCCTCCACCGGGCCTGCCTCGGGCTCGCCGTGCGCGGCCCTGCGGCGGGCCGCCGACGAGGCCGCCCGGGCCGAGCCCGCGGCCTGCGCTTCGAGCCCTACCGGGGCCAGGCCTCGGGTTACGTCGCCGAGACCCTGCAGACGGTGCTGCACCACCTCTTCGCCACCGGCGAGCTTCGAGGAGTGCCTCGTCGCCACCGTCAACCAGGGCGGGCGACGCCGACACCACCGGGGCCATCGCCGGGGCCATCGCCGGCGCCTACTACGGTCCGGACGCCATCCCGCGGCGCTGGAGGCGGAAGCTCGACCGGGGTCTCGTGGACGAGGCTGGACGCGCTCGCCGACCGGATGGTCGAGCTGTCGCCGCTCGGGCGCGGGGAGCCGCCGCCGCTCAGCTGAGCAGGGTGCGGACGCACGCGTCTCGCCCGCCCACCACCAGGTACTCGCGCTCGCCCTTCAGGATGCTGCGGGGCAAGAGCTCGCTCGCGAAGAAGATGCGCGGGAGCGGGATGCGGGCCTCCCACACCGTCGATCCGAACTCCCAGGCGCGCTCGCGGTCGTCGGTGAAGGAGCAGAGGTTGTTGAGCCGCACCCACGCCTCGCGGCCGGCCGAGCTTCTCGAGCACCTCGTGGTCGGCGAGGTCGTTCTGGCCGCGGTAGAGCGTGAGCCACCGCTCCCCGGGCAGCCGCCGCGCGAGCTCGTACTGGTTG
Organism: uncultured delta proteobacterium; assembly: GCA_963754915.1. Lineage (GTDB taxonomy): Bacteria > Myxococcota > Myxococcia > Myxococcales > Anaeromyxobacteraceae > DATJZG01. The sequence goes on along the minus strand of CAVWHZ010000016.1, from coordinate 97,023 downwards.
AAGGTGTAGAGCAGGTCGAGCTGGGACGTAGATGGCGTTCGTCCGCGCGCTGTCCGCGGATCGCGGTCGAGACGCGTAGCGGGCGTAGGCCTCGCGCTCGACGCCGCGGATGGGCTCGCGGTGGAAGCTCGGGCGGGATGCCGAGCCGGCTCTCCACCCAGCCCTTCAGCACCGCGCCCTCGAGCGAGCTCGAGTCGACGCCCCAGCCGCGCAGGAAGCGCAGGTAGCTGTTCTTGATGCTGCGGCGGGCGCCGTCGGTCGCCTGCTGCGCCCAGTGGTGCAGCTGGAACTTCACCGAGAGGTAGTCGTCGAAGCGCCGGGCGCGCTCCTCGGGGTCCTCGATGGCGTCGAGGGTGCGGAAGAGGAAGCGGTTCCCCTCCCGGACCCCCTGGATCTCGATGGGCTGCGGGTTGTCGACGAAGTGGCGGGAGGCGATGACCCAGGGGGGCAGGTTGCAGAGGTTGAAGGAGGTGCCCGGCATGGGAGGTGCGCACGGATTCCGGGCGCCGCACTGCTCGACGTTCGGGACGGCGCTGCCGGGCCCACCCCGCAGCGGCACGACCTTACAGCAGCCGGAGGCGCCTTTGCAAGAAGCGGGCGTGGCCGGGGCTCTGGCACCCGCGCTTGCTCCCCACGGGCGCGGCGATGGACCGCACGGCGCCCCACGCTCGAGGTCGAGGCGCTGCACGAGATCGCCAGGGTCCTGTCGCTCGCCACCGACCTCGCCAAGGCGTTCAACTCGTCGCTCGTCATCCTCCGCGACTACCTGGGGATGCAGAACGGCACCGTCTCGCTCTACGACCCGGTCACCGGGGACGTCTTCATCGAGGCGGCCCCGGAGATGGCCGACGCCCAGCGAATCCTCGGGCGGCTGCGGCCGGGCGAGGGCGTCATCGGGCGGGTCTTCCGGACCTCGTCGCCCATGGTGGTGCCCGACCTCTCCGAGGAGCCGGCCTTCCTCAACCGCACCGGGACCTGGGGCGACGTGCGAGGCGGACCGGCGCGCCATGCTCGCCCTTCCCATCCGCGACGCCCGCGCCACCTACGGCGTCCTCACCGTCGACCGCCGCTGGGCGGACGGGCCGCTTCTCCTTCGACCGGGACCTGCGCCTGCTCACGCTCGCCGCCGGGATGCTCGCCACCCGCATCCGCCTCCACCAGCTCGAGAACCCCGGTCCAGCGCGCGAGCCACGACGACGCGCCGCCGGTGGTGCCGGAGGCGCAGCGCTTCCCGGGCGTCATCGGCGCCAGCCCGCGCTTCCTGGCGGTGCTGGAGATGGTGGCCCGGGTGGCGCAGAGCCGCGCCACCGTCTTCCTCCGCGGCGAGAGCGGGACCGGCAAGGAGGTGGTGGCGCGCGTCATCCACGACCACAGCCCCCGCGCCGCGCGCCCCTTCGTGGTGGTGAACTGCGCGGCCCTCCCGGAGAGCCTCGCCGAGAGCGAGCTCTTCGGCCACGAGCGCGGCGCCTTCACCGGCGCCACCGCAGGCGCACCAGGGGCGCTTCGAGCTGGCCGACGGCGGCACGCTCTTCCTCGACGAGGTGGGCGAGCTGCCGCTCTCGACGCAGGTGAAGCTACTGCGCGCCATCCAGGAGCGCCAGTTCGAGCGGGTCGGGGGCCGGCGGACCATCACCGTCGACGTCCGGCTGGTGGCGGCCACGAACCGCGACATGGAGGCCGCGGTGCGCGACGGCACCTTCCGCCTCGACCTCTACCACCGGCTCTCGGTCGTGAACGTCTGGCTGCCGCCGCTCCGGGACCGGCCCGAGGACATCCCGCTGCTCGCCGAGCACTTCCTCGCCGAGCTCGGCGCGGAGCACGGCCGCGACCTCGAGCTCTCGCCGACCGCGCTCGACGTGCTCGGGCTGCAGCGCTGGCCGGGCAACGTCCGCCAGCTGCGGAACGCCGCTCGAGCGCGCGGTGGTCTCGACGCCTCGGGCCCGTGGTGGAGGCCCGCGACCTCGACTGCGCCGAGCGCCGACCTCGAGGGCGGCGGCGAGCCCGCGGAAGAGCCGGGCTTCCGGGCGGCCGGCTCGCCGCAGGACGAGCCGGCGCGCGTCCGGGCGGCCCTGGAGCGCAGCGGCTACGTGCAGGCGAAGGCGGCCCGCCTGCTCGGGATGACGGTTCGCCAGCTCGCCTACCGGGTGCGCAAGTACGGCATCGAGCTGCAGCGATTCTAGGGGCCCGCTACGCGAGCCGCCCTGGCGCAGGCAGACGAGGCTGGTGGAGCGCCAGCCCATGCGCGCGTAGAACCGCAGCGCCGGCGTCGTTGTCGCGGTCGGCGAGAAGCTGCAGGCGGGTGGCCCCCCGCTCCCGGGCCCAGGCCTCCGCCGCCCGCAGCAGCCACCTGCCGGTGCCCCGCATGCGGTGGTCCGGCGCCACCACCATGTCCTCGACGAGCGCCGCCGGACCGCCCTCGGCGGTCGAGACGACGAGCTGCGTGGTCACCATCCCCACCACCCCGGCGGCGGCTCGCTCCGCCACGAGCACCACCCGCGCCGCGCCGGGTCCTCGAGCATGAGCTCGAGCCCGCGGCGCTGGCGCGCCGGCGTCGGGCCGGAAGTCCGCCTCGAGGGAGAAGAGGATCCCGAGCAGGCCGACGAGCGCGTCGAGGTCCGCCTCGGTGGCGGAGCGGATGGCGGAGCGCGCCCGGGCGCCTGCGGCCTCCCGCTCGGTCAGGACTGGACCGGCTCGAAGGAGAAGGCCTTCTTCGAGCAGGTGCGGCCGCAGGCCTGGCAGCCGATGCAGTTCCCGGGGTTGTCGACCCTCATGAACATCTTCGCCGACTCCTCCTCGTCCACCTCGCGGGGGCCGAGCACGCCGTGAGCGCAGATCTTGTAGCAGCGGCCGCAGCCGATGCAGAGATCGTCGTCGATCGCCTTCACGAACTGCGGGACCCACTCCTGCCCGCCACGGGTCAATCCTGTGATGTAGGACACGGCCGAGGCCTCCTCTGCTGGTTGAGACGTCACTCGCCCCTCGGGGCCTCCGCCGGCCCGACCCCATGGCCTTCCTGAGCCACGGCGGCGGGTTGCCCTTCAGGACCTCCTGGAGCCGCCCCACGAGCTCGGCGACGGCCACTTCTCCCTGCGTCTTCATCGGGTGGATCCGCCGGGCGACGAGCTTCGCCGCCGCGGGGCCCCCGATCTGAACGGTGTAGACGAGGGCGCAGCCGGCGATGGCGGCGGCGCGGGCGGCGGTCCTGTCCTCCTCGTCGTCGGCGCTCGTGAGCGCGCTCACCCGGCCGACGAGCTCGGCGCGCTCGTGGCCCGACCTCCCAGACGTCGAAGTGGCTCGCCGCGCCGAAGTGCTTGTCGACCTTCTCGCCGTCGCTCGTCGTGAACGCCACCTTCAGCATGTCCGTCGCTCCGCGGTCAGTTGTGGGCAAGCTTCTGCGCTTCCGTCGCGCTCGCCTGGAACAGGTTCGCCACCTCGAAGACGAGGTTCATGGTCCCGCGGTAGCCGACCCACATCTTCTGGTGGGCCCCGAGCCGGTCGAAGACCGGCAGCCCGGTGCGCAGGTGCGCCTTGATGCCGAGCCTCGACGCCGCCTGCCGGCCGTTGGAGTTCGCGACGAGCAGGTCGGCGCCGCTGCCGGCCTGCTCGAGGTCCTCGAGGTCGCCCACGAAGACGCAGGGCGACGGCAGCGCGTCGAGGCCGCGGGTGCGGGTGGCGGAAATGGCCGCCTGGACCTCGCAGCCCATCCCGGCGAGGAACCGGGTCATGCCCTTCAGGTGATCGGCCTCGAGCGCGAGCGCGACCTTCTTGCCGCCGAACTGATAGTGGCAGTCCACCATCGCGTCGGCGAGCCGGCTGCGGGCGCGCCGCAGCGACGGCGGGACGGGCCGGCCGGAGATCTCCTGGAGCGTCGCCACCAGCTGATCGACCTCGGCGAGCCCGGTCAGCGAGGTGAACCCGTAGGCCGGGATGCCGAAGGACTCCTCGAGCCGCTGCGCCGCGCGGGAGAGCGAGTCGCCGACGTACAGGGTGGCGACGCTCCGGCCAGCCCGGCGGATGTCCTCGACGGGGATCCCGCCGGTGGACAGCGAGGACACCTCGTCGTCGATGTGGCCGTCGAGGGCGTTGGCGATGTCGGGGATGGTGAGGACCGTGAGGCCGAAGGACTCGACGAGCTCCTTTGCCTCCTCGACGTCCGCGGGCGTCAGGTTCGCTCCCGGGAGCAGGTTCACCTGCCCGGCGATGGGCTCGCCGCCCTCGGCGAGGGTGGCGAGGATGGCCTCCACCGCCGCCGCGTACCCCTCCTGCAGCGAGCCGCAGTAGTCGGGGGTCGAGGCCCAGACGACGGGGACGCTCGCGAGCTCCGGGTTCTCGGCCCGGAAGTGGACGATGGCGCTGCGCACGTCGTCGCCCATGGTCTCGGTGAGCCCCGAGGTCATCACCCCCACCACGGCCGGGCGGAACTTCTCCACCACGCGCCGGATCCCCTTCTTGAGGTTCTCCCACCCGCCGAAGACGGCGGCGTCCTCGCTCATGGCCGTCGAGTTGAGCGCGATGGACTCCTTGAAGTGCCGCGAGAGCTGCAGCCGGATGAAGGTCGAGCAGCCCTGGGCGCCGTGGAGGAGCCCGAGCATCCCGTCGATGCCCAGGTAGGCGAGCGTCGCCCCGAGCGCCGGCGAGTTCTTCTGCGGGTTCACGGTGGCGGCCTTCTGCGGGACCGCCACCCTCGAGGCGGAGAGGTCCTCCCCGGCGAGCGAGCGGCCGTGGGAGGCGGCGGAGGCGGCTGCCGCCTCCCGCCCGTCGCGGGCGAGATCCCAGGGGGCGGGGGCCCGCAGCGCTCGCCAGATGGGGTTCGTCACCGTGAGGTCGAGCTGCCGGGCGAAGGTCACCATGCCCTCGTACCCGGCGTACGGGTGCGAGCGGCCGTGGTTGATGTCGAGGAAGGGGGTCCGGGTCTTCAGCGCCAGGAACTTGGTCTTGCCGCCCGCCACGATGAGGTCGGGCTTCTTCTCGCGCATGACGGCGAGGAGCCCGGCGGTGCTCGTGTCCTCGATGATCCCCGCGTCGCGGTGCATGAGCGACTTCATCCGGTGGAAGTCCTCGAGCGTGGAGTTCTGCGTCCCGGCGGCCAGGATCTCCACGCCGAGCTCCCGGAGCGCGTTCACCATCGACCAGGTCTTCACGCCGCCCGTGAAGAGCACGGCGCCGCGGCCCTCGAGCCGCGCGCGGTGCGGGGCGATGGCGAGCCGGCAGAGCCGCTCCTCCTCGACCACGAGCCGCTCCACCCGGTCCCGCATCTCGGTCGAGCCCCCGCCGCGGGCGGCGTCGAGCTCCCGGGCGATGTCCCGCAGCGCCTTGGCGGTGTCGGTCATCCCGTAGAACGACTCCTCCAGGTAGGGAATGCCGTACTGCTTCTTCATCTTGCGGGCGAGGTTCGTGAGGCTCTTCGAGCAGATGATGACGTTCAGCCTCGCCCGGTGCGCGACGCGCAGCTCCTCGAACCTCGCGTCGCCGCTGATGCAGGAGAGGATGCGGATCCCGAGGCGCTCGAAGAGCGGCTGCATCCCCCAGAGGTCGCCGGCGATGTTGTACTCGCCGATCAGGTTCACGTCGTAGTCGGTGGTGGTGGCCGGCTCGGCGGTGCCGATGACGTGCTGGAGCAGGATCTCGCCCGCGAGCCGGTTGCCGATGTTCTTGTCGCCGACGAACCCGGGCGTGTTGACGGGGATGACCGGGATCGACACCTCCCGCGCCGCGGAGCGGCAGACCGCCTCGACGTCGTCGCCGGTCATGGCGGTGACGCAGGTGGCGTAGACGAAGATGGCCCGGGCCTCGTCCCTGTAGCGGGCGGCGAGCTCGACGATGGCCTGCCTGAGCTTCTTCTCGCCCCCGAACACCACGTCGTTGTGCAGCATCTCGGTGGTGAAGCCGCGGCGGTAGAGCTGCGACCCGCTCGAGCGGGCCCCGCGGTTGTCCCAGGAGTTCCCGGCGCAGGCGATGGGCCCGTGCACGAGGTGGATGGCGTCGGTGATGGGCATGAGCACCACCCGCGCCCCGTCGTAGGCGCAGCTGCGCTCCGTCCCCTCGCCCGGTTCCGACTTGCGGCAGAACTTCGGCGCGCCCTTCTCGTGGGTGTCGCAGTCCGGTGCGTCGTAGTAGTCGGGCCGCGCCATGGGATCGCCTCGTGGTCCTCGTGCCGCCCGCTACCGCATCATCTCGAAGAACCGGTCCTCGCAAGTCTCGTCCCGGATATCGAGGAACTTGTTGCAGATCTCGGTGACCATGTTGATGACGCCCTGGTAGCCGACGATGGGCACGCGGTGCTTGTGGACGCGGTCGAAGATCGGGAACCCGAACCGGAAGAGCGGGACCTTCGCGTCCCGGGCCGAGAACTTCCCGTGCGTGTCCCCGATGATGGCGTCCACCGGGTCGGTCATGACGAGGCTGCGCAGGTGCCAGAGGTCGCGGTTCATGTAGACCTTGCCGGCCTTGCCGAAGGGAGAGGCGTCGAGCAGCGCCTGGATCTCCTTCTCCAGCTTCTTCGAGCCCTTGCTGCAGAGCACGTGGTAGGGCGTGGCGCCCATCTCGAGCAGGAACGAGACGTACCCGAGGAGCAGGTCCGGGTCCCCGTACACCGCGAACCTCTTGCCGTGCATGTACTGCTGGGCGTCGGTCATGGCGTCGACGGCACGCCCGCGCTCCGCCTTGAGCGAGTCGGGGACCGGCTTGTCGAAGAGCTCGCCCACCTTCATGAGGAAGGCGTCGGTCTTGGCAATGCCCATCGGCATGGGCAAGGACGCGTGCCGCCCGCTGTAGTTCTCCTTGATCCAGGTGAAGGTCTTGGAGGTGCCGAGCGGGGCGAGCGTGAGGGTCGCCTTGCCGTTGATGGAGTCGGCTGCCTCGGCGAGCGGGGTGCCGCCCGGGTAGAGGCGGTAGGTCCCGTCGTTGGGCGAGTCGAACGCGTCCGAGATGTCGGCGAGCAAGGCGAGCGGGATGCCGAACGCCTCCAGGATCCGCTTGTACTCGCGGTAGTTCCCGGTGTTGGCGTCGAAGCCGGCGATGAGGTTCAGCTTGCCGGTGCAGCGCCCCTCCACCTTCTTGCCCTCGGTGAGCGTCTGCAGGATGGCGAGCAGCATCGAGTCGTAGCCGGTGACGTGCGACCCGTTGAAGCTGGGGGTGTTCGCGAAGGGGACCGGCAGGTCCTTCGCCACGTGCCCCTTCTGCCGGGCGTTCTTGATGAACGCCGTCAGGTCGTCGCCGATGACCTCCGGCATGCAGGAGGTGAAGACCGCGATCATCTTCGGCTTGTAGAGCGCGGCCGCGTTCTCCAGCCCCTCGTGCAGGTTGTTCTGCCCGCCGAAGACGGCGCCGTCCTCGGTCATGGCGTCGGAGACCGCCGGCGCCGGCTCGCGGAAGTGCCGGTTCAAGGTCGAGCGGTAGTAGGAGGCGCAGCCCTGGGAGCCGTGGGTGAAGGGGAGCGTCCCCTCGAAGCCGTGGGCGGCGAGCTCGGCGCCGAGCGGCTGGCAGGCGTGGGCCGGGTTGATGACGAGCGCCTGGCGGGCGAAGTTCTTCTCCCGGTACTCGGGCGTGTTGATCCACTCCGCCACCCGCTTCTCCTCCTCGGGCGAGCAGGTGCCGACTGGCTTCACGGTGAGTCCGAGTGCGTTCGACATGGCCTCTCCTTCGCGGCCCGGGGACTCATGCGTCCCGCGGCCGGCTGGTGCTTTCTCGGGTACGGCGGAGCTTCCTAGAACGGAGACTTCACGAGCTTCCAGGTGGGGCTGTTCACGGCCATGTCCACGTCGCGGGCGAACACCGGGAACCCCTGGTACGCGTGGTACGGGCCGGAGTAGTCCCAGCTGTGCATCTGCCGGAAGGGCAGCCCCATCTTCTGGAAGACGTACTTCTCCTTGATCCCGCTGCCGATGAGGTCGGGCTTGAGCTTGTGGACGAAGTGCTCCAGCTCGTACTCGGAGGCGTCGTCGTAGATGACGGTGGCCTCGGGCATCTCCGGCATGGTGCGCTCGTAGTCGTCGCCGTGGGCGAACTCGTAGCCCGAGCCGACCACGGTCATGCCGAGGTCCTCGTAGGCGCCGACCGTGTGGCGCGGCCGCAGGCCGCCGACGTAGAGCATCACCGTCTTGCCCTCGAGCCGCGGGCGGTACTCGTCGATCACCTTCTGCATGACCGGGTCGTACTTGGCGATCACCTTCTCGACGTTCTCCCGGATGCGGTCGTCGAAGCGCTCGGCGATCTTGCGCAGGCTCTCCTTGATCTTGGTGGGCCCGAAGAAGTTGAACTCCACCCAGGGGATCCCGTACTTCTCCTCCATCACCCGGCACATGTAGTTCATCGACCGGTAGCAGTGGATGAGGTTCAGCTTCACCTTGTGGGTGGCGGCGATCTTCTCCATCTCGCCGTCGCCCGTCCAGGTGGCCTTCACGTTGAGGCCGATCTCCTCCATGAGCGCCTTCGCAGACCAGACGTCGCCGCCGATGTTGTAGTCGCCGATGAGGGCGATGTCGTAGGGGGTCTCCGGCTCGGTGAACTCGCGGGTCTCGATGATGTAGTCGCGGATGGTGTCGTTCGAGATGTGGTGGCCGAGCGACTGCGAGACGCCGCGGAATCCCTCGCAGTTGCAGGGGATGATGGGGAGGTCGAGCTCCTTCGTCATCTTCTTCGCCACGGCGTTGATGTCGTCGCCGATGAGGCCGACCGGGCACTCGGAGAGCACCGAGATGCCCTTGGCGAGCGGGAAGAGCCCCTTCGCCTCCTCGAGCAGGGTGGCGAGCTTCTTGTCGCCCCCGTAGACGATGTCCTTCTCCTGGAAGTCGGAGGTGAACTGCATGCCGAACTGGGTCACCCCGTTGATCCCGCTCATGAGGTTGCGGCGGGTGCCCCAGGAGTACCAGCCGCAGCCCACCGGGCCGTGCGAGACGTGGACCATGTCGCGGATGGGCCCCCACACCACGCCCTTCGCGCCGGCGTAGGCGCAGCCGCGGGCGCTCATCACCCCGGGGACGGTCTTCCGGTTGGACTTCACGCAGGCGCTCGCGGCCGACGGGTCGTTCGGGGCGAGGTGAGGGGCGCGCTTCTTCCTGCCCTTCTCCGGGTACGCCGCGAGCGCCTCGTCGATCATCTCCTGCGTGGACTCCTTGGTGATCCCGTCGACCTTCTTCGGTGCCTGCGGCATGGTCCGTCTCCTTGGGGCGTCTCGTCCGGTCCTGGTGGGCGCGCGGCGGGCTAGGCGGGGGCGGCCGTCGCGGCCACTCCGACCTTCGACTCGTCCTCCGGAGCCATGATGCCGAACTCCATGAGGAGCTCCTCGAGCTCTTCCATCTCGAGCGGCTTCGGCACGACGAGCATCTTGTTCTCGGAGATCTTGCGGGCGAGCGTCCGGTACTCCTCGGCCTGCTTGTGCTCGGGCGCGTACTCGATGACCGTCATGCGGCGGAGCTCGGCGCGCTGCACCTCGTTGTCGCGGGGGACGAAGTGGATCATCTGGGTCCCGAGCCGCTTGGCGAGCGCCTCGATGAGGTCCGCCTCCCGGTCGGTGTTGCGCGAGTTGCAGATGAGCCCCGCCAGCCGCACCCTGCCCGACGAGGCGTACTTGAGGATGCCCTTCGAGATGTTGTTGGCCGCGTACATCGCCATCATCTCGCCGGAGCAGACGATGTAGATCTCCTCCGCCTTGTTCTCCCGGATGGGCATGGCAAACCCGCCGCAGACCACGTCGCCGAGCACGTCGTAGAAGACGAAGTCCAGGTCGGGCGTGTAGGCCCCGTTCTCCTCGAGGAAGTTGATGGCGGTGATGACGCCGCGCCCGGCGCAGCCCACTCCCGGCTCCGGACCGCCCGACTCGACGCACTTCACCCCGCCGAAGCCGGCCTTCATGACGTCGCTCACCTCGAGGTCCTCGACGGTGCCGCGCTCGCGCACCAGGTCCATCACCGTGGCCTGCGCCTTCGCGTGGAGGATGAGGCGAGTGGAGTCAGCCTTGGGGTCGCAGCCGACGATCATGACCTTCTTGCCGAGCGAGGCGAGGCCGGCGACGGTGTTCTGCGTCGTCGTCGACTTGCCGATGCCGCCCTTCCCGTAAATCGCGATTTGCCTCATGGCGTCCTTTCCGCTGCGTTGGCGTTCCGGCCCGAGCACATGAGCAAGGGCCGTACCGTTCGCGCCGGAACCCGGGAACGCTCGCCTTTTGCCCGCGAACCGGACCGGGCGGCGGTGCCGCGCCGGGGACCGTGGCGGACCCGATGTCCGGAACCCGACACTCGCCGGGCCGGAACCCGACATTCGGCGCAAACGCCGCGCGCGCCCGAAGGCAGTGCCGCCCGCAATGTCCTGGCGCTTCGCGGGTGAACGCGCGCTTGCCCTGGCGGAGGGGCCGTCGCCAGCGCTGGAACGGCCGGTGCAAGGACCTCCGCACCATGAAGGTCGCCTTCGCCACGCAGGATCGCGCCACCGTCGACGCGCACTTCGGCACCGCCCCGCACCTCGTCGTCTGGGAGGTCGCCCCCGGCGAGGCCCGGGAGCTATCGACCTTCTCCTTCCAGGCCGCGAGCGAGGACGGGGACCACGGCAAGCTCGGCGCCCGCCTCGAGGCCATCGCCGGCTGCAGCATCGTCTTCGTCGCCGCCATCGGCGCGGCCGCCGCCTCGTTCGCCGTCTCGAACGGGATCCTCCCCGTGCGCGTCGCCCCGGGAGAGCCCATCGCCGAGGCGGCGGGAAAGCTCGGGCGCGTGCTCGCCGGGACGCCCCCGCCATGGCTGCGCAACGCGCTCAACCGGGAGCGCGAGGCCGGGCAGGAGGGGAGCTGACATGGACCGCGGCCGCCCCGGACCCACCGGCGCGCTCCCGGTCGTGGCCGCGGCCGCCGCGCGCCCCGCCGCCAACTGCCAGTTCCAGGGGGGCTGCGGCGGCCCGGTCCCGCCCGAGATGCCGGCGGACCTCGCCGCCCGAGTGAAGGACCACCCCTGCTACAGCGAGGAGGCGCACCACCACTTCGCGCGCATGCACGTGGCCGTGGCCCCCGGCTGCAACATCCAGTGCAACTACTGCAACCGCAAGTACGACTGCGCGAACGAGAGCCGCCCCGGCGTGGTGAGCGAGCGGCTCACCCCCGACGAGGCGCTGCGAAAGGTGCTGGCCGTGGCCGCGGAGGTGCCGCAGCTCGCCGTGGTCGGCATCGCCGGTCCCGGCGACCCGCTCGCGAACCCGTCGGCCACCTTCGAGACCATGGAGAGGGTTCGGCGCGCGGCGCCGGACCTGAAGCTGTGCCTCTCCACGAACGGGCTCGCGCTCCCCGATCACGTCGAGCGCATCGCCGCCATCGGCGTCGGGCACGTCACGGTGACGGTGAACATGACCGACCCGGAGATCGGCGAGCGGATCTACCCCTGGATCGCCTGGCGCGGCCGCCGGGTCCGGGGCCGGGACGCGGCGCGGGCCCTCTCGGAGCGCCAGCTCGAGGGGATCGAGCGGCTGCGCGGCCGGGGGATCCTCTGCAAGGTGAACTCGGTGGTCATCCCTGGCGTGAACGACGACCACCTCCCCGAGGTGAGCCGCCGGGTGATGGCGCTCGGGGCCTTCACCCACAACCTCATGCCGCTTTTGTCCGCGCCGGAGCACGGGACCCACTACGGGCGAACCGGGCAGCGGGGCCCCAGCCGCGAGGAGCTCGAGGCCGTCCAGGCGCGCTGCGAGGGCACGGCGCGGGTGATGCGGCACTGCCGGCAGTGCCGCGCGGACGCCGTGGGGCTGCTCGGGCACGATCGCAACGCCGATTTCGCGCTCGCCAGGCTGCCGCCCGGGCCGGCGCAGGACGCGGCCGACGTCCGCGCCTCCCACCGCGCCGGCGTGGAGCGCGTCCGCGAGCTGGCGGCCCGCGCCCGGGACGCGGCCTTGTCGCGGCTCGCCGGCCTGCCCGCGGATCTCCGCGCCCGGGTGGCCGTCGCCACCCGCGGCGGCGGGACGGTGAACGAGCACTTCGGGCACGCCCGGGAGTTCCAGGTGTACGAGGTGAGCGCCGCGGGCGCCCGCTTCCTCTCCCACCGCAAGGTGGAGTCGTACTGCCGGGGCGGCGAGGGCGAGGAGGACGTGCTCGAGGCCGTGCTGCGCGCGCTCTCGGACTGCCAGGCGGTGCTCGTGGCGAGGGTCGGGCACTGTCCCCGGGGGCGGCTCGCCGCGGCGGGGATCGAGCCCGTCACCGAGGTGGCCCACGAGCCCATCGAGGCAGCGGTGCTCACGTGGTTCGCAGGGTTCGCGGGCAAGGTCGCCTGCGGCGAGGCGAGCGCCCCGCCGCCGGCCACCTCCGTCCCCGAGCCGGCGGTCGAGGTGGCCTGACGAGGAGGTGCGCGATGCGTGCGGAGACGACCTTCGAGCTCACCTGGGACCCCGAGGTGGAGGCGGGAGGGTGGCTGCGGCTTCCCCGGGACGCCATCGAGGGCGATGCCTTCCCCCGGGCCCGGATCGGCGACCTGCTCGAGCGCGGCCGCCGGCGCGGGATCGCGTCCGCGGCCGGCTGGCTCGCCGGGACCGTCTACGGGCGGGTGACCCGCCTCCTCCGGGGTGCCTCGTGGCCCTTGCGGACCTGAGCGACGCGGACGGCGCCGAGGACTTCTTCGAGGCGCTCGGCGTGCCCTACGACCGGCGCGTGCTCGACGTCTACCGGCTCCACGTGCTCCGGCGCTTCGGCCTGGAGCGGGAGGCGATCGACCGGGAGGGAGGTCTCGGCGACGAGGAGCGGCTCGGGCGATACCGGGACGCGCTCGCCCGGGCGCACGCGACCTACGCGCGCCCGTCGGCGCCGGAGGAGAGGCTCTTCCGGGTATTCGAGGGACCGCCGCTCGTGAAGCTCGCGGCGGGAAAGTAGCGGGGGGCAGCCGCCGCGCGGTAAGCAGCTGGCGCCGATCCGGTCAGGGCCGTGCCCGATCTCCGGGCATCGGGGGCCTTGTCGGAGCACATTACTCGTGACAATGGATTCCCGCCGCAAACCTCGGCGCAGGGCAGGGGTCTTGCACCGTCGGAGGGCCACGCCATGCGCCTCTTTCTCCAGCACCTCAGCGCCTACCGCTACCCGCAGCCGGCCGCGCTCGGGCCGCACCAGAATCCGGCTTCGGCCCGCGAACCACGCCAAGGCCCGGATCGAGACCTATTCGCTGCGCGTGAGCGAGCCGGCCGAGGTCCGCTGGCAGCAGGACCCGTTCGGCAACCACGTGGCCCACGCGACCTTCCGCAAGGGGGTGCGGCTGGCCGAGCTCGTGGTGCAGGTGGAGATGGCCGTGGACATCCGGCCCGTGAACCCCTTCGACTTCTTCGTCGACGACCGCTACCAGGAGGTGCCCTTCCGCTACGGCGAGGAGTTCCGCGCCGACCTCGAGCCCTTCCTCGACACCCTCGATCCCTCGCTCGCCGGCGGAAAGGAGCTCCACGCCTTCCTCGTCGGGCTGCCCTCGAAGGGGAACACCGTCGACCTCGTCGTCGAGCTGAACCGGCTCGTCAACCAGCGCATTCGCTACGTCATCCGCGAGGAGGCCGGGATCTGGACGCCGGAGGAGACGCTGCGGGAGGGGCGCGGCAGCTGCCGCGACTCGGCCATGCTTCTCGTCGCGGCGCTGCGCTCCCGCGGGCTCGCCGCCCGCTTCGTCTCCGGCTACCTGGTGCAGCTCACCGACGAGGGCATGATCCCCGACGAGCCGCGCGGGGTCGGTCGCGACGTCGCCGACCTCCACGCCTGGGCCGAGGTGTTCCTCCCCGGCGCCGGCTGGATCGGGCTCGACGCCACGAGCGGGCTCTTCTGCGGGGAGGGGCACATCCCGCTCGCCTGCGTGGCCCGCCCGGCGCTCGGCGCCCCGGTCACCGGCACCTCCGACGTGCCGGCATGCGAGGTCCGGTTCGAGCTCAAGGTGGGCCGCCTCGGCCACGAGGCGAGGCCCACCGCGCCGTACCCCGAGGAGACGTGGCAGGCCCTGCTCGCCGGCGCGGACCGCGCCGACGCCGCGGTGGCCGCCGCCGGCCTCACACTCACGCTGGGCGGCGAGCCCACCTTCAACTCCCGGATCTACCCGGAGGCGCCCGAGTGGCGCGGAGAGGCGCTCGGGCCGACCAAGTGGGAGCAGGGGGTCCGGCTCGCCGACGAGCTCCGCAACCGGCTGGCGCCCGGGGGCCTGGTGCTTCGCCGGGAGGGCAAGTGGTACCCGGGCGAGTCCCTGCCGCGCTGGGCGCTCGACGTGATCGGCCGGCGCGAGGGCGCGCTCTGGTCGGGCGGCGGAGCCCGCCGCGACGCCTCCCCGCTCGCGGCCGAGACGGTGGCGAAGGCCATCGCGCGGCGGCTCGGCGTCGACGAGGGGGCGGTCCAGGCGGCCTGGGAGGACCCCTGGCACTTCATCCGCGACGAGGCGGAGCTGCCGGTGGAGGTCGACCCTCACGCCGCGGACCTCTCCGACCCGGAGGAGCGCCTCCGGCTCGCCCGCGTGCTCGACCGCGGTCTCGCCCGGCCCTCGGGCTTCGTCCTGCCGCTCGGCCGCGAGGGCTTGGCCTGGCGGACCGCCCGCTGGACGTTCCGCCGCGGCAAGCTCTTCCTCGTCCCGGGCGACGCGCCCGTCGGGCTCCGGCTGCCGCTCAAGGCGCTCGGGGGGCCCCCGCCGGCCCCGTCTCCCGTCGAGCCGCCCTACCCGGTGGACCCGCGCGTCGAGGAGCTCGCCAAGGCCCGCCTGCGCGAGGCCGAGATGCTCGCCGAGAAGGCTGGCGTGCAGCTCGCCGAGCGCCTCCCCGCTCCCCCGCCCCCGCCCGCGGCAGTGCGCACCGCGCTCGTCGTCGAGCCCCGGGGAGGCGACCTCTTCATCTTCCTGCCGCCGCTCGCGGGCGGCGGGGACTTCGCGGAGCTGGTGGCCGCGGTGGAGGGAGCCTCGCGCGACTGCGGCCTCGCGGTGCGGCTCGAGGGCTACCCGCCGCCGTGGAGCCCGGACCTCATCCGCTTCTCGGTCACGCCGGACCCCGGCGTCCTGGAGGTGAACGTCCCGCCGACCCGCAGCGGCCGCGAGTACGCCGCCCTCGTCGACCGCGTCTTCGAGGCGGCCCTGCACGCCGGCCTCCACTCCGAGAAGTACCTCCTCGACGGGCGGCAGGAGGGATCCGGGGGCGGCAACCACATCACGCTCGGCGGCCCGACCCCGCTCGAGAGCCCGTTCCTCGCCCGCCCCGACCTGCTCGCGAGCCTCGTCACCTTCGTGCAGCACCACCCGTCCCTCTCCTACCTCTTCACCGGCCTCTTCGTCGGCCCGACCTCGCAGGCGCCGCGGATCGACGAGGCGCGCCACGAATCGCTCTACGAGCTGGAGATCGCGCTGAAGCGCCTCTTCGACCGCTCCCAGCCGGCGCCGCCCTGGCTCGGCGACTGGCTGCTCCGGCACCTGCTCGCCGACCTCACCGGGAACACGCACCGCGCCGAGGTCTCCATCGACAAGCTCTTCGACTGGCGCACGCCGCACGGGCGCCAGGGACTCGTCGAGCTCCGCGCCTTCGAGATGCCGCCGCACCCGCGCATGGCCGCGGCCCAGGCCATCCTGGCCCGCGCGCTCGTCGCCTCGTTCGCCGGCGAGCCGTACCGGCACGGCCTCGTGCGATGGGGGACCGAGCTCCACGACCGGTTCCTCCTGCCGTTCTGGCTGTGGCGCGACATGGAGGACGTGCTCGGCCACCTCGAGTCCCGCGGCGTGGGGCTGCCGCCGGGCGCCTACCGCCCCTTCGTGGAGTTCCGCTGCCCGGTGGTGGGGCGCCTGCAGGTGGGCGGAACCACCGTCGAGATCCGCAACGCGCTCGAGCCCTGGCCCGTCCTCGGCGAGGAGCCGGGCGCCGGCGGGACGGCGCGCTTCGTCGACTCCTCGCTCGAGCGGATCGAGGTCCGCGCCGAGGGGCTCGAGCCGGAGCGCTTCGACGTGCTCGTGAACGGGATGACCTTGCCCCTGCGGCCCACCGGAACGGCCGGCGAGCACGTCGGCGGCGTGCGCTTCCGCGCCTGGGCACCGGCGTCGTCGCTGCAGCCGCACCTCGGCATCCACCACCCGCTTCGCGTCGATCTCTGGGACCGCTGGGGGCGCCGGTCGGTCGGCGCCTGCGCGTACCACGTGTGGCACCCGGAGGGGCGAGGATACGAGTCGGCGCCGCTCACGCGCTTCGAGGCCTCGGCCCGGCGCGCAGCGCGCTTCACCTCCGAGGGCCCGCTGCCCTACCCGTGGACGCCGGGGGTGGCGCGCCCGCACCCCGAGTACCCGCACACCCTCGACCTGCGCCGCTACCCCGGCGACCGGCCCATGCCGGAGATCGAGGAGGAGGTCTAGGGAGACGTGCGCGAGCTCCTCCCCGAGTGCCGGGCCCAGGACGACGCCCTCCGCCGCGCCGGGCTCGAGATCTGGCTCGGCGCCGAGCCCACCTTCACCGACCGCACCAGCCAGGAGCCGGAGTGGCTGTGGCGGGCCGAGGGAGGCGACAAGCTGGAGCGCGCCGAGGCGCTCCTGCGCGCGCTGGCCGCGCGCCTCGCCGCGTCGGCCTCGCTCGTCCGCGCGGAGGGGCGCACCTTCCCCGGCGAGGAGCGCCCCCGCTTCTGCCTCGGCGCGCGCTACCAGCCGGGCCGCCCGGGAGAGGCGCCGAGGACGCTCGACACGGCCGGCTTGCTCGCCGGCCCGGTCGCGGCGCCCGCGCTCGCCTCCGGCGACCGCTGGCTGACCGTCACCCCCGACCCGGGGGTGGTGGAGGTGAACCTCGCGCCGGCGCCGGACCTGGTCTCCTTCGCGCACCACGCCGAGGCCGTCTACGCGGCCGCGGCCGAGGCGGGCCTCTCGCCGGTGCGCTACCGCTGGAACGGGCACGCCACCGACTCCGGGGGGGGCGGCCAGCTCACGCTCGGCGGCCCGTCGCCCGAGGAGAGCCCGTTCTTCCGCCGGCCGCAGCTCTTGCCGTCGCTCGTCCGCTACCTGAACCACCACCCCGCGCTCTCCTACGCCTTCGCCCCCGACTGCGTGGGCAGCGCCGGGCAGGGCCCGCGGCCCGACGAGGGCGTCCGCGAGCTCTTCGAGGAGCTCGGGGTCGCCCTCGCCCGGCTGTCGGAGCGCCCGCAGCTCGGCCCCGAGGAGCTCTGGTCGTCGCTCGCGCCGCTGCTCGTCGACCCGTCGGGCAACTCGCACCGCGCCGAGGTGAACGTCGAGAAGCTCTGGAATCCGCACCTCGCCGGGCGAGGGCGCATGGGGCTCGTGGAGCTCCGATCGCTGCGGATGCCGCCGTCGCCGCAGAGGCTCGTCGCCGTGGCCGCGCTCTTCCGGGCGGTGGCGGCCCGGCTGGCCGCCGACCCGTACGAGGAGCCGCTCGTGGACTGGGGTCCGGAGCTGCACGACCGCGTCTCGCTGCCGTTCTACCTCGAGCAGGACCTGCAGGACGTCCTCGGGGACCTGGAGCAGCAGGGCTTCGGCCTCGGAGGGAGGCTGCGGTCGACGCTGCTCGCGCCGAGCCCGGAGACGGCCCGCGTGGAGCTCGCCGGGGCCACCCTCGCGGTGCGCCCGGCGGTCGACTTCTGGCCGCTCGTCGGCGACGTGGCCTCCCAGGAGCGCTCGATGGCGCGCACCGTGGACGCGAGCTCCGAGCGAGTGGAGCTGCTCGTCACCTGCCCGGGCCAGCCCCCGGGGCGGATCGCCGCCCAGGGCGTGGAGGTCCCGCTCGAGCCGGGCGGCGGGGCCACCTACCTCGCCGCGGTCCGCTACCGCGCCTTCGCGCCGCGCCCCGGCCTCCACCCCGGCCTCGGCCCCCACGACCCTCTCGTGCTCGAGTGGGAGAGGCGCGGCGAGGCGCTGCGCGTCGAGCTCCACGGCTGGAAGCCGGGGGGCGGCGGCTACGAGGGGTTGCCGGCCGACGCCGCCGACGCGGAGCGCCGGCGCCGCGAGCGAGTGGTGGTCCGCCCTGGCCGCTTCCGCTCCGCCCGCCGCGCTCCCTCGGGGCGGCTCACCCTCGACCTGCGCCGGCTGACCACGGCGCTCCCCACCTGACCGGAGAACCGGAGCCCCCGCATGCCGACCCGCTCCCCTCTCTTCGAAGGCTACGAGCCCATCGCCGGGGCCTGGGACGAGCTCTTCACCGACAGGGGCGCCCCTCGACCGCCGTTTCGCAAGGCCATCGACGCGCTCGGGCTTCGCGACCGGACCGAGTTTGCCACCTGCCAGGCGCTCGCCGAGCGGGCGCTCCTCAACCAGGGGGTGACCTTCTCCGTCTACTCCGACCAGCGGGGCACCGAGAAGATCTTCCCCTTCTGCCTCGTGCCCCGGATCATCTCGGCCGAGGACTGGGCCCCGCTCGAGCGCGGGCTGGCGCAGCGGGTGGTGGCGCTCGAGCACTTCCTCGACGACGTCTACGGGGAGCAGCGCATCTTCCGCAGCGGCACCGTTCCCGCGGACCTCGTGCTCGGCTCGAAGAGCTGGTTCCCGCAGCTGCGCGGCGTGCGCCCGCCGGGCGGCGTGCGGATCCACATCGCCGGCATCGACCTGGTGCGAGGTCCGGACGGCGTCTTCCGCGTCCTGGAGGACAACCTGCGCACGCCCTCCGGGGTCTCGTACGTGCTCGAGAACCGCCTCATCTCGAAGCGGGTGCTCCCGGAATGCGTGGACGCGGCCCGGGTCCGCCCGGTCGACCTCTACCCGTCGCGCCTCGCCGACGAGCTGCGCTCGGTGTCCCCGGTGGACCCGGCAGAGACGAGCGCCGTCGTCCTCACGCCCGGGCCCTACAACTCCGCCTACTTCGAGCACAGCTTCCTCGCCCGCACCATGGGGCTCGAGCTCGTGCAGGCCCCGGACCTGTTCGTCGACGGAGACGAGGTCTTCTGCCGCACCACCCGCGGCCCCAAGCGCGTGCACGTCATCTACCGGCGGACCGACGAGACCTTCCTCGACCCCGAGGTGTTCCGCCCCGACAGCCTGCTCGGCGTGCCGGGGATCATGCGGGCCTGGGCGAAGGGCAAGGTGACGCTCGCGAACGCGCCCGGGAACGGGATCGCCGACGACAAGGCCGTCTACGCCTTCGTCCCGGACATCGTGCGCTACTACCTCGGGGAGGAGCCGCTGCTCGCCCAGCTGCCGACCTGGGTCTGTGCGCGCGAGGAGGACCGCAAGTTCGTCCTCGCCCACCTGCCCGAGCTCGTCGTGAAGGCGGTGGACGAGGCCGGCGGCTACGGCATGCTCATGGGGCCGCAGGCGAGCTCGACCGAGATCGAGGAGTTCCGCCGCCGCGTCGAGGCGGAGCCGCGCAAGTACATCGCCCAGCGACGGCTCGAGCTCTCCTCCTGCCCGACCTGGGTCGAGGGCAAGGCGCGCGTCGAGCCCCGCCGCGTCGACCTCCGGCCCTACGTGCTGAACGGCCGGGACGGCCCGTGGGTGCTGCCAGGCGGCCTCACCCGGGTGGCGCTCGTGGAGGGCTCCTACGTGGTGAACTCCAGCCAGGGCGGTGGATCGAAGGACACCTGGGTGCTGATGCCGGAGGGGGCATGATCTCGCGCGTGGCGGACAACTGCTTCTGGCTCGGCCGCTACCTGGAGCGCGCCGAGAGCACCGCGCGCGTGCTCGGGGTGACCCGCAACCTGGCGCTCGACGCGGGCCTGAACCCGCGCCACGTGTGGTCGCCGGTCATCATCGTCTCCGGGGAGGAGGAGCCCTTCAACGCCCGCTTCGGCGGCGGCGCGGCCGACGACGGCGAGCGCGTCCAGGACTACCTCACCTGGTCGGAGGAGAACCCCTGCTCCATCCGGAACTCGCTTGCCGCCGCCCGCGACAACGCCCGCTCCATCCGGGAGGTGGTGAGCCTCGAGACGTGGGAAGCCTTGAACGCCCTCTACCTGTGGGCCGGCAGCTCGCGGGCCCGCGCGGAGTGGCGCGACGACCGGCACTCCTTCTACCGGCGCATCCGCACGTCGGCGCAGTCGCTGCAGGGAATCGTCCGGGGCACCATGCTCCACGACGACGCCATGCACTTCATCTTCCTCGGCATCCTTCTCGAGCGGGCCGGGCAGACGGCCCGCATCCTCGACGTGCACCACCACGCCTTCCGCAGCATCGGGGCCCACGACGTCATCGAGACCGCTCTCTGGCTGGCGCTGTTGCGGGCCTGCTCCGGCTTCGAGGCCTTCATGAAGCTGCACCGGGGCCGGGTGAGCCCCGAGGCGGTGGCCCGGTTCCTCGTGCTCGAGCCGCTCTTCCCGCGCTCGGTCCGCTTCTCGCTGCGCGCCGCCGCCGCGCGGCTGGAGCGCATCCGGCCCCTGGAGGACCCGGACCTCCCCGGCCGCGAGTCCTACAGTCGGCTGCGCGACCTCGCCATCCTGGTGGCGTCGCGTCAGCAGGACTTCGACGCCTCCGGCCTCCACGACCTGCTCACCCGCGTCGTCGACGAGACCTCGGAGATCGCGGGGATCCTCGGCCGGGAGATCCTCGGCGAGACACCGGCGGTAGCAACCCAGGCGCAGGCGCAGTAGAAGTCCCCGTAATGCCCAACCTCCTGGCGATGTCCTTCGAGGGCGAGCTTGCGCCTTCATTCGACCTCCGCTGCCTCCGGCAGGGAGAGGTGCCCCCCGACGGCTGGGGAATCGGGTACTACCCGGGCGGCGAGCCCTCCGCGGCCGTCCTGAAGGAGCCGGCCCCGCCCCACGGCTCGATCCGCTCCGAGCTGGTGAAGGTCTGGGAGCACCTCGAGGCCTCGGTCTTCCTGCTCCACATCCGCCGCGCGACGTGGGGTGCGCTCTCCGACGCCAACACCCAGCCGTTCCTCAGGGCCTGGGGGCGGCGCGACTGGTTGTTCGCCCACGCCGGGTCGCTGCGCCACCGCCTGCAGCCCGTCCCGGGAGCCCCCTTCGAGCCGGTCGGCTCGACCGACACCGAGCTCGTCTTCTGCGAGATCATGAACCGCTTCGCGGCGCGGGGCTGGAAGAGCCTGGGCGAGGCCGACCCGCACACGCTGCTCGAGTGGCTGGGGCTCATCAACGAGCACGGGAACCTCACCTGCGTGCTCACCGACGGGCACGACCTGGCGGTCTACTCCGACCGCGACTCGGCCGGTATCTACCTCTGGGAGGTTCAGCCGCCCTACGAGCGGCTCACCTTCGGTGACGGGGAGCTGCTCGTCGACCTCGCCAAGCGCGGCGTGAAGAGCCGCAAGGGCGTGGTGGTGAGCTCGCAGCCGCTCGAGGTGGACGGGGTGGCGAGGGAGTGGCAGGCCGTCCCGCCGGGCAACCTGCTGCTCGTGCGCCAGGGCGCGGTTCGCGAGGTGCTCGGGTCGCAGCCGGGGGGCACGGAGAAGCCCTTCCTGCGCGGCACGCAGCGGCGCGACATGCCGCGCCCGGCCAAGGCCGAGGTGCGCCGCTACCGGGTCTCCCACCGCACCGTCTACCGCTACCGGGAGGCCGTGGAGCGCAGCACCCACCTCTTCCGGCTCGTGCCGGTGGACGACCGGCTGCAGCGACTGCTCTCGCACGAGCTGCGCGTCTCGGTCGACGGCCCCTTCCGCGCCTTCGAGGACGTCTTCGGCAACCAGGTTCGCCGCATGGAGGTGGAGACTTCCTTCCGGGAGATGACCATCCACGCGGAGTCCCGGGTGGAGGTGCTCGACACCGACCCCCTCTCGTACCGGCCGCTGCGGCAGCGGGGCCAGATCCCGGTGGTGTGGATGCCGTGGCACCAGCAGGTCCTCCAGCCCTTCCTGCTGCCCCCGGAGCTGGCCGAGACCGAGCTGCGCGAGCTCAGCGACTACGCCATGAGCTTCGCCGTGCGCAACGACTTCGACCTGCTCGACACGCTGCTCGACATGAACCACTCCATCTTCAAGGAGTACGGGTACACACCGGGCGCCACGACCGTGCAGACCACCCCCTTCGAGGTCTACGCGAGCCGTCGAGGGGTGTGCCAGGACTTCACGAACCTCTTCATGTGCCTCGCGCGGCTGCTCGGTGTCCCGGCCCGCTACGTGTGCGGGTACATCTGGACCGGCCCGAAGAACCCGAACCAGCGGCAGGCCGAGGCCTCCCACGCCTGGGCGCAGGTCTACCTCCCCGAGGTCGGCTGGAAGGGCTTCGACCCCACGAACGGCATCCTCACCCAGACCGAGCACGTCCGCGTGTCCGTGGGCCGCACCTACCGGGACGCCACCCCGACGTCGGGCACGATCTACGTGGGCGGGGCCGGCGAGACGCTCGAGGTGGCGGTCAAGGTCGAGCTGGAGGAGTGAGCGCTCGGGCGCGAGACCGGCTCGGGGGCGGGGGAGGGCCCTTGGGCGAGCCGGGGCTGAGGGGACGGGTGGCGGTCGTCACCGGCGCCGCCGGCGGGATCGGGCGGGCGGTGGCCCGCGCGCTCGCGGCCGCCGGCGCCCGCGTGGTCCTGACCGGCCGCACCGATTCGGTCCGCGCCGTGGACCTCGGTCCCGGCCTCGCCCCGGCGGCGGTTCACCTCCTCGACGTCCGCGACGCGGCGGCGTGGGACCGGGTGGTGGCGGCGGTCGTCAAAGAGCAGGGTGGCATCGACGTGCTCGTGAACAACGCCGGGATCGTCGACCCCGGGCCGCTCGAGTCCATCCCCGCCGAGCGGCTCTCGGACCTCCTCTGCACGAACCTCCTCGGGGCGATGCTCGGCTGCCGCGCCGTCATCCCCGCCATGCGCGCGAGGGGCGGGGGCGCCATCGTCAACGTGGCCTCGCTCGGAGGCGTCGTCCCCATGCCGTTCGAGGCCGCCTACGCGGCATCCAAGGCCGGGCTGCGGCACTTCAGCTTCTCCCTCCGGAGCGAGCTCGGCGGCACGGGGATCGGCGTCTCGGCGGTCACGCCGGACTCGGTGGAGACCGCGCAGCTCCGCGAGGAGCTGCGCTTCGACGAGGCCTCGCTGTCGTTCGCGAGCGCAGCCTTGCCGGCGGAGGCGGTCGCACGTGCGGTCGTCCGCGCCGTCGACACGGGTGCCCCGGAGGTGCTCGTGCCGGCCGGCGGTGGAGTCGCCGCCCGGCTGGCGGCTGCCTTTCCGCGGCTCCTCCTCTGGTTCCTTCCGTTCCTGCGCCGCGCCGGCAGGCGGCGAATGGCGACGCTCCGGGCGGCAGAGCAGGCGCCCCGCGAGCCTCCGTCCTCGTCATCGGGGTGACGCGCCGGCCGTGCCGGCTCGTCTGGTTCTGCGCCCGCAGGCCACCGGCCGCGTCATCGCCTTGACGCTAACCGGCTGCGCCGGGGCGGGATCGCTTCTTGCTAACGAGAGAGCGGGACGTCCCGGAGAGCGAGGGGAGGAAGCGAATGGCGGCGCGATCGAGGACGAAGAATGGCCCGGGCGGTCCGCCCCGCGTTTCCGTCGTCATGCCCTGCTTCCGGCAGGCGGAGTACCTGCCCTTCGCCGTCGCCAGCGTGCTCGCCCAGACCTACCGGAGCTGGGAGATCGTCGTCGTCAACGACGGCAGCCCCGACGACACGTCGGCGGTGGTGCGCGAGATCGTCCGCAAGCAGCCTGGCCGGCGCATCCGCCTCCTGGAGCAGGAGAACGCCGGCGTGGTGGCGGCGCGCAACGCCGGCATCGCCGTCGCGCGGGGAGAGCTCATCCTCCCGCTGGACGCCGACGACGGCATCGATCCCACCTTCCTCGAGAAGACGGTCGGGGCGCTCGACGCCGACCCGGGGGCCGCGATCGCCTTCACGGACGTGGGGTTGTTCGGGGCGCAGAGCGAAGAGTGGAAGATGGGGCCGTTCGACCTGGAACACCTCAGGACGCGAAACCGCGCCTGCTGCACCTCGCTGTACCGGCGAGCCCTCTGGGAGGCGCTCGGCGGCTACAACCCGAACATGGGGGTCGGCTACGAGGACTGGGATTTCTGGATCGGTGCCGCCGTGCGGGGCGCGCGCGCCGTTCACGTGCAGGAGACGCTCCTCTTCTACCGGATGAAGGCCTCCAGCGCCGAGACGAGGAACTCGGGCGCGATGGCCCACCACGCGCAGCTGTGCGCCCGCGTCGTGCTCAACCATCCGCAGGCGTTCTCGGAGGCGGAGTGCGCCGTCGCCCGCCGAACGCTCGCGGCCCGACCGCTGCCCGAGAAGGGAAGCCCGGCGCCGCCGGCCGTCGGGACCGGGCCGGTTTCCGCCGGTCGCCCGGGAAGGCCGAGCGCCGCCGGGCCGGGCCCGGCTGCCAGCATCGTCATCGCGGTGTTCAACCAGGCCGAGGCAGTGCGGCGATGCACCGAGAAGCTCATCGAGACGACTCCCGGCGAGCTCTTCGAGGCAATCTTCGTCGACGACGCCTCGACCGATGGGACGGCCGAGTTCCTCGCCTGCCTCGGTGGCGACGTGAAGGTCATCACCAACAGTGAGCGCAGGGGGAGCGTCGCAGCCCAAAACCAGGGAGCGGCCATGGCCCGCGGCCGCAACCTCGTCTTCCTGGACCCCGAGGCCGAGCCCGAGCCCGGCTGGCTCGAGGCGCTCCTCGCCGCTGCCGATGGAGACCCGTCCGTCGGCGCTGCAGGGGCCCGCATTGTCCGCCCGGACGGAAGGCTGCAGGAGGCGGGTGGGATGGTCTTCCGCGACGGCACGAGCTGGAACTTCGGGTGGGGAGACGATCCCTGGCGAGCCGCGTACGCGGTCCCGTGCGAGGTCGACGCCTGCTCGGGCGTGGCGCTGTGCGTGCGGCGGGAGGCGTTCGAGACACTGGGCGGCTTCGACGCGGTGTACGCGACAACGTCGTACGAGTCCGTGGACCTCTGCTTCGGGCTCCGGAGCCTCGGGCTCAAGGTCGTCTACTCCCCGACGGCGCTCGTGATCCACCCCCGGCGCCCCGGCGCGGGCATCCCGCCGGCCGGGACGGATCGGGACGACGGCCGGGCGAAGTTCGTCGCCAAGTGGTCGGCGACGCTGGCCCAGCACGAATTCCCGCCGGCACCGGGTCCCCGCCCGCCGGCCACGGCCGATCGCGCCCGTCGCTTTCCATCGACCGCACGGCCGTAGCGTCCCGCCACCGGGGGCTCGTCTCCCCGGGGCCCGCGGGCCCCACCGGCGGCCGGCTGCGCGCTCGGGTCGCCAACCGCTTGACGGACCGGGCTGCACGCGCCGGCTCTGCCGCAAGCCCAGGACAAGCCGGTGCATTTCCGCCGGCACGGCATTTGCTGAACAGGCTCGAGGGACCGAACCCCGGTCGACCGGGCCGCCCCGCGCTCCTCGCCTCGAACTTCAGGACGACGCCATGGACAAAGAGAAGACCCCGCACCCCCAGCTTCCCGACGACGGCCTCGTCCCGACCGCCCGCGCGGTGGTGGACATAAACCGCATCTGCAACGCCAAGTGTCAGATGTGTTACTACGCTTACAGTGACGAGCGATGGACGAAGCCCTTCGAGGTGGTCTTCCGGGAGCTCGAGGCGGCGCGCGACAGGGGCTGCACGTCGGTCGACTTCACGGGAGGGGAGCCGACCCTGCACCCCGACCTGCCGCGGATCATCGCCGCAGCGGAAGCGATGGGGCTGCACACCTGCACCATCAGCGCGGGACTGTCGCTCCAGAAGGTGAAGCAGGCGGTCGCGGCGGGCTGCAGCGAGTGGCTCGTGTCGATCCACGGCTTTGAGAAGACCCACGACCGCATCGTGGGCGCCGAGGGCGCCTGGGAGAAGGTGAACGAGACCGTTGCCTTCCTCAACTCGGCGGGGTGCTTCGTCCGCGTGAACTGCACCCTGACGAAGTACAACGCGGCGGACCTCCCTCGCCTGGCAAGGCACTACGCGGAGGTCGTGCGCGCCCGGATCGTCAACTTCATCAACTTCAATCCGCACCACGAGTGGGGCGACAACGGAAACCCCGCGGTGGCGCGCAAGCTGAACGAGGTGCAGGTCCGGGTGTCGGATGTCTCCGCCTCGCTCCGGGAGGCCATCCGGTACCTGGACGAGCGGCACGTTTGGACGAACGTGCGCTACTTCCCCTTCTGCGCGCTGCGCGGCCTGGAGAGCCACATCTGCAACAACCCGCAGGTGATGTTCGACCCCTACGAATGGGACTACGGCATCGCGCCGAAGACGACGGCCGCCTACGTGGCATACAGCCGCTACCTGCAGCGGACGATCAACACCGCCGAGGGCCCGTGCGCGACCTGCGGCATCCGCAACGTCTGCGGCGGTGCCAACGCAAACTACGCGAAGATGTTCGGGTTCGACGAGTTCGGCTCCTACTCGGAGAAGAGTGACTACCCGTACTACTTCCGGTCCGACCTCGAGGCGGACATCGTCGTCCCGGCATTCGTCCCGACCGAGACGCTCGCGCGCCTTCTCCAGGACATCCCCGCCAAGACCGCGCCTCCGTACAACCTGATTCTCGTCGGCAACCACCAGAGCGCGGCCAGGAACCGCAACTACGGCCTCGACCGGGCCCGGAGCGGCTTCGTCATCATGTGCGACGACGACATCGCGGAGCTGCCCTACGGGTGGAACCGCAAGCTCGTCTACGCGCTGAAGGAGCACCCGGAATTTGCGGCGATCTCGGGCCGACTCATGCGACCGAACGGGCGGCCAGGCGACAACACGTCCCAGAACTACGACCTCGACCGGCCCCTGGTACGGGTCGATCACATCCCGACGGCGTGCTGCATCTTCCGTCGGACCGAGGTCCGCTTCGACGAGAAGTACGTGCGCGCCGGCTGGGAAGACACCGACTACTTCATGCAGCTGCGGCAGGCGCACGGCGGTGAGGTGGGCATCAGCAACGACGTGAAGGTGGTCCACCTCAACGAAGAGAAGAACGACGGCGGTGCCAGCAACGCCCACAATCGCGACCTGTACCTCTCCAAGTGGGGCAAGGTGCCGACGGACGAGATCAGCGCC
This sequence comes from uncultured delta proteobacterium, assembly GCA_963754915.1. GTDB lineage: Bacteria > Myxococcota > Myxococcia > Myxococcales > Anaeromyxobacteraceae > DATJZG01. The sequence continues at coordinate 70,222 of CAVWHZ010000016.1, read as the reverse complement.
GAGCGAGTACGAGTGGTCGCCTCGCTCCGCGCGGGTGCGTACGGCGCCGCCCTGGAAGGGCTCTGCTCCATCCTCGCCGCGGGGAAGGCAGACGCGTCGACCTTCGACCAGATGGGATTCGCCTGCTGGAAGATCGGAGCGCATCAGGATGCGCTGCAGTACTTCGAACGGGCGCTGTCGATGGCGCCCCGGAATGCCGCGATCCTGCGCAACTTCCTCGAGGCTGCGTATGCGCTGAAGCGCTTCGACGTCGCCGAGAGGTTCCTGCGGACGCGCGTCCGCGATCTCGGTCCGGGTCATGGATTCCTCCTCGCGGACTGCCTGCGGCTGCAGGGCCGCCGCAGCGATGCGCTGGCCGTGCTGAACGGCCTGGAGCCCGGCCAGCCCGGGATCGACGAACTGCGGCGCGCGGTCGAGGCCCTTCCGGCTCTTCCCGCTCCGGCGACGCCGAGCGCCACCGCCGCCAACCCGGCCTGAACGACACCGATTCGAATTCCTGACCTCCCGGGACGGGAAGCAGGTCGGCTTCGTCGGACTGCCGGACGGATTCCGTCCTCCCTCGGGGGATCGGGACGGAAGAGCTCGCAGGGCAGGTGCTCCCACCGCAACGGATTCGGCGGGCGCGGGCGGCCAGCTTACGTCGCTCCTCCTCGGAGCGCCGCGCCGGCGAGCTCCCGGGAAGCGGCGCCTAGCCGGCCGGGCGGGGAGGTCCGCTCGACGCGCTTGCCGGGTCGACCCGCCGGGCCTGCAGGCGCGCTCGGTCGGCAGTCGCGGGGGCGGCCTCGGAGGCGCGCGGGGGTGGGTCCTGCTCCCGAAGGGTGCCAGCCCACTTCGCGACGAACTTGGCGCGGTTATCGACCTCGTCCCTCGCCATGCCGGTCTCGAGATCGCCCCCGGCCGTCGCACCCTCGTGCTGCACGACGATGGACCGAGGGCAGTAGAGGACCTTGTGGCCCAGGCGGCGGATGGCAAAGCACAGGTCCGCGGCCTCGTAGGAGCCCGGGGCGTAACGGCCATCGAAGCCGCCCAGTCCCTCGAACAGCGCCCGCCGCACCATCAGGGCCGCGCTCGAGCAGCAGTCCACCTCGCAGGGGTGCTCGTACTGCGGGCGAAACGGGTCGTCTCCCCGGCCGAAGCCGCGGACGCTCCCGTCGGAGAGGACGATGCGCCCCGCCTCCGCGAGCTTGCCGTCGGCGCAGATGAGCCGCGCGCCGACTGCGCCGACGGAGGGGTCTCGCTCCGCGGCGTCGACCAACGCCTCGAGCCAGTGCGCCTGCGGCGCGGTGGCATCGTGGAGGAAGAGAAGATAGCGGCCACGTGCCACCGCCGCGCCCTGGCTGCACGCGCCCGCGAAGCCGAGGTCGTCGGAGTTCCGGATCACCCGGACGTCGCCCTCGAGTGACGCCAGCAGGTCCGGGGTTCCGTCGGTGGAGGCGTTGTCGACGAGGACGACCTCGAAGAGGTCACTCGGCGTGTTGCGGATGAGTGCCTCGAGGCAGTTCCGCGTGTGATCGACCTTGTTCCGCACCGGGAGGATGATGCTCACGAGCGGCGGCGGGGCCGCCAACGGGTGCGAGGCCACCCCGGAGGGGGGCGACGCGGCTGGCACCGGCGCCGGTGCGACCAGTCCCGAAGGGAGCGGCAATCCCAGAGCCTCCGCCAGGTCGCGGCGGGCGTCCCGGCGCGCGAAGATCCGCTGGCCCTCCGACGCGATGCGGAGGCGCGCCGCCTCGTCGCCGCAGAGGCGCGCGCACGTCTCCACGATGCCCTCGTACGACGCGAAGGCGATGCCATCTTCGAAGCCACGCTCCTCGGCCTCGTCGGATCCACGCTCGGAGACGACGCAGCGCCGGTTGGCGAGGAGGTACGAGACGCGGACAACCTCGAAGACCTTGGCGCGGTAGTAGTGAAGGTTGAGGACGACCCGGGAGCGGGAGATGAGTCGATCCCGCTCCTCGCCGTAGACGCCGAAAGGAGCCTGCACGCGCAGGCCGCGGGCAGCGAGGGCCTCGAGGACGGCCCGCCGCCGCTCGTTCATCGATCCGTAGAAGAGGACGTCGATATCCTCGAGGCGCGGGGGGATGCGCGTGAGTTCCGGGACGTAGCCTACCGGTACGACCCTGGGCGGGAGCAGGCCGAGCTCGGCGTAGCGAGCGGCATTGCGCGCGCTGTAGTCCCACACCTCAAAGCGGCGGAACAGGGCAAGCAGGGCCGGCGTCAGCCAGGTCGACCCGGGCTCGATCTGTTCGAGGTTGTAGAGGATGGTGTCCGGCCCAAGCTCGAGCGGGTGACCCGGGAGCAGGTTCGAGCCGAGAACGATGGCGCGCCGCCCTGCGATCGGCGTGTTGGCGAGCACCGCGTCCTGGCCCAGTCCGCGAAGGGCGAACGCGATCGATTCCGCGATCTCCTTGAAGGCGGCGCTGTGCGCGTAGCCGGGTGGCTGCACGATGACGACCGCGTAGCGCGTCTCCATGGCAGATCGGGGGATTGCAAGGAGGACGCCACCGGGGCCGGTCCGGCCCTTCGCGGAACTGCCGGGGAACGCAAGGCCCCGCCAGATATCTGACGGGATGCACCGCGGCCGTCACGTCACTTGGCTGACGACGCTCTCGCCTTCGGGGGGGGCTGCCGGTCCTTCGGGGGCCCGCCAGAGGCGCGGCTTCCTGCCTAAGGGGTACCGACCGCCTTCGCGGCCGTGGCCCGCAGCATGCACAGCTGCCGCAGGTGCGGCCCCTTCTGCCGCGATGGGAGCGCCATGACGAACACAATTCTCGCCACCGAGGCCCAGCGCGCAGCGGCGCTCTTGCAGTCGGCAGCCATCCTCCTCGAGGTCGGGGAGAGCGGAGTCGCGCTCGCCGGCCTGGAGCGCGCGGACGCGCTCGAGTCGCGGGCCCCGCGGATCAAGCGCGCGCGGGCCATCGCGCTCGCGCAGATGAACCGGCCCCTCGAGGCAGCGCGAGCCCTCCTGGAGGAGCTCTCGCTCGTCCCCGACGACGGGGACGCCTTCCGGACCTTCCTCGGGATGATGGACCGGGTTCCCCAGATCCGCGCTCTCCCGCCGTCCACCTTCTTCCGCCAGCTGCTCGTCCGCCTCGACGCGGCCGTGGAGCGCCAGTTCCAGGGGCGCGGCTACGGTTCCACGCTGCAGAGCGCCGCCAGGTACGCGGCGCTGGTGCTCGGCCATGCGCCCGCCTTCGAGGCCACCTACGCGGCGCTGGGCGACGACGCCTCGCGCGCCTGGATGCTCGAGGTGGCGTCGTTCGTGGCGCTCGGCGACGAGCGGGTCCGCCTCCCGTTCGACGAGGAGGCGCTGGAGGAGTTCCTCGTCCGGTCGAAGGAGGAGTTCCTCGAGGAGGCGGGCGGCGAGCTCGGTCTCTACGACCTCGCTGCGGCCGGGGTCCCGCTGCGCGTCGCGGCCACGCCCCTGTCGCTCGCGGCCTGGGCCCACCTGGGACAGTACGACCTCGACCGCGAGGGCGCCCACGTCGGACCGCAGCGCGGGGACGTGGTCATCGACGGCGGGGGCGGCCTCGGCGACGCGACGCTCTGGATGGCCCACCGCGTCGGATTGTCCGGGCGGGTCGTGAGCTTCGAGACCAACATGGCCCGCATCGAGGTGTTCCGCCGGAACCTGGCGCTCAACCCCGCTGCGGCGGCGCGCGTCGAGCTGGTGCAGAGCTCGCTCGACTCACGGTCGCGGTCCGCGAGCGCGGGCCGAGCGCCCGCGACCTCGATCGACGACTTCGTAGAGGCCCGGGACCTCGAGCGCGTGGACTTCATCAAGCTCGACATCGACGGGGCCGAGATGCAGGCACTCGCCGGCGCCTCGAAGACCCTGCGCCGGTTCCGGCCGCGGCTCGCGGTCGCGGTCCACTTCCGCCCCGAGGACATCGGCGTCACTCCCGCGCACGTCCTCGGGCTCGGCCTCGGCTACCGGGTCTTCCTCGGCCAGTACGCGCCGGGCGCCTGGGAGACGATGCTCTTCGCCGCCGCGGACTAACGCCACCCGCGAGTCACAGCCGGTAGAGCTCTCCGTACTTCGCCTCGACGTAGGTGCGGAAGTCGTCGTCGCGGAGGCCGCTGCCCGTCGCCCGAAGCACGATCTCGTCGGCCTCGAGCGCCCGCCCGTGGCGATGGACGTTCTCGCGCAGCCAGCCGAGCAGCGGGGCGAATCGCCCGGAGCCGAGGTCGTCGTCGAGATCCGGGAGTGCGCGCCTCGCCGCGTCGAACAGGGTCGCGGCGTAGAGGTTCCCGAGCGCGTAGGTCGGGAAGTACCCGACGTCGCCCGTGGCCCAGTGGACGTCCTGGAGGACGCCTTCGGAGTCCCGGCGCGGCCGGACGCCGAGGAGGCGCTCCATGCCGTCGTCCCAGGCGGCCGGCAGATCGCGCACCTCGAGGGAGCCGCGGAGGAGCGCCACCTCGAGCTCGAAGCGCAGCGCGATGTGGAGGTTGTAGGTCACCTCGTCGGCCTCGACGCGGATGGGCGAGCGCTCCACCCGGTTGGCGGCGCGGTGGAAGTCCTCGAGCGACACCCCGGCGAGCTCGGGAAAGAGGACCTTCAGCCGCGGGAGGAAGTGGCGCCAGAAGGGGAGCGAACGCCCCACCAGGTTCTCCCACAGGCGCGACTGGGACTCGTGAATCCCCATGGAGGGCGCCTGGCCGAGGAAGTCGCGCCGGTGGGCCAGCGGAAGGCCCTGCTCGTACAGCCCGTGCCCGGCCTCGTGGACCGTTCCCATCACCGCGGACAGGGGCTGGTCCTCGAGGATGCGGGTGGTGAGCCGAACGTCGCCGGGGTCCGCCGAGAGCGTGAAGGGGTGCGCCGAGCGGTCGAGGCGCCCGGCCTCGAGGTCGAACCCCAGCGCACGGAGCACCTCCAGCGAGAAGGCCCACTGCCGGTCCGGGTCGAAGCGCCGGCCGGCGAACGGGTTCGGCGGCGCCGGGCGGGCGGCGATGCGATCCACGAGCGGCGCGAGCCAGCCCACGAGCCGCCGGAAGAGGGGCTCGAGCCGGGCCACCCGCATTCCCTCCTCGTAGACGTCGAGAAGCGCGTCGTACGCCTCGCCTCCGTCCGGGACCCCGAGGCAGGCCGCCTGCTCGCGCTTGAGCGCCACGAGCCTCTCCAGGTGCGGGGCGAAGAGCGCGAACTCGCTTCGCTGCCGGGCCTCGCGCCAGGCCGGGAGCGCCGCGCTCTGCAGCTCCGCCAGCTCGCGCACCAGGCGCTCCGGGACCTTGAGGGCCCGATCGCGCTCCACGCCGAGCGGGTGCAGCGCGGCACGGAACGTCGCGTCGAGCGCCGGATCGGAAAGCGCTGCGGCGAGGGCGTCGCCGAGGTCGACGGCGACGAGCCTCTCGTGCACGACCGCCTGGAGCGTCGCGAGCTGCTCGCCGCGGGCCGGGGCGGCGCGCGCCGGCATGAAGGTCTCCTGGTCCCAGAGGAGCACGTTCGCTGCGCCCTGGAAGGCGCGGAGGTCGGCCATTCGCCGCTCGAGGAGCTCCCGGTGCGTGGAGGGCATGGCGCCCTTGTCGTACGCCTCGGCGTCGGGGGCAAGCGCCCGGCCCTCGAGATGGACGATTCGCGACGACTCGGCCGCGCCCGTCACCCTCCCGCGGCCAAAGGATCGCCGCCCTCGAGACGCGGCTGGCCCGTCGCGAGCGCCAGCGCCGCGCCCTACCGATAGCCGAGGAAATCCCGTCCCGTGGCGCATCTCGGTTCGCTGCCGCGCCAGGAGACGCCCGGGGGCCGGGCCACAATCTTTTCAAAACGTGAAGCGCCGGCCGTCGGTTGGAGGCGAAAGTATAATTCGGGGGCGCCCGCGGGGACGGGGGACGGCCCTCCGCTCGTTCCCGCGGTCCTGGGACGCCCCCTACCCAGCGCACTGGGGGCACTTCCTTCCAGCCCGACCGCCCCGAAATGGGGGCCAGGCCCCCGCGATGTCCAAGGATATCGCGAGCCCGCGTCACCTTTGCACTCCCGAGCGCCGTGTCGAAGAGCGTGACGGCCGCGCGGTGCGGTCGCGAGGGATGCCCATGAGCGTGAACGCCGTCAGCAGCAATCCGCCCGTCTCGACGCTCGACCTGACGATCTCCATTCAGGTCAACGTCGTCGAGGTCAACGCCGATCCCGCTCCGAGCATCTCGCCGGCCGCGAGCGCGCTCAGCCAGCTCGAGCAGCTGCAGAAGACCGACCCGGCGAGCTTCAAGGCCGTCATGGCGACGGTCGCCGCCGGCCTCCGCGCCGAGGCCCAGAACGCCACCGGAGGCGAGGCCGCCTTCCTCGGAAAGCTTGCAGACCGCTTCGACGCCGCCGCCCAGGCCGGCAGCCTTTCGGCGCTCGACCAATCACCGACTTCGGCCTCCGCGAACGCGCCAGGCGCGGGCTCCCCCGCGAGCCCGACATCGGCATCGACTCCGGAGGCGGCGTCGACCGGCACGGCCTCCGCGGCGGCCGGCAGCTCGGGGTCCGGGAGCGCGGCGAACTCCACCTCGGCGACGAACGACGCGAGTGCGGCTGCGCCGCACCACCATCATCGCCACCACCACGTTCGGTCCCAGCAGGGCTACGGCTCGCAGGCCTCCGGGGGCTGGTCGTCGCATCGCCTCCTGCAGGACGTCCTGAAGCTCGTGATGGACGCCCTCGGGACCGTGGGCTCGGCGTCCTCGACGGCGACCTCGACGACGGCCTCGACGACGGCTTCGACGACGGCCGCGCCGTCCGCCGCTTCCCCGTCGGCTTCGGCTTCGGCCTAGCGAGGGATCGGTCGCGGAAGAGTCCCGGGGTTCGCCGGGGCGCGCCCTCGCAGGGCGCGCCCTCGCCGAGCCCCCGCTCGCGGCGGGTCGGGCCGCTACCCTCGCGGTGGCCGCGACCTCGGGCAAGTGTGGATGCCGAGGACGTTGTAGGCAGGGCAGGCGCCCGTGAGCCCGATGAACAGCGGGATCGCGCCCAGGAGCCCCCACATCGTCCGCGGGCCGGCGACGGTGAGCGAGAGGACGGCGAGGCCCCCCAAGATTCGGATCACTCAATCGGCGATCCCCAGGTTGACCCTCACCGGACCCTCCTCAGGTCTCGAGCCGGCGTGCGTCGTCCGTCCGGGCCAAGACTAGCTCACCCGGGCGACGAGCGTCACGTACGGCGGTTGTCGGCGGCTTCGGCGCCGGAGGCCCCTCCCGGGAGGAGCACGCGGACCCGGATCCGTGTCAGAAGACGGGCCCATGCGCGCCCTCGCCGCCTTCGTCCGCCGACGCCGGGCCTGGCTCGTTGCCGCGGCCGGTGCAGTCGTCGTCTACGGGGCCCTCGGGTTCCTCGTCGCCCCCGGCATCGTCCGCCGGCAGATCGAGGAGAGAGTCGGAAAGGCCCTCCACCGCCCGGTGACGGTCGCCCGCGTGCGCATCAACCCCTTTGCGCTTTCGGTGGACATCCAGGGCTTCTCGGTGAAGGACCGGGACGGCGCCCCCTTTGCCGGCTTCGACGAGCTGTACGTGGACGCGAAGCTCTGGCTGCTCGTGCGCAAGGAGCTCGACTTCTCCGACGTGATCCTCAAGGCGCCCTTCGCCCGCATCGCCATCGACGCCAAGGGCCACCTCAACTTCGAGGACCTCCTCGAGCCGGGCAGCGCCGCCGACGAGCCGGAGTCCTCCGGAGGCCTCTCGATCCGGGTCGACCGCCTGCACATCGGCGAGGCCCGCATCGCCTTCAGCGACCGGTCGCGGAGGGCGCCGTTCGAGACGACCGTCGGCCCGCTGACCCTCGACCTCCAGAACTTCCGGACCCGCAGCCGGGACAACGAGAGCCCCTACGCGTTCTCCGGGCAGACGGAGGCCGGGGAGCGCTTTGCCTGGAGCGGCAACGTCTTTCTCGACCCCATCCGGTCGAAGGGGACGCTGCTGCTCGAGAACTTCGTCCTGCACAAGTACGCGCCCTACTACCAGGACTCCACCGGGGCCGAGATCCGGAGCGGGACCGTCGGCGCGCGCGCGAGCTACGAGCTCGAGTGGGGGCCGAAGCGTCGAGTGGTCCGTCTCGTCGACGGCTCGCTCTCCGTGCGCAACCTCGAGCTGGCGAGGGGCGCGGCGCCGCCGTCGCTGAGCCTCTCCGAGATCGAGGTCACCGGTGCCACGGCCGATGCCTTCGAGCGCAGCGCGGAGCTGGCCCGGGTCGCGCTGCGGGGCGGGCGCGTCGAGGTGCTGCGGGAGAAGGACGGGCGGCTCAACCTCGTGGACATGATGAGGCCTCCCGGCGCGCCTCTCGCGACGGCGGAGGCCTCGGGGAAGGGGAGCCCCGCGCCGGCCGGAGAGGCCCGCGCGTCACCGTTCCGCTACCGGGTGGGCGAGATCGCGCTCGAGGGGATCCGCGTCGACGCGACCGACGAGGCGGCGCCGCGGCCGGTGAAGGTCGCGGTGGACCTGCAACGCCTCGCGCTCACGGACGTGGGGAGCGACCCGGCGAAGCCGGCGGGCCTCGAGCTCGCGGCGCTCGTCGACGGCAAGGGGAGGGTGTCGGCGAGCGGCCGGGTGTTCCCGCTCGCAGCGCGCGGCGAGGTCGAGCTCGAGGCCGTTGCGATCGAGCTCGCGCCGCTGGGCCCGTACCTCGAGCCCTCGCTCGACGTTCGCCTGGACGGGGCGCTCGTCACCGCGAAGGCCCGCGCCACCTTCGACGCCGGTGGCCCGGAGGTGGCCTGGGCGTTTCGGGGGGACGTGCGGCTCGACGAGCTCAGGGTGGCGGACGGCCGCCGGGGCGAGGACTTCCTGCGCTGGAAGAGCCTGCGGCTCGATGGGATCGACGCCGTCCCCGGACGCGCGGCGCTCCGCGCCGTCCGCCTGCAGGAGCCGCGGCTGCACCTCGCCATCTGGGAGGACGGAGAGCGCAGCCTCGCGGTGGTGACGCGGCAGCCACGTTCGGCCGCAGGCGATTCGGGCTCGGCCCCGCCCAAGGCGGGTCCTGCCGCCGCCGACCCCGCCAAGGGGACCCGCCAGACCTGGTCGATCGGCACCTTGCAGGTGACCCGCGGCAAGGCGAGCTTCGTGGACCGCTCCGTGAAGCCGCCCGCGGTCCTGGACGCGGACGACATCGCGCTGGAGGTTCGCGGCCTCTCCTCCAACCCGCGGTCGAGGGCCGAAGTGCAGGCGAGCGCCACCGTCGGGGGCGCGCCGTTCTCGGTGCGCGGGACGCTGCAGCCGCAGCTCCTCGGCGACGCCACCAACCTCGCCATCCAGTCGAAGGCCATCGACCTCACCCCGGTGGGGCCCTACGTGGCCAAGTACGCTGGCTACCGTCTCGAGAAGGGCAAGCTCGACCTCGACCTCCGCTACACGGTGAAGGACCGGCGGCTCACGGCCGAGAACCTTGCCCGGATCGACCAGTTCACGCTGGGCGATAAGAGCGACAGCCCGGACGCCACGTCCCTGCCGGTGAAGCTCGGCCTCGCGGTGCTCACCGACCGGGACGGCGTCATCCGCCTCGACGTGCCGGCGGGTGGATCCATCGACGAGCCCGACTTCTCGATCGGGCGGATGGTGTGGCAGGCCATCGGGAACGTGTTCACGAAGGTCGCCCTGTCGCCGTTCGCCGCGCTCGGAGGGCTGTTCGGCGGGGGAGGCGGAGAGAACCTCGACGTGCTGGAGTTCGCTCCCGGCCTTGCGGCCCTCGACGCCAAGGGCGAGCAGAAGCTCGACCTCCTCGCCAGGGCGCTGCGCGAGCGGCCCATGCTCCGGATGGACGTCGAGGGCTTCGGCGACGAGGCCCTCGACGGGCCGGCGCTGCGGCGCGAGGTGGTGCGGGCGGCGGTGCGCCGCGCCAAGTGGTCGGCGATGCACCGCAAGGACCCGTCGCTCGCCGTCGAGGCGGTGGTCGTGGGAGCCGACGAGTACCCCCGGTGGCTCGAGGTGGCATGGAAGGCGCTGCCTCCCCCCGCTCCCGCCGCGGGCTCCCCGCCCGGCCCGGCGCCGAAGGGCCCACCCACCGTCGAGGACATGGAGGGAGAGCTCCTCGCGGCCGCGTCCGTTCCCCCCGAGGCTTACCGCGAGCTCGCCGGGCGGCGCGCCGAGGAGGCGCGGGCGCGCGTGCTGGGCGGCGGGATCGACCCCGGCCGCGTCTTCCTCGTCGAGGGCGGCGAGCGCGCCGCCAAGGAGAAGGGGTCCCGGGTCTACTTCACGCTGAAGTGAGCTACGGGCCGGCGAGCCAGGTGGCGGCGCGGCGGAGCGCCCGCCACAGGGCGCGCGCCACGAGGAAGAGCGCGCAGAGAATGGCGAGCGCGACCGCGAGCGCGATCCACGGATGGTGCCACACCAGCCAGGAAAGCCCTGCCACCGTGCCGAGCTCCGCCCCGGCGGCCGCGGCGTTGGAGAACGGCTCGGGCGAGGCGTCGATGGCCGTGCGCAGCTTGAGCTTCGTGAGCTGGGTGGCGAGCCCGAGGCCGCCTCCCAGGAGGCCGGCCAGGGCGGCGAGCGCCAGGCTCCCGTCCCAGGTGGCGAGCACGGCCAGCGCCGCCGAGGCGATGGGGCGGACGGTGGCGTGCGTCGCCTCCCAGGCCGTCGCGACCCCGGGCACGAGCGACGCCGCCACCTCGAGCGCCGTGAGCGCCACGGCGACGCCGATGATCCAGGGGTTCGTGAGCACGGTGAGGGGAGCCGGGAGCACGATCCAGCCGAGCCTGGCGGCGATCCCGGTGAAGGCGACCGTCGCGTAGAGACTCACGCTCGAGGACCAGGCGATGCCGAGTGCCTGGGCGAGCGCAGTGAGGGCAGGCATGCGCAAAGCATGGGCCCTGCGGGGCCACTGTCAACGCGCGGCGCCCGCTGCGCTCCGGGCGGCTACCGGGAGGACACCGGCAGGGCCGCCGGGACCTCGAAGCAGACCGGCCAGGTCATCGGCGAGGCCCGTCCGGCCGCGTCGAGCGCGGCGACCCGGAAGCAGCGGCGCTCGCCGGGCTTGAGTCCCACGACGCGATAGCTCGAGAACCGCGTCGTCCCAATCCGCTGTCCCCGGTCGCCGTAATCCCGTAGACCACGTCCGGGTCCGGGGAGGCCTCCCAGCGCAGAGAGACCGTTCGCGGGCCCGCGGCCTCGGCCCGCAGGAACGCCGGCGCCGTGGGAGTGCCCGGCTCCGGGGTGCGGGCGCAGACCGGTGGCGACGCCTCGGATTCGTTGCCGGCGTCGTCGTAGGCGCGAACCCGGTAGCAGTACTCCGTCGTCGCGGCGAGCCCGGCCTCGCTCGCCTCCGGCCGCACCACCTTCGCCACGAGCGTCTCGCCGCGCAGGACCTCGTAGCCGGCCACGCCGACGTCGTCGCGCGATGGCTCCCATGCGAGCACGATGCGCGCAGGCGTGACGGCCGCCCCGAGAATGCCGGAGGGCACGGTCGGCGGCGTCAGGTCGGGGGTCTTGGCGCAGGCCGTTGCCGACTCGGGGGACCGGTTCTCGGCCCAGTCGTAGGCGCGAACCGTGTAGCAGTACTCGCGGGCGGGCAGGAGCCCGGTCTCCTCGGCCCGCGGGAGCTCGGAGAGTGCGACGACCTCGCCGCCGCGAAGCACCTCGTAGCCGGCGACGCGGACGTTGTCGGTCGACTCCTTCCAGTGGAGCTGAACGGCCCGGTCGGAGGCGGCTGCGGCGGCCGGCTCCTCCGGCGCCGTGGGCGGCGTCAGGTCGGGGGTGACGACGCAGGAGGGCGCGGACGGCTCCGACCGGTTGCCGGCCGCGTCGTGCGCGCGAATGCGGTAGCAGTACTCCCGCGACGGCAGGAGCCCCTCCTCGCCGGCGGCGGGGCCGGCGGAGCGGGCCACGACCTTGCCCTCGCGCAGGACCTCGTAGCCGGTCACGCCGACGTCGTCCGCGGCGGACTCCCAGCGCAGCGTCACCGAGGTCTCGCCGGGAGCGAGCGCCGCCACGCCGCCGGGCACCGTGGGCGGGGTCGTGTCCGGGACGAGCGAGCAGACCGGGGCGGACGGGGCCGAGCGATTCCCGGCCCGGTCGAAGGCGCGAACCGCGAAGCAGTGCTGCCCGGCCGAGAGGTCGCCCGGCGTCGCGCTGCTCGCGGGCGAGACGAGCACGACCTCGTTGCCGGAGAGCACCTCGTACCCGGCGACGCCGACGTCGTCGGTCGACTCGGTCCAGGCGAGCGGAATCCGCCGCGGGAGCGGCATGGCCGACACCGCGACCGGCGTCGAGGGCGGGGTGACGTCCGGGGTCACGACACAGGTGGCGGGGGAGGGCTCCGACCGGTTCCCGGCGCGGTCGAAGGCCCGGATGGAATAGCAGTAGCGCTGCGCCGGGGCGAGCCCGCGGTCCGAGGAGGCGAGGCCGTCGAGGGTCCGGAGGACGCGTCCCCCGCGCAGGAGCTCGTAGCCCGCGACCCCCGCGTTGTCGAACGTGGAGCTCCACTTCACGGCGGCGGCGACGGGGGACTCGAGCGACACCGACGGGGCCGCTGGCGCGAGCGGCGGCGTCACGTCGAGCGTTCGGACGCACACCGGTCCCGCCGCCGGGGAATGGCGCCCGCGCTCGTCGACGGCGACTACCGAGTAGCAGTAGCTCGAGTCGGGGGCGAGGCCGGCGTCGGAGGCCACGAGCGAGGTGGTCCGCGCGGCGAGGCTCTGCCCGCGCATCACCTCGTAGCCCGCCGCGCGCGTTCCATCGGCGGCGAGGCTCCACTTGATGAAGACTTCCGTCTCGGAGGGGTCCACCGCGAGCCCGGTGGGCGCGGCCGGCCCGGCGTCGTCCGCGTCGGCCGCCCGCGGGGCCGGCGACAGGGCGACAAGCGCGAAGAGCACTGCGCCGAGCGCGGTGCGAGGTACCGAGTTTTCCATCGTGCTGCCCTGGGATGTACCCAAACGGGGTGACCCGTACTGGGCTACCTTAGCACACCTGCCACCCCCTTCGCCTACCCCCCGGGTCCGGGACGGGCTGTTAGCGGCCGGGCGGTCGACTCCGGGTGTCGGGCTCGACGGGAGCAAGCAAGAACGAAAGCATTTCTCCCCATCGGGGCAGGGCGGGGTCGTAGTCGAGCGTGTTGTGGCCGGCGTCCTCCTCGACCCAGAGCCGCTTCGGCCCGCGCCTTGCCTCGTATAGAGAGAGCCCGAGGTCGGCGAACACGACCTCGTCCCGACCGGCCACGAGGAACCCGACCGGGCCCGGGAAGCGCGGCAGCGACTCGTCGGCGGCGTATCGATCGCGCAAGAGCCAGCTCGGGGCGACGCCATAGTGACGCCGGGCCACCGCGGCGACGCTCGCCAAAGGGGTGACGAGCAGGAGCCCGTCCACCGCGGCGGGGTCATCGCCGGCCGCGACGGCGGCGACGCCGCTCCCGAGCGACTCCCCGACGAGGATCACCGGCCCCGGACCGTCGCGCCGGGCCGCCCGGGCGGCTTCCAGCGCCCCGGCGACGAGCGCCCCCTCCGACGGGTCCCCGCCGCGCGGCCCGTAGCCGGGATACTCGGCGAGGTACACGTCGACGGGCGCCGGGCAGCTCGGAGACTGGAAGACGCCGACGAAGTGCGCTCGGTCGAGGGCGGACCCCGCGTTGCCGTGGAGGACGACGAGCCGGCCCCGGGCCCTTCCCGAGGGATGGAGCGCCTTCCAGCCGAGGAAGCGCCCGTTCTCGGTCCACGGCGCGAGCCCCAGGTGCGCGGCCTGGCGCAGGGCGCCCTCCATCTCGTAGCGCTCGGGGAAGTAGATCATGCGTCGCTGTCCCAGGTAGACGAGGAAGAGGAGCCCGGCTCCGAGCCCGGCGAGCCCGCAGACGGCCCAGACGGCGGAGATCCATCTCACGGGGGAGTGGCCTCCGCCTTGGATAGCAGGGCCCGGGCCTCGCCGTGCCAGGGGTCGAGCGCCGTCGCGCGGGCGAGCTCGCTGCGAGCCTCCCCGATCCGCCCGAGGCGCAGGAGGTAGCCGCCGCGGCGGAAGCGCGTCTCGGCGTCCTCCGGCGCGAGGATCTCGGCCTCGAGAAGAGCGTCGGCCGCCGCCTGGAGGTCGCCGGCGTCCGCGAGCGCGAGCCCCCGGTAGAAGCGCGGGCGCGGCTCGCCGGGGGCGATTCGGACCGCCTCGGCGAAGGAGCGCAGCGCGCCGCGGAGGTCGCCGGTTCGCTGCTGCACGATTCCCAGGTTCACCCAGGCGAGCCAGTAGCCGGGGGCCACCCGGATGGCGAGGAGGACTCGCTCGCGGGCTCGCTCGTACTCGCCGGCCTGGGTGAGCGCCACGGCCAGGTTGTTGTTCACCACCGGGTCGAGGGGGGCGTGCGTGACCTCCGCCTCCCACAGGCTCCGGCCGTCCCTCCAGTCGCCGTTTCGGACGAGCGTCCGGGCGGAGAGGGCGACGAGCGCACAGGCGGCGGCGACGCGCAGCGCGAGAGGGACGCGGCTCCCGGCGGGAAGGCGCCGCCCGATCGCCTCCATCGACCAGGCGGCACCGTGGCCCGCCCACAGGCAGAACCCGACCGACGGAAGGTAAAGGAGCCGCTCGGCCATGAGGACGCCCGCCGGAACGATGTTCAAAACGGGCAGGAGCGCCGCAAAGACCCAGAGGATGCCGAGCGCGCGCACCGGTGCCCGCCTTATCGAGAGGACGCCCAGGAGGAGGACCGCGCTCCACATCGCCGCGGCCCGGAGCGCCTCGGGAGCGAGCGCGGGCGTGAACGGGATGCGGGTGGCGTAGAAGAAGTCCGCCCCGAGCTCCAGCGGGAACACGAGTAGCCGCAGGTACTCGGCCACGGCCCGGAACATCGTGCCCGCGACGACGGCCGCAGGGCGCGCGCCGAACCAGGCGGCCTCGACGGGCACGCCGAGGCCTCGGCCGGGCCGCAGCAGGAAGGGCAGGGCAGCGGCCGCGGCGAGGAGGGCGGCGACCCCGAGCGCGCGTCGCACGGCCGTTCGCGGGGCCCCCGATGCCGGGCCAGGCCGCGAGGGCAGCCCCGCCGCCGCCGGGACGGTGACGGCGACGAGGAGGTAGAGAAGCGGCACCACCGCCGCGTTCTCCTTCGAGAGCACGCCGAGAAAGGTCGCCGCGAGGGCCCCGGGCAGCCGAAAGCGCCCCCGCGCGAGCGTGCAGGAGAGGTAGAGGGCAGCGAGCGAGAACAGCGCGGCGAGCAGCTCGGCGCGCCCCACCATCCCGGCAACCGCCTCGACGTGGACCGGGTGGACGGCGAAGAGGAGCGCGGCGAGCAACGACGCCGTCCCGGCGCGGGCGGGAGCCACCGACGCGACCACGTGGCGGGCCCAGGCCAGCACGAGCAGCGAGACGGCGACGTGGAGGCCGGCGTTCACGGCGTGGTAGCCGCCCACGGCCATTCCCCCCGCGGCGTAGTTGAGCGCGTAGGTGAGCGTCGTCACCGGTCGCCACAGGCCGGCGTTGGTCGCGGCCCCGGCGACGTTGTATCCCTCCGTGAAGATGCGCGGGACGTTCGCAAGGCTCTTCACGAGTGGGTTGTCGAAGATCACCCAGCCGTCGTCGAGGACCGGCTGGTTCCACAGCGTGTTGACCTGGGTCAGGCCGGCCGCGAGGCCGACCACGAGCGCGGGCCTCTCCCGGAGCCAGGCGATGGTTCGCTCTATCGCTCGGAGCATGGCCGCGTCCGCTGCAGGCGCCCGGAAGCAGGAACTGTGGGCGCCGACAGGATGAGGCGTTCGCCCGAGGATCTCAAGCGAGCGACGGCGACGATGCCGGCGCAGCCGGACCGTGAGCCGGTGGGTGCCAATTACTCCGTGTGCGAGCGTACCCATCGGGGGACGCGCGCAGGGCCGCGTCGGACCGGCCCCCCCGGGTGGCACGCTCGTCGCTTTCGAAATCCCGAGGAGGCAGACCCTTGCTCGCACCCCCCCGCACACCGGTCGCGATCGAGCCTGCGGGCGACATCGAGGTCGACCGGAGCGACATCACCGCCCACATCCGGCGAACCTTCGCGCGTCCGGGCTACCGGCCGCCGGTGCTGCCGGCCGTCGCCGTGGAGGTGATGGAGCTCTCGCAGCGGTGCGACGTGGATTTCGAGAAGGTCATCCACCTGCTGGAGCGCGACCCGGTGATGGCGGGCAGGGTCCTCTCCATCGCCCAGTCGCCCATCTATGCGGCGCGCTCGCCGGTCCTCTCCCTGCGCGTGGCGGCCATCCGCATGGGTCTCAAGACCGTTCGGGACATCGTGATGGAGGCCGCCCTCAACCTGAAGGTGTTCCGCGTCCCCGGGTTCGAGCAGCCCATGGCCCGCGTGGCGCGCCACAGCACCGCCACGGCCCACGTCATGCGCGCGGTCTGCCGGCGCACCCGCGTGGAGAGCGAGTACGCGTTCCTCTGCGGACTGCTCCACGACGTCGGGCACGCCGCCTCGCTGCTCGCGATCGCCGACGACCCGGAGATGCGGAGGCTCCCCTACGAGAAGCTCGCGCCCGTGATCGACGAGGTACACGACGAGGCTTCCGGGCTGCTCGCCAGGCTGTGGAAGCTGCCCGAGCCGGTCCAGCGCGTGGTGGCGGGCCACCACGACCTGCCGGCCGAGCGGCCCGAGCCGGTGAGCGCGGTGCTCGTCGTCGCCGAGCAGCTCTGCTGGGAGGCCGGGGCCGGGATCGAGCCACCCCCTGCCGATGCGAACCCGATGTCGATGTCGACCCCCGAGCCGCCCGTCGACGGCCTCGACGTGAACTGGATCGGGCTCGTCGACCGCGCGCGCGCGGCCCTCGACATGGACGAACTCGGACTCGGCGCGGCGCGCGCCGAGGCGTTCGCGATCGTGGCGCAGCTCGCCGGCGAGAAGGCGTAGGACGAGGGCCGGCCTCGAATCGGGCGCGGCCCAGCCGAGTAGGCGATGCGGGGACGACGCCGGGAGCTAACCCCAGACGGCCGCGGTCACGGCCGCGAGCGGCAGCCAGCGCGCCTCCCGCGCCGACTCGTAGCGGGCGTAGCCGCAGACGTCGCAGCTCCACACCACCGTCGGGAGGTAGGTGAAGCCGCTCTGGTCGAGCTTCCCGTCGTGACGTCTCACGTCACCGTTCCTGCAGATGGGGCAGCACTCGTCGGCCATGATCGGCACCTCCATGCCGAGGGATTGCGATCCCCGTGCCATCTCCGTTTCCCCGTGCAAAGGGCCGAAAGCAGGTCTCGGTGCTGCGCGGCGAGGCAATCCGTGCCTGGAAAATCGCCAACTCCCTGCCGCGGCGGCGACCCACCCCGGGTCTCCCCGGACAGGGAAGCGATCGGGGGAGGAGGCCCCGAATCGCCGCCTGGTTGCCTCGGCCGTGCACGCCGCGCTCGGGGGCGCAGCCGCGCCGGCGCCTCGCTATGCTGGCAACCTCGCGGGAGGCCGCATGCGCTGGAAGCCAGGTGGAGTGAGCGACGACGTCGAGGATCGCCGCGACGAGGGCGGCGGCGGGTCCTTCGCGGGCAGCGGCATGCGCGTCGGCCTCGGGGGCGGGCTCGTCCTGCTCGTGCTCTCGGTGGTGTTCAAGACGGACCTCTTCGCCCTCCTGGGGGCGGAGACCGGTCCGGCCCCGGTGGGTCCGGTGGCATCGGCGGGCGCGCCGCAGCGCGCCGCGCCCCGTTCGCCGGCAGAGGACCAGCGCGTCGAGTTCGTCTCCTTCGTCCTCGACGACCTCCAGTCCACCTGGGCGAGGCAGTTCGCGGCGTCTGGCAAGGACTACCCCCACGCGAAGCTCGTCCTGTTCCGGGACGAGACTCGATCCGCCTGCGGCGGGGCGGAGACCGCGACCGGGCCGTTCTACTGCCCGGTCGACCACAAGGTGTACGTGGACCTCGGCTTCTACGACGAGCTGCGCGACCGGTTCGGGGCGCCCGGCGAGTTCGCCCAGGCCTACGTCATCGCCCACGAGATCGGCCATCACGTGCAGACTCTCCTCGGCGTCGAGGACAAGGTCCGCCGCCTCCAGGAGCGGGACCCATCGCAGCGCAACGCCCTTTCGGTGAAGCTGGAGCTCCAGGCCGACTGCCTCGCCGGCGTGTGGGCCCACTCCACCGAGCAGCGCCAGCTGCTCGAGAAGGGAGACGTGGAGAGCGGCATCGGGGCCGCAGCCGCCGTGGGGGACGACCGGCTGGCGCGACTCGCGCACGGCCGGGCCAACCCCGAGAGCTTCACGCACGGCTCCTCTGCCCAGCGGGTCGGCTGGTTCCAGCGGGGGTTCGCGAGCGGAAGCGTCTCGGACTGCGACACCTTCGGCTCGCGCTGACCGGCTGGCCCGGGGAGCGCGTCTCTCGAGGGCGCGGCCCCCCTCGGCCCCTCGCTCGCCTGCCCGCGCACGCCGCTCGAGCGCAAGACCCGTCCGAGCGTGTGCGCAGCCGTGCGACGCGGTGGCAAACGCGCGCCCAAGGCGCGACATGGCGGCCTAGCACGCCTACCTCCGGGATCCGTACCATTCCATCGGAGGTAGAGCCTTGCGTTTCACCTGCGACAAGTGCGGAAGAGTCTACGCGGTGGCCGGCGAGCTGTCGGGCCGCGCCTTCAAGATGAAGTGCAAGGCCTGCGGCCAGACCATCACCGTCCAGCCCGACGAGCCCCTCACCGCGCACGTTCCGGAGCAGAACCCGTTCGTCGTCACCCCGGTTCGCGCAACGCGCGTGCAGCCCGCCGCGCCGCGGGCGGCCGCGGCTCCCGCCGAGGTCCGGCACGAGCCGCCGGTCGCCAACCACGCGGTGGCCGCTCACCTGCGCGAGTCGCCGCGGAGTGCGCCGGACGCACGCGCCGGCGCCTTCCCCGATGGCTTCGGCGGCCACCCGGCCGAGCTGCGCGGAGGCGCCACCGTCCACGTGCTCTCGCCGGTGGCCGAGGACCTCGGTCCGTCGACCGGCGGGCTCGCACTTGCCGTCAACGACTTGTTCGCCGACGTCGAGCCGGAGATCGAGGAGTTCCGGGCCCGCCCGGCCGCGGTCCCCGCGCCCCGCGAGCCGGTGCGCGCCGCGCCGCCGGCTCCCGCGCCCGCCCCGCCCCGACGCCGCGCCGCCCCGGTCGCCGTAGCCGCGCTCGTCGGCATCGTGCTCGGCGGCGCCGCCGTGGGCGTGGTCGTCCTGCGAGGCCGCGAGGCGCCGCGGCCCCGCACGGACGAGCCGGTGGCGGCGACGCTCGCCCCCACGCCCGTCCCACAGGCCGAGCCTCGCCCGGCACCGGCGCAGCCGGCGGCCGTGCCGGAGGTGGCCGTCGCCCCGGTGGCGCCGGAGCCGGCGCCGAAGGCGGCAGAAGTTCCCGCGCCGGAGGCCCAGCCCAGGCGAGAGAGCGCCAGGGCGGCGCGAGAGCGGCGGGCCGAGGCCGCCGCCGCGGCGGCCGCCGTCGAGATCCCGCCGGAGGAGCCGGCGAGGCCAGCTCCGCGCGAGCGGCGGAGCGCCGCGAACCGGCCCGCTCTGGCGCCGGCCGAGCCGCGGTCGGAGGTGGTGGCGGTGCCCGCCCTCCCGCAGCCCGCGGTGGTCGCGACACCCTCGCCTGCGGCCCCGGCGCAGGACGACGCCCCGCGCTTCGTGGGTTCGGGATTCCGCTCGCCGCAGCTCGCGAATCGCAAGTGCATCGCCGAGAACCTCGTCCTGCCCGAGCAGGCCGAGAGCCAGGGCGCCGACACCATCACCGTGAAGCTCGCCGTGAGCGCCGCAGGGGCGGTGAGCCAGGTCCAGGTCCTCGGCGGCTCGCGGGATCCCCGCGTCGTCGACGCCGTCCGCAAGGTGGTCGGCAGCTGTCCCTGGATTCCGGGTGCCGATGCCGAGGGAAGGCCCACCTCGCTCTGGGTGGTCCAGCCCATTCGCCTCGCCCGCTAGAGGGAAGGTCCTCCGCGGGGCGAGGGATCAGGGCTCGAGCACCTTGCGCATGAGGACGTGGGGGACGCCCTCCTCGAGGAACTGCTCCCCCTCGGTCACGTAGCCTCGGTTGCGGTAGAAGCTCTCGGCCGGAAGCTGGGAGTGGACCGTGAGCTCCCGGAGCCCCCGCAGCGCCGCCATGTGCTCGAGCGCGTCGAGCACCGCCGCGCCGACGCCGTGCTTGCGGTGCGTCTTCGCGACCGCCATTCGCCCGATCTGGCAGGTTCGGGTGTCGACGCGCACCCCCCGCCCGGTGCCGATGCACCGGCCAGCGTCGTCGAGGGCCACGACGTGGTCGGCGTTGAAGTCGAGCGCGTCGCGGTCGAGGGGCCGGGGAACGTTCTGCTCCACTTCGAAAACCTCGCGCCGCAGGACGAACGCCGCGTCGCGGTCCTCGCTGGTCGAGGCGAATCGAACGGTGAAGGCCATGGCCAGATCCTTACCCGAACAGGGGCAGGAACCGCCAGCGGCGCCTTGGGACCTTCACGCCGCGCCGCGTCGGAACGACCCCACCGGCGGCGCCCAGGGCCCCCGGACGGCGCCCGGGAAATCGTGTAGACACTCCCCCGTGCTCCCGTGGCAGACGATCGACCGCGCCCGGGTCCCGGACGGCACCGAGCTCGTCCTCGCGAGGAGGGGCGACGAGTGGGTGGTCCGCGCCGGCGGCCGGATCCTCATGTCGAGCCGGCAGCACGGGTCGGAGGACGCCCTGTCGGCGCTCGCCCTCGGGCGGCTCGCGCCCCGGGCGGGCGGGGACCGGACCATCCTCATCGGCGGCCTGGGCCTCGGCTACACCCTGCGCGCGGCGCTCGACCGGCTCGGCCCCGGCGCCCGCGCGGTGGTCGCCGAGATCTCGCCCGAGCTCGTGGCCTGGAACCGCGGCCCGGTCGCGCACCTCGCCGGCCGCCCGCTCGACGATCCCCGGGTCCGTCTCCAGGTCGGCGACGTGGCCGGGCGCATCGCCGAGGCGCACGGGGCCTTCGACGCCATC
This sequence comes from uncultured delta proteobacterium, assembly GCA_963754915.1. Taxonomy (GTDB): domain Bacteria; phylum Myxococcota; class Myxococcia; order Myxococcales; family Anaeromyxobacteraceae; genus DATJZG01. The sequence continues at coordinate 49,470 of CAVWHZ010000016.1, read as the reverse complement.
CTGCTCGACGTCGACAACAGCCCCTCCTCGATGGTGCTCGCCGGCAACGACCGCCTCTACGGCGACCGCGGCGTGCGCGACTGCAGGGAGGCGCTCAGGGGCGGCGGCGTGCTCGCGGTCTGGTCCGCGGGGCCGGACGCGGAATACCTGGAGCGGCTCGCCCGGGCGGGCTTCGAGGCCGAGGCCCGGGTCGTGCCGGCCCGGGGCGCCGGGGCCGGCGGGGCGAAGCACGTGCTCTTCCTCGCCGCCAAGCCGGCGTCGGGCCAGAAGGGCCTGCGGCCGCGGGCGCGCTAGTCCGGCGAGCCCCCGAAGAGGGTAACGCCGAGCGCGAAGCCCCCCGCGCCGACGGCAAGCAGGACGGCGCAGGGGAGCACCATCTCGGACGGACCGAACCCGCGCCAGGTCGCCCCCTCGAGCGCCAGGATGCCCCACTTGACGGGGCTCAGGTTGCTCGCCCGCTGCATCCACGCCGGCATCGCGAAGAGGGGAACCATGGCGCCGCCGATCATGGCGAGCGGCATCATGATCGCCCAGCCCAGCCCGCCCGCGGACTGCTCGCTGCGACCGAGCACGGCCACGACCATCATCACCCCGACGAAACAGGTCGCGACCGAGACGGCCGCGGCCGCGAGGAAGAGCCACGACGTCGGGCGGATGCCGAAGGCGAGCGCTCCGAGGCCGAGCAGCATCGCCTCGACCGAGAGGATGGTGGCGAAGCAGGCGAGCGCCTTGCCAGCGAGCACGTGGCCGCGCGAGAGCGGCGACATCCGGAGCCGGGTGAGCGTCCCGCGCGTCCGCTCGGTGACAAGCGAGAGCGCGAAGCCGAGCGAGCTGCCGATGACGCCCCAGAGGATGCCCTGGGGGAAGGTGAAGTCGAAGGCGCTGCGCGGGCGGTCCCGGGCGGCGTCGAGCTCGCGCCGCTCGATCTCGACGGGCTTCCAGCTCGCCCCGCTGCGCGCCTCGACGCCCGCGGCCGGGTCGCTGTCCAGGTAGGCGCGGAGCTCGCCGAGGAACCGCTCCGTGGAGCGGCGGCGCTCCCCGTCGGCCGTGGCGCGCAGGTCGGCGAGCGCCAGGTCGACCGCGTGCCGCGACCGGTCGCGGTCGGTCAAGAGGTCCTGGAACGACCGCATGGCGGCCCCGGTGACGATCCCCTCCAGCATCGCCGCCTCGGCCTTCCGGCTGGGGTCGACGGCGATCTCGAGACGGGCGGTCTCGCGGAAGAGCCGCCGCGAGGCCTCGCCGTATCCCCTCGGGACCACCACCGCCGCCGAGCGCTTCCCCTGGCGCACGAGCCGCTCGGCCTCCTCGCGCGACGCCACCGACAGGTCGATTCCCTCCGTTCCGCGCAGCCGCTCGAGCAGGAGGGACGCCTCCCGCGTCCCGTCCTCGTCGACGGCGGCCACCTGGACGCGCCCCCGCTCCCCGCCTCCGCCGAAGAGGTAGCCGAAGAAGAGAGCCACGAGCACGGGCCACACGAGCGCGAAGAACAGCGCGCCCCGGTTGCGGAGCGTGAGCCTCAGGTCCTTGCCAGCGAGCGCCAGGACGGCGGCGAGCGAGCGTGGCATCAGTCGCGCAGCCTCCTTCCGGTGAGCCGGAGGAAGACCTGCTCCAGGTCCGCGCGCTCGACGCGGAAGAGGTCGACGTGCCCCCCTGCGGCGAGCCGCGCGAGCTCCGCGGCCGGGTCCGGCGCCTGGACGCGGCGCTCGACGCCGTCGACGCGCGCCACGAGCACGGGTTCGCCCCCGTGCTGCATGACGAGCTCGTCGACCGAGCCGAGCGCCAGGAGCCGCCCGTGGTCGACGACGGCGACCCGGTCGCAGAGCCTCGCGGCCTCCTCCATGTAGTGGGTGGTGTAGACGATGGTCCGCCCGAGCCGGCGGAGCTCGCCGATGCGCTCGAGGATGGCGTTGCGCGACTGGGGGTCGACCCCGACGGTGGGCTCGTCGAGCAGGATCAGGTCCGGGTCGTGGATGAGCGCGGCGGCGAGGTTGAGGCGGCGCTTCATGCCGCCCGACAGCTGGGCGACGCGGTCGCGGCGGCGGTCGGAGAGCGAGGCGAAGTCGAGCGCCCACGCCACCCGGTCGACGAGCGCACGGCCCCGCAGCCCGTAGACGCGGCCGAAGAAGCGCAGGTTCTCCTCGGAGGAGAGCGCGTCGTAGAGCGCGAGCGCCTGGGGAGCCACCCCGATGTGGCGGCGGACCTCCGGCGTGCGCGGCGAGCCCAGGCCCTCGATGCTCACCTCTCCGGTGTCGGGGGCGAGCAGCCCCACGGCGACGTGGACGGCGGTGGTCTTCCCGGCGCCATTCGGGCCGAGGAGCCCCAGGATCTCGCCGCGCCGGACGGTCAGGGAGAGCCCGTCGAGGGCCACCGTGTCGCCGTAACGCTTGCGGAGGTTCGAGAGGCGGAGCACGCGCCCGGATCGTAGTGGACCCGCTCCGAGGTTGAAAGCGCGCCCCGCCCCTGGTAGGAACCGCGCCCTTGATCCGCCTCGACACCATCTCGAAGCAGCACGGCCAGCAGATCCTCTTCCTCGAGGCCTCCGCCGTGCTGAACGACGGCGAGAAGGTGGGCCTCATCGGCCCGAACGGCGCCGGCAAGTCGACCCTGTTCCGCCTCGTCACCCGCGAGGAGGAGCCCGACGAGGGACAGGTCTCCATCGACCGGGGCGTGTCCGTCGGCCACTTCAGCCAGGACGTCGGCGAGATGAAGGGGAGGACGGCAGTGGCGGAGGCCATGGAGGGCGCCGGCCCGGTCTCGGCCGTCGCCGCCGAGCTCGCCGTCCTCGAGCACGCCATGGCCGACCCCGGGCGGGCCGACGAGCTCGAGGCGCTCGTCGACCGCTTCGGCCACGTGCAGGCGCGCTTCGAGGAGCTCGGCGGCTACGCCCTCGAGGCGCGGGCGCGGGAGATCCTGGCCGGGCTGGGGTTCAGTGCCGAGATGATGGACGGCGACGTCGGGGCGCTCTCCGGCGGCTGGAAGATGCGGGTGGCGCTGGCGCGCATTCTCCTCATGCGCCCGGACGTCATGCTCCTCGACGAGCCCTCCAACCACCTGGACCTCGAGTCGATCATCTGGCTGGAGGAGTTCCTGAAGGGCTACGAGGGCGCCGTCCTCATGACCTCGCACGACCGCGAGTTCATGAACCGCGTGGTGAAGAAGGTCATCGAGATCGACGCCGGGCGAGCTGACCACCTACTCCGGCGACTACGACTTCTACGAGCGCGAGCGGGCCATCGCCGAGGCCCACCAGCAGTCGCAGTACGAGCGCCAGCAGGCCATGCTGAAGAAGGAGCTCGCCTTCATCGAGCGCTTCAAGGCCCGGGCCTGCCACGCCGCGCAGGTGCAGTCGCGGGTGAAGAAGCTCGACAAGATCGAGAAGGTCGAGCCCCCCAAGAGCCGCGCCAAGGTGGCCTTCGAGTTCCGGCGAGGCCCCGCGCTCCGGCGAGGACGTGGTGAGGCTCGCCGGCGTGGCGAAGGCGTACGGCACCCGGGTCGTCTACCGGCGGCCTCGACCTGCTCGTGCGCCGCGGCGAGCGCTGGTGCGTGCTCGGGGCGAACGGCGCCGGCAAGTCCACGCTCCTCAAGATGGTGGCCGGCGAGTCCCGCCCCGACGCCGGCACCGTGACCGTGGGCGCGAGCGTGAAGATGGGCTACTTCGCCCAGCACGCCATGGAGCTCCTCGACGCGGAGAGGACCGTCTGGGACACGCTCGTGGACGCCTTCCCCCGCGCGTCGGTCGGCTCGCTGCGCACGCTGGCCGGGTGCTTCGGCTTCTCGGGCGACGAGATCGAGAAGCCGTGCCGGGTGCTCTCCGGCGGCGAGAAGGCGCGGCTCGTGCTCGCCCGCATGCTCTACGACCCGCCGAACTTCCTGGTCCTCGACGAGCCCACGAACCACCTCGACGCTGACCACCAAGCAGATGCTCGTCGAGGCGCTCGCCGGATACGAGGGGACGATGCTCTTCGTCTCCCACGACCGGCGCTTCCTCGGCGCGCTCTCGAACCGCGTGCTCGAGCTGACGCCCGACGGCGTCCACCCCTACGGCGGCGGCTACCTCGAGTACGTGGCGCGCACCGGCCGGGAGGCGCCCGGACTGCGCAGCGCCCCGGTCCGCTAGCCTCGCCTCTCGCGTCTCGGGCGTTGTTGGGCTGCGCCCGGTCGTCTACCCTGGGAGGCGCGGCAGAAAGCGGCCTCGGCAATGCCCGCGCCTCGGGCCGGCGCGGAGTCCGGCGAAGGAAGAAGCCATGAACTTCGACTCTCCCTGGGACAGGTCGCTGCGCGTCTCCACCGCGGTCGTGGGAGCCGTCGCGGTCGTCGCGGTCGCGCTCGTGGTGCGGTGGGCCTGGCCGCTTCTCGAGCGGGCCCCCGCCGCCGCCGTTCCGGCATTCGTCGCGCCCGGTGCCATCCTCGTCGTCCTTGCCTTTGCCTGGGCGCTGGCACCGCGCGGGTTCACGGTCGCCGGCAGCCAGCTCGTGGTGGACCGGAGGCTCTTGCCCGTGGAGATCCGGCTCGGCGACGTCCGCTCGGTGGCGCTGCTCCCCGACGGAGCGCTCCGGGGGACCTTCCGGGTGGCCGGGACGAGCGGGTTCTGCGGGTTCTACGGGCGCTTCTGGGGCCGCTCGCTCGGCTCCTTCCGCCTCTACGCCACCCGGACGCGAGGTCTCGTTTGCCTCGACACCACCCGGGGACGCTTCGTCCTCTCGCCCGAGCCGCCCGAGAAGTTCGTCGAGGCGATCCTGGCTCGCGCCCCGAGGGCGACCGCGGCGGCGCCCGTGGAGGTGCCGCCCACGGCGGCCCGGCGGACGTGGCTCGTCGCGGTGCTGGTGCTCGTGGCCGCCGCCGGCGCGGCCGGCGCGATCCTGCTCGCCGTCTTCGGGAGGGCGCCGCTCGCGGCACGGGTCGACGACGACGCGGTTCGGATCGAGCGGCGCTGGGTCGGCCCGGTCGAGATCCCGCTCGGCTCGATCCGCGACGCGGCCCCGCTCACGCCGGAGCAGCGGCGCGGATGGGTCCGGACCGCGGGCACGGCTGCGGGTTCGATTGCCTACGGCCAGTTCCGGGGGCCGGCGCTCGGGTCCTTTCAGCTCTACGCCTGGCGCCGCGGCGGAGCGGTGCTCCTCGAGACCGACGAAGGCCGGATCGTCGTCACCGCAGACGACCCCCAGGCCTTCGCGGACGAGGTCCGCTCACGCCTACGCCGATAGGGGGAGAGGGCGCGACCGGGGAGGGCCTCCAGCCGCATCGGCCACTCGTCCCCCGAGTTGTCGCTCGCCTCCATTGGATGGTCGGCCTTCCCGGGCCACGTCCTCCGGCTTCCCGGGCGCGCCCTGTGGCCGGCCGCTTGCGACCCTGCTCCCCTCCGACGAAAATGGCGCCGTGATCCGCCTCGTCGAGATCGCGCGGGATGGCTCGCCTGCGGAGCCCGGGCTCCCGCTCGAGCCCGTGGCGCTCGAGGCGCTCGCCGCCACTGCCGCCCAGTACGCCCACGGAGGCTTCGAGCCCCCCTGGATCGGGTACCTGGCGGTGGAGGGCGGCCTCTGCGTCGGGACCTGTGCGTTCAAGGGGGCGCCCCGTGCCGGCCGGCTGGAGATCGCCTACTTCACGTTCCCGGCTCACGAGGGCCGACGGCTCGCCACCAGCATGGCAGCGGCGCTCGTGGACATCGCCGGCGCCGCCGCGCCCGGCGTGATGGTCACGGCGCAGACGCTCCCGGAGGAGGGTGCGTCCACGAGGGTCCTCACCCGGCTTGGCTTCCAGAGGGCGGGGACCGCCGACGACCCGGACGCCGGCCCGGTGTGGGAATGGCACCTGGCCCCGCGGTGACCGTTGCCCGTCCGCCGCCGGGTGGCCGCGAGCCGCTCGAGGCCAGGAACGAGCGTCCCGAGATTTGCCGGGCCTGCGGCGGCGAGTGCTGCCTCACGCGACCCGGGATCGAGGAGCCCGACCGCTTCCTCGCCGCAGCAAACCCGGCGAGCGAGCTCGCCGGGGCGCTGCGCTCTCGCGACTGGGTGCTCCTGCGGCACGTGGGAGTCCCCTGGACGGACGGGAGGCCGCCCGACCCGGCCGACCGCTACCGGACCATCCTCTACCCCCGGCCTGCCACCGTCGACGAACGCTCGTCGGGGCACGTGTTCGCGGGGGCGGAACGCTCGCCGTGCGTGTTTCACGGGCCGCGCGGGTGCGCCCTGCCCTTCGCGGGGAGGCCGAGGATGTGCCGGGAGCTCGAGCCGAGCGCGGTCGGCGACTGCGAGTCCACCTGGGACCAGCGCTCCGCCGCGCTCGCCTGGCTGCCCTGGCAGGACCTCGTCGCCCGAGCGCTGGCGCTCGCGCCCGGGACCCCGGTGCAGGGCAGCTAGCCCAACTTCCGCAGTAAGGGGTCGGGCGGGCAGCGGACGACGATTTTCGCACGAGCCAAGTGCGCAGGAGGACAGCGCCGGCGGTGGCGGAAGTAGCGTGTAGTGCCGACCAACCCCCTTGTTGATCACGGGCAGTGCGGGCACAACAGTGGGTGTGTACCTGCGCCACTCGATCAAGCGGAAGGACGGCAAGACGCACACGTACTGGCGTCTGGGTGCGGTCTGTTCGGCGCGGCAGGAAGGTCGTGCAGGAGACGGTGGCGAACCTGGGCGAGCTCGATGCCCAGGGGCGAGCCAAGGCGAAGCAGCTCTTGCGGGAGATGACGGGGCGAACCGAGCAGCGCGAGCTGTTCGAGGGCGCGGAAGCCGGTCCGGAGACGGTCGCGGTACGCCTCGACCGGGTCCGCTTGGAGCGCGGCCGCACGTTCGGGGACGTCTGGCTCGGTTGGACGCTTTGGCGCGCGCTGCGGCTCGACGAGCTGTGCCAGGAGCTGATGCCCGAAGGTCGGGAGGCGGTGCCCTGGTCGACCATGGCGGCGATCCTGGTGGTGGCGAGGCTGTGCGAGCCGTCGAGCGAGTTGCACATCGCCGAGGAGCCGCATCCACAGCACCGACGTCGTGCTCCCGCTCGCCGAAGATGCCGCTCGCGAACTGCGGATCCGCTGCGTCGTCCGCCCCGACAAAGCGCAGGCCGCCCTCTTGGACCGGCTTGGACTGCGACTGCCGGAGCGTCTCCGTTCGCCGCTGCCGCCGGCCAAAATGTAGTGCCGACGGCAGCACCTAACCGTGCGACATCACACGTGTCGACCCTTCGAACTGCGGAAGTTGGGCTAGCGCGCCGAGGCCCGGTGTTCCGCGCGCTGCCGCAGCGCGCGGAGCCTGGTCGCGAGCGGGCGCGGGTGCTCGTTCACCTGGACGGCGCCGGGCCGCTCCGCCACCTCGGGGAAGGGGGCCGCCGCGTTCTCCGCGAAGACGTCCGTCCCCTCTCCGCCGCCGGGGTTCGTCATGACGAAGAAGGCCATGAACGCTCCGCTGCGGGCGGCGAGCCCCTCGTAGTCGCCGAGGAAGTATCCCTCGGAGTCGGGCGCCTTGCTGAGGTCGAAGGGCGCCCCGAGGGCCGAGTCCCGCCAGGTGATGCCCCCGTCGGTGCTTGTGGCCTGCCACGCCGCCGTCTGGAGGCTCGACGGGTGCGCGGGGTCGTAGAGCCGGAAGTCGTAGTAGGTCACGGCCACCACGCCCGCCGAGACGGCGAGCGCGGGCGTGAACGCCTGGGCGCTCGGGGCCCCGTTCACCTGGACCGGGGCGGACCAGGTGAGCCCGCCGTCGGTCGACCGCGAGAGGGCGATCCCCTCCCGCTGGCCGTTGCTGAACTGGCCGTCCTCCCACGCGACGTAGAGGGCGCCGCTCGCCGGGTCCGCCGCCACCGCGATGATGACGTCTCCCGAGCGGACCGGGTGCTGGTCGCCGGGCATTTCCACGCCCACCGGGTTGGCAGGGGCGACGGCGACGGGCGCGGACCAGGTGGTCCCGTGGTCGGTGGAGCGCTCTACGACGACGGTGTTCGTCGGGTTCGTGCTCGCGAGGTCGACGATGCGGACGAGCGCGTTCACGAGCGTCCCGTCGGGCAGGACCACGACCTGGTTCCCGATGGTCTGGGCGTTCGCGCCGGGGTCGTAGATCGTCCTCGGGGCCTCCCAGGTCACCCCGCCGTCGGTGCTGCGAGCGAACCAGGCCGGCCCGGTCGTCGAGGAAACGCTGGGGCTCGAGAGGCCGGTCAGCCGGTCCCACACCGCGTACACCCGCTGCGCGTCGGTGGGGTCGGCGGTCAGTGAGGGTTTGTCGAGGCCGACGTCCGGATCGGTGTCGGATTGCAGCGCCACCGGAGCGCCCCAGGTCATGCCTCCGTCGGTCGAGCGGGCGGCCAGGACGGCGCTGCGCCCATCGGTGGCGTCGAAGGCAAGGCCGAGCGCGTGGACGGTCCCGTCCGTGGCGATCGCGACCCACGGATCCGACGCACGGTCGTAGTCGCCCCCGGCACACCGGCTGAAGCGGGGAAGGACCCGCGTCCAGGTCTTCCCCCCGTCGTGCGAGACGCCGGTGAGGAGGCCGTTCGCGCCGCCGTCGGAGAAGCGGTCCTGCTGCCAGATGCCGACGAGGTGGTCGGCGTCGGCGGAGTCGACGGCCAGGAACGGCTCGACGACGGAGTTCGGGTAGTTCCGGCTCCCCGCGGGAGCGGCGCCCGCGCAGCCCGCGCCGAACGGAGAGGGCGCCGACGCGCGGGTGGCGCCCCCGACGACCGGGGGAAGGGGCGGGCTCGTCCCGCCGTTACCGCCACAGCCGCTCCAGAGCGCGGCGAGGGCGAGAGCAGCGAGGCCGGGGGCGGAGGGGCGCACTTGCCCGCAGCATAAGGTCGAAGTGGCCCCCCGGGAAAGGGCGCGCGGTGTCGGCCCCGACCGGACCTGGGAATCACGCCCCGCGCCCGAATACCATTAGGATGCACGCGTCCCAGCGCGGCCGTCCCGCACCCGAGAGGACCCCTCCCATGAGCCACCGCCGAATCGCCCTCGTCGCCGCCGCGCTCTGCGCGTGCGCCACCGCCCACCCGCCCGCGCCGGCGCCGGACCCGCGGACCGTGTCGGGCGACGTCGATGCGCGCCGCAAGGCGTTCGACGCGCTCCTCGCCGAGCACTGGGAGTACTTCCTCTCCCACGCCCCGGAGTACGCCTCGATCCTCGGGGACAAGCGCTGGAACGACAAGTCGTCCGACCTGTCGGCGGCGGCCGTGGCCGCGAACCTCGCAAAATCGCGCGAGTTCCTCGCCCGCTTCGAGGCGGTCGACGTCACCGGGTTCTCGGAGCAGGAGGCGCTGACGCGGACGCTCGTCGTGCGCGCCTTCCGCGAGGAGCTCGACAACGCTCGCTTCGAGAACTGGAAGATGCCCGTGAACCAGATGGGCGGGATCCACCTCCGGGCGGCGCAGTTCGTGGCGCTGCTCCCCTTCGGCAGCGCGAAGGACTACGACGACTACCTCGCCCGGCTCCGCGCCCTGCCGCGTCAGCTGGCCGACACGGAGGCCAACATGCGTCTCGGGATGGCGGCGGGCCTCATGCCGCCGCGCTTCCTCCTCGAGAAGGTGCGCGTCGCAGGCGGAGGGCATCGCGTCCGCGGAAGCCGGTGGACACCCCGTTCGCCCGCCCGCTCTCCAAGATGCCGAAGGACATCGCTCCTGCCGAGCAGGAGCGGATCCGGTCGGCGATGCTCGCTGCCATCCAGGACGACGTGCTGCCCGCCTACCGGAGGTTCGCCCGATTCGTCCGCGACGAGTACGCCCCCCAGGGCCGGGTGGACGTGGGGGTCTGGTCCCTCCCGGACGGCGCGGCCCGCTACGCCGCCAGCGTGAAGAGGTCGACGACCACCAATCTCACGCCCGACGAGATCCACCAGATCGGCCTGCGCGAGGTGGCGCGGATCGAGGGGGAGATGCTCGCGGCCGCGCGCAGGGCGGGCTACCCGGACCTGGCGAGCTTCCGAGCCTCGCTCGAGACGAACCCGGCGCTCCGGCCGAAGTCGCGCGAGCAGATCCTGCAGCTCTACCGCGGCTACCTCGACGGCATGCGCCCGGAGCTTCCCAAGCTCTTCGGGAGGCTGCCCAAGGCGGACTTCGTGGTCGTCGCCGTCGAGGAGTTCCGCGAGAAGGAGGCCGCGGGCGCCCAGTACGTCCCCCCCGCCGCCGACGGCTCGCGCCCCGGCCGCATCGAGGTGAACACCGGCGACTTCGCCAACCGCAAGACCCTCACGATGGAGTCGACCGCGTACCACGAGGCCGTTCCCGGCCACCACCTGCAGAATCGCCATCCAGCAGGAGCTCGAGGCGCTGCCGCCCCAGCGGCGCTTCTGGCTCGGCTACAACGCCTTCGACGAGGGGTGGGCCCTCTACTCGGAGAGGCTCGGCGAGGAGGTCGGCCGCTACCAGGACCCGTTCAGCTACTACGGCCACCTCCAGGACGAGATGCTCCGGGCGATCCGGCTCGTCGTCGACACGGGCTTGCACGAGAAGCGCTGGACCCGGGACCAGGTGGTGAAGTTCTTCCGCGACCATGCCTCCATCGACGACGTCGAGGTCCAGGCGGAGACCGACTCGGTACATCGTCTGGCCGGGCCAGGCGCTCGGCTACAAGGTCGGCGAGCTCCAGATCCGCGAGCTTCGCGAGCGCGCCCGGGCCGCGCTCGGCGCCGGCTTCGACGTGCGCCGCTTCCACGACGTCGTCCTCGGCGCAGGCTCGCTGCCCCTCGACGTGCTCGAGGCCCGCGTGGACGTGTGGGTCGCGGCCGAGAAGGCGTCGCGGCCGCCGAACTCCTGAGAGAGTCCACTTCGGGCCGCGGCGTCCGGCGACGGTAGCGAGGACGCGCGGCAGGGAGGAGGCGAATGGTCCGGCGGCCACCGAGAGAGGATATCCGCATCGGCGTCTCCTCCTGCCTGCTCGGGCAGAAGTCCGCTACGACGGCGGGCAGAAGCGGGACGCGTTCGTCACCGGCTCGCTCTCCGAGTTCGCGACCTTCGTGCCGGTCTGCCCGAGGTCGAGCTGGGGATGCCGGTACCTCGCCCTGCCATCCGGCTCGTCCGGCGCGACGGGCTCGTCCGCCTCCTCGACCCGAAGAGCGGGCTCGACCACACGGGGCCATGCGGGATTGGGCCGCCCGGAGGGTACAGGACCTCGAGCGGCTCGACTCTCCGGTTACATCCTCAAGAAGGACTCGCCCTCGTGCGGCATGGAGCGCGTGAAGGTCCACGCGGCGAAGGGGCCCGCCTCGAGGGATGGCGTGGGACTCTTCGCCGGAGGCGCTGCTGGCTCGCATGCCGCTCTTGCCGGTGGAGGAGGAGGGCCGCCTCAACGACCCGCCGCTGCGCGAGAACTTCATCGAGCGCGTGTTCGCCTACCGACGGCTGCGGGCGCTCTTCGACGGCCGCTGGGCGGCCGGCGATCTCGTCCGCTTCCACACGGCCGAGAAGCTCCTCCTGCTCGCCCACCACCCCGCCGCCTACCGCGCGCTCGGGCGGCTCGTCGCCAGGGTGAAGAATTCCCGCGCCGAGAGGTCGAGGCCCGGTACGGGGAAGGCTACATGCACGGGCTCACCGTGCTCGCGACGCGCGGCAAGAACGTGAACGTCCTGCAGCACATGGCGGGCTACTTGAAGGACCGGCTCGCCCCCGGGGCGAAGGCCGAGCTCCACGAGACGATCGAGGACTACCGGCGCGGGCTCGTGCCGCTCGTGGTGCCGCTCACGCTCCTGCGCCACCACGTTCGCGCGCTGGGGTCGCCGTACCTGGAGGGGCAGTCCTACCTCGAGCCGCACCCGAAGGAGCTCATGCTCCGCAACCACGCCTGAGAGCCGGCGGCCACGGCCTTCCGCTCACTCGACGGGGCGCTCGAAGAAGGGGGCGCTTGCGAGCGCCTTGCCCGCCGCGTCCTTCGCGGAGACGAGCGGCGCGGAGCCCGAGAGCGGCCAGGCGATGCCGAGGTCGGGGTCGCTCCAGAGGATGCACTTCTCGTCCTCCGGGTGCCAGTACTCGGTCGTCTTGTAAATGACCTCGGCAGCCTCCGAGCAGACGAGAAACCCGTGCGCGAAGCCCTCGGGGATCCAGATCTGGCGCTTGTTCTCGGCGGACAGCACGTCCCCGACCCACCGGCCGAAGGTGGGGGAGGCGCGCCGGAGGTCCACGGCGACGTCGAAGACCTCGCCGTGCACCACCCGGACGAGCTTCCCCTGCGGATGAGGCAGCTGGTAGTGGAGTCCCCGGAGCACGTGGCGTGCCGACCGGCTGTGGTTGTCCTGGACGAACTCCGCGGGCCTTCCCGTGGCCTTCTCGAACTCCCGCCGGTTGAAGCTCTCGAAGAAGAAGCCTCGAGCGTCGCCGAACACGCTCGGCTCGAGGATGAGGACCCCCGGAATGGCGGTCGGGCCCACCTTCACGGGAGCACCTCGCGCAAGTTCGGCCGACCGCGGCCGGCCCCGCCCAAGGCGATCCACCTCGCCTCCGCGGCCCCGAAGGCGCGATGACGCGCGCGGTCTTCCTCGGCCAGGAACCCGGTCAGGTCGGTCATCTCCAAGAGCCCCCCGAAAGCTGCTTCGATGGTCCGCGCGGACCGCAACGTGCTTGCGAAGTATAGCCCGGCGCCGCGCGTGTACGGACCCATCCCGGGTCTCCACGGCCGCTTCGCCCTGGGCCATACTCCCCCCGGCGCCCGTCGTGGCGCGGGCATCGAGGGTGCCCAGGGGTGGACGGAGCGCCGTGCCCGGCACAATCCTGGTCCTGAACGCGGGCTCGTCCTCCGTGAAGTTCGCGCTCTTCGCCGAGCGCGGCGAGGACATGGCGGCGGAGCTGCGCGGTCAGGTGGAGCGCGTGGATGGCGAAGGCGCCGCCCACCTCGTCGCCCGGCGCAGGACGGAACGGTCGCGGCGGAGCGGAACTGGCCGGAGGCCGCGTACGTCGGCCACGCCGGTGCGCTCCGGGCGATCTTCGCGGTCGTCGGCGACGCGCGCGGGATCGGGTCCCTCTCCGGCGTCGCGCACCGGGTCGTCCACGGCGGCACGGCGTTTCAAGGCCCGGTGCGGATCGACGAGGCGGTACTGGCGCGGCTCCAGACTCTCGTGCCGCTGGCACCGCTTCACCAGCCGCACAACCTCGGGGCCATTCGCCTGGTGCGCGACATCGACCCGGAACTGCCCCAGGTGGCCTGCTTCGACACCGCCTTCCACCGGACCGCCCCGCCCGTCGCCGAGCGATTCGCGCTCCCCGAGGAGCTCCACGAGGCAGGGGTGCGCCGCTACGGCTTCCACGGCCTCTCCTACGAGTACGTGTCGACGGCGCTCGGGGCGCTCGACCCCGCCGCCGCCCGGGGCCGGACCGTGGCCATGCACCTCGGCAACGGGGCGAGCATGTGCGCGCTCCTCGCGGGTCGCAGCATCGCGACCACCATGGGGTTCAGCGTCCTCGACGGCCTGTGCATGGGGACGCGCTCCGGGGAGATCGACCCCGGGGTGCTCCTCTGGCTCGCCGACGAGCGCGGCATGGACCCGCGGGCGATCGAGCACCTGCTCTACGACCGGTCGGGCCTGCTCGGCGTCTCCGGGATCTCGAGCGACATGCGGGCCCTCCTGGCCTCGGCGGAGCCGCGGGCGCGGCTCGCGATCGACCTGTTCGTCTACCGGATCACCCGCGAGCTGGGCTCGCTCGCGGCGGCGCTCGGCGGGCTCGACGCCATCGTGTTCGCGGGCGGCATCGGCGAGAACGCGGTGGCCATCCGGGAGCGGGTCTGCCGCGACGCGGCCTGGCTCGGGCTGGAGCTCGACACGCCCGCGAACGCCGCCGGCGGGCCGCGGGTCACTACGAGCGCGAGCCGGGTCGCGGCCTGGGTCGTAAGGACCGACGAGGAACTCGTGATCGCCCGGCACGCGCGCCGCCTCCTGGCGTCGCCGGCAGGGCAGGAGGGAAGAACCGTGGGCACGGCCGCTTCGAGCAAAGAGGAGGTCCCCGGCGTGTCCGAGTTCGGGCCGGCCCGGTCGACCGTGAAGGGGGCGCCGCTCGCGCCAGAGGAGCTTCGCCGGATCGACTCCTTCTGGAGGGCCTGCAACTACCTGTCCCTCGGCATGATCTACCTGCAGGACAACCCGCTCTTGCGCGAGCCGCTCAGGCCCGAGCACGTGAAGAGCCGCCAGCTCGGCCACTGGGGCGCGAGCCCCGCGCTGTCCTTCGTCTACACGCACCTCAACCGCGTCATCCGCGCCCGGAACCTGGACGTCCTCTTCCTGGCGGGCCCCGGGCATGGAGCTCCCGGGGTTCTCGGGCCTGTCTACCTCGAGGGAACCTACTCCGAGGTCTACCCGGACAAGAGCCTCGACGAGGAGGGGTTGCGGCGCTTCTTCCGCCAGTTCTCGTTCCCGGGCGGAGTGGGCAGCCACTGCACCCCGGAGACGCCGGGCTCCATCCACGAGGGAGGCGAGCTCGGGTACGTGCTCTCGCACGCCTGCGGCGCCGCCTTCGACAACCCCGACCTCGTGGTGGCGGCCGTGGTGGGCGATGGCGAGGCCGAGACGGGGCCGCTCGCCACCTCCTGGCACGTGAACAAGTTCTTGAACCCGATCCGCGACGGTGCCGTGCTGCCGGTCCTTTCGCTGAACGGCTACAAGATCAACAACCCGACGCTGCTCGCGCGGATCTCGGCGGAGGAACTCCGGGAGCTCCTCCGGGGCTACGGGTGGACGCCGTACCTGGTGGAGGGATCCGACCCGGACTCGATGCACCAGGCGATGGCCGCTACGCTCGACCGGTGCGTGGAGGAGATCCGGGGCGCCCAGGCCGAGGCGCGCCGCACCCGCGTCGCCGCCCGGCCGCGATGGCCGATGATCGTGCTGCGGGCGCCCAAGGGATGGACCGCGCCCGCGGAGCTCTCCGGCCACAAGCTCGAGGGGTCGTGGCGGGCTCACCAGGTGCCCATCTCCGGCGTGAAGGAGGACCCCGCCCGGCTCTCCCTGCTGGAGGGCTGGATGCGCGGCTACCGGCCGGACGAGCTCTTCGACGCCTCGGGGGCCCCGGTGGCCAGGGTCCGCGAGGCGGCGCCCAAGGGAGCGCGCCGGATGGGGGCGAACCCGCGCGCCAACGGCGGCCTCCTCAAGAAGGCGCTGCGGCTGCCGGACTTCCAGGCGTACGCGGTCCCGGTGGAGGCGCCCGGGCGCTCGCAGGCGGAGAACACCCGGCCGCTCGGGGCCTTCCTGCGCGACGTGGTGCGCGCCAACCCGGACAACTTCCGCGTCTTCGGGCCGGACGAGACCACCTCCAACCGGCTCGATGCCCTGTACGAGGCCTCCGGGAAGCTGTGGCTGGAGGAGACGATCCCCGACGACGCCGACGGCGGCAACCTCTCCCCGGACGGGCGGGTGGTGGAGATGCTCTCGGAGACCACCGTGGAAGGGATGCTGGAAGGGTACCTCCTCACCGGGCGCCACGGGTTCCTCTCGTCGTACGAGGCGTTCGTGCACGTCATCGACTCGATGTTCAACCAGCACGCCAAGTGGCTCTCCATCTCGGACCACCTCTCCTGGCGCCAGAGCATCGCGTCGTTGAACCTGCTCGTCACCTCGACGGTCTGGCGGCAGGATCACAACGGCTTCACCCACCAGGACCCCGGCTTCCTCGACGTGGTGGTGAACAAGAGCTCGGAGGTGACCCGCATCTACCTCCCCCCGGACGCGAACTGCCTGCTCTCGGTGGCGGATCACTGCCTGCGAAGCGAGAACTACGTGAACGTGATCGTGGCCGACAAGCAGCTGCACCTCCAGTACCTGGCGATGGAGGACGCCCTCGCCCACTGCTCCAAGGGGGTGGGGATCTGGGACTGGGCGAGCAGCGACGAGGGCAGGGAGCCCGACGTGGTCATGGCCTGCGCCGGCGACGTTGCCACCCTCGAGGCGCTCGCGGCCACCGCCATGCTCCGGGAGGCCTTCCCCGACCTCCTGCTCCGGTTCGTGAACGTGGTGGACCTCTTCAAGCTGCAACCGGACACCGAGCACCCGCACGGCCTCTCCGACCGCGACTTCGACTCACTCTTCACCGTCGACAGGCCCATCATCTTCAACTTCCACGGCTACCCCTGGCTCGTCCACCGGCTCGCCTACCGCCGCCGGAACCATCCGAACCTGCACGTGCGCGGGTACAAGGAGAAGGGGGGCATCGACACCCCGCTCGAGCTCGCCATCGCGAACCAGATCGACCGCTACAGCCTGGCCATGGACGTCATCGACCGGGTGGCGCGGCTCCAGGGCCCCGGTGCGCACGCCAAGGAGCGCTTCCGCAACCTGCAGATCGAGTGCCGGCTGCACGCCCACGCGCAGGGGATCGACTCGCCGGAGGTCTCCGGCTGGCGCTGGCCCGACGGCGCGCGGTGACCGAGGGTCGGTCACCCTCCTGGGCGCGCATCTCGCCCAGGGAACGCGGGGGATGACGTCTGCCTGGCGCCGAGCGCTCGGCCCCGGTATTGCAGCCCCATGACAGTCCTCGTCTCGGTGGTCGATCTCTCGAACGGAATGGTCACGGATGTCGCTGCGAGCGTCGCCACGGTGGACGTGCCCGCGGGGCTCGGCCCCGGCGCGGGCGCGGTCTCCCTGGACGGGATCGGGCTATTGCACTTCGGCGGCAGCGACGGCGCGAACGCGCTCGCGCAGGCGCGCACGAGCCCCGTGTCCGAGCGGGTTGCTGACGAGCCCTGCTTCATCCTCGCTGACCCGGGCGACCGGGACGAGCACGGGTGGCAAATCTTCCGCCTTTGCGTCCGCGAGGGCGCTACCGGCTGACGGCACCGGGCGGAGGCGGCCGGGTGAATGCTCCCTTCGACGGACGGCGTCGCGAGGGCCGCTAGCTGCTCACCACCCGGCCGAGATCCTCTGCCCTCTCGAGCAGTACGCGCAGCTCGGGCGACGGGTCCCGCGTGCGATCCCCGTGCTTGGCGGCGCGCCGGACCTTGCTGACCGCCTGGGCGAACTGGAGGTTCCCCGTGCCGCGCGCGGTGAGCAGCTCGTGCAGCTTCCGGATCCGGCCCTTCAGCTCGCGGTAGTTCTCGTTCACGGCGTTCTCCGTGGGTTGGCGCGGCGGGGTGCCTCCCGGGTGGCTCGACGAGGCGCCCGCGTGGGCGCCGCGCCTTCCTTCGGCTTGCCGGGATGCCTCGTCGCCGCGGTGAGGTGCAGGAAGGCCTCGACGTCGATGAAGTCCTTGGCGCCGATCGGCTTCAGCTTCTCGAGCAGCTGGGTCGAGAGCGCTCGCATCGCGCCGTAGGTTGCCCAGTTCGGCGAGGCCTCGAACCGGAGGTCGCAGCCGAGCCGCTCCGCCGCCTCGCGGGCGACCTTGGGCCGCAGCAGCACCTGGCGCTCCGGCGACGCCACGAACGGCACGAGCGTCGCGACGAGCCATCGCTGGGCGGGCTCGACCGGAAGGCTCGCGGCGGCCCCGAAGAGCTTCTCGAACCGCGCCCGCGCGGGCGACGGAACGGCGAGAAGCTCCACGAGCGCGCCAAGAAATGGGCGCGCGGTCTCCTCGTCGGCGAGCGCCTGCTTCACGGCGTTCACGTCCGCCGGAGGATGGAGGGGCGCGACGAGCTTGTCGACCTTGACGATGCGATTCACGAGATCCTCGATCCGGTCCTCGGAGAGCAGGCGCTCGCGGTCGTCCTTTCCGAAGACCTTCGCACATGCCTCGTGCGCGGCGCGCCAGCGCGGCGCCCGCTCGACCCGCCCCGCGGCACGGCCGAGGCCCAGGTAGGCGGGGTCGGTGAACCCTCCGGGAAACGTCGCCAGGAACTGCCCGATCGCCTGGTCGTGCGTGAGCCACGAGGCGGCGAGCGCGTAGCGGCGGCTGTCCCGGTCGAGCGCGAACGCGGAGAGCCCCTCGAGCCAGCTGTTGCGCTCGAGGCCCTCGGACTGCAAGAGCGCCAGCGCGGCGGGCAGCCGCAGCTTTGCCGCGAACCGCTTGTCGCCGTCGGGGAAGAATACGTGAACCGCGTCCGCCTCCACCGCGACGACCTTCCCCAGACCGAGCGTGGCGTGCCGGACCAGCGTTCCGCTTTCCATGGCTGCCATAGGCGAAGACCTCGTCATTCAGGCCACCGTCCGAACGGCGGAGACGGAAGCAGTGGCGGCCCCATCAACCTCGGGCCGGGAATAGCGCAAGAAGCTTGCCCGCTGCAGGATGTAGGGCCGACCGGGGGGCCGCACCGGTGGCGCCCCGACTCGAGGGTCCGGGTCCGGGGGGAGCGAAGCAGGATGAGCCCGCGCCGCGCCGCGCAGGCGAGCGGCCGTAGAGCGACGCCGAGACCCTCCGGAGCATCCCATCAGGGAGATCCGGCGACTGATTTCGATATCGGACACCCACCCTTGTACGCCTGGAACCGCCTCGAGGGAAGGGCCCCCCCGGGCGGGTTTGCAGCCCAGGACTCGCGCAAGGCCTTACCCTGCGGGAAACGCGACGAAGTTCGCCCTGCCCGGGGCGATCCGGGTTCTCGTCGAGGGGCTCGTCCGGAGGCAATGAACGGGCGCCGCAGAATTGAGTGGCGGCATCGAGATCGCGAGGCGGTGACCTTGACCGGCGTCGACGCCAACCCGACCGTGCAGCCCAAGTGGATTCCATTCCTCGCGGCCCACAACCTCGCCGTCTTCGCGGCGTGGGCAGTGTTGCCGTTCATGGCCGCCGGAACCGTGCGATGGCTCGTGGGCTGGGTCTACTTCACCACGCTCCTCGTCGCCGTTGCGCTTCACCGCGCCTACGTTCGCCATAAGAGCCCGGAGCTATTCCGGCGCCGCCGCCAGTCTGGCGTAGGGACCAAGACCTGGGACCTCGCCTGGAACCTCCTCTTCTGGCCGCTCATGGCGGCCACCCCGATCGTCGCCGGATTCGCCGCGCGCAAACGAGAGTCCCCGATGCCAGTGGCGGCTTGGCCAATCGGGACGACGCTGCTCGTGGCCGGCTTCGCGATTTCCGCGTGGGCCATGGCGAGCAACCCGTACTTCGAGGGAACGGTGCGCATCCAGCACGACCGCGACCATCGACTGGTCGACTCCGGGCCCTACTGTCTCGTTCGCCACCCCGGCTACCTGGGGCTGATCCTCTGGGCGCTCGGCACTCCCCTCATGCTGCTTTCGGTCTCGGCACTCATGCCTGCCGGAGCCGCCGCGGGTTGGGTCGTCCTGCGGACCGCGCTCGAGGACGGGACCCTCAAGCGCGAGCTCGCCGGCTACACCGAGTATGCGGCGCGCACCCGCTTCCGCTTGTTGCCAGGGGTCTGGTGACCCAGCTGCTACGCCCGTGCTACGGGGAAAAGTGACTGCGGGTGACTGCCAGGAACAGATGCTCACGGTGCGGCAGGCGGCCCGGGTCCTCAGGGTCTCCACGGCTACCGTCTACAAGCTCTGCGCCCGCGGAGAACTCGGGCACGTGCGAGTCCTCAACGTCATCCGCATCCCGCCCGGGCAATCCTGGCCCTTCAGGGGCGCTCGGCCGAGGAGTAGCCGACGCGCCAGTATCGGTTATAATGATACTCCAATGGACCCGCGACGAACACTCCACGCATTCGACAAGTACCTCGCGGACCGGGGTCTCGCGCTGGAGGCCGTCGTCGTGGGTGGTTCAGCTCTCAACCTGCTCGGTGTCATCAAGCGGCAGACCCGGGATTGCGACATCCTCCACCCGGCGCTGCCGGGGGAAATCGTGGCCGCAGCGCGAGCCTTTGCGGCCGAGGTCCGCGCCGGCGGTGGCGCGCTCCAGGACGAGTGGCTGAACAACGGGCCGAGCTCGCTCGCGCCCCTCCTTCCTGCCGGCTGGGAGCGCCGCCTCCAGGAAGCGTTCCGGGGCCAGGTGCTCGTCCTGCGTGCGCTCGATCGCTCCGACCTTCTCAAGACGAAGCTCTTCGCCCTCTGTGACCGCGGCCTCGACATCGCGGATTGCCTCGCCTTCGCCCCCACGCCCGGCGAACTGGCCGAAGCCGTCGCCTGGCTCGAGCCGCAGGACCTGCATCCCCATTGGCCGGAGCACGTTCGAATCCACCCTTGGCGACCTCGCGCGCAGGCTCGGCCATGCCCCATAGGCGCGCCCTGGCGCCGGCTCGGGCACCGTCCGCGGATGAGCTCACCGCCGACCTGGTGGGCATCGGCATTCTCGTCGGGGGAAAGGGTTCTCCTGAGCCGAAGATCGAGGACACGTTGCTGTTCGCCTCCGTGCAGGGCATGGAGCACGACGACCTCCGAGTGCTCGCGATTCTGGTCACCTGGTTCGGGGTGCACTCCGGCCGGGTGAACGCCGATCGCCTGACGCGGCTCGCGGGACTTCAGGAGTCGAAGCGAGTGCGTGCCTTCTGGAGCGCGCTCGCGCACTGGCGGGGTTCAGACCGCCGGTTCGGCCGGCTCGCCCGCGGTTACGGGGGCTCGCGGCTCGACCTCTTGGCCGTCGGGACCGACTTCCAGGTGGCACGCCACGGCGAGGATCCGCGCTTCGCCGGGTCGAAGCTGCGGGTGCCCGCCAACGTGCTGCGAGACCGCCCGTCTGACGTGCTCTCACCGGCGGAACTCGCCTCACGCCACTCGGCCTACCGCTGGCGCCTCGTCATCGGGCCCGCCTATCGAGCCGACATGTGGGCGGCGCTGGAGGCGCAGCCGACGCTGTCGGCCTCGAACCTGGCCACGCGAGCCTACGGTTCGTTTGCCACGGCGTGGCAGACGAGGAGAGACTTCGTGACGTGGAGGCTTGCACGTGGGTCCTGAGCGAAAGCCCAACGCGTCACGGACCGCGCCGGTCCGGCGTCTTGCGGTCGGGCGCGCCCGCCAGCGGCTCTACCGCGCGCTCCGGACCCCCGACAGACAATCGGGCGGGCTGCAGGGTCAAGGTGTCCCGCGACGCGACCTCCCTCTGGCTCGACACAACCCAGCCCGGTGGGATGGGAAAGCGTCCGCCAGGGTGGACAAATGCTGTCACGAAGAATGTCCTCCAGTCCTGTCACTTGGGGTGTCCTCCCGCTTGGACAGGATTGATGAGACGATTAGTGACAGGCTTGGTGACAAAATGCGGCCCCGCAAGTGGCGGATTCTACTGGAGTCAGCCGTGCCGTCCGCCATGCGGCATGCAGGGCGGCGTGACGGGCGCCATCCGCCAGACCTCCCTCCCCCTACGACTTGGGGAGGGATCTGGCGACGGCACCCTGGGGAATGGCAGGAGAGGGCGGGATGGCGGGGGTACAGACCAGGGGTAGGGACCCAGCCGGGGAAGGATCGGAATGGAATAGGCAAGTGTGGCGATGATTAGGAATCAAAGAGGCAGTTCTCGTGGGCGGTGGAGTGCTCGGTGGGCCGCTTCTCGAAGATGAGGCGGGAAAGAAGAGGGGACCAAGCGGGCCGCAGATTCGCACGCGAAGAAGAGCCAGAAGCTCGAGGACAACGGCGCGACGGCGAGCAGGACGCCGAGCACGCGAAGCCGAGACACGGGGCCGGGACGAGCGGCGCGGCAGGTCGGCAACGGAGGGCCGCCTACCATGGGCCTGGACTGTAGGAGAGGAGCCGGGTCGACGTCGGGGCGGATGGGTAGACCGCGCGCCGGCACCGCGACTGGGCACGCTCCCTCGTTGCCAGCAGACAGCCGACAACTCAACTCTTGCCGATGTCGACGAGCTTCTTCTGGAGGGCGAGGCGGTCCAGCTTCTCGAGCGGCAGGCTCAAGAAGAGCTCGATGCGGCGGCTGAGGGTCGTCATCGCGACTCGAAAGGCCTGGCGCTTCTTGTCGTCGGGCCCCTCCACCGCGGCGGGGTCCTCGACGCCCCAGTGGGCCGTCATGGGCTGGCCGGGCCACACGGGGCAGGTCTCGCTTGCTGCCTTGTCGCAGACCGTAAAAACGAAGTGGAGCGGGGGAGCGCCTGGAGCGGCGAACTCGTCCCAACTCTTGCTGCGCAGCCCTTCCACCGGCAGCTTCAGCCGCTGGAGCTGCTCGATTGCGAGCGGATGGACGATGCCCGTGGGATGGCTGCCGGCTGAGTACGCCTTGAAGTTCGGGCGCCCCAGTCGGTTCATCGCGGCTTCCGCCATGATGCTCCGTGCAGAGTTGCCGGTGCACAGGAAGAGGACGTTGTAGATGCTGTCGGCCATCTCGGATTCCTCTCTAGCGAGCGAACACGACTTCGAGTCGCCGGCGCAGCTCGTCGCGAATCCGCCGGAAGCCGCCCAGCCGTTCTTCATCCGTTCCCTGCACCGGCGCCGGATCGGGGAGTCCCCAGTGAACGCGGAGCGCCTTGCCCAAGAAGACCGGGCAGACCTCCTCGGCGCAAAGGGTCACGACGACGTCGACATCCGCCGTGGGGACATCGCTCACGCTCTTCGAGTACTGGCCGGAGATGTCGAGCCCGATCTCGGCCAACGCTCGCACCGCGAGCGGGTTCAGCGTCGAGGGAAGAGAGCCCGCCGACGAGACCTTCACGCCAGTCGGTGCAAGGGACCGAGCGATGCCCTCGGCCATCTGGCTTCGCGCCGAGTTGGCGACGCAGAGGAAGAGGACGTGCCGGGGCCGGGCGGCCCGGATCGCTGCGGCCTCCCGCTCCCAGTCGCTCACGGCCGTCCTGCGGCCGGGCCGTCGACGGCGACCGCGCAGTTCGCAACCCGTGCCAGCTCGGAGGTCTCTCCCGGGAAGTAGCGGTCGCGCAGGCGCAGCGCGACGTTGACGAGACCGATCAGGACGGGGACCTCGACGAGGGGCCCGATCACGGCCGCGAAGGCCGCACCGCTCGACATGCCGAACGTCGCCACCGCGACGGCGATGGCGAGCTCGAAGTTGTTGGAGGCGGCGGTGAAGGAGAGCGTCGCCGTCTGGCCGTAGGTGGCGCCGACCCTGCGGCTCATGAAGAACGACACGAAGAACATCACCACGAAGTAGACGAGCAGCGGGATGGCGATGCGGACCACGTCGAGCGGGAGCTGCACGATGGTCTCGCCCTTGAGCGAAAACATCACGACGATGGTGAAGAGAAGCGCGAGCAGCGTGATGGGCGAGATGCGCGGGATGAAGACCCTGCGATACCAGTCCTCCCCCTTCAGCGCCCGTAACCCGAAGCGGCTCGCCATCCCGGCGAGGAAGGGGATCCCCAGATAGACGAAGACGCTCTTCGCGATCTCGCCGATGGTGATGTGGACCTCGGCGCCCTTCAGGCCGATCCACCCCGGCAGGACCGTGATGAAGATCCAGGCGTAGACGGAGAAGAAGAGCACCTGGAAGATGGAGTTGAAGGCCACGAGGCCCGCGCAGTACTCGGTGTCGCCCTTCGCGAGGTCGTTCCAGACGATGACCATCGCGATGCAGCGCGCGAGCCCGATCAGGATGAGCCCGACCATGTACTCGGGCTTGTCGCGCAGGAACAGGACCGCGAGCACGAACATCAGGACGGGGCCGACGAGCCAGTTCTGGACGAGCGAGAGCCCCAGCACGCGACCGTTCCGGAAGATGCGCGGCAGCTCCTCGTAGCGAACCTTCGCGAGCGGCGGGTACATCATCAGGATGAGCCCGACGGCGATGGGCAGCGACGTCGTGCCTACCGACATCCGGTTCAGCATGGGCACGACGCCAGGCAGGAGGAATCCGAGCGCCACGCCCGAGCCCATGGCGAGGAAGATCCACAGCGTGAGGTAGCGGTCGAGGAAGGAGAGGCGGCGGGCCACCCCCTCGCGGCCGACGGAGGAAGCGGAGGCAGCCATAGATGCTCCTAGAGGCTCCCCACGAGGGCCTTGAGCCTACGGAGGGTATGGGGCTCCACGCAGTAGCAGACCCGTGGCCCGTCGATGTCCCCGCGGATGAGGCCCGCGCCCTTCAGCACCTTGAGGTGCTGGGACACCGTGGACTGCGCGAGCGGCAGCTCGTCGACGATGTCGCCGCAGATGCAGGCTTCGCGGCGCACGAGCAGGCGCATGATCTGGACGCGCGCGGGGTGGCCCAGGGCCTTCGCCAGCTGAGCCAGCTCCTCATCCGCTTCCTTCCCCTCGACGGGGCGGAGATCCGCTTTGCCCAGTGCCTTGGGTGGCCCGCAAGCGGGTGCAAGTCCGATCGGAGCTGGCATGTCACCTCGGCTGGTCCGGTCGGACGCTGCGCCCGGCCTGCACGGTAGATAATCGTACTCTTACGATTAGCAAGATGATTCTGGCAAGTGAATGTTCAGTGTCGTGAGCCCGTCAATCGGAGCATGCCGCTACGGATCCCTGCCGGCTCTTGTCGGCCGGCGGTCGGCCGATTAGGCCGCTTGCATGGACGACATGCCCGGCGATCGCGAGCTCCTGGCGCTTGCCGTGGTGGTCTGCCTCACGCTCGCCGCCATCCTGGGCGTGGCGCTGCGCTTCGTGCTGCGCCACCCACCTGGCGTCCTCTGGAAGGCGGGCCCCGCTCGCCGTAGGCGCGCGGCGCCTGCACTCTCCGCGCCCACGAGATCTCGCCTCTCCTGAGGGCGGCAGGGCTACCGCCGCGTCTGCCGGCGGAAGGGGTGCGGCCACGTCGAGACGGTCGCGGAGCAGGACCAGCGGCGCTGGCCCATGGAGGGCCGGAGGCTCTCCGTGCCGACCGTCCAGCCGATCCGTTCCACGACCTCCGCCACACGACGGCGAACCTGCCCTGCCATCACGAGCGGCGCGAACCTGCGGCCGTGCAGCGCATCCTTCGCCGCAGCGACCCGAAGGTCACGACTGAGGTCGACGGCCACCTCGCCCCCGGGTACCTCCGGGCGGAGAAGGATCGGCTATCGGCCGTGCTGCGGAACGCCTCGAACGCCAAGAAGGAACGCCGGCACCCCGGGAGCGAAAGCTCAGAGGATGCCGGCGCTTCAACCTGGAGCGGGAAACGGGATTCGAACCCGCGACCCTCAGCTTGGGAAGATGGCCCCTCCCTGCGTGAACGGGCCAAGATCTCGAAATCACGCGGGGCGTTGCAGCGGTTCAGAGGCGTTGAGGGGCGTTCCGACAGCAGATCATTGTCTGAATGTTGTCCGCGGAGCGCCCGCACCTGCTCCGCCACTCACCGGCGATGGCTGCAACGATGTGCGCGGTCTACAAGAAGTTCAGGAGGAATCCGGAGTCAATCAGGAAGTGCCCGAGGCTTTGCGTGATCGCCTGAACTCACTTCTCCGAGGGCGGCGCCGCGAAGTCCTTCTCGTACACGAGCGGCTTCCCCTCCAGCCACGGATGGTACCCGTTGGCCAGCCGGACGCGCTCGGCGTCCGATGGGTGGGTGGCGCGAAAGGCTCGGAAGAACGGGCTCCACTCTGGAACCCTGCCCTTCTCGCTCCCCGAATTGGCGAGCATTTGCGCCTGGGCCAGGTTGTCTCGAGTCAGCTCGAGGGCGAAGCGGTCCGCCTCCAGCTCGACGTGCTGCCGGAAGGCGTTCACCGGCGGAAGCGCGAGAAGCTGGTAGGCGCCGAGCAAGAGCAACACCAGCGGCAGGGAGGCAGGGTGGGCGAGCGCATCGAAACCCAGGGGCCGGGACCAGCGAACGATGATGGCGCTTGCGGCGACGCGCACGAGGCCCAGGCCGACCAAGATCAGTATCGATAGGAGCGCGAACGCCTTGACGTTGTCGTCCTTGGCGAAGTGCTTGGCCTCATGGGCCACCGTGCTGCGCGTCCACGATTCCGGATTCGCGGCCATCCTTGCGTCGTTGAGGAGCATGAGCCGGGTCGGCCCCAGGCCGATGACCCGGCCGGGGGGGCAGGAGGACGCCGGTTCGCAGTGCTCAACGACGATGGCGTCCCGTGGAACGCCGGCCCTGGCAGCAAGCTCTGCGAGGCTCTCGCCAAGCGGCGACCGGTCGAGCGGCCGGTGGGGCTGGGTCAGGGGCTCTGCCAGCAACAGGGAAAGCGTCACCAGGGAGCCTGCTCCGGCCGCCCAGAGCCACCACCAGCGCCGGCTTACGCCAAGGAGCCAGTACCCCAGCCCGGCGAGGAGCGTCATCCCCACGATGGGGAGAATCCACCCGAGGGTGTGGTCGACGGCCCAGGAGGCGAGGGCCGGGCTCTCGATTCCCCGGACCTGCGCATACGACCGGTCCCAGAGGTAGGAGACCGGCAAGCGGGCGATCCGATCGAGTAAGAAGAGGAGCGCAGCGAAAAGCGCTACGGAGGCAACCCTCCGCCCTCCTGAAATCCGCGATGCGAGTCCGTGGAGACGCCCTCCCCAGCCAGTGATCAGGAGTGCCAGCGGCACGGCCAGTGCGCAGGCCCGGTCCAGGCTCCAGAACCAGTTGCTGGCCAGGTGGTACGCCAGGGCGTCGGTCGCGGCTGGGGGCATGCTGCGGACTCTCGCTCGCTTCAATGGGTTGGCTAGCTTGGAGACAACTCGGGGGTGATGCCCCGCGAGCAATCACCGCGTGATCCGGTACCCGGCTCAGGCCACGGCCACCATGGGGTGAAGGCGGTGAGTGCGCAGTTCGACGGAAGCGAGAAGCCCGTAGCGTGCGGCGTTGGGATCGACGGCCTCGTGAAGGTCCCGAAGTTGATGCGCCAAATGTGACGAACGACGAAGAGCTTGGGGAACAGGAAAAGGAGATAGCCGACGAAGATGACCACGGTGCCCCGCGGCCCTGGAGCGATACCGTGGATGGCATTCATCGTGGCAGCCGCAGCGACCAGGAGCCCAGCCGCCGCGCTCAGCCCGACGATGACCTTGGCAGGCCTGCTGAGCTCATTCTCCGTGAAACCCGTGTTGTGCCAAATGGACATGGGCCCTCTGGTCGATGGACCTAGCTTAGACCCGGATCGGGAGGCGCGGAAGCCAGGATCACCGAGCCTGGAACAGCGCCATCGGTATGTGAGGTTGAGGTCGAACTACACGCGTGTTATCCAATACCCATGTCCGCCACCGGCTACGGCGCGAGCGCCGTCCTCCAGCTCATCGGCATCAGCTACCGCCAGCTCGACCACTGGGCGCGGACGGGGTTGGTGCGCTCCTCGGTGCGGCAGGCGAGCGGGCGCGGGTCGCGCCGGGTCTACTCGTTCCAGGACCTCGTCGCACTGCGGGTGGTCGGGCAGCTCCGCGAGGCCGGCGTGAGCGTACAGACCATCCGCAAGGCCGTGGCGTTCCTCAAGCGGCATGCCGAGCAGCCGCTTTCCATGCTCAACCTGGTGGGGCACGGCAAGAAGGTCTTCACCCTGACCGACGACCCCTCCAAGCTGATCGAGGCCAGCGAGAACGGTCACGTGGTGCTGAGCATCAGCGTGGCGTCTCTGGAGCGGCACCTCAAGGAAGGCGTCATCAGGATCAGCGCCCCCCGGGAGGTCATGGTCCGGGTGCGCGGAGAGGCCTACCGCGCGGTCTTAACGCCCGACCTCGAGGTGGGCGGGTACACCGTCGAGGTGCCAGAGCTGCCCGGCTGCATCACCGAGGGCGACGACCTCGCCGAGGCGAAGCGCATGGCCCGGGAGGCCATCGAGGCGTGGCTCTCCGCGGCCGAGCCGGCGAAGACCGGGGGCCGGGCCAGGCCCGGGTAGGTCGCCCGTGGGGCGCATGGCCACCATCCAGGCGCTCCGCATGATCAAGGCGCTCGTGCGACTGGGCTGGACCTTGGACCGGGTGGCCGGCAGCCACCACGTCCTCACGAAGCCCGGCCACAACCCCGTCACGGTTCCCGTGAAGAAGGCCGCCACGCTGAAGGAGGGGACCGCGAGGTCCATCCTCCGGCAGGCCGGGGTCGACGAAGAGACGTTCTTCGACGAGTACTGAAGCAGGACGGCCAGCACATGGGCGCCGCCCGGCGAGCTGGAGAGGATCCACCATGGGCGGGGCAGGCGCGGGACCGAGGCCTCAGCTCGTGAGGCTGGCGGGCCTCCGTGAGAATCCCCGGTCGATTCGAGGACTCGGGGCCTGCGGCACGACGCGGACAACGTGGCCGGACAACGGTCTGCGGGCTCCAGAAACGCCCGAGGGGCTACCCGCTGCCGGGTAACCCCTCGGAAAGTCTGGAGCGGGAAACCGGATTCGAACCGGCGACCCTCAGCTTGGGAAGCTGATGCTCTACCAACTGAGCTATTCCCGCGAAACCGTCGGGAGATCTGCCCCAACCTGGCGCGCCCGTCAAGCTTCACAGCCGAGAGACAACGGTCGCGGCGACCGCGGCCGTCGAGCTAGACTCGCGGTCGGTGACCGACCTGGAAAGGCGCATCGAGGAGGGGCGTGCGATCCTGCGCGCGCGGTGGGGCGACGCCATCCGGCGGACGCCGTCGCTTGCGGACCGGGAGCCGCTGGGAGAAGGCCCCGCGAACCGGCACGGCATGCCGCAGGTCCCGCCGAGCCAGAACGTGCTCGACGAGCTGGCCCGTCCTCGACATCGGGGAGCAGCCGGTCGTCTCGCACCGAGCGCTGGGAGCTCCGCGTCGAGGGCGAGGTGGAGGAGCCGCTCCGGACTCCGATGGCAGGACTTCCTCGCCCTCCCCCAGGTCGAGGACGTCTCCGACTTCCACTGCGTCACCGGCTTCAGCAGGCTCGACATGAGCTTCAGGGGAGTGGCCTTCGAGACCATCGCCGCGCTCGCTCGACCGACGCTCGCCGCGACGCACGTCATGTTCTACTCCTACGACGGGTACTCGACGAACCTGCCGCTCGAGGAGGCGCTGAAGCCGGACGTTCTCCTCGCCCACCACGCCGACGGAGAGCGCCCTCTCGCAGGAGCACGGCGGCCCGGTGCGGGTGGTGACGCCCCAGCTCTGGGCCTGGAAGGGCGCCAAGTGGGTGCGGCGCGTGGAGTTCATGCCCCACGACCGGCGCGGCTACTGGGAGATCCGGGGCTACTCCAACAGCGCCTGGCCGTGGCGCGACGACCGGCAGTGGTGAGACCGCGGCCGCCGCTGCCCCCGGGCTACTTCTTGGAGAACGAACGGTAGAAGGAGACGATCTCCTTCTCGGCGTCCTTCCAGGCGATGGACTCCGGCGGCTCGTCCTCGTCCGAGTCCCTCCACCCAGATCCCGCCGCAGGACTCGCAGGTGTCGTAGTGGAGCGAGCGCTTCTCGCCGCCCTCCACGACCACCAGGTCCACGTGGCACGCCGGGCACATGCCGGCGATCTCGTCGGCGTTCAGGTACCCGCCGATGGCGGTGAGCGCCGGCAGGTTGGCGTGCAGGAGGAACCGGTTGACGTCGGAGACGTCGGCCCAGAGCCCTCCGCAGTCGGAGCATCTCTGCATGACGCTGTCGTCACCGGCGATCTCCGTCATCTCGACGCTGCAACGAGGGCAATCCATGCGGCTGGCTCCTCCTTCAGGACCAGGTTCCACGTCGGGGTTGTGGGGTGGGGAATCGTGTGGACGACGTCCGTCACTGGACAGTGGATCGGATGATAACGACAAGGCATGCGGCGGATCAACGTCCCCCCCGCCGAAAGATCATGCCGCTGCCGCCTCCCGGAGTGCCTCGACCAGCCGGCGCAGCCGCTCGGCGTGTAACTTCAGGGCCACGCGGTTCACCACCAGGCGGGCGGACACCTCGAGAACGGTCTGCTCGACGACGAGGTCGTTGGCGCGAAGCGTCTCGCCCGTCTCGGTGATGTCCACGATCAGGTCGGCGAGGCCGAGCGACGGTGCCACCTCGATGGAGCCGTGCAGGTGGATGATCTCCGCCGGGATCCCCCTGCGGGCGAAGTACTGCGAGGCGAGGCGGGTGTACTTGGTGGCCACCCGGGGCGCCACGCCCCGGGCGAGCGGGGGTGCCGTCCGGGGCCGGGCGACGATCACCTTGCAGCGGCCGATGCCCAGGTCGAGCGGCTCGTAGAGGTCGCGGGGCTCCTCGCGGAGCACGTCGAGCCCGACGATCCCCAGGTCGGCCGCCCCGTGCTCGACGTAGCTCGCCACGTCGGACGCGCGGATGGAGATGAACCGCAGCCCTGGCCCGGCGGCCACCGCGGCAAGCTTGCGGGTCCCCTCGAGGAGCTTCTGGGGAGACGCCCCGACGGCCCGCTCGAAGAGCTTGGAGGCCTCCCCCGAGCAGCCTTCCCTTCGGGATGGCGACCGAGAGCGACCTGGCTCAAGCCCCTCATGCCTTCTCCCGTCGGATCCGCGCGCCCAGCGGGGCGAGCTTCGCCTCGATGTGCTCGTAGCCTCGGTCGAGGTGGTAGACGCGCCGGACCTCGGTCGTTCCCTGGGCCGCGAGGCCCGCCAGCACGAGCGCGGCCGAGGCCCTGAGGTCGCTTGCCATCACCGGGGCTCCCGAGAGCGAGGCCACTCCCTTCACCACCGCCACGTTCCCGTCGACGGCGATGTCCGCCCCGAGGCGCTGCAGCTCGAGCACGTGCATGTAGCGGTTCTCGAACACGGTCTCCGCCACCACCGACGAGCCGTCCGCGAGCGCGAGCGGGACCATCATCTGCGCCTGCATGTCGGTGGGGAAGCCCGGGAAAGGGGCAGTGCGGATGTCGGCGGGCCGGGGGCGCCCGTCCCCGACCACCCGGAGGCCGCCCGGCACCGGCTCCACGGTGGCCCCGGTCTGGCGAAGCTTCTCGACGAGCGCCTCGACGTGCGCGGGGATGCAGCCCGTGCACGGTCACCTCGTTGCCCGGGAGCGCGCCGGCGACGAGGAAGGTCCCGGCCTCGATGCGGTCGGGGATGACGTCGTGGGCGAGCGGGCGCAGCCCCTCCACGCCGTCGATCCGGATCTCGTGGCTCCCGGCCCCCTCGATGCGCGCGCCCATGGCCGTGAGCGCGGCGGCGAGGTCCGCCACCTCCGGCTCCCGGGCGCAGTTGCCGAGCACGGTTCGTCCCTCGGCCAGCGCCGCCGCCATCATCACGTTCTCGGTGCCGGTCACCGTCTCCTTGTCGAAGGTGAAGGTGGTGCCCCGCAGCCGGCCGCGCGGGACGCGTGCCTCGACGTAGCCGTGCTGGAGCACGAGCTCGGCGCCGAGAGCCGCGAGGCCCTTCAGGTGCTGGTCGATGGGGCGGGCCCCGATGGCGCAGCCGCCGGGCAGCGAGACCCGGGCCTCGCCCCAGCGCGCCAGCAGGGGCCCCAGGACGAGCACGCTCGCCCGCATGGTGCGAACGAGGTCGTAGGGGGCCTCGGGGGTGACGGTGCGCGGGACCCGGATGCCGATGGCGTCCCGCCTCCCGCCGATGCCGCGCTCCACCGCGCACCCGGCATGGACGAGCAGCCGCGAGAGCGTGCGCACGTCCGCCAGGTCGGGCACGTTCCTCACCACGTGGTCGCCCTCGGCGAGCAGCGCGGCGGCGATGACGGGCAGGGCGGCGTTCTTGGCGCCGGAGGTGGCAACCGTCCCGCGAAGGGGGACGCCTCCCTCGATGAGGATTCTTGTCCATCCGTTGGGTCTCGGAGGTCGCGGATTCTATGCGCTGGCGGGCAGTCGCGCCACCACGTAGCGCGGCAGGCCGGCGAGATCCCGGCAGGCGAGCGCGGAGGCGAAGCCGGCCTCCCGGCAAAGGCGCGGCAGGGCGTCCAGGTGGGCCTCGTGCATCTCGGCGAGCAGTGCGCCGCCGGGGTGGAGGCGCCCGGGTGCGCCCCCCACGACCCGCGCGAGGATCGAGAGGCCGTCCGGCCCCCCGTCGAGGGCCAGCCGCGGCTCTCGCCGCACCTCCCGGGAGAGTCCCTCGATCTGCCCGGACGGGATGTACGGAGGGTTGGCGACGATGACGTCGAACCGCCTCCCCGGCGGGAGCGGCGCGTAGAGGTCGCCCTCGACGAACTCGACCTCCGCCCCGAGTGCGAGCGCGTTCTCTCTCGCGACCGCGAGAGCGTCCCCCGAGAGAATCGACCGCCGCCACCCGGGCGCCGGGGCGGGCGAGCGCGAGCGAGACCGCCACGCAGCCCGAGCCGGTGCAGAGGTCGAGCGCCGTCCCGCCGTCGGGGAGCGCGTCCAGCGCGGCGAGCGCGAGCAGCTCCGTCTCCGGCCGCGGGACGAGCACCCGCGCATCGACCCGGAAGGCGTGCCCGAGGAACTCCTTGCGACCCGTCAGGTAGGCGGTGGGCTCCCCGGCGGCGCGCCGCCTCACGAGCTCGCGGAAGAGGGCGAGCTCGGCCTCGCCGATCGGCTTGTCGAAGTCGAGGTAGAGCCGCACCCGGTCGCAGCGAAGCGCCTCGGCGAGAAGCAGCTCGGCGGTGAGCCGCGGGGCGTCGAGCCCCTGGCGGGCGAAGTACCCCTGGGTCCAGGCCACGAGCTTGAGCGGGGTCCAGGTCTCGCTCAAGCTCGCTTCTCGGCCGAGCGGGCCGGCTCGTTGCGCGAGGCCTCCTTGAGGGCCTCGGCGGCGAAGTACGTCCGGCAGGCCTCGACCACGTCCTGGACGTCGCCGTCCATCACGGCCGGAAGGTTGTGGCGGGTGTAGTTGATGCGGTGGTCGGTGAGGCGATCCTGGGGGAAGTTGTAGGTGCGGATCTTCTCGGAGCGGTCGCCGGTGCCCACCTGGCTGCGGCGGGCGGCGTCGCGGGCGCTGCGCTGCTTCTCGATCTCCATCTCGAAGAGCTTGGCGCGCAGCATCTTCATCGCCATGGCCCGGTTCTTCGTCTGGCTCTTCTCCTGCTGGCACTTCACGACCAGACCCGACGGCTTGTGCGTGATGCGGACCGCGGAGTCCGTGGTGTTCACGCTCTGGCCGCCCGACCCGGTGGACCGGAACACGTCCATCTCGATGTCGGCCGGGTTCACCTGGATGTCGATGTCCTCCGCCTCTGGCATCACCGACACCGTCACCGTGGAGGTGTGAATGCGACCCTGTGCCTCGGTGGCGGGGACGCGCTGCACCCGGTGCACCCCCGACTCGTACTTGAGCCAGGAGTACACGGCGTCGCCGCTGATGGTCACGGTGGCGTCCTTGACGCCACCGAGCGCCCCCGCCGAGATGTCCGCCACCTCGCAGCGCCAGCCGCGTCGCTCGGCGTAGCGCAGGTACGCCCGCAGGATCTCCCCGGCGAAGAGGCCGGCCTCGTCGCCGCCGGCGCCGGCCCGCACCTCGAGGATGACGTTCTTGTCGTCGTTGGGGTCGCGGGGGATGAGGAAGACCTTGAGCTGCTCCTCTGCCGTCTCGACCCGCGGACGCAGGAGCGCCAGCTCCTCCTTCGCCATCTCCCGGATGCCTTCGTCCTTCTCCGCGAGCAGCGCCTCGTTGTCGGCGATGTCCCGGACGAGCTTCCGGTAGGCCTGCAGCGCCGCGGCGGTGGGCTCGATCTGCGAGCGCTCCTTGGAGACGGTCTTGAAGCGCTCCCCCGAAGAGGCGACCGCCGGGTCCGAGAGCTGGTGGGTCAGCTCCTCGAACCGCCTCTCGATGGACTCGAGCTTCTTCAGGACCTCGGGCGAAAGCATGCGGGCGCTTGCTTAGCGCGATCTTGGCGCCGGCGGCAAGGACGGCGCGGCCGCGCCCGATCCGGGAGGCTTTACCCTGGGGGCCGGGCTGGGCGAGGATCGCAAGGGTGTCCCACCGGCTCGTCATCCGGGGTGCCGTGCTCGGCGGAGACCCGCCGCGCTCCGGCGTGTCCGTGGTGGTCGAGGGGGGCCTCATCGCCCTCGTCGCCGACCGCGGCCAGCCGGTCGAGCCCCGCCCGGGCGACTGGGACATCGACGCGGACGGGCGGCTGCTCGTGCCGGGCGCGGTCGACGCGCACACGCACCTCGCGGTCGGCCCGCTGCTCAGGCTCGGCGGCCTCCCCGGCCGCTACCCCGGCACCCTGCGAGGCCTGCGGCTCGGGTTCCGCGGGCCCGCCGAGGATCGCCTCGACCCGGACGCGCTCGAGGCCCTCGCCGCCGCCGGGGCGCTCGCGGCCCTCCGCGCCGGCGTGACGACGGTGGTCGCCCTGGAGCGGGGAGCGCCGGGCCGCGAACTCGAGTCGCTTGCCGCGGTGGAGCGGGCCGTGCGCCGGGTCGGGCTCCGGGCGGCCATCGCGTACGGCGCGAGCGATCTCGGCGGGGCCGGCCGCGGCGCGGCGGCGGCGCGGGCGGCGGGCGAGTTTGGCGCGGCTCGGCTCGACGACCCGCTCGTGCGCGGCATGGCGGGCCTCGAAGGCCTCTACGCCACCACGCGCGAGACGCTCGACGCGCTCGCGGAGCCGGCGGGCGTGCTCGGCCTGCACGCGTCGGTGGGCGAGGACGGCTCGGACCTGGAGCGCTCCTTCGCGATGGACGGCCGCCGGCCGGTGGAGCTGCTCGCCGACGCGGGACTGCTCGGCGCGCGCACGGTGGTGGCCCACGGCAGCACCACCGGAAGCGACGAGGCGAACCTCCTTCGAGCCGCGGACGCGGTGCTCGTGGCGACCCCGCGGGCCGCTGCCTGGTGGGGCGTCGGCCTGCCGCCCTTCGAGATCCTGGCCGTCCACGAGGTCCCGGTGGCGCTCGGCACCGACGGGATCTTCTCCGGGCTGGCCGGCGAGGCGGTGGCGCTCGCGGGCCACCTGCGGCTGCCGAGGTCCGGACCCGCTCCCTCGCCGGAGCTGCTCGGGCACGTGGTGTGGCCCACCGGCGCGGTGCTCGCGAGCCAGCTCTTCGGCAAGCGCATCGGCGCGGTGGAGGAGGGCGCGGCCGCCGACCTCGCGCTCGTCGAGTGGCGCCCGTCCGGGGTTCCCCCGGAGGGCACCGACGGAGAGGTCGCGCTGCTGTGGGCCGGGGCGCCCGCCGCCTGGGTGATCGTGGCCGGCGAGGTGCGTCTTCGCGAGGGAGTTCCCATCGGCGTCGATCCGGCCGAGGTCGCGGCACGCGCGCACGAGGCCGCGGCGCGCGTTCTCGCGAGCTGAAGTAGGGCGAACGCCTGACACGTCGCGGGGGTAGAACCCGACTCGACAGGACTGCTCCTTGCGCCGAACAATCGGGAGGAATGCCGTCTATTTCCGATCCCGTCCGGCACCTACGCTCGGACTCTGCAGAGCGACCCACGGCGCGGTGGTCCGGTGACGGGAGGCCTTTGAGCATCGATCCGGAGGATTCGAGGGAGGCCGACGGCTTCCGTTCTTCGCCGCACGCGATGGCGGCCACCTTCCACCGAATGGCAGAGGCGAGTGGGCTCGGGTTGTGGGCGGCCGACGCGGCCGGGCGCATCCTCTCCGCCAACCGGGCCGCGGCGCGAATGCTCGGCTGGGAGATCGAGGAGCTGGTGGGCCACGACCTCGCGGCCATTGCCTTCCCGGAGGACCTGGAGTCCATGACGCTCCGGGGCTCCGCCGACGAGTTGCAGGCGGCGCAGCTCCTCGAGCGGCGGTTCAAGCGCAAGGATGGCGGCGAGGCGTGGCTCCTCGTCTCCGTCGTGCGTCGCGAGGTCGCGGGCCGGAATGACGGCTGGCTCGGCATCAGCCTTGACGTCACCGAGGGCCACCGGGCCCGAGACCGCGCCGATCGCGCCGAGGCGGCCCTGCTCCAGCTCGGGGCGGGGATCTCGGAGTGCATCTGGCTCGAGGACGCTCCAACGGGCGAGATCACCTATGTCAGCCCGAACGCCGAGCGCGTCTGGGGATGCGCGGCAGCGGCGCTTCAGGCCTCCCCGGACGCGTGGATGGACATCGTCCACCCGGAGGATCGGGAGCGGGTGACGCGCGCCTGGAGGGGCGGCGCCTCCAGCGGCGAGATCGCCGTGGAGTTTCGCATCCTCCACCGGGAGGGGGCCATCCGGTGGGTCCGGGGCCGATCCTTCCCCGTGTACGCCGCCGGCGGGAAGCTCATGCAGGTCGCTCGGACCTGGGAAGACGTCACCGAGCGCGCCTGGGTGGCCGACCGGCTGCGCCTGCAGGCGGCCGCTCTCGACTGCGCTGCCAACGCCTTCGTCGTGACCGACGAGCGCGGCGTGGTCGAGTGGACGAATCCCGCCTTCACCCGTCTCAGCGGGTACCACCCGGAGCAGGTGCTCGGGCAACCCACACGGCTCCTCAAGTCCGGGGTCCAAGACGAGCAGTTCTACCGGCGGCTCTGGGAGACCATCCGTGCCGGGAGGGTCTGGCACGGCGTGCTCGTCAACCGACGCGCCGACGGGGCGCTCTACGACGAGGAGATGACCATCTCCCCGGTCACCGATCTCGACGGCCACATACGGCACTTCGTCGCGGTGAAGCAGGACGTGACCGACGCGAGGCGCGCCGCCGAGTCGCTGCGGGAGACCCAGGAGCTCCTCTCGCAGGCGACCGACGCCATCGTGCTCGCGGCGCTCGACGGGCAAGTGCTCACCTGGACGCAGGGGGCGGAGCGGCTCTTCGGACTCAAGGCGGCCGAGGCCATCGGCCGGGATGTCGCGGACCTGCTGGGGCTCGACCGCCCAGAGCAGCTCGGGGAGATCCGCGCCGCCGTCGACTCCTGCGGCTCCTTTACCGGGGACCTTCGGGTGCGCTCGCGCTCCGGGGCCGTCCTCGACGTCGCCAGCCGCTGGTCCAGGGTCCACGACCTGGCTGGCAAGCCGCGCGGGTTGCTCGTGGTGGCCCACGATGTGACGGCGCGGAGGCGCCTCGAGCTCGTCGCCGCGCGCACCGAGCGGCTCGAGATGCTTGGCCAGGTGGCAAGCGCCGTGGCGCACGACCTCAACAACGTGCTCACGGCCATCTTCTCGGCGCTCCCCATCCTGCGGGAATCCCACACCGAGGCCGAGGGCGCGGAGGTGCTCGACACCGTCGACCGCGCGGCGCAGCTGGCGCAGGGCCTCGTGCGACAGGTGGTGGACTTCGCTCGCGGGTCGAGCGGCGCGCGGAAGAAGATCCGCGGCGCCGACCTCCTGCTCGCGGCGATGAAGCTCGTGCGGCCCACCACCCCCCAGAACATCCGGTTGAGGAACGCGTGGACGCCCGACCTCTGCACGGTCGAGGCGGACGCCACGCAGGTCCAGCAGGTACTCGTGAACCTGTGCGTCAATGCCCGCGAGGCCATGCCCGGGGGCGGAACCCTGCTCGTGGCCGCGGCCAACGTGGCGGCGGACGAGGAGCTCCTGGCGTCGACCCCCGGTCTGCAGCCGGGCTCCTACCTCGAGGTCCGCGTCACCGACACGGGCTGCGGGATCCCCCCGGAGATCATGCAGAAGCTATTCGAGCCCTTCCTCACCACCAAGGAGCGCGGCACCGGGCTCGGCCTCGCCATCGTCTACCGGGTGGTGACCGCTCACGGTGGCGCCATCGCCGCCACGAGCGAGGTGGGGCGCGGCACCGAGTTCCGCCTCTACCTGCCCGCTGCCGACACCGGCGAGCCGGCCCGGGCGGCACCGTGAGCGGCCGCCAGCCGGGCCGCCCGGCGCGGGCGGCGGCGCTAGAGGGTGACCCGGCGGGAGCTCTGGTTCCTGCAGGCGACCTCGACCTGGCGCGCCAGCTCGGGGTGGGTGCGCAGCACGGCGAGCAGGCGGCGGTTCTCGCGCTCCAGCTCGAGCTTCTCGAGCGCGAGGTGGAGCGCGACGCGCAGCGTGGTCCGGTCGCAGGGCTTCTGGAGGAAGCGGTAGATCTCTCCCTGGTTGATCGCTTTCACGGCCGTGTCCAGGTCGGCGTGGCCCGTCAGCATGATTCGCACGGTGTCCGGGTACCGGTCGCGCACGATCTTCAGGAACGCGAGGCCGGTCATTCCGGGCATGAGGTGGTCGGAGACGACGACGTCGACCGGCTCGTCTCGCAGCGCCGCCAGGGCCGCCTCCGCGCCGTCGGCGAAGGTGACGCGGTATCCCGTCCCGTGGAGCGAGCGGCAGAGCCCCTCCCGCACCCTCTCCTCGTCGTCGACGATGAGTACCCTGGCTTCTTGCATTGGCGCCTCCGCGAAGACGAAGAAATGCATCGCTCGTGCCGGGGCAAGGCGCGGCAAGGACTGGCTCGCCCGGCGGCGTCGGGCCACCCGGGTCTCGCTCGAACCACGCCGCTCGCCCGGGGAGGGCCGTGAGCGCGGTGGCGTCGAAGCCGGTGGTCATCGTCGCCGACAGCTCGCCGACGCGGCTCGCGCTCATGGGCGCGCTGCTCTCGGACCTGTACGCCGTCGTCGGGGTCATGGACCGGCGCGACGCGGAGGTCGCCATTCGCTCGCGCTCGCCCGAGGCGATCCTGTCCGACCTCCAGGTGGCCTGCCGGCCCGGAGACGACCTGCTCCGCGCGGTCAAGCAGGATCCCGCGCTCCAGCACATCCCGTTCATCCTGGTGACGAGCGAGGAGCACGCCGCGCTCCGAAGCATGGAGGTGGGGGCCGACGACTTCCTCGCCCGCCCCTTCGGGCCGGAGGAGCTCCGGGCCCGCGTCGCGGCGGCGGTCCGCTCCTTCCGCCTGTACGCCGACCTCCGGGCGAAGCACGCCGAGGCGGAGCGAGTCAACGGAGAGTCCAAGCTGCTCGCCATGGAGCTCCACCAGGCCCAGAAGCTCGAAGCGGTGGGGCGACTGGCAGCGGGGATCGCACACGAGATCAACACCCCCATCCAGTACATCGGGGACAACGCCCGGTTCCTGTCTGACGCGCTCGAGGCCATGACCCTCGTTCTCGAGCGGCAACGGCGCGAGCTCGAGAAAGTGGGGGTCCCGGCGACCCTGGCAGAGCTCGACCGACTCGCCGAGGACGTAGACCTCCCGTACCTGCTGGAGCAGGGGCCCAGGGCCGTCGCCCGCACCCTGGAGGGAGTGCAGCGGGTGGCGACCATCGTCGGGGCGATGAAGGAGTTCGCCCATCCCGACCAGAAGCAGATGGTCCCCACCGACCTCAACCGGGCGCTCGCGGCCACCCTCGAGGTGGCGCGAAACGAGTACAAGTACGTCGCCAACGTCGAGACCGCCTTCGGCGAGGTGCCGCAGGTCACCTGTCACGCCGGGGACGTGAACCAGGTCTTCCTGAACCTGATCGTCAACGCCGCCCACGCCATCGGCGACGTCGTCGGCCGGAGCGGAGCGAAGGGCCGCATCCGTCTGACCACGGAGGTCGAGGGGCAGTCGGTGCTGGTCTGCGTCTCCGACACCGGCGCCGGCATCCCCGAGGGGATTCGCGACAAGATCTTCGAGCCCTTCTTCACCACCAAGGGCGTGGGGCGGGGCACGGGCCAGGGGCTCGCCATTGCCCGCAACGTCGTCGAGAAGCACGGCGGGACGATCCGATTCGAGACGGAGCCCGGGAAGGGCACGACCTTTCAGGTCCGGCTCCCGCTCGGCCTGTCGGAGGAGGCTTCCACGTGACGGCGCGCAAGCGGCGGCTCCTCTTCGTCGACGACGACCCGGCGGTCCTCGACGGCCTGCGCAACGTGCTGCGCAGCGAGCGGGGGCGCTGGGACATGCGCTTCGCCACCGGGGCCGAGGAGGCGCTCTCGAAGCTTCGGTTGGAGGCGGCGGACGTGGTCGTGACCGATCTGCGGATGCCGGGCCTCGACGGCCTGGGACTCCTCGACGAGGTGCGGCGGGGCTGGCCCGACGCCGCGCGCATCGTGCTCTCCGGCCACGCCGACCTGCCCGCCGTGGCCAAGGCGAGCTCGGTCGCCCACCAGTACCTCGTCAAGCCCTGCGCGGCGGAAACCGTGAAGCACGTCGTCGAGCGGGCCATCGCCGTGCAGGACCTCCTCGGCGACGACGGGCTGCGGAGGACGGTCGGCGCGCTCGGGTCGCTGCCGTCGGCGCCCCGGCTCTACGTGGAGCTCACCGAGGCGCTCGGGGACTCCGACGTGGCGGTGAAGAGGCTCGTGGCCATCGTGGAGGAGGACGTGGGCATGTCGAGCCGCGTGCTCCAGTTCGCGAACTCGGCGTACTTCGGCCTGCCCCAGCAGGTCACGAGCATCGAGTCGGCCATCGTCTTCCTCGGTGTCAACACTCTCGTGCACCTCGCCCTGACGCTCGAGGTCTTCCGGCAATTCGGCGGCCCCGTCGCCGACCGGGCGGCCTTCGATGCCCTCGAGCGTCATGCGCTCCTCACGGCGCGAATCGCTCGCCGCCTGGTGGGCGACGAGCCGCTGGCGTCGTCGGCCTTCGCGGCGGGCCTGCTCCACGACTCCGGCAAGCTGGTGCTCATGCGGCGGCTGCCCGGACCCTATGCCGAGGCGGGCGACCGGGCGGCCCGGCTCGGGATCCCCATGTGCCAGGCCGAGACGGAGATCCTGGGAGCGAACCACGCCCAGGTGGGCGCCTACCTGCTCGGGCTCTGGGGGCTGCCCCACGCGATCATCGAGGCGGTTGCCTTCCACCACGACGAGGCGCGTCAGGCCGCGGCGACCCTCGACACCGTGGCGGCTGTCGCTGCCGCCGACTTTCTCGCGAACGCCGTGGCCGGGGAGGGTCGCAAGGACGTCGGCGGGACGGACGCCGACCAGCTGGGTCGGCTGGCGATGGACCGGAGCGCGCAGTGGTGGTCCCTGGCGCTGCGAGAGGCCGCGCGGATCGCGGCAAGGTGAGGGGAGGCGAGCCGATGGTTGCGAGCGCTGGGAAGCTCCGGGTCCTGTGCGTAGACGACGAGCCCCTCGTCCTCGAGGGCCTCGCGCTGCACCTGCGCCGGCGCTACCAGGTCGTGGTGGCCTCGAGCGGCATCGAGGGGCTCGCCGCCATGGGCGGCGACCCGTTCGCGGTGATCGTGAGCGACATGCGGATGCCGGGCATGGACGGGGCCGAGTTCCTGGCGCGGGCCCGCGGTGCCGCCCCGGACAGCGTCCGCATCCTCCTCACCGGGCACGCCGACTTTCACTCGGCCCTGAGCGCCGTGAACGAGGGGCAGATCTTCCGCTTCCTGACGAAGCCCTGCCCGCCCGAGACGATGATGGCCGCCGTCGAGGCAGGCGCCGAGCAGTTCCGGCTCGTCAGCGCCGAGCGCGTACTGCTCGAGCAGACGCTCACCGGGGCGGTGCGGGCGCTCGCCGAAACCCTAGCCATCGCGAACCCCTTCTCCTTCGGCCGCGCAGTGCGGTTGCACCGGACCGCGTCGGCGCTCTGCGAACGGCTGCACGTCCCCGACCGCTGGTCCATCGACGTCGCCGCCCAGCTGTCGCAGATCGGGTGCATCCAGCTGCCCCCCCAGGTGGCGGAGAAGCTCCACTACGGGAAGCCGCTGACCGCCGACGAGCAACAACTCGTCGACCGGATTCCGGCCGTGGCGGACCAGGTCCTCGCGACCATCCCCCGGCTCGAGCCGGTCCGGGAGATCTTGTCCCTTCAGAGGCGCCGCTTCGACGGGGCCGACGAGCCGTTTGCCCGCCCCGAGCGGCGGCCCCTCCCTCTCGGCGCGCGCATCCTCCGGGCGGCGGTGGACCTCGACTCCCTGGAGGCGACGGGGCTCACCCCTCGAGAGGCGCTCGCGGCCATGGAGGAGCGGGCGGGGATCTACGACCCCGATGTGCTCGAGGCGCTCGGAGACGTGCTCGGGGCAGAGGGCGAGGAGGAGGTCCGGGAGCTCTCGCTCGCGCAGGTTCGCCCCGGGATGGTCCTCGCCACCGACGTCTGGAGCATCGGCGGCGTGCTGCTCGTCGCCCGGGGCCACACCGTCTCCGACGGGCTGCTCGGGCGACTGAGGAACGTGACGCCGGGCGTGCGGGAGCCGGTCCGGGTCTTCGGGCCGGCGGTGCGGAGCGCGAAGGCGGGCTGAGGAGGGGCGGCCCCGTCCGCTGGCCGTCGACGCCGGGCCAAGCCCGGCCGGAGGTGAGGAGAGATGTCGGACGCGACGCTGCTCGAGCAGGTGTTCGAGGCGCTGCCCCATCCCACGTTCCTCGTGGACGGGGATGTGCAGGTCTACCTCGCCAACCGGGCGGCGCGCGCGCTCGCGGCTGCCGGCGAGTCGGGACCCGTCAGGCTGTGGCGGCGCGGCGGCGATGTCCTCCACTGCGTGCACGTCGGCGACCACCCCGAGGGCTGCGGGCGGGGGCCGAGCTGCGAGACCTGCGCCATCCGCGGCTCCGTCGGCCGTGCCCTGGGCTCTGGCGCCGTCGTCCGGACGCACGCGACCGTCGAGCTCTGCTGCGAGGGGCAACCTCGGCCGCTCGAGTTGCTCGTGTCGGCAGCCCCGGTCCTCTTCGAGGGAGCGCAGCTCGCCGTCCTCGTCCTCGAGCCGGCGGGGGACGCCGTCCTCGAGACCGCGGCGGCTCTCGCTCGGCCGACCGGAGCCCGGACGGCCCCCTGAAGACGCCCTGGGGAGGGCGCCGCCAACGCGGACGAGATGTAGGTCGACGTCGGGCAGTGTGCGGACAGAGGCCCCGCTGGGCAGGGAAGCGGAGGAGCCGGTCGGGTCGGCAGGCGACCCAAAAGACCTTCGAGCGCAAGCGTACTTAGCCGGGTACAGCACGACCGGGGCATGACATGCCCGCTAGAGACGATGCGCCACGCACGGCGAGAATTCGTCCGCGGCAAACGGTACTCGCCTACCTCCTCCTCGCGCTCGCGTGGCTGGGGGCGAGCGATCTGGCGGTCGCGAAGGTGGCCCGGACGCCGCTCGAGTGGAGTCGCTGGTCCCTCGGCAAGGGAATCGCCTTTGTCCTCGCCACCGGTGCCGTCCTCTTCGCCCTGCTCAGGAAGGCCGCCTCGGACCTGAGCCGCTCCAACTCGGCGCTTGCGGAGAGCGAGGCGCGCTACCGCCGGTTGGTGCAGTCGTCGCCGGACGGGATTGTCATCGTCCAGGGCGCCAGGGTGGCTTTCGTGAACGGCGCGGCGGAGCGCCTCTTCGGCGGGAGCGCGGCCGCGCTCGTCGGGCGACCGGCCGCGGATTTCGCGGCCCCCGAGCAGCGGGCCTCCGTCAAGGATTGCATGGAGCGAATCGAGCGCGGCGCGGCCGCGGAGCCGGTGGCCGTGCGGCGGATGGTACGGCTCGACGGGTCGAGCTTCGTCGCCGAGGTCGAGGCCGGGGCCTTCGAACTCCTCGGGCGCCCCGCCGTGCATCTCGTCGTCCGCGACGTCACGGCCGACATGGAGGAGGAGCAGGAGCGCGGCCGAGTCACCTGGACCATGCGCCTCGTCAGCGCGTGCGACGAGGTCATGGTCCGCGCCACCTCCGAGGATGCGCTGCTCGCCGAGGTGTGCCGCGTCGCGATGGACGTCGGCGGTCTCCGGATGGCCTGGGTGGGCTTCGCGGAGGACGACGAGGCGAAGTCCATCCGCCCGGTCGCCTGGAGCGGAGTCGACGCCGCGGAGCGACTGACCCTCTGGAAGCCGAGCTGGTCCGCCGATGCTTGGGGCGGAAGCGGCCCTGCAGGCCGGGCGATCCGGTCGGGCGCCGCCGTGGTTGTGAGGGACGTCCGGGCCGAGCCCGCGCTCGCCAAGGTGGCCGACGAGCTTCGCAGCGCCGGCTTCGTCTCGGCGGCGGTCCTGCCTCTCGAGGCGCGGGGCCGGCGGATTGGTGCGTTCGCCCTCTACGCCTCCGAGCCGGGCGTCTTCGACGACGCGCGCCTCGACCTCTTGAAGCGCCTCGGCGAGAACCTCGGGAGCGTGCTCGCGGGCCTGCGCGAGCGCCGCGCCCGCGAGGCGGCCGAGGCCTCGCTCCTCAGGCGCAACGAAGAGCTGCGCACGCTGGCGGCCCGGCTGCAGACGGTCCGGGAGGAGGAGCAGGCGCGCATCTCCCGCGACCTCCACGACGAGCTCGGC
The DNA here is from genome assembly GCA_963754915.1 of uncultured delta proteobacterium. GTDB lineage: Bacteria > Myxococcota > Myxococcia > Myxococcales > Anaeromyxobacteraceae > DATJZG01. Next base: position 6,124 of record CAVWHZ010000016.1, on the reverse strand, counting down.
CAGTTGCTCACCGGCCTCCAGCTCGACCTGCAGCGGGCGGAGGCCGCGGCGGGACAGGGCGCGGGAAGCGGTCGGACCATCGACCTCCTCGCCGGGGCCTCCGCCCTGGTGACGAGGGCGGTCGCCTCGGTGCGCCGGATCGCGACCGAGCTCCGCCCGCAGGTGCTCGACCGGATCGGGCTGGGGGCGGCGCTGCAGGAGGAGGCGCACCGGGTCCAGGAGCGCTCGGGGCTCGAGTGCGACGTGGACGTGCCCGAGGATCTCGGGCCGCTGCCGGCGGAGGTCGCCACCGCCCTCTACCGGATCGCGCAGGAGGCCTTGACGAACGTCGTACGCCACGCCGGGGCCACCCGCGTCGCCGTCCGGCTCCGGGTCGACCTCGACGAGCTCGTCCTGCAGGTCGAGGACGACGGCCGCGGCCTGCCGGCCCTCGCCGGTGGGCCGCGGGGCCTCGGGACCCTGGGCATGCAGGAGCGCGCGCTCCGGCTCGGCGGGGAGCTGACCCTCGGACGGGGGCCGAGGGGCGGTGCCCTGGTCACGGCGCGGGTACCCGTCGGCGCGCAGGTCCGGGCGGAGCGGTGATGCGGGTCCTCATCGTCGACGACCACGAGGTGGTGCGCCGAGGTCTCCGGCAGGTGCTTCAGGACGGGTTCCCGTCCTGCCAGTTCGGCGAGGCGGGCAACTTCGACGACGCGAGGCAGCAGCTCGCCGACGGGCCATGGGACCTGGCGCTCCTCGACATCAACCTCCCCGGGCGGAGCGGGCTCGAGCTCCTCGAGCATTCGCGGCGCGAGTGGCCCCGCCTGCCGATCCTGATGCTCTCGGCGTCCCCGGAGGAGGAGTTCGCCACCCGATGCATCCGCCTCGGCGCCTCGGGCTACCTGGCCAAGACGAGTGCCGCGAGCGAGCTCGTGGTCGCGGCCCGGAGGGTCATGGAGGGCGGCCGCTACGCTTCCCCCGCGCTCGGCGAGCGGCTGGCGGCGATGATCGGCGGCGACCTGTCCGCCGCGCCCCACGAGACCCTCTCCCACCGGGAACTCGAGGTGCTGCGGCTCGTGTCGCAGGGGCGCTCGCTGAAGCAGATCGCCGCCGACCTCGGCCTTGCCGAGAAAACCGTGGCCACCTACCGCGCGCGCCTCGGGGAGAAGCTCCGCCTCTCCACCAACGTGGAGCTGACGCGCTACGCGCTCCGGCACGGGCTGGTGGACTGACCCGTGCCGGTCAGACCTCGCCGCGCCCCGAGAGCGCGTCGGAGAAGGCCTTCAGCGGGGCGAGGTCGACCCGGGCGCTGTCGAGCAGCACGCGCAGGATGCCGAGCGCGGTGCGGGTGAGGGTGACGAGCTCTGCCAGGCGTCGCAGGCGGAAGCGCGCGGCGGCCTTCACCGCGGGATCGACGTCGGTGAGCGCGTCGCGGACGTCCGCCAGCGCGGACTCGAAGGCCTGCAGCGCCTCCTCGACCGCTCGGCGCTCCCGCTCCGCGAGCACGCGCCGGACCATCTTCCAGACGTTCGTCTCGGCCTCGTAGTGCTCCTTGCGCTCCCCGCGCACCGACACGGTCCGCACCACGCCCCAGCGCCGCAGCTCGGCGAGGCTCATGGAGAGGAGCCCGGTGGAGATCTGCAGCCGCTCGCACAGGTCCGGGGCCGGCAGCGGACGCTCCGAGAGGAAGAGCACGGTCCAGATCCGGCCGAGCTGGCGGCGAAAGCCCCACAGCTCCATGAGCGCGCCGACGGCGTCGGCGGCGCGGAGCTCGGCGCGGGCGAGGGCGTGGCTCTGCGGGCGCGGCGGGGGAAGCGTGGCGAGGGTCATGGTCAGGACCTGTGGCGGAGGATGAGGTCGGCCACCGCGCAGAGCGCGAAGGCCACCGACGCGAAGGCGTTGAAGTCGAAGAAGGCCTTGCCGATGCGCTCCGGCCGGAGCTCGTCGCGGGGCGCCACGTAGAGGTGCTCGGCGAGGAGCACCGCGCCGAGAAGCGCCGAGCCCGCGAACCAGCCGGGGCCGGCTCCCGCGAGCGCACCGGCGAGCCCGATGGAGAGCACCGCGACGAGGTGGAGGCCGCGCGCCCAGCGCAGCGCGCCGGGCACGCCGAAGCGGGCCGGGATGGACCGGAGCCCCTCGCCGCGGTCGAACTCCAGGTCCTGCATCGAGTAGAAGACGTCGAAGCCGGCGATCCAGGCCCCGACGCCCAGGCCGAGGAGGAGCGCGGCGGGCGGAGCGGCGCCGGTGAGCGCGATGGCGACCCCGATGGGCCCGAGCGCCTGGGCCACGCCCAGCCAGAGGTGGCAGCCCCAGGTGAAGCGCTTGGCGAAGGAGTAGCCGAGGAGCACGGCGAGCACCGGGAGCGCGAGCCAGCCGGTGAGCGGCGAGAGGGCCCAGGCGGCGGCCACGAAGGCCGCCGCGGAGGCGGCGAGGAGGCCCGTGGCCGCGGAGAGCGACACCTCGCCGGTGACGAGCTCGCGGCCGGCGGTGCGGGGGTTCTTGGAATCGAAGCGCCGGTCGGCGATGCGGTTCATCGCCATGGCGGCAGTGCGGGCGGCCACCACCGCCGCGGCCACGAGCAGGAGCCGCACCGGCTCGAGCCTCGCCTGGCCGGACACGAGCACCACCGCGCTCACCGCGAAGGGGAGCGCGAAGAGCGAGTGGCTGAACTTCACCATGTGGGCGAGGGCGCCGACGGTCACGCGCGGGCCTCCGGGCGATGACGGGCGAGCCACGTGAAGGGGCGCTCGCCGTGGACGTCGAGGAGCCAGGCGACGGGGTCGGCCGGGCGGTCGCCCTCGAGCGGGGCGGCGATCACGCCCGGGGCGCTGCCGGGCGCGAGCCGCCCCACCGACGGGGCGCCGACGGCGGCGCCCCGCCAGGCGAGCGCGAGCAGCCGGGCGTGGCGCGATTCCCGGGAATGCCCGGCGAAGGACGGCGAGCTCGCCCATGGGCCCGAGCGACGGCGAGGAGGCGAGCGAGTCGGTTCCCACCGCCACCGGAAGGCCCGCGTCGAGGAGGCGGGGCAGGTCCGGGAGTCGACCCCCGATCCACTGGTTGGAGCGAGGGCAGACGACCACCGTGGCGCCGGAGCTCCGCAGCGCCGCGAGGTCGTCGGGGTCGACGTCCACGGCGTGGACGGCGAGCGAGCGCGCCCCGAGATGGGGCGCCACCGCCGCCACCGCGGACCGGGCGAGCGGCCGGAGCTCGCCGGGCTCCACCCCGAGCCGCAGCACCAGCTCTGCGAAGGGGCCGGCGGCGGCGGCGCAGAACTCCCGCTCCCCGGGATCCTCGGCCACGTGCACCGAGGCGGGGCCGGCCTCGAGCAGGCGCGCCAGCGTCTCCGGGTGGGTCGAGTACACGGCGTGCGGGCTCTGCGGCGATCGGAGATCCAGGGAGGCGGGGCGTCCGCCCGCGCGCGGATCTCGGCCGCCACCCGCAGGGCGTCGGCGGCCCGGGCGGCGCTGAAGCCGAACACCTCGTGGTAGACGGTTCCGGCGATGCCCTCGCGCGCCAGGTGGCGAACGGAGCCGAGCGTGTTCGAGACGTCGCCCGACCGCCGCCACGCCGGCCTTGACGAGCGCCCGGGCACCGCGGGCCATGGCTTCCTCGACCGGGCCACCCCGCATCCGCGCCGCGACGAGTGCCTCGATCCAGGGGACGAGGCCTCGGCCGCCCGGGACGCGCCCGGCGAGGTGCGAGAGCTCGAGGTGCAGGTGGGCGTTCGACGAGCGCCGGAAGCAGCACGGCGTCGATCCGCTCGCCGGCGCCGAAGCGCGCCTCGAGCTCGGCGCGCGGGACCGACGGAGACGAGCACGTCCCCGTCGAGCGCCACCGCCCCGTCGGCGACGGGCGGCGCCCCGGGCCCGGCGAGGACGAACGGCGCGCCGACGACCCTGACCCCCACCCCGTCTCTCCCCGCTTCCCTAGGCGGCCTGCGCCGACGAGCTGGTAGCGCATGTTGCGCCGCGCCGGCGTGAAGCCCGCGTCGCGGATGTGGCGCTCGACCTCGAGCGCTGTCCATCTGGAAGGTGGTCCCGGCGGCCGAGACCACGTTCTCCTCGATCATGACGCTGCCGAAGTCGTTGCAGCCCATGTGGAGCGACGCCTGTGCCACGCCGCCGCCCATCGTCACCCAGGACGCCTGGAAGTTGGGCACGTTGTCGAGGACGAGCCGCGCGAGCGCGTTGGTGCGCAGGTAGGCGTGGGCGCTGTTGTCGGAGGGGACGAGCCGGGTGTGCTCGGGCTGGAAGGTCCAGCAGATGAACGCGGTGAAGCCCCGGGTCTCGTCCTGGAGCTCCCGGAGCCGCAGGAAGTGGTTCACCCGGTGCCTTGCCTCCTCGCCCACGCCGAACATCAGCGTCGCGGTGCTCTTCAGCCCCTTGTGGTGGGCGGTGCGCATCACCGTGATCCACTCGTCGGTCGAGCACTTGAGGGGCGCGATGCGCCGGCGGACCTCGTCGTCGAGTACCTCGGCGCCGCCCCCCGGGATCGAGTCGAGCCCCGAGGCCACGAGCCTGTCGATGGTCTCCTCGAGAGTGATCTGGCTCGTGCGCGCGATGTGCCAGATCTCCTCCGGCGAGAGCGCGTGGAGGTTGATGCTCGGGTAGTTCGCCTTCACCCAGCGGAAGAGGTCCTCGTACCACTCGACCCCCAGGTCGGGGTGCAGGCCGCCCTGCAGGAGCAGCTCGATGCCGCCGAGCGAGATGGTCTCCTCGATCTTGCGCGCCATCTGGGGGCGGTCGAGCACGTAGGCGTCGCCGTGCCCCCGCGGCCGGTAGAAGGCGCAGAACGAGCAGGCGGTGGTGCAGACGTTCGTGTAGTTCACGTTGCGCGAGACGATGTAGGTGACCACTCCCTCGGGGTGGAGCGCTCGCCGGCGCATGTCGGCCGCGAGGCCGAGCTCGAGCAGCGGGGCCTTCTCGTCGAGCAGCTCCGCCTCGTCGGCGTCGAGCCGCACGCCGTCGGCGCCCTTCTGCAGGGCCGCGTCGAGCGAGACCTGGCGGCGGGCGCGGCGGGTGCGGACGACGTCGTCGGCGAAGCGCAGCGTCGTCGCTGGCAGGACGCCGGCGTCGGCCGCCCGGGCGAGGAAGGCCTCGAGCCCCGAGATCTCGTAGGGCCCGAGCCCGTAGCGGATCCGCTGGGTGAGGTAGCGGCGGTAGCGCTCCGGGTCGCCTCCGTGCTCGCGGGCGAAGGCCTGTGCGAGCTCGGTTCGCATGCCGAGGCCGGCCTGCGCCGCCCGCGCGAGCTCCGCCACGTCCTCGGGCCGGAGCGCGCCGGGCCGGGCCGCCCAGAGCGCGAAGACCATGGGCAGCCGCGTGAGCTGCGTCCACTCCCGCCCGAGGTCGAGCACGACCTTCTTGCGGACGTCGAAGGCGCGGTCGCCGATGACGAGCGCTCCCTTCGAGCCGGTCGCCCGGGCGAGCCCGTCGGACGCTGGGAGCGGCGTGTAGCGGGGCTTCAACCCCCGGCCCGACGAGGACGAGCTGCGAGAGCACCTGGGAGGTGCGCGACGCGGTGTCGAGGAAGACCTCGTCCCACCGCTCCGGGGGCTCCTCGCCCGCGAGCACCACGGTCTGGACCGGCCCGTCGGCCCCGATGGCGAGGCCCGGGACGACCTCCCAGGGCTTGCCGGCGAGCGCCGCCACCGGCAACAGCGCCAGGTCGACCTCGCCGCGCTCCAGCATGGCGGCGCAGGCCGACGGCTCGGCGAGGACGAGCTCGATGCGATCGCTCGCCGCGAGCCCGGCGGTGAGCGGGCGGGCGTTCAGGAAGGAGACGGCGGCGGCGCGGAGCTTCATGGCGGCTCCCCTCTAGGCGGTGGCGGGGACGGGGGCGGCGTCGGTCGGCGCCGGCTGCGCGTGCACGCGCAGCACGTGGTAGAGGCTGTCCCGCTCCGCCGGGATGCGGCCCGCGAAGCGGATCATGCGGTGGAGCTGGGCCTCGGACAGGGCCTGCGGGGTGGTGGCCCCGGCCATGTGGTAGATGCGCTCCTCGAGCACCGTGCCGTCGACGTCGTCGACGCCGAAGGAGAGCGAGGACTGGGCGAGCCGCTCCCCGAGCGAGATCCAGTAGGCCTTCACATGGTCGAAGTTGTCGAGGAAGAGCCGGCTCACCGCGTAGGTGCGCAGCCCGTCGTAGCCGG